>CAVUEM010000022.1:0-4705 GCA_963740475.1 uncultured Alphaproteobacteria bacterium | reverse complement strand
TCGCCTTCTGGATCTTGTGGCACGTCTGGCAGACCGGCTTCGAAAGCGGTGAGTTGAGGAGGGCCGTGGAAGCCGATCGGGCCAAGGCAAAAGCCGCGATCGACAGATACTGACGAAAACTGCGGGCGGCGCGTGCTGCTGCGCGCCGCTGGCAGACGGTTTATTTTCGGCTCGCCGGCAGATGGCTGCGGGCGAGCCGTCTTTCATCCGGCGCTGGGTTGCTACGCTCATCCCAGGACTGGTGCCGAGACCAATGCGCGCTCTGACGCCTTACATCGGAACGGGCTGGGCGTTGAGTTTCCTGGCAGGAATATTATATTCGCCATCGTTGATCGGCGGCTACGGCCTTGCTAGAAATTGAACGCTTTTTACATCGGAGCGGACTTGATGTGCGGAATTGTCGGACTTTTCATGAAGGACGCGCGCCTGGAAGGCAAACTGGGCGCTCTGACCGCGGGCATGCTCTCGACCATGTGCGATCGCGGGCCGGACTCGGCCGGGTTCGCGATCTATGGGACCCCGACCAAAGGCAAGGTCAAGATCACGGTCCAATCGGCGCAGCCCGAGCGCGATTTTCGTAAGCTCGCCGCCGCGCTCTCGAAGTCGACCGGCGCGAAGATCTCGATCTCGGTGCGATCGACGCACGCGGTGCTGACGGTGCCGGCAGCGAAGGCCGCGGCCGTGCGCGCGGCGCTGCAGGCCGATCATCCAAGCGTGCGCATCATGGGTGCGGGTGAGGCGATCGAGATCTACAAGGAAGTGGGGCGCCCGACCGACGTCTCGCGCCGCTTCGAACTTGCGGGGATGACCGGCACGCACGCCATCGGCCACACGCGCATGGCGACCGAGTTCGGCCGTGACCACGCTCGGCGCGCACCCGTTCTCGACCGGTCCCGATCAGTGCCTCGTGCACAACGGCTCGCTCTCGAACCACAACAACGTGCGCCGCGAGCTCATCCACGACGGCATGACGTTCGAAACCGACAACGACACGGAAGTGGCGGCGGCCTATCTCACGTGGCGCATGGGCCAGGGTCTCAATCTCGGCGAGGCGCTGAAGAAGTGCCTCGACGATCTCGACGGCTTCTTTACCTTCGTCGTCGGCACCAAGAACGGCTTCGGCGTGCTGCGCGATCCGATCGCCTGCAAGCCGGCGGTGATGGCAGAGACCGACCGCTACGTCGCCTTCGGCTCCGAGTACCGGGCGCTCGCCGGCCTGCCCGGGATCGATGCGGCGAAAGTGTGGGAGCCCGAGCCCGCGACCGTCTACTTCTGGGAGAGGAAAGCAGCCTGATCATGCGCTCGATCGATCTCGCCAAGACCCCGCTGCGCGAGCTCAACGATGAGCTGCACCGCCAGACGCAAGGCACCAACGAGATCGAATGGGAGGTCTTGAACCCGCGCGGCCAGCATGCGGTCGCCGTCGGCGTCGATGCGCCCATCCAAGTCGATATCCGCGGGCCCGTGGGCTACTACGTCGCGGGCATGAACAAGCAGGCGACCGTCGTCGTGCATGGCTCGGCGGGGCCGGGTGCGGCCGAGAACATGATGTCGGGCAAGGTCGTGGTCAAAGGCGATGCGAGCCAGTACGCGGGCGCGACGGGGCGCGGCGGGCTCCTCGTCATCGAAGGCAACGCCTCCTCGCGCTGCGGCATTTCGATGAAGGGCATCGATATCATCGTGCGGGGGAATATCGGCCATATGTCGGCCTTTATGGCGCAGACCGGCAACCTCGTCGTCCTCGGCGACGCGGGCGACGCCTTGGGCGATTCCATCTACGAGGCGCGCCTCTACGTGCGCGGCAAGGTGAAGAGCCTCGGCGCCGACTGCATCGAGAAGGACATGAGGCCCGAGCACCACGAGCAGCTCAAAGCGCTCTTGAAGCAAGCCGGAGTGAACGGCGTGAAGACGAACGAGTTCAGGCGCTACGGCTCGGCGCGCAAGCTCTACAACTTCAACATCGACAACGCGGACGCCTACTGATGACGTACCAGAATCCGCCGACAACGCCGCGCAAGTCGTCGACCTTCGACGACTATACGCTCTCCGAAATTCGCCGCGCCGCGACGACGGGCATCTACGACATCCGCGGCGGCGGGGCGAAGCGCAAGGTACCCCATTTCGACGATCTCCTCTTTCTCGGCGCCTCCATGTCGCGCTATCCGCTCGAGGGCTACCGCGAGCGCTGCGCGACCAACGTCGTGCTCGGGACGCGCCACTCCAAGAAGCCGATCGAGCTCAAGATCCCGATCACGATTGCCGGCATGAGCTTCGGCTCGCTGTCGGCCAACGCGAAGGAAGCGCTGGGCCGGGGCGCGAACCTCGCCGGCACGTCGACCACCACCGGCGACGGTGGCATGACTCCCGAGGAGCGCGAGCAATCGAAAACGCTCGTCTACCAGTACCTCCCCTCGCGCTACGGCATGAATCCCGACGACCTGCGCAAGGCGGATGCCATCGAGGTCGTGGTCGGCCAGGGCGCCAAACCCGGCGGCGGGGGCATGCTGCTCGGGCAGAAAATTTCCGATCGCGTCGCCGAGATGCGCACCCTCCCCAAGGGGATCGATCAGCGCTCGGCGTGCCGCCATCCCGACTGGACGGGCCCCGACGATCTCGAGATCAAGATTCTCGAATTGCGCGAGATCACCGACTGGGAGAAGCCGATCTACATCAAGGTCGGCGGCGCGCGCCCCTATTACGACGTGGCGCTCGCGGTCAAGGCCGGCGCCGACGTGGTCGTGGTCGACGGCATGCAAGGCGGCACCGCGGCGACGCAAGAGGTCTTCATCGAGCACGTCGGCCAGCCGACGCTCGCCTGCATCCGCCCGGCCGTGCAGGCGCTCCAGGACCTGGGGCAGCACCGCAAGGTGCAGCTCATCGTCTCGGGCGGGATCAGGAGCGGGGCTGACGTGGCCAAGGCGCTGGCCCTCGGTGCCGACGCCGTCTCGATCGGGACTGCGGCGCTGGTTGCACTCGGCGACAACGATCCCGCGCTCGAGGGCGAGTACCAGAAGCTACACACGACGGCCGGCGCCTACGACGACTGGCACGAGGGGCGCGATCCCGCCGGAATCACGACGCAGGACCCCGAGCTTGCGCGCCGTCTCGATCCAGTGCGTGCCGGGCGCCGGCTCGCCAACTATCTCAAGGTGATGACGCTCGAGCTCCAGACGATCGCCCGCGCCGCGGGTCACAACCACGTCCACAACCTCGAGCCTGAGGATCTCTGCGCGCTCACGATCGAGGCGGCGGCCATGGCGCGCGTTCCGCTCGCGGGCACCAACTGGATTCCAGGTCAGGGCAACCTGTGATGGGCGCCTTTCGCTTTTGGAAACAGACTAAGTCAGCACCTCAACAGGCTGGGGAGAAACCGATGACAGTGGATTTGGCTCAGGTCGCCAAGGATCGTGGCATCCGATATTTCATGATCTCCTACACGGATCTCTTCGGCGGCCAGCGCGCAAAGCTCGTTCCCGCTTCCGCGATCGGCGACATGCAGAAGGACGGCGCCGGGTTCGCCGGCTTCGCCACCTGGCTCGACATGACGCCGGCGCACCCGGACCTGTTCGGCATGCCCGATCCCGCCTCACTCGTTCAGCTTCCTTGGAAGAAGGATGTGGCCTGGGTGGCCGCCGACTGCGTGATGGACGAGAAGCTCGTCGCCCAGGCGCCGCGCGTCGTGTTGAAAAAGGTGCGCGAGGACGCGGCGAAGCAGGGGCTCTCCATCAAGACCGGCGTCGAGTGCGAGTATTTTCTCATCAATCCCGACGGCACGGCGATCTCCGACGACAAGGACAATGCCTCGAAGCCCTGCTACGACCAGCAGGCGCTGATGCGCCGCTACGACGTGATCTCGGAGATCTGCGACTACATGCAGGAGCTCGGCTGGGGCCCCTACCAGAACGATCACGAGGACGCCAACGGCCAGTTCGAGATGAACTGGAATTTCGATGACTGTCTCGTCACCGCCGACCGCCACTCGTTCTTCAAGTTCATGGTGAAGTCGATCGCGGAGAAGCATGGCCTGCGGGCAACCTTCATGCCCAAGCCCTTCGCTGGCCTCACCGGCAATGGCTGCCACGTGCACATCTCGGTGTGGGACGAGGCCGGCACGACCAACAAATTCCTCGACGCGGCCGACGAGATGGGGCTCTCCCCGCAGGGCTACAATTTCCTCGGCGGCATCATGAAGCACGCGGAGGCTCTCGCCGCGATCACCAACCCGACCGTCAACTCCTATAAGCGCATCAACGCGCCACGCACGCTCTCCGGCGCCACCTGGTCGCCCAACTCCGTGACGTGGACCGGTAACAATCGCACGCACATGGTGCGCGTGCCGGGCAAGGGCCGCTTCGAGCTGCGCCTCCCCGACGGCGCGGCAAACCCCTATCTGCTCCAGGCGGTAATCATTGCGGCCGGCCTCGACGGCATCGCCAAGAAAGCCGATCCCGGCAAGCGCCTCGACATCGACATGTACCAATTCGGGCACACCGTAAAGGACGCGCCGCGGCTCCCGCTCAATCTTCTGGACGCGCTCCGCAGCTTCGATAAGGACCACGAAATCAAGGGCGCGCTCGGCTCGGAGTTTTCCGCGGCCTACCTGAAGCTCAAGGGCGACGAGTGGAACAACTATGCGTCCCACTTCACGCAGTGGGAGCGCGAGAACACACTCGACGTGTGACGGCCACGGCCGGGTGCGGGCTCG
>CAVUEM010000021.1:0-266130 GCA_963740475.1 uncultured Alphaproteobacteria bacterium | reverse complement strand
AAAGGATCGACGCGGCTTCGGAAATGCCACGCGCGTTGCACCCTCCCGCATTTGTGGTACCGCAGGACGCCTCGACGATCTCAGAAGAGGAAGTTGCTAGCATGATGCCTACTTACTCATTAAAGCTGCCGTTTGTACGCCCAATTTTGCCGCAATCAAAGCCGGATTTTGCCGTAATTACAGGGGGTAACGGGGTCGGATTTAACATAGAACGGCAGGGAGGGCGCACAGTTCCGCAGGAACCACCCCAGGGGCGAAAATGTCTCGTAAGGGTCCGGATAGGAAAAACACGTTGCTGTTCGGTCCGTCAGACCATCGGCGCTAACAACAGGTGACGCAGTCAGGAGGCAGTCCCTTACGGCTGGAAGGCGTCACAGGAGTGCGCCGGCTGCCGTTGCTTTCGAGCGCTGAGCTTTCTTCTGTCGGGTCGGCTTTTTCACATCACGCGAGGTCTTCCGCTTGGTAACGACCATTGAGTCTCGCTTCCAGTAAGGCTGTCGGCGCGGCCCTTTGATAGCGTTGCGCCCGCGATTCAAGCCACTATCGGTCGGTTCTATTCGGCAATATATTTCTCAGCTTCTTCTAGCGAGAACGAATAGGGGTATGTGCGGCTGTGCGAGCGGATTGGCCCGCCAAAGTCTGGATCGACAACAAAGTATCGACCGCGATCCTGGCCGCGGCTCGCCTTACGAATTGCAAGTCCCTTGCGCGCCGCAGCGCGCCGCAGGCGGCGCTCGCGTGCCGAGAGCATATCCTTCTGAGCCATGCATCATCACTTTCCCTGCAAAATGTAGGTATGCAATCGGTGCACGATGAGTTGAGTTAAGCCAGCAAGTGGGGACTAGCGGAGACGAGAATTGCCGTGTCGAAGCCGGTTAAAGTTCAGATCCTGGAGAGGGCCCGAGCCCTGATTGAGGACGAGCGGTATTGGTGTCGGGGCGAACTCGCGCGGGATGCCATGGGTTCTTCGGTTGGCCCAACAGACGGCAGTGCGGTCAAGCGTTGCGCCTTGGGCGCATTGGTGGCGGCGGCTTGTGAAGTCACCAGCGGTTCTCATCTGGCGCACGAGCTTGCCATTGCGGCAATGAGACCCTTTGTCGGAGCCACGGCCCTCACTCACATCAACGACGCTGAAGGCCACACTGCCGTACGACTCTCCGCCTCCTCTTGCGTTCTTCATTTTGCCTTAGTGTGAATTAGCCTAAGTCTTCGACCGAGATTTGATCGGGATCGCCCGCTGGTAGTCCGCCGGCGCCCGCTACGAGGAGCCTGCCCCGTGTTGCGCAAATATTTCCGCAACGGTGATCGTCTCGTTCTCAAAGAGGCGCCGGAAGGCGGGTCGCCGGTTTGGATCGATCTACTCAAGCCTACATACGACGAAGAGAAGCAGATCGAAGCCCTGCTTGGTATTTCGATCCCCACCCGCGAAGAGATGCAAGAGATCGAGGTATCAGCTCGCCTCTACAGCGAGGATGGTGCAGAGTTCATGACCATCGCGGCCGTGACGCAAATCGACACCGACGACCCGGCTTTGACCCCGATTACCTTCGCGCCGAAGGGTCAAACCCTTGTCACCGTTCGTTACGAAGAGACGAAAGCCTTTGCGAACTTTGTCGCCCGCGCGCAGAAACCAAATGCCGTCCCGAGCGCAAGCGGCGAGCAGATCATGGCGAGCCTGATCGAAGCATTGAGCGACCGCATGGCGGACGCGCTGGAGCGGACCGCCATGGACATCGATACGATCTCGCGTGAAGTGTTTCGCAAGCGCCGCATCGCAGGCGGCTCGACGAAGGCGCGCGACCTCGAAGGGCTTCTGGAGCAGATCGGTCGCAATGGGGATCTCTTGACGAAGGTGCGCGAGAGCCTGGTCAGCATCAACCGCGTCCTCACGTACCACACGACCGTTGAGCAAACCGATAAGAAGGCGAGCAGAGATGCGAAGGTCCGCGTAAAGACGCTCTATCGCGACGTGGTCGCTCTGACCGATCAGACAGGCTTCCTGTCAAACAAGGTCAACTTTCTGCTCGACGCCACGCTCGGCCTTATCAATCTGCAGCAGAACCAGATCATCAAGATCTTCTCCGTGGCCGCCGTGGTCTTCCTGCCGCCGACGCTGGTTGCATCGATCTACGGCATGAATTTCGAGCATATGCCGGAGCTAAAGTGGCTAGAGGGCTATCCGTTTGCGATTGGCCTCATGATCTTGTCGGCCATCTTGCCCTATTGGTACTTCAAACGGCGCGGCTGGCTGTGACGTGAACGGGTTTGGGTGCGCTTGCGATAAGTGGCCCGATGACCCAATTCAGAGTACGATACGGTCTCTTCGCGCCAGGAGCCAGCTATGACGCGACCTCAACGGCCTAGCCCGCCAAGTCCGAGCGGCCGCGAGATTTGGCTCAGGATGGGCGTCTTGTTTTGCCTTTTGCTCGGGGTTCTGCTCGTCGTTCACTTGATGCAGCCTAAAGGACAAGAGACCCCGACACCTATTCACCAGCAGCAGGCACCGGAGTGAGGGACGTCTCTAGTTCAATTGTCCATCTTATCTGGCTTGAATGAGCGAGCGGCCTCGCTCACTTCAACAGCGGCCTCGCTCACTTCAACGACGAACTTTTGTCGGATGGCCCGCCCGAAATCCTCGAACCCATTGGCAGGCATCAGAAAGGCGCCCGGTCCAGCGATCACGTTATCTCGATACCAGGACTTGAGCTTGCCGAACTCATCTCCTTCGAGAATGGGGAGGCCGTTGATGGTAACTCCGGAGGCGGCCAGCTCATCGCGTACGGCGCTGGCAAGCTCATCAGGATTGCAATTGTCGGTGCCGTCACCTGATACGTCAACGATGACGCGAGTCGCGGGTTCTGGGATTTGCGTGGCCATCTTGTCGGACACGTAGCGGAGCATCCGCGATACGCACGTGAACTCGCCACTCAGGCGCGGCAGCTCGCCTACTGCCCTTCCAACGCGAGCCGCACATACGAGTGCCGATGCGACGGCAGGTACTTGCTGGCGGCGGCGAGCATTTCCTCCCGCGTTACCGTCTCGATTGCCAGGTCGTCGACCGAGGCGCCATCGATGGCTATATCGACCATGCGGTCGAGCAGCGCTTGGTTGTCCGTCGCATCCTTGCGGCGCTTGAGCTCGATGTGATCGCGCAAACGTCCGAGTTCCTCTGGGTCGATCTCCGATTTCATCCTGTCGATGACCTCGAAAATCCTCTTTTCGACCTTCTGGGGATCTTTGCTGCTCGAGATCGTTATCTTGAAGATGCCGCTGCAGCAGTCCGGCTCGTAGCTGACCTCGGGCGTATAGGTATCGCCATCCTTGTCACGCAGCTCGTTATACAGCGCCGTGTTGAGATATTTGCTCAAGGCCAGCAGCACACGGGCGTCCCTGTCGATGACGCGAACGCCCGTGTTCCACGCGATCTTCAGGTCCGACATGGGCTGCTTGAGCTCATGTGAAGCAGCGGTCAAAGCCTTGTACGCATGGGTGACGGTTACCTGCGGAATATTGAGCAGCGGTCCCTCGGCGAACGCGTATCCGCCGAAATGCTCCTTCACCAGGTCCTCGACGGCTGCGGGCTCGACGGCCCCCACGAGAAAGAGATCCATGTTCGCCGGCAGTCGCACCGTCGCGGCAAACTCGTGCAGCTCTTGAACGAGCCTGGCCGGGGGAGTTCTGGCTTTTGCGATCTCCTCGTCCGTCGTTTCCTTCACATAAGGATGGGTTTTGCCGAATAGCTCGTAATCGAACTTCTTCTGCGTGTTCTTATCCGCGTCATATTTATCCAGATAAAGTTCCTGAACAACCACGCGGGCCTGCGCTTCGACCGTCTCGAGATCGAATTTCTGATCAAGCGTTATCGCCGCCAAAAGACCCATCACTTGCGGCAGATAATGGGGAAGGAAGGACGCGTCCCATGTGAGGACCCCAGGCTCGGTCCACGCGTTGCCATCCTGAATGTAGTTCTTGTACCTGCCGGCGACATCGTTGGCCGAGAGTATCCCAGCGGCGCCCACACACGAGGTGTGCTCGAAAAGGTGGGCAAGGCCATTGTGAACGATCTCTTTGCTGCGCAGGAGAAGTGTTGCCAACACGTAGCCCAACTCATTGGGGAGAAAATGCGTGCGGAAGCCGTTGCTCAATGAAACCCTTCGAGGGCCTGCCTGCTCGACTGCCTGAGCCCGAGCCAACGGCAGAAGTCCGCAGGCTGCCGCACCAGAGATAAACGACTTGAACGCATCTCGCCGGTTGATCTGCATCGGAATCCCCTTGCACAAGCGGATTAGAAGCGGGCTCGACAATCTTAGGTCCGCGAAATCGCCAAATCTATTGCTTTTCTTGGTGTGTCGGCCTCGCGCGGACAAAGTCCGCGCTCTTGCTAGTAGCGGGGCACTCACGGTCCCAATCAGGCCGCAGAAATCAAGCGAGAACCACCAGAGTTCTGGCGCTGGTTGACCTGGGTCAAGGCAAAGGCTGCATTCTAATTGTCGGGTAAAGACTGCCGGGATGGGCGCAAGCCCAGGCTCTCCAATACCGACGGAGGACATCCCGCTTGTCTAACGAGGTCTCCCACCCTGAAGTAGAGAAGGCGAGATCGCCTAAATACAAGCTGATCAAGAGCTTTCCAGAGAAGGGCACTAACCGGGTTCATGGCAGCTGCCAATACTCGTAGACCGGAACATCTGCGCCAACCGATGGGGCCGAGTTGCGCTTTGCTCCTTGATCCAAATGTACTTTAGGGCCTCAAGCCTCGAAGTGTGGGCTCCGAACTCTTCCCATCGGCTCAATCGTCTGTAAATGCGTCCAATCCATGCATCCGCGCGTGGATCGCGACGACGCCCCGGCGATCGGTGCGCGCCAAATGATAGGTTGACCCGGATCAAGGGATGGTAACGGCCCCCTATGCGATTGCTCTCGGGATGGCGAAGCACCTTTCCCCAAAAAAGGACTGTCCCATGCAAGTTCCGCTGCAGGTTTCTTTCGAGCACATTGCGCACGTCGACTATATCGAAGAGCACGCGCGCAAAGAGGCCGAGAAGCTCGAGCAGTTCTGCGATCGGATCACATCGGCGCGCATCGTCATTGGGAGGCCGCAGCATCGCCATCACAAAGGCGATACGTATAGCGTTCGCCTCCACCTCACAATTCCTGGCGCGGCGGATATCGCTGTAAGCCGCGATCCGGCGGCGACAGGCCGGCACGAAGACATTCAGGTGACCATCAGAGACGCATTCGACGTGGCCCGCCGCCAGCTGCAAGATCTCGTCCGCAAGAGGGAGGGTCACGTCAAAACCCACGAGGAATCGCCGCATGGCGTCATCTTGTCGCTCGTGCCCGAGCACGATTATGGATTCATTGCCTCGGCGGACGGCCGCGAGATCTACTTTCACCGCAACAGTGTCGCCGATGGGAAATTCGACAGCCTCTCTGTCGGGCAGGAGGTTCGCTTCTCCGAGGCTGTCGGAGACAAGGGGCCACAAGCGACTATCGTGCAGCCCGTAGGCAAGCATCACCTCGGGTGACGGAGAACGCTTGCAATGCACATTCACGTTGACACGGCGGCCGATCCAAAAGGTGAGGACGAACTCGCGAAGGCGGGCCTTTGAAAGCGTCGAATCGTCGTTGCGTTTTGCCAGGTCACTCTTGCATCCAGCTGATGACCTGCGGCCAGAGGTCCCGATGAGCGCGCTGTCCGACGAGCGGACCAACGTGCTGCAAGGCTACCCCGATTTCAGGCTCATAGCGAAACACAAAGGGATTGGTCAGCGGCGCGAGAACGGAGGAGCCCGGGACCAGCCGGCTTGTGTCATCAACGATCGCTGCGATTCGTACGGTATTAAGGGCAGCCGGCACTGCCAGCTGGCCAGACAGAGTGAGCTCACCTCGGGCGAACCGGTCTTCCCGATAGAGCAGCTCGACAACTTCGGCAAACAGACGGGGCGGCAAAGGGAATTCGTCCAAGCTCCAGCGCATAACTCGCGCGTGGGTCGCCATAGCATTGGGATCGAGAACGCTCCACCATCGGTCCAGCAATGGCTCGAGCACGAGCTCCTCCGAATCTGCGGTCACGCTGGCGACATCGAGCAAGCTCCCCGGAGCACCTCCCAAGAGGTGGGCCGATTGCCACATCCGCGGCGATATGGCGACGATAGAGGCTAATGCTCCAGTATGCTTGCCGAAGGCCAGTGGGGCCTCCACGAGCACGAGTTTGCTGATCTGACCGGGATCGAGCGCGGCGTTAAGGGCTGCAAACGTTCCACCGAGTGAATGGCCCACAAGAATAGGTTTATGCCTTTGCTCGGTGCGAATCCTTTCTACGGCGGCGGCGATCCACGAGCCCGCGTACTCGCTGAGACCCCAGTCAACGCCCTCGGGGCCGGCCTCCTTCCAGGCAATGAGGTAGACCGGGAACCCTGCCTCGAGAAAGCGCTGCACCACGCTCCGGCCTGGTAGCAGGTCGAAAATGTAAGGGCGTTTGATCGGTGCCGGGACGATCAAGACGGGTGCACGTCCGCCGCCGGCGCCCATGTAGCGGCGCAGGGTGTAGCCAGGCTCAATAAGGACGGCATCGTAGGGAACTTCACTTGGGCCGAGACCGATACTGTCGAGCACTGTCCCGAAAGAGCGCCGCAGAAGATCGCTTTGGCGCAGGCCCTCGCCTAAATACGTCCAAGGCATGTTCATCGATCCCTTCGCCCAGCAGTTGGATCGGGTTCGTCAAGCGCTACTCCTCATCATGCTTAGGCGCTGGATCAAACCCTGGCGCTCATTAGGAAGGCTTAGAGTGTCACGCAGGCCGGCAATCAGCCCTGAGCCCGGGTCAAGCACCCAGGGAAATGCGAGTTGCACGCCATGACGTGGGTAATGGCTGCATGATCATACTCGTCACCCGAGCGGTACTTCTCAAAGAACGCGTTGAGATGCTCCACACGTTCCGGCATGGCATTCACGGCCTGCAAGCCGATGGATACGCCGTAATTGGTGAATGCGAACTTGATATTGGGTGAATTCGGTTCACGGCAGAAATACCCGTCGGGCCTCCACATGCTGTCAAGGATGGTGAGGCAGCGCTTCTTTTGTAGCTGCGCCCATTCTTCTGCGGGAAAGAACTGGGTCATCCACAACATCATGCCCAGACCCAGATCCTGGGTGATCACAAGATCTGGCGCGGATTGAGTGACGAGCTTTCGCATGTCGGCGATTTCGCGCGACAGGGCGTCTTCATTGAGAATACGATATGCGACATAGCCATCGAAGGCATCGAGCGCACCCAGACCGTAACCTGGATAGGGGCCGCTCAAATCTTCCTTCATCTTCCAAATCACGCCGCGTTCCGGCACGAGAAAGGCATCATGAGCCTGATGCACGAGGTCCACGGCCTTCTGGCGATAGCGCGGGATATGGCGTCCGAGCACGGCGAGCGCATAAAGCCACATGGCAAGGTAGTGGAAGTACTGACCGTCGCGGTCGGGCTCCTCGCCAATGCGTATTCCGCGCGGGCGTCCAAGCACGCGGTCGACATCCGCAACCACCCATTCTGCCTCATCGAGGAACTCTCTCCTCTCCAGTTCGCGATAGAGCGAGACGAGAAGAACGACGCCGAACGCGTCGGTCCACAGATACCGCAATCCATTGGGCCAGATGTGTCGCGCCCGCATCCAGTTGAGCTTGCCGAGGACATATCCGGTCTCCGCTAGGGCGGGCATTTCAAACTCACGGGCCGAGGGGATGGCAATTGGTCGATCCTTACAGGGTTGCTGCACAGGGGCTTTGCCTATTTCTCTTGTAGACGAGCTCGGCAATTTGCGCCCGGCCTACGGAGGGATTGTGCTTCTCGCTGAAAATGGCACGACGCCGGCAAGAAAGACGGCACAGGACAGAGCAGCCGTCGTGGCCAAAACTCTCAGTGCGTTCTCCTGCGGCGCGTAACGCGATACGTTCACTCGACACTTTAACCGCTGTTACCCTCACCGGCTAAGCTCGGCACCTTCGCTTGCGCGACCGATTTCCCTAAACTCCGAAAGGATAGGTGTCCGGCAAACCTTGAAGCTCGGCGACATCGAACGGGGTGACCACGCGGGTCCTGTCGATCCAGATGTACTCATCGAACTGCCGAGGCAAGACTGCCTCGAAGTAGTGGCTGGCGAGTTCGCTATCCGGCCTGTAGATAACCCCTATCGCACGCTCCAGCCGCGGATTGGCGAGCTTGTCGCGAAGCTCTTGGGTCCGTTGATCGGCAAGGGGTAAGAGCAGACCAGGCGAGTTCGTCATGTGGAACAGGCGTTCATAGCTCTGCGGATGGGCCGGTCGGACGTTCATGACCTGCATTGGACCGTCCCAGTCTGAGGCTGCTGCAACGGTGCCGTCGTTGGTCCCAAAGCCGATGTGATAGGAGCCTGTGCCGAAGTGCTCTCGGCACAATTGGCCAATGTTGGTCTCACCGCGCCCGCTCATTTCCGTGGCTGCGGCGTTTCCGATGTGTGAATTGTGCGCCCATACGACGGCCCTGGAATTGGGCCCATGGAATTCCAGTATGTGCCTCAACGTCTCGAACATATGACTGTCGCGCAAGTTCCAGGAGGCTCGCGAACCGTAATACATCACGCGATAATAGCGCTCCGCATTCGCCACGAGCCGGGCGTTGCTCGGCTTCGCCGCTTGGACGCTCATCATACTGTTCGCAACGGTGGGCGTTTATCGCTGGAGCCACATCTTGGCCCGTCGCACAGCCATTGCCGCATGGCGCGCCGATGAGGAGCAAGCACCTGCGGTCGCCTGCTTTCAGTTTTTGTTAACCGGCAGAAGCGAGGGTAGTCCGACCGATCGGTTAACTGTTGAACCGGTGGCCATCCGAAGCCCAGCCCTTCTTCCCCGGGGGGTTGGGCTTTGCCGTATTCACGCCCTCGAGATCTCTAAACGCCAACGCAGGCCGCCCGGGGGGTGAACCCCAGACAGCCCGCTCATAGTCGTCAAAATGGCGTGGGATTCGGCGTAAAGTGAGGCACCCACGTGCCGAAACGCAGGTGCATAGGGGGAGTGGTCCGCACGGACGACGCCTTTGTCCGCGGACAGAGCCTCAACGCCAGGCTCTCGGCGAGGTTCCCGCGTCCGATTTTTTAACGGCTCCGGCTCAATATGCCGGTATCGATCGCTTTTCCGCCGCGTCGATCGATCCTAGAGCCCAGTCTCTTGCTGCAAAGAGGCTGGGCTTTGCCTTTGAGGTAAGGTCCGACGCGCACAACAGTCGCCGCGGATGGATCCTCCCCCAAAGCGGGGATTGCTCGGTTCTCCCCATTCACTCACGATTAACTTGGATGCGGCTCGCAGCGCGCGACGCATCCGGCCTAAAACTAGGCCCGGGAGCGACCCCGATTGGAAGGCAACATAACCCGATGCGCCAATCTCGGCGTCGCTCCCGGCCCATAGAGCCTATCGCGGTAGCTCTTCGATCTAGAGCATCGAGCGTTTCGCTCTGCCCGACCTGCGCGCGGGTCTGTTCGACCGAAGCGGGCGCAGTCCTCTGCCCTTGCGGCCGCAGTCTGGTCGGCGGCGAGATCGACGTTAGCCCGGTCGATCCGAAAACTCCTCTCGTAAGCCCTGCCGCATCTGAATTGGCAAGCCAATGGGGCCGCCGGCATCGGGGAAGGTGAAACCCGCATTTGCCACTCGGCATCGCGCGTGGAAGTCGGCACCGGGTCAGGAGCAGACCTCACGATGATGTCCGCTCGTCGTCAGCTTGTCCCCCAATTGCAGACCCCTCAACGGGATGGCGCCGCTGGACTGTCGGTGGATTGTAGAGCGGGGAGATGGCAGTGACACAGGTGACGGCGACACCTAGCGTCTCGTTCATGAATACGCTCGGCTGGAAATGCAAGCGAGGTCTCGTCCTGAAGCGCTTGGTTCTCCTGCCTTCATCGACATCCGGTCGCTACATCCATAGCTTGGCACACCGTCGCGCCCGTCAGAACGTCACACTCTGGATAATATAGCCCCCCGACTTCTCATCGAGCTCAAGCTTCAGGTAGCCGCGCGCCTGCGCTTCCTCGAGCAGCTCATTAAATGAGAGGAACCCGTAAAATGACTCGTTAAACCCAGGGTGACGGCGCTTTAGTGTCTGCTTAATCATCGATCCCCAGAGCTTGGCCGTGTCCCCCCGCTCCGAGGCCAGTGCCCTCGTCGTCTCCAAGACCAGATCAATCGCTTCTTGCTTCCGGTCTTTCTGCGGATTCGGGGCCTTAGCGGCAGGCGCGCGGCGCACCGGTTTGTGGTCCTTGCGTGAGGATGGTACGTCCCTTACCAAGTCGTCATAGTAGATGAACTCGTCGCAATTGCTTATCAGCAGGTCAGATGTCGAATTCTTGACGCCGACGCCGATTACGGTTTTCGCATTCTCTCGAAGTTTGCTGACCAGCGGTGAGAAATCGGAATCACCGGAGATGATGACGAACGTGTCGATATGTTCCTTGGTGTAGCAGAGGTCGAGCGCATCAACGACCATGCGTATGTCTGCCGAGTTTTTGCCCGATTGCCGAACATGCGGTATTTCGATGAGCTCGAACGCCGCCTCGTGCATGGCCGTCTTGTAGCCTTTATACCGCTCCCAATCGCAATACGCTTTCTTCACGACGATGCTGCCCTTTACCAACAGCTTCTGGACGACGAGCCGCATATCGAAATCGGCATATTTACTGTCCCGCACGCCCAGGGCAATGTTCTCGAAATCGCAGAACAATGCCAGATTACGGTCACCGTTCGCGGCCGTTGGTTCTTGTGGTGCAGGCATATCCCTATTCCTTTATTGGAGACGGCAGTGACGGGAGTGACGGGCGGGTCCTTGAGTAACTCTGTGAACCCGAATATGCCCGGCTACTCATGGCAAGCACCTCGTTCTGACACGCGCTTGGCTCTCCTTGGCCCTGTCCGTCGTCAGGGTTTTCTGGACAGTTGAGGGTTTAAGCTAAGGGAGTGTTCGGCCCATCTGGTTGTCGTTCATGCTGCGGCTTGCAAGTGGAGTCGGCGGCGTTGCTCGATGGTCCTTCGCTTGATCTCCTTTCTCATGTCGATGATGCGCTGACCGCGTCCGAAGTAGACGTCGGCGGGGGTGAGGTTGTCGAGAGCTTCGTGATAGCGGCAGTGATTGTAGTGGTCGACGAAGCCAGCGACGGCTCGTTCGAGATCGCCGGGCAGGTAGGGGTGGCAACTGCTGTGATGGCCGCAGCATCTCTTGCGTTTTTCATTTTGCCTTAGTGTAAATCAGCCCAAGTCTTCGACCGAAGACGAACGCCGATTTGATCGGGTCAGCGACTCCTCGTTTGCAGTCGGTCGAAGGAGGCTGACATGAAGCGCGTTCTATTAATCGTCGCCTCCGCGCCGAAAAGCGCAGACGCCGCAGCTATTGTAGCAGCGCATCAGCGGCGACAGCGATAAGGCGGCCTTCGTCTACCTACGAACCTTGGAGGTCCCGGGCCGCGCACGAAGGGCGCCGCTATCGTTGGCTTCGTTATTGCTTCGCAGCCATGGCCACGTCCGCAGCCCACGGGCGCGCATGCTGTCCTCCGGTGAAGCCGGCGATCGCAGTGGGAGGCCCCCCCAGCAGGGTGATCCAGCGCGCAGATGGCTCTGCTAGCGTACTCAACTCGACAGGCCCAATTGTCTTGCCGACGCAAGGAGGTCAAAGAATTCTTCTGTGCTGGCGCTGAGGTTGCAGCTGTGAGGTGAGTCGCGACAAATCCCCGCGCTGTTCCATCGCGTAGAATGCGTCCCGCTCTTGTCCGAAGTCACGGTTCCCGTGAAAAAGTCGCCGTTACTCGGCGCGAGATCAATCCCATCAATTATCGCGTCGTGACCTCCGACCGTCCTAACCGTCACAGGCTCGATTTTTACAACCGCCATCCTGCCTCCAAAATGTTACTTGAATTGAAGCAGTATTCTACTCCTCACCATCGGCAGGTCTAGGTTTGGCGTCTTGACTGGCTCTGTGCCCCTCGCCGACCTGATCTGATCGGGGTGGGCGAACTGAAAATCGGCATATCACAACAAAGCGGACGGGTCTCCCAGCCGATCCCCGCTCCCTCAGCTTGGCGGAAGTTCTCGGCAACTCATCGAGAATACTGCCCGGTACGCCCGTTCAGGAGTCCGCATCGGTGCGCGTCAGGATGGCCAGGTTTTCATCGAGGACGACGGCCCGCGCGTCACGGGAACATGGGACTCATTTGAGTGCGATCTTGCGCGGTTTGACGCGCTCGGCCTTGGGTAGAGTCAGTGTCAGGACGCCCTCTTTCATCTCGGCCGTGATCTTGTCCGCATCGACAATACCAGGAGGTAGGTTGAAGCTCCGCTGATAGTGGCCGATATTGTACTCGGTATAGACGGGCTGCAGCTTCTCGTATTTCGAGAAGTCGATGCGCCCCGAAACGCGCAAGACGTCATCCTCGAAGCCGATGTCGAGATGCCCCTTGTCGACGCCCGGCATCTCCATGACCACAACCAGCGCCTGATCGGTCTCATAGATGTCCGTGTTCGGCATGTAGAGCCGCGCCGGGATCGTCGGCTCGCCCTTCTTTTGAAGTTCGCGCTTCTCCTGCAATTTCAGCTCTTGGCCCGTTGCCATGATCGCAGCTCCGCTTTCACTTGTCGATGTCCAGCTCAAGATCTCCCTCAGATCACCTTGATCGCCTTCGGCTTGTCGCTCTCTGCCCTCGGCAAGAAGATGGCGAGAACGCCGTCACGGAACTCGGCCACGATCCGGTCCGAGTTCGAACTCGACAGGCACCGTGATGGCACGATCAAACGTGCCAGCGATCCGCTCGCGCCTGTGCGCGCTGGCATTGGCCCCATAGTCGACGGATTTCTTGCCCGCAATCCGAAGGGTGTTCGCCTGGGCTTCCAGAGTGAGATCGTCCCTGCTTACACCAGGCAACTCGATAATGGCGACGAAGTCGTGCCCCTGCTGAAATAGGTTGATCGGAGGAAACGCACCGACACCAGCCGTCATGTCCTCAAGCCAGCCGCTCTCAAGCCGCTGATCGAGCGCCGCTTGCAGGCTCAGCAGGGCATCGAATGGATCCGCATACGCTATAGCCATGGTGGTCTCCGATGGTTCGGTTGACCACGCGCAGCGCCTCCGCCCCCCGGGGCCCCGCTTGGAGCAGCCGCTGTGCGGGCCACGTTGGCTATTTAATTCACGCAACTCGAAGGCGCACGTTGACCTGGGTCAAGGGAAGGGTACGGACGTCCCCCTCGTTCGGGCGGGCGACGGCGCATCTTGCGATGGTCGCGGCGGGGGATCGTGGCAAAACTTTGGGCCATAAGCGATCATTGCTTATGTTTCCAATGCGCCTGCTCAGTCGCCCTCACCCGGCTTGGGAGAAAAGTACTTGGCGAATTTCCCCGTCTCGTCCCAGTAGGCGCGGGCATCCTTCGGCATGTCCTTCTTGGCCACGATATTCGGCCATCGCCGACGAGAGCCGCGCAAAGGTCAGATGCGATTCACCTCCACGAGGGCGCGAAATGCGTGCCAGGTCGCGTGGCCGAGAAGCGGAAAGATGACAATGAGGCCGACGAACAGAGTCGCGAGCCCGAGGGCCATATAGCCAGCAATGAGTGCAGCCCATAGAAGCATAGGGCCCATGTTGAGGCTCGCAGCCCGCACACTGGTAACCATCGCCGTGACGGCATCGACGTCCTTCACCAGCAGCAGTGGCGCGGCCACACTGGAGATCGAGAACACGATCGCAGCGAGCAGGGCACCCACCAGCGTCCCTGTGAAAAGGAGGCCCAGTCCCTCGTTTGTAAACAGCATACTGGGGACGAGTTCGCTAGGCGCCGGGACCGTTACTGGACCGAGAAAAAGCGTGAGCAGGAGGAAGGCGAGCTCCACCCACAAGAAGAACGCAAAGAAGAGAACCACGCCAAAAAAGCTGAGCCGGCCGATCGCTGGCCTACAGGTATCGAAGACCTCGCGTACTGTGATCCGCTCCCCCTTCTCGATTCGACGGCTTACCTCATAAAGCCCCGCGGCCAGCAGCGGTCCGACCAACATGAACCCACCTGCCAGCACGGGGACCAACGACGTCGCCTCGAGAAGGCTCAATACGTAGAGGATAATCCAGGCCGCAATGGAAAAGACCGCGCCATAGGCGAGACTCAGGGAAGGCACCGTGCAGAGATCCTGCCAGCCGTGGCTGAGCCAATCCCACGGCGCGTCGAGAGGCACACGGCGAACGGGAAAGCCGAGCTTGCCTGCGTCAGACCCATGCTTCGGTGAAACGACATCCGCCTCCATGGTTTGCAGCCCCCATAGATCCGAACTCAGCGCGTTCTCCGTAAGAGATTTTCTGCGCGTAGCCTGCTCCGGCGAGCTCGAGATTCCTTGATGCGTGTCAACTGCGAACGAGACGCGCGTCATCAGCCACTTGCGGTGAACGCGTTCGCCTTGTCTCGACGAAGCCCGAGTTCCTCGCTTCGAAGAAGACTTAGTCCTGGCGTGCTTTAGTTTTGCACAGTAGGTACTTTCCGAATCTAGCACTGATCGGCATTTTTGAGCGACGCTCTCATTCGAGGGGGCAGCCCAAGTCCCTCTGCGCTCCCCCCTCCTATCTGTTACCGGTGGCCTGAAACTGCCGCTCCCCCCGGGCAGGCACTCCAGGTCGCTGGTGGCGGGGTGCGGCGGGGGCGGCTTCAGTTAGTTCCCGACCGCGATCCGACTTGATCCCTCATCACGTGGTCGCACATGGGCGGCCGCGCGCGGGCCTGCCTACCGGCGGCTCCGTTACAAAGCGAAACACTTTCTATCCGAAACGACGAATAGCTGCGACATGGGAATGGTCGATTGGTCCCAGTTAACGGCCGCCTAGGGGAGGTAGACATGCGTGCCAACCAGCACATGCCGGATCAGAACTTGAAGCAATCACGCGGCCACGCTCGGAGAGCGCCGCTTTGCTACTCGCGCCAGGCCGCGGGGGACGAAATGAATCAAGCCCGCACTGATGGGGAGAGCAGCGTGATGATAGCGGTTTACGGCGTCATGACCTGTGCGGCCGCAGCGTTTCTGGTCGTCTATGGCGGCTGGGGATTGTGATCGCGCCGAATGCTGATCGACCAATCGGAACTAGCGATGAAAGCGTGGTTGCAAGTCGCACCCTGAGGGCCGTGGGATGACTCTACGCATTCTCTTTTTTGTGCTCTCTCATTTCGCGTTTTTGCTGACGGCCTTGTCGCTGATTCAGTAGGGCGCTGACGCAGCAGAGCGGTAGAAGGGCTCATTAGAGCTTCAGTATCCCTCCGCTCTCGACCGGATTGAACGCAAGTTGAAAACCCAGGGGGATGTGCTCCTGGCGGGTCAACAGCCGGTCGATCTCTCGCCGACCACCACCGCACGTCCGGCCGAGGCCGTCCACGTCTCAGCTTGCACGCAATGATCACGCCGAACTTCAAAGCTTAGCGGTGGACCGTCTCGTAGGACGCGTCGATACCAAGCTCGGCGAGCATATCCTCGACGTCACGGTAGCTCAGAGCGAAGCGGAAATAGAGCCAGACGGCCTGCTGGATGACGAGACTCGGAAAACGGTGGTCAGCCACGGCGAGACCGCAAGGCGGCGCTGAAGCTGATGCGAAAACTCCTGAAGAAGCAGGGCGTCACTCCAGCCACCATCGCGACCGACAAGCTCGGGCTCCGAGCTGCGCGAACTTGGTATTGCGCGGCGACACGACACAGGTCGCTGCAAGAATAACCGGGCTGAGAATTCCCATCAGCCAATGCGACAACGCGAACGGCGGATGAAGCGCTTCAAATCACCCCGGCTGACCCTCGGTCAACGGTTCTAGTCCGTGGAACCCTTGGATTTTGATGCAACCATTGAATCCGAAAGACGGGCGGCGCGTCTACGCGGTGGCCTTCGAGTTCTTCGCCGCGACCACCACCTTGTCGGCGGCTTCGGCCAATGAACCGGCACTAATCATGGCGAGCCCGCTCTGATCGATGATGCGACGGCCTTCCTCAACCTTGGTACCGGCGAGTCGGATGACGATCGGAATCTTGATCTCGAGCTCCTTGATGGCGTCGACAACGCCCTTGGCGACCCAGTCGCAGCGGTTGATACCGGCGAACACGTTGACCAGGATCGCTTTCACGTTCTTGTCGCGCAGCACCGCCTTGAACGATTTCGTCACGCGCTCTGGAGAGGCACCGCCGCCGATGTCGAGGAAGTTAGCCGGCTCGCCGCCGGCGAGCTTAATCATGTCGAGCGTCGCCATGGCGAGGCCGGCGCCGTTGACGATGCACCCGATGTCGCCATCGAGCCCGACGTAGGCGAGACCGCGGTCGTTGGCATAGGTCTCGCGCGGGTCCTCCTGGCTTTTATCGCGAAGCTCGGCGATGTACGGACGGCGGTACAGCGCATTGTCGTCGAAGCTCATCTTGGCGTCGAGAGCCAAGACGTTCTTTTGTTTGGTAATGACTAGGGGATTAATTTCGAGCATCGTCGCGTCGAGATCGCGAAAGGCACGGTAGCAGCCCATGATTGTCGGCACCAGCTTATGAATGATTTCGGGCTCGACGCCGAGGCTATAAGCCACCTCGCGCGCCTGGAATTGCTGCATGCCAACCGCCGGGTCGGCGCTGACCCGAATGATGGTCTCTGGCTTGTTCTCGGAAATCTCCTCAATGTCCATTCCCCCGGCAGCCGACGCTACGACCATAATGCGCTCGGAGGCGCGGTCCATGACGAACGCGAGGTAGATCTCCTCTGCGATGTTGGTGCCCTCCTCGATGTAGAGTCGTGAGACGAGCTTGCCCTCGGGGCCGGTCTGGTGGGTGACAAGGCGCTTGCCGAGCAGAGCCTCAGCAGCTTGCTCGATCTCCGTATCGCTCTTGCATAGCTTGACGCCGCCCGCCTTGCCGCGCGCACCGGAATGGATCTGCGCCTTGACCACCCACTTGCTGCCGCCAATCTCGGTGGCGCGATAAACCGCCTGCTCGGGACTGTAGGCGAGGGCGCCGCGCGGAATCGGCACGCCAAATTTCGAAAGCAGCTCTTTAGCCTGGTACTCGTGAATGTCCATGGGGCTCTCCTTCGAACGTTTTTCGCTTGTTACTTGACGCGCGCGACCAAGGCACGTCCTCGTCCTTAAGAAGTTGGTCGAACAATCTTTGTTGATCGGCGTGGTCATTACTCTTAGCTGGCCGCGTTACTCACTTGAACCCGACCTCATTAAGGAGGTCCCCGAAATCATCGTCATACGGGATATGACCGACGAGCTCGGGGCCATCCCACACCTCGAAGCCCATCACCAGGCCATGCGCGCCCCACACAGGTGTGAGCGTGAACGTCGGGAGCCCGGTGTTCGCAAAGAAAGCGCGCTGCTCCATCGTTGCGTGCAACATGTCGTCTCCTGCTCAAGTATGTTGACACCGTGAAGGCTTGCAAGCCGTTCGATCAAGGTCGCATCCATCGCCACGTGCTCGAAAAAATCTCTGTTGGCGAATTAAAATCGAACCGATCCATCACCTGCATATGGGGACCGTTTGATGGCCTTACATCAGCCGCGGCTCAAGATCAGCTGCTGACCCTCGGTCAATGGTTGTAATGAAAAGGTTGCGGGCGGATTTTGATGCAGCCAGCAAATCCGGAAGCCCGGTCACGGTCGATGCTGTAGGCTTATGGAGGGGGAAAATCCGTTCCGACAGCGAAAACCAGCTCTATTGCCGATCTTGGAACGGCTGCGGCGGCCGATTACTCGGCCGCCGCGCACCAGCATAGCTCTTTGGTCGGCGTTCTGCGATTTAGCTTAGTTGGTGGGCGCCGGTTTGGCTTCGACTGGGCCCTTGATGTCGACCGCTACGATGAAGCTCTTGCCGTCCTTGGTCGCGCGGCCGATCCACTTGCCGCCCTCGTCCTTCGTCATGCTCGAGACGTCCGTATAGCCGAGGTGCATCAGATGCTGACGCGCCTGGTCGGAAGTGAAGAGGTTCTCCTGCACGCCGAGGCCTTGCGTCGTGCCCGCATTGGGGTTCACGGTCGTGTCGACAGCGAGCGCAGGAAAGGCGAAGCCGGCGGCGAGCGCCGCGGCCAGAATGAGTGTACGGGTCATTTGTGTTTTCCTTGGATTTCTTGGTCTGGTGGGACTGACGCGCACTCTCGCGCGTCAGTTCTCGTAACGTCAGACGATGTCGATCTCGGCCGGCAGATAGCTGGTGACTTCAAGGCCAACTGCCTGCTCGCGAACCTGCGGCATGTTCCAGATTTTCATGATTTCCTCCGTTTATTTTGAAAGGCGCTTTCGCCAATCTCTACTATGTACGTGGGTATCCCTGCACATAAGCGCCAATCACGTTGTCGTTTTTTGTGTCGATAGAATTGTGTGATCGGGCAGATGATCCACCAAAACCGGCTGAGTCAGAAATATTGAGCGTAAGCGATCAAATTTGACATCGAAGGTGCCGACTGACCAATAGCAGGGCGGTTCGCCAGCCTAGATGCGGACCTGCCCTTTGCCAGCCGAGCCGCGCCGCCGACAAATGAGCAGGGCGCCTCCAGCGAGGAGGCATCGCGAGCGTGGCCGAGTGGTGGGCCTTTGGGGGCCAGTCGTAGCTCGCTGAGCCGGCGCAGGGACCGCGGACGATCACAAGCATTGATAAATCACATAACCCAGGAACCACGCAATGAACACCGCGGGGATGATGACCGGGGGAACGAACCATTCACGCCAATCAAACGCATGAGATGTATCTTTGACCATGCGCCAAGCTACCATGACTTTCAGCAACCGCGAAGGCAAACTCCCCAAATCGACCCCACTCACCCTGCGCTCTTGGAATGCTATGTTCCGACTACCGCTAGCTGTCACATGACAGCTAGGGTGTCCCTAAATCCCTTTTTTGAGCTGCCTCTAGGTCGTCTGGATCTATCGTGACCACCTGCCTCTTGCCTGTGTCGGTACCGACTGCGGGCAAGACAATAGTGGTGGACACGCGCCGATAAGCGACAAAAAATAAATTGTCGAGCGTCTCCTCGACTGTCTCGACTAGGTAGGTCCCTGCCGGTTGCACGCCGTCGAGGCCAATGAGTGAAAACGGGTGCATGAAGGTCACCGAACTATTTGTCGTTCGCTCCGGCATGATCGTCCTCACTACTCATATGGCTGCTGTTCCAACGGTAGGATGAAACCAGACGATTGCGTCATCGAAAGTTCGCAGGCCATCGCGGCCCGTATGGCGGCGATTATCCACGTGATCGGCCACACGCTTTGGGTGACGCCGTACTCAGACGGGGAGCGCTGGCCTGCGGGCGACTTCCCGAACCTCAGCGCCAAGGATACCGGGCTTGCAAAGTGGACCGCCGCGAACCGGCCCATTGCCGCGACGCAAGGTCTAGGGCGACACGCCCATTACGCCACGGTGTTTCCGGCCCCACGCCTGGTGTTCCTCAGCTACATCGCCGCCGATCTCACGTTGTACCTAGCAACTACGCCGGAACTCTTTCTAAGTCGTCGCCTTAAATTGGCCCTCTCCGATCGACGGTTCAGCCGCCGCCAAGAATTCGTCGATGAAGCCGGCAAGCGCGTTCCAATCCGTGAATTCGTAGTCGCGCGTCATGTCCGCAATCTCACCGCGCTTCATGACGATAAACTTGATGATTTGTCGCTCAAAATAGTCGTACTCGCTGCCGCGCAGGGCTCCGCCCAGCGTCAGCTCGACTGCTCCGGGTCATGACCTGCCCATCACCTGACATGAGCAGCACGGCCGGTCTCACCCCAGTAGCCGACGACTAGGTGCGTCGCAATGAACGGAAGAGATGGGCCAAGAACGGAAATCCAGCTCCTTATGCACTTGCCGGTCTTGTCGCTCTGGATCGTGCCCGCCGGGCAGGGCTTCACGCACTCTTCGCCCCGCCGCACCATACCGCGCGCCGCGCAGTCATCCGTCGATTGCTGGGCAGCACTCGGCGAGACGCACTTGCCGGTCTTGTCGCTCTGGATCGTGCCCGCCGGGCAGGGCTTCACGCACTCTTCGCCCCGCCGCACCATACCGCGCGCCGCGCAGTCATCCGTCGATTGCTGGGCAGCACTCGGCGAGACGCACTTGCCGATCTTGTCGCTCTGGATCGTGCCCGCCGGGCAGGGCTTCACGCACTCTTCGCCCCGCCGCACCATACCGCGCGCCGCGCAGTCATCCGTCGATTGCTGGGCAGCACTCGGCGAGACGCACTTGCCGCTCGGATCCTGCACGTGACCACTAGGGCATGCCGCGGCGAGTGAACCAAGGCACGCCATAGCTAGGACCGTGGAAGCGAAGGATCCCAGAAGGCGCATCGATCACCTCACATTGTTACTAGGCCGAGCGCTTGACGAGGCGTGGGCAAAGTCGAATCAATGCAGCTGCGCGAGTGTTTCAGACGAGTTTTATGACCAAATGTGAAAAAGATGCACGAGCAAAGTGTAACGCTGATGCCAAGGCTAAAGGCCTACATGGCGCTGCAGAAACTAGCTTCAAGACCAAATGCCTTAAGGACGCCACGGGCGCGTGAGCTACCCGCGCGCGAGAATATCAAGTCGTTCGACGGCCTCATAGGCCTCACCGGGGCGCCTCCGATGTTCCCTGGCGCCAATTCCCACGAGGATGGTGACGACCGGACATAATCAGCCCCATGGCGGTGCCCGCGCTCACGAGCACACGGATTTTCGGTTCAATCGGGCCAAGGCCCGGGACCGGGCCAAGGTTGATCTCGTCGCCGACCATGCTGCGCCCACATCTACACGGGACTGCGCCCGCGTCGGCCGAGCAGATCCGTGCGCAGGTCGAGCAGAGCGACACGCGCGATGTCCCCGTTCGACAATACAAGGCGAAAGACTCCATGGGCCGGGAGCGACGCCGAGATCGGGGCATCGGGCTCTCGTGGGACAGCGAGGGGGAAAACGGCGGAACGCCTGCTGGGATGGGGACAGGGGGCGCTCCACCGACGCACAACGCCACAAGACGCAATGCTAGTGGCTCCGCGCCCGGAGTTCTCGTCCGTCACGCCGGTGGGTGGTCCTCGGCTCGACGCCGCCCGACCGGGCAAGATCTGCCGGCGTCTTATGGCGCTATGGGTCATGACCAACCCATCGCATGACATAAGCCGCACGGCCGGTCTCACCCCACTAGCTGACGACTTGGTGCGTCGCAACGAACGGGCGAGACGGGCCACCAGCGGAAGAAGAACTGTGCGTGTCGGCGCCGCCGATTGTTCTCGCCCATCATCAAGATTCGCGCCTAGCCCGTATCGCACCCGGACGGTGAAGCTTCCCGGAAGGAACTCGAAGCAGTGCGCGGTAAGATAGGAGGCGCGAACTCCGCAAAGAAGCGGCAGTGGCGGCCAGTTCCTGATTCGGTCAAGGCTATATTGAGTCTATCGGTCAGGCGTTGCTGGTAAATGTGCAATATTGTTTGCGATTTCATTTTTGGTATTTTTTACAGTAGAGCATAAATTTGGTCTAACCTCTTTTGCTTGGCGTGCCTTAAAAGTATGCACTAAATAAAAATGGAATGAAAATCGAATATCATTTCAATGATTTCTTTCGAGATGCATTGAAATCTAAACGCTCAGCGCTTATCTTAGGATTGTCAAGCAAAAAAAGAACGACGCTTAGTCTGTGGCGTGGTTTCCATGCCGCAAGGAGTTTGCCATGACCCATAAGTCCACCAACGTCCAGGGCGAGCAGGGGAATTTGTGGGCCCCCTCTGACTTCCATGCACTTCTGGTGACGAACGTCCCGCCCATCGCGTTGATGACCGAGATGAACGGGCGCCTCTATGAGGGCATCGCAGCGTTCAACAGGGACTGGGCCACTTTTGTGAACCTGTGCCTTAAGGACAATCTCGAGCTGTCACAACGGATCGCGGAGTGCAAGACGGTGGAGGACATACGCCGCGTCTACGGCGATTGGTACCAGAAGTCGGCCGAGCGTTACTTGGACGGGGTTGTCGAGATGGCTAATAACAGCAAGAGCCTGGTACACGACACCGTGACAGCCGTTCAGAGCCTGGCTGCGAAGTCTGCGCCGACAGCGGAGTCCCATCAATGTTGAGATACGTTGTTGCGTTTGGCATTGCTATAGCGGTAGCCACACCTGCTTTGGCGGCGAGCTTTTTCGTTGTGCGCGGTGTCGACAATAGGTGCAGAGTGGTCGAGGTTAGGCCCGTCGATAAAACGATTTTTGTCTTCAGCAGCAAGGTGTACGTCACCCGCGAAGAGGCCGAGGCCCAGATCAAAGTGCTCTGTAACGACTACATTCTCAGAACCTAAATCGCATGCACGAGTTGGGTCAGGACCAGCCGTCTGCGTGACGCGACGACGGGATCAGCTCTGCCCTCTAAGGCGAAGCCTAAGGCCCGGGCTTCGAAGACGACTTAGCCCTGTGGCGCGTGGTTTTGCAAAGTAGGTACTTTCCGAATCCCCCCGTGCAGGCGCTCCAGGCCGCTGGTGGCGGGGTACGGTGGGGGCGGGGTCAATTAATCTCCCGACCCAATCTTCCTTTTGCTAGTTAGCTTGTCGGTAGGTCAAACGCTATCGCACGGGCCGAGCTCCGGCTCGGTGAGGGCCAGTTCGAGAACTTTCTCACGAACATCATCGGCGATGCGGTTCCAGACGCGCTTAGGATGCCGCTTGCGACCCTCGAGGCCATCGGGACCGCCGGACGCGTAACGTTCGTACCAAGTGTAGAACGCCGACTTCGGAATGCCGATCTGGTCGAGCGTGGCGCTATTGTTCGTAAAGACGGAGGAGCCAGGGCGTATTGCGCGATTTCAGCGGCGTTCCTTGTGCTTGTGCAGGAAGCGGGCGATTAGCTCCTTTAGAGCAAGCGAATGGCTCGGCTCCCCCATCGAAACGGCGTGTTCGAAAAGCGCCCGCTGGATTTCAGTGGGTAGATCGTTCCACTGGGTGATAACAGCTCCGCCAAGGCATTGCAGAATGCACTGTTCTTCTTGAGTGAGTACTCCATCCTTATTGTCTCTTTCGTGGACCTCCGGACCAGGAGCTCCACCTTCGTTGTCCCATCGGGCAAGCGCTCGCGCCAGCTGATTGCGTGCGCTTGATTTCTGACGCGGATCTTCGTCGGTCATGGAATTAAATATGGCACGACGATCAAATCGCCGCCATACGGGCCGCAATGCTCTACGAACTTTCGATGGCGCAATTTTCTGCGAACAAGGTCATCCTACCGTTGGAACAGCAGCCATCTGAGTCGTGAGGACGATCATGCCGGAGCGAACGACAAATAGCTCGGTGACCTTTATGCACCCGTGGCCAGCCGTTCAAGCCCAAGAGCGTGCGCGCCATGCTTGAGCGGAAGTGAAGCCGTGGTCGGCACTTGCCTGTCTTGAACCCAGCATCAATTTGTCCGGCCCCGCCTCGAGGCGCTTTCTTTGAGCGAAGGGAAGCGCAGCGAGGGGCAGAACGGACGCGCATTCTTAACTCAATTGGATGAGCACTTGCTCGCTCGCCGACAGCTGAACGGACCGCAGTCTTCGTCAGCTCTACACTCCGGACCCAAAGTACCGACCGTCGGAACGGCGAGGTTGGGCCAAAAGGACACCAATGGTGCACCCGCGTCTAACGTCTGCTTTTAGCCGAGAGGGTGCCTTCCCTCATGTCCGAACAGATTGAAATCGCGCGATATTTGCCAATTGCAGCAAACTCGATTTTGCCAGGCGAATGAGTACTTTCCGAGTCTATTGATCCCAAGGCACGACGCCTAAGGTGAAACAAGGGTCTAACAACTCGGGTGAAACAAGGGTCTAACAACTCGGGTGAAACAAGGGTCTAACAACTCGTCGGAAGACGAATGCAGAACCTTTATGGAGTGTCCCATGTCGACAAATCTAATCTCCAACATCACTCAAGTCCTAAGTTCCGATCTCGTGGCGCGCGTCGCCTCGAGCCTCGGGCTCGATAACGCTATCGTTCAAAAGGCGACGAGCGCGGGAGTACCGGCGCTTTTGGCCGCGCTCACCTCTCTCGTCTCCACGCCCAGAGGCGCGGCAGCACTGAATGCAGCCGTTGCTCAGCAGCAGCCCGGCGTTCTCTCGAGCTTGGCCAGCACAATCGGTGGCTCTGGGCAGAAATCTCTCATTGATACCGGTGCCAGCGCCCTGACGTCCCTTCTTGGTGGCACGACCATGTCTGCGCTAACTAACGCAGTCGGTCAGTACGCCGGTATCGGTGACAGCAGCTCGAAAAGCCTCATGGGCCTGCTCGGACCGGTCGTGACGGGCGTGCTGGGGCAGCAGCAGCGCGCGAGTGGACTGGATGCATCGGGCCTCGCAAACCTACTTTCCTCGCAAAAAGACAATATTCTCCGTTCGCTTCCCGCGGGATTGGCCAAGTCTCTTGGCGAAGCAGGCATTTTAGAAAACCTCACTGGTTCGAGCGAGGCGCGTCACACATCGACTGCGTCGACTGCCTCTAGAGACCCAGAACCTCCGGGCAGATACGCCGCCACCTCTAAGCCCGTTTGGGGCTTGGAAGTCCCCTCCTCGCGACCGGACTGGCTTATTCCGGCCCTCGCGCTCCTGGCAGTTGGCGGCCTCGCTTGGTACTTGCTTTCGGGCCCGAGCCCAAAGGAAACCGCTGCCGTGCAACCCCCGACAAAGATCGAGTCCCCTCTCACCACAGGAGCCCTTCCCGAGCGACCCGCGATCGACTTCCCCTCACTCGAGAACCTGCGCGGCATCAAGGTGGGTGACGTCGACTTTGGCGCACAAGTCGCCAACGCGGTGAATGGCCTGAGCTCCTCGCTGGACGGGATCACCGACGAAACTTCGGCAAAATCGGCTATGGCACCGTTAGAAGGCTCCATCGGTGAGTTCAACAAGCTCGCAGGGATGCTTAGTCAGCTTTCGCCACAGAATAGACAGTCCTTGGCCAATGCAATCGCTGCGACGAAACCAATGCTCGATCGGCTATTCGACAAGGCGCTCCAGGTTCCAGGCGTGAGCGCACTCATCAAGCCTTCGATCGACAGTATCCGCACCGAGCTCAACACGCTGGCCACGGCCTGACGCAGAGCCAGCGCGAAGTTTCTCAGCTTATCGCGGCATGTCACGACAGCTGTTGTCGTTCAATGCCACTTACGAGGAGCATTGATATCTCCGATCTCCCGTCGAAGATTACGCCCGACCTCATCAGCGATTATGTCGCCGGTAGGCTTGAAGCCGACGATGCGCATGTCGTTGAGGAGGCACTCGAGCACGATAAAGGTGTCGCAACCGCCGTCGCGGCCGCGCGCAAGGTCAATTCGCGAATGGCCATATCGTTTGCGGCGGTCAGAAGTTACTGAGTGTTGAAGGTCTTCACCATTATTATGATCAGTCAGCTGCTCGTCGGGGCGGTTGTCCTGGTAGCCCTCGGCATTGTTTCATAGCTTGAAGGAAAAGGCGCGACCAACGTCGATGCGCCACGTATCGCTCGTCGCTTAGCGAAGTCGAAGAACGTCACTACCAAACCTGTGTTAGTTGTCAGCAAAAGGAGTTGAAAATGAACTGGGATCGCATCGAAGGAAGTTGGAAGGAATTTAACGGGAAGGTGAAAGCAAAGTGGGGCAAGCTGACTGACGACGACCTGACCACGATCGCCGGCAAACGCGAGCAACTCGAGGGCAAACTGCAGCAGCGTTATGGCTATGCCAAGGATCAGGTGAAAAAGGATGTCGACGATTGGTTGAGCGGCATGTGAGCACATGACGACGCGATGCCGGGTGGCCAAACTGTACCGGCCGTGCGTCTAGGAATTTACGAAGGAGCGAAATTAGCTTCTTGGCGAAGCAAGGGCCCTTTGCCCTGGCGCTAGCCCGGACGATAGGCACGTCAGTGGCTTGGCTGATCTTCATGGCGGGCGACTTGCGTGCAGGTTGCCCGCCTGCGTTCGGCCCGGATTGAATGGAGGAAAAATTGCCGGGGTGGCGCGGCGCACGGTGCGACGCTGCGCAGCTGGCGTATTTTTACTGTTAGAGTTGGCGACTTCGTCGCCCGCCTTTAGCGCCATCGCCTTCGGTCGTTGAGCTACCTTCCGCCGGGAAGGCCCTTTGATCGCACGCCGGTTCGTCCGCTTGGTGACGCCCATTGTGTCCTCGCTTCTGGGGGTGACCTCTTACCCATCCATTTCAAGGAAACTCCGCCGGCGATGGCCCTGTTCCAAACCTGTGGCGATGGCTCAGACGCAGAGGTCCCCGTGACGTAGGTTCATCGTCAGGTTGCCCAAACGCGCGCAGGAACGCCCGACGCATGCGGCCGAGATCGACAAACCCCGATTGTCGAGCGATCCCATCGATGGGATGCCGGCTTTGCTCCATCATCAACCGGGCGGCCTCGATCTCCGGCTTACACCGGTGTCATCCACACCCCATCAAGCTCCCGAGAAAGCTCGCGAGAGCTGCGCGCAGCCCACGGGCGTTGCGATTCCGACCCTCCAACCCATCCGGCGGTCTTCTGCGCCACATTGGATAAGGCAGTAAGCCGTCGCAGTACCGGAGGGGGTAAAGCGCCAGACTTACAGCCTTATCTGCCCGAGCACGATCCACCGAATTCGCGCCCAGGCTGGCTCCCCGCAGCCGACTGGAACCCTACGCGCATTTTATCAGCTGGTAGCTGGTTGGTCCGGCACCGTACGAAGCGATGGTCGGAAACGGGAACCTTCTTGCGGTGTACATGGGTTTTGATATGACGCTGCAAGGAGCGTGCTCGCTTCTGTTCGTTTGGATATCCAGCTGCTCGTCTCGCGACGCCATGCTCGACCACTCGACCATTCGCAATCGTCTGCTCGCTTACCTCGCACCACAGGATTTTGCTCTGCTGGTGCCAATCCTGGAGCTGGTGGAACTAGATCGGGACTTTGTCCTGGCCACACCAAACAAGCCCATCGCGCATGTCTATTTCATCGAAAGCGGCATGGTCTCGGTGGTGGCCGAAAAGGCTGACGGACGCAGTATCGAAGTCGGGGTTTACGGGCGTGACGGCATGGGACCAACCACCGTCCTGCTTGGTTCCGACCGAACTCCGCATCATCAGTACATGCAGATCGGCGGCTCTGGTTTCCGACTCAACACAGTAGACTTCCTCAGGGTCGTTGATCAAAGCCTGACCCTTCGAAATATGATGCTGCGTTTCGTCCATGTCTTCATGACGCAAACGGCTCAATCCGCGCTCGTAAATGGCAGTTCCGTTGTCGAAGAACGCTTGGCGCGCTGGGTGTTGATGTGCCACGACCGGCTCGACGCAATGGAGTTTCCGATCACCCACGACTTCCTTTCGATGATGCTCGGCGTGCGCCGTTCGAGCGTCACTGATGCCATCCATTTGCTTGAAGGCGAATTGCTCATCAAAGCGACACGCGGAAATATCGAGATTCTTGATCGCAATAAACTCGAGCGAGCCGCGGGAGCCTCCTATGGTGTCCCGGAAGCCGAATTCCGTCGCTTGATCGGCCCCCTCTGAACATTGGAGCCGTGTCAGCAGCACGCTGTCCCCAGAGCTGAATGACGCATTGCAAGCCACTGTTCTCGCCCTGGCCTGCAATGAGCCCGACCCATTCGGGCCACAAGCCCACCTTCTTCGCATACACGTGACGCAAAGTGAGAGAGCGGCGAGACAAGCTCGCTCAGGACCCGATTGATGCGATCGGGGGGTACCTCGTCGATTCCCCTGTTCGAGGAGATTTCAATGCTCAATAATTCTTGGCAGGGAAGTGAGTGGCAGCTGCCTAGAGATCGGCCGTGAGCGCCGCGACTTTGTTGTTCCTGAGCATGGACGGCGCGGACCGGAGCGAGTGGGAACGGAGCGGCACTTGAGGGGCTTCAACTTGGCTTCCGTCAGGATTCGACATTCGAGGACTGAAGGCGCATCGTGCTCGAATTGTCCCTGATGGCTGAGAGACATTGTGCTCCCGCTTCCTGATCAGCGAGGCCCACCCATGCCTTTCCGACAATTCGATGCTTCCACGACCGCTCTACTTCACCGTGTCCGCGATGACCTGTTCCTGGATCTTTCGGCGAGTTCTGTTTTGTCGGCTGGTGAGAAGTCAGTCGGCGAAGCTAGGATCACTAAGCAGCTTGTTGCAGCTGCCGAGAGAGGCGAACGCAATCCTGAGCGGCTCAAGGACTGTGCGCTCGATGGCGTTGACGGCATCTAATTTACTCAAACCATGATCGGACGGATTACGCTGCCAGCACATTGTGCAGGGTAGGAACACCTACGTGCAGGGTAGGAACACCTACGAACTCGTGCGCTATAACTTGATTGTTTCTTCGCGAGACGGCGCTGCTAAATAGGCGTAGAGTTCAAACATCGGCGACAATCTGGTCCTCAGGCGTCGCCGACAGAAGTCTCGTCGGACTGGAGCTTGTGCGCATTCCTACATTCCCATAGGTCGGCCAGCCATCTTCTCAACCAGAACTTGGAGTAGCAAAATGATAAGAACAACGAAAGCAGCGTTCGCTGCCGTGCTTATGCTTGGAATGTCGCCGGCCGTCGCCAAGTCCGACTGCGACGGTGGCTAAAAGACTTTCCTCGGCAAGATGTCGATCTACGTGGACAAGATGACCGGCTACGAGCTCGCCGACGCAGTGCGCAAGTCGCTCGACGCCTACAATTCCTGCAAGGCCGGCGACAGCTTCTCGCCGAATGGCGTCTGGGATCAGATCCTCGCCGACATGCAGGCAAAGACCAAGAAGATCTGAGGTCTCACTCCGGGCTCCTCGGCAGGGTCTGAGAAGCCTGACCCCCGGTCAATTGATTTCCCAACCTCACCTCCGTTTAGGTCGGGTACTTGGCCAGTGAAAGTTGTGCGATGAATGCTCTAGCAACGCCAAGGATATCAAGGATATAAAGGGAATTTGATGCGGCGATGACCAAAGCGTCGGAATGGAGCGTCGACTTTCCGGTCTGGCATACGGCGAATGGGCTGTTTGCTGCGACCGACTCAGGCGAGCGCGACGCCGTGAAGCTCAAGGATGCCGCTTTAGGCGGCCAGCGGGGCGGTTCGCATTCTAGGAGGTGCGGATGACGGTTCGCGTGCAGGACATTGTTGTTGGTCGTTGCTACGTCGCAAGGGGCGAGCAGGTTCGTCGTGTGCTCGAGATTACTGTTGATCGACGCGTTCGTTGGGAGCGGCCCGGGACTTTGCCTCACATCGTTGCCAACGAAGTACCGTCTTTGGAAAAGTTTGCCGCCGAAGTCGAGTACGAGGTTAGGTGCGATGACCCTCGATATTCCGGTGTTTCGAAATGAAGGCCGGGGTTGGGGGCGATGTTCCCATACGCGTGGTTTGGCAGCTCTCGGCTCCTGAGATTGCCGAGATCAAAATTGCCCGCAGATAGTAATGCCGAGCCAGCGGATAAGCTTCGGCCGGCGGGCATGGTGCCCTCTCCAAAGTAGGTAATCCCGAATCTGGCGTGCACGCGTCCGTATATGCAGCCTGCAGTGCAGGGGAGCACGTACATGCCAATGTAGGCTCCTTTAGTTGCCAGCGGTCCGGTATGCCCCCGCGTATTACCGAGCCGCTGGCAGCGCATCATAGCCGGAAGGCGGCGCTGATCCGGACGACGCAATGTTCCTTGGGCTCGCCCCGCGGCGTCCCTGTTTTGGCGAACCACACCACCACGAAAGGGAGTTCTTTGATTGACTTCTCGACTTGTACGTCCCGTGAATTGGACGAGTCCCAGCAGATTGTCGATCGAGCGATCGATGAGGCGAAAGCGCGAAACCTTGCAGTCACAGCCGACCTTTTCAAGCGCCGTCTCTATATGGCCTGAGCTCGCGGGGAACGCGATCCGGAAGTTCTCCAGCGCCACATCGTTGGTCTGAGCACTCCTGCGGCGCGCGTCGTGCTGTAGAGTTTGCACACCAGGCCGTTACGCCGGGGCCGAGCGACTCGACTCTCCGGAGCCGATTTGCGTCTGGGCACGATAGCTTTTCTAAAGTGGGTACTTTCCGAATCTGGCCTATGTACCGCAATACATGCACCCTGACTCCCAGGGAGCATACCTATGTTTATGTTGGCTCCTTAGCTGCCAGCGGCCCGGTAGTAGCCGCGTTTTCCAAACCGTTGGCAGCGGAAGCGGCGGACTGGATGACCGTTCGCGTCCAGGACACTACCATTGATCGACGCTACGTCATTGCCAGCGAGCAAGACCGTCGTGTGCTTGAGGACGTTCGCTGGGTGGGGCAAGAAGCTCTGGCCTGGGGGCCCATCGAGCGTTGCCGAGTCGCTGACAACGGGGTACGCGGTTTACAAAGTGTCGTAGAGGGCAGAGTAAAGATGTCACTCCGAAGAGCTGGCCAGATCAGCAACGACGAACACGAGAGATTTCTCAGTGCGATCGAGAAATATAGGCTGAGCCGCGAGGCCCGTCCGCTGTTCAAAGCGTGCGGTCGAGTGTGGAATTACACCGACCAAGTGGCGCCTCGTGATTGCGAGGCTGTGGAGCACGCCACCGGTAAAAAGTTTTCTGGGAGTTTGGCGAGGCCGCGCGCGCCATCCGTAGGTATCTAGTGGCGCCTCATTGAGTCCGATTAGCAAAGAGCGGATGCCGATGTCGGCTTGGGGTCAGTTTTCCCGTGCAGCGCCCGGATGGCGGCACTATCGGCAGATCAGCGCTCGCCCTTGGCCGCGATTACCCGATGTCCACAGCATCAGGAGCAGACCTCAACGCATTTCAGCGCTCCTAATTGCGGGTCCGGACAGCCATGATGAGCATGAAAATTGCGGCAACGCCGGTTGACACAGCCATGAGGCCGTGGGGGCCCCAAGCTTGCATCGCGGCGCCAGTCAGTGGCGGACCGGAGATATTCGAGATCGTGTATACGACCACCAAGGCTCCGCTCGCGGACGCGAGCGTCGTGCCACGGCAATGGTGGCCGATATCGATCATGGCCAGTGTATAGAGCGCGTAGACTGCGCCGCCCCAAAAAAACAGAATAGTGCAAAGCAGGATCGGATAGCCTGCGAAATAGACTGCCCCAAGGGGGCCAACAATGGAACTAAAGCCGCAGAGTGCCATCACGGGGCGAGTTCCGATCCGATCCGCCAGCCAGCCGACCGGCAGCTGGAGCGCAATGTTGCCCGCAACGAATACGCTTAGAAGGGCCAGCGCAAAGGCCGGGTCCAGGTTCACACGCAACCCCCAAATCGGGAGAAAGGTGAAGAACGCGGTGTCGACCATGCCGGCGAGAAAGGCTCCGGCGAACACGGCCGGCATAGCCGAGATGATTTTCACCGCCGGATGGTGCTCTTCGGTTTCGAGGCGTGGCGAATGGCGTCGAATGGCGACGATCGGAGCGAGCGCGGCAGCGCTGAGGGCACCAAAGACGATAGCCGGCGCCCAACTCTCGATGCCTACAAGGGAGACGATCAGCGGCCCGGCAGCAAAGCCCACCGACAGGAATGCGCCGTAAAGTCCAACCACACGCCCGCGCGACCGCCCGCCGGCGGCGACGTTGATCCATGTCTCGGTCGCAACCCAGGGAACGGCCCCACCTAGACCACTGATGAACCGAAGCAGGACCCATTCCGCCGTGCTATCGAATACAGGCATCAGGACAATGGTCAGCGCGGTGACGAGGCTGCCGACGATGATAGCGTTCGCGGCGCCCAGGCGTTGCATGATCCGCCCGACGAACGGAGCCATGACCATCACGCCAATCGGGTTGGTGGCCGACACGATGCCAATTATCGCCGGATTGGTGCCTCGCTCCTCGAGGACGAGCGCAATCCAAGGTATGATGCCGGCAAAGGATATTCCGAACACGAAGACACCGGCGAATAGGGCGGCCAAGACAAGCCGGCGATCATGTACGGATAGGTCCGCTTGCGCATCGCCATCTCCTTTCATTGCGAACCTCGACCTGCCCCAGCGGTCACGCTGCAAGCCATTCGCATACGAATTGGCAGTATTTCTGGATCGTGGTCAGCTTACTGGTCCTTTCAGCATTTCCGCCGGTCGGCTCTCGCCTCACCGTCCTCTCTCCCCGAGTTACAATGAGCAGGAAGGCCTGTCTGATGCAATCAGACCGAGGGAATCTGGAGTGATGGGCTTGCCGCTGTCCGGAGGTGATGGAATGCTATTGCGGCTAGCCGCTCGGAAAGCCAGCGATGCCAATGTCCGATGTGGGTCAACATTCCCCGTGCGGCTCACGTCCGCGGCATGACAGGTCTCACCCCGGTAGCTGACGACTAGGTGCGTCGCAGCGGGCGAGTTGGGCCAATATCAGAAATAGCGACCAGCCGGTTCATGTGCCTACCGCCTCCACGACCGCTGCGAAGAGGCAAGCCGAAGCGATCAGGACAAAGGTGTGCCAGATGGCATTGTGATAGGGCAGGGTCCGCCAAAGATGGAAGACGACGCCGATCGTGTAAAGACAGCCGCCCAGTACGAGCAGGACCAGGGCGCTCGTCGAAAGGGCTGCGGTTAGCGGATTGAATGCGGCGATGCCGGCCCAACCTTGACCGAGATAAAGAACATAGGCCGTTCTTGGGAAGCGTTCCGGCCAACCCAGCTTGGCGATGACCCCGACCACCGCAATGGCCCAGACGGCGCCAAGTAACGTGAGCCCTGCAATTCCGCCGATCTTGACCACGGCGAAGGGCGTGTAGGTCGCGGCAATCTTCACAAATATCGCCGCATGGTCGCAGCGGCGTAAGATGGCCTTGGGGCCTGGTAGCGTCACAAGATGATATCCGGCCGAGAAGCCGAAGACTGCCACGAGTCCGCTGCTGTAGATAACGACGCTCACCGTCGAGAGCGGCGGCAGTGACGTGAACGAGATGGTGATCAGGATCGCCGCTGCCGCAAGGCTGGCGGCAACGCTGGCAATGTGAACGCAGCCGTCCGCGATACGTTCGCCGCTGGTGTAATGGGGGAAGCTCTCGCGACAGCGATGTCCAACTGTTGGCATGGCGGACTTCCAGTGAACCGGGCGGCGAGTCCCATAGTGCACGAAATTGGCGTGAACGTGGGCGGCAATGATTGGCGGGGTGCGGGAAATTGCCAACGGAAACGTTCGTTGACTATATGCGTGCACTTCTCGCCGGGCGGTATGAGAGCTTGTCCTTAGCGAATGCGATATGGCCAGTCTGTACTAAACCAGTGTGTTACTGTGACGGTGCCATCGAGTAGACTTAGCGGAAGACGATCATGGACGGTCTTTACAGCTCTACCGCAAGGACCGGCGGAACACGAACTGCGACGCTGCTCAAGGAAGGCAAGACAAGAGGCCGCGGCTCGCGCCAATGATAAGGACTTTGGCGATGGGCCTCTCCCCTGGCACTTTTGCAAGCCGCACGGATCGTGACCGGACTTAGACCGCCGATCCCTTCATCAGCCTAAGGTAATGCTCTGCGTGCTGGTAAAAGTTTTCGGCTTCGACCGCGTCGCCTTGGCCGCGTGCGAGCGCCACGTAGCGCTCGTAGTTTCGTTTGGCGTCAGCCAAGGAATTGGTTTGGCTTGACTTCGATATTGATCTCTTGGAGCGGTCGGAAAATGACCCGGCTCCCCTGTTGTGCTTACCAGTTCTCATGCTACTTCATGCCATTCGGCATGGCTCCCCGTAATGGGTAGTGGCAGACGCTCCGCACTTGCTCCGCGCGAGCGCCGATGCCCTCTTTCGGGCCGCATGCGATCCGCTCGTTGGAAGCTCTCTTGCGATGATCATCCGAGTGCGCCGCCTCGCCATGCCGCAGTGGACTTGCACCGGCGGCAGATGCGCTCGCCAGCCCAAGCGCTGGGAAACGGCGTGCGGCAAATCAGACAGTTTCTAATCTTTTGTTCGATGGGGCGCTCCGGCTCTGGAGTTACCTGCCACTCTAGCACAGTCGTGCTCTGCTCCTCGGACGTGTCGTTACACTCCGATGAAACGTTCGCCCCCTCCTTGAGGCTGTTCACGTCGTAACCAACTCCTAGCGGGTGGCGGGCTTGCGAATACCTCCTCGATAGCAACGACGCTGACGACGCCATGCTTCGAGGTGTTCGCGCCACAACGCTTGCACGTATTTGGAAGCGGCTGGGTTAATCGTGCTTGCACCCGTATGCTCACGACAGTCCATGGGACACCCAAGTCACATATGAGATTGAGGCGCGGAATTATCAAGGATGTGCAGGTCTGCCGTTGGGGGCTAAGGCATACAGAGACTGGCGAGACAATTGTGCTTTTCACTATATTTCGCCCCTGCTTCCTTCCCACGGCTGGCACGGGTGTAGAATCGCAACAAAATGGAGTGCACCAAAGCGCATTTGAGGAGGCGGAAACATGTCGGTGGTAGGCGCCCTTCTGCTCATTTTAGCGGGCCTTGCGATCTTGGCCTTTGGCATATTCTTATTCTACGCTTGGCTGCCACTGCTGTACGGCCTGTTCGGACTTGAGATAGGCTTGCTCTTAGGCCGGTCGCTGACCGGCGACGCCGGGCTATTGGCGATCATACTTGGGATTGTCGGCGCGGTGCTCCTGTTCGGCGCCGCGTACTCACTTGAGCCATATCGGCGCATTCTGCTCGGCATTGCGATGGGCGCTGCGGTCGGACTTTCGATCGCCTCGGTGTTCGGATTGGATCATCTCCTCGGCGGCGTCCTCGGCGTCATACTGGCAGTGGTTGGTGCCGTATACGGCGCGGGCATCGTCCCGAGATACTTCGATGCATTTGTCATTGTCGCATCCGCTTTCAGCGGCGCGGCCATGACCATGGCCGGTGCACATTATCTCTTCCCCGGAGTGGGGCTATTCGACCGTGCCGCCGGCGGCTTGCTGCCGGCACTGCTCACGCTCGTTTTGACCGTGGCCGGTATCGCCTGGCAATTCAGGAATATCGCCGCGTGGATTCGATCCACACCCCTCTACGGTGACATTTCAGGCACGTCCGTGAGGAACCACAGCGGACCTTGACGATCTCAGAGGGCGAAGGCGAGTGACGGTCTAGTCATGCAGACGCGCGCGACTGCGCACGCGCATGTTGGCAGCGGGTCAACAGCACGTATGTAGACGACGTCTGCGGAACGGCCGGTCTTCCCCCGACTGCTGACGACAAGGTGCATCGCAACGAAAGGGCTAGTTGGGCCATCTCCGGAAGAGCTTACAGGACGGAGTAGTCAAAGCCTTCACGGTCTAGGGCGGCAGACAGTTGTGCGGCCATCCATTAGCCAACGCTTGGCCGTAATATTTTTTTAATCTTTGCTCAGTATGGCATGCGTGTTGCGTTAACTATCAAGGTGGGTGCGGCTGCTTTCGCACAACTCGATCCCGCCAAAGCCTACAGGAGCGACCAATGAACGAACAGCTGACCCGCCAGGCCCAAGAGATGTTCAGCGCTGCAAAACACGCGCGCATTCCTGAGAGCGTGCAGGCGCTCGCCGAAGAGAGCGTCGTCAAGTCACGCGAGGCCTATACGAAGATGAGCGCGGTCGCCAAGGATGGCGTGAAGGCTCTGGAAGAGGTCATGGTTGCTGCCCACGCCGGCACGAAAGCAATCGGCGAAAAGGTTTTCGACCATGCCGTCGCCAACGCTGAAACCGCGTTCGACGTTGCCCAGGCCATGGCCCGCGCCAAAACGATACCCGAGGCATTCGGAATTCAGGCCAAGTTTATGCAGCAGCAGCTCGCCTCCGGCAGCGAACAAGCCAAGGAGCTCCTCGTGCTGTCGACGAAGGTCGCTTACCAGACCTTCGACAGCCTTAACACGGCTGCGACGAGGACCTTCGAGGAGTTGCGCAAGGCCAAGTGACCCTCTGTTTTAAGGCCTTGCCGCAATAAACATCGCGCCGTTAGTTCCCGGGCGCCCCAAAAGTCTGCAACGTAAACTAACAACTGGACGCGCACTCACCTGTCCACGCTTGCCATCAAGCATTCGGTCCATGCGAGCATGAAGAATTTTGGGAAAGACAAATCTGATCGGGCGCACGGGCTTGCGCTAGCGGCAAGCATTTATAGGAGAGGAGCGCGAGAGCTTTCTGCCTTGGCAGAAACGAACCCTCACCTACTTGCAGACTGGCTTGACGAGCTGACGCGGTTCCGTGACCGCACCCGAGACGAGGTTGAACATCTGACCGTCGTGGTAGATCTTCTCCAGAGGGCCCAGCGGGCCCCTTCTCGCGAGGCCGCCTAGGTATCCATCTGTTTGTATCACACCGGATTGTGACGCCCTGCCCGAGTGCAGGCATGTGCCATTTGCCGAGCGTAGGCGTCGCCGCCGGGTCGCGGTAGGGATGGATCGACGCCTAGTGGATTAGGCAGCGACGCCGCGCGTGGCTTGCGCGTCGTTTGCAGGACCGAACGTAGCGGTGCCGCAAGAGACCTCGTGCGAATGGTCCGCAGCGCACGACCCAGCCCAAATGCGATCGCGCGCCGGCACGGTCGGAATGAATGCGGCTCGCCTGTCGTGGATGCGCACGAACTGCGCGATGCGTGGGGCGATGTCGACACGGAATCGTGAGCCGTTGAAGATGCCGTAGTGGCCGACGCCGGCACACTCGTAATGCAGCTTCAGAGCCTCGGGTATGCTGCCGCAGAGGTCGAGCGCCGCCCGGCACTGGCCGACGCCAGTGATGTCGTCTTTCTCGCCCTTCGATCGTCATCAGGGGGACGCTGCGGATTTCGCCGAGATCGACGGGGCGTCCCCGGTGCATCATCTTGCCCTTAGGAAGTGTCTGGCGCACGAACACGGTGTCGATCGTCTGCAGGTAAAACTCGGCCGTCAGATCCATAACGGCGAGATACTCGTCGTAGAACGCGCGATGTTTCTCCGCCGAATCGCCGTCGCCGTGGACAAGGTGCATGAAGAGGTCCTTGTGCGCTCCGACATGCCGGTCGAGGTTCATCAACATGAAACCGGAGAGCTGAAGGAAGCCGGGGTAGACCGCGCGCCCCCCACCGGCATTGGGCCAGGGCACACTCGTAATGACATTGTTACGGAACCAATCGGTCCCGCGCCGCTCGGCCAGCCGATCCACGACGGTCGGGCTGACGCGGGTGTCGACGGGCCCGCCGGCGAGAATCATGCTCCGGGGCACGGAGGTCTCGCCGTCCTCCTCCATGAGGGCAACCGCTGCGAGTGCGGGCACAGCGGACTGGCAGACGGCGAACAGGTGTACGTCCCCGCCGAGCTCGGTGAGCATGTCGCGCACGTAGTCGACGTAATCGTCGAGATCGAACGATCCGGCCGCGAGCGGAACGTCGCGCGCGTCGAGCCAGTCGGTGATGAAGACCTCGTGGTCGGGGAGCAGCGTCTCGACCGTGCCGCGAAGAAGGGTCGAGAAGTGCCCGGACATGGGCGCCACGAGCAGGATGCGGGGGTCTCTCGCGGCGCGGTTGGGGTCGATGTGGCGCTTGAAGTGGATAAGGCGGCAGAAGGGCCGCTGCCAGACGATCTCCTCGGTCACCATCACGGGAGCGCCGTCGATGCGGGTGGCGGCGAGCCGGAACTGGGGCTTCTCGTAGCGGCGCGTGGTGCGTTCGAAGACCTCGCAGGCGGCTGCTGCGTGGCGTCCCGCCACAGTGTGAGCCAAGGGGTTCCAGGGATTGTTGAGGAACAGCCGGTAGGAGCCGGCGGCGGCCCTAGCCGGCCTCATCGTGATATGGCTCAGCTCGCACCAGCGGTAAAGCACGTACCGTTCCCCCTGTTCCCCCCGTCAACTCTCTACGGTCGATTCCGCTCCGGAACAGGTGCCTCGGCTTCGCAGCAATTTGGTGTGCAGCCGCAACGGCGGCTTATTCGCCGCTCACCCGCCTCTCACTCGACCTCATGGATTAGGGGCGCCGAAGCAGTGAAAAAATCGTAAATTAATGCCCCACGAACGCACATTTTGCGAGGAACCTGCAAGGACCCGAAAAAAATCGCGCCAAGGCGGCGCTCAACACACAAGCCCGCGCATCCGTCGACTCGTTCCAGACGTCCCTCCTGCCTTACATTCGCAAGAGCACATTGTCGAAACGCCGTGCTGAACTGGCTTTACACCGTCTCACGCCCCCGCACCGGAAGTCGTAATAAGTCGGCTTCGCCTCCTTAGTAAGAGACGCCACTCGCGCGCGTGGCGGCTCTACATCGACATCGGGCTAGAAGTGGACTTAGAAAAGTTCGCTAAACGACTCTCTGCCGAGAACCGCTTCCACGTACTAATTCCCTGCTCTGTCCCTGATATTCCCTGTTCGGGTCGAAAAAATTCCCTGTTGCCGCGCGTAGGGAATTTGACGGCTAACACCTTGCGAAACAGCTGTTTTTCGCAACGCCGTAAGTTCAGGAGCCCCTGTTTTAGCCGAAATTCCCTGTATTTTCCCGTAGAACAGGGAATTTCTCGCGGAGACCCGTTCGCTGCAGACTGCCTCCACAGCCACAGAATAACTTATTGATATTGCAGTATATTTTCTGTTTTTACGGCTCGAAATTTCTCCGCAAATTCCGCCCCTTTGCGCCGCGCGCGCTCGATGGCCCGGCTCGCAGAGACCACTGGTCCCGACAATTCGCCGCCAACAACGCATATGGTCTCTCGGGCCCGTTTTCGGCCCGTCAGATGAGGAACTTTCCGAGAGCGCTTTGGCGGCGTCAGGCAGCGGCGAATCCGAGAAGCCGCCTCTGCTCCTGCCATTCGTGCGGCAGGTCCTTGGACAACTCCACGAGCCGTGTCGCTGACAACTCGATCGGTTGTTGGCCTGCCAGGATCGCACGGACAATTTCCGGCGAGAGATAAGAGAGCCGGACGAGGACTGTCAGATAGTCGCGTCTCACTCCGAGCCGAGACGCCCTCGATGCTGTCGTTGGACACGGGAGCTCGCAACATGCGCTGCGCGGTGCGCTTGGAGACCTCAAGCCGTTCGATCACATTGTCGAGGGTTACCCCGTATGACGGGTCGGGCTACCAACGTCACTGACGGGGGACAGTCGCCGGTGCTATTTAAGTCGCGCAGTCGCAGGATGATCCCACAGGACCGATCATCCTCTACGTTGTCGAAAGGATCAGAGTGGCTCACGTGCCAAAGAAGCGGGCACTGTGGGCCTACCCTCGACGCATACCGCGGCAACGATTTCGAACGGCGCCAGCGGCGTTCATTTTCGGACCTGACCAATGACGCGTGTGCTGCCGTTGGGAACAGGCAGGAAGGCTGCATCGACTTCAACCGTGTTGCCGCACACGATGAAGAACCACCGTTCCTTCCAGGGACCTCCTCTTGGAGGTTCGATCACCGCCGTATCAAAGACGTTGTGCTGTTGGCAGTCTGGTGCAGCTTTGGCCATGGCCAGGGCGCAAGATCACCCGAGCCCGAGTGACAGCAGGAGGATTGTGATGCTGCCCCGCTCGCTTGCTGCCCCGTCAGCTCCGCCCATTCCAGGGATCATTTTAACGCCACTCCGGCCTCTTGCAGTATTGCTCAACCATCCCTCCCGGTAGCGGGCCCTGTACCAAGGTTGATCTGGAGCAAGACGCTCCTGACCGGTATATGCGGTCATGCAGTGAGGGGTGCTCGAGATGCGCGGGTGACGTCATGGAACCACCCATGCATCAGTACGTTCGCTCGAGAGGGCGAGGAGCGTTTCGGTGCGCGTGCTCATCAACAAATGGTCGGGATTTGCCGTCTATGCCGTCTATCTGGTCTCAGTCTCTGGGATGAGCATTCTTTGCGCAAGCCTCGCGTATCAAGTGGCTTTACAAGCAGTCGCTATTTCCTTGCCGTATTTCCCCGACCAGGGTCCGCGTCAGCTCTCGCTGGTGGAACGACGCCAAATCGACGCTGCACAGGTGGCCATACCGCTTTCCCGAGTTGTGGAAGTTCCCCAGACAGTGCCTTCGATATCGCCGCAAATCCTGGCTGCTCAACTCGATATTGCCGAGAAGGAGGACCTCGCCGACAAGCGAGCAACGCCCAGACCTGTACGCTACAGCGCACGACGCCGTGCACCAGTCGCGTTGTCAGCGGCGGATGAATTCGCTAGGAGCTTCGGTATCCTCACCGTGGCCTCACGCTGACTTGGGTTGAGGCTGGTCGGGAAACTCGTTTTTAGGGCCGCGGGGGCAACGGCGAAGGGCCATCCAATGGACACAGATTGGGAACACTGTGGCCACGAGAACGACGGGCAAGGCCACGGACTTCGTGGTCCTCATAAGCGGCGAGCCGCAAAGCGGCATCAAGAAGCGGCGCCGTCAGCCCGGCGACGACCGCGGGTGGCGGCGCCCCAATCGTGGTTTTGGAAAATTCTTCTGGTGGTGATCGAGAGCCGGGGCAAGAGCGCATTGGCAGATCTGGCATCTATAGGCCGCTCGACCGCGGTCTTCGCTCGGGGGATAGCGGCCCTTGTGTTGAGCGTCGCCGTTTGGTGCGCGAGCGCAGTTGAGACACAAGCCGATTCCACCGCGCTCGACGGGACCCCTGAAAGGCTTGGCCGCAAGCTCGCCGCAATGCAGGGTCGGCTTACTCTGCCGCTACCTGGCACGCCGGACACCAGTACCTTGCACTATCGACTTGCAATCGCCGGCTTGAAGCTCGGCTCGCCCGTCCTAATCCGCGTCTTCAAGGCTGAGTCCGAGCTCGAGATATGGATCAAGAAGGACGGCACTTATGTGCCGTTCGCCAGCTATCCCATCTGTTATTGGTCGGGAACCCTTGGCCCTAAGTTGCGCGAGGGTGACCGGCAGGCCCCCGAAGGCTTCTACACGATAACGATTCATCAGCTCCACGACGGCAGGCGCTGGACTCGCGCCCTTGACGTTGGCTTTCCCAATGCCTTCGACCAGGCCAACGAAAGAAGCGGCTCCAACATTCTGATCCATGGCGGCTGCAATTCCGTGGGCTGCTTCGCCATGACGGATCGTGTCAACGCCGAGATTTACGACCTCGTCTCCGCTGCCTTGAGCGCCGGCGTGGTTTGGGTGCCCGTGCACGTGTTCCCGTTCAAGATGACGGACGAGAACTTCGCCGTCCGAGCTGCGGACGAGTGGAGTGGCTTCTGGATTACTCTCAAGCAGGGCTACGATTCCTTCGAGCGCACGCGGCTGCCTCCGCGCGTCAGCGTGTGCGAGAAGGCGTACTCGATCGTAGATGCGGTTCCCGGCGCCGGGAGCGAAGCGGGTCCGGTCGCTTTGTGTGAGCTGCCACCCCGTGCGGCATCGCGCATACTCGCACCGCATCCGTCCCAACAAGCTGCTCACGCTGCCGACGCTATGCCGGCGATCTTCAACAAAAATCGCATTGAGGCTAGCATCGCAAGTGTGGCACCCAAGACGCGCGTAGCTGCGCGAAGTTGCTCGGCGTCCCGTCCGAGTTGCCGGCGCTGGCTCGCGCTGCGCGAGAATAGGATGAGAATGGGTCAGGCCAAACTCAAGCGCGCCGATGCAAACGTCCGAACGCGCAATCGAATCACAGTCCGTTGAATGTTTGTTTGCAGCCTCACTGCCTCGATAGCACCTGTCCGTCGCTACGCGGGCGAAGCCTTGAGGTGGCCTTGCGAAACTGTAATGTAGTTCGCGCCGGTCGAGTTCTGCTCAGGGTCAGACGCGGAAGTTGTCGCGACGCCCGCTCGTCGCCAGCTTACCCCCCAACAGCAGACATATCCTCTAAGGGCTGTCCCCCGGCAGCACCTACCGGACAGATTGAGCTGATTGCGTAAGAGAGAGGTGCGGCTCATCGTAGCCCCGGGAGGGAGCACGATGAGACACAAAGACAAGCAGGCGCCGGAGAGCGCTGAGAAGACCGTATTATAGTTCTTTTGGCAGAGAAAGGTGATCATGGCTGATATCGTCATCGTCAATCCGCGTTTCGATATCTCCTTCTGGGGTTTGGAAAAATGCATGGGAATGCTGGGCAAGAGCGCAAACCTGCCGCTTGCTTGCCTGCCGTTGCTGGCGGCGCTTGTTCCTAAGCACCATGACGTGACGGTGATTGACGAGAACGTCGAAGACATCGATTTCGAGCGCCTCGGCCGCGCCGACATGGTGTGTCTCACGGGCATGAGCATTCAAGGGCAGCGGTTGCGCGAAATTCTCGAAGAAGTCCGAGCCCGCGGCGTACTCACGGTCGTCGGCGGCGCGATGGCTACGGTCGAGCCAGAAGAACTGGAGGGCTTAGCAGATATCATCTTCATCGGCGAAGCTGACACGACCTGGCCCCAATTCTTGAGCGAATGGGAGGAGGGTCGCCATGGCGAGCGCTACGTTCAAGCGGAAAAAACCGATCTAACGACGTTGCCGCTTCCCCGCATCGATCTTTTGAAGTCACGTCGCTATATGTTCGGCAGCATGCAGATTTCGCGAGGCTGCCCATTTACTTGCGAGTTCTGCGACATCATCGTCACGTTCGGTCGCAAGCCCCGGCTCAAGACGAGCGAACAGGTGCTGGCGGAGCTCGACGCTTATCATCGGAGCGGGCTCAAGATCGTCTTTGTCGTCGACGACAATCTGATCGGCAACAAGAAGGCGATAAAGTTAATCCTCCGCGACATCATCCAGTGGCAGCAGGAGCGCGCATATCCGCTGACGTTATTTACGGAGGCGTCGCTGGACCTCGCTGAAGATGACGAGCTGATGGAGCTCATGGGACGGGCTGGCTTTCAGAGCGTCTTCATTGGCATTGAAAGCCCGAACGAGGAGTCGCTCAAAGAAACCAAGAAGCTACAGAACGTCCGACCTCGGGCTGGGACCATTCTCGATCGCGTGCACCACATCCAGGCCCAAGGGCTCGACGTATGGTGTGGGATGATCGTCGGATTCGATCACGATGATCCCTCCGTCTTCGACGTCGTTCCAGGCTTCCTCGCCAATGCCCGCATCGCCAACGCCCTTATCGGTTTGCTCCACGCCATCCCGACCACCCCGCTTTATGATCGGCTAAAGGCGGAAGGCCGTTTGAACAACAACGACGATGGCGCCCGGTTCGGCACCAACGTTGTCCCGCTTGGCATGTCGCGCGAGGAGCTGCGGAGGGGCTTTGTTGAAGTGACGCGGGAGGCCTATGCGGCGGACGCCTATTTTGGTCGGGTTGACGCACTCTTAGTGGATGGCGGTTTCAAATTCGCAGTCCACCAGCTCCCCTTCTGGAGGCAAAATCGATGGGCCTGGACGAAAAGAGTTGCGGGAAATTATTTCAAATTCCTCGTCCTCGCATGGCGCCTTATGCGAAGCGTTGAGGATGGGGAACTACGGGTGACATACCGTCGCCAACTCCTGCGTGTCATACGGAAGCGCCCCTTCGAGCCGCATATTCTGTTCGTTTATGCCATCAAGACGGCAATGCACTATCACTATGCGTCGATTACTCACGAGCTGACAGCCTCCGGTGATGGCCCTTTGCCGGAAGCGGTCCGTTCCTTCTCACGATCCACCCGCCGCGTGGCTGCATGAGCTTACCGCCCACGATTGTCTTCATGTTGGCCTCGCATTGACGATGAGGAGAGCAGAAAGGTAATGAAGTGGATCGATCTCGACAAGGATTTCGCGGTCGCCACGAGCCCGAGCCTGCTCGAGCTGCACCAGCTTAGCTCCAGCGGTTTCCACGCCGTTGTAGATCTGCGCATGCCGGATGAGGTAGGAGCGCTGACAATCACAGATGAACGGGAAGCTGTCAGAAGTTCGGGAATGACATTTCTCCACATTGCCGTTCCCGCGAGAACGGTCCCGAGCGAGTTGTTGAACTTGTTCCGTCAAGAAGCGTCGACGTTGCCGAAACGGATCTTCGTTCACTGTACCAAAGGGTGCCGAGCGGCCCTGTTCACTGGGGTTCATCTTGGGCTCGAGGTCGGCGCCGCGGAAGACGACATCGTGGCCCGCATACGAGAGGTCGAATTCTTTGACGAACCTGACTTGTACGAAGACTCAATTCGCAATTATGTACGGCTTGCACGCGAGCCATATAGCCGGCTTGAGCAGGTCATGCGTTAGTCAACAGCAGACGTCCACATGATGCCTGCTCGACGTCCGTTTAGCACTCAAGAGGGGACGGATTTTGGGCTCGATGCCGACGTCGGGTAAGGACCAATACCAGAATTCACGCCTAGCTTCCGTCAGAGAATGAAATCCCCGGCCGTCAGCGTCTTGAGCCCCGTGAGCTCGATCTGGAAGTCGGCGTGCTTATCGCCGTTGATGTCGCCCTCGACGATGGTCCTGTCGTTCGCGGTGCCGGCCGCATTGATCTGCAGCCAGTGGAGTTGGCCCTTCACGCCAGTAAAGGCCGCCCCCTTCAGCGCCTGGAATTTGAACGCGGCATTGCCGGCTGCCACCCCGTTCGCGTCGATCGTCGACAGATCGATGTCGTCGACGAGGTGCTGAAAGTCTTTGATCTTGTCTAGCGTCAGAAGAGTTTTGCCCGTTTCGCCGGGCGCATTGAAATCGAAGTCGTCGGCGCCGAGGCCGCCGGTCATCACGTCGCGCCCAAACCCGCCAATCAATACGTCATTTCCCGCTCCACCAATGAGAACGTCTCTGCCGACTCCGCCGATCAGCCTATCGTCGTTACTGGCGCCGTTGAGAGTATCGTTGCCCTCGACGCCGGACAGTGTGTTCTTTCCGGCATTGCCGGACAGAGTGTTCGGTAGAACGCCCCCCGTCGCATTGAGATTGGCCGATCCGAGAAGCACCATGTTCTCGACGGTGGCCGGCAACACGTGCGCAACGGACGTCCTGATGGTGTCAATGCCCTGGCCAGCGGCTTCGATCACGAGGTCGCTCGGGTTGTCGACAATGTAGATGTCGTTGCCAGGGCCGCCTATCATCCTGTCGCGGCCGAGCCCTCCGTTCAATGTGTCGTTTCCCAAACTGCCATTCAGGTTGTCGTCGCCGGGCCCGCCAAAGAGCACATCATCGCCGCTTCCCCCATTCAGAATATCATTGCCATCGTCGGCGGCCGCGGCGGGAGAAAGTAAAAAGATATCGCCACCGATGCCTACGGCATAGAGACGTCCGCTTGCGTCGATACCAAAAGAGGAGAGGTTCTCCAGTGAGCCTGTGGCCGACACGATGCGGCTCGTGATGTCAACGACCTCGAGTGCGCCGGCCCCGGGGAAAAGCGCAAAAATGCGGTTGCTGACGAAATCGGCAAAGATGTAGTCGCCGATGAGGCCCGGACCGGGCCCACGATAGACATAGCCTCCGGTAATCGATTGTCCGATGGAGTGATCGTACTGGTAGACCGGGGGCGTGAAGCCGGTCGTGTCTCCGGGGAAGTTCTGACGAGTTCCCTCGAGGATGCGCCAGCCGAAATTTTGGCCGCCTCCGGTGCCCGCACGAATGACATCGATTTCCTCGATTACATTCTGCCCGACGTCGCCGATCCACAGGTCGCCGTTGGCGCTATCGAAGGTGATGCGCCAGGGATTCCTGAGACCGTAGGCCCAGACCTCGTCGGCGCCTGTGGCGCCCACAAAGGGATTGTCGAAGGGAATGGCGTAATTCCTATTGGAGTCGGCAGGAAAATCGTCGCCATTGACGTCGATGCGGAGGATCTTTCCGAGCAGCGAGTCCTTGTTTTGCGCGTTGTTGTCTGGATCGTCGGCACTGCCGCCGTCGCCTACTGAGATATACAAATATCCGTCCAGACCAAACACGAGCTGTCCGCCATTGTGGTTGGGAAACGTCGAGTGCGGGATTGTTATTAGAACACGCGCGCTGGCGGGATCGGCGACGAGTGGGCTCGTTCCCGAACGTTGATACTCGCGCACCTCGATGTCGCCGGTAGAATTGTTGAGGAAGACAAAGAAACGACCGTTGGTCGCGTAGCTTGGGTCGAAGGCGACGCTCAGGAGACCGCGCTCGGAATTACCGATGATTTCGCTGTTGTCGATGTCGAGAAAGGTCGACTTCGCGCCTGTCGCGAGGTCGACGCGGGTAATGCGCGCCTCGTCCTTCTCGGTGACGTAAAGGGCATTGGCATCACCCGGCGCGGACCCGGCGAACGTGGGAGCGGCGAGACCTGTGGCAATGCGCGTTGCGGTGATCTGGCCCGAGTTGGGTATGGCATCGGCGGGCCCGAAGCCATAGAGGACGTCGCTTCCTGCGCCGCCTATGAGCGTCTGCGCACCTTTGCCGCCGCTCAAGATCATGAGAATCTCATCACTGACAGTTGCTCGTCATGAGAACAAGTGAGCAAAGCTGAAAATTATTCGGCGACACCAGTGGCTGGAGATTACGAAGTCGCCGCGCGAGACCCGAAAGTGCCCGATCTACTGATCAACAATAAGGCAACAAACGGTATGGCAGGGGCACAATTAACTACGCCATTGCGAGCCGCCCATGTGGCAATTGACGGAACCGCTCTGGCAATCTCAGCGATAGCGGCACCCGACCCAGTGCAGTTCTCATTTGGGTGAGACTCGACTGCTCGTCCCAGACCGCTGACGCTCGCTACGCGCTTGATGGTGGACGCGGCGCTTCCGCGCCGCTACCACGGGGCAAGCGCCTCGGCTCATCCCTCCCCCAAATCGGGGATGACCTTCTCTGGACCCCACCTCAGGCGAGGAATATGGTCAACGGCTAACAAAAAGGTCTGCCTCGCCCGACACGTACCCGGCGACAAGCTCGGCAAGACGATCTGAGAAACTTTCTACAACGGACAGTTCAGCTTCCCCGCACTCATGAGCCGGGAGGGTGAAGCTGATGGGGTTCGCTTCAACATCGATGGTCGTGCTGCTCGCTGGGAGCTGAGTCTTCCGGCGAGGTGATGTGCTGCGCCTTGTAGCGCTATGAAGGAGTCCGGTCATGGCCGTCTATACGCACAACGAAGTCCCGTCCACTCCGTCCACCCCTTGGTTCGGTCACCCTGGCATCTCTTCGGTCGACTCGATGACCAGCACGGAATGGATCATCGTCCTTCCGGATGGGTCGCGTACGCATCTCCTTGGCACCGGCCTCCTCGCTAGCACCGGAACGGTCACGTCCGCGACGCATACCGATGCTGCCGGCACCACCGTGTATGAAACGATGACCGGGTTCAGCGCCCCGTTCACGTTTACGGGTCATCCGTACGGGGCTTGGATCAATTTCTTCAGCGGTGGCGACGATACCTTCAATGGTTGGTCGGGGGCTGACTTCTTGAGCGCAGGATTCGGCAATAATAATACGCTCAACGGCTTCGGCGGCGACGACCAGCTCTTCAGTGCAAGCGGTAACGACTCCCTAGATGGCGGGACCGGTAATGACACGATGGGGGGAGGCTTCGGCGACGACACCTATAAGGTCGATAGCGCCCTCGATGTGGTCATCGAAGATTTGGATGCAGGCATCGACACGATCCTGACGACCGTGACGCTCGCGGCCCTCCCGGACAACGTTGAGAACCTGACACTTCTTGGCCCGGCGCTCAACGGCAGCGGGAACGCGCTTGCCAATACGATCGTGGGCAACTCCGGCGCCAACGTTCTCAACGGCGGGGTAGGAGTGGACACCCTCAACGGCGGCGCCGGCAACGACACCTATTTCATCGATGCCGCAGGCGAGGTGCTGATCGAAGGCGGCGGCATCGACACCGTGAAGTCGTTGGTCAATAAGGCGCTTGCGTTGGGATTTGAGAATCTGACGCTGCTCGGGGTGGGTAATCTCATCGGCAACGGCAATGCGGCCGTTAATGTCATCATCGGCACTGCCGGCAAGAACACGTTATCGGGTCTCGGCGGCAACGATACTGTTGTAGGAGGTGGCGGGATCAACATACTTCGCGGCGGCACTGGGCGCGATGTGATGACGGGCGGACTCGGGGCCGACAACTTCGACTTCAATGCCGTGGGCGAAACCGGAAAGACGCTTCTCATCCGCGACGTGATCAAAGACTTCCAGCACCTCGTCGACGACATCGATCTCTTCAATATCGATGCAAAAGCCGGCATCCCTGGCAACCAGGCATTCAACTTCATCGGCCAGGGCGCCTTCACGGGCGTGAAAGGGCAGCTCCATTACAAGTTGTCGCCGCTCGCGCCCATTTGCATCGGCGCGGACCTCCACAAATTCACTTGGCATCAAGCCCCTTTTTCATCTTCACCACGAATTCCGGCGATGAGCATCGCGACCGAGGGCATGAGTACCAGCAGACCGGGAAGAGCAAGGATAAGAGTCGATGCGCAAACCTTTCCGAACAGGTGTGTGGGGGGCACCACGCTAACCATCGAAACGGATACGCCGAGCACGAGAATGATCGTCGACAGCAGTAGGACTGCGCCGACGCGTTCGACGCTTGTCCGGATTGCCTCTATGGCCGTGGCCCCGCTCCTGCGCTCCAGACGGACCCGGTTGAGGATGTGAATGGTGCTGTCCGCAGTCAGGCCGAACGTGACGGTGAGCGCAATGATGCTCGGGTACTCGAGCCCCATTCCGAAGGCGAACATGAGGGCGCCCATGGCGACGACCGCGGAGATGTTGGCAATCGCTCCATAGCCGACGGCCGCGATCGAGCCGAAGGCGAGCCCAATCGTGGGGAGGTCCACCGCGATGGTGGTGAGTAGGCTGTAGTTCAGCTGGGAAATGATGCTGAGCGCGCGCGATGATGACATGACCGAGAGGTCCGTGACGCTAATGTCCAATTCCGGATAGGTCGCGCGGACCCGGGCCAGCTGGTGTTTCAGATCCTCCACCAGCGCGACAACCTCCCGGGCCTGCAGGTTACGAATGTGTCCCATAACGAGGCCCGTCCGATGGGCGTCGTTGACGAGGCGCGCGTAGACTTCACGCGGCATCTTGGAAAGAAACGTCCTGAGATCGTCGCTCGAGGAATGCCCGGTTTCGGCAAGCCAGCGTCTCAATGTCTCCGTGGACCAGACGTTGGACACGCCGCCGGTCTGCTCGACCGCGCGGTGGATGTCCGCAATCGAGCTCGTCATCCGACTCGAGGAAATTTCGAGTCCCTCGGGCCACGCCACCATCACGGTGACGGGATAGATGCCGGCTAGGCGCTTCTCAAGCTGCTGCGCCACCGTGGCGGACTGCTGATTCGGGGGAACAAGATCGCTCAGGCGGTAGTGAGCCGGCACGTTGAGATGCACGGCCGTCAGGACGAGCAAGAGTGCGACCCCGCCAACTGCGATGGGGCGATGCCAACGCACAAGGCCGTGCGCCAACCCGCTGCATGTCCTGTTGATGAGGAGCAGCGGGACGGTCTCGACGGGCATTTCCTTCCGGTCCTCCAGTCGCCGCTCGCGAGCGAGGAGCACGAAGAGTGCTGGCACGGCCGCAATGACGACGAAATAACCGAAAGTGGTCACGATCGCCGCTGCTGTGCCGAAACTGCTGATGAGAGTGGAGTCGGTAATATTCATGCTTAGAAAGGCAATCGCGGTCGTGGCTGTCGTCAGCGCGTTTGCAGTGCCGCTTTCCTTGAGCGCGATCCTTACCGCCTCATCCCGGCTTTTTCCCTCGAGATACTCGCGCCGCGCCGCAATGGCCAGATGCAGGGAATCTGTGAGCGCGATCACCATCACCAGAGGCAGGATGGCATTCTTGATGGGGTCCAGCTCGATGCCGACAAATCCGAATAGTCCGACGGCCCAGAGCACTGCAATGCTGGAAGGCAGCATGCAGATGGCGACATAGCGAATATCCCGAAAGAACAGGAGGCAAACGACACATCCGATAAGGAAGCCGAGGACAGGGAACAGCACGCGATCACGCCGGCTCGCCTCGATGATCTCCGCGTTCATGACCGGAATTCCGGTCAATCCCACAGACAGCATTGAGTTCGAAAGGAAGGATCGCGCCGTGGTCTCGACTTCGCGAACGGCCGCCACCAGGCCGTTGGCGCCGACGAAATCCCTCTGCAGGTTGACGACCTGGAGAGCGAGCTGCTCGCCGGGTGGAGCGGTCGACAGGAATCGCCCTTCCACGAGCGGATGCGCCTTCACTTTGTCCTTAAGCGCCGGGAGACCTCCGCCCTTAGGAATTATCTCGGGAAATAGGGGCGGCGGATTGCCTGACTGATCGGGTGGCTCTCTCATCGAGAACATCGACGTTACGCTGGCGACGCTCTGCAAAAGCTGCAGCTCGAGCTGCAGTTCGCGCATCAAGTCGAGATTATTGCCGGTGAGGAGATCCCGTCCCGTGATGACGATATGAACATCGTATTCGTTAGCCGGGAAAAGGCGCTTGAACCTGGCATAATCCTCATAGTCGGGCGTCGACGAGCGCAAGAGGGAGGCAAGCGCGTCGTCAGTGCGCACGGACATCGCGCCGATACCCATCACCGCGCTCAGCGCCAGGAGTATCGCGATCGCTATTCCGGGAGCTGTGGCGGCCAGCAGCCCCGGATATACGAGCACCCAGGAAACCAGCCTGCGGAGATCCTGGAGCCGACTTCCGCGTCGATGTCGGCAAAACTGCATCTGACGCCCCACATGCTGCGGCCGATCTGCCGCCTCGAACCGGTCAGTGCCTCGTCAGCGTCATGCTGCATAGTCGACCTGTCGGGTGCACCCCGAGGCGCCCCAACGTTGAGCGGATTGCGAGCCGATCACACAATTTCAGCCTTTGTCGGAGCCAGATATGCCCGTTTTGCGCCAAAGTGTGGGCGCAGCACGTCAGCCCTTCCGTACTGGAGAGAGCAGTCGAACTTGCCATGCCCTAATGTCCGGCAGCTCCGGGTCAAAGGCGGCTGTCACCGCTACGTCCGCTACGAGTCCGCTCTATCTCCGCCGACAGCAGATGCTTTGGTGCGCTGCGACGAACGGGCGAGATGGGCCAGGAGCGGTGACTAACCCGATGTTCGTGCTCATCGCTTGCTCAGCGCCCGACAGCGGACATCGCGACGACCCCAACAAACAAGGGCCAGGGCTGTTACACCCTGACCATCTTGCACGAAGCGCTGCTAAGGGCGGATCGAGGCAAGTTAACGCCGCGCAAGATCGGGAAACAGAATGTGATTTCTTCGTTGAGTTCAACCCTTATCTCACATCCGCGATAACCCTATGATCGGGGCAGATGCGGCAATGCTCCTCTTTTGCGGGAGGTGGTGCAGATGTTTGCGATTTTGCGATCCGTCACGGAGGTCCGCTTAATTTCCCAGACCGGAAGGCTTCAGGAATTGCCTCCGGAAATCCGGCAGCGTGGACCCTGGAAAATTGAGAGGAAAGGTGATGAGGCGCGGCTAAGGACGCACTACCGGCGCCGCGCTGGTGCGCGAGGGTTACTGCGTGGTGGGCGCCGAGGCCTCGCTGTTCAACCGCGAGGAGCGTCGTCAGCCTACTTAGTAAGCGCTGTCTGAATCGGGCTAGCTCGGAAAGCATGCTTTTCGATGGTCCCCGCTCTAGGGAGGGGTCCGATGGAGCTTATAGAGACGTGGCGCGCTGGCTGCGGTGCGCGAAGGTTTCGAGAATAGACGCTCGCTCGGCGAGATTTCTGAAGAGACTGGCTTATCGGTTCGTGAGGTGCTCCGGCGCCGAATCCCCGCCTACGTGGCGGCGCTGTTAGCATCGTTGCCGGTGAGACGCGGTTAACGCAAAGCCGCACGCCGAATTAGGAAATCGGATGTCTCTCAACATTTCGCCGCTTGATCAATGTCCTCCTGTCAGCGGCGAGGCCCGGAGATTTCAAACGCCGCTCCGGGCCACTTCTTACAAGAGCTCTCCGTTAAGAGTGCCGGCTGCGCGACGCCCCCGTCCGCTGTCCTTCAATTGACTGTCTGAACCTCGAACTCGCCGTCGGCGTCGAACGCCGCACGGAGCTCACGCATGGTATCCGGATCGATCTCCGTGTCGGTGAGGGGAAGCAGAAGGCGGTACGATTCGTCGATCGACGGGCCGTCGAGCCCCTCGACGTCGCCGAATGAGAGCGTCGGATCGCGGTGGATGCGACGCACGGCCCCGATTGCGTCCGAGCGTGTGAAGCCAAGCGCGAAGAGCGCCTCGTCCCCGTTGCGAGTCCCGGCCGGTCCTAACCACATCTCGCCCGCCAGGATGTATCCAGTAGCCAGCCGCCAAGCCATGAAGCCATGAAGCAAACGCATGATGCGCACGCGGTTGCCTTCCGTCTCAACGAAGCGGGTTAGGATGCGATATTCGAGGCCGGGGCAAACGATGCGCCAGCGCGGGATGACACCGGAGCCGGCCCTTACGATGCCAACGGAGCGCTCGAGCTCCTCGAGGAGCAACCCCTTCATCGTCTTTTGCTTCCTGACCTTGCGCTCGACCGGCTTCGTCGTCTTCCACGGCTCCCAGTTAGCCTAGTTATTCACATCTCCTCGTGGAAGGCGTGGAATGCCCTCAAGGTTCGCCCGTTGTCCTTTCAATCCTGGCTTCCTGCCATCTGCCAGGATTGCCCATACTGCGCTCGGCACCCGCAATGCCTCAATGCGGGTGCCTTTTTTTGTTCTGACAACTCTGGACCGACACGCCCTCTTGGGACACCTAAATGCGCGAAGAGAAGAACATCGACCGGCTCGTGGACCTAGCCGGGCTGCGCAACGAGATCGTACGCGATAAGCCGGACTGGCGTGGTCGGATCAACTTATTTCTAGGAGTTGCCGCGCTCGCAGCTGCAATCTTGGGGTTCTGGTGGATTTAGGGCGCTAGAGACCGGCTTGCGCATCCTCCCTTAACTTATGGCGGCCTAGCATGCAAAGTGTGGGACCGTTTTCGTTCATCCGATACTGGCGGCTGCGGATCCTGGCTGGCTCCATGCTTAATCGGATTAACACTCGGTCCCAGCCTCTTGAATCTCAACAGTTGAGAGGGCGTGTTAGATAATGCCGAGGCTTTGAAATCCCTAGGTTTTTGGAACCATCGTCGCAGAGGTCGTGTTTCCTCCGAACATAGGCCTAAGAGGAGGAATGCCATGAGACGATTGATAACCGCCATCGCGATTACGACGGCAGCTTCTTTCGGGGCGCTGGCTCAGACCACAGACAAGGCTCCGCTTGCGCAGGATCCGGTGGAGAGCATGCAAAAGCCCTCCGGCGAATACGAGCACGCGCCGACTGGTCGTATGGACGAGGCAACGCCGACCCAGAAGAGCGGTGAGGAGGGCCAGCATCCGCCGTCTGGCCGCATGGACACGGCGACACCGCCGATGAAGGCGACCGATCCGGCACAGAAGAACGCTGCATCGACAACGCAGACCTTTGCTGATGCCACACTTACTGACGACCAAGCCAAGGAATGGATCGGCAGGTCGGTCTACAGCAGTGACCGGCAGGAGCTCGGTGAGATTGCCGAACTCAAACGCGGTCCCGATTACAAGGTGACCGAGCTCTACCTCGACATCGGGGGGTTCCTCGGGCTTGGAGAAACACGCGTACGCGTTACCAGCGATAAAATCCAAGAGATCAGGGAAGACCGGGTCATCCTGAACCTCACGGAGGCAGACGCGAAAAGCCTTCCGCAGGTCGAAAACTAGGAGAAAGCTCTCGGTGACGCCTGACAAGACGCACGGGCTAAGGGCCCGTGCGTCTTTGTGCAGTATGAACCATGGAACTAGCTGCGGCGACAGCAGTCCCCGTGCCGGACGATTCTGTGGACAGCGTGGCCGCGCTGGCACTACTAGCCGAGGTTAGAGCAAAAATGCCAGCTACGAGGAGTCCTCCAGAGATCTTGGTCATCCGCATCTCCTCACCTCATGCTTTAGCGTGTAAGCGGCTCGTACCCTTTGATCGAGTGGGACGAGATACCTTGCGGTGACTTGCGCAGGATGGCGATCTTCCCCCACTTGACTAGGCTGTGGATCTGAGCGCCCCGAAAGCCCTTAGTGCCCCTCTGAGCCGAGCAAAATGTGGCGGGAGACCACCGCACCGTGCCCCCGCTGCGGCTCGCCGCGGACGGGCCCGAGCGTTGTGCGCCTTTGTCGTTACTTTGCCACCGCCCAAGGTCGAACGTGCTCGCTCTCTCAAACTGAGCTGTAAGCAGGAAGATCGAGCGCTCTGATGTAGACGGCGCCGTCTTGATCGACGTGCCCTCTGTCGTACTTGGCGCTCGCGAGTTGCTCGAATGCCTTACGGTACTGCTTGAATCGCTCGAAGCATGTGCCCCTGCCTGATGGCATAGCGTCAATTTCCTCGAGTGCAGGATTCGCGACGATGACAGTGATCGTCTTGCAGCCATCCTTCATGGTGAAGCGCACGGCTGTCCTATCTGCCGTGGCCGGCAGCGCAACTGCGTGAAGCGGCATGTCGCTTCCTCCCCTTGTGGCTGATGTTGCTAGGCAACTATCAACGCACATTCCCTCCACGCTCGAGCTTGCGAAAAACTGTGGCGCTTCTTCGTTGTGCTCTCAGGAAGTCATGCGGGTTTTATAAGACGGGATTTGCACTCGGATGTAGCACAAGCGACTCGCCCGCTTACTTCCCCCATGATTTTTTGGACGGACCCAAAAATTTCATGAGGGATCCGCCCATGCCCTTCTCCAGCTCTATTACCCGCCGCACTCACCCGGAGAACGCGATGATATCGGCCGAAGCGACAGTTCCCATTCCTCAAGCGCATCGAGTAGCTCGTGTAGGTCACGCTTGTAGCGCTCCACATGAGGTTCTCGATCTAACAATGGCGCGCCCGTCTTAAGTTCGATCTGAGATTCTTTAGGGCCGTACCGCACCCCAAGCACAAAGCGTGGAGGGTCTTCGCTTTTGACGTAGACGTCTAGGGGTTCAAAGCGAGCCATATTTCTCTCCGTCCTCACGCGGTCTTTGCAGGACGTATACTGGCTACTGGCTTGGGCGAGCTCGGTCTGCGGGCGGCAGCAACTGACGGAGTCGGCGCAAAAGCTCATCTACGCGAACAGGCTTTGCGAAAGTTGCGTCAACAGGGAGGTCCGGGTACGGGTCGAGGTGTGCGGAGACAATGACGACTTTGATATGGGGAGCACGCCGTCTCATCCACCTAGCGAGCTCGAGGCCGTCAATGCGGCCAGGCGTGCGAAGGTCAAGGAGCATGAGGTCAACGTGCGTATCGGCTATTATAACCGAGAGCGCTTCCTCCGCATTGTCGACTTCGATCGTCTTAAATCCGGAAACACGAAGCTGGTTGGCAAGGTCTTGCCGCACCAGACCTTCGTCTTCAACGACCAGGATTGTGTACGTTTGCCCCGGCTCGGGGTCGTTGAATGAAATCTGCTGAATTGTCGCCTTCCTCCGCTACCAACAGAGTGAAACGAGAAAGGCGGTCGAGCGGTTCCAAAGCCGGAAGCGTTGGGGCCGAAAAGAACCAGGATCCCCGCAGACGCAACAGCGGGAGGAGCTAACAGCGCGGCTAGTCCGCCATCTTCGGCTGGATCAGAATCGGTCATCATCGGCATGAATCCCGCCAAGAGTCGCAACTAACCGCGCGCGATAAACGTCAACTCTGGGTCAACATTCCCCGTGCAGCTCACGTCCGGCCGCCCAACGGCGGATGCCTGCCGCAAGCACGGGATCAGCGGCGGCACCGTTTACAAATGGAAGTCGAAGTTCGGCGGCATGGACGTGTCGGACGCGACGCGGCGAGGACGAGAACGCGAAGCTGAAGAAGCTTCTTCGCCAACCATTCTGCTCATGGGCAAGGGTGCCGAAGCCCATCGTAGCCAAGATAAGTACCGCTACCTGGGTCATATGAACGAAATCGCTGGGTACAGTAGGCCACGGCATCCTGCTCAACTGGGCCGGCGCCCTCAACCTCGTAGTCCTCAACGTATGCGCGCGGAGGGTAGGCTGGGTAGTAAGCGGGTCCTGGATAGTAGGGACGTGCATAGTAGCCGTAGTAGGGAGGCGCGTAATAGGGATCGTAGTAATAGGGCGCGGCGAGGGCTCGGCCAAGCAACGCGCCGCCGACAATTCCGGCGCCCACACCCCATCCCCACCCTCTCCGCCAGCCAATGTTTTCAATGTCGGCCTGGGTGGCCTTCTTCATCGATGCGGCTCTGGTGAACGGTGTCGCCGAGGCGAGCTCCGTCAAGGGCGCGAGGGTGGTGAGGGCGAAAGCTACAGCAGCGATGGGAACTCTGACTGACATATCTCTTCCTCCGATCCGCACTGACCAACTCTAGGAGAATTTAGGTCGACTTGGATCGGCGCCAAGTGCCTAGCCCTTTAGAGCTCATTTGTTGGGAAGTGGCGTATAGCTCATCTATCTCGCCAGGCTTATCGTCGAGCGATCCCGGCGCGGGTCAAGTGCCAATCGACGGCTTGACCTTCAACTGCGGACAAATGGCAGGTCGTCCACCGCTGGCTACCGCTATGGGCAATTAGCGGTCGTCCTTCCGCCGCGCTCAAGTGTTGCATCACGACGCTGCGCAGCTTCCTTCGATTCACTAGACAGCCGCATGAGCAATCGAGGAGTTCGGCTGGGATGGAACGTTCGCTTGGGGTCAGGAGCTGTAGTCGCCGCGACGGCCGCTCGTCGTCAGCTCAGCCCTCAAGCGCCGACGGATCCTGAGCTGTTCCCAGGCAGACCCCTGGGAGTGTTTGTGAGGCTGTCAGCGCAGCAGGTCGAAACTATAGGTGAGGCCGAGCCCGCCGTAGAACTGGTTTTCGTTCTCGACGACGGGACTGTCGGCCGCATCACCGACAAGACGCGAATAGCGGCCGCTGAGCTTCAGGCTCCAGTCCCTCGTAAGCGGGACATCGGTCGTTACACCGAAAAAAACATCCTTGATCCCTGCGTCGGCATCGTACGTCGGGAGCCCTGCAGAAGACACGGCACTCTGAGCTGCGGTCACGGAAAAGTAGGCGTCCATATAGTCTTGATCGGCATAGCTCGCCCCGACCGTCGCCGTGGGCGACAAGTTGGGAACCACCGGCGCCTTAGCCTCCACACCGAAGCGAATGAGACCCCCCGTATCATCGCCCGAGACTTGCTGGTGATAGGAGACGAAAGGCATGAACGGGCCTGTCCTGTAGGCGGCATAACCGCCGACGACGAAGCCGCCGTCGACGTCCCCGAGCCCGCGGAGACGAGCGGAGTCATTCTGGTCGCGATCGAAGCGCCAGCCGACAAGAGGACCGGCCTCAAATCCATTTAGCTGAAGAATGCGCCAGCGGAGGTCATCCGGCGCCCGCAACTGGATGCGGCCATCGTCACCTATGCCGTAGCCTGAGGGAACGATGATCGGAAGCCCGGTGACCTGGTAATCCTTCGAGCCATCGTACTTCGGCGCCACAATCACGAACCCGCCAGCCTCCAGATCGGGCGAAGAGGAGCTTGACCCGGCGTTGACATCGGCTGTCGCTGCCGACGAGCAAACTAAGATCGCCGCCAGACCAGCCAAGCGCATCAGACACGAAGATGACGAGGCCATTTGCGAGGATAGCTCCTCGACCGAGGTGAACGCGATAGGACGATCGTATCGGCCTACACCAGTGCTGCTCGCGCCACACAAATGCTCATATGCGGAGTATGCCGAAATCCTATTAAGGCCCTGATACTGGGAATTCTATTCTGAGCATGCTCATCCGTAGGACCAGTCGCGGCGCTCGTCGAGGCTCAGCCGGTGCCCCTGCTGCGTCACATATCTTGCCTACTTACAACGCGAGGTCGGCGGCAGCTCGCTCGGCCTGGGGAAGAGGCACAATATGTGGAGCGTCGAGATGAGAATATTGCGCAGGGGGGTCATAGGACTGACCGTAATGGTTGGCGTCGGTCTCACGGCTACAGCGGCGTCGGCCGACGGGGCATACATCGCCGGGCCCGCCTACGATGAGCTGCCCTCGATCTGGCGTGGCCTCTATGGCGGCGTGCACCTGGGTTACGCTGATGCGGACGGTGACGACGGCGTCGTCGGCGGCGTTCAGCTTGGCTACAACTGGCAGGCGAACCCGGTTGTCTATGGCGTGGAAGGCGATATTTCGTTGTCGGGAAGCGACTCGATTGACTGGCTGGCCTCGGCGCGCGGTCGACTGGGCTATCTGATCCGACCCAGTCTGTTGGTCTACGCCACCGCAGGCCTAGGCTTGGTGAGCGAAGGCGACACCGACGCTGGGTTCGTCTACGGGCTGGGCGTCGAGGGCAAGCTGAGCTACATGACGTCGGCCCGCATCGAGTACATGGAGTTCACTGATGGCGACGATGTCGGCGTCATCCGCGGGGGTCTGAACGTCAAGCTTGGGCGCTGATGGCCGAGCGCCTTGTGTTGCTCGAATGAGCGAGTCGTTGCGCCACACCCGATGTCGGCTCCGGGTCAAGGGCGGCTGTCAACGCTACGTCCGCAACGAGTTCCGCTCTACCTTCGACACCAGGTCGGTGCGCCGCGGCGAACGAGCGAAACGGGCCGATTGTTGAAAAACTATTTGGCCCAATCCGAGGCGAGCGAGCCCGGTATTGGATTCCTGGAGGCACCAATTCTTCAAACGAGATTCCGGGAAGCCGCGGCGACGTCAAACCAGATTCTGTCAGAGCACGCCTCAACGTGCGATCGTCCGGCGTCTGATCGAGTTTTTCAACACAATCGGCACAAGCGGACTCAAGAGACAGTCCTGCTGCGGTGGTCGCCGAGGAGGTCCTCAACGCTGGACATGACATTGGCCAGCTTCCACACGGCATGATCTCCGATGCGGAATTGAATGATTTCACGGAGTCCAGCAAGCCCCGATCCGCGCGGTCATACAAAAGCAAAGGTCCAGCACAATCCTACGATAGGATCGGCAGTTACTTCGACTTTTGGGGGTATCGCATGCGCGCGCTCATTGGCCTTGTGGGGGCTCTTGCTTTGGGCCTTTGCCTGACTTTGGAGCTGGAGGCGAAGGAGGCTGGCTGGTTTGGCGCTACGGTCAAAACGGTTACTCCCTCGACAAGACTTCCCAAGGGACTGTCGCTTGCGTCGGGTCTCATCATTATCTCGACTCCGCCTGACGGACCGGCTGCCAAAGCCGGTCTGCGGCCAGGCGACGTCATCGTGAGCATTGACGGCAAGCCGACAACGAGCGCGGAAGCTTTTCTAAGATTCGCCGAGGATCAGGGAGCCGGGACCACGCTCACGGTACTGCGCGCCCGCGCAGGGGAGGGGCAGTCGGCCGTAACGGTCGTCCTCGCATCGAAGGTGGCGGCGGCGCCTGCGCCTTCCAAGGAGGAGAAGGCCACGAAGAAGTCGAAGCTGCCCGAGCCGGCAAGGGAGAGAGAAGCCGAGAAGACCGAGGCGCTGCGCCGGATGGAAGAGATGAAGGCGCAAGAAACTCAACGCGCCCAGGAAGCGCAGGGGGCAAAGCGGGAAAAGGATGAAGCGGGCGCCAAGGGTGGCGAAGTCACCAAGGATGGCGAGGGTGCCAAGGATGGCGGAGGCGCCGAGGAAGAGACGGAAAGGTCGCGGTCGTTGGGATCTCCGGCTCCGGAGGTGACCGACGACGGGAAGGCAACTGTCGGCGAGTCGCGCGGGATTATCGAAAACGCGCCCGCGACCTCGGGCAGCGGCACGACGAGCCCCGACCTGCCCTATACGACGGTCAAGGTCTTCTATGCGACCGATCGCAAGGAGGGCGACGGGAAAAAGCCTGCATCATCCTATGGCGGCGATCGCGGCACCATCACCTACGGGACCTGCGACGTCACCGTGCCCAAGGACCATCGCGTCGGCGAGGTCGAAAGCCCCTCGTTCATCAGGCTCGAGTTCAGCGAGAACCCAGCCAAGCATGTCATTCTCGCCAACGTCGAGAAGCAGAGTGCGACCGACTTCTACAGGGATGTCTGGACCAAGGTCGCCGCGAGCAAAGGCAAGAGCGCGTTTATCTTCGTCCACGGCTACAACGTCAAGTTCGAGGACGCGGCCCGGCGCACGGCTCAGATGAGCTACGACCTGAAGTTCGACGGCGCCCCGGTCTTCTTCAGCTGGCCCTCGCAGGGAACCTACCTCGGATATACGGTCGACGAGTCGAACATCGAGTACGCCCGCTCGGATCTCAAGAAATTCATCATAGAGTTCGACCGCGCCTCTAGCGCCGAGCAGATCTATCTCGTCGCCCACAGCATGGGAAATCGTGCGCTCACGACGGCGGTGGCAGACGTGTATCGAGAGGCGCCTGACGTGAATGCACGGATCAAGGAAGTGATACTGGCGGCGCCCGACATCGATGCCGACGTCTTCAAGAGAGATATCGCCCCCGCGCTGATCGGCGACGGACAGCTGGTGACCCTCTACGCCTCCTCGAAGGATTGGGCGCTCAAGGCCTCGAAGAAGTTCCACGGCTACGCGAGGGCCGGCGACACGGGTCCGTCGCTTACTATCGTACCCGGAGTGACCACCGTCGATTCTTCTGAGGTCGATACCGATTTTCTCGGCCATTCCTATTTTGCCGATTCGACGTCGATCATCGCGGATATCTACGACATCATCTCGGGGCTCCTGAAGCCGGAGGACCGCACGAGGCTCGTGGCTGTCAACGGAGCACAAGGCAGCTATTGGAAGATTACGAAGGCCGCGCCGTAGCCATTAGAGGGGGAGCTGCGATGTGCGCTTGGCCCTGAGCACTCTTACTTAGCTCGGGGTTTACCACTGGCGGAGCCGGTTCTCGAGTAGCGGGTGCGCCTTGAAGCCGACGATGGTCTTCAGCAATGCCGCGCCGTAGCGCTTGATCTTGCTGGCGCCGAGCCCCGTGATGTCGAGAAGGTCTGCCTCAGTTGCCGGGCGCTTACTCGCAAGTTCGGCTAGCGTCTTGTCGTGACAGATGACGTAAGGCGGCAGCTTCGCATCCGTCGCAAGCCGCAAGCGCAGCGCCTTCAAGGCCGAATAGAGGGTCTGGTCGGCGGGGGCGACGAGGCTCGAGACTTTCGCCTCGCGCTTGCCCCGAGACCCCTTCTCGGGCCGCGGCGTAATCCGCATCAGAAGCGCTCTTACGGGGGACAGTCCAGAATGGACGCGCATTCTTAACTCAATTGGTTGAGCACTCGCTTACTCGCCAAAGGACCGTAGTCATCGTCAGCACAACCCCAAACTCCGGGCCCAAAGTACCGACCATCGGAACGGCGAGGTTGGGCCAAAACCCGTCTTCCGCGCCAATTGGCATCTGACTGCTTTCACCAATCAAACATGGCATCGCCTACAAGCAGGAGTTTTTGCTGCGGCGCGGCGAACGACACCACTGGCCCTATCGGAACTAAGCTCATGAACGGCGGTTCTTCCTCCGACAAACAAGGAGGTTTGCAATGGCCGACGAGCTGAAGAATGCCGTTGCCGCGTTGGACGACCCCACTCGCGCGGCCGAGGTCGAGCGCAGGAAGCGCAAGACCCCAAAGAAGCCTACCAGCAATGAAAAGAGGAGAGGAACACCTGGCCTTGGCGGCGCGGGTGGCGGAGATGATGGCGCTCAAGACGGGCAACGATGAGCTTTCAATGCGCAAGGATAGGCAGACAAAAATCTGAAGCTTCTTAGTGAGCGACAAGGCGGTGACGGCCTATGCCTCCGATCGCTGAGAAGCGGCATCAACTGATATAAGTGTGTGACATCATCATCGGAGTAAGCCCCATGAAAAACTATCTGGCTGTGTTCCTCGGCAAGCCTGAAGCTATGGACAAGTGGCGGGCGATGCCGGAAGCGGACCGTAAGAAGCGAGAACAGACAGGCATGGAGGCATGGCACAAGTGGGCTACAGATCATAAGGACGCCATTGCCGAGATGGGTTCGCCGCTCGGCAAGACCAAACGCACTGACAAGAACGGCGTTTCAGACACCCGTAACGAGTTGGGTGCGTGGACGGTGGTAAAAGCAAATTCCCAGGAAGAGGCAGCCAAACTGTTCCTCAACCATCCACATTTCACGATTTTTCCGGGTGATCGGGTCGAAGTGATGGAGTGTTTGCCGATTCCGGGAATGCAATAGGCGGCAATCCGCGTGATACGGTTGAGAGGGCCAATATCCGGCCCACCGCCGGCCAAGAAAAAAGCAACGCCATAAGGCGTTTATCCTCGTCTCTGCGTTGACGATAGGCTCGAACATCTGAGCGCGGTTATGCGACACGCGGAACAGTCGCAGCACTGCCTCGCTGGCGCGAGCCATGGAGTGGAGATTGCACATGGCCGCCGACCTTAGCTGAGCGAAGGCGCCGCTCTAGCCGTAGAGGACCACGATCACACCAGCCGTCGCTACTGTCAGCGCCATAAGGAGGAGGATCATAGACCGCATTACCTCGGCCATGGCATGCTCCCTTGTGCCATGTTGAAAGCGCGCCGAGCATAACAGGTGGCTGAGGCCATGATGTGGCCACCGCGACACGCGAGCCCCAATTGACACCTCAAAGAGCAAGGCCCAATCCTATTGTCCACAAGAACAAGACGAGAGAGTGAATAGCCGTGACCCCAGATGATCAGCGACGCGACAGGAAGGAAGTTGTCCTATTGGTGATCGCTATTATCGCAGTATTCGCAATGGCGGTCGCCTATCGACACTTCCAGCCCTTCGCAGGTGTCGAGCAGGCGACATTGACGCCGAAATAGCGGTGACACTGGCGTTCTATTGGGCCAGCGCCATCCCCCCGCTCCAGAGGTGGACGGTCCTGAGTCCTTTGAGTTCCGGTGTGGAACCCCTCGCCAGCACAGAGCGTTTTCGATCAAAGGAAGTCGAAGGAGGAATGCCATGAGACGGTTCTTAACGGCCGTCGCGATTACGACGGCAACCGCGTTCGGAGCGCTAGCGCAGACAACAGACGACGACCCTATCGCGCAGGGCCAGACAGACGCGCAGTGTCGGCGAACATGAGCATCCGCCGACTGGTCGTATGGACGAGGCAACCCCGACAATGAAGAGCGGCGAGGAGGCTCAGCAGCCCCCGACGGGCCGTATGGTTACGGCAACACCGCCGATGAAGCTGCAACCACGACGCAGAGCCCGGTTGGGGCCACGCTCGCTGCAGATCAAGATCTGATTGGTAAATCGGCGTATAGCAACGATGGCAAGGAACTCGGCGAGATTGCTGACCTCAAGCGTGGTCCCGATAACAAGCTGACCGAGCTTTACATCGACATGGGCGGCTTCCTCGGTTTTGGCGAAACACGAGTCCGCGCCACCTCCGATCAACTGCAGGAGGTGAGGGAAGATAGGGTCATCCTAAATATCGCAGAGGCCGACGCGGAAAACTTGCCGCCTGTCGCAGACGAGCCTTCGCAGCAGAAATGAAGCTTTTGACAAAAGTGATCAGACGCACAGGCGCAAACGCCCGTGCGTCTGCCATTGCGGCGGGTTCTGTCGTTGCCTGCACGTGCTTGGCGAGTGTCGCCCTGGCAGAGGCGGGAACGCCTCTTTTAGATCAGTCGAAGCCGCCACCCGAGGTCATGGAACCTCCACACGAGAGCATGGCGCCTCCAGCCGATCCCAGCGCAGGCGACGCTCACGCGAAAGAGCCTCTGACCAAGAAGCTCGAAGAGGGCGAAGGAGTGCTCGAACCCCCGCGAGGTCTTGATCCCGAGATCAAGAAGCCACCGCCGGACGTCGCCGAGATGTCCGCTCCTCCTCCGCTTAGCCCTCGATAGCGGACGAATCTCGGACCCGACACCGACGACCGCTAAGGGCCAGGAGCGGTCATCGGGCGCAAAGCGAAACGCACCTCTATAGCGCCCCCAAGGAAGAGGAAAGCCATTCCGCTGTGAATATCGCGTGTCCAAGTTCAGCGCTTCCTGCCGCGCGCCGCGGCCCGCTTTTTCGGACTTGCGCCCAACAGCTGCGGTGTCACGTCCGCAATCAGCTCATGAACATCGAGACCGGGCGCGACGCGCTCGTAGTCGCCGTCGAGCTGTAGTGACGACGCGCCGTGCACGAATGTCCAGAGTCTCAGGGCGATTTGCTCGGCGTCGGCGTTGTGACCATGCTTGCGGCTGTAGGCCGCCACCTCGTCGATCACATGCTTCAGGCACTGGTTGCCGCTCTCGTCGACCTGCTTGACCTTTCTCAGCTCGGACTTGTGGCCGAACATGAGCCGGAAGACCGCCGGTTGGGCAACGGCAAAATCGACATAAGAAATCCCCATGGCGGTTATGCCGGCGACCGTACCGGGTCCACCCTCGGCGACCGCCTGAGCATTGGCGGCCGTCAGCTCATCGAACCCGCGGAAGACGATTTCCTCCAGGATCTCCTGTTTATCCCGGAAATGCTTGTAGGGCGCTGCGGTCGTGACTCCGGCGCGGCGGCAGGCGTCGGCCAGCGTGAAGCCGTCCGGACCGTGTTCGATCAGGAGCTCGCGCGTGGCGGCGATCAGAGCCTCGCGGAGATCTCCATGGTGGAACCTCTTTTTCGGGCGTACGGCAGTTTGTTTTTGTGCTTGGGCCATAAATTTTTTCCCGGGGCCGTCGGCTGACAATTTAATAAGTTAGCATATCTAACTTAAGTTAGCATGGCTAACTTTTTTTGTGTCCGCACCAATTCCATCTTGCCAAGTTAGTATCACTCACTTAAGTTAGCGAAACTAACTTACAAGATGCCGGCGCGATCTTCCTTCCCTGAGGCCGGCCCAGCGATGGAGTCTAGAAATGGGCACGACATCCATACACGCATTCGGCAATGCACAGCCTCGGAGGCTCGTGCGCCCCGCCCTCGCGGCCGGCGCGCTCATGGCCTTGGCTGCGGGCCTTTCAGGCTGCAAGAGCGAGAGCGCACCGTACGTGGCCACCCTGCAGCCCGTCCGCGCGGCATCGGTAGCGCTTTCGACCGCAACGGATACGCGGTCTTACACGGGCACCATCAAGCCGCGTTACGAAAGCGATCTCGGCTTCCGCGTCGCCGGCAAGATCGTCGAGCGTCTCGTCAATATCGGCGACACGGTCACGCCGGGCATGACGCTCGCCCGTCTCGACGCAACTGATTACCGGCTTTCTCTCGAGTTCGGCCGAGGCCGAGCTTAAAGCCGCGCAGAGCAGCCTCAAGCAGGCAGAAGCCGACGAAGAGCGCTACGCGGAGCTCAACAAGAAGACCTGGGTCAGCGACGCGAGCTACGACCAGAAGAAGGCCGCCGCGGACGAAGCCCGCGGACGCGCGGAGCGCGCCATTCGGGCTCTTTCGCTCGCCAAAAACCAGCTCGCCTATGCGGATCTCGTGGCCACGGAAGCTGGCGTCATCACCGCGCTTCCCGTGGAGGTCGGGCAGGTCGTCAGCGCAGGTCAATTGATTGTGCGTGTCGCGCGTATCGACGAGCTCGAGGCAGTCGTCTCCATTCCGGAGAGCCGCATCGATGGCGACCGCAATGCGACGGCAACCATAACGCTGTGGGCGGACGCCGGCCGCGTCTATGAAGCCAAGCTGCGGGAAGTCTCACCCCAGGCCGACCCAACGACGCGTACGTATCAGGCTCGCTATTCGCTGCGGAAACGATGACGCGGCCATCGCGCTTGGAAAGACGGCGACAGTACATCTCGCATCAGCGGGCACCCGCGAGCGCGCCGAGCTTCCGTTGGCCGCCGTCTTCAAGGATCAGGGCCAACCGTCTGTGTGGCTGATCGACGAGGCTAACGGCCGCCTGACCAAGCAGGGCGTCGAAGTGAGCTCTTGGACCGAGACGTCCGCCGTCATCTCCGGTGGGCTCGCTGCAGGCCAGAAGATCGTGGCGGCGGGCGTTCACAAGCTCGACGCCGGAACGCCGGTTCGCATCATCGAGGTCGTGCAATGACACCCGCAGAACCCGAACAGCCCATCTCGCGCGGCAATCTCTCCTCCTGGGCGGTTGCACACCCCGCGCTCGTCCTGTTCCTCATCATCGTGTCCTCGGTGGCGGGGCTAATGAGCTACCTGAACCTCGGTCGCGCCGAAGATCCCTCATTCGCGATCAAGACGATGGTCATCACCGCGGCGTGGCCCGGTGCCACCGCCGAGGAGATGCAGGATCAAGTGGCGGACAAGCTTGAGAAGCGCCTGCAGGAGCTCGAGCTGTTCGACTACGTCAAGACCTATACGCGGCCCGGCGTCACCGTCATTCAGGTGCAGCTCAAGGACACGGCGCGGGGTCAGGAAGTCGATGACGCCTGGTATCAGGTGCGCAAAAAGCTCAATGACAGCCGCACCACACTGCCGCAGGGCGTGCACGGCCCCTTCTTTAATGACGAGTACGGCGACGTCTACTCCGCCATCTACATGCTGTCGGGTGGCGACGTCTCGCTCGCCAAGCTCAAGGACTATGCGGAGATCGTGCGCCAGCGCCTGTTGCGCACCGAGGGAGTCGCCAAGGTCGATATCGTCGGCGTGCGCGATCAGCGCATCTTCATCGAGTTCAGCCACCGCAAGCTGGCGACGCTCGGCATCTCACCGCACGCCATCTTCGACAGCGTGGCGCGCCAGAATGCCGTGACCGCTGCGGGCACCATCGAGACCAGCGCCGACCGCATCGACGTACGCATCACCGGCGCGTTCAAGGGCGAAGCGGCCATCGCGGAAGTTCCGATCGAAGCCGGCGGCACCACCTTCCGGCTCGGCGACATCGCCACCATCAAACGCGGCTACGAGGATCCGCCGAGCAGCATCGTGCGCCATAACGGGAATGACGCCGTCGGCGTCGTCGTGGCCATGACAAAGGGCGCCAACGTTCTGGAGCTCGGCACGCGGCTCAAGGACGCCATTGCGGACGCCAAGACGCAGGTTCCGACCGGTGTCGAGATCGACCAGATCACTGATCAGCCGCGTGTCGTCGAGGAGTCCGTCAGCGAATTCCTGCGCTCGTTCGTGGAGGCGCTGGCCATCGTGCTCATCGTCAGCTTCATCTCGCTCGGATGGCGCTCCGGCCTCGTGGTTGCGACATCCGTGCCGCTCGTGCTCGCGGTCGTCCTGGTGGTCATGTCGGTGGCTGGGCTCAATCTCGACCGCATAACGCTCGGCTCACTCATTATCGCGCTCGGACTCCTTGTCGATGACGCAATCATCGCCGTCGAAACGATGATCGTAAAAATGGAGCAAGGCTGGAGCCGCATTCGCGCCGCCGCCTTCGCCTGGGACTCGACCGCCTTTCCCATGCTGACCGGAACGCTCGTGACGGCAGTTGGCTTCTTACCTGTCGGCATCGCGCGCTCGACGGCCGGCGAGTACGCCGGAAACATCTTCTGGATCGTCGGGCTCGCGCTCGTCGTGTCGTGGGTCGTGGCCGTGTTCTTCACGCCCTACATCGGCGTCAAGCTGTTGCCGGATTTCTCCAAGCACGCGCACGCCGCGCACGACCTCTACGATACGCGCCTCTATCGCGCTCTTCGCCGTGCCGTCGGCTGGTCCGTGCGCTTCCGCTGGGTCGTCATCGCGCTCACGCTCGGCGCCTTCGGCGCAGCAATTGCCGCGTTCACGCAGGTCCAGCAGCAGTTCTTCCCGACGTCGTCCCGGCCGGAGCTGTTCATCGAGATCCGCATGCCGGAAGGCACATCCATTGGCGTCACGGAGGCCGCCGCCAAGAAGGCGGAAGCTCTCATCAAGGGCGACCCGGATCTCGAGTACTACACGACCTACGTCGGCGAGGGCTCGCCGCGCTTCTTCCTGGCCTTGAACCCCGTGCTGCCGAACGAGAGCTTCGCGCTCATCGTGATGATGACCAAGGGTGCGGAAGCGCGCGAGCGGCTGAAGGCGCGCCTCGAAGGGCTCGTGGCCGACAACGTCATCCCGGAGGCGCGGCTGCGCATCGACCGGCTGAATTTCGGTCCGCCCGTCGGCTTCCCGGTGCAGTTCCGCGTACTCGGCCCAGATGGCGACAGCGTGCGGATGGTTGCGGACAAGGTGCGCACGGCGATGCGCGCCAACCCGAATACACGCGACGTGCAGTTCGACTGGAACGAGCAGAAAAAGTCCATCCGGCTCGAGGTCGATCAGGATCGTGCGCGGTCGCTGGGGCTGACCCCCCAGGACATTGCGCAGACGCTCGAGACGCTGCTCTCTGGCTATATGGTAACCGAATACAGGGAAGGCATCGAACTCGTGCCCGTCGTGGCGCGTGCCGTCTCCGAAGAGCGCCTTGGGCTCGCCTCGTTCGAGGATCTCACCATTCCGACGCGCACCGGCGCCGCCGTTCCGATCTCGCAGGTGGCTCGGGTTCACTACGAGTTTGAGGAGCCCATCCTGTGGCGGCGCAATCGCGATGTAGTGCTAACCGTGCGCTCGGACATCGCTCCGGGCATGCAGGCTCCAGACGTTACGGCGCAGATCCAGCCCGCGATCGACGAAATCGTCGCCGCAATGCCGCCCGGCATGCGCATCGAGGCCGGCGGCGCGGTGGAGGAAAGTGCGAAAGCAAACGCGGCACTGTTCAAGATCTTCCCGCTCATGTTCCTGGCCATGCTCGCCATCCTGATGGTGCAACTGCACAGCTTTTCGACGTTGTTCCTGGTGTTCTCAACGGCGCCGTTGGGCCTCATCGGTGCGAGCTTCTCGCTGCTCGCGTTCGATGCCCCGTTCGGCTTCAATGCGCTGCTCGGGCTCATCGCACTGGCCGGCATGATCATGCGCAACACGGTCATCCTGGTCGATCAGATCGATGCGGATGTGGCGTCCGGCCTGTCGCGTTGGGATGCGATCATCGAATCTACCGTGCGCCGGTCTCGACCGCTGGTGCTCACGGCGATGGCTGCGATCCTGGCGATGATTCCGCTGTCGCGTTCCGTATTCTGGGGTCCGATGGCCATCACGATGATGGGCGGCCTTCTCGTTGCGACGGTCCTGACGCTGTTGTTCCTGCCAGCTCTTTATGCAGCCTGGTTCCGCGTGCGCCGGGCAAAGGCGGACCCCGTTGTCCTGTTGCCGAAACTCCAGGATTCTCTGGGATCGCCTGCGATGATCATGTCTCGGGCTTGATCGAGGCTCGCCGTCGCTGCGCAACTATGCAGCCAACGCGTGACAATTTTTGCACATTTTGCGATCAAGACGTCCGCCAAGGGTCATGTGTGGACGACGCCCGCACGCGCTTGTCGGATAACCGCCGTCGCTCCAATAACCAGAAGCCTGCGCAGATATCGATCGCCCTGTTTTTAAATCCCGCCGAGCCGCTCTTTGCCGCCGGTCGAGTGACGTGAATTAGTTGAGCGCAACGGAGCGAGAATAAGACGACCGATCGGTTGTCTGTTATGGGTCCTATTAGTGTCCAGGTGTACGGCCGCCTGGCTTGAAGCCACGACCGAAGCCAGGACCGTGGCCGATGAACGGACGACGCCCGACGAATGGCCCACCCCCAACCCAACCGTCGCCGACATAGGGCGACGTGTCCCTGTTGTCGTAGAATTCATTGTTGCTGGTGCTTTCTTCTTTGATGCGCGTTTCAAAAAAACCGAGAGTCAGTGGTGTCATGCCGCCCGGATTGACGATAACCTGACGCTCCGAGGGAAGGGGGCGGAACACGCGCACTCCCTCCTCAATCGTGACGGTTGCGCCGTAGACATTGCGCGGCTCTATACGCGTCGTGTAGCTGTCGTCAGCCCGCGCCGGTAGTAGGGATGCCGGTAGTAGGGATAGTATGGCCGCAGCTGCCACCACCGTGGGCCGCAAAAGATTACGCGACATGAAATTCTCCCTGAAGCTTAGGCTAGCCAAGGAAGTATAGCGTTTCGACGTCGTTAACTTGAGCGCGTTCTGTGGAATGCCTTAATCAGGTTCCACCCGCGCCAGAACTTTGGCGCCGACGCTAATGAGTTCTGCTATGGGTCTTGGGTGTGTGACAACGCGAGTGCAAGACGCTGATGTACTCGGCTCCAACTTGCCATAGCGCGATAGGCTACCCGGGAGGAAGAAGCCGATGACGAGACTGTCCCATCTGCCCTTAAACATGGCGACCATCTTCACTGCCATCATCCTTGCGACACCTGCCGATGCGATCGATTGCGATCGAGGGTTTCAGCGGGTCAATGGCCAGTTGATCGCCACGCCCTATTGCCAGGATGAGTACCTGGCTCAAGTGGCGCGCGGATATGGTCTCCGGGCTACCGCCGCGCAGCTTCGAAATAATCCCAACTTCAAGAAGGAAATCTGCCGCACGGTTTTCACTGACATTCGGGTGGACGTCACTTGCCTGCAAGCCGGTGTTCCAGAGTCGCGACGCCGATAGCCGGCATCCACCTAGAATATCTGGTCTCCGAGACACGTTCACTTCCGCTTGGGGTCAATTTTCCCCGTCGCAACATCGAACCCGGCGCGCCCGGTCTACCCCAACAAGCGGAAGCGCCGGACTGCGCGTGAGATACGGTGAGTTCGGGCCAATTCCGGACCCATGCACCGCACAAAAATCGCAGAGCGCAGAGCGGGTCGCCGGGCTCGTCGCAGGGGGCAGCGCCCGGCCCCTTAGAAAATCGCCCTGTGGCAAATGCCACAGCGCTAGCACCCCCGATCCGTCATGATCCTCCCATCGCATCACAAACCCGATGCACCCAACTCTGGACCACACGGGAGTCAGCCATGACCCTCACCAAGATCATCGCCATCGCCACCTCACTCTCGAGCGTCTTGGTCATCGTTCCGGCCCATGCCGATAGCTCCACCCTCACCATGAAACCGGTTCATGGCCTTAGCTTCGACATCGGATCAGAGCGCGCAGTCAGCTACTTCTCGAATGAAGACGGCCGCTGCAACGTCGTCATCACGCACGCAGGCCAGCCAAGTTGGGATGATGCCGCTAGCTTTACGCCGACCCGCTTCGAAACCGCGATCCAGCCCGGCAAGTCGACACGTTACGTTGCTAACGGCGCCGCGCTCGAACTCGGCTGCTCCTCCGATGCTCAGGCCATGAACATCAATCAAGTTGAACAGATTGCCACCTCTTCAACCCTCTGATCAGCTTTCCTCCGTGCCTTCCTGCTAATATTAGGGGCGCTCACGCGCCCCTTTTTTCTTTTGCTAGCGGTCCCCGCGAGTCTCCCCCAAATCGGGGATGGTGTGCCCACTTTTGTCCAACTACATCCTCGTGACGCCGCCGATTTTGATGAGGGAAAGTCGCCGGCTTTTGCATTCACGGTTTTTTCCGAGCGGGGAGAACACGCTCCCCTCGCTCGCGTCGTCGGGCTGCCAGGTGATCCCGAGCTACCTCCTTCGCCACGGCCTCGCTCGTTACCCTGATCGATGCAATGCGCGCCTTCGACAATTGGGTGCGTGCACTGCTTGGCATCATTCGGCATATGCAAACGCATTGCCCACACGCGGGATTGGAAAATGCATTTCTATCAGACGGAACGTATCGGCCTCTTCATTGACGGCGCCAATCTCCACGCGACGAGTAAAGCGCTCGGATTCGATATCGACTTCAAGCGCCTTCTCGCTCTGTTCCGCGAGAAGGGACAACTGGTGCGCGCGCTCTACTACACAGCCGTCGAGGACCAGGAGTTTTGTTCGATCCGGCCTTTGATCGACTGGCTCGATTACAATGGCTACACGGTGGTGACGAAGGCGGCGAAGGAGTTCACCGATGCCTCAGGTCGGCGCAAGGTAAAGGCCAGCATGGGCATTGAGCTGGCCGTCGACGCTCTGCGGCTCGCCGACAGTCTCGATCACGTCATCCTGTTCTCGGGTGACGGCGACTTCCGCTGCCTCGTCGCGGCGCTGCAGGAAAAGGGTAAACGCGTCAGCGTAGTCTCGACCCTGGACACCCAGCCACCGATGGTCGCAGACGCATTGCGCCGCCAGGCTGACCTATTCATCGATCTTGCCGAATTGGAGAGTCACCTGTGCCGCGAGGCAGCCCGACCGGTGCGAAGTCGCGAAAGCGAAGATCAAGCTACCGATGTTGAAGTCGACGGCGTGATTTAAACAATAAGAGCTGCGTCCACCGCAATCTGCTGCCCCGACATTGAGGAACGTGATGTTGCAAGTCGAAGTTCTTGTGGCGGAACGTCAGCCGCGCCGCGCCGCCTTGATCGCGGCGATGTCGATCTTCTTCATGCCCATCATCGCATCAAACGCGCGCTTTGCTTCATCGCCGCCGGCCGCCAGCGCGTCGGTCAGCACGCGCGGCGTGATTTGCCAGGAGACGCCCCACTTGTCTTTGCACCAGCCGCACTGGCTCTCGTGGCCGCCATTGCCGACAATGGCGTTCCAGTAGCGGTCGGTCTCTTGCTGATCGTCAGTGGCAATCTGGAACGAGAAGGCTTCGTTGTGCTTGAACACGGGACCGCCGTTGAGGCCGATACAAGGGATGCCGGCGACTGTGAATTCGACCGTCAGCACGTCGCCTGCCTTGCCGGACGGGTAGTCACTGGGTGCTCGGTGAACGGCACCCACCGCGCTGCCGGGAAAGGTCTCGGCGTAGAAGCGGGCAGCAGCCTCGGCGTCCTTGTCGTACCATAGGCAAATTGTGTTCTTCGCCATTGCTTATCCTTTCGCTTCCTTTCGCATCATTTGCCGGACCCCGACGTGTTGTCGAGCTTGGGTTGGAGATCGCCCCTCCCCTCCGCCGCAAGGTCGAACATCCTCCAGACCGGGTCGAGCAGATCGTTATGCCAGTATTCCTGTCCGGGCTCGGGCGGCATGTAGAGCAGCTCGGAGCCCCAGAAGTGACAGATTCGAACCACGGCCACGGCGGAACACATTCGGTCCGGCGGGTCGCCTGCCCGTCAGATCCGCCGGAAACAGGCCTGGCTCATGGCTTCGTGCTCGCGTGCGGGTTCCGGAACGCCGCCTCTCCGGCGTCCGACACCTCGACCCACTTCTTGTCGGGCGCTGCGCCTGCGACGTAGCTGTCGTGCCAGTTCCACCACTTGTAGGTCGGGGTCTGCGGATAGCCCTCGGGCGAGTTCTCCCAGACCTCCTGCCGGCCCAACGGCGTGATGTCGAGGTAGTTCCAGGTGCTCCCCATCTGCTCGTCGCCGCGGTTGTTGATGAAGTAGGTGCGGAACACGCGGTCGCCGTCGCGGTAGAACACGTTCGTGCCGTGCCACTCGTCCACGCCGAAGTCGGCGTCGAAGCTGTCCGTGATGGTGAACCACGGCATCTCCCAGCCCATCTGCGCCTTCAGCCGCGTGATGTCCGCCTGAGGCGCACGCGAGACGAAGACGAGGGTGGTGTCACGGGCGTTCAGGTGGGCGACGTGGGCGACCTGGTCGGCCACCATGGAGCAGCCCCGGCAGGCGTGGTCGGGCCAGCCGAACACCCCCGGCTCGAAGAAGGCGCGGTAGACGATCAGCTGACGTCGGCCGTCGAACAGGTCGAGCAGACTGGCCTTGCCCGCAGTCCCCTCGAACGCATACGCCGTCTCCACGGCCATCCAGGGCATTCGCCGGCGCTCAGCGGCCAGGGCGTCACGGGCGCGGGTTTGGGCCTTTTCCTTCACGAGCAGCTGCTTGCGGGCCGTCTCCCACGCTTGCGGCGACACGACCGGTGGTGTGTGCATGGCAGGCTGTCCACCTTTCCGTCCGTTCTCGGCTGATGTAGTCATGGCTTTTGAAATCTCCTGATTGGGGCCTCGAGGCTGAAGCGCGATTCCATTCGCTGCTCATCGCTCGTTGTTGGTCGTGAGACACTTTTGGCACCGGAAATCGAACGGTGGGAGTAACAAGTGTGGCGGTATTCCGATGGACTCGCTGATTGCAGCCGCGGCGCGTGCTCTCGAAGCGGGGCTGGATCAATCGGCCGCCGATCGAACTCGATACCGTTTTCCCCCCATAAGCGTCCGGTAGTGCCGGCAGCGATCAGGCAGCCCGAGCGTGTGGCTACTCTGGCCCGCTTTGAACGGCCGCTTTCGGGAACGCGATCCGATGATCGTGAGTTCCGCTCTGGGTCAGAGGCGGGCGTGCGTGTCATGTCCACTCTACGAGCGCTTCATCCCCGATAGCGAACGATTATGTGGCTGGGCGAGACTAGGACACGCCGCCACTGTTGCTCCAATGGCTCTGCGCCTTGGCGTAGTGATCCGCCCGTTCCGCACGCGCAACACGCCAGCCCACATCAAGCTTCGCACTGGAGTACAACGCCGTGACAAATCCTCGAAACGGCACGGAAGAACCCCGTTCAATGTAAGATCCAAGGCTTGGCACGGAGCTCCTTCGCTATGCCGTGACATCGAGAAGATGGGAACGCCTCACGATGTTCTTGATTGCTCGCACGCCGTCGAGTCCGGAAATGTGGGCTAAGCGTCCTTGGAGGTTACCAGCCCGGCCGAACTCTTCGATTGCTCATGCCGCAGTCTAGTGGATCGAAGGCAGTTGCGCAGCGTCGAGGGCTTCAATTACGACATCGAACAACTCGCTCTCCCGCCGCGACTGCTCGCGCCAGCGCGCCAGTTCCTCGATCCACTCTCGCACGAGGACGGGGCTGCTCCCTGCTATTGCGCAAAGTTCCGACGAGTCCTTGGTCAGCAAATTGGTCGCCAGTGTCAGGGCGAGCGCTTTGTCCAACGCTTGCTGTTGCCATTTGACCATAAATCGCGCCTCCTGAGCCGCCTCCACACAGCGCCATCGCGCCACACGCAACGGCCGAAAGCGTCGGGCAAAATTACATCGAGACAAATATTAATTAATTGAACGATACATTGAAAAGTATCAATGTAATCCATGCGGTTCTTAAGGAGGCTTCCGTGCGCCGGCTGGACAACATAGATCTGCGCCTCCTCAGAGTTTTCGTGACGTTGGTCGAGGCGGGGAGTTTCGCGGACGCTCAAATCGCACTCAATCTGTCGCAGTCCACGTTGAGCACCCATCTGGCCGCGCTCGAACGGAGGCTTGGCGGGTCTCTATGCATAAGGGGGCGGCGCGGATTTCACCTGACGCCATTCGGCGAGGCAACCTACCTAGCGGTCCAAAAACTCTTTGCCGACATACATTCCTTCCAGGAACGTGTTGGGCAGCACAATGGTCAACTCGTAGGACGGCTTCGTATCGGGATCGTCGACGGTATCGTGACAAATCCTGCGCTCGGACTTCAGCACGTCATCGGTCGGTTCATGGAGAACGCGGAGAACGTTTTTATCGACTTGGAGCTCGGCTACCCGCAGATCCTCGAACAGGCGATTGCCGACGGGCGCCGTGACGTGGTGATTGGGCCGATGTCTCTAAAGGCGCCCGGTGTCACGTACGTGGCGCTTCACCGGGAGCCTCACGGGCTTTATTGCGGCAAGGGACATCCGCTCTTTGAAGCGCCGCCAAGCGCCATCACGAAGGACGCCATTGAGAAGGCTCTCTTCTCTGTAAGAGGCTATCGGCACCTAGACGATCTCTATCGTGCGGACCATCCACGCGCGACCGGCCACGTGGTGCAGATGGAGGCCCAGGTCATGCTGATCCTTTCCGGCCATTTCATCGGCTTCCTCCCCCGCCACGTCGGCGAACCCTGGGCACGGTCGGGTCTTATGCGGGAAATCAAGCCGCAAACTTACCAGTTCCATTCCAGTCATTTCGCCGCCTATCGAAAGAGCGACGGCGACCGGCCGTTGGTTCGGAGCTTCGTGCGCCTCTTGAGCCAGCATGCTGGTCAGACCCGCAAGAGCTTGACCGGAAAGGCGGCGTGATGCCTCGCGCCACTGGAAGTCTTACTTTCCTGCGGCGGGCACTGATTCCTGCTCGCGCTGGACGACCTGCGCTGGCATGGGGACCTGTGTGTACCGAAAAATCAGATTCGGAAATATTGGTGGTGGAGTCCACCGAGAACCGGCCGTGAAACGATGGCGCCGAGGCCCTCGATCGCCCGAGGCACCGGAGCGTCCTTGTTTTTCGGCGTAATCTGTATCGTCCTCGAAGTATGGCTGAGCTATCCGCGTTATGCTGCAATCTTAAAGTGGACAAGGCTTTCTCTGTTCTCTTACATCGCTGTCGTGATTGTGGCTGACGTCCCATGGCGTGCGGCCTTGATGTCTTTGCTCGTTCCTAGCGTCGAACTTTGCGAGGCATCCGCCATGGCAATGGTGGCAATTCTCGGCACGACCATCAGCCCCTATCTGTTACCCCGCGAGACTCGCAGAGGCTGCCACTACTGACTTCCGCCTTGGGTCAAAATTCCCCGTGCGGTCACGTCCTCGGCATGGCCGGTTTTCTCCCAGCTGCTGACGAATAGGTGCGCCGCAACGAACGGGAGATATGGGCCACTACCAGTCGCTGGCACCCGCCCTGGAGTTCGTCAGCATTTACCTGCAGCGGACTTCCTGGAAGTTCGCTCAAGGTCCCGCTACTGTCTTAACTCACCAGTCCCGCCTTCGAAGTCACGCGCGCCCCAATAAGAATTGGCGCATAGACGGCAACGAACAGCGCGAAGGCAAGCACCCAGGCCAATCCCGCCGCCATTAGCATGCTCCGTTGCGGCATAATCTGCAGATATCAACATTCCTCTCCCGTGAACTTTCCCGCCATCAGCCACGCTCGATCGTGATCTACTTAATCTTCCCGGCCGACGTGACGTAGACTTGCGTTTCATGCGTTCTTGCAAGGGCTCGTCTCAGCGCCCCTTGGTCCATGAGGGAGAATGCGGTGGAGAGCGCGTCAGCTGCGGCGGCGCTGGCGGCGACGACGGTGATGCTTCTCTCCGGATCGGCACAGAGCCCGGTTGCTGGATTGAAGAGATGATTGCACCGCCCGGCCGCATCGAATTTGAACCCGTCGGCTCCTGACGTCGCAACTGCTTTGTTGACGAGGTCGATGCTCCTGTGCGGTGGGCCTTCATCGGCCGAACCGCGCAGCGCCACGTGCCATGGTCTGCCGTCCGGATGGACGCCGAGCGTCCGGATCTCGCCCATGTCCACGAGGCAGCTGTCGATGCCCGCCTCGCGCAGCAGAGCGACAACCCGGTCGGTAATGTAGCCTTGGGCCACTCCGTTGAGTGTGAGTGCCATGCCGCGACGCTCGAACACGACCCGATCGCGGCCGAACCGCATGTTTTGCCAGCCGACCAACCGCAGGGCTTCATCTAATTTCCCTGGAGTGGGCCCATCCGCGCTCGCGCCCTCCGTCGAGAAGTGCTCGGCGTAGCACTGCCAGAGCGGCTGCACTGTCGGATCGAACACACCGTCGGTCAAATGCCAGTAGCGGTCGCAATGGTTCAGAAGGTCTGCAAGCTCCGCGGGCGGGGCAGCGAGGACGCCGCGCCGGTTCAGCTCGCAAAGAACCGAGTCCGGCCGGTAGAGGCTGAAGATCGTCTCGAGCCGCCGCGCTTCGGACACGACGCGCGCGAGGAGACCTTCGCCAGCAGCCGGGTCGGAATGATGAATGCGTATCGTCGCGACACTGCCGAGCGAAAGGCCGCGCCACTCCGAAAGGTGGGCGGTTACCGATCGATTCTGCGCGCCGAAGGGCACGAGCCCGACGCCGGCCGCTGCCCCGCTGATGGCAACGAACTTTCGCCTGCTGATGCCAGATGTCATCGTCGTCTCCTAAGGCACGCCGCTCGTCCCGGCACCGGGCTGCGGGAGAGCCTCTCCCCCAATGCTCGTGGAAGCCGGTTCCGAGCTCAGGACGTAGTCACGTGGGACGTCCGCAAACGCCACGACCTTGCCACCGTGCTCGCCGGCGAACTTGTCGGCCGCTACGCGATCCGAGAACGGAATGGTCTCGGCGGCCCCCATGCCGCCTTGCTTGGCGCTGCCGATGACGAAGAACGCCTGATGCGCATCAACCCAATTGGCCGCGCCCGGATCGTCCCAGCTCGGCGCCTTGGCCATGTCGGATACGTAGATTGCTCGAATGTCCTTGGGCTCTTCCGCCAGCATGGTGAAGGAGAACGCATCGCGCGCGGAGGAGAACCATACGGGATCGCTCCGACTCGCGAGAATTATCTGCCCCTTTGGGCCGGCATGCTCCAGGAGCGTCATGCCGCAGTAATGGCCGACGGCATCGGCGGTGAGCTTATGCGGCGCGGGCGGCGCTTCGCTCCTCTCGTCGCCGCAGCCGGCGAGCACGATCACGCTGAGGACTAGCGCGATAAAGGAAGCCTGTCTCACAGCTCTCTCCGGGAAAAGGCGAAGGCGGCAAGCGTCAGAGGCACGAGCGTCCACCCGCTAAGCGCTGCCAGAAGAGCGAGCGGACTCAATGTGACCGTATCGGCAAGGCCCGACATGCCGGAAAAACTGCTGACGTTCGCAGTTCCAGTAAGATTGAACATGCGATAGACATCAGTCGGATTGAGAAGCAGCAGACCGTTCAGGACCCCTGCCGAAATCACCCTGCCCTGGTCGACGACGAGAAGCCCCAACAGCGTCATATCGTAGATGAGGACGAGCAGGAGCCAGACTCCGATCGCAATGCCCGCGGCGGTGCCGCGCTCGCGCACCAGCGCGCTCACGAGATACCCGATGGCGATGAAGACGGCGCCGAGCAGGATCGAGGACGCAATCATACGTCCGAACGCTCCCCAGCTCTCGGCGTCGATCGAGGCCCCTGTCGCAGCGAGTGCGAGGGCCGCCGTGCCGTAGCCGAGAACGGTCGCAAACGCGAGGATGGCGAGATGCCCGGCGAACTTGCCGAGGAGGACCTGCCGGCGGCTCACCGGATAGCTCAGCAGCAGCAGCATCGTGCCCCGCTCCATCTCGCCGACGATAGCGTCATGCGAGATCAAGAGGGCGACGAGCGGCAGCAGAAAGATAGTGAGGCTCGACAGACTGACGATGACCACGTCGAGCGCACGCACGCCGACATTGCCGGTGGGCGCGCTGCCGAGGAAGGTGAGCGTGAGCGAAAGAGCCGCGAGCAGCAACGTCGTCGCGAGCACCCACCTGTTGCGAAGGCTCTCCTGGATCTCCTTGCCTGCAATCAAGAGAATATTTCTCATCCGGCTGCCTCCCGCGTGCGTAGGAAGTGCACGTAAAGGTCATCGAGGGTGGGGGGAATGACGGCGACGTCCTCGGTCGGGCTGCCTGCGCCGGTCGCGCGGCGGATAAGCTCGATCTTCTCGTCTCGGGCCGGCGTCGAACTCGACGACGTGACCGTTGAGCTCGCGCCAGTTGGCGACCGGGCCGACCAGGGTCGAGAGCTTGTCCGCCTGCCCAGCCGCGAACGTAAGGCGGATCTTAGTCGGCAGCTCCGCGATGCGCCGAAGCTCGTCGAGCGACCCGTTGGCCACGATGATGCCCTGGTTCATGATGACGACGCGCTCGGCTCGTTCCTCGAGCTCGGTCAGCGCGTGCGACGACAGCACGACGGTGGCACCCCGATTCCGCAGCTCCTGCACGATCTCGTAGAATTCGCAGGCGCAGCGCGGGATCGAGGCCGGTGGTCGGCTCGTCGAGAAGCAGGAGCTTCGGCTCGCCGATCAGCGCCTGGGCCAGACCGAGCCGCTGGCGCATGCCCTTCGAATAGGTGCCGATGCGCCTCGCCGAGGCCGAGGCGAGCCCGACGCGGTCAAGCAGCTCGAGCGTCTTCGTCACGGGCTCATCCTTGAGGCGCGCGTAAAATGACAGCACCTCCCGGCCGGTCAGCGCCGCGTTGAACGAGACACTCTCGGGGAGATAGCCGAGCCGACGCCGGGCCGCGAACTCGCCCGCTGCCGGATCCTCGCCGAGGACGCGGATCGTTCCCACCGACGGACGGGCCAGCCCGAGCATGAGCTTAAAGAGCGTCGTCTTGCCCGCCCCATTGTGACCCACGAGCGCGACCGTCTCACCGGGATCGAGCGCCAGCGACACGTCCCGCACGGCCTCGATCGTGCCGTAGCGTTTCGTTGCGCGCTGGATCTCCACGATCGCCGTCATGGTCGCTCTCCCCTGTCCTGAGTACCCCGCACGACAGGTGGCGCCATCAAGGGGTGGCCGTCCACGACACCGCCCGGAAGCAGCGCCGGAAACTGCGCCTGCGCCCAGCGAATGATCTGCACCGCCGGACTGTTGATCAGGACCTTGGCCTGGGGAGCGGTCCACAGAACCTTGTCGACGAGGTCGTTCGGCCGGTAGGCAGTGTCCGCTATGCCATCGCCATCGAGATCAAAGGCAGGATTGTCGCTCCAGAAGTTGCCCCGCCCGTCCTTCGACCAATCGAGATAGCGGGTGCCGACATACTTCACCTGGTTGCGGTTCTTGACGAAAGCGTTGCCGACGATCTCGTTGCCCTCGGAGCCGGCCGTGAAATGCACGCCGATCTCGCAGCCCTCGAACCAGTTGTTCCGGAAGCTGTTCTTGTTGGCATTATAGATGAAGACGCATTTTTCCGGCCCGTTCCGAGCCCCCTTCGCAAGCGATAGGGGCACCTCCTCCGCGAGCGGCATGCCATGCTCTCGCGCCTCCTTGAATCGCAGCCCGGGGCTCGCCCATCTTTCGGCCGGCAGGAGCCGGCCCCGGACCACGTTTCCCGTGATTTCAGAGGTATTGGCGAAATTGAACAGCAAGCCGTGATTCCGGTCCCCATCGGAGACGTTGCCGCGCACCACGAGACGGTGCGAGTACATGATGGCGAAGCCGATGGTGTTGCCGGTGGAGACGTTCCCGCTCACTTCGCTGTCGTTGGTATACATGTAGTGGACTGCAAACCGCAGGTCGCGGAAGCGGTTGCCCCTGAAGACGTTGCGCTGGCTGGCGATTACGAAGATGCCGTCGCGGCCGAAGCGGAAGTCGTTATCGAGGACCTGCGCGCCCGGCGCATTCCACACCGACACGCCATTGCCGGCGTCGTTGACCCTCCCTTCTTCCTGCCCGACGATCGTGTTGCCTCGCGCAATTGAGTTCTCGGCGCCATGCAGGTAGATGCCGTAGAGATTGCCCTCGATCGTGTTGTCTTCGATGACCGCGCCGGCAGCGCTCTGTTCGACGAAGACGCCGGCATCCATCTTCTCGAGGTCTTTGCCTGAGCCTCGGACGGTAAGCCCACGGACGACCGCGCCGGGGGCGGAAACGGTAACGACGCTGCCCTGGCTACTCCCCATCACGACCGCATCGGTGCCACCCTCGAGCGTGATGCGTCGCTCGATGCGCACAGGTCCGCGATGCTCTCCTTCGAGAACGATGACATCGCCGTCGACCGACCTGTCGAGGATTGCCTGCACGTCATCGTCCCCGGGCGGCACCACCACGCGGCCCGCAAAGGAAGGCGCGGCGTGGGCGGCGGCCAGTGCCGCCGCCCACATCAGCCGTACCATGACGCGGCGAGCGAGCATCGGCTCACACACTGCGCGGCTCGACCAGCATTCGGCCCTGCATCTCCATATGCATGGCGTGGCAGAACCAAGAGCAATAGTACCAGTAGACACCGGCCCGATCGGCCGTGAACGTCACGGACGATGTCTGTTGCGGCCCGATCTCCATGTTGATGCCGTAGTTCACGATGGCGAAGCCGTGCGTCAGGTCTTCCACGTCGTCGAGGTTGGTGACGAAGACCGTCACCTCGTCACCCTGCTTCACGGTAAAGCTTGAGAGGCCGAATGCAGGCGCCGTCGACGTCATGTAGACGCGCACCTTGTTGCCGTCGCGGATCACCTTGTCATCCGCCTCGAGCTTGACCCCATCGGCCTTGGCCTGCTTCACGGTCTCGGCGAAGAACGGGTCGTCACGCTTCCAGACGTGAAGCGGATTGATCTTCGAGCGATGCACGATCGTGGCGTCATGAGGTTCGGCGAAGGTCGGACCGTCGTGGACGAGCACCATCTGGTCACCCGAGATGTCGATCAGCTGATCGTTCTCGGGCTTAAGCGGACCGACGTTGAGGAACCGGTCCTTGGAGAACTTGTTGAGGGAGATGAGCCATTTCCCGTCGGCCTCCTTGGTCTGACCCATGGAGGAATGATTGTGGCCGGGCTGATAGTGCACATCGATCTTTTGCAGGATCGGGTCGACCTTCTCGCCTTTGAAAGCCCGCTTCGCGAGGTCGATGTTCCACTTGCAGACCTGACTGTCGAGGAACAGCGTCGTAAACGCGTTGCCCTTGCCGTCGTAGGCGGTGTGCAGCGGCCCGAGTCCCAAGTTCGGGCTCGGCGACCACGACGTCGCGGGGCTGGATCTTGTCGTCGAACAGATCGGGGAGCTTGCGCGCGTCGAAGACGGTCACCGTGGGCGAGAGCTTGCCGTTGGCCACGAAATGGATGCCGTCGGGCGCCGTATTGATGCCATGCGGGCTGTTCCCGACCGGCACGTAACGGGTGAGAGGTGACCCGTGCTTCCCATTGAGGACAGGGACGCCACCGATGGTCTCGAATTCCCCCTTCTTGACCGCCTCCTCGATGCGCTGCAGGTTGAAGATGACGACCCAGTCCTGCTCCTTGGCGATCGTCTCGGCGAGGGTGACCCCTCCTCCGAATTGTAGCAGGTCGACCATGCGATACTTGCCCTGATAGTCGGCATCGACGTTGTCGAGGTTGCCGTCGACACGGATCTGCCAGGCGACCGTCATCGTGTCGCCGTCGACGGCCGTGAACAGCGACCCGTACTTCTTGGGGTCGTCGAGAATCTTGCCGTCGTTGGGAATCGGTACCCGGTCCTCGCCGTTACAGAAGACGTATCCGGTCTTCGGATACTTCTGCACGCGCAGTCCGTGAACCGTCGCCTGGTTCGGGAGCTGGATAATCTTGTCGCATTTCATGATGTCGAGGCGTATGCGGGCGACCCGCGTATTCGCCTTGTCGTTGGCGAAGAGATAGCGGCCGTCGTAGGTTCCATCGGTGAAAGACGGGTGCGGATGATGCAGATCGCCGTTGTGGTAGACACCGCCTCTGTTCTTGAGAAACTCGCGTGTCTTCCGGTGTGAGGCCGTCCGTCAGAACCCTCCGGCTCTCGTTCGTCTAGTCCCCAGCCGGTAGCGCTACAGCGATTGAACACGGGGATCCGCATGAGCTCGCGCATGGAAGGCAGTCCCAGAATGCGCACCTCGCCGCTCTGCCCGCTCGACGAGAAGACATAATATTCGTCGAGCTCACCAGGTGCGACCTCCGATCGCCCGTGTGAGCTTGCGCCGTCCGGACGAGGTGCCGTTTGCGCCGCGGCGTCAGTGCCGCCGTCTGAGCTGCGCAACCCCGAGACCGCCAGCCACACCAGTCAAGCCGGCGGCGGCTATGACCGTGGTCCTGCCGAGCATATCGCGCCGGCTTAGACCCTTAGTTTCGTCATTGCTGTTCATCGGAACCTCCTTGGCGCCCCACGGGCGCGTTCTTCTTCAACCTAGTCCAACCTATCGTACGATCTTTCCGAGATAGCTTATGAGCGGTTTTGCCGGTCCCGCCGCACTGCCTCTCATCGATGGCGAAGAGAGAATGTCGCGTTTCTCCCGTTTCAGACGCACCTGGATCATGTGCGGGCATCGTTGGTCGTCTCGGTACAGCTCCTGGCAATGCATGCAGTAGATGCATTCGTTGACGTTGATATGCCCCTCGGGGTGGATTGATTGCACCGGACACTCGTTGGCGCAGCGCTGGCAGGGCGAGCCGCATTCCGGCCATCGTCGCAGCCATTCGAACATCCGCATGCGGCCTGGGATTGCCAGTGCGGCACCGAGTGGACACAGGTAGCGGCAGAAGAAGCGTTCGACGAAGAGCCCGGCCACCAGCAGCGCCACGGCAAACAAGACGAATGGCCAGTCGCGGACGAACTTCAAGATGATCGCTGTCTTGAAGGGTTCGATTTCGGCGAGCTGCTCGGCGGCGGCGAGCGAGTAGAGCGACATGCCGAACAAGCCCAGGAAGATCACGTATTTGATCGGCCACAGGCGCTCGTGCAGATCCCACGCAATACGCAGCTGCGGCACGCCCAACGCCTTGGCCGCGGAATTGGTCAGCTCCTGCAACGCCCCGAAAGGGCAGAGCCAACCGCAGAAAGGTCCGCGTCCCCAGAACACAAGCGAGATCGCAACCGACGACCAGAGAATGAAGATCAGCGGTGCCGTCAGAAAGTAATTCCCAGCTGAAGCCGGTCACGAGCGCGTTCGTGAACGTCAGGACGTTGACGACTGAGAGCTGTGCATTCGCGTACCAGCCGAGCCAGACCAGTGTGAAAAGGAGAAAGCTGCGCCGGACCCATGTGTAGACGACAGGCCGGCGCACGAGCGCATTCTGGAAGAAGAAAATTCCCGTGAGCGCAATGATGGACAGCCCGGTGATGACGACCGACCCGGTATTGCGCCGCCACATCTGCTTCCAGAAGGGTTCCTCACCGGGGTCACCCGCCGCCTCGGTATTCACGGCAATGCTGAGTTCCCGGTCTTGGATCCGGCAGCGCCTACCGCCGCGACCGGGGCCGCTTCCCGTTTAAGGTAACGCTCCGGCAGCGTGTAGTTGAGGGTGAATTCGAGAAATGCCTTCTCGCGCGCGCCGGTCGCACGCTGCACCAACAGTTCGATTTCCCACGGCTCGGTGGGATCGAGGTTGAAGTCATCCGGAACTGTGAAGAGAGCTATTTCAGGCAGCGCAGGCGCCCCTTGGGCCTGGATCGCGCCAAGGCGCTCGTGATTGCGGTCTCTGAACCTGGTGCCCGATCCCCCCTGCTGCAGCTCGATACGATCGAAGATACCGCCACGGACGTAGCCCGAACCTTTGAAGGAATACCTGCCCTCGCCACCGATCAGGACCGCCTGCTGTCCGGGCTTCAGCTGACTGCGAAGGCGCTCGTAGCCGGTTTCTCCCAAGAGACTTTTGCCGATGGCGGGAACGCTCGCGAGCGCCACATAAAGATCGATGAACGTGTCGTCCGGTTTCCCGCTCTCTGGGCGCTCGGCGGCCTCCTTGTTGCCGGATTTTTCGAAGGCCTGATTGATCTCGGCCAGTGTGAGCTTAAGCCGGCGCACGGAGCCGTCGCCAAGAAGGCTTTTCCAATCGCGGGCCTCGGCCGCGCCATGTCGACAGTCTTCGGTGTCCGGCGAGCCTGCGCGGCACTCGGTCCGATCATGTCCATCCGCCCGAAATCCGGCCGCTCTTCACGAGGCGAACCGCGGAGCGAACCACGCTGTCGGCCATGACGAGAACGGTAACTGTGGCTCCGCTCACGATATCCACCTGCGGGGCGCGCTCCTTGCCGGAAGCGATCGGGCCTATCTTCGTTCCGATGAGCTTATTGAGAGCCTCCACAACCCGCCGCTCCGGAACGCCGACGAGAACGATCGGCTCCTTGTGCTCGACGAGCCTGAACCCCGTGATCCCACCCTGCGTGTCGATGCCGACGAGCATGTGCACGGGCTTGCCGGAATAGCCAACGGAGCCGGTGAAGTCGGAATTCAGGTAGATATAGCCCAGAAGGCTTTCGCCTGCGTAGACGGGGAGGATAGGAGGATCTCCCTGCGGGTCCCCGACCCTCGTCGCCTGCGCAAAAAACTCTTGAGGAATGGCCCTCGCTGCAAACTCTGCGAGCCTCGACTGGCCGGTTGCGACAACGGTCGAGGCAATGAGGGCAACGGCGGCCAGAACCGCGCGGCTGTAAAGGCCTGATCTCGCGGACAAGCGGCACCTCTTATGTCATCGTTGGACTATGACCATTGCCCACCTTTCACGGATTGATCCGGCGCAATGTCTGGCGCGACTTGTTTGACCAATCTTCCAGAAGGAGACGCGGATGGCCTCTTTGAAATCAGAACCCGCGGGCAGGGTTCGGACCATGAGCGAGTTCTTCGCTTTGGCGCGCTCAATGGAAGCCAATGCCGCAGCCCGATATACTGAGACTGCACGACTGCTCCGTCAACAGGGCGCGGGTGCCTTGGCCGACATCTTCGATCGCCTGGCCGAAACCGAGATGGGCCATGTGCGGCAGGTTGAGGAATGGGCGGATCGCCGAGGTGAAACCTTGCCCAGCGAGGCTCCTTGGCCCATTCCCGACACGTTTGATGCGCCACCCGGCGAGGTCGCGGGGTCCAAGCTCATGACACCCTATAGGGCGCTTGCGTCCGCAGTCCGTCACGAAGAACGTGCGTTTGCGTTCTGGTCCTACGTTGCGGCCCATGCGGACAAGGCCGAGGTGAAGGACGCGGCGGAAAGCATGGCGCTCGAAGAGCTGGACCACGTATCCCTTTTGCGCAGAGAGCGACGTAAAGCGTTCCATGCCGAGCGAGAGGAAAGCGGTTCGCGAGAGGCAACAATCACTCTTGGCTCAATCGCGGCTACCGAGCGGCAACTTGCGGAACTCATCGAGCTTCGCCCTCAATGCACGGCAGGCGGGGACGTGTCCGCACGCACTCTCGCGGCCGCCTCACGAGAGGCAGCTGCAAAGCTCGAGGTCCTGGAAGCGAAATGCCATCCCCAAGTGGCGGCAGCAAGCCCGCCCGCTCCCCGCAGCGAGGACATCGCCGCGATCTCGGAATACCTTGCGGAGGTCTACCTCCGCCTCGCGGAAACGTCGCCAGAGGCGGCCGTCGTCGGCGTCGCTCAAGAGCTGGCCAAGAGCGCAATCAACCGGCTGGGCACTCTCGACCGCTCTCAGTGAAGAGAGAAAGGTCGCCCCTTGCCGCTAACGTTTCGCACGCGCGCGTCCCGAGCAAGTTGATCCAGCGCAAAGATGGCCGCGCCAGGACCTCTATCCTCCTGGGAAATACCAAAATAACTGCCAACCAAGGAGGCGGCGGCATGACATTTCGAATCAGCTTCGTCGAAGCGCTGGAGCGCACCGGACTCTGGCCATGGCAGTCTGCGGCGCTCGAAACGGGGCTGTCCCCTGCGAGGGCCTCGGATGCGAGCTCTCGCCCACCTATCCTTCTCGAATGGCGCCTGACGGCGCTGCAGTTGAACCCCAAGGACATCGAGCGTCATTCGCCCGACGTGCTGGCTGAAATGCGCAAAACCTGCGCGCTATGCGGGGAAAAGCGACGTTGCATGGATGACATGATGGAATGCCTCAATCCGCCGGGATGGGAAAGCTATTGCCCCAACTCCGGCACGATACGTACGTTCCTCTAGCTGTCGGTACGCAAACCTGCAGCGTCGGCGCGGCCGCCCTCCGCGATACATGAAAAGCGCCTGTAAATCACATAAAATGATGCGCTTGTGATCGCTGCTGACCAGCCGTCTCTGTTCCCAGTTGCTGAGGACTTATGGGCTGTCTTTCTGTCTCATCGTGCTCCCTCCCGGGGCTACGATGAGCCGCACCTCTCTCTTACGCAATCAGCTCAATCTGTCCGGTAGGTGCTCTACCGAGGGATCAGATCGTGACAGAACCTAACGGCGCCCCAGCGCTCAAAAATACGGGCTGCGCCATTGTGATTTTGGCACGTGCGAGCCGGACTATGGGTGATCTCGTGCTCCGAGCGATCGTGCTTTACACGATGGCCATAAGTGCGGGTTCGGACTCAGCCGCAAAAGACGCACAGGCCGCGCAGAAATCCCCCGTCACGATCAAATTACTCTTCAGCTCGCGGACCGAGGCGTGCTTCGACCCCGGCGATGCTCTCGCGATCAGGCGGCTCGCGACGATTGAGCAGGAGAGGATCAACGAGCAAGGAGGAATTGGAGGCCGCAGGCTCAATCTCGAGTTCCTGGACGACGAGCGGGACGCGGACCAATCCAAAGCCAACATGCGATCGGCGATTGCCGATCCCGACGCGATTGCCTTGATCGGTCTCCCGAATTCGAATCTCGCCAAGCAGGTGTTTGAAGCGGTCGGCAGCGACATCAAGCGCAGCCAGATCCCCTTCCTGTCGTTCATCTCGATCAACAGCAGCAACGTGACAGGCGTGAGACCGTGATGTTATTGATCGCCGTCCTCGCCGCCATTGGCTTCGCTGTCGTATATGGATCGAGCGGCAGCCTTGAGCGGCCCATAGCAACCGCCGATCAGGGATCGGTCGCGCCGGAGAAGTAACCTTGAGCGCGGCTCTTAGCGCCGCCTCGCGGATGCGGCCATTTCCATTTCGGAAAGCCTGTCCTCGATCTCGCCTAAGAGCTTGCGCCAGAGAGCGAGATTCGTGGGCGACGGCTCATAAGTCGAACTCGACGCATAGGCGGCTAACGGGAGCCTGAAAGGCACCATGAATCTCGTCGAGCGGCGAGAGCGGCGGATCGGACGGGTAGAGAGGGATAACATTGGACATCGGGGGGACCCTCGAACGGCTGCGAGACAACACGAGATCACGACGCCGGAGGTCGCGCCAGCACGTCCAGGTGACAAGGTGAAATTGGGAGATAGTTTGACGCGATGCAGCGAGGCCCCCGCGCGCTGCGAGACAGATGTTTTGGCTGCGGCGTTCGATGCATGAAGCATCAGATAAGTGAAGAGCTGCCCATGACGCCTTAGGTCGTTGGACCAAGTTTGACAGCCAAACTCCCACTCTTCAGAACGCCGATGGCGTCGGCAGGGCTCTTAGTCGCGGACGATACTAATAGTAAACTGTGTGATGCCCCGCACCCTTCTTCTGGCGAAGTGAGATTGTCAGTCGCCCGGTGGTATGCGTGGCGAGTTTTTGACCGGAGCCAGAAACTGCTCTTCAGGGGAGGGCGGAACTGTGCGGCTGTTGACCTCGCGCATCTCCGGGTCCTAAAGGCATGCCTATGGACAAGATCAATCAGCGGATCGCGGCGGAACTTGGCGCTGGCGTCGGGCAGGTCGCGGCGGCCGTGGCGCTCCTTCAAGAAGGCGCCACGGTGCCGTTTATCGCGCGCTACCGCAAGGAGAAGACGGGCGGGCTCGACGACACGCAACTTCGCCGTCTCGAGGAGCGCCTCGGCTACCTGCGGGAACTCGAGGAACGTCGCGCCACTGTCCTGAACAGCATCGAGGAGCAAGGGAAGCTCTCGCCCGAGCTCGCCCGTTCGATTAATGGCGCGGAGACCAAGGTCGAGTTGGAAGATCTCTATGCCCCCTTCAAGCCGAAGAGGCGGTCCAAGGCGCAGATCGCACGCGAAGCGGGGCTCGAGCCGCTCGGGGAGGCACTTCTCAAGAACCCGGCGCTCGATCCCGAGATGGAGGCCGCCAAGTTCGTCGATGCGGGAAAGGGAGTCGCCGACGCCAAAGCCGCACTCGAGGGCGCCCGCCACATCCTGATCGAGCGCATCGGCGAGGCGGCGGCGCTCGTCGGGGGCTTGCGTGAATGGCAGTGGGCCGAGGGTGTGCTCACCTCCAAGGCGCGAAAAGCAAAGGCGGATGACGGCGCCAAGTTCGCCGACTATTTCGACTTCGGTCAGCGGATCAAGGACGTGCCGTCACATCGCGCGCTTGCGATGCTGCGCGGCCATAACGAGGGCATCCTCGATCTCGATCTCGACGTCGCGCATGAGCCGGGCAAGCCGCATCCGGCCGAAAGCCGGATCAAGAACGCGTTCGGCATTTCCGAGCGGGGCCGGCCGGCCGATTCCTGGCTTGCCGAGACGGTCCGGCTGGCATGGAAGGACAAGCTTTCCGTCTCACTCCAAGGCAGTCTGCTGGTGCGGCTCAAGGAGCGCGCCGACGCCGAGGCGATTTCCGTGTTCTCCGCGAACCTGAAGGATCTCCTGCTCGCCGCACCCGCCGGTCCGCGCACCACCATGGGGCTCGATCCCGGCATCCGCACCGGCGTCAAGGTCGCCGTCGTAGATCGGACGGGCAAGCTTGTGGACACGACAACCATCTACCCCCACGAGCCCAAGCGTGATTGGAACGGCGCGCTCGCCACTCTGGCGTCGCTGTGCCGGAAGCACAAGGTCGACATCGTCAGCGTAGGCAACGGCACGGGCGGACGCGAGACCGACAAGCTCGTCGCCGAACTGATGGCCAAGATGCCCGACCTCAAGCTCACGAAGGCGATGGTGTCGGAGGCGGGCGCTTCGGTCTATTCAGCGTCCGAGCTCGCGGCGAAGGAATTCCCGGACCTTGATGTCAGCCTGCGCGGCGCCGTGTCGATTGCGCGCCGCCTGCAGGATCCACTCGCCGAGCTCGTCAAGATCGAACCCAAGGCCATCGGCGTCGGGCAATACCAGCACGATGTGGACCAACCGGGGCTCGCACGCTCGCTCGACGCCGTCGTCGAGGATTGCGTCAATTCGGTCGGCGTCGATGTCAATATGGCATCTGTTCAGCTGTTGGCGCACGTGTCGGGCCTCAATCAGACCCTCGCCTCAAATATCGTTGCATTTCGCGATGAGAACGGGGTGTTCAGATCGCGCGCGGCCCTGAAGAAGGTGCCGCGACTGGGGCCGAAAGCGTTCGAGCAGGCCGCGGGCTTCTTGCGCATAATGAACGGCAAGAACCCGCTCGACGCCTCCGCTGTTCATCCTGAGGCCTATGCGGTCGTCGAGAGGATCGCGGACGCGACTAAGCGGCCCCTGAAATCGATCATCGGCGACCGGGCTTTTCTCAAATCGATCACGCCGTCCGAGTTCGCCGACGCCGAGTTCGGCATACCGACCGTTAGCGACATCCTGGCCGAGCTCGAGAAGCCCGGCCGCGATCCGAGACCCGAGTTCAAGACGGCGACCTTCCAGGAGGGCATCGAGAAAATTGCCGACTTGAAGCCCGGTATGCAGCTCGAAGGCGTCATCACCAACGTCACCGCGTTCGGCGCCTTCGTCGACGTCGGCGTGCATCAGGATGGGCTTGTGCACATTTCTGAGCTGTCGGACCGTTTTGTCAAAGACCCGCGCGAGGTGGTGAAGGCGGGCGATGTGGTGCGCGTGCGGGTGAAGGACGTCGATGTCGGGCGGAAGCGCATTGCCCTTACGATGAAGTCGGGCGCGATCGATCGGTCGCAGAGCGCGAGCTCGCGACCTTCGAGCAACCCCGCGGCGCGTGGCGCCACTCAACCCCAGCACCAGAAGCCCGAGCCGCCGGGAGAAAGTGCGCTCGCTGCCGCTCTCCGCCGCGCGCAGCAGCCGAAATAAAGGAGGAGAAGACCTTCCGCACGTGTCAACAGCACGCTTGCCGACGTCGTCCGCTTGACGGCAGCCTTACGCCCAGCTCCGGAACGAGATCTCTGAGACGCTTGGGTCGGTCGGCTTGACCACCAATTTGATCAAATTTAAAATTAAACCACCGATTTAATTCTACCTGATTGCAAGTTGCCTCTGCCAGACTTAGCGAAGGCTGGAGAACGAATACGGGCCTTGGCGAAATCCGTTCGGCGCTATAAGGAGGTAGTCACAATGCAAAATGATATAATCCGTTTTGTCCAGGATGAATTGGGCGCCACCGCCATCGAGTACGGCTTAATTGCTGCCATCGTCGGCATTGGCATCATCACCGGCCTCACCACGCTCAAGACCGGCCTCAATGCAATATTTGACAGCGTCAATACGAACCTCGCTAACTAACTGCCAAGCGGGGATGCTGGGAAAGGGCTTCCGAGAGTGGTGGGAGGCCGCGTTGGCGACGCGATGGCGAGCCTCACGACCAGTGGATTGGCGTCTTAGGCGCGGGTCTTCGTATTCGCTCGCGTGCGTAAGTGTCGGCGGCGGCGCGTCGGTGTCTTTGCATCGGCCTGTACGACCTGAGTCCCGCTGAGGTTCGCAAAATTATGTGAGGTGAGAAGGGTCCCAGCACACTGGGCGCCAGCGGGGCCAGCGCCCAGGTTGCTCCCTCACGGGAGCCCCTGTGGTCGCAAGGGCGCGACCACAGGGTTTGCAGTACCAACGCCGAATGGTTTCGGTGGTTCCACGGCAATCGGCGTCTGACTCCACCAGACGGCTTACACAGGGCGTTGCGCGGCATCGACGGGTTCGGGTAGTTGAGGTTTTTAATCGGTCTAGCAGAGATGAATGCCTCAACGATAACTTTCCTAACTCAAGGGCTGGTAGGAACCAGTATATGCGATCCGTGATTGTCAAAACGTCGACAGCCAGTATCAGCAATGGTGACACGAGGAGGTAGAAGCATTTCGTATCACTGTCGTAGGAGCGCCAATCGTGGCGCGCTCCACCACGCGCGTCCGGTGTAAAAGAGGACCAGAGCCAGAGTACAAATACGCGATTGTTGAGTCTGCTATTGCGAGCAAGGATACCGCTAATTGTCTCGGCTCAACTACCCATACGAAAGTGCTACGGGCTCGCCCATCTCGGCCGTTCGCTTAGTCAGCTAGTTGGGGTTCAGCGGCCCTGGTTGGAGCGGTGTTGCTTCTTCCGCCCCAGATCCATTGCGGACCTGCCAGAACCCCTGGCCCTTGTCATAGGGCGGCGCGAATCTCTTCCAGCCGACGCCGCTGCTGGCCTGCATTATCGAAATTGGCCGGATCGAGCCATTCCTCGTAGGCGCGTTTCAGCGCGGGCCATTCGGTATCGATAATCGAATACCAGGCTGTGTCGCGGTTCTCTCCCTTGACGATCATGTGCTGGCGAAACACGCCCTCGGATTTAAAGCCAAACCGTTCAGCTGCACGCTTCGACGCCTCATTGAGGTTGTTGCATTTCCATTCCCAGCGGCGATAGCCGAGGTCCTCGAAGGCGTGCCGCATGAAGAGATAGTGCGCCTCGGTCGCCGCCGGTCTTCGCGAGATGGCCGGTCCCCAGTAAATATGGCCAATCTCGATGCAGCCATGGGCCGGTTCTATACGCAAGAAGGTCTGCCGACCGGCCGCCTTGCCCGACACCTTATCGATGACGGAGAAATAGAGCGGATCCTCACTCGCTTGCACCTTCTCCAGCCACATCTGGAAGGCCGCCCGGCTCTCAAGTGGTTGTTCCCTCAGGTAGCGGAAGCGATCGACTGCATCCGGAACTGTTGCGGTTTCGAAGAGGTCATCACCATGGCTCGCCGCGTCTAATGGTTCCAACCGCACAAAGCGGCCCTCAAGCAGCTTCCGGTCTGGACGTGGTCTTGGCTGCCAATTCTTTAGAACTACAGACATGGAACTCACTTCCATCCGATGCTCAACCTGGTGAACGTCTTCTTACAGCCCTACGTAGCCGTTTGCTGCCGACATGGAAGGCCATGTAGCGACGACCAAAGCCATGCCCAAGAGAAGCAAGCGCAGGGAGCGCAAGATGAGTGCGACTAGAGCTGGCGCCGAACACCGATCTCGCGTGTCCTTCGCAACATTGCGAGAAGCGGAGCCTTAAATCTTTCACCAGGATCGATCGCAATCCTGGACCCCGGAAAGCATGGCAAGTGAGATAGAACTCCCACATCCGGCAGAAGCGCTCGTCGTACATTTGGGCGATCTTGGCGCGGTTGGCTTGAAAACGCTGCTCCCAATGCGCGAGCGTCTTGGCATAGTGGACGCGTAGAAACTCGAGGTCTGTAACCCAGAGACTGTTCTGCTCGACGGCCGTGAAGACTTCCGAGAGCGCCGGCGAGTAGGCGCCGGGGAAGATGTACTTCCTGAGCCAGGGGGATGCCGTACCCGGCGGACTCATGTGGCCGATCGAGTGGAGCAACATGACGCCGTCGGCGGCCATCAGCTCGTTCACTTTGGCGAAGAACTCACCGTAGTGCTGCACACCGACGTGCTCGAACATGCCGACAGAGACAATTCGGTCGAAGCGCTCGGTGACCGTGCGATAGTCTGAGAGTTCGAACCGGACACGATCGGCGACTCCGAACTTTTTGGCCTTCTCCCTTGCCAGCGCACATTGCTCCTTCGAGAGCGTAACGCCCAAAACGCTCACTTTTTCCATACGTGCAAGGTAAAGCGCCAGGTCACCCCAGCCGCTGCCGATATCAAGCACACTTTGGCCCGGTTTGAGGCTGAGCTTCGAAGCAATAAGGCGGAGTTTGTTCTGCTGGGCGTCCTCGAGCGTGTCGTCATCGCTGGTGAAGTAGGCACAGGAGTACTGCATGCCTTTGTCGAGGAAGAGGCGGTAGAAGTCGTTTCCGATGTCATAGTGATGGGCGACGTTCTTCTGCGCCTTACCGACGGGATTTGCCTGCTGAAAGCGCTTTAGGCCGCGCGAGATCCTTCGCAACACCTTCTGCAGCGGATAGGAGCCGAGCGAGAGGCGGTTCACCGAAAAGAGCGTGAGAAAATCCCGGAGCGTGGAGTTTTCGAAGCTCATCCGCCCGTCCATATAGGCCTCGCCGGCAGCGAGCTCAGGATTAAAGAAGAGCTTCCTGTAGAGCGTTGGGTCCGTGAGGCGCATCGTGACGCTCGGGCCCGGCGAGCCGCCGAAAATATGCGTTTTCCCCTCGGCATCTATCACCTTCAGGGTGCCGGTGCGGACAAACGATTTCAGCATATGGGACAGTGGAAACATCAGACAGCGCCGTTCGCACTGGGGGATGAGGCGTCCTAATATATACCGCTATTCAGAGAAAGCCGCTTTCACGCCGAGGGCCCGTCGCAGAAAAGGTTCAGTGCCCGCGATTGCCAATGAGCGCCATGAAGAGCAACCGACGGATGGTAGCCCTTAGCGGCAGCCAGCGTCGATCCCGTCATCTGTCCGTTATCAAGGGTTAAGTGGACGACAAGCGGACGTCACGCTGACGACTGCTCCCGACCCAAAAGCGACTTAGTGTTTCGCTGACGTGGCGACGTGCGCTCCAAATCAAGGAGCGAGGGTTGGTCGACTTCGGGCAGCGAATTGGGAATGCGATAGCCCTTTTTCGCTTTCCCCTCGAACGACCTTGGTCATGGGCACCGCTTGAGTCCTCGTTGCTCTGAGCAGCAGGAGCTAAGTGGTTGTGTCTTCCGCGTCGCAAGCATCGACCTCCCTACGCTCGGCCCGAATGAAAGGCGTTGCGAACTTGATATTGCACGGCGACACGACACAGGTCGCTGGAAGAATAACCGGGCAGAGAATTCCCATCAGCCATTGCGATAACGCGAACGACGGATGAAGCGCTTCAAGTCAGCCGGGTCGGCACAGCGCTTTCTCTCAATCCACGCCGCCGTCTACAATGTGTTCATCCTCCAACGCCATCTGACCTCCCGCCGAACCCTGCGCGTGTTTCGCGCTCAGGCTATGCTGACCTGGCGCCAAGCGACCGTCGCAGCGTGAACCGTTGCAGACATGGTCATTTGGCCTGCAAATTTCCGATTAACGTGACAGTGCCTTAGGCTGCTGCCACCCACCTGCCTGCCAAGTAGGCGAAGGCAACGGCATCAGGATCTTCGTTGGCGGCTTGCAGCAATTTATCGACTGCTTCGACCTGACAAGGTTCGTGATTGCTTACATCTAGTATACCAGAGAGCAGGATGACTCTTTTGCCGTGTAATTCAATCGTTCGATACTTCACCAGCACCTCCTCGCCACCCGGCAAAGAAAGTATGATGGAAAAATTTGGCCGTCTTAAGGGCTTGACCCGCAGATCACGCCACCGGCAGGAAGCGTCATGAGCGTCAAATCCACGAAGCCCGCCAAATCAGAAGCGGCCCACGCCCATCCCCTCGATCCCCTTTCTGCCGACGAGTTCCGCCGCGTGCGCGTCGCACTGGCCAAGGCTCATGGCGTCGGCCCTGGTTGGCGGTTCGCCTCCATGGAACTGCGCGAGCCGCCCAAGAAGACGATGCTCTCCTGGAAGCCCGGCAAGGTGCTCGCCCGCGAGGCCAACGCCGCCGTCTGCAATCGTGCGGACGGCAAGCTCTACAGGGCCATCATCACGCTCGGCAAGGACGGCAAGGACAAGGTCACAAGCTGGGAGCACCTCCCGGGACAATACGCCAACATGACACCCGACGAGTGGCATGAGGTCGATCACCTTGTCCGTCACGATCCGGCACTAGCTAAGGCGCTCGCCAAACGCGGCATCACCGATCTCGACAGGGTGCTTGTCGACGTGTGGGCTTACGGCGCGGCGCTGGTGCCGCCGAAGTACGCCGGGCGACGCATCGGGTGGAGCGACGTGTGGGTGCGCGGCAGCGAGCGCGGCAACCCTTACGCCCATCCGGTAGGCGGGCTGCATCCGATCGTCGATCTTAACGAGATGAAGGTTTTAGAGATCGAGGACACGCCCTCACCTGGGGGTATGCCGAAGGTAATGGGCGAGTACGTCCCGCACCTTATCGGCATGCCGCTGCGCGAGGTGAAGCCCATGGAGATCACGCAGCCGAAGGGAGTGTCGTTCACCTTCGAAGGCAATCTCCTTCGCTGGCAGGACTGGGAGATGCGGCTCGGATTCAACTATCGCGAAGGGCTGGTGCTGCACATGGTGGGCTTTCGCGACCACGGCAAGCTCAGAAGCGTGGCACACCGCATCTCGTTCGCCGAGATGGTGGTGCCTTATCGCGACCCGAGCGTCGACCACTATCGGCGCACCGCCTTCGACATCGGCGAATGGGGCCTGGGGTTCATGACCCAGTCGCTCGAGCTTGGTTGCGATTGCTTGGGTGAGATCACCTATGTGCACGCCGTGCTCCACGACACCACGGGCGAACCCAAGGTTATTAAGAACGCCATCTGCCTTCACGAGGAGGACAACGCTGTTCTCTGGAAGCACGTCGATCACAAGCACGGGCCCGAAGTGCGCCGCATGCGGCGGATGGTGGTCTCGTTCCACGTGACCGTCGCCAACTACGAGTATCTCGTCTACTGGCGCTTTTATCAGGACGGCAACATCGAGTGCGAGGTGCGGGCAACCGGCATCATTGTCACGACCTCATTCGCCAAGGGAAAACCCCCGCCCAACGGCACCGTCGTCGACCGCGAGACGTACGCGCCCTACCACCAGCACTTCATCGTCGCCCGCCTCGATCTCGACATCGACGGACCCGATTTCAACACGGTCCACCGCACGGAATTCTACGCGCCTCCCATCAACCCCGAGAACCCGCATGGCCTGGCGCTCGAGATGCGCAGCACCGCGCTACGCACCGAGAAGGAGGGTAAGCAAGACTACAGTTGGTCCACGCAATCGGGCTGGAGGGTCGTCAACGACAAAGTGAAGAACGGCATTGGCACGGCCGTGGGCTACAAACTCGTGCCGACAGGGTCTTTCCCCGCCATGATCGATCGCGCCTCGCCTGTCTTGAAGCGCGCCCACGTGATCGGCCACACGCTTTGGGTGACGCCGTACTCAGACGGGGAGCGCTGGCCTTCAGGCGACTTCCCGAACCTCAGCGCCAAGGATACCGGGCTTGCAAAGTGGACCGCCGCGAACCGGCCCATTGCCGGTACCGACGTCGTCCTCTGGTATGTGTTCGGCATCCACCACATCACGCGGCCCGAGGACTGGCCGATCATGCCGGCGGATGTCGTGTCGTTCTGGCTGAAGCCTTTCGGCTTCTTCGACCGCAACCCTGCGCTCGACGTGCCGCCTTCGCCGAAGTCCTGCTGTGACTAGCCCGCGACTGCAGACGGAGGACAAATGAGCAGCGTCTTGATCACGGGAGCTAACCGTGGGCTCGGACTTGAGTTTGCCGCCGAGTATGCGGCCGAGGGATGGCAGGTATTTGCCGCATGCCGCAGCCCCGCTGAGGCCGAGCAGCTCAAGGACTTGGCCCAAAAGGCTGGCGATAAGGTGTCGGTCTTTGCAATGGACGTGACCGACATGGGAAGCATTCGCAATGCCGCAATGCAGCTGACGGGTGCCGCGATAGACGTCCTCATCAACAATGCGGGTATTGGCGGGCAACGCGGTCAGACCACCGGCAAAGTTGACTACGAGGCTTGGGCTCATGTTCTCGACGTGAACACCATGGGTCCCCTGCGGGTACTCGAAGCATTCATCGACCAGCTTGCACGAAGTGAGCGCAAGCTGGCGGTCACCATCACGAGTGGCATGGGGTCGATTGGCGACAATACTTCTGGCGGCTCCATCCCCTATCGCAGCTCCAAGGCGGCCGTGAACATGGTCATGCGAAGCGCTGCAATTGATCTTGCCCCACGTCATATCACCTGCGTTCTCCTCAGCCCCGGGTGGGTTAGCACTGACATGGGCGGCCCCGGCGCCAAGCTGACGCCGCAACAAAGCGTCAGCGCGATGCGGCGGCTCATCGCAAAGCTGGGGCCGGATGACTCGGGTAAGTTCCTTCACTACGATGGCCGCGAGTATCCGTGGTGAGTCCGAAATTCTAGCGGGCGCTGAGTTGCTGGCCGGCTACCACCGCTGCACTACGCAGTTCGCTGCCGTTCCTTGGCATTGAACCGCAGCCTGGCCTGCAGAATTCTGGCTCGGCTCTCGCTTCTGGCACCTGTCTCGAATCAAAGGGCTCGCGAGCCCGTTCCAATCTGTCAGTCTAGATTGCATCAATTGACGCAAATCATTGGAGTTGCCGAAGGATCGAACGAATATCGCACGCGCCCATTCAAGGATCACTTCGCGCCATGAAAATCCTCGTTCCGGTCGACGGCTCATCCGCGTCCCTTCGCGCTCTCAAATTCGCGATCGACCAGGCGAAGGGACACGTAGCAGCTAGTGTTATTGTCCTCAATGTGCAGAACCTGTCTACGCTCGACCTCTCCGAAGGCGCCGGCGTCATGCCGCCAGGGTGGATCGAGCAGGAGGAGAACCGAGCCGCTCAGGCGGCGTTAATTGAGCCTCAGAGCATTTGTAAGCAAGCAGGTATCCCGCATTCGGTTCGAGTCGAACGCGGCGGAATCGCCGCGACGATCGAGCGCGTATCTCGAGCGGAGCATGTCGATCAGATCATCATGGGTACCCGCGGCTTTGGCACTATCCGCGGATTGCTGCTAGGCTCCGTTGCCATGCAGGTGCTCCACCTTGTGGATGTGCCGGTAACTTTGGTGAAGTAGCTGACGCGCTGGTTAGGGTTATGCTTCGGATCACAGCATATGGGCAGGCTTGCGGCCTACGGATCGGTCCGAATTGCGACGAGGAATTGGGCCTGGCACGGAATGCAGAGAAGCACCTTTAGTTTTCAAGCAGAAACTTGCAGCTCGTGTCAGCGGGATCGTGACTGAGGATTCGATCGTAGAGCTCGCCCGCCTCGCGCGTCAGGGCGTTCGCATCTTCCGGCAAGAGAAATCCCCTCTTGATCGCTCCGTCCGCCGCAGCGCGAATTTTTTCGATGTAATCGGCACGGCTTGCGTAACGCTCCTCGAGTGATCGGCGCGGATCTCCTGATGCCCGCCGTTCGGCCTCGGTGCGTGGGAAGGCAAGGAACGACCCGTCCCAACGAGACGTCGCCCAGGGAAAACCGGCCACCTCGGTGCGCGTGTTGAAGCCCGTATGCGTGCCGAGCGGCACCTCAAGCTCCGGCAAAACAATGCCGCCCTGATCGAGCCCATCCTCGTTTGGGCTCGGCACAAGGGTCACAAATGGCGGTCCCGCTAGTGGCGGTATGATATCGGCGATACGCTCGGACTCGAAGCGGCTACCAAGATCGAGACGGGGCGGCTGCAGGTTGGTTTGCGGCAACCTGAAGCCGGGAATGCGAGGGAAGACTCCGTTATATGCCTCGACCGAGACCAAGGTCCCGTCTGCAATTTTCGGATAGCTACTTGCCGGCGGCTCGGTCCCATCACGCATCCAGCGGTCGAGAGCCAACAACAAGGGACGCATGACGCGATAGTGATTGAGCGGGTTTCCGCAATTGCTGAAGATGCCGCGATCGGGGCGGATGCCGACATAGTGCTGAGCCCCAGCGATTGCATAGACGCGTGCCTCGACGGCCGGCGGTACGTCCGCTGATCCGATCGGATCGGTTGTGATCAGCGAGGCCGAGCGGTTCCAATATTCCGAGGAGGCGTTCACGTAGAAGAGTTTTGGCACAGCTCCAAGCGCTCGCGCCCGGTCGAGGACCGACTGCGTGAGCCCCGTCACCGGATCACGAGATGGAGCAGTAGCGAAGGGAAAGAAGTCTGTCGGGTAGATGTGGTCTTCGAGTACGCTGAAGTGCCGCGTCGGCATGGCGAAGCGATAATCGAAGCTCCCCTTGCCGCCGCCAGCGACATGGAGGAATGCTCCGTCGAAGACTGCCTTTCCGGACTCATCGACATGCAGCCCCCGCAAGAGCATGGTCTGGATAAGGCGGGCGGACTGGGAGATTCCAAAGATCAAGGTGCGTTTCGGCGGGGGTGCACCTGCCAGCGGATTGGTCCGCAGGTAGGAGAGCAGGTCACGGATCCCGGCCATGCCGAGACCGACGACTGTCGGATCGCGCGCCACATACGTCAGCTCATAGATGCGGCCAGGCTGGAAGCCAGCCTGATCAGGTCGACGGCGCCGCCGCCGCTCTCCTTTACGAACGACCAATTTGCGCGTGCAATAGGGCGGCGTTCGCCCTCCGGCCGATCGCGTTCCGTGAGCGTTGCCTCGGGTGCGCCCTCGTGTGCAAACGGGTATGGCGTTCCAAGCCGGCCGGTAAACTGCGCTTGCTCCCTTGTCTCATTGACGATCAACTCATAGGCCACTCTTCCCGTGATCGGTTTGTCGCCTTCCGTGGCGACCGGGGCCTTGAGAACCATGCGCGCATCACCCGGCACGACGTCGGCGGCCCAGGCCGACCATAGCAGTGTGAAGCCCTGGCGGAATAGAAACCCATTGCCAGCGTCGACAAGATTCGTCGGATTGTTGTTCGACGGAGCCTCATTGATCGGGGAGAGAATTGCGATACTGCCGCGGTTGTTGACGTCATACAGCAGTGTGCCATTGCTCCGCGCCGAGTCGGCCGGTCGCAACATCAGAAAATCGGAACTGAATTTCACAAGGCCACGGTCGTCGCGCGGCGCGAATTTGAGATCGGCAACCATCGCGTTTGCTACAGCCGTTGCATCAAGTGCGAACCACGCGCGTCCACGTAACCGTTCATACGCACCCACCGGTTCAAAATCCGCCCCGGGCGCGAACGCCTCGCGATCAAGGATCTCAATGTGCTCGAACTCTTGCGCCAGCCGCCGAGCACAAGGAGAGCATGAGCAGGCAGACGGGGGTCAGCAGGCGCATGACTGAGCCTCTCCCGTCCGCGTCATTTGGTCGATTACCGAGGAATCGGCACCACGAGCTGCTGGCAAACCCTACCCTCGACAGGGCGAAAAACGATGCAATATGAACTCTACTACTGGCCCACTATTCAGGGGAGGGGCGAGTTTGTGCGCCTAGCCCTCGAGGAAGCGGGTGCCAGCTATGTTGATGCGGCGAGAGGCTCTAAGCGGGAGCGAGCCGGTGTCCCGGCCATGCTGGAGCTACTCGAGGGGAGGACCGTAGAGCGCCCTCCTTTTGCACCGCCGTTTCTTAGAGCGGGGACCCTCCTTATCGGCCAGACGGCGAATATCCTCCTCTTCCTTGGCGGACGCCACGCCCTGGCACCGCGTACAGACGCGGGTCGACTGTGGGCCCATCAATTGCAGCTGACCATCGCCGATCTCGTCGCGGAGATACATGATACGCATCATCCGATCGCCGGCAGCCTCTACTATGAGGATCAGCGCGCGGAAGCTCGCCGACGATCTGCCGACTTCCTGACAAGGCGGGCACCGAAATTCCTCGGCTACTTCGAGCGGGTGCTGGAACGCAACCCGGCAGGAGACGCCTATCTCGTGGGGGCAACGGTTAGTTACCCTGACCTTTCCCTGTTCCAGGTTGTCGCCGGCCTGCGTTATGCCTTCCCGCGGGCAATGGCGCGGCTCAAAAGGAAGGTTCCGCGCACTATCGCTCTGCATGACCGGGTTGCTCGGCGCCCGCGCATCGCCGCGTATCTCGCGTCCTCTCGACGCCTCGCGTTTAGCGAAGAGGACATCTTTCGTCACTACGAAGAGCTCGATATTGAACCATAGCGTTCCCGAGACGTATTGGGCCCGTTCCGGGGGCGGTGGCATCGTCAGGCAACCGCTCTCACCTTTTCACCCTGACGGCGTGGACCTAAGGGGAGCAGGCTCGGAATGACCTCAGCATTCCCTGCTTGCTTCCCTGATATTCCCTGTTCAGGCCGAAAAAATTCCCTGTTCCTGGCGTAGAGAATTTGATCGCTAACGCCTTGCTTAGGCGCGCTTTTCTCATCGCGAAGTGTGCTAGAAGGGCCCGTTTTTGGGCGAAATTCCCTGTATTTTCCCGGATAACAGGGAATTCTCCGTGGGGACTAATTCGCTGCAGACTGCCTGCACAGCCATATAACTTAGAGACTGGTGTCGTTCCGAGGGGCAGGCTAACTCGCTTCTTAGCAATTCACCGATCGCTCATTTGGGCCCAGCATGCCAACCGCGGATAATGGGGCTTCGAGAGTCCAGCTTACGCCTCGAGCTTCGAACTCGTGGTTCACTTTGCCCTGCAGGGCTTGGCCGGTCGCGCCCCCCAGAACAACATGGCCGAAACCGCGGCGAGAGGGCGCCAACACCTTTGGACCGTTGCGTTCGCACCAACGCAGGCGAAAGCAAGGCTGTCCCGTGTTGTCTGGTCCGAGCTGCCAACGCACAGTGATCCACCCTTCAGGAACGGACAACGCTCCATACTTGGTAGCGTTCGTCGCCAACTCGTGAAGTGCTTGTCCAATTCTCTGTGCGGCGTCGCTATTGAGCGGAACGTCAGGACCCGATGCGGCGATGCGCACACCGTCGACCTGGCCAAAGGGCTCGAGCTGGCTGCTCACCACAGCGGCGATAGAGGCGCCGTGCCCATCTTCCTCGATAAGAAGATCGACGGAGCGTGAAAGCCCTTGCAGCCGCTGAGAAAACCGCGCCTGAAAATCCTTAAGGGTTGCACTTCTCTGAGCGGTCTGGTCCGCAATCGCCTGAACCACCGCCAGCAGGTTCTTGGTTCGATGGCTGATCTCCAGCGCAGTGAAGCGGAGCCGTTCCTCTCTCTGCATGAATTCCGAGATCATAGCGAGTCGGGTGGCTCCAGGGCGGTATTTGCTTCTGAACATCTGATGGATGTTGAGCATTAAATCTCCTCGAACAGGGGAATCGGCGAGGTACCCCGATCGCATCATTCGGGTCCTGAGCGAACGTGTCTCGCCGCTCTCTCACTTTGGAGACCTCACGTGTATGCCAAGAAGGTGGGCTCGTGGTCCGAATCTGAACAGCCCGACTGCGCGCGAGGCTGTAAGCCGCCGTCTTCGGTCAATTCGGGGGAACGCTTTAGTGTCAATACACGCTTGATCATCAACTCGCGGGCACTATCCCCGTGCTCGCAATCGACGCAGGGGTCGGCATCAGTTAGTGCGTCAGGGCACAATGGGTCGGGCTCATTGCAGGCAAGGGCAAGAACAGCGGCTTGCAACGCGTCGTTCCAGACACGCCGGTCGTTTGCTGCCATCCTCACCGAAAATTTTGATCCTTTCATCGACGCATACATGGTCTCCGCCTTCCTCTGAGGGGGCTCGACTTCAAAATCTCGGTGCAAAACCAGGATTGTTGAGCGCTGTTGTGCATTGCGCGCTGCACCGTGGAGGAAATCTCCCTGCGTGTCGTGAGACATATGAGCTAGCACTGTTCAATTCGACAATGCGCAAGCGGAGGGTCTCAGGCCTTGCTGAGCGCGTCCAGTTTCGCGCGTAGCTCGTCTATGGACGACTTGGCGATGGGCGCGACGCCGTGCGAGGCGAGAACCTTCTGAACAGCTCCTCGATCGACGCGGCCTGGCCGATGTCACGAGGGCAGCGAGCGCAGTCTTGCCAGCCGCCGGCAACTGACCCGAGAGCCCACCGACCTTGTCGAAATCCGATGCCGCCCCTTGCAGCTTGGGAAGAGCAGCCTGGGCGGAGGCGGCATCGCTGATATCCTGAAGTGTGGTCTTGAGGTTGCCAAACGTCGTCTGAAGAGTTGATCCGAGATCTTCCCCGCCAACGTCGTCTTCGCTTGCTCTGCGGCCTAGGTCCCGCGGTAACCGAGGAACCACCGCGCAAGCGCGCCGACCACAAGCAGCGCATCAGACGCGTTTGCCGCCACCAAGGCTCGCCTCGAGGCGCTGATTCACCAGCACGAAGCGAAGCATGACGAAGAGGCCGGAGTGCAGAACGACGAGAGCTATCCGGTGCTCGCGCGGCTGACCGACGTCAACGACAACGTCGATTGAGGGCCCTGTCATGCTGTGGTCTCAACGCACCTGGGCCGAAATGCCCGCCAATTTGAAAGCCGCCGGGAGCGCCGCAATATTGCCGGTCGGGGCAACCGAGCAGCACGGTCCGCATCTGGGCTGCGGCATGGACTGGGTTCTGGCCGACCGGCTGTGCACGGCGGTGGCCGAGCGCACGCGCGTGCCGATGCTGCCGGCGCTCCCCTACGGCTGCTCGCTCGGCCATAGCCGGAGATGGCCGGGAACGCTGGCGCTCGAGCACCACGACCCTGATCCACCTCATCAAGGATGTCGGGGACTGGGCCCACTGGAGCGGCGTGAAGCGCCTCTTCCTCGTCAACACCCACGTTACCAACGCGGCGCCCCTGCGTTGCGCTCTCGAGATGCTGCGCGCGGAGCACGACACCTTGATGGTGGCGCTGATCAACTCGGCAACGATGAGCCCACGCGTGCGTGCGGCTTATTTCGCCGACGGCGAGGACTGGCACGCGAACGCAGCCGAAACGGCGCTGATGCTTGCCATCGCCCCGGAGTTGGCGCGCGAAGCGCTCATGTCCGGCGCGGACGATCCGGACCGCACTGGCGGGCTCGTATTTGCTCATCCCGTCAATCGCACCAGCCGCAACGGTGTCACGGGAAGTCCCTCCGCCGCGACGAAGGTCCAAGGTGCGGAGCTCTTTCAATGGATGGTCGAGGACCTCGCCGAGATCGTGCGGCGCGGAATGACGGAACAGCCACCGCTCGATCGCTCGTATCACGCAATGACGTTCAAATGAGGGAGGAAAGTCCATGGACACTCGTGCACCGCTCGGAAACGGAGCGGGGAACGTGGTGGAGACATACGATCTGCTCAAGGCGCAGGGCGTGAAATACTGTATCGGCGCTTACGTCGATATTCACGGTGTCCAGAAAGGCAAAGTAGTGCCGATCGAGCATCTCGCCCACATGGCGGCCGGCTCAGAGCTCTACACAGGCTACGCGCTCGACGGGCTTGGCCAGGAACCCAACGAGGACGAGTTCGCGTCCGTGCCGGACCTCAATCACATCATTCAGCTGCCCTGGGAGCCGAAGCTCGCCTGGATGCCGGCCGATCTCACGTTCCGCGGCGCGCCGTACCGGCTCAATACGCGCGTCGCCTTGAAGAACCAGCTGGCGAAGGCGGCGGAAGCGGGCTTCGGGTTCAACCTCGGCGTCGAGTGCGAGATCTTCCTGCTAAAGAAAGACGGTGACGGCCGACTCTCAATTCCGGATCCCGACGATAAGTTGTCGAAGCCGTGCTACGACGTGCAGGGGTTCGTCAATGCCTTCGCCTGGCTCGACAAGATGGCGAGCTGCATCAATGGGCTTGGCTGGGACCTCTATTCGTTCGACCACGAAGACGCGAACGGGCAGTTCGAGTTCGACTTCACGTACGCCGACGCCCTCACCACGTGCGACCGGCTGACATTCTTCCGGTTCATGGCGAAGCACTATGCCAAGGAGGAGGGGCTTGTCGCAACAATGATGCCGAAGCCCTTCGCGAACAGGACAGGCAACGGCGCGCATTTCAACATGTCGCTTTATGATCTCGCGTCAGGGCGCAACGTTTTTACCTGCAAGCCGTCCGACGACCCGCGCGGCCTCGGCCTTACGCAGACGGGCTATCATTTCATCGGTGGCATTCTGCGTCATGGCCGTGCGCTGTGTGCGGCCTTTGCCCCGACCGTAAACAGCTATAAGCGCCTGGTCAGGCAGGGTGCGATGGGCACGTTCAGCTGGGCGCCGGTGTTCAACTCCTATGGATCGAACAATCGCACGAATTCGGTGCGCGTGCCCATGGGCGGGGGGCGCTGCGAATCGCGCAACGCCGACGGCTCGGTCAATCCTTATCTCGCCGCGGCGCTCGCTCTCGCGGCGGGCCTCGAAGGCATTCGCGACAAAGTTGATCCCGGCCAGCCCAATGAGGACAATCTTTACGCAATGACCGACGACGAGCGCGCCAAGAGAGGGATTGAGTTCCTGCCGCAGAACCTGCAAGAAGCAGTAACGGCATTCGCCGAGGATCCGTTCGTGGAAGAGACGCTGGGTCGGGAACTCCGCGACGAGTTCATCAGATACAAGACGGCGGAGTGGAACAGCTACCATCTTTCCATCAGTGCCTGGGAAGTGGACCGCTATAGCCACCTCTTCTAGGGCCCGACCAGGCAACGGGCTCGGCTGAACGTCGCCCCGTTGGTGGCCCAGAGGATAGCATGACGATTAATGCAGATGCTTCGAACGGTCTCGTCGCGCGCATGAGCGTGTCGCTTCCGGAAAATCTTCTCCAAGCGCTCGACAACATGGTCAAGGCCCGTGGATTTTCCAGCCGTTCGCAAGCCATAACCGACATGCTTCACCACACGCTCGTCGAGCACACCCGCGAGTACGGCGATGACGTGATGGTCGGCACCGTCACTTTGTTCTATGACAACTCGTATACGGGTTTGCAGAAGAAGATCGCCGACCTTCAGTCGGACAACATCACCGAGGTGATCAGCTCCTTGCATGTCCACCTGATGAACAATCAGACGCTCGAGGTCATCCTCGTCCAAGGGCCGCCGTCTAAGCTGCAGGAAATCGCCGACGAAATGATAACCTTGCGGGGTGTGATCTCGGGCCGAATGCACCTGATCGCGGCCATCATCCCGCAATTGCATCCTTTGCCCGACGCTCCGCCGAAAGCAAAGTCGAAGACCGGCACAACCCGCCATCATCATGGCGCCGGCAAGGTGGGCGGCACGTCTTCAAAGCACAAGGTTCGCCGCGGACGTTACGTCAAGATCGATTGAGGAGGTCAATCTCAGGCAAGGGCTGCTCGGTCGGCTGTTCGACTTCGGACAGCTGATTATCCACGGCACAGGTGTTGTGCTGAGGGCCTTCGACGGCTGGCGGATCCAATCTCTGGCCATCACCCCGATGCTGGCGCTGCCCGCTGGTCACGGCCCGGCTGTAGAGCACGCCTGTAGGAAATTCCGGCGCATCGCTTCTCAGAAGTAACGGCAAGGCGGCCCATCGGCGCCTAACCACACCGGCATAATTCGGTCGCCCGCGTCGGCGAGGTCCGCTAAGAACTAGGTCCGCCAAGAAGAGGCATTCAGACTGCGGGTGCGCCATGTCGGACAATCTGTCATCGAGCTTCTTGCCCTGGGGTCTTGATCGCCGGCGACTGTTGCAGACAACCGTGGCCTTGCTCGCCGGAATTTCGTTAGGCCGCTCTGCGCTCGCCTCCGCGGGAAACGTGATCAGCTTGCGCGGAGAGGCGTCCGCCGAGACGGCAGGACAGCGCCGGGCCCTGAGCGTTGGCGCAGGGGTCGACGTCGGCGATCTCGTTTCGACGGGTGCCGAGTCTCGCCTCGCTCTCGACCTCGGCAACCGCACGACACTGCGGCTAGGGGCAAACACGCGCATCAAGATTGACCGGTTCATGATCGGCGCGGGCGGCGATTTCGAGTTGATGGATGGCGTCATCATGTATGAGCACAAGGGCTCGAAGCCGCAGCCCAGCCAGTTTCGCAGCCCCTATGGGCTGATCGCCGTCCGCGGCACCAGGTTCTACGCGGGTCCGAGCAAGGGCGTGTTCGGTGTGCTCGTGGGATCGGGCCAAGTCGAGGTCACGGCAGGGGGCCAGACGGTCGTGGTCGGACCCCAGTACGGCACGGACATCGCGACCCCCGGCGCGGCGCCGACGGCACCGGGCGAGTGGAAGTACCCTCGCGTCAAGGCGATGATCGACAGCGTCAAATGAGCCTGGCGGGCTTGCGGAAGGGGGCGAGGGTCCCTTCGCTCGGCGCGGCGCCGGTGCCGACGACGGAGAGCGACCGAGCTTCGATCGGGTCCGCCAGTCGTTCCACAAGCCGCGCGAGAACCTCATCGCCCGGCCATCGCTTAGCCAACGTGGCGAGGAGCTTTCCGGCCTCGGCGCAATCCCGCCCGGCCATCGCCATGGCATCGCGATAGTCGCACCGATCGCCGGGGCCCCAAGCGGGCGGCCACAGATCATAAACCGGAAGATCGACCGTGCGGCCCCGTATCGCTATCTGACCGAGCGGGCGCAAGCTGTCGTGATCGACGCGCGCCACGGTCTCGGGCCCGATGCACACGGCCGATCCCAACTGCTTGTTGGCGGTCTCGAGCCGCGATGCCGTATTGATCGCGGTCCCGTGCGCGGTGTAGTCGAGCTTGCGCCCGCCGCCCACGTCGCCGATCACCACGGTGCCGGTCTCGATGCCGATGCGCGTGCGCCCAAACCGGAGCGCGGCGGCCTCACCCGTGCTGCGAAAGCGCTCTGAGAATTCAATGGCCGCTCTGGCGCAGCCGATTGCGCGCGCCGGATGCTCCGGCAGATCGAGAGGGGCGTTGAAGAGCGCATGCATCCCGTCGCCGACGATCTTGTCGACCATGCCCCCGTGCTCGACGACGACGCGAGAAAGGCCATCGAAATAGTGATCCAGAACCCGAACCAACACTCGCGGGTCCGACCATTCGCTCATGGCGGTGAAGTCCTCGATGTCGGTGAAGAAGGCGGTCACCTCGCGCACCTCGCCCTCGAGCTTGAGGAGGGCGGGGTTCTCCACGATCCTCCTCACAACTTCGGGCGCGAGATGCTGCTCGAAGCGACGCCGGATCGCCGATTCGCGGCGCAGCGTATCCGCCGCCGCGAAGAGCGAGGCGACGGCGAAGCTCAGGGCGGCTGCGGCCGGAACTAGGATCGGATCGATGAGCGCCCGTTGGTGTGACATTGCAATGAGTGCACCCGCGACCCATGCAAGACCTGCAGCGACCACCGCCGCGACAGCAGCGACTGGCGCGAGCATGACGGCGGAGAGCGCCGCCGCCACGCTCAGCCCGAGCGCAGCAACGAGCTCGAGGATGCGCAATCCTGCCATGCGGTCCGGGGCATCCCCGGACATCAACTGCGCGGCGGCGTCGGCCTGAAGCTGGACCGAGGGCACGAGTAGGCCGCCGGCGGCAGGTCGCAGACCACCGACCTCGGGCGCCGAGCTGCCGAGGAGGACGATGCTGCTCGCGAGCCGGTCCGCCGGTGTCTCCCCCGCCAGCAGTGCCGCGGCCGACATTGTCCGGGCCGGCCAGAGAGCGGCTTTCGTCGGCAGCAGCCTCATGAGACCGTCCGCCCGGAGCTTGACGGTCGCGTCTCCGGCTTTGAGAGTGGGCGGTGCGGCGGTAGCGAAGATCGCCGACGCGCCGCTCGCGACGCGCACGATCTCCACGGCAAAACCGGGCATGATCTGATCACCTGCGCGGGCCAGCAGAGGCGCATGACGCACGACGCCATCCCTGTCGCCGGGCAGCGCGACCAACCCCAGCCCCGCGGCTTGGCTCGCTAGCTCGGCACTCGGCACAATGAAACCCGGCGCATGCCATAGGTCCGAGAGGTCGAGATTTCCCTGAACGAGGAGCGGTGTCGGCGATCGAACCTTGCCTGCGCGCTCGGGCTCGAGAAGGACACCCAGGACGGCCGGGAGCTTGCCCAGCACGCTCGCGAGGAGCTTGTCGCCATCGGCCGAGGTGACACCTCGTTCGTATTGCGCCGAGAGAAGGATGTCTATGCCGAGGGCCTTGGGCTTGGCCGCCGCAATGAGCTCGATCAGCCGCGCCAGGCGATCACGGCCCCACGGCCAGGGTCCCAAGGCTTGCAGAGAGGCACGGTCGATGTCGACTATGGCGATGGCATCGTGCGCGGGTGCGCCGGCGACCAAGCTCAAACCGGAATCGAAAACTCGCTCGCGCAGTGCCTCGTACCAGGTCGTGCGCGAGATGAGCGCCAGGATCACGAAGCACGCGAGGCCAGCACCCAGGGCGGCCGCCCACAGACCATGTCTTCTCGAGGCAACGAAGCGCATGCCTTCCGCCCACTCGTGCGACGATCGAGAATTCGCTCTCGCTCGCGGCCGCCGTCCGCCGATGGTAGGCTAGCTTGTGCGGCGTCGCCACAGGAAGCCCCGCGCGACCGGCGGAATGGCTAACGAGGGCGTCCGCAATCGCCCCTCAGGTGAATTCGGCGAGTGCCTTGTCGTCGAGAATGTAGATATGGGCCTCGTCGCAGTGGATCAGGCCGGCGTCCTTGAGCTTGCTCAACTGGCGGCTGACGTTCTCGCGTGAAAGACCGAGATAATTGCCCAAATCCCGCTGCGACAGCTTCATATCGATCATCACTCCCCTCTTGGTGACACGCCCGTGCTGACCGGCGAGGCGCAGGAGGCCCGCGGCCGCCCGTCCCGTCATCTCGAGCGCGTTGCCTTCGACGATGGCAGACGCCGCGCGCAGCTTCTGGCACAGGACCTCGATCACCTCGAGCATGGCCTCCGGGCTCGACGCGAGGACGCCGAGCAAGTCGCGGCGATAGATGACGAACCCTTCCGTAGTCTCGAGCGCGACGGCCCCCGCCGAACGCTCTCGTCCGTCGAGGGCCGCAATCTCGCCGACAACGTCACCGGGGCCCAGGAAGTTGAGAACGACCTCCCTGGCGTTCGTTGTCACGTTGGTGATCTTCACCCTTCCCGCGACGATGAGCATGAGGCTGTCGCCCGGATCGCCTCGCTGGTAGATGGTTTGGCCTTGAGCATAGCTTTTGAGATGCCCGCGCTGAGCGAGGGCCAGGAGCACGGGCTCCGGCAGCGCGCCGAGGAACGTGTTGTTCCTAACGAACTGGAGCGTGCGCTCCTTGCCTGTTTCTGAGCCGGCGGTCATATCGCCCCGATGGCGTCGAATGCCACGGACTGGCAAGCGCGTGCCGGCCAGCGCTCGCGCGCCGCCGAGCCATTCCACAGTAGTCGGACCGCTGCCGGGGCGTCAAACGACGCAGACGATTATGGGAAATCCGGCGCTGTCTCTCCTGGCCATAGGCGACACCGCCCGCGAAGGGGCTTCGCGGGCGGGTCAGTCGAGCTCAGAATGCGTGCTCAAGCCAGGGACAGGTCGGCGTGATGAGGCACCTCGTAGTCGATTGGTGACAGGGAAAGGTCGATGACGGCGTGAACGGCCGCGTCATCCTGCGCCTGCTCTTCGGCCTCGTTGGCCCTTGCCTCGAAGAGCTCGAAATCGACGCTGTCGAAGGGCTCCGCATGGGCAAGCTCGATCGCGCGGTGATCGAAGAGCGACGCTATTTCGCCATCCTCTCCGTCCTCCGCATCGTCGCCGTTGGAGCGCCACTCAGCCTCTACGCTCGACCCCTGGTCCATGGGATCGTCCTCGGGACCGGTGGCGCGGGCCATGTCGTTCTCCTCGAGGGGATCGACGTCGGTGCCCGCCTGCGGATCTGTGTGCGCGCCGCCGCCGCCGCCGCCCATGCCGAGATCGGGACTTCCAGGCTGACCGACCATGGACTCGGCATCGTTGCCGACGATCACGCCTGTCATCGTGCCAGAGACGGCCGGCGAGCCGTCGCCCTCGCCATGGTCGACGTCGTCACCGCTGTGATCGCCGTTGGGAATGTGGAGATCCCCGAAGGCTTCGCGCATGCGCATCTTCTCTTCGAGAAGTCATCGTCTCCTCGTCGCCACCACACGCCACGACCGTTCCGGGCGTGCAGCCCGGAGCCGGGGTGTTGTCGGTGGTATCGCCCTCGGAGCCCTCGCCCGAGCCGCTGCCCGAGGAGCCCGACGAGCCCCCGGTCGAGCCGCTGCCCGAGGTGCCCCCAGTCGAGCCGCTGCCCGAGGTGCCCCCGGTCGAACCGCTGCCCGAGGTGTTTCCACTCGACGCTGGTTCTCCGGTGCTCTGGTCATCGTCCGGATCGTCATCGACCGGCTCGTCGGAGTTGCTGGTTCCCGTATCCAGAGGCACTTCGGATCCGGTGGCATCTCTCACGATTACCGTGTCGTTCGGGTAATATTCGATGTTCTTCCCATCGCCGTTCGGTTCGGTTCCGTAAACAAATCCATTAGCCGAGTCTGGGTAGCACTTGCCGCCACCGTCATCAGCGATCATGCTCCTCTGAGCGTCGTGCCAGGCCTTCATCTCGGAGAGCGACTGGCCGCTGCCGCCACCGGAGCTGCCGCCTCCGGTGCCATCGGAGCTGCCGTCGCCCCCGCCGCCACTGGTACCGCCCTCGGCGCCGCCCATGCCCACCTGCGCGCGCCGCGCAGCGTCCATCTCGGCTTCCGTCATATACCCTGGAAGCAGGGAGCCGATGTCGAAGCCCTTGTCGGCCCCACCGCTGCCGTCGTCTGTAAACATGCCGATGGCATCGTCGACCGAGATGCTTTTGTCGGTCGAGCCGAGGTCGATGCCGAACGGATCGGACGAATCCTGTCCCGTCCCATCCTCCTCGGCGGCGCCGGTGACGTCCATCATGCTCGCAAGGTCCGCCTTGGTGTCGAAAAGGCTATCGAGCCCGAACTTGCCCTCGGTCGCCGCGGCGCCGGGCGTCGATTGCTCGGCGAGCGCCTGCTCCTTCGACGCCTTTCCCTCAGCCACTATCGCGTCGGCGATGTTGGTGTGCGGGTACTCGACTTTGATCGTCGTCAGGGGTTCGTGCTTGGTCGCGATCGTCTTGGACATTGTCGTCTCCATTCGTGAGATCGGCGCGGCGCAGGGGGCCGCAGATGGAGCGAGAATGATCGATCGGTCAGTTCCTGGCAGTGCTGCCCAGCACAGGCCCTTAACCCTGGGGCCGGACGCCCCTCGGCCCGGTCGCGGCTTGCGACAGCGGACAACCGAGCCTCCTGGCGCACCGAACCCCGACCAAAGCCCTAAACGCGCCCCTTTGAATCCGCCGTGATTTTTCGCGTATGATGCCCCCGGTCCATTCGCCAGGGAGCAGCCCGATGTACCACGCGGCATGGCAGCATGTTTCGTACCGGTTCACCGACCTGAAGGAGCTCATGGCCAAGGCGACGCCCCCGCGCTCGGGCGACGTTCTGGCCGGGGTCGTTGCAAAAAGCGCCGAGGAGAACGTAGCGGCCAAGATGGCGCTCGCCGACGTGCCGCTGAAGACCTTCCTCAACGAGGCCGTCGTCCCCTACGAGACGGACGATGTGACCCGTCTCATCGTCGACGGCCACGACGAGGCCGCCTTCGCTCCCGTCTCGCACATGACGGTCGGCGAGTTCCGCGACTGGCTCTTGTCTGAGGCCGCGACGACGAAGGTCTTGAGCGGCATCGCTCCCGGGCTTACGCCGGAGATGGCGGCCGCGACCTCCAAGATCATGCGCAACCAGGATCTGATCCTCGCTGCGCGCAAAGCCAAGGTGGTCACGAAATTCCGCGACACGATCGGCCTCAAGGGGCGCATGTCGGTGCGTCTTCAGCCCAATCATCCGACCGACGACAGGCGCGGCATTGCGGCCTCCATCGTCGACGGCCTCATGCTGGGATGCGGAGATGCGGTGATCGGCATCAATCCGGCGAGCGATAACGTGACGACAATCCTCGATCTCCTGAAGATGCTGGACGAGATCATCCGCCGCTTCGAGATCCCGACGCAGAGCTGCGTCCTGACCCACGTCACGACCTCGATCGAGGCGATCCGCCGTGGCGCCCCCGTCGATCTCGTGTTCCAGTCGGTCGGCGGGACGGAGGCGGTCAACGCCTCCTTCGGCGTATCGCTCGAAATCCTGAAAGAAGGGCGCGAGGCAGCCCTTGCCCTGAAGCGCGGGACAGTCGGCGACAATGTCATGTACTTCGAGACGGGCCAGGGCTCGGCGCTCTCGGCGGACGCTCATCATGGCGTCGACCAGCAGACGCTCGAAGCGCGCGCCTACGCGGTTGCGCGCGAGTTCAAGCCGCTCCTCGTCAACACCGTCGTCGGCTTCATCGGCCCCGAGTATCTCTACAACGGCAAGGAGATCATTCGCGCCGGGCTCGAGGACCATTTCTGCGGCAAGCTCTTGGGCCTGCCGATGGGCTGCGACGTCTGCTACACGAACCATGCCGAGGCCGATCAGGACGACATGGACGTGCTGCTAATGCTGCTCGGCGCGGCGGGCGTGACGTTCGTCATGGGAATCCCCGGCGCCGACGACATCATGTTGAACTACCAGTCGACGTCGTTCCACGACGCTCTCTACGTGCGCGAGGCCTTGGGGCTCAAGCGCGCCCCCGAGTTCGAAGCCTGGCTCGAGCGCATCGGCCTCACCGACGCACACGGCCACATCGTCGGCGACAAGCCATCGCACGCTCTTCTCGCCCACGCCTCGGGGCTTGCAGCATGACGGCCGACGGTCCCTGGATAGTGCTGCGACGCTTCACCGACGCTCGCATCGGGCTCGGGCGCGCCGGCTCCGCGCTGCCGATCGGCGAGGTACTCAAGTTCTCCATGGCGCACGCCCGCGCGCGCGATGCCGTGACGACGCCCATCGACTGGGACCCCATCGAGGCGGATCTCAAGGCGCTCGGACTCGAGACGCTTCGCATCGAGAGCGCGGCCCCCGATCGCGATACCTACCTGAGGCGGCCCGATCTCGGACGGCGCTTGAGCGCGGAGTCGCGCCAGAAGCTTGCCGCCATCGCGGGGCCGTCCTTCGACCTCGTCATCGTCGTCGGCGATGGTCTCTCGTCGACGGGGGTCGCTGCCAACGCCGCGGCGGTGATCGGAGCGTTCCTGCCGCTCGCCGAGAAGAGCGGCTGGAGCATCGCCCCGGTGCTCCTCGCCAAGCAGGCGCGCGTGGCGCTCGGCGACGAGGCGGGCGAGTTCGCCGGCGCCCGCGCGGTGCTGGTCCTCATCGGCGAGCGGCCCGGGCTTTCCTCGCCGGACAGCCTCGGCGCCTACCTGACCTTTGCACCTCGCGTGGGGCGCAAGGACGGTGAGCGCAATTGCATCTCGAATATCCGGCGCGGCGGCCTCTCCGCGGAAGAGGCAGCCTTCAAGGCCAATTGGCTCCTTCGAGAAGCCTTCCGGCGCAAGCTCACGGGCGTGCAACTCAAGGACGAGAGCAACTACCAGCTCGAAGGGGGCAAGCCCTCCCCGTCTCTAACTTAAGACTTAAGTACAATTCGGCAGGGAATTCCGCTCGAACGCTGGTCTCCGCGCGACCTGCAGGTGGAAGGCACGAATGCCCAATTGGGGGCTGTTTCAATATTGACAGAAATGTGGCACGCGACCATCCTTTCCCCAAAGCCGCTGGCCACCAGCTAACTCGCCTCGTGCACCAGCTCGCTTTCGCACCCGCCGCTACCGGCGGTGGCAACGGGGGAGAGGATTACATCAACATGGCCGGACACGACGAGAAATCCATCCTCGCCGAGGATGTGAAGGTGCTGCACAGCATGGGGTACGCGCAAGAGTTGTCGCGCCGCATGCACGCGTTCTCCAATTTCGCCATCTCGTTCTCGATCATCTGCATCCTGTCGGGCGGCATCAACTCGCTCGGCCAGGCGACGGCAGGCGCGGGCGGAGCGGCGATCGGCATCGGCTGGCCCATCGGCGTGTTGATCTCCGGCGTCTTTGCCATGGCGCTCGCTCAAATCTCGTCGGCCTACCCAACGGCGGGCGGCCTCTATCATTGGGGATCGATCCTCGGCAACCGGTTTACCGGATGGCTCTCGGCCTGGCTCAACCTGCTCGGACTCATTACGGTCTTGGGCGCCATCAACGTCGGCACGTTCTACTTCTTCTACGGCGCCTTCGGCTCCTATTTCGGCATCGAGGATACGCTGACGCACCGCGTGCTGTTCGTCGCGGCGATCACGGCGCTTCAAGCGCTCGTCAACCACTTCGGCATCGGTCTCACGATGAAGCTGACCGACTTCTCCGGCTACATCATTCTGTTCGGCGCGGTGGCGCTCGCGGCAGTGTGTCTCGCCTTCGCGGAGACGTGGGACTTCGGCCGCCTCTTCGTCTGGTCGAACTACACCGGGACCGAAGGCGCCAGCGCCGTCTGGCCGGTCGCCGTAAGCTCGTTGATGGCCTTCATGCTCGGTCTGCTGCTGCCGATCTACACGATCACCGGCTACGACGCTTCCGCACACACCTCCGAGGAAACCGTGAACGCCTCGATGTCCGTGCCGAAAGGCATGGTCGCATCGGTGCTCTGGTCGGGCGTGTTCGGCTACCTGTTCCTTTGCGCCTTCATCCTCATGGTCCCGAACATGGACGATGCCGCGAAGCAAGGCTGGAACGTGTTCTTCTGGGGCATGGACCAGCGCGTGCCGCCGACGATCAAGGAAGCGCTTTACATACTCATCTTCGTCTCGCAATGGCTGTGCGGTCTCGCGACGGTGACGTCGGTCTCGCGCATGCTGTTCGCCTTCTCGCGTGACGACGGCATCCCCTTCATCTCGAAGGCGCTGGCAAAGGTGAGCCCAACGTATCGCGCTCCCGCGAATGCGATCTGGGCGGGGTCGATCCTGTGCGTACTGTTCGTGTGGTTCACCTCCGCGATCACGATCGCAGGCACGCCGGCCTATTCCATCGTCGTATCGTGCACGGTCATCTTCCTGTTCCTGTCGTTCGCCGTGCCGATTGCGCTTGCCCTCTTCACCTATGGTTCGGAGAAGTTTCCGAAGCCCGGTCCGTGGGATCTCGGCAGCGGCCTGTTCCGGCTGGTCTGCATTCTTTCGCTCATCTCGATGGCGATTATCTTCTATATCGGTATTCAGCCGCCGAACGATTGGGCGCTGCCGATCACCGTCGGCTTCATTGCGCTGTCGCTCTTGATCTGGGTCTTGTTCGAGAACCGCCGCTTCAAGGGCCCGCCGATCGGCGCCGAGATTGCGCGCCGGCAGGCCGATATCAAAGCAGCCGAGGCGGCCGTCGGCGGCGCCATTTGACTGCTTGACGAAACCGATGATCGCGGGCCGGATCGGTCGGATCCGGCCCGCCGTCGTTTCAGGCCGTGATGGAGTGGGCTTGACCGGAGACTTAGCCCCCGTCCCTGCCGCCTCGAGCACAAATGACGATTGAGATCGCTTTCGAGACAGGCCCCTCGCCCGACAATCGCAGGATCGAGATCGTCGAGCGCAAGGGTCTCGGCCATCCCGATACGATCTGCGATCTCCTGAGCGAGCGCTTCAGCGTCGCGCTCTCGAAATACTACCTCGACCATTTCGGCCTCGTTCTTCACCACAATGTCGACAAGGCGCTTTTGTCGGCCGGGCGCACGGAGCCAGCATTCGGCGGCGGCCGCATCGTCACGCCGTTGCGCCTCTATCTCGCCGGCCGCGCGACGGCAGACGTCAAGGGCGTTCCTATTCCCGTCGCGGACATCGCGCGGGGCGCGGCCGAGGCGTGGTTCCGGAACAGTATGCATGCCTTTGACGTCGAGAAAGGCCTCGAGCTTCACTGTCTGACACAGCCCGGCTCGCCCGATCTCGTCGATCTCTTCCTGCGCCAGCGCGAGACGGGAGCCTTCCTCGCCAACGACACGTCAATCGGCGTCGGATTCGCCCCATTCTCGGAGCTCGAGCGCATCGTCCTCGCAGTCGAAGCCTTGCTGAATGCACCCTCATTCAAGGCCACCCACCTGGAAACAGGTGAGGACATCAAAGTGATGGGCACGCGCCTCGGCGGGGAGATCACGCTGACAATTGCCTGCGCCTTCATCGGCCGGTTTCTTGCAGATCTCAGCGCTTATCGCGATGCCGCTGAGCGTCTTCGCGGCATCGTGCTCGACATCGCTCGGGCGGAAACCCGCCGCGAGGTCCGAGTGGCCGTGAATAGCGCCGACGACCTGGCTGCGGGCACCGTCTACCTCACCGTCGGCGGCACCTCCGGCGAGTGTGGAGACGACGGCGAGACTGGCCGAGGCAACCGGGCGTCCGGGTTGATCACTCCGTTGCGGCCCACGACGCTCGAAGCCATGGCCGGCAAGAACCCCATCACGCACGTAGGCAAGCTTTACAATGCCGCCGCCATGCGGGTCGCTGGCGCGGTCGCCGCCGAGATTGCGGGCGTCACCAATGCCGAATGCTATTTTGTGAGCCAGATCGGCAAGCCGATCGACGAGCCAAGTCTCGCCCATGTTCGCATTTGGCTCGGCGGAGGCGGGTCGCAAAGCGCCGTCGCGTGCCACGTGCGCGAGATTGCCGAACGCGAGATCGCCACGATCCCCGATCTCTGGCGTGCCTTTCTCAAGGGTGAGGTCGCCGTTGCCTGAGGGCATCACCATGAAGAAACCGGCGGCTCGCCGCGGTCTGAACGTGCTACGCAAGAGCGTCGCGCGAGGGTTGATTCTCATCGACGGTCGCGCTTCAGTGCCATCCGATCGGCCCCCTTTCCTTGACGCCGGACCATGCCCAAGCTGCTTGTACCCGTTGATGGCTCAGATTATGCCCTTCGTGCATTCGAGTACGCCATCATGCTCGCCCGCAAGAACGGCGGCTCGACCCTTCACCTTGTCACGGTTGTTCCCGAGCCGATCATCTATGGCGAGATCGAGGTCTATGTCTCACGCGAGCGGATTGAGGAAATGCAGAGGCGGCACGGCGAACCCGCCAAGGAGATCGCGAAAGTCGCGGGCGCTCCTTATACGGCCGAGATTCTGACCGGCAATACGGCGCCGCAGATCGTGGAGCATGCGGAGGCGCTCGGGTGCGATGGCATCGTCATGGGGACACGAGGCATGAGCGCGATCGGCAATCTCATCATGGGCTCGGTCGCGACGAAGGTCGTGCACCTAGCAAGGATCCCGGTCACGCTGGTCAAGTAGCCGAACCAGGTCGCGGACCGTTCGCGATCAACGGCGCGTCGCATAGCCGGCGGCGGCCCAGACGAGGCCGAACAGGAGTTGCAGCACGAAGATGCCGGCCTCGCCGCCGAGCGCATGAATGGGGAGCAGCCCGACCTGGGCGGCGAGCCAATAAAGGGCAATTCCGGCTGCCGACGCCGCGAAAGCGGCAATAGGGAGTTTTTGCCATTGATCCGCCCGGCGGCCCATGATCAAGGCAACCGCGATCACCACGGGATTGAGAAGCGCGATCAGGACCAGCGTCAGGGGATCGAACGGCGTGATCTCGGGCATCAGCCGCCTCCGCCGTTACCCTCGATCTGCCGCCTGAGCTTCTCCTCCTCGTACTGGACGAACCAGCCGATCATGTTGCGCCATTGCGCGCCGACCATCTCGATCATCTCGGGCGGCAGGCCGCGTTCGGCCGCGCGCTGCTTCACGCGGTCGATGACCTGCTGGATGCGCCAGGGGACGTAGGCGTCACTCGGGCTCTTCTTGAGCTGCCAGGCGCGCTCGACATAGCCGAACCGCTCGACGATGAGATCGACGAGCAACTCGTCGATACGGTCGATCTCGGCGCGGACCTGTCCCATGTCCGCGCATTCCCAAGGGCGCTTCGGGTCCATCATTTGCCTCCCCGCTTGGCCTTCTCAGGGGAGGCCTTGGCCTCCCACCATCGGTCCTTGACCGTAAAACGTCCGGCCGCGTCCTCGATCGCCTGGCCGGCGCGAAACAGCGTCGCCTCGTCGAACGGCTTGCCGATGAGCTGGAGCCCCAGGGGCGTGCCCTCGGTCGAAAGGCCCGCCGGCACCGACATGCCCGGCAGCCCCGCCATGTTGACCGTCACGGTGAAGATGTCCTCGAGGTACATGGCGATCGGGTCGCCCGACTTCTCGCCGAACGCGAACGCGGGCGAGGGCGTCGTCGGCGTCAGCACTAGATCGACCTTGCGCCACGCCTCGTCGAAGTCGCGCTTGATCAACGTGCGCACCTTCTGCGCTTTCAAGTAGTAGGCGTCGTAGTAGCCGGCCGAGAGCACATAGGTGCCGATCAGGATGCGCCGGCGCACTTCCTTGCCGAAGCCCGCCGCGCGCGTATTCTCGTAGGTATCGATCAGATCCTTGCCCGGAACGCGCAAGCCGTAGCGTACGCCGTCGTAACGCGCGAGATTCGAGGAGCACTCGGCGGGCGCTACGATGTAGTAGGCGGGAAGCGCGTACTTGGTGTGCGGGAGCGAGATGTCGTGGATGGTCGCACCGGCAGCCTTCAACCAGTCGATGCCGCTCTGCCAGAGCGTCTCGATCTCCTGCGACATGCCGGGGACGCGGTACTCCTTCGGCACGCCGACCTTGAGACCCTTGACGCCTCGGCCGAGCGCCGCCTCGTAATCGGGAACCGGCGCGTCGACGGAGGTGCTGTCCTTCGGTTCGTGGCTCGCCATGGTGCCGAGCATGATCGCCGCGTCGCGCACCGTCTTGGCGATCGGCCCGGCCTGATCGAGCGAGGAGGCGAAGGCAACGATGCCCCAGCGCGAGCAGCGACCGTAGGTCGGCTTGATGCCGACGGTGCCGGTGAGCGCCGCCGGCTGGCGGATCGAGCCGCCGGTGTCGGTCGCGGTCGCGGCGAGGCAGAGGCTCGCGGCGACGGCCGCGGACGAGCCGCCCGACGAGCCGCCCGGCACGAGCTTGTCTGTGGAAGGCTTTCCGTCCTTGCCCAGCCGGCGCCAGGGGCTCACGACGGGGCCGAAGGCGCTCGTCTCGTTGGACGAGCCCATGGCGAACTCGTCGCAGTTGAGCTTGCCCAGCATGACGGCGCCCGCACTCCACAGATTGGCGCCCACCGTCAACTCGTAGGTCGGCGTGAAGTCGTCGAGGATCCTCGAGCACGCGGTCGTCCGCACGCCCCGGGTGCAGAAGAGGTCCTTGTTTCCGATCGGCAGCCCCTCGAGCGGGCGCGCCTCGCCCTTGGCCAGGCGCCGGTCGCTCTCGCGCGCCGCAGCGATCGCATGCTCCGGCGTCGGCAACACGTAGGCGTTGAGGGCGGGGTTGGCAATCTCGATCGCGCCGAGGAAGGCTTCCGTCAGCTCCGCCGCCGTGAACTCCTTGCGCTTCAAGGCGTCGCGCGCCTCCGACAGCGTGAGCTGGGTCAGGTCCGTCACGTCTCTCACTTTTCCTTCTCAGCCTCGCAGCGCACGAACTCGGTGGTCTTGCCGTCGACCGTCACCTTGAGCCGGCCGTTGGCGTCATCGAGCTCGAGGCGCTCGGTATCGGACCATTCCTCCGGTCCGTCAGCGCAGGAGGTCTTGACGGTCCACGCGCGCCCCTTCTCGGTCTCCTCGATCGACGCGAAGGTGCATCCGCCTTCCCAAGTTTGATAGCCGTCGGCAGTGAGCGTTTCCGGCACCGTATCGACGCTTCGCGGCGTCCCGGCGGCGAGGTCGGCGAGCTTACGGCAGCCCTCCTCCGTCGCCCAGACCCCGTCGACAAACGGCGCTTTGACCTCGGCGGCCGACGGCGAGGAAGCGAGCGCTGCCAGCATCAAGACGAAAGGGCGCATCACCCAATTTCCCGCCAAGGTCCCGCCCCGGCGCTCCGCCAGCTCTCTCAAGCGCCCTTGCCACCCGACGCGGTGCCGGCGCTCTGCTGCTTCAGGTAATTCTTGCGGTTCCAGTAGAGGCTGATCAGCCCGAACAAGATCGAAAGCGGCGCCTGCACCATTTCCGCGATCTCACGAGCGCGAACGACGAGGCTCGACGAACCGATCGCCTCGGGCGCCAGCGAGCGCGACGCCGACGGCGTCTCCTCGAGGAAGGGCAGCCCGAGCACGAGCGCGCCCGAGACAATGAGGGCGATCCCCAGAAGTGCAAATATCTTCGACATAGCCCGCCTCCCCGAATTCTACTCCACGACCTTCGGCACGACGAAGAAGTGGTCCTCCGCCATCGGCGCGTTCCTGATCACGTCGTCGGCGATCTCGCCGTCGGTGACGTCGTCGTGGCGCTTCTTCAGCTCCTGGGCGACGACGCGCGTCATCGGCTCGATGGACGCCGTATCAACTGCGCCGAGCTGCTCGACCCAAGCCAGGATGCCGGAGAGCTCTTTTTCGAGGCCCTTCGCCTCCTCGTCGGTGATCTTGATGCGGGCAAGGCGCGCAATGCGCCGGACCGTCGCCTGGTCGACCTGCATGAGATTACCCGTCGGTCTCGTCAATTCGGCACTGTGCCGGGATTCCCGCTCTCATAGCGGGCCGCCGTGACGCGCGCAACCTTGCGCGGCCTCACTTGCGCTTGGCGAGCTTGGAAAGCAGCGGGGCCAGCACGTCGGAGGCGTCGTCGGTCCAGGGCTTGAGCGTGGTCGTGGGCAGGTTGCGCGCACCAGGGGCGGCGCGGAAGATGTCGACGGCCGCGTCGTCCTTGCCGAACACCACAACGGTGGAGCCGGTAACCGCGTAACCCTGATCGCCGGTCTGATCCTCAATGACGAGCGCCTTCAAGCCCCGTGTGGCGGGAAAAGTCGCGCCGAGCACCGATTCGAGATCGAGATAGCGGTTCGAGATGTGGAGCACGCCGATACCCTGCGGCTTGAGCTTCGACCCATAGAGCTCGAGGGCTTCCTTCGTCAGGAGATGCATCGGCACCGCATCGGAGGAGAAGGCATCGACGATGAGGAGATCGAAGCTCTCGTCCTTCTCCTTGGCGAACGTCAGGCGGGCATCTCCGAGGACGATATCGGCTTTCGGCTGGCAATTGGCGAGGTAAGTAAAATGCGTCGACTTGGCGATGCCGACGACCACAGGGTCGATTTCGAAGAAGCGCCAGGTCTCGCCGGAAGCGGAGTGGCAGGCCAGCGACCCCGCACCGAGCCCGATGACCCCGTAGCGGCCGTTTGACCCCTTGTTCGCCAGGATCATGCCCGTGACGCGTATGGCCGCCGCCATCGGGCTGTGCGGGTGATAGTAGGTCACGGGCGTGGGTGAGGTCACGGGGCGGCCTCGCTCGTCGCGGATGCGCTGCGCGCCGTGCAGCGTCGTGCCGTGCTGGAGGACGTTGAACTTGCCGTCGTCCGACAGGGTCACGCGGTAGACGCCGAAATAGCTGCGTTGCGCCTGGCCGCGATGCACACCCGAGGGAAGGAGCACGACGGCGAGAAACATCAGCATCGCGACCGCGAGCTGGCGGACGGGATAGCTCCAGAACGCGAGTATGGCGGCGGCGAAAGCGAGGACGATGACCGGCGTCTCGCCCCAGCCGCGAAAGCCGAGATCGAGCGTGCGGGCGATCCAAGGAACCCAGTAGAGGACGAGGCCGCCGGTTGCGACGATGAGCCAGAGCTTGAGCATCTCCTCGCGATTGCGGATGTCGAGCTTGAGGGCGCCGGGACGGCAGGCGATCGTTGCCGCCAAGAGCAGCGGATATTCGAATACCTCCGAGAAGAGGTGCGGGGCGATCAACGCCGCGAACAGGCCGCCGAGCACGCCGCCGAGCGACATATAGACATAGAACTCGGTGAGATAGGGGGCGGCAGGCCTCGCATCGTAGAGCGTCCGGTGAGCGACGAGCGCGGAGGTGAAAAATGCCGCGACCCCGAGGCTCGCGGTGAGCGGCCAGGTTTCGTGACGAGTCTGGGCGAGCTGGAGAAGGGCGAGGATCACCGCGGCGAGCTGAAAAATGAGAAGGAGGCGCGGTGGCACGAGCGCGCGCTCGCGAAAGACGATCACGAAGGAGAGCAGATAGAGGGCAAGCGGCATCACCCAGATGAGCGGGGCGGAAGCGACATCGGTCGCGATGTGGGTGGTGAATGCCGTAAGGAGAGCCGAGGGCACGAGCGCGAGGCCGACCCACTCGAGCCGCTCTTGCCAGCCGGGTGCGTCCGGCGCGCCGGCGGCGCGTCCCCGCACCGCGGTGCTCGCGAGGCCTCTTCCGCTGCCATCGCCCTGGCGCACGAGCCAGGCGCAAAGCGCGAGCGCGGCGACCAGGGCGACGAAGCCTGCCGTCCACAACGTGCTCAGCATCTTCAATCCAAACACGGGCTCGAGGAGGAACGGAAAGGACAGGAGAGCCAGCAGGCTGCCCAGGTTCGAGGCCGCATAAAGAAAATAGGGGTCCTTGCTCTCCTGGTGCCCGGTGCGGGCGAACCAGGCCTGCAGAAGGGGAGCGTTGGCCGAGACCGCTACAAACGGGAGGCCGATCGCGGCCGCGAACAGCCCGAGCTGCCAGAGGTAGGCATCGCCCGGCGGAGGCTCTGTCCAACCCGCGGGCAGCGCAATGGGAAGAAATAGGAAGGCGGCGAGGCAGACGCCCAAATGCACGAGCCCGGTCTTGGCCGCGGGCAGGTGGCGCATCAGCAGGTGAGCGTACCCATAGCCCGCGAGCAGCGCGCCTTGGAAAAAGAGGAGCGCCACGGCCCATACCGACGGCGTCCCGCCGAGCAGCGGCAGGACCATCTTGGCGAAGAGCGGCTGGATGGAGAAGAGGAGGAGCGCGGAGAGAAACGTGGTGAGCGTAAAGACGGCGAAGCCGAGGCGACCGCTTGCCGCCACTCGCGGGCCGCCGGCGGGAGCCGGCCTGGCGGCGGCGATGTGCCTGGAAACCTGATCCAAAAAACCTCCACGGCGCCCGTGCCGTTACGCGCCGCCCGTTCCTCGCATACTCGACTAGCCGCGGCAATTGCAGCGGGTGGCCGAGCATAGCGACCGAAGCGCCGCTGTCAGCCTCGGACTGTAACCCCCGCCGAACGCCTGCCGTTCCCGCTAGACCGAGACTTGCTGCCCCGGCTTCGGCACGAGAACGGTCTCTCCCTTCATCTCGGCAACGAAGGCGTCGGCCGTCTGGTCGAGCATGGGGAAGGTGCCGTAGTGACAGGGGAGGACGGTCTTGAACTTGAAGAATTTCCGGCAGGCATGGGCCGCCGTCCTCGCCCCCATCGTGAACCGGTCCCCGATCGGCACGATGCCGACCTCGGGCGCGTAGAGCTCGTTGATCAGCGCCATGTCGCCGAAGATCTCGGTATCCCCCATGTGATAGAGTGTCGGTCCTTCTTTCGGCCGGATAACGATGCCGCAAGGGTTGCCGAGATAGCGGCCGCCCGACGACGAGGAATGGAAGGCATTCACAAATGTGAGAGCGAAATCTGCAGTATGCACCGTGCCCCCGGTATTCATGTACTCGATGCTCTCGGCCCCCTGGCCGGCCACGTGCTCCGCGAGCTCGAAGACGGCAAAGAGCGTGGCACGGCGCTCCTTCAGGATTTCCGCGGCATTTCCAAGATGATCGTCGTGCCCATGGGTGAGGGCCACGTGCGTGACGCCCTCGGTCGCGGTTTCCCAGGGCACGTCGCTTTTCTCGAAGGTGGGATTCCCCTTGAGAAACGGGTCGATGAGGAGCACGCTTTTTCCGGTCTCGACGCGGAAGCAGGAATGCCCGAACCAAGTGATTTTCATCTTTCTGCAAGCTCCTGGAGCCAAGGATTGCGAGTGCGCGCATACTCCGAGTGCGCGCATACTCTATGAGCGAGCCGGCCCAAGCGCCAACATCCTTCGGGCGTCGATGATACACGGCGACGATCAAAGCCAGCGCGGCCTTACCACGAGCGACGTCGAGGCCTTTGCGCGCCGGCTTCCGCCTGGCTGCCGGCTCTTCGGCATCGACCTCGGATCGAAAACGATCGGGCTCGCGCTTTCCGACGTGACGCGGCGGATCGCCTCCCCGCTCGAGACGATCCGGCGCACGAAATTCGCGGCCGATGCGCGCCGTCTTCTCGATCTCTCGGCCGAGCACCAGATTGCCGGCCTCGTTCTCGGCTATCCCGTCAACCTCGACGGCAGTGCGGGGCCGCGCGCCCAGGCGACACGCGCCTTCGCCCGCAACCTGAATGCGCTCTCCGCGCTTCCGATCCTCCTTTGGGACGAGCGGCTCACGACGGCGGCGGCCGAGCGGACGCTTCTCGAGGCCGACGCCAGCCGCAAGCGGCGCGCCGAGCTCATCGACAAGCTGGCCGCGGCCCTGATCCTGCAAGGGGCGCTCGACCGCATGCGCGCCGCCACGCGGCGGGGCTGATGGGCGGCGGGTGCGCTTCGGTCAGGCCTGCGCGGCGGCGGCGATCGCCGGCTGCAACGCGGCACCCCCGCGGCGCTCGGCGCTCCACTTGAAGCTGCGCCCATAGCGCGTGATGGGCTCCTCGACGAGCCGCGTGAACACCCATCCGACCAGGGCGACCACAGGCAGCGCCGCAACCGTGACCGCGACCTGGCTCGCCGTCGCGATATCGGGCTTGGCGCCGAGGATAGCTCCGTGCATCAGCCCGAGCACCGCGAGGTGGGTCAGGTAGACGCTATAGGACGTATTGCCGAAGAAGCAGAGCACACGGCTCTCGAGGCGCTTGCCCTCCGGGGCCCCGCGGACGACGGCGAGAATATAGAGGGCGCAGGCCGCCGACACCGTCGTGTCGGAGAGGATGTTGAATGCCTGTCCCTCTTCGCCGTCGAGGACCTTGAGCGCACCGGTCAGCAAAAGGAGCACGAGCGGTCCGGCTCGCAGGAGCTGATCGTAGCGCTCCCAGGCGATACCCTCGGTCTTGATCGCAACGCCGGCCATGAGGCCGCAAAGGAGACCCGAGCCGACGCCGGGCAAGAGCGTCAGGCAGGCCATCGGCGAGAGGAGCCCCGCCTCGAAGACGAGGGCGCGAAAGACGATCACGAGGATCGTGCACAAGGCGAAAACGGCGAACAGCCGGCGGCGCGGGACCAGGAAGAAGAGAGCGGGCGCGATGAGGTAGAAGTGCTCCTCGACCGTGAGCGTCCACGTCGGGGCCAGCCAGTGCGGCCCGATGCTGTCGGTCGCGACCATGAAGAAGTTCTGCGTGAACGTCAGATACGACCACAGCGGGAACATCACCCCGGCGTCGAGCCAGGCGGCTCCGGGCAGCGCCGTCATGATGAGGAAGACCAGGGTCACGCAGAAAAAATAGACGGGCAGCGTGCGGCAGACGCGGCGCACGTAGAAGACCTTGAAGAAGTTCGCGCGATCCTGCTTCTCGAGGATGAGGCGGCCGACGAGGAAGCCCGAGAGCACGAAGAACATCGTGACGGCGATCCAGCCGAACGACAGGGCAGCGAGCCCATGCGCGACCTCGGCAAAGAAGTGCGAGATGACGACCATGATTGTCATGAGCCCGCGCAGCCCGTCGAGCGCGCGTATGCGAGGCTCCTCGCGAGGGTTGGCCGGCCGGCCGGCCGCGGCCTGGCTCGAGGGCGTCTGCGCGCAAGCGCCGAGGGCGGCGCCGGCCCTGACCCACAGCCCTCTCAGTCGAACTTCCACGGTTCTCACCGATACCATCCCGCGGGCCTCCTCCTCGCTCTAGCAGAGCAGAGTTAAGGCTTCGTAGAGTTGGCGCGAGCGCGTGAGTGGCCGTGAGGAAATCCGTCTCGAGTGAGCGTTCAAACCTTCGACCCAAACCCGTCGTACCCGCGCCGCATTGGTTCGCCACAATCTGCGACAAGAGCCTCAGGAACCAACGCCCTAGACGTCGCCTTGAGGCCGAGACTTTGGCGATGACGATGAAATCCGACAGCATGGCGCTTGCCAGCCTCGCGCCGACACCCGAACAACCGCAGGCCCCGCGCCCCGACATCGACGCCCTCGTGCGCCGATTTGACCCGGCACGTCGACGCACGATCCGACGGCTCGTCCAATCCTCGGCGCGCGCCGCCGATCTCGCTGCGGTGTTCCCCGGGGCCATCTATGCGATGGCCATTCGGCGCGGTCCCGCCACCCGCCGCAGGCGGGCTCTCGATCTCGTCGAGCACGGTGCGCCGCTCAAGGAGGTGACGCACACGCTCGAACTGCCGATGTGGTTGCGCCGCCTTCCTCCCGAGGCGTTCGCCGGACCGCTCGGCGCCGTGCCGGCGTCCGAGTTGTTCAGCCGCCGCATTGTCAATCACTTGCCCCTTCGACCGGCCGAGAGCGCGTTCTGGTTGAAATCGGTCACGTTTGCCGCCAGGGCTTGCGACGAATACTTCGCGCTTTGGCTCGCGTCGCAGCCGGTGTTCAGCGAGGGGGGCGATCCGGAGCGGGTGTTCGGGCTCCTCGGCGCCTATGCGTGGTTCTCGAGCGCGGAGATTTCCCGCGGGCGCACGCTCATTGTCGCGCCATGGCGCCCCGAGATGGCTCTCGACACCGCCGTTTGCGCGGCCAAGAGCTGGTTCAATCGGCTTCGGCTCGTCCTCCAGGTGCGCGACGGCGCCCTCGCCGATTCCTGGCTCGAGGCCGGCGAGGCGATGGGGCTCTCGTTCGTACCGCTTCTCGACTACGCGGAGATTCTTGCCGAAGCGCACGCCATGCTGAACTGCGCCGACCAGTACGCGGATCGCTTGATGCGAGACAAGTGCCGCCTGTTCGGCGTTCGCCGCCGGGGGACGCGGATAGCGACCCTAGAAATCGGACCGCATCCCCGCGAGCCGGGCGTGCTAGCGATCAGCCAGCTCAAGGCCCGGCACAACATGCCGGCCGCGTCGGACGTCTGGCAGGCAGCCCATGCGTGGCTCGCCTCACAGAAGAACCTGAGGCGCCCGCCGGCGATCAAGTCGGCCGCCCCGGCCATGCATACGGCCACCTGGGAAAGCATCATGAGCGGCTATCGCGCTAGGAAGCGCGGCGCGCCGTGGATCCCGCTCATGGCCAACGCGGTGACGTTCGCGCGCATCGATGACGATTTGGCCGATCTTGCACGCCGCGCCGGCATCTCCTCCTGGCTGTTCACCTAGGGCCGGAAAGGGTTCCATACGCATGTTCAGGATAGCCTTATGCTCAAGAACGCGCTTGGGAAAATCACGCAACCGTTGGAAACCGTGACCGCTGACTCCACCACAATCCTCGACGATAGTAGTATTGCACCACGTTAGGATTTGCCGCTTATGGCAGTTATCTGATCGTATGTACCCGCTTTAGAATCCTCGATCGCAGGGCGAGGCAGTTTTGTCGCTGCGACGAGAGGTCAAAGCATCAGCGATTGCAATATTGCACTAATCATTGCGACGACCGATCGATAAGATCGATGACCAATCGATAAGGGTGAGCCTGACATGAAACTCGAAACCCAAGAGGATCCAGTGTCGTCCGCTATTCATCTGCTTCATCGCGCAGGCCAATGCGCCGATGAGCTGTTTGCCGTCAACGTCGGCGATGCAGATCTGACCCCGCGGCAGTTCGCGGTGATGAAAGCCATCTCCGACAGCGACGATCCCAGTCAAACGACGCTCGTCGAATTGACGGGAATAGACCGCTCGACGATGGCGGATATCGTCCGCCGTCTCATCTCAAAGGGCCTGGTTCAGCGCCGCCGCACGCGCCGCGACGCGCGCATGTACGCCGTGCGCCTCACCGAGAAGGGGTTGGCGGCGCTTCGGGTTGCAGAGCCCGCCGCGCGGTCGACGGACGAGCGCATACTCGCGTCGCTCCCGCCCACGCAGCGCGAAGCCTTTCTCAAGTCGCTCTCGCGAATCGTGGCGACCATCAATCCGGCGAACACCGAGCGCTGATTGGCCCCTTGACGGCGAGCTGTCGGCCCTGAGGCTTTGGGTCTCGCCGATTTGCGTGCACAGCCGTTCCGGAGTTCACGGTAAACGGGATGAGTTGACCTGCGGGCGCGGGCACGATCATCGAGCGAGATTGAACGCGAGCCGCTTCAAATCGTGATTCCACTCTAAACTCATGATGTAGAGCGCTATTCGCGTTCTGGAGAGAACGCGAATGCGGGCCCATCCCAAGCGATCGCGCGCCAGAGCTTGCGGTCCATCGCATCTCGCCCTATAGACACGCCTTTGATGACCATCGCCGCCTCGAAGCCGAAGCTCAGCTTCCCGCACCGCCATCTGCTCTCCACGGAGGCGCTGACGGCGGCCGAGGTCAATGCCATCCTGGATCTGGCCGACAAGGCGGTAGATACCAACCGCCAGGCGCGCAAGCGGCGCGAGGTGCTACGCGGGCGAACGCTGGTCAATCTCTTCTTCGAGGCATCCACCCGCACCCAAGCCTCGTTCGAGATCGCGGCCAAGCGGCTCGGCGCGGACGTGCTCAACATGAACGTCGCGACCTCGTCGGTGACAAAGGGCGAGACGCTGATCGACACGGCGATCACCCTCAACGCCATGCACCCGGACATGATCGTCGTTCGCCATCATGCGGCGGGCGCGGTCGAGCTCTTATCGCAAAAGGTCGATTGCTCGGTGATCAACGCCGGTGACGGGGCCCACCAGCATCCGACGCAGGCGCTCCTCGACGCGCTGACGATCCGCCGCGCCAAGGGCCGCGTCGCCGGTCTCACCGTCGCGATCTGCGGCGACATCCTGCATTCGCGCGTTGCCCGCTCGAACATTGATATTCTGAACGTGCTCGGCGCACGCGTGCGCATCGTCGCGCCGTCGACCTTGCTTCCTGCCGCGTCCGAGCGAACTCGGCGCCGAGGTGTTCACCGATATGTGGAAAGGCATCACCGGCGCCGACATCGTCATGATGCTTCGCCTGCAACGCGAGCGCATGGAGGGCTCCTACGTCCCCTCGACCCGAGAGTACTTTCATTTCTTCGGCCTCGACCACGAGAAGCTCGCCAAAGCCAAGCCCGACGCGCTCATCATGCATCCGGGCCCGATAAATCGCGGCGTCGAGATCGCCTCGACGATCGCCGACCATTCGCGCAGCGTGATCCGCGAGCAGGTCGAGATGGGCGTTGCCGTGCGCATGGCGGTGCTGGAAGCGCTCGCAAGCCAGCTGCCCGACAGCTAAGCGATATGGCCCCATGAGCCCACCCGCATCCACGAGCGCCCAAAAGACAGGTCCCGCGACGGTTTTCATCAACGCGCGCCTCGTCGACCCGGCGTCCAACCGGGACGAGCCGGGCGGCCTCCTGGTCAGAGGCGGGGTGATCGCCGATCTCGGCCCGCACCTGAGGCGCAACGCTCCCGAGAATGCCGAGGTCGTCGACTGCCGTGGTCACGTGCTCTGCCCGGGCCTGATCGATACCCAGGTCTTCACTGGCGAGCCCGGCGGCGAGCATCGCGAGACGCTCAAGACCGCGAGCCACGCCGCCGCCGCGGGCGGCGTCACCACCATCATCGTCATGCCAGACACCAATCCGGTGATCGATCAGGTGGCCCTCGTCGACTTCATCCAGCGCCGCGCCCGCGACAACGCCATCGTCAACGTCCACACCATGGCCGCCATGACGAAGGGCTTGAAGGGCGAGGAGATGACCGAGATCGGGCTCCTGCAGCGCGCCGGGGCCATCGCCTTCTCGAACGGCAAGGCCAGCGTTGCCAATACGCGGATCATGAAGAATACGCTGCTCTACGCCAAGGACTTCGGCGCGCTCATCGTGCATCACACCGAGGATCCGTTCCTCTCGGCCAACGCCGCCATGAACTCGGGAGAGGTGGCGACCCGGCTCGGCCTGCCCGGCGTGTCGCGCGTCGCCGAAACCATCGTGCTCGAGCGCGACGTACGTTTGGTCGAGATGACGGGGGGGCGCTATCACGCCGCGACGATCACCTGCGAGGAGAGCCTGGCCGTCGTGCGCTCGGCCAAGGCGCGGGGGCTTCCGGTGACGTGCGGGGTCTCGGTCAATCACCTGACCTTGAATGAGATCGACATCGGCTCGTACCGGACCTTTCTCAAGATGCGCCCGCCGCTGCGGCGCGAGGAGGACCGGGCGGCCATGGTGCGTGCGCTGGCCGCTGGCGAGATCGACGTCATCGTCTCGAGCCACGATCCGCAGGACGCCGACGTAAAGCGCCGCCCCTTCGCGGAGGCGGCCGACGGCGCCGTGGGGCTCGAGACACTGCTGCCCGCCGCGCTTAGGCTCCACCATTCGGGCGAGGTGCCCCTGACCTCGCTCCTCAAGGCGATGACGATCAACCCGGCGCGGCTTCTCGGCCTTCCCGCCGGCCGGCTCGTCAAGGACGCCCCCGCCGACATCATCCTGGTCGACCTCGGCGAGCCATGGGTCGTCAACAAGGACCTCCTGCGCTCGCGCTCGAAGAACACTCCCTTCGATGAGGCCAAGATGCAGGGCCGCGTGCTCCGGACCCTGGTTGCCGGAGAGACCGTCTACCAGTACGCTGGCGTCGAGCGGACGTGATCTGCTTGTCACTGGTCGCCGACATGACCCAGTTTCTCTTCGCCGGACTCGTTCAGGCCACCGATCCCAACGTCATCGTCCTCTATGAGCGCCCGGAGACGTGGAACTGGGTGCTGTGGTACGCAGGCTTCGCCGCCTTCGGCTACCTCCTGGGCTCGATCCCGTTCGGCTATCTTCTCACCCGGCTTGCAGGCCTCGGCGACGTGCGCCACATAGGCTCGGGCAACATCGGCGCGACCAATGTGCTGCGCACCGGACACAAGGGATTGGCGGCACTGACACTCGTGCTCGACGCCGCCAAGGGCACGGCCGCGGTTCTGATCGCCCGTTGGGTCGGCGGCACGTACGCGGGGCTCGCAACCGATGCGGCGCTGCTAGCCGGTCTCGGCGCCTTCCTCGGCCACCTCTTTCCGGCTTGGCTCGGTTTCCGGGGCGGCAAGGGCGTCGCGACCTACATCGGCGTGCTGCTCGGGGTCTTCTGGCCGGGCGCTCTCGCATTCTCGGCCATTTGGATCGCGGTCGCATTTGCAACACGCTACTCGTCGCTTTCGGCGCTGACCGCGAGCCTGGCGACGCCCGCCGTCATGATCGCACTCGGCGATCGCCCTGCGGCGCTGCTCGCCCTTGTGCTCACGTCCCTGCTTCTGTGGAAGCATCGCGCCAACATCGGACGTCTCTTGAAAGGCGAGGAGCCCAAGATCGGTGCCAAAGCGTGAGCCGCACGAGGCGCCTTTCACGCCGGCCCCGCTGCCGGTCGCGGTCCTCGACGAAGGGGAACGCATCGCCTGCCTCCGCCTGATCCGCTCGGAGAATGTCGGACCGGTCACCTTTCGCGAGCTGATCAATCACTTCGGGGGCGCGCGCGCGGCGCTCGACGCATTGCCCGACCTCGCACGACGCGGCGGCCGCGGCCGGACCCCTAAGCTTTGCAGCAAGGCCTCCGCCGAGGCCGAGCTCGAGCGCGCGCAGCGCGTTGGCGCCGAGCCGCTCTTCACCATCGAGCCCGGATATCCGCAGGCGCTCGCCCATCTCGACGCGCCCCCTCCCCTTCTCTACGTCAAAGGCAACGTCGCGCTTCTCGCGCGGCCAGCTTTCGCAATTGTGGGATCGCGGCAGGCGTCGGCGGCGGGCGGCAAGCTTGCCCGTCTTTTCGCCGCGGGCCTCGGCCGCGCCGGACTGGCGATCGTTTCCGGCCTCGCGCGCGGCATCGACTCGGCCGCACACGAGGCCAGCCTCGACACCGGCACGATTGCCGTTCTCGCGGGCGGAGCCGACATCGTCTATCCGCCGGAGAACGCTGGCCTCCAGAAGCTCATCGGCGAGACCGGCTGCCTCGTCACCGAGCAGCCGCCGGGCTTCGAGCCGAGGGCCAAGGACTTTCCCCGCCGCAACCGTCTCATCTCGGGCATCGCGCTCGGTGTGCTGGTCGTCGAGGCGGCAAGGAAGTCGGGAACGCTGGTCACGGCGCGATTTGCCGCCGAGCAGGGGCGCGAGGTGTTTGCCGTGCCGGGGCACCCGCTCGATCCGCGCGCCGAGGGCACCAACCAGCTTCTGAAGAACGGCGCCACGCTGGCAACCGGTCCGGCGGACATTCTCGAAGCGCTGGCGCCCGTCGCCCGCCTCGAGGGGCGAGGCTTCACAGAGTTCGCCCCGCCTCAGCCATCACGGTTGCCGCAAGGTCCCGTGGCGCTGCCGTCGGCGGAGGAGCGCGACCGCGTGCTGGCTGCCCTGGGACCGCATCCGGTCGACGCCGACGAGATCGTCCGCTCGACCGGTCTCGGGGCCCGCGACGTCCGCATCGTCCTCATGGAACTCGACCTTGCAGGCCGCATCGAGCGCCACGGGGGCCAGCTCGTGTCGCGCATCGAGCCGCTCGAGACTTAGATTATCGCTCCCGCACCGCGTCGCGCTGCACGCGCGCTTCCTCCCACGCCGCAGCCAGGATCACGGCTAGCTTGTTGAGCCGCGCGGTCTCGGCAATCGCTTTGAGCTCGAGAATGAGATCGGCAAGATAGTCTAGCCGTTCGGCGAGGCTTGGCGTCATGGCCTGCGGGCGATCCTGCGAGGGCATTTCCGGCCCCAAATTGCGGGGGCCTGATTGAAATGGGCCATTGGCGCTCATGCAAACCTTTGAGGTCGAGGCTCTCAACTCGAAGGTTAATCCATTCTCCTATTAGTTGCAATCTTGTTAATAGTGCTACTCTTAATTGTAGCAGCGCTCTTGCTCCGGCGTGGCTGCGCGAGCTGGGCGGTGCGGCGGCCTCGGCTTGACAAATTCAAAGGTCTTCGAATACATGCGCGGCGGCGTCTGGCACTCTCTTACCTCAAGTGCCAGGAGCCTTTTCACAGGGCTGGCCGCGGCCGATCCCATCTTCTCAACGGAGAGCTTGACCCATGAAGTTCAGACCCCTGCATGACCGCGTCGTCGTCAAACGCGTCGACAGCGAGACCAAGACCTCCGGCGGCATCATCATCCCCGACACGGCCGCCGAGAAGCCCCAGCAGGGAGAGGTGATCGCCGTGGGACCCGGCGCACGCGACGAGACCGGCAAGATCGTAGCGCTCGACATCAAGAAGGGCGACAGGGTCCTGTTCGGCAAGTGGTCGGGGACCGAGGTCAAGATCGATGGGGCCGAGCTCCTCATCATGAAGGAGAGCGACATCATGGGTGTCCTCGAGAAGTGATCGCCGCCACGAGGACGTAGACCCCTCACCAATTTGCGACCCTGAACCCGATCGCCCTCGAACGAGGGACGACCCAATTACAACGGAGTGACCTCGCATGGCTACCAAAGACGTTCGCTTTTCCGCCGATGCTCGCGACAAGTTGATGAAGGGCGTCGACATCCTCGCCAATGCGGTGAAAGTCACGCTCGGCCCCAAGGGCCGCAACGTCGTCATCGAGAAATCGTTCGGCGCGCCGCGCACGACCAAGGACGGCGTCACTGTCGCAAAGGAGGTCGAGCTCGAGGACAAAATCGAAAACATGGGCGCGCAGATGGTGCGCGAAGCAGCCCAGAAGACGAACGACCTGGCGGGCGACGGAACGACGACCGCCTGCGTCCTCACCCAGGCGATCGTGCGCGAGGGCTTGAAAGCGGTTGCGGCCGGCATGAACCCGATGGACTTGAAACGCGGCATCGACAAGGCCGTCGCTCAGGTGGTCGAGGAGATCGGCAAGCGGGCCAAGAAGGTCAAGAATTCGTCCGAGATCGCCCAGGTCGGCACCATCTCCGCCAACGGCGAGAAGGCCATCGGCGACATGATCGCAGAGGCGATGCAGAAGGTCGGCAACGAGGGCGTGATCACCGTCGAGGAGGCGAAAAGCCTCGATTCCGAGCTCACGGTCGTCGAGGGCATGCAGTTCGACCGCGGCTATCTCTCGCCCTATTTCATTACCAACGCCGAGAAGATGGTGGCCGAGCTCGAGGACCCCTACATTCTGATCCACGAGAAGAAGCTCTCGGGCCTGCAACCTCTATTGCCCGTGCTCGAGGCCGTCGTACAGACAGGCAAGCCCCTCCTCATCATCGCCGAAGAGGTCGAAGGCGAGGCGCTCGCGACCCTCGTCGTCAACAAGCTGCGCGGCGGATTGAAGATCGCCGCCGTCAAGGCCCCCGGCTTCGGCGACCGGCGCAAGGCCATGCTCGAGGACATCGCCGTCCTCACCAACGGGCAGACGATCTCCGAGGACTTAGGCATCAAGCTCGAGAACGTCACGATCGCCATGCTGGGGCGTGCCAAGCGCGTCACCATCACCAAGGACGACACGACCATTGTCGACGGCGCCGGTAAGCGCAAGGACATCGAGGCGCGCGTCAACCAGATCAAGGCCCAGATCGAGGAAACGACGTCCGACTACGACAAGGAGAAGCTGCAAGAGCGGCTAGCCAAGCTCGCGGGCGGTGTTGCCGTGATCAAGGTCGGCGGCGCGACCGAGGTCGAGGTCAAGGAGAAGAAGGACCGTGTCGACGACGCGCTCAACGCGACCCGCGCCGCCGTCGAGGAGGGCGTCGTGCCGGGCGGCGGCGTGATGCTGCTCAAGGCCGCGGCGACCGTCAACGTCAAGGGCGACAACGAGGATCAGGACGCGGGAGTAGCGATCGTCAGGCGCGCACTGCAGGCGCCGATCCGGCAAATCGCCGAGAATGCCGGCGTCGAGGGCTCGATCGTCGTCGGCAAGGTTCTCGACGCGCGCGGGGTCTCCTTCGGTTACGACGCGCAGAATGACAAGTACGGCGATATGCTCGAGATGGGCATCATCGACCCGGCCAAGGTCGTCCGCACCGCGCTGCAGGACGCGGCTTCTGTCGCGGGCCTCCTCATCACGACGGAGGCGGCTGTGGCGGAGGCTCCCAAGAAGGAGCAGGGCCACGCCCACCATCACCACGGCGGCATGGGCGGCATGGACATGTGACGCCGTCGCTCCAACCAGCCTATTCGAGAAGCCTCGGCGCCCGCGATTTTCGCGGGCGCTTTTTTCTCTGCCGCAAAAATTCAACGAGCCCTTTCGTACCGCCGTTTAAGGTTGACCTCGCAATTACCGCACTGCAGCGTCGTCTTTTGCTTGCGAGGGCTTCGCGACAGGAGGAGACTCATCGCCAAACTCTGCGCGGATAGCGCGCGGGGAGCCTTCGGGAGTAACCCTCATGGATATGACTACCCTCATCGTTCAGCTGATCAGCGGCGCCCTTGGCGGTAACGCGGCGGCCAGCATCACGAAGAACGACAGCCTGGGCACGCTCGGCAATACGATCGTCGGTGCGCTCGGCGGCGGCATCGGCGGACAGGTCCTGAATACGGTCCTCGGCCTCGGCGGCGCGGCCGCAACCTCGGGCATGGATTTCGGCGCCATCGTGTCGGCGTTCCTGACCGGCGGCATCAGCGGCGGCGTGATCGCCTTCGTCCTTGCCATGCTGAAATCGAAGCTCGCTGCCTGACAAGAGCGTGGCCTCGCGGCTCGGGTTCACCGAGCCCTACACCGTGATCGCGCCAGGCCTCACCCGCCTGACGCGTTAATCGTCGTCTATACTTTTTCATGAGAGCGTGGCTCGCGTTCGGTATTGGCGGTCGATGCCGAACGGCGAAGCCCGAGCCGTCCCATCACGCGGATGAGCGTCTCCGGCAGCACGGCGAGATTGAGCAGCGTAGCCGTCGTCAGCCCACCGAGCACCGTGATGGCCATCGGCGCCTCGATCTCGTGGCCCGGCCGCCCGAGCCCGAGCGCGAGCGGCACGAGGCCCAGCGCCGCCATGAGCGCCGTCATGAAGACCGGGACGAGCCGCTCGGATGCGGCAAGGCGGATCGTCTCCGGCGACCACGGGCGCCCTTCCGCGTCGACGAGGTGCTCGACGTGGGCGAGCATCATCACCGAATTGCGCGCGCCAATGCCGAATACCGTCACTAGGCCGACGAGGCTGCCGAGCGTGAGGCCGATGCCGCTAGCCACGATCGCGGCCATCGAGCCGATGAGACAGAACGGCAGATTGACCAGCACGAGGGCGGCGAGCACGCGGCGGCGGAAGGCGAGGGCCAACGCGGAGACGATGAGCACGATGGCGAGCGCCGTTAGGCTGGCAAGCCGGATCTGACCCGCCCGCTCCGCTTCGGCCTGACCGGCGAATGACACGTAGACGTTCTTCGGCAGCTCGAGCTTGCCGATCCGTTCCTTCGCGTCGGCCACGACATTGCGCAGCGACCGCTCGCCCGAGCCGTTGAAGGTGACGGCGACGCGCCGCTGCGCACCCTCGTGCTGGATGTTGGAGCGCCCCTCGCTGATCTGGATCGCTGCCACGTTGCGCAAGAGGACCTGCGCTCCGGCGTTCGCGACCATGAGCGCGCCGAGCTCGTCGAGACGATTGCGCACGTCGGGCGCAAGGACCACCGCCACGTCGACCGTGCGAGCCCCATCATAGGCCTGTCCGACGACCGTTCCCGAAAACGCCGTCTGCACGGCGTCGAGCGCGTCCTGCGGAGTGAGCCCGTAGCGCGCGAGCGCCGCGGGATCAAGGCGGACCGACACCGTCGGAACCATGGCGGTGCGCGGCATTCTGAGATCGGTGAGACCCGGGATCGAGGCGATCTCCTCCTGGATCTTCGCCGCGGCTCCTTCAATGGCATCGAGATTTGGGCCGAGCACATTGACGACGACCTGCGCCGTCTCGCCGCTCAGGGTCTCGCTGATGCGATCGCCGAGGAAGGTCAGCGTCTCGGTCCGCACCTCCGGGAATTTCTCAAGCGCCTCGCGGATGAGGTCCTGCGCCTCCTCCTCGGTCTCCTCGTGCACCGGCTTGAGCTCGACGTGGAACTCGCTGCGGTCCGGGCTCCACGTATCCTCTCCCTGCTCCGCGCGGCCGATCTGGTGACCGACGGTATCGATGAACGGCAACCGCAAGAGCTCGGCGCTGATCCGCTCGCCGATCTCGGCCACGTCGGCGACCGACGTGCCGGCGGCGGCCATCGACATCTGCACAACGAAGTGCCCCTCGCGGAATTGAGGAATGAGCTCGCTCCTGAGGAACGGCACGACGGCGGCCGCAGCCAGCGCACCGGCGGCGAGCACCGCCACGGTCAAGCCCCAAGTCTTGCGGACTTTCGCCAGCGCCCAGGCCTGGGCCTCTTTCAAGCGCTGGAGAAGGCGCGGCTCCTCCGTCACCTCGTTGCCCGTCAGCAGAAGCGCGCAGAGCGCGGGCGTCACCGTCAACGCAACCAGCATCGACGCGAGGACGGCGATCATGAAGGTGAGCGCCATCGGGCCGATGAACCGGCCCTGCACGCCGCCGGCGAAGAGGACGGGCAGAAATACGAATATCACCGCGAGCGTCCCGTAAAGCATCGAGCCGCGGATCTCGATCGATGCGCTTTCGATGACGGCAAGGGGGTCGAAGTTGCCGGAACCGCGCGCCTGGCGCAGCCGGCGCATGATGTTCTCGATGTCGATGATTGCATCGTCGACGAGCACGCCGAGCGCGAGCGCAAAGCCGCCGAGCGTCATCGTGTTGATCGTTTGGTCGAGCTCGGTTAGCACCGCCACCGCGGCAAGGAGCGACAAAGGGATGGCGAGGAACGAGATCAGCGCCGCTTTGACGCTTCGCAGGAAAGCGTAGAGAACAATCAGAATGAACGCCGAGCCGAGAGCGAGCGCGGCTTCGAGATTGTGCAGCGCCCGCTCGACGAACGTGGCCGGCCGATGGAGCGCCGGATAGATCTCGATGTCGCGCTCGATGAGAGAGGGCGTGACCTCGGCAAGGGCCGCTTCGATTGCGGTCGTCGCCTCGAGTGTGTTGGCGCCAAACTGGCCCGAAACGGTCAGAAGGACTCCCGGCCGCCCCATGATGGTCGCGTCGCCGACCTGGCTTGCCGGAGCAATGGTCACCGTGGCGACGTCGCCGAGCTTGATCGGCGCATTGTTCCTCATGACAACGACCGTCTCGGCGATGGCACGCGGGTCTGGCGCGGGCGGCGGCGTCTCGAGCGTGATGCGCTGCGCCGCGGTCTCGATGAATCCGCCGCCGCGTAACGCGAGCGCCTCACGCCCCGCCGTCATCACTTCGGCAATGGTGAGCCCAAGCGCGGTCAGCCGCTCCGGCTTCGGCTGGATCTGCACCTGACGGATCGCCCCTCCATAGACCGTCACACGGGCGATGCCGGGCACGGCCAACAGCCGCGGCTTCAGGGTCCAGTCGGCGAGGTCACGCAACGTGTAGGGATCGACCGAGTCGGAGACGAGACCGATCTTGACTACGTCCATCGTGCTCGAGGTGAGCGGCGTGAGCTTGGGCTGGGCGACACCCGCCGGCAGCCGGCCGGTCAGCGTCGTGAGACGCTCGGAGATGCCCTGGCGGGCGATGACCGGGTCCACGTTCTCCTCGAACGTGATGAGGATCACCGAGAGCCCATAGACCGATTCCGAGCGCATCTGCTCGACGCCCGGCGCGCCGTTGACGGCCGCCTCGATCGGTCGCGTCACGATCTGCTCGACCTGCTCGGGCGCAAGGCCCTGGGCTTCGGTCTGGATCGTGACTTGCGGCGGCACGAACTCCGGGAACACGTCGAGCGGCGCCCGCAAGGCGAAGGCGATACCGCCAACGAGCCAGGCGATGGACAGGAGCGTGACTATTCCGCGGTAGCGGATCGACCATCTGATGAGGGCGTTCATAAACGCCTCTACTCCGTGTCGGCCGTAGGAGAGGCGGTATGGGCCGCGCGTGCGGCCTTGGTCGCGGAGGGAGTCGGCTCGGCGCGAGCGACAGGCGCGGCAGGTCCGTCGTCGTCGTCGCCGACGAAATTGGGCGCCGCCTCGCGCGAAAGGAGCGTGGAAGCGCCGCGCACGACGACCTTCGTGCCGGGCGCGAACCCCTCGGCCACGAGGTAGCCGTCCGTCAAGGGAAACTCGAGCGAGACCGGCTCGCGCTTGAACTCCTGCGGGCCGGTCTCGACGTAGCACCAGGATTGGGAGGCGAAGACGACGATCGCCGAGCTCGGAATGATCACGCCCATGCGCTCGGCTCCGATGTCGGCGGTGAGGCGCGCCCGATCGCCGGGGCGCAGGCCGGGGCCGGCCGGGACAAGCGCGAAATAGGAGCTGCCGGGCATCGTCAGGTTTCCGGACGGCGCGACCCAGAACTTCGTCACGGATGTCGCCGCGCCGCCCGCGAGGGGAGAGACGCGCACGTTGCGCAGGCCGTCGGCGCCCGCATGGGGAAAGTCGAGGCGCACGAGCGCCTCGGCGCCGGAGGTGAGCGTCGCGAGAATGCGCTGGCGCTCTTCCGGCCTAACGAAGGGGGCGTCCTCGCCCCAGGTCTGCCGCAAGCGCGCCTCGAGGAGGCTCACCTGGCTCGCTTCCAGCGCCGCCTGCCGCTCGGCATTGTCGACGCTCTGGCGCGAAAGCGCGGTGGTCGACCTGAAGCGCTCGGCCTGTCCTTTGCTGTACTCGGCGGCAATCGCCGCCGCCCGCATATCGGCATCGAGTTGCACGAGCGGGTCGGGATTGAGCACGTTGGCGACGCCGTGGGTCGTCTGCGTGCCCGACGCGGGCTCGAGGGCAACGGTACGCACGACCGCTGGCGGCGGCTTCGCGGCCTCGCCGGGCTTGGCCGCCTCTTCCGACTGCGGCGCCTCGCACGCGCCGAGCACAAAGCACACGGCAATACCAAACCACTTGCCCATGCGGCCGACCCTGCAATCCTTAACCATCGAAACGGGAAATTATCCCGATTGCCGAGGGAAGAATGCCCCAACGGCCGGCCGGCTGCCAGCATTTTGAGCTGTTTGCGCGGGCGAGCGCACTGCTTCTCCCGGCAGATCGGGAAAAATTCCCTATTTGTCGAAAGGGACCGTAAACAAATACTCCGGCGCTTGAAGCGCACTTGGCGGACGCGGGCAGCCGCCGCTTTCAATGTGCGGCCGCGTCGCCGCTCCCGAGCAGGAGCGTCAAACCGATCAGCGTGCTGTTCAAGAACTGGATCTCGACGATCTGCTTCTTGTCCTTGACGATGATGTCCATGTTGGCGCTCAGCGCCGCTTCAGCGCCTTTGACCTGGACGCGAAAGCCCTTGGGCGTCACCTCGCCCGAAAGATCACCCGAGAGACTGTAGTTGGACTTGCTCCACGTGCCCGTGAGCTTGCCCGCCACATGGGTCACGGTGCTTTGGATCTCGATCTTGCCGCTTCCCGAGGCACACCGCACCGTCTGCTTCAGCTCGTTGCCGCTGTCCGACACGAAATAGGTCGCTCGGCATTTGACCTGCTCGAGCTTACCCTCCTTGAAGCTGAGGCGCCCGGCGCCGCCCCACCAGCCCGCGAGCCCGGCGAACGGTCCGGCCGGGGCCGGATCGGCAATCCCTTGGTTCGAGGCGATCATGAAAAGTAGCGCGCTCGCTGCCGCCAGGCCCAAGCGAGCGAGGTTCACGGTTTTCGCGCGTGAGCCGATCATGACGGTCACCCTTAGCGTGAATCGCACGCAAGCGACATGCGCCAAGGGGCCGCGACGCCGTCAACCCTAGCACCACCAACGCTCAGAACCTGTGCGATAGATCTGCCGACAGCGTGTGCGTGACAGCGCTCGCGCCCGCCGAACCCTCGGGGGGAAATGAGACAATCCTCCGAGAGCTCAACGTCAAAACCCGAACTCAAGCCGCGCTGCTCGCGTCCCAGATGCCCAAGGCAGGCGAGGACAGATCCGACGCATGAATTGGGATGTAGCTGCGCCGACATGCCTTGGCGAAGAGCGCCATATCAGCCGCGCTTAGCGACCTTCGCCTCCAAATGGGCGAGGCGCCGGCGCAGCCTCGCCGCGGCGAATGCGATGAAAGCCTGCACCTTGCGTTGCGGCAGGCGCCCTTCGCGGTGGAGAAGCGTCACGGGGATCTCATCGCTCCCCAGTTGTGCAAGCACGCGGCGCAGCGAGCCGTCGGCGAGGGCGCACGCGGCCTGGTACGACAGCACGCGCGTCATGCCGACGCCGGCGATGGCAGCATCGATCGCGGCCTCCGCCGTGTTGACGGTAAGGCGTGTCGCGATTGAGACGCGCGCTTCCTTCCTGCCGTCTCGGAAGGACCAATGATGACCTTGGTGAAGAGAGGAGAACGTGATGCAATCGTGACCGGCGAGCGCTTCGAGGTTCTTCGGCGTGCCGCGCCGCTCGAGATAGCTCGGACTTGCGCAGAGCACGAAGCGGACGGCCCCGACGCGCGTCGCGATAAGAGAGGAATCCGCAAGGGCGCCGATGCGAACGGCGATATCGAGCCCTTCCTCGATCAGGTCGACGGGCCGGTCGAGGAGAAGCATGCGCACCTTGACGCGGGGATGCTCGCGCAGGAACTCGGCGACCACGGGCAGGACGTGCAGCCTGCCGAACACGATCGGGGCGGTGAGCGCGAGCTCGCCTTCGGGCTCGCTCTTCTCCCCTGAGATGCGCGCCGCCGCCGTATCGACCTCTTCCAGAACGCGCCGGCATGCGTCGAGATAGAGCCGGCCGTGCTCCGTCAGTCCGAGACGGCGCGTGGTGCGCGTCACGAGCCGGGTGCCGAGCCGATCCTCGAGACCGGCGAGCTGGCGGCTCACCGTAGACAGCGGCAGGCCGAGACGCCGTCCGGCGCCCGACAGGCTGCCCGCGTCCGCGACGGCTATGAACAGGCGCATGGCCCCGAGCTGGTCCAAGCCACTCTCCCGAATATTGCAAGAATATATTGCGGTCATACGGGATTTTATTCCATGGCGGAAGGTGCCATTTCTGCTGCCACGATCCGGAGGCAACCGGCGGAGACCGCACCATGGCGACCTTGAAGCTCTATGACCTCGAGCCCTCGGGCAACTGCTACAAAGTCCGGCTCTTCTGCGCGCTCCTCAAACTGCCGCTCGAGCTTCACGCCGTCGACTTCATGAGCGCCGCGCACAAGAAGAGCCCCCTCATCGACAAGAACCCATTCGGAGAGTTGCCCATCCTCGAGGACGGCGACGTCGTCTTGCGCGACAGCCAAGCGATTCTTGTTTACCTCGCGCGGAAGTACGGCGGCGAAAGCTGGCTGCCCACCGACGCGCTTTCGATGGCGCGCGTCATGGAATGGCTGATGGTCGCCGAGAACGAGATCCCGCGCGGCCCCGGCGACGCGCGGCTCCGCGACAAGTTCGGCTACAAGCTCGACGCAAGCCTTGCCCGCGACAAAGCCCAGCGCATTCTCGGAATTGTCGAAGCCCGCCTTTCGGCCGACAATTGGCTCGCGCTCGGACGGCCGACGATCGCTGACATCGCCTGCATGCCCTACATCGGACTAGCCCACGAGGGGGGCATTTCGCTCGCGCCCTATCGGGCGGTTCGCGCGTGGATCGGCCGCATCAAGGCCCTTCCCGGCTTCATCACGATGCCCGAGCTTTAGAACGGAGGTCCCTTCTATGGCCTCGTCCACCGACGTCGCTTTTACGCCCGCGGTCAAGGCCGAGCAACGGCGCCGCGGCTCGCGCGCAGCCTACGCTCGGCTCGAGGAGAAGGGCGGCTGGTCCACGACCGTGACAGAGGACCTCGCAGCCTTCATCGCCAACGTGCGGTCGTTCTATCTCGCCACCGCCACCAAGGAGGGGCAGCCTTACGTCCAGCACCGCGGCGGCCCCAAGGGATTCCTGCGCGTGCTCGACGCCAAGACGCTCGCATTTTCCGACTTCGCCGGCAATCGGCAGTACATCACGTCCGGCAATCTCGCCGAAAACCCGCAGGCCTTCATATTCCTCATGGACTATGCCAACCGTCGGCGCGTGAAGATCTGGGGCACCGCGAAGGTCGTCGACGCTGATCCGGCCCTCAAGGCGCGCCTTGCGACGGATGGATACGCGGCGCGCGTCGAGCAGGTCGTTCTCTTCACCATTCGCGCATGGGACACGAATTGCCCGCAGCACATCCCGCAAATGTTTCATGCCGACCACGTGGCAGACACCGTCGGCGCGCTGAAGCATCGGATCGCGGCGCTCGAGCGCGAGAACGCCGCGCTCCGCGAGAGCCCCTGATCAATCCTCCTTGAAACCTTAGTCTGTTGGCTCCGCGAGGCACGCCGCGACGGGGACGACCGCGCCATTTACGGGTTCTGATCGGCTCGCAGCCGCCGCGCACGGCAGAGAGACCCGTGCTAGAGTGCTTTCAAGTCGTCACGACTGGCAGAGCCACCTATGATCGTGCGCACGGCGAAGGCGTTGCTCACCGTTCTCATCGGCGTGTTTGCGCTGCTCGTCGGCCTCGACAATATCATCGACTACGGGACGAACTTCGAGTTCGTCCGCCACGTGCTGAGCATGGACACGACGTTTCCCGGGAACAAGCTGATGTGGCGGGCGATTACGAGCGAATGGGTGTATCACCTCGCCTATTGGATAATCATCGCCGCCGAGATCGTAACGGGCGCGCTGTGCGTCGCGGGCGCGGTGCGCCTCTTCCACGCCCGGACCGCGCCGGCGCGGCACTTTAACGGAGCCAAGGCGCTGGCGATCGGCGGTCTCACCGCGGGCTTCGCGCTTTTCTTCTTTGGCTTTCTTGTCGTCGGCGGCGAATGGTTCCAGATGTGGCAATCGCAAACCTGGAACGGACAGGAGGCCGCGTTCCGCTTCGCCGCGTGCATCGGTCTCGTTCTGATCTTTATCTCTCAAGAGGATGACGACCTTGGCCATGACAGCCATCCCTGACGTGTCGATGCCGATTTCGCCTGCGCTGGCGGGCGAGCGCGTCGTTGCCGTCGGCCACGCCGGATACGTGCACCTCCTCGACGCGGCGACGGGCCGAACCATCTGGGAGCGATCGCTCGCAGAGACCGCCGGCGCATCGTCCTGCGCGGGCCAAGCGGTGAGCGTCGCCATCGCGGAGGAGACCGTGCTCGCCGGCTCCATGGGCCACGTCTTCGCGCTGAGACTTCGAGGACGGCTCGATCCTCTGGCACGTGGACCACCGCACGCGCGGGGCGGGCGATACGAGGCTCGCCGTGGGCGAGCCGGTCGACTCCTACGTCGCGAGCCTGGGGCCGACCGGCATGGCTTAGCCAAGATCTTCTGTTCCAGAAGGCGCGTTGTCATCCCGGCTCTTCGCGACCGCGCTTGCGCGCCGCTCCGGCCGGGATGACAAGTTGAGCAGGCGGAGAGCCGCCTAATCAGAACCCGATCCGGAGACCGAATCGAGGCCCGTAGAACCCGCCGTAGAAGCGGCGCCCATAGTAGGGCCCGTAATACGGATAATAATAGGAGCTGTAGTAGGGGTAGTAGTAGGGCCGGTAATAGGGCGCATAGTACGCGTACGGCCGGTAGCGAAAGCGGGCGCGCGGATAATAGCCGTAGCCCCGGTACCAGCGGCGATGCACCTTCTCGACGAGACTATTGTCGGCTTTCTGGGCCGCAGTCGAGCCGATGGCTCCCAGCGGCGTTGCCGAGGCCGACGGAGCGGCGATGAGAAGAACGGCTCCGGCCGCGGCCAAGGCGGCAATTGCTAATTTGATGCGCATGACAACCACCTCACAGGTTCAAGGACCTCCTTCCCCCCGGCAAGAGATCCAAATGTACCACGCTCTTATCGGCTTGTCCGCGTTGGAATATCCGAGCGCGGTTGAGGTTGGTTACGAAGACCACTTCCGCGATCTAGGGAGCGGGGGCGTCTCCTGGCCCGACCGGTGCCAGAGGCACGTCGGCAAATACGAAAAGATAGGCGAGCATTGCGAGGACGCAGATGATCGCGCCGAAAACGATGACGCGTCTGGAATCCATGGGTCCTCCGCTGGGCGACGCCTTCGGCGTCACGTTATAAGACCTATTCCCAATTACAAGGCAGCACCCGGCGTCGAGTGCTCAGCTACTGCATATGCCAGCCGTGGCTGACGATGAGGCTTTGACCCGTGAGCGCGTTGGTGTCAAACGCAGCCAGCACCAAGGCCACCTCCGCCACGTCCTCGACCGTGGTGAACTCTTTGTCCACGGTCTCGCCCAGCATGATCTCCTTGATCACGCGCTCCTCGCTGATGCCGAGCTCCTTGGCCTGCTCGGGGATCTGCTTGTCGACGAGGGGCGTGCGCACGAAACCGGGACAAATGACGTTGGCGCGCACGCCGTGCTTGGCTCCTTCCTTGGCCATGGTGCGGGCAAACCCGAGCAGCCCATGCTTGGCGGTGACGTAGGCCGACTTCAAGGGCGAGGCCTCGTGGCTGTGAACCGAGCCCATGTAAATGAGGGCTCCCGAGCCCTGCTTGTACATGTGCTTGACGCATGCCTTGGTGGTGAGAAACGCCCCGTCAAGATGGATGGCGATGAGCTTCTTCCAGTCGGCAAAGGCGAAATCCTCGATCGGGTTGACGATCTGGATGCCGGCGTTGGAGACGAGGATGTCCACGGTGCCGAACGCGGCCGCAGCCTTCGCAACGCCGTCGTTCACCTGGGCCTCGTTCGCGACATCCATGGCGACCGCGATCGCCGTCTTCTTGTCGCCGAGCTCGCGCGCGGCTGCTTCCGCAGGCTCGAGCTTGAGGTCGGCGATGACGACACGCCCGCCCGCCTCCACGTAGCGCTTGGCAATGGCGTGACCGATGCCGCTTGCGGCGCCCGTGACGAGCGCGACCTTGCCGTCGAGTTTCATGACGCGGGGTCCTTTCCGGATTTGAGATAATCGTAGACGACCGTGCCGAGGCCGAGCGTGAGGTCGGCCAGGATGTGCGTTGCCGAGATGACCTCGCGCACCGGCAGCTCGGCGACGGGGGCTAGCGCGTGCGCGTGGAGATCGAGGTCCGCCGGTCCCGTCCAGGCGCCTTTGACGACGACGTCCTCCAAGCGGTAGTCGACGAGCTCCAGGATGCGCGGGCTGCCGTCGACGTGGGGAATGATCTTCAAGAGATAGTTCGGCTTCGCGAGCGAGGCCGCCACGTCCTTGACATTGAGCGCCTTGTGCTTGAAGCCCATGGTGCCGGTCGCGACCCGCACGGGGCCGTAATCGAGCGTGCCGATCAGCGTGTCCTTGTCCGGCCCGAGGGAAGGCTGCGCATACTTCTTCGGGAACCCCCACAGCTCGCGCCCGCCGTAGATCGGCGGTCCGTCGTTGAGGTACATGGCGTGGGTGTAGCCGCCCTCTCGTCCCTTGTATTTGACCGGAATGACCTGACCCGATTCGGTGTAGTCGCCGAAGCCGGTCGAGTTCGGCATGCGGATGAATTCGTACTTGACGACCGGCTCGTCGACCGTGAGCGGTTCCGGCACGATCGCCTCGAGCGCCTCCTTGTCGGTTCGGTAGGCGATGATGAGATACTCGCGGTTTATGAAGCGGTAGGGCCCCGGCGGAAACGCCGGGCTCGTGAGCGGCATGGCAAAGGCGCGCTTGCGGACATCAGCGATTTTCATGAGGAGGTCCTGACGTTGGGGGATCGAGCTCCTTGGTGAGGTCGAGCACAGTCACGCCGACCTCGGGCGGCTGGCGGTTCTTCCAGGCCGGGTGGCGCAGCGTCCGTTCCACGTCGTCGCGCCCGTCGCGCCAGTGCTCGTCGATCGTATAGCGGGAAAATTCGTAGTCGTTGGATTGCGTCCAGTGGGCCGCGCGCCGGTGAATGAGGTGAACGATGCTGATGGCCGCGTTGCACCCGATCGAGGAAAGCTGCTGCCAGTCGGACGATGACTTGACATCTTCGGGCAGGCATCGCTCGAGGCGTCTCACCGCGCGGCGCATCGTCTGCATCTCGCGGAAGATATCGGTGTTGAGCCGCGTGCGGCTCGAATAGCGGATCTCCTTCTCCCGCTGCGAGACATCGAACAGCGTTTCGGGCATCGGCCCCTTGGCGCTGAAGAGATCGACCTGGAACACGCACATGTCGCTGCGCGGGCCGCTACCGTCGAGCACGTATTGGAGCGGCGTGTTGGAGACGAGCCCGCCGTCCCAGTAGGGCTCGCCGTCGATCAGGACCGGGGGAAAGCCGGGTGGCAGCGCGCCGCTCGCCATGATGTGCTCGGGCGCAATCTTCACTTTGGTGCTGTCGAAATATTTCATATTCCCGCTCGGCACGTGGACCGCGCCGACGCTCAATCGCACGCGGCCCGAGTTCAGCTCGTCGAAATCGACGAGCTCGAGAATTGTCGATCTGAGCGCGCTCGTGTCGTAGACGCTGATCGCCTCGATCGACCCCGGCGGCATGAACCACGCGGGGGGAATGCGCGGCTCGAAGAAGCCCGGAACGCCGGTCGACGCGACGATCGAGGCGCTCGCCTCGTTGAAGAGCTTGCGCGAGGTGTCGTCGGTCGCGAGCGGGGGCAGCAAGAGCCGGCTCGAGACGAGGTCCCAGAAGGCGTGCAGCCTCTCGAGGCGCTTCTCCGGGGGATTGCCGGCGATGATCGCCGCGTTGACGGCGCCGATCGAGATGCCGGCGACCCAGACGGGCGCCTCCCCCGCCGCGGCGAGCGCTTCATAGGCGCCGGCCTGATAGGCGCCGAGCGCGCCTCCGCCCTGGAGGACGAGCACGGTCTTTTCAGTCTTGCCGTTACCGTTTGGCATTTACGCGAACAGGCCGACAGGGAAACGACCTCGACCGCCTAGATGTCGGGCCGATTGGCGCTTGAGGCAAGGGGCAATTGGTCTCAAACCGCGCAGGCCCAGACGCTGTCTTGCGGTTTCAGCCGGCCGGCAACCAATCCGGACGATGGAGCACGATGAATTAACGACGGCATGATAAGAGGAGGCGAACCGCGGCACTGGCCTCCGTGGCACGCACGCGGACATGGGAGATTGCCATGAAGACTGTTGCGTCCAAGGTTTGCCTCTGCGCTGGCGCGCTTCTCGTGATCCTGCCGAAATCTGCCTCGTCGGCGCCTGTGAGCGCTGCCGGTGCCGTTGCCGCGATGGCGGCCCCGAGCACTTCTCTCGTCGAAGCGGCCCGCTACAGGGGCGGCTTTCGCGCGCGCTTTTATTCCTATTATGCCTGGCCGCGGTATTATCCTGGTATCTACGACTCCTACCGTTACAACCGTGTCGGCTACCCGCCGCCGAGAGGCGCCGGCTGGGGCTGGAACGGCACCACAGGCTTCTACCGGGGTCCACGCTATTATAGCGGCCCCTATTTCTATCCGGGCTGGCGGGCCTGGTGACGTCGCCGGACGCGGCTCGGCATCGTCGAATTTCGGCTGCTGGATAGCGGCTTCATCTGCTAAAAGCTTCATCTGCGAAAAGGAGATCCTCGCTCCGCAGAGGTGCTGACCGATGCCGTCGCCCGTGGGCCAGGATGTCGCCAAGCTCGGCGCAAAGATGCTGCAGTTCACCAGCGGCATCGACAAACTTGAAACTGCCGACGAGGTCCTGGACACGCTGCACCAGGTCACGTCTCAAGCGTGCCAGCTCAACGTCCTGGGCGCCGCCTTGTTCCCCTTGCATTGGGGGGATTGGACCGGCGTCGAAAAGGGAAAGACGGTCTTCCTCCACAAAAGCGCGCCCGAGGGCTGGTGGGAGGAGAACGTCGAGCTGAGCCGCGTCCATCCGGGCCCCGGCTTCATGTTCGCGCAGCTCTCCATCGCGCCCTTCACGATGTCGGAGCTGATGCGCATGCTCGAGCCGTTGGCCATCGATCGCTGGCCGTTCGACCTGGCTTTGAAGTACGGCATGCGCGACCGCTTCAACTGCCCCGTCGGCGGCCGTTGGGTTGTCACCTATTGGTCGCGCAACGTGTTGTCCAACCGCCTGTCGGAAGAGGCGCGCGCCATTCTCTTCATGGGCGGCACCTTTGCGGCCATTCGCCTCCAGAAGATCGCCGGCCCGCAGGTTTGCCGGATCGGCAAGGGCGTGGCGCTGACGCCGCGCGAGCTCGCCGTGTTGCGCCTGTTGTCGGTCGGCCATCAGCTCAAGGACATCGCCAAGCTCCTCGAGCTCGGGGAAGAGACCGTGCGCAGCCACCTCAAGAAGGCCCAGACCAAGCTCGGCGTTCGAGCGCGCACGCATGCCGTCGCTCAAGCTATTCGCCGCCGTTTGATTCCATAGGTCTCCCCCAAATCGGGGATGGCGGACCCCGGCCCGTCCGCTCAATCTCCCCCGCGGTGCTGCCCCACGACATGGATGGTGGGAGGCCGCGGACACGGTCGCCGCGGTTCCGTCGCAAGCGGGAGAGCTCGCCTGCTCGTCGCGGGGCGCCGCCGAAAATGCTGGGCCCGCCCCGATTGGGGGGAAGCGCCAATACGGGCAAGGGCCCAGCTCCTTGGGTCGGGCGCTACGTCAGTCGGAACGTTGCTCCAACGCCGGCTTTTTCGTAGTGCCCGGCCCGAGCGGAGAAGAGCTAGAGGGTGACCGATGGTCGAAATCGTGGGCTACCTCATCGCGGCAGTCTCGGTCGCCGCCCTCATTTACGTCTTGCGCGCGAGCTTCGACGATTGACTCGTGTCATCCCGCACGCCGCTCCATCTCCTCTCCCCGAAAGAATGGGGAGAGGGGGAAAACACCGACGTGCTCGCGGCGCTTGCGCCCGAGGCGATGAGATAGGGGAGCGGGGCGCGGGATTGCCGCGGTCTTCCGCAGTTTGAAACGAAGGCGCACCGGCGCCCCGCTTGCCGAGCTTTGCGCCGAGGGACCGGAAACTTACCACGGCGTCCCTATGCTAGCTCATTTAACCATGACCTCTCTGGCACCGATGTTGCCATCGGCTGGAGCCTGCACGCGAGGGATGCCGGCCGCGTGACCGGCGCTTCCCGTCGGACTCGGACCCGCCCCTCGCCTTCTGGACGCCACCGGAGGGCGACCCCAGCGGGACAGGCGGAGCAAGTGTAGGCGAGCGGAAGGAGTGGGGGATAAGTATCGGCGCCCTATTCCTCGCTCTCGCGCGAGAGGCCGTAGATCAAGAACCGCGACCGAGAGGGGCAGCCGCGACCGTCGCGCGTGCCAAAACTTGCGTGGATTCCCGCCTACGCGGGAATGACGTTGGTGGGTGGGCGAACGCTCGGCTAAATGACCGACATCCTGGAAGCTATCCACGACACGGCTCAGCGCCGGCGCTCGGCTCCCGTCGACATCCAGTTGCTCTTCTTGCGCGGGACGGACGGGCGACGAGGCTCAGAAGCCTTCGCCTCGAGCCGCGCCGCCACGCAGGCGACGAGAGCCTGGACGGTCGCGAAGCTCTCGATGTCGTCGTCATGGCGGACGTCGACGCCGAACGCGTCCTCGACGTCGAGAGAGATCATCGGCAGGTCGAGAAGGTCGATGTCGAGCTCGGTGAGCTTCGTCGCGCTGCCGACGGGGTGAGCCGGATCGCGCATGTAGTTCTTTAGGATGGCGATGACGCGAAGAGTGGGGTCGGACATTGGATTGCTCTGCGGCGGGGGTTGCAAACTCGGGCTCGCCGTCACCCTATGCGCCCCGCGCGGCCCGCGCCGTTCCCGGGGGGACAGGGGACGGCCCTATCGCCCGAGCATCGCAACTAGGGGGCGCGAGGATCCGAGCGCTTGCCACCTCCACTCCGTCATCCCGACGAAGGTCGGGACCCACGCCAGATTGCCACGGGCGCGACGGATTAGGCGAACTCCTGCGTTGAGTACGCATCGCATCAACAGGCCTGCGCTATGAAAGCGCCTAGCGTTTATGTCCTCGCCAGCAAGCCCGACGGTGTTCTCTACGTTGGCGTCACGAGCAACCTCGGCCAGCGCATGGCCGAGCATACGCAAGGCCTCATCCCAGGGTTTACGCTGCGCTATTGCGTGAAATTGCTGGTCTACCATGAGCATCACGCAACGATGCCCGATGCGATCCGGCGCGAGAAGCGGCTCAAGGAATGGCGCCGCGCCTGGAAGGTTCGTCTTATCGAAGGCATGAACCCCGAGTGGCGGAACCTGTTCAATCCGGAGACGGGAGAGATCCAGGACGGTCCCGCCGATAGGGCGCGCGAGAGACGCCAATGCAGCGCAAGCTGAGACTTGCGTGGGTCCCGGCCTTCGCCGGGATGACGTTGGTGTGGAGGCGACCGCTCAACCAATTCGTCATGCCCGCGCAGGCGGCCATCCACGACACGTCTCAGCGGGAGATCGCGCGGAGCAAGAGCCGCAAACGTCGCGCGTGTGGAAGCTTGCGTGGGTCCCGGCCTGCGCCGGGATGACGTGATTAGTGGGGCGGTGTCGCGTCCATTCCCTAACGTCATGGCCGCGGAGGCGGCCATCCACGACACGTCGCTAGAGCGCACAACGAGGCCCGTATCGAATGACCGTCGTATACAAGGACTCGAGGCGTTAGTCGCCTAAGGCGCACGCTGGTTAGCAAGAGGATCAGCAGCACAGGGCCGCATGCCGCAGCGCGCAGATTACCAAGGAGCCGACACATGACATCCAGAATGGAAGTGTTCCCTTACGAGCTCGACAAAGAAAAGCTCAATGTGATGCCGGAGAATGAGCGAACACTTCTATTTCTCCTTGGTCACGCGACCAACGAGATCAACGTGCTTCAGAAGCTCTTAATAATGACAGTTGGCGGGCGACCAGAAGGGTCATTTGTCGATCACGTTGAAGCAGCCCAAGCCATGATCATAATGCGCATTTTGATCGGCAAACTACACGAAGCTTGGTCGCTGCTCCAGACGCGGTATTTCAAGAGCACCGTAGCCAAGGAGTACAGTGCGCTAATAGACAACGAGGGGCGAGTGGCACTGAAATACCTAAAAAAGCATTTTGCGAATAGTCCGCTAAGCCAGCTGCGCAACAGCGTTTGCTTCCACTACCCCCAAAGCCGCGAGATCCAGCGAGCCTATGAGGCGCTTCCTAATGAGATTTGGCGCTTCTACTTGGCTCAGCATTCTGCCAACACGTTCTACCTGGCGTCCGAGACAGCCGTGAACTACTTGCTTGCTTCCGAGCTTGGTGGTGATCCAGGCAGAAGCGGCCTTAAGGCCCTATTTGACGCTGTAATCACTGTTGCTAGGCAGCTCGCAGCCTTCTTCGGCAAACTCATCGTGCTCATATGTGAAAAGTGGTTAAGCGGTACAGAAGTAACGCCAGTGAAACTGACAGTGCCCCAACTTTCTTACGTGCCCTTTTTCATTGATCCCACATCCCTGAAGAGGCAGCCCGCGCATGCACGAACTCGACATTCCCGGAGCTCCGCGCGATGACGAGTGCAGACGCCGGCCACACCAGCTAACTCTGCTCCACGGCCGCGGCTGCGCCCCATCACGCCCCCTGCAGGCCCCAGGAGGCGAGCGGCTGGCCCTGCGAGGTCTTCACGACGGCATCGAAGCCGTCGACGGTCTGGCGCAGCTCGAGCTCGTTCTTGCACTTCGTGAAGATACCGCCGATCCACCCGACGCAGCTCTGCGTCTCGCCAGGCACGAACCCGTTGGCGTAGTCGCGCACCACGCCTTCCGACGAGACGCGGAAATAGAGCAACCGGTAGGAGTAGGTGGCGCTGTCCTTGCTATAGACCCCTGCGGCACTCGAGGACATGGTGCCCGATTGGTAGCGGTCGACGTGCCGGTAGAGCCGGTCGCCGCCGGGGAGATCGGAGACGGAGATCAGCTCGCCCGCGGCGCGGTCGTCGTGCATGAGCCCGTCCATCGTCAGCTTCTTCTCCGCCGCGATGCCCGCGTAGGGCTTGCCGACCATGTAGCCGAGCCAGTTGCGGTCGGCCATCTGCTGGAGGTCGCCCTGCGTGCTGCCGCACCCCGCGACGAGCGCGGCCGGCAGGAGTGCAATCAGGAGCTTGGCGAGAGCGAGAGGCAGACGGCGGCCGTGCATGCTCGTGTCCCCGTTCAACGCCGGCAGAGGAGCACGATTCCCGCGCGGGCGGCAGCGGGATCGAACGGCCGGGGGCCGCGCGGCTGTGAATTGCCGGGGGCGCGTCGACGAACTTTAGCGATTTTCTAGAAGCTCGCGCCGCGATTATAGCTGTCGACGAGTTGATTGTAGTCGCGCATGAGCCGGCCCGGCGAGCCTTCGACCATCCATCCGCCGCCATCGGCGTCGAGCATCATCCTCTCCCCGCTGCTGTAAGGCACCTTGTCCCGCACGCGACGCATCAGTTGCTTCGCCGTGACCAGAAACGCCTTGGCATCGCCGATAAAGCTCGACCCTATTTTGCTGTCCGAGGTGGCGTCGGCGTACGTCTCCGTCGCCTTGGCGATTTCCTCGTAGTCGCCGAGTGCCTGCGTGATCTTGGCGAGATCGGGCGGACTGGCACTTTGCGTGCGCATGAGGCGCTTGGCGTGCATCATCAGAGCCTGGACGTGATAGAGCGCCTTTCGGCCCTCGGTGCGCTCGATCTCGGCAAGCTTCTGGGCAGCCAGTTTGTCCTGCACCACGTCGATGCCGGTGCGAAGCTTCTGGTCGGCGCTCGCGAATGCGGTCCAGGCCGCCACGAGGCGAGGATGGAGCGCCTTGCCCTTGGCCATCTTGTCGTCCTTGTAGTTCTCCTGCTCGTAGTAGTCGTCTGCCTCCTTCAAGAGAGGCTCGAGCGCAACGACGGCCTCGACGTAGGCCGAAGCAGCCGCCTCGAGCTCCGGCGTCGCGCGGCTCGAGCGCGTTGGCCGCCTCGACGTTCTTCTTGCAGTCGGACGTGTCGTAGATGGTGTAGGTGCCGTAGATGATCCGCTCCTTCCCGGTCGGACCCTTCTCGGCGGCCCAGCTGAAGTAGCGTGACCGCGAGTCGTAGGCACGCTCCGAGAGACGGTTGATGCACTCGACGTAGGCGTTCATCTTTTCGGTGAGCGACGGGCTCTCCTCTGCGCGCACCGAGCCGCCGGCGGTGAGCCCGGTCCCCACGACCATGCCTAGGAGCAAAGCTTGCGCGCGGACAAAGTTCATGGACGCTCTCCAATGCCTGCCCTGCAACCGCATATATCAAGAACGCCTCCTTCGGGCCAAGGCGCACGAGACGATAGCCGCAAGCACCGGTAACGTCGGCGGCGGGCTAATGAGCACGCGGGTCCGAGCCTAAACGAGCCGGCTCTGCTCCACGGCGGCGGCGATGAAACTCCGGAACAGCGGGTGCGGGTCCCTCCAGTTGTCATCCTCGGACTTGTTCCGAGGATCTAGCGCGCAATTCCCGCCGAGGCACGCCCGTAGTGTGGCGAGCCAACCACGAGAACCCTACCCGCACAATCTGTTGACTCCTGGATCCTCGGGACAAGCCCGAGGATGACAGCACGGGGCGCGCATTAAACGAGCCGGCTCTGCTCCACGGCGGCGGCGATGAAACTCCGGAACAGCGGGTGCGGGTCGAAGGGGCGGCTCTTCAATTCGGGGTGGAACTGCACGCCGATGAACCAGGGGTGGTCCGGATACTCGACCGTCTCCGGCAGCAAGCCCATCGGGTGAGAGGCCCGCAAAGCGCAGCCCCGCCGCCTCGAGCCGCTCGCGGTAGCCGGTGTTGACCTCGTAGCGATGGCGGTGGCGCTCGGAGATCTCGGTCCCGCCGTAGATCTCCGCAATGCGGCTGTCCTGCCTCAAGCGCGCCGCGTAGGCCCCTAACCGCATGGTGCCGCCGAGGTCGCCGCCCTGGCGGCGCTGCTCGAGCTCGTTGCCGCGCATCCATTCCGTCATGAGGCCGACGACGGGCTCCGGCGTCGAGCCGAACTCGGTCGAGCTCGCGAGCTTGACCCCGATGAGATTGCGTGCCGCCTCCACGGTGGCCATCTGCATGCCGAAGCAGATGCCGAAGTAAGGGCACGCGCCGCTCGCGCGCGAACTTGGCGGCGAGGATCTTGCCCTCGGAGCCGCGCTCGCCGAAGCCGCCCGGAACGAGGATGCCGTCGACGCCCTCGAGATAGGGCGCCGGGTCCTCGCGCTCGAAGACCTCGCTCTCGATCCAGACGATGTTGACCTTGACGCGATTGGCGATGCCGCCGTGGACGAGGGCCTCGATCAGGCTCTTGTAGGCGTCCTTCAGCCCAGTGTACTTGCCGACGACGGCGATCGTCACCTCGCCCTCGGGCGTCTGCAATCGCGCGCGAGATCGTCTCCCAGCGCGAGAGGTCGGGTTTCGGCGCGCCCGTGATGCCGAACGCGGCGAGCACTTCGCGATCGAGACCCTCGCGGTGGTAGGCGAGCGGCACCTCGTAGATCGACGGCACGTCGAGCGCCTGGATGACCGCTTCCTCGCGCACGTTGCAGAAGAGCGCGATCTTCTTCCGCTCGCCCCTCGGCACCTCGCGGTCCGAGCGGCAGAGCAGAATGTCGGGCTGGATGCCGATCGAGCGCAGCTCCTTCACCGAATGCTGCGTGGGCTTGGTCTTGAGCTCGCCCGCCGACGAGATGAACGGCACCAGCGTCAGGTGGATGAAGACCGAGGAATGCCTGCGGCAGCTCGTTCCCGAGCTGGCGGATGGCCTCGAAAAAGGGCAGGCCCTCGATGTCGCCGACGGTGCCGCCGATCTCGACCAGCACGAAGTCGATGCCGTCGTTGCCGGAGACCACGAACTGCTTGATGGCGTCGGTGACGTGCGGGATCACCTGCACGGTGCCGCCGAGATAATCGCCGCGCCGCTCGCGGGCGAGGATGTCCTGGTAGATGCGCCCGGTGGTGATGTTGTCCGATCTCCTCGCCGGGACGCCGGTGAAGCGCTCGTAGTGGCCGAGGTCGAGATCGGTCTCCGCCCCGTCGTCGGTGACGAACACCTCCCCGTGCTGGTAGGGGCTCATGGTGCCGGGGTCGACGTTCAAGTAGGGGTCGAGCTTGCGCAGGCGCACGGAATAGCCGCGCGCCTGAAGGAGGGCGCCGAGAGCCGCCGATGCAAGGCCTTTTCCGAGGGAGGAGACCACGCCGCCGGTAATGAAGATGTACCGCTGCATGGGCTTTAACAGTACAGCGCAAGGGCCGCGATTCGAAGCGTTTTTATCGCAACACTCACGGAGCTTTCCGCCGCGCGCCTGAGGCCGGGTGGCTCGGGGGCGGGAGCGCCCTCAGGTGGCGCCGCACTGAGCGCGCGAGTCTGGCGGCCGTGGCAGCCGCGGTCTCCGGCGCGACGACCTCCGAATCGATCTCGGCCTTGAGCTGCGAGAACGTGTCCCTCGAAGAGCGATAGTCCGCGTCGACAGGGGATTTGGCGTAGACCACGTCGAGGATCACCGTCGGATGATATGTCGGCGGCATGTCGCCGTACTTGGCGTTGGTCAACTTCTTCGTGCAGGACATACCTCGGGTGATGTTGGCGACCTTGAAATAGGGCAGCTTCTGGTCGACGCCGATCTCGGCGGCGCGCGCCGTCGCAATCTTCTCGATGCGCTCCGTCGGCGTGGCCTCGGTGCCGGAGGCACCGACCTGAAATTGCTGGTCGCCGATCGGCTTCTGGAAATAGCCGACGGGCATGATTGCGTTGGCAGGCCCGTAGGTGGCGACGCTATTGAAGGCGAGCCCGCCGCTGCAGCCCCCGATCGCCGGTGACAGCAGGGCCAGGAGGCCCGTTACGAGGCGCATCACCGAGATTCGACGCAATGGCATCTCTCCCCCCGATTCTCCCTCAGGATCAAGGTCTACCAGGACGGAGCGAAGATCGCCAGCGGCTCGAGCAGTGGCCTGGGGATGACTACTTGAGCTTGTCGAGGATGCCGCCGCGGGGTGCTTCGGGCGCGGGCGTTGCCGGCGCGCCAGGAGCGGCCGTCCCGCCCTCGGCCGCGGGAGCGCCGGGGGATGCGGGAGCGCTCTTAGCTGGCGGCGTTGCGGTCTTGTCGAGCACCGACCCGGCGGGCGCCGAGCGGTGGCCGACCATGGTCAGCAGCAAGCTCGTCGCGAAGAAGGCCGCGGCGAGCGCCGCCGTCACCCGCGTCAAGAGGTTCGCCGTGCCGCGGCCCGTCAGGAACCCGCCGCCTCCGCCGCCCCCGATGCCGAGCGCCCCGCCCTCGGAGCGCTGCAACAGGACCACGCCCACGAGGCCTGCGGCGACCATGAGGTGAATGACGAGAAGAACGGTCTGCATGTTGGGGCGCTGCTCCAGGGTGTCAGCGGGCCGGAATTGGGGATCGCGGCGCTTCTACACCACCCTCGGCGGGACCGCCAGCCCAACCTTGTCGCGCCGCCAGCCCTGGGCCTGCAGCACTATTGGACGGCCGCGTCGGCGCCGGCAGGCACGGGCGGCGGAACATAGGTGTCCGACGGCTTCGCCTTGGACGAGCTCTTGCGCTTCTTCTTTTGCGTCCCCGCGGGCTTCGGCGGGGAAGACTCGTCGGGCGTGGTCAGCATGGTCGCGGGCGAGCCCTCCAGCTTGCCCTGGTCCTGGGCATTGCCATCATCGGCCTTGTCCTGACCCTGGTCCTGGCCTTTGGCGACCTGCTCCTTCTTCTTGAGGAGTGCCCGGCCCGGCGCCATGAACAGCGGCGAGCGCGGACACCGAAAGGAGAGCTGCTCCTCGAGCTCGATCAGGTGCGCGATCGCGGCCAGGCGCTCGTCCGAGAGATTGGCCTTCGCCCACGCCGGGCCCTTCGCCTTGTCGTCCTTGATGCCCTGCGCGATGAGGCCGTCGCGCTCGACGCTCAAGGACACGCACGCGGCATCGTCGAGGGGCGCGGCGCGCGCGGGGCCCAAGACAGCCCAGAACAGCAGAAAGACTATCGTCACCGGGAGCCGACGCATCGCCATCCTTCCGACCGCGCTCTTGAGCTTCCTACCACGGTCAATAATGAAACGGGACCCCTTGCTCTTTTTCTACCTCTCACCCATAGGCACGGATGATGGCAAGAAAATCCTCGGCCTTGAGGCTCGCTCCCCCGACGAGCGCCCCGTCGACGTCCGCGACGGCCAGGAGCTCTTTGGCATTGGCGGGCTTCACCGATCCGCCGTAGAGGATGCGCATTTTCCAGCCCTCGGCCCCGAACCTCTCGGCGAGGACGGCGCGGATCGCTCCATGCACCTCGCCGACATCGCCCAGGGTCGGCGTGAGCCCGGTGCCGATGGCCCACACCGGCTCGTAGGCGATGGCCGTGTTGGCCCCGGTCGAGGCGTCGGGAAGGGAGGCCCTGACCTGGCGGCGGACCACGTCGAGGGTCAGGCCGGCTCGGCGCTCGCCCGCCGTCTCGCCGACGCACACGATGGCCGTGAGGCCCGCGCGATGCGCGGCGACGGCCTTTCGGCAGACCACCGAATCGAGCTCGCCGTGGTCGGCGCGCCGCTCCGAATGACCGACGATCACGGCGTCTGCGCCCGCATCCGCCAGCATCTCGGCCGAGATGTCGCCGGTGTGGGCCCCGGTGCTCGCGGTATGGCAATCCTGGCCGCCGATTCTCAGCCCCGAACCCTTGGTCGCCCAAGCAAGCTGCGCGATGAGAGTGGCCGGCGGGCAGATCATGACATCGGCGCGCCAGCCGCCCGGGGGCCCGAGGCCGGCCTTCAGGGCGGACGCCTCGGCGAGCGCGGCGGCAAGCCCGTTCATCTTCCAGTTTCCGGCCACGAGGGGCCGGATCGGGGCGGCGCTGTCGGTCATTACCAATCCTTTATCGATTCCCCCGAACGAGCGCGCGGGTGCCGCCACCCCCGGCCTTGCATTCGGCGACAGGGTGGGCTTCATATCATGCAAAAATCGCCTGTTGTCCCGATATCGACAGGCATGTCCACCGCGGCGCCGCGGCGGGCTCTCCGGAGCCTCGCGAGCCCGCCACCAATAGGAAGACCCAAAGCGATGCTCGACGCCCTGAGACGCGGCGCCCAAAGCTGGCTGGCCAAGATCCTGTTCGCGGTCCTGATCGTGAGCTTCGGCATCTTCTGGAACGTGTCCGGCGTGTTCCACGGCTTCGGACGGGGCTCGATCGCCCATGTCGGGCAGGAGGCGATTTCAGTCGGCGATTTCCAGCGTACATTCCAGCAGCAGCTTCAGTCATTGACGACGGAGGACGGCCGGCGCCTCACCACGGAGCAAGCCCTGCTCATGGGCCTGCACAATCGCGCAATCGAGCGGCTCGTCGCACAATCCGCCATCAAGCAGCACGCCGGCGAGCTCAAGCTGGCGCTCTCCGACGCAGAGCTTGCGGACGGCGTACGCCGCGATCCCGACTTCGCGGGGCCCGACGGGAAATTCTCCAAGCTCGGCTTCGACGGGCTGTTGCGTCAAATGGGGCTTTCCGAGCAAGGGTTCTTCAAGCTGCGCCGCGAGGACGAGCTGAGGCGCCAGCTGACCGACGCGCTCTCCGAGGCGGTCGTCGTCCCGAAACCCCTCATCGACGACACCTATGCCTGGCAAAACGAGGCCCGCACGATCGAGCATTTCAAGATCGACGAGTCCAAGGCGGTGACGGTCCCCGAGCCCGACGAGGCGAAGCTCAAGGCCACCTACGAGCAGAACAAGCGCACGTTCATGACGCCTGAGTACCGCAAGCTCGTCCTCCTCTTACTGACCCTCGACGATCTCAAGAAGGAGATGCCGATCACGGACGAGGAGCTCAAGACCTCCTACGAGGACGATAAGGACACCTACGACATACCGGAACGGCGCAGACTCCAGCAGATCGCCTTCAAGGACAAGGCCGCCGCCGAGGAAGCGCGCAAAGCTCTCGTCGAAGGCAAGAAGAACTTCCTCGACGTCGCCAAGGAGAACGGCGCGAGCGAGAGCGACGTGAACCTTGGCTTCCTGTCGAAAAAGCAGCTCATCGACAAGAAGGTCGCGGATGCTGCCTTCGCCCTTCAGCGCGACGAGATCTCACCCGTGATCGACGGCCGCTTCGCGCCCGTGATTGTGCGCGCAATCGAGATCGAGCCGGGCAAGGAAAGCACGTTCGAGGAGGTAAAGGACAAGGTGCGCGACAAGCTCGCCAAGGCCAAGGCGCAGACGGTGATTCAGGAGCGCTTCGATCTCGTCGAGGAAGGCCGCAACGCCGGCAAGACGCTGAAGGAAATCGGCGCCGAGCAGAAGCTCAAGGTCGTCGAGATCGAGGCCACCGACAAGTCGAACAAGACGCCGGACGGCAAAAGCGCCTTCGATTTTCCCGACGCCGCAATCGTCTTGAACGAGGTCTTCGCCGCCGAGCCCGGCGCCGACCACGAAGCCATCGAGCTGCCGAGCGATTCCTACGCCTGGTACGACATCGTCTCGGTTACCGAGGCGAAACAGCGCCCGTTCGAGGACGTGAAAGGGGACGTGAAGGCGGTCTACATCGACGCCGAGCGCAATCGTCTCCTCGATGAGCTGGCAGGAAAGCTCGTCGACCGCCTGAAAGCCGGGGAGGATTTCGCCAAGGTCGCGGCGGACGCGGGCGGGAAGCCCGAGACGACGGACTCCGTCAAGCGACAGATGTCGCCCCCCGATCTTACCGCGGCGGCCGTCAAGCAGACCTTCGCCCTGCCGAAGGGAGGAGCGGGCTACGCGGAGACGAGCGATGGTAAAAGCCGCATCATGTTCAAGGTGAAGGAGATCGAGCCCGCCGAGGCCGCCACCAAGGAGCAGCAGGACAAGCTTGCCCGCCAGCTCAAGAACGACATGCGCAACGACGCGCTCATCGCCTATATCGGCGCGCTGAAAGACAAGCTCGGCGTCAGCATCAATACGGACGAGCTCAAGCGGGCAACAGGCCAAGAGAGCGAGCAATAGGAGCGTCGAGGTGAGCACGCTGCGTCTCAAAGCAGCCGAGATCGACGCGCTTCCGACCTTCGAGACCTTCTCGCGGCGCTACCGCGCGGGTGAGCCGCAAGTCGTCTGGACCCGCCTCGTCGCCGATCTCGAGACTCCGGTCTCGCTCTACCTCAAGCTTGCCGGCGGCCGGCCGCTCAGCTTTCTCCTCGAATTGGTCGAGGGCGGCGCGACGCGCGGGCGCTACTCCGTCATCGGTCTAGAGCCGGACGCGGTCTGGCGCGCGCATGGGGACAAGGCCGAGATCAGCCGGTCGCCGTCGGGCGCCCGCGCGCGCTTCAAGCGGGACGCGAAGCCGGCGCTCACTTCGCTCCGCGATTTTCTCGCCGAATCGAGCCTCGACCTTCCCGCGGAGCTTCCGCCGATGGCGGCCGGCGTGTTCGGCTACATGGGCTACGACACGGTGCGCCTCATCGAGCGCCTCGGCGCCGAGCGGCCCGACGACCTCGATGTCCCCGACAGCATCCTCGTGCGCCCGACGCTGATCGTCATCAGCGACTCGGTCAAGGACGAGATTTTCATCGTGACGCCGGTGCGTCCCGAGCCGAAGGTCGCGGCGAAGAAGGCCTATGAGCGCGCCTTGAAGCGGCTAAAAGCTGCCGTCGCCCAGTTGGAGGCGCCCCTTCCTCACGCGCCGGCCGTGTCGGAGAAAAAGCTCGCCCAGCCCGAGCCGCGCTCGAATACGTCGGCCGCCGAGTACGCGACCATGGTCGAGCGGGCCAAGGAGTACATTCGCGCCGGCGACATCTTCCAGGTCGTTCTGTCGCAACGCTTCACGGCGCCGTTCTCGCTGCCCTCGTTCGCGCTCTATCGAGCGCTGCGCCGGCTCAATCCGTCGCCGTTCCTGTTTCATCTCGATCTCGGCTCGTTCTCGCTCGTCGGCTCGAGCCCCGAGATCCTGGTCCGTCTGCGCAATGGCGAGGTCACCATCCGCCCGATCGCCGGAACGCGCCCGCGCGGGGCGACGCCCAAGGAGGACCGGGCCCTCGAGGACGATCTACTGGCCGACCCCAAGGAGCGCGCCGAGCACCTGATGCTGCTCGATCTCGGCCGCAACGACGTTGGCCGGGTCTCGAGCGTCGGCTCCGTCGAAGTGACCGAGCAGTTCATCGTCGAGCGCTACAGCCATGTGATGCACATCGTCTCCAATGTGATCGGCAGGCTCGGCCAATCCTACGACGGGATCGATGCGCTCATGGCCGGTTTTCCCGCCGGGACCGTCTCCGGCGCGCCCAAAGTGCGCGCCATGGAGATCATCGACGAGCTCGAGAAGTCGAAGCGCGGACCCTACGCCGGCTGCGTCGGCTATTTCTCGGCAGCCGGCGACATGGACACCTGCATCGTGCTGCGCACGGCGCTCGTCAAGGACGGCAGGCTGCACGTCCAGGCGGGGGCCGGCATCGTGTTCGATTCCATCCCCGCAAACGAGCAGCAGGAATGCATCAATAAGGCCAAGGCCGTCGTGCGCGCCGCCGAGGAGGCCGTGCGCTTTGCCTCCCGCGCGCGTCGCGGCGGAACCTCTCGACGATAGGCCGCTTCGCCGCCTTAGGTGCCCTTGTAAGAGCCGACCCCCTCGCCGAGGAACGCGTTGTTCGCCTCGCGGATCTTCGCCGCCTCGTCGTCGTAGAGAAACGGCAGGAAGGCGTAGCGCTTGCCGCGCGTTACCTGGGACACCGCATGGAGCAGGGAGCACGAGAAGACGACGGCGCCGCCGGCCGGCACCTTGAAGCCTTTCGGCCCATACTCCGGAAAGCTCACCTCGCCGCCGTCGAAATCGGCGTTGAGGTTGACGGACACGGCGAAACGCCGGTGCGCTGTGCCCTTCGTGGTATTGTCGCGATGGGCGCGGAAGTGCCCACCGTCCTCGGAGGAGTAGCAAGAGACGATGTAACGCTCCATCCGCGTGACCTTGAATTGGTGCACCTTGAGGATCTCGGGAACTATTCGCCGCTGGATTCGGCGCTGCGTTTCGCGAACGAGGTCCTGATCCGTGACGACGTAATCCCTGCGCTTTTTGTGGCCGTAGTCGTGAGCGATGACGGTCTTGCCGTCGACCTCGCGCATGAAGCCCGATTCCTCGCCGCCCGACGCGTCGTAAAGGTCGATGAGCTTGGCGCAGAAGTCGGGCTCGAAGACATTGGGCAGGACGAGGACCGGCGCCTGGATCTCGAAGCCGGCAAATTTCGCGGGCGGCGGGAGCATTTCGACAAACGTCAACACCTCGGCGGCGTCCGAGCCGTCGTCGGCGAAGGGGACGACCTTGAGGACGCGAAGGGTCGGGTCGAGGACGACCCAGATGCGGCGGACGGCGATCTTGCTGCCGACCTCGACCTCGACCGGCGCGGCGCCGTAGAGCTTGCTCACCTTGGCGTCGAAATCCCAGAAATAGCGCAGGCCGGGAAAACTGTCGGCGATACGTCCCTCCGCTGCGTCGGCGGGATCGAGGCTTATGCCGAAGAAGCAGGCCCCGACGTCGTCGAAGACGGCGCGGCGCGTTTCGACCGAGGCAAGGGCCGCGCGCGCCTGCGCGTCGGCGGCACTCGCAAAGAAGCACAAGACGACGTAGCGACCCGCCGCCGTGTCGAAGGAGTAGTTCGGATTGCTACCCGAGCGTTGATGGAACCAAGGCGCAGGATCGCCCGCGCCAAGGTTGACGTATCGGGACATGGGAATTTCCCCTACACGGTGGTCGATTGTTACCCTAGTGCTCTCCCCAATCAATGCCGTCGCTCGGCCTCGGCAAGGTTTGCGCCTCGATGTTGCCCGACCTCGACACCCTCGCCCTCCTGGTGCTGGCCTCGCTCGCGGGGGGGTTCGTCGATGCGATCGCGGGCGGCGGCGGGCTCATCACGCTGCCGGCGCTCCTGCTTGCGGGGCTCACCCCGGTCGAGGCCGTGGCGACGAACAAGCTGCAGGGCACCTTCGGCGTCGCGTCCGCCAGTCTCAGCTATTGGCGCGCCGGCCACGTCGATATTCGCCCGCTCCGGCCCGCCATTCTCTGCACGTCGCTTGGGGCGGCGGCCGGCGCCCTTGCCGTCCAGGCCCTCGATCCGCGCTGGCTCGCCGCGATCATTCCGGCGCTGCTCATTGCGGTCGCCGCCTATTTCGCGCTTGCCGAGCGGCTCGACGACAGGGAGAGGGCGCCCCGCGTCGGGCCGGTCGCCTTCGCGGCGGGGGCGGCGGCACCGATCGGATTTTACGACGGGTTCTTCGGACCAGGGGCTGGCGCCTTCTACACGTTGGCCTTCGTCGCCCTCGCCGGAGCACGCATCCTGCCGGCAATCGCAGGTACCAAGGTCCTCAATCTCACCTCGAACCTCGTCTCACTCGTCGTGTTCGTGTTGTCCGGCCAAGTCGTGTACCTGCTCGGACTGCCGATGGCCGCGGGCCAAGCCTTGGGGGCATGGCTCGGCGCCCACGCAGCGATTTCACACGGAGCGCGCCTGATTAGGCCGCTGATCGTCGTCGTGTGCTGGGCCATCGCCCTGCGCTTGCTTCTCGACCCGGACAACCCGGCGCTCGAGTGGCTCGGCCTCTCGAGTTCGCGCGCCGAGTGACACCACTCCTGGCGCGCCTCTATCGCGCCCGGTGCGACATATTCCGACGTGCGGGTCGGGCAAGCTCGACAGATAAGTTGATACGGCAACGTTGCCGGCCATGCCGCGCGCGGGCGTTTCGCCGGCCGACGCGCCTTCCGCCAGCCTCGCTCAAGCCAAATCTGAAAGTCCTGGGAATTGTCCATAGAAGCCGGGAATTTGCTTGGCTCTCAGGGACGCCTCGTCTGCATGCAACTGCGGGGCGGCGGAGATCTTCTGAACTCGACGGCGGCCCGGGAAATCTGGCCGGTAGGGAGCGATGACCCAGCCGCAAGCGGAGAGAAAATCCGCCCAGTCGAAGGCAGCCGCGCAAGCGGTGGCGAAAATCGGCGGTCCCAAGAAGGTTGCGGCGCTGCTGCTCGCGATGGACCGACGGCTCGCGTCGCGGTTGCTCAAGCACTTCGACGAAGACGACATCAAGCTGATCGCGCAGACTGCGACCGACCTCGGAACGGTCACCAAGTCGGATCTCGACGAGATCATCGAGGAGTTTGCCAAGTACTTAAAGAGCGGCGGCGACCTCAATGCGACGGCCGACGAGGTGGAGCAGCTCCTGCACGGCGTTGTTCCCTCCGATCAGATTTCCGAGATCATGTCGCAAGTCCGCAGCAAATCGCTCCAGTCGATCTGGCTGAGGCTTGGCGAGGTGCCCGAGAACAACCTCTCGCAATACCTTGCGAGAGAGCATCCCCAGATTGCCGCGTTCGTCCTGTCGCGGGCGAGCCCCGCCTACGCGGCGGGAACGCTGAGAATGCTGCCCGCGGCGCTCCGCAACGAGATCATGCGGCGCATGCTCGCAATCAAGCTCGTGCTGGAGACGCCCCTCAAGCTGCTCGAGGGTGCGCTCAAGGAGGACATTCTCTACAAGACGGCGCGCGGCGCCGGCCCGACTATCCATGCTCGCCTTGCCGACATCATCAACAAGATGGACCGCAAGCAGATGGACGAAGTGCTCAACGATCTCGACCAGCACCGTCCGAAGGAGGCCGAGTTGGTGCGCGGCCTTCTCTTCACCTTCGACGACCTCTCGAGGCTCAGCGCCCCCGCCCTCCTCACGATCTTCGATCAGGTGCCGCCCGAGCGCACGATCATCGCGCTGCAGGGGGCGGATCCCGTTCTCAAAGAAAAGATTCTCGAATCGGTCCCGTCGCGTGCGCGCCGCATGATCGAGCAGGAGATCGAGACCGGCAAGAAAGCGCTCACCAAGGAAGTCACCAAGGCGAGGCGCGCGATTGCCGATTATGCACTCGAGCTGATCGAGAAGGGCGTCATCGAGACCCAGGGCCAGGACGATGAATAGGAGACTTGTCGATGCTGACCGGCGGACTTCCTCGGCGCCTCCCCGAAAGGCGGCTCGAATTCGTGGGTCACCAAGTCGGATAGAAACGCCCTGCAGAGAGACTGAAAATGTCGACAGAGATCATGGAAACGTCCGCCGCGCGGCCGGGCACCGATAAACTTCTCGAGCCGCCAAAGCTCTCGCTCGACAAGTTGCCGCTGCTCACCAGCGTGCTCGAGCGGCTGGTCGGTATTTGCGCCGAGCGCTTTCGCGAGTTCTGCACCGTTCCCGCCTCGTTCTTCGTCAATCAGCTCGAGGGGGGAAACTCATGGGACGTTCTCGAATCCTATGAGGACAGCGTCGCTGGCATATACTACGCGCCCGAATGGGACGCAAAAATCCTTCTGGGATTGGACCGCCGTTTCATATTCTCGATGATCGATGCCGCATTCGGCGGCGACGGCAGCATGTCGCCGTTCGAGGCGGATCGCCCCTTTACGTCGCTGGAGACGCGGCTCGCCAAATCGGTTTTCAATATCGTCATTCCGTCCTTCGAGCAGCTGCTCGAGCCGATCACACCGGTGCAATTCGAGCTTGAAAAGGTCGAGACCAAGCTCGATTTCCAGATCCTGGGACAAACCGACATTCCGGTGGTCGTCATTCAGGTTCTTTTCCAGGTCATGGACAATGGAGGGCGTATGTTCATGATCATTCCTCAAGCTGCGTTGTACCCGATCCGGAAGCGCCTGGAACGGGCACGGTCTCTCGAATCGACGCATGTCGATCCCGAATGGGCGCGCAAGATGCAGGATGGAATAGTCAGCGCGGAGGTGACGCTGCAAGCCGTTCTCGACGGCCCCGACCTGACGCTGGACGACCTGTCGAATTTCAACATCGGCCAGATCCTTCGGCTGAATTCTGACCCGCAAAGTCTCGTCGCGCTCGAATGTGAAGGTGAAAATATTTTTAAATGCCGGCTGGCTCAGTCGAAAGGCTATTTCACAATGGTTGTAGATTCTGCAATCGACCTTCGGCAGGAATTCATGACGGACATTATTTACGGTCCGGCGTCGCGGTAGACCTGGCATAAATCGTCAACAAATAAATAATTGCGACCTTTCCTCATGTTGTTGGGAATGGACCGCTGCAAAAATGAATCGTTGCCGTGAAAAATTCGCTTTTTTTGTAACCGAATGTTAGCCGCCTTGCCCGAGTATCGCTGGTCTGAAACCAGGTGCAGCGTTTGGTCGGGCGGTTCGAAATGTCAAACAACGGCTCTCAAAGTGCCTCGGTCGGCGACCCTCGCGCGGCGGCTCCGCAGTTGCTCGAGCAGCGCGCCGCCTGCCTCGTCAATCCGGCATCGGGCATCGCAAACGACTACCTCAACCATTTCAACGAGATTCTCCTCCTCATAGAGAATCTCCCGACCCTGCTCCCCGAAATGCTGGACGAGCTGCTCGAGTGGCATCCGGTCACTTACCGCGAATATTTCGCCAAGTCGCTGCTGCCGGGCAGCGCACGCGCGCTCGAGATTTACGACGGCATCGACGACGGCTTCCGCCGCGAGTTCGAATCGATCATCGACGGCATCAACGCGATGGCTCTTGCCAGCATCGACGTCATCCGCGCGCACCGCAATCCGGCCGGCGAGATCGACCCCGGCAGGGTATCGGACTTCTGCGAGAACGCGTCGAGCGCAATCCGCAGCGCGCTAAATCGGGCCGCCGATCTGGTCAACAACGGACATTCCTCGCCAGTCGAATCGGCCCAGGGGATCGCCGACAGACTTACCTGCGTCGCATAATCACGAGAATATCAGGGGACGCCGGTCATGGACGAGCTACTCAAGGACTTCCTCACGGAAACGACCGAGCACATCGAAGGCGCGGAGACGCAGCTCGTGCAGTTCGAGCGCGATCCGTCGGACGCCTCGCTGATCGCCAGCATCTTCCGCCTAGTGCATACGATCAAAGGCACGTCGAGCTTTCTCGGCCTCGAACGGCTGGAAAGGGTCGCCCACGCTGCCGAAACCGTGATGGGAATGATCAGGGACGGGACGCCGCCCACGCAGCATTCCGTAACCTTGATCCTGGCGGCCATCGATCGCATCAAGACAATCATCGAGGGTATCGGCCGGACCGGGAGCGAGCCCCCCGGAGACGACAGCCAGATCATCAGCGCGCTCGAGGCCTACCATCAGAACGGCGCGTCGGCGGAGACGCCCGCGACGAGCCACCCTGCTGTTGGGGCCGCCGACGGCCGCTCGACGCCGGCGCCGATACCGGTCGTGAGCGACATTGCCGCAGAACAGCCGCTCGCCCAAGACTCAGGGGGCGACGACGCCGCGGCGGAGTCCGCCTCCGCCAAGTCGTCGGCTGCCGGCGGGCAATCCGCCTCCGGCCGCGCTCAACCCGGCGCCAGCAAGTCGACTCAAGAGACGATCCGCGTATCGGTCGACACGATCGAGCGCATGATGCAGCTCGTCTCTGAGCTCGTTCTCACGCGCAACCAGCTTCTCGAGCTCGCGCGCCATCGCGAGGATGATGCAATCAAGACCCCGCTGCAGCACCTCTCGACTCTCACCAGCGATCTACAGGACGCCGTTATGCGGGCCCGCATGCAACCGGTCGGGCGCCTCTATGCCAACCTGCCGCGCCTAGTTCGCGAGCTTTCGACGAGCCTTGGCAAGAACATCGATCTCATCACCGAGGGCGCCGACACCGAGCTCGACCGACAGCTGATCGAGGTCATCCGCGATCCCCTGACCCACCTCATCCGCAACTGCGCCGATCACGGCATCGAGAAGCCGGAGGAGCGGCTCGCCAAGGGCAAGCCCGAATTCGGCGAGATCCGCGTCAGCGCGGCTCACGAGGCGGGCCAGATCACCATCGACATCGCCGACGATGGCAAAGGCCTCGATACCGAGCGCATCAAGGAGAAGATCCTGAAGCAGGGGCTCGCCACCGAGCAGGAGCTCAAGGCGATGAGCAACGACGAGATCCACCGCTTCATCTTCGAGGCGGGCTTCTCGACCGCAACGATCGTCTCCAACGTCTCCGGCCGCGGCGTCGGCATGGACGTCGTGCGCTCGAACATCGAGGGCATCGGCGGATCCGTGTCCCTGTCCTCGACGCAAGGCCGCGGCAGCCGCTTCTCGATGAAGATCCCGCTCACGCTCGCCATTGCGCCGGCCCTCATCATCGAGGTGGCAGGCCAGCGCTTCGCCCTGCCGCAGACGTCGGTGGTCGAAGCGGTGAGCCTCGGCAAGAACTATCATGAGCTCATCCAGAACGTGCAGAACGCGCTCGTCCTCAAGCTGCGCGAGGAGGTCATTCCGGCCGTCGAGCTGCGCGATGTGGTCGGGCTCCCCGCCCAGGAAGATAGCTCCAACAGCGAGAAGCTCGCCGTCGTAATGCGGGTCGGCACCGATGCCTTCTGCATCATCGTCGACGGCGTGGCCGACATTCAGGAAATCGTCGTCAAGCCGCTCTCGGCGTCGCTGTCCCACCTCAAGGTGTTCAGCGGCCACACGATCCTCGGCGACGGCTCGGTCGTGCTGATCCTCGATCCGACCGGCATCTCGGCAAGCCTCGGCATCGAGAAGACGGCCGACAAGAAGCGCGATCAAGTCCGGGAGCAGAACATGCAGGAGCGCCGCCGCTTGGTCATGTTCCGCGCCGGCCAGGGCGCGCCGAAGGTGCTGCCGCTTTCCCTCGTCTCGCGCATCGAGATGGTCGAGACGAACCGCATCGAGAGCTCGGACGGCCGCCTCATGGTGCTGCTCCAGGGCCGCCTGATGCCGATCGTTCCGGTTTCTCAGCAGTCCGACTTGAGCAAGGGCTCCTATCCTGTGCTCGTCGTCACCGACGAGGATCGCAGCCTGGGCCTGCTCACGGACGAGATCGTCGACATCATCGAGGACAAGCTCGAGATCCAGCTCTCGAGCTCGAGCTCGGATCTCGTCGGCTCGGCCGAGATCCGCGGCCAGGCCGTGGAGCTCATCGATGTCTCGCACTTCATCCGCACCGTCTATCCGGAGCCCTCGAAGAGCGCCAAGGCCCAGCGTGTGGCGCTCGTCGCCGACGACCCGCTGCTGTGCGACTTGCTGACGCCACCGCTGACGGCCGCCGGCTACAGCGTGGTTGCCTCGAGACTCGGCGACAATTTCGCCGACCTTCTGGCTCAGAACGCAGCATGCGACGCCATGATCATCGATATCGATGCGCGCCAGGTCGCGGCCATGGGCCTGATGCGCACTCTGAAGAGTAGGGGCACCGAGCTGCACGCGCCGCTGATCGGGCTGACCAAGAGCCCCAACAGTCGCGCCGCAAACCTCGCAACCGATTGCGGCATGGCCGGACTCGTCGCCAAGCACGACCGTCATTCCCTGCTTGGGACGCTGGCCTGCGTTCTCGACAGCGCCGCAGAAGCCAAGAGCCTTGACATGGAGCTTGCAGCATGATCGCCGCACAAGCCGAGACTAAGGCTGCCGCCACCGATGTTCCTACTGCAGGCGAGGAGAGCTACTTCACGGTATTCGCCGGCGGGGAGGCATTCGGACTCTCCGTCCTGCACGCTCAAACGATCTTCCGCATCTCGAACGTGACCCCGATCCCGCTCGGGCCGGCCGATATCGTCGGGCTCGTCAACCTCAGAGGCAAGATCGTGACCGCAGTGAGCCTGCGCCGCCGCCTCGGCATCCCCGTCGAGGAGATCAAGAACTCGCTCGCCATCTGCGTCGAGCACAAGGGCGAGAATTTCGCGCTGCTCGTGGACGAGGTCGGCGACGTGCTGACGCTCGACGCCTCGATGCGCGTCGCCGTTCCTCCGCACTTCGACCCGGCCCGCTCGCGTCTCATGACCGGGCTTTACAAGGTCAACAATATGCTGATCCCGGCGCTCAACATCTCGGCACTCTTCGATTTCGCGAGCTAACGAAACTGTTAACCGTTTGTAAGGAGTAAAGGCATGAAAACAGCTCTGGTGGTGGACGACTCGGCGTTCATTCGCAAGATCGCGAGGCAGATCCTGGAAGGCATGGATTTCGAGGTCTCGGAGGCCAAGGACGGCGCCCAGGCGCTCGCGCACTGCGAGCAGCAGCTGCCGGAGTTTATCCTGCTCGACTGGAACATGCCCGTGATGAGCGGTCTCGATTTCCTGACCAAGCTTCGCAAGATGCCTAGGGGCGACGAGCCGCAGGTCGTGTTCTGCACGACCGAGAACACGAGGGACAAGATCATTTGCGCGCTCGAGGCGGGAGCCACGGAGTACATCATGAAGCCGTTCGATCAGGAGATCATACGAACGAAGCTCGAGCAGATCGGGTTGCTCGAACCTACAGGCTGAACTGCGCGAGACCATATGATTGGTCGAGGGCGCAGTATCTCGGATGTGACCCGACTTTGGCCCAACCTCAGTAATTGTGTGTAGCGTAAAATGTCCCAGTCCTTCGATGCCCTCTGCGAATTCCTGCGCCGCTCCTCCGGCCTCGTCATGGAGCAGAGCAAGCGCTATCTGGTCGAGAGCCGCGTGATGCCTATCGTGCGGCGCGAGCGGCTTTCCGGTCTCGATGAGCTCGTCCTCATCCTCCAGAAAGGCCAATCGCCCAAGCTCGCCAAAGACGTCATCGAGGCGATGACGATCAACGAGACATATTTTTTCCGCGACAAAACCCCCTTCGATCAATTCCGCAACGTCGTCCTGCCGCGCCTCATCGCTGCACGCGCGGGCGAGAAGCGGCTGCGCATCTGGTCCGCCGCGTCGTCGACCGGGCAAGAGGCCTACTCGCTCGCCATGATCCTAGACGAATTGGGCGCGAAGATCCCCGGTTGGAAAGTCGAGATCGTCGGCACCGACCTCTCCGAGCCCGTGCTCGAAAAGGCGCGCAAGGGCATCTATTCCCAGTTCGAGGTCCAGAGGGGCCTGCCCACGACGCATCTCCTGCGCCACTTCAACCAGATCGGCGACAGCTGGCAGATCAGCGAGAACCTGCGGTCGAAGGTGTCGTTCCGTCATCTCAACCTGCTCAACGACTTCGCGATCCTCGGCCGCTTCGACGTGATCTACTGCCGCAACGTACTGATCTACTTCGACGCGGCGAGAAAGTCCGACATCCTGTCGCGGATGACGCGCCAGCTCGCCCCGGAGGGGTTCGTGGTCCTCGGCGCCTCGGAGAGCCTCATCGGCCTCAAGACTGACCTCCTGGCCCATCCGGAGCATCGCGGCCTTTTCGTCCGCGGCGCGGGTGCAGCAACCGAATTCAATGGCGCAAAGCCGTTCGTCCAGGAGGCAGCGGGCGCAGCCAAAACGGGCTTCGAGCGGCACACGGCTTCCAGCACTCCCCTTGCGCGAGCGCGCATGGCCACCTGAGTTCGGGTCGCCGTCGCTTGAGATTTGTCGGCCTAGAGCACGATTCACGTTCTTGATGGACGCGAAGCGTCTACATCAAGAACGATCGCGATCTAGTGTCCGCGGCAAGCCGGCCGCGCCCGTCATCATGACGTCTGATCGGGCTCGCGCGCACGCGCGTCCTCGCGCCGGCTCTCCGAAACGCGGAGGTGACGTCCGCTCTCGAGCTTCACCAGCCGCACCATCTCGGTGAGGTTGCTTGAAATCAGGGTATTGGCCGAGGCCGTCACAGACGCCGTCGGGGATCCGTCTCCGCCAGCCGCGGTCGCCAAGCGATCGCCCACCGGCTGACGCTGTCGAACAATCGTCGCCGACGGCAGTCTCGCCGCTCCCATTGCGGTCTCGCGCCGGGCGGCTCCGTCGCCAATCTCCGCGGTCGAAGCGCTCAAGGCTGCCATGCCAGGCGGCGGCGGAAGGCTCGGGCCATTGAGCTCGCCAGGCTGGCTGCCTATCCACAGCGCCTCGGCGGAGCGGCGGCTGACAAGCCCGGGAACAACGTCCCCCCCAGCCTTGCAATACTGGCAGAAGATGGCGCGCACCTCTTCGAGGTCGCCGCGGCGGACGGCGTCGCCGAGCCCGTCGCGGGCCCATCCCGGTCCTGCGTTGTAGGTGAGCGAGGTAAGCGCCGCCTTGGTCCCCTCGTCGGCGTTCGGCGCGAAGCGCTCGACGGTCGCGCGCGCGTTGGCGATCTCGGCCTGGAACCGCCGTTCCGCCTCCGCGCGGTCGATGACCTCGCCTGCGTGGCGTGCCCGCGTTCCGTAACCATTGGTAAACTGGGCGTAGTCCAGGCGCGCCTGCGAGGTGAAGCCCTCGAAGGTGCGGATGGCGTCGATATAGGAGCTGTTCATGGCGCGGCGCTCCGGCGGACAGCCCCAGTTTAACGATGCCCCTTGCGCCGGGCTGACTTCAGGCGGCGCTCAGATACTGTCGGTTTTGGGTAATTGGCACGGTGGTTGCTACGCCCGTGATTGCAACCATTCGGTAACGCCATGTCCCCCTACCCACTGCTTTCGGCTCACGTTCGCGCCCGCCTTGCGACCCTCGGAGAGCTGTCGCGCCCTCTCGGCGAGGAGCGAGCCTCGACGCTGGCGCGGACCATCGCCTTGAACCTCGTCACCGAGGTGAGCCGCGGCCGCGATCCCGAGCGGGCACTCGACCGCTGGCTGACGCAGATTGCCTGCGAGATCGCCGCCAAGGCTCAAGCAACCGCAGCGCCGACGCCTCCCCCTCCACGCGCCAGAACGCTGAAGGACCTGTTGCCGGAGATCGGTTAACGCCGTCCTGGCAGGGCTGCCTCCCGGCGCGCTCGCGAACCCATAAAATTTGAAGCAAATGTGCCGGCTTGCCTCAAGCCGACTTACATTCAGCTCGTATATAACGGCCGAGGATCGCCGAGCAAACGGCGGTTTGGGTTCAAAAGAGTACCAGGGTCAGGGTCGTCGACAATGTATGCCAAGGAAAGCCTTTCGCTTCTTCGCCAGCGCCGGGACACGATCCAGGAATGGCTCGACGAGGAAGCCCCCTACACGGACGTGGACCAGCGCCACCTCGACGCGCACACTCCCGAGCGCGCCTACTGGCATCACGGCTATCAGGCCGCCCTCAGCGACATGATGGCGCTTCTCAGCCTTGAAGCCGGAAGAACCGGCAGCGGGGACATTCCCAACTAGTCCCTGGCGGCCGATCGGGGTGCATTCTGTTCCCCGGCGGCTTGAAGTCGTGGAACAGCTCGCATTCCTTGTGGAAGGCGGCCTCCGAGGTCGGCGTACAGCTGTACTTGAACAGCATCGCCGACCCGATTTGCTCGCGAAGCTTCTCGCGGACGTCCTTCTCGGCGCGTCCCACGTAATCGACGCAAAAGCGGCCTTGAGGATCCTTGTGGCCGAGGGCAAAAGTCCCCGGTGACACCCGCGGGATCATGTTCGAGATCTCATCGTAGGCGAGCCGGAACGGCCCCAGTAGTCCTGTGCTTGCCATGGCTTTGGTCGCTGCTCTCGAGATGTTCGGAAACGGGAGTACGCTCATCACTCACACCTGAACCGACCGGACGCCACCTCCTAAACATACAATGCGCCGGCGATCCTCGCTGAGGGATTTTCTGGCCCCTCATTAACGCGTCCGCCTGGCGGCGGGCTTTCTCCTCGGCCCGCCGGGGGTTGTTGGCCGCCGCCCCCTTGCGAGTGGGCGAGGCCGGCCTGGGTCTGGTCTGACGAAGAGGGCGAGGATTGCGCGCCGGTCGCGGCGAGCGGACCTTGAACCGGCCCGCGCAGCGGCTCGGCCGTCTGCGCCGTTATTGCGTCGACAACGTAGCCCGCGGACCTCAACGCGTTCGACAGCTTATCGCGTTCGTTCTCGATGACCACGATTGTATCGCGATGCGCTGCCTCGAGCCGCAAGCTCAAGACATCGTCCTTGAGCTCCATCCTGATCGTCACCTTGCCGAGGCTTGCCGGCTCGAGCTCGATTTCGAGGACCTTGACCACGGTGCCACGGCCGGTGGGCTCAAAGTGGCCGGCCTTCGCGGGCGCGGATCCTGCGGCAGGCGCTGAGGCGGCCTCGGCGATGACACGGCGCGCGATCTGCGCCGCCGGCGAGGGCGCGATCTCGGTCCGCACGGCAGTGTCGCTGCGCTCGAGAACCCGCGTGGCGGACTCGGTCTTCGCGGCGCCATCGTCGTCCGCCTTTTCAGACCCTTGCGAGGCGAGGCCTTGGGTTTCGGTGGCGAACTGCCGGTTGACACCGCGCCCCTCGTCCTTGCGCGCGCCAACGTCCTGCGACGCCAGCGCTCCCCGGCGCATGTCGGCGTTCTCGGCGTCGAGGTCGGGCAATTCGGCCCCATCGTCCGAGCCTGCGCCCTCCGCTGCGCCAGCGTTCCGTGTCGGGCGCGTTCGCGTTTGCGGCCGCCGACAGCCGGGCGCTTTCGATCCCGGCCGGCGCCGCGACGACCGGGGCAAAATGCGTTTCCTGGCCGGTAACAGTGACAAGGGTACTTGCACCCGGAGCGATCGCGGGAGCACCACCGGACGCGGTGCCGCTCGGCGAGCCGGCCGCAAGGCTCACGCTCTCCGACGAGGATGGCATTGCGAGCCGCGGCTCTGCGGCGGCCGGATCCTCGCCGGCGACGGCGCCCAAGAGTTGAGCCACGAGGACCTGGTCGGAGCAATTTCCGCCAACAGCGGGCAGTGCGCCTTCCGCGGCCATGCCCGCGGGGCGAAGAGCGAAAACCGAGGCATCAATCGCAGGCGAGGCAGAGGACAGCGCCAAGGCGTCGGCGTCATCCCCGTCCTCGCTGCTTTGGGCATCCTCGCCGCTCGCGAGCTCGCCCGCGTCGATCAATCCGCGCTTCAGGGCCGACAGAAGCGCGGCCGCCTCCGCAACCGGTTCCCCCTCGGCACGCGGCTCGCGGGGGCTCGTTCCAAGGGCTGCAACCGCAAGGTCTGCGAGGAGATCCCCAAACCCGCGTCTGTCTTGCGCCGACGCCGGGCCGCCAATTCCACTGACGCCGTCTCCTTTCGTTCGCGCGTCCCTCTGCACCGCGGGCGGCGGGACGAGCAGGCTCTGCAGCAACGCGTTGGACGTGGTCATTGGGAGCTCCCGGCTAGAATGCCATCGAGATTGGCAAGCGAGCTCTCGGCCTTCACCACAGAGGTTGGCATCGGCTCTTGGCTCGCGGCGGGCGCCTCGGGCCATCGGCTAACCTCGCGGCTTACCGAAAGGGCCGCATTGAGAAGCTCGCGGTCCGTTTCCCTGAGCTTTTCGGCCGCGATGCTGCGCAGCGCCTCCTCGCCCTTGTCGTGGTCGTCAGTGATGATCAGAACAGCGCCTTCGTAGAGCTTCGCGCGCTCGTGATCGGCACTGCCCTTCCGGAAGAGTTCGGCGGCATGGCCAGCGGCGTAGCGCGCAATCTCAACGTTTCCAGCAAGGGCCGCCTCATGGGCAATCGATAGGTAAGCCTCGGCGCGTTCCGACGGCGCAACCTTCTGCAGCTCGGCCTCGGTGCGTGCGATCCATTCGGACGTGCCGGCGAAATCCTGCCTCGCGACCCCGGCAAAGAACTGCCGGCGGAAGTTGGCGGCGTAGACCGAGTTTCCGAAGCGGCGCGAGTACTGCGAGGAGAGCCGATCGAACCGCGTCAGGTCGCCTTCGCCGGCCACAAGAAGGATTTCCTGACGCAGAGCAGACTCCTCGATCAATGTGCCCTGAGAGAGAATTCTCGCGTCGTCGAAGAGTGCGATGGCCTTCTTCGCATCCGTCCTCGACAGAAGCGTTCCCTTGATCAGGGCGACGAGCCCAGCGAGACCAGGTTCGAGCTGGCGATGGTCGATATCGGCGAGGAGCTCCGTTGCGTCCGCGACCTCGGCCTCGCCGTAGGCGAGCGCGGCTTTGACGAGCTTTTCGTCGATTGGCAGCGCACTGGACCTTCCAAGAAGATCCTTCATGAGCCGCGGGTGCCCGCCGCTCAAGACGAAGATCACGGCCGCGCGCGCATTTCTCGGATCGTCCCAGACGTCGCCCGGCATCTGGTGCAGCTCTTCGTTGAGCTTGACTAAGAAGCCCTTCTGGAATTCGCTCGCCGCCGCGCTCCCACGCGTGACCTGGTCCTGAATGCCCTGGAGCGTGCGCACGAGCTCGTAGGGCTGCTTCGCCGCGTCTTCGGCAGCGGCCGAGGCCGGTAGCAGAAGCCAAACCCAAAGCGATGCGATGATCCGTCTAGCGCTGGTCACGGCGTCGCGGTCCTCAAGAGGATTTCGATGCGCCGGTTTTGCGCCGCATTGGGATCGTCGGCGATCTTGAGCTTGCGGTCTGCATGGCCCTCGACGCGTTCAACGCGGGCCTCGGCAAACCCGCCACGGACCAGCATGTAGTAGGCCATCTGCGCGCGATCCATCGAAAGGCGCCAGTTGTCGTTCTTTCCCGATTTGAAGGGCCGTCCATCCGTGTGGCCGCGGACGACGATCTTGCCCTCTCGCTCGCTGAGCGCCTTGGCGACCTTCTCCATGACGACCACGACCTCGGGCTTGGGGACGGCCGAGCCGACGTCGAACATTCCGAAGCGGAAATCATCGGTCAGGCTTATGAGCACGCCCTCCGGGTCGCGCTTGACCTCGATGTTGGGCATGTCCTCGGGTGCCAGTCCCTTGAGCGACTCCATGATCTCCTTCTCGAGCGCCTGGGCGGCGGCAACCTCCGCTTCGTCCGCTGCTTCCTTCGTGGCCGGTTCTTGAGCCGCTTCGGCAGCGGCCGACGGGGCGACGGCTGCGCCCTTGTCGCCGGGCTCGCCGACGCCGCCCGCGGTAGGCTGCGGGTTCGGCGCGGGGGTGAGCGCCGGCATGCCGTCCAGCGGACGCACGATAGGGGCCGGATCGAACGGACTGCGATAGGCCTCGCCGCCCGGGAGCGACTCGGCCCCCTCGAGCGTTCCTCCGTTGGCCATCTCGCCGGCGCAGCATGGCTTTCATCGCCATGCGTGCCAGCACACCGTAGGGATCGTTGAAAAGCTCCTCCTCGATCTTCTTGGGATCTCCCTTGGCCTCTTGACCGTCGCCGGCGGCCTTCTCGGCCTTGTCTTTGGCCTCACTCTCAGGATCCTCCTTGGCCGAGATCTGCTTTGCGGCCTTCTTGCCCGTCTCCTCCTGGCTCTCGTCGACGTCGAAGATTCCCTTTTCGGACTTCTTGTCGTCGGAATACTTGGTCGGATTGAAGTAGCTGGCGATCTGAGTAATTGTTTTCTTGTCGGACACGCTCAAGAGCCACATGACGAGAAAGAACGTCATCATGGCCGTCATGAGATCGGCGAAGGCGATCTTCCAGGCGCCGCCGTGATGGCCTTCGTCCTCGAAACCGGCCCTGCGCTTGACGATGACGACCTCGTGGGGAACCGAGGTGTCCTTTTCGGAGCTCATGACGGCTTGTCCTCGATCGCTTCGGCCCAGGCCGCAATGCGCGTTTCAAGAACGGTCTCGTCCGCCTCGATTCGAAGGTCGGCCGCTGCCGTCGGGATCAACGTCACGTTGCCGGCCTTGCCGTCCAGGCGCTCGCGCAGCGCCTCGATCAGGTCTTGGGGCCCCGAGACCGTAATCCTGCCGACATCCCCTTTGGTCAGCAGCGCCTCGAGTGTCTGAACGAGGTCTTCGACGGCGCGCCGCTGAACGTGCCCGGCAATGACGGGTCTCAGCACGCGCGACACTTGGTCGGCAATTCGCGCCTCGATCTCGCGCAGACCCGCGGCGAGCGCCTCTGCGATCCTTTTGCCCTCGCCGACAAGCCATGCCCTGCGGTCGGCGGCGATCCTTGTCTCGACGGCAGCGGCCTGCTCCTTGAGCTTGGCATCGAGCTCCGCACGAGCAGCCGCTTGCCCCTCGGCCACGCCTTGCAAATAGGCTTCGTTGATCCGAGCTTCGACGTCCGCGATCGCCTTCCCGGCGCCGGTCGCGTGACCAGGCAGCGCGTGCGCGTTGCGCACCCGCTCGGAGCCGGGATCGAGTTCGTTCAAGTAGCGGGCTACCGGCAAGCCCGTCATGCCGCACGCTCCCGCATCCATTGCTTGAGGATGGCGGCAGCCTGCTCCTCATCGAGCTCGACCATCTGCTCGAGACGCCTCTGCGAGATGTTGCGGACCTCGCTCGTGAGATCCTCGATCAGGTTGGGCTCTTCGACACCGGCCGCCGTCTTGGCCGCGCCGAGCACGGCGACGGCCGCGTCGGTCGCCGATATGACGCCTTCGCCCATGGCGCCGTCTGACCCAAGTGCGCCTCCGGCCACCTGACCGGCAGACTGGTCGGCCAGCATTCTCGTCAGCGGCCGAACGCCGAACCAGATTACGATGAAGGCCACGCCCAGCACGGTCGCGGCCTTGATGAAGCCGGCAAAGAGGCCGATGAGCTGACTGATGAGGCTCCCGGTGTCGAAGGAGGACGAGATCCTGCCGTCCTCCGCAAACTCCACGGCAACGACGCTGATCTGGTCGCCGCGCTTCGTGTCGACGCCCGCCGACATCCCCACGAGTCGCTCGACTTCCTTGATCTGGTCCTGAACGGCTTCAGGCGCCGCCAACTCGCCGAGGGTCGCCAGCAGCCGCTTGCGGTTGATCACGACGGCGATCGTGAGGGCCTCGATCTTGTAGCCTTCGCTGACCGTCGAGACGGTCTTCGAGTTGAGCTCGTAGTTGGTGAGATCCTCGCGCCGCTCGTTGATGCGCTTCGACTGATCGCCGGCCGAGCCGCCCTCGGCCTGATTGGGAATGTTCTGCTCGACGCCGACGGGCGTGCGAACTCGAGGAGTTCTGCGAGCTTCCTGTTTCCTTTACGACGCGCAGCGACCGCTCGACCTTGGAGTCGGGATCGAACGCCGTCTCGTTCGTCTGCCGTTTGTCCATGTTGAGCCGGGCGGCCACGCTCACCTCGAAATTGTCGAGACCGAGATAGGGCGTCAGCGTCTTGCGGACGTTGTCGACGAGATCCTTGCTGATTGTCTTCTCGAGCTCGACCATGCGGGTCGAGCCGGCCGCGCCGGCGTCGCCTGCCGAGGCGAGCACGGTGCCGTCGGCGTTGAGGACGCTGACATCGTCGATCGTCAAGCCGGGGACCGCCGCCGCCACCAAGTGGCGGATGGCCTGTGCGGCGGAGGCGTCGGAGGCCGCCTCGGTGCGTATGACTACCGACGCCGAGGCCGGCTGCTTTCCGCGGCGGAATGAGCCGGATTCGGGCAGCACAAGGTGCACGCGCGCCGCCTTGACGCCCTTCATCGCCTGGATCGTGCGCGCAAGCTCGCCCTCGAGGGCCCGCACGCGGGTCACCTCTTGCATGAACGAGGTCAACCCGATGGGCCCTAGCTTATCGAACAGCTCGTAGCCGGCGTTCGAGCTCGCCGGCAGGCCCTTCTCGGCGAGCAGCATGCGGGCACGCGCGGTCTCCTCGCGCCCGACCATCACCTTGGTGCCTTCGGAGTTTACATCGAAGGCGATGCCCTCCTCGCGGAGTGCCGCGCCGATGCGGCTCACGTCCTGGGCGTTGAGGCCGGCATAAAGCGTCTCCATGTCGGGCCGGCTCAGGTAGTAGCCGCCGAGCGCAACCGAGGCAAAGACGGCGACGCCGACCAGCCCAAGCGCCGCAAGCCGTCGCGGGCCCAGCGCCAGAAGATTGCTCCAAAGCTTCTCAAGCTGTTCGAGCCCAACCATTTCTTCTGCGGCCCTTTCCGAGCTTCGGTGCGGACGTCGGCCTTAGTAGTTTGGAAGAGCAAGCTTGCGCGGGAATTGCGAGCGCGAGTCGCTCGCGCGCCGCCGCGAGGCGCATGGCGCGAAGGAGCGAGCCGTCAGCCGTTCCGGAAGAGCGCGAGGATCTGCTGGGCCGACTGATTGGCGATGCTTAAGGCCTGAACGCCGAGCTGCTGGCGGACCTGCAACGCCTGGAGCCTGGTCGACTCCTCCTCCATGTTGGCATCGATGAGCTGGCCGATGCCGGTATCGATCGCCTGCATCAGCTTCGAGACGAAGTCTTTCTGAAGGTCGATGCGCGAGCGCGCGGCGCCGAGGAACGTCGCGGCGTTGGTCATCTGTGCGAAGGCCGCATCGACGCCAGTGATGTAATCCTCGAGATCGGTCAGATCCGCCGTTGAGTCGGTGAGCGTGCTGATGTCGAGCGTGGCAATCGTATAGGTCGCGCCACTCGTCACCGATCGAGTGGAATCGAAAATCCCGGCTCCGCTGCCCGAGCTGTCGAAGAGCATTGTCCCGGTCGGACCGACGTCGACCGTGATCGTGCCGATCTGAATGACGCCGGAGCTGTCGCGGGAGAAGGAGGCTACGATCGTACGCGTAGTCGTCGCGGTCGAATCGACCGAGAGCCAATTCTGACCCGAGAAGACGGCGGCATCCGCAGTATTCTGGAGTTGCGTCTGCAGCTGCGAGATCTCGCTCTGGATCTTTGTCCGGTCCAATCCCGGCGCACGGGCGGCGACCAGCTTCCTCTTGATCTCGCTCACCGTCTGTATGGCCGAGTTCATCGCGGTTGTCGTGACCTCGGCCGTGGCGGCTCCGAGACCGAGTGCGTCCTGCACGGTCGAGACGGCCATATTGTCCGATTTCATGGTGGTCGCGATCGACCAGTAGGCGGCGTTGTCGGCAGCGGTCGCGACCCTGAGGCCCGTGGCGACACGGTTCTGAACCGTCAACATCTCCTTATTGGTCTGGTTTAGGGTCTGCAGCGCGGTCATCGCCGCGATGTTGGTGTTAAGGCTGCTCATCTTTGGTCCCTTAACCGAATCGCAAGGAGTTTGGGGACCGAAGCTTGCGCGAGAATTGCGGTCGGGACGATTCGCCCGCGGACAGCCGCCTTCAGGCGCCTAGGGTCAAAGTCAAGTGCCGTTCAATGGGATCAAATGGCAAGGGCCGCGCCCTTTTTCGGCGCGGCCCTTCTTGCGAGGGATTTTCCGAAGCCTCAGCCGCCGCGGAAGAGCTGGAGAATCATCTGCGCCGACTGGTTGGCGAGGCTGAGTGCCTGAACGCCAAGTTGCTGGCGCACCTGGAGCGCCTGAAGCCGGGTCGATTCCTCATTCATGTCCGCGTCGACGAGCTGGCCGACGCCGGTATCGATCGCATCCATGAGCTTCGAGACGAAGTCTTTCTGCGTGTCGATGCGCGTCTTGGCGGCACCGAGGACGGTACCCGCATCTGTCATCGCCGAGATCGCCGCATCGACGCCGGAGATATAGTCCTCGAGGTCGGTGAGATCGGCCGGCGCATCGGTGAGCGCACTAATGTCGAGATTGAGCACCGTGTAGGTGCCGCCGCTGGTTACGGTGCGCGTTTGATCGAGGATGCCTGCACCGCCGCCCGAGGAGTTGACGAGCATGGAGCCGGTCGGCCCGATATCGACGGAGATCGTGCCGATCGTGATTGCGTTGCTGGCGTCACGCGCGAATGAGGCGACCAGGCTCTTCGTCGTGGGTCCGGTACTATCGACCGAGAGCCAGTTCTCTCCGTTGAAGCTCGCCGAGTCGACGGTGTTTTGCAGAGAGCTCTGGAGTTGCGTGATTTCGCTCTGGATCTTGGCGCGATCGACGCCGGGAGCGCGCGCTGCGACGAGCTTGGCCTTGATCTGACTCGAGATCGTGATGGAGTTCTCGAGACCGGAGGTGGCAGTATCGACGGTTGCCGCGCCCAGACCGAGTGCATCTTGCACTGTGGAGAGGGCCATCCTGTCCGAGCGCATCGTGGTCGCGATGGACCAGTAGGCGGCGTTGTCAGCGGCAGTCTGAACCCGCAGGCCCGTCGAAACGCGATTCTGAGTGACCAACATCTCTTTGTTGGTCATGTTCAGGGTCTGCAGTGCGGTCATCGCCGCGACGTTGGTATTGATGCTGCTCATGTTCGGGTTCCTTGCCGACTCCTCCGGGCCACCTCGCTTTACGCACACTTACCAGGGCCTAAACTATCGTCCCGCGATTACTGAAGAGTTAAGCGGCGTCTGAATTTGAGGGGTGGCCTGAGCGGCAGGCTGGACGGCCGTCGCGGCGTAAGGATCGGCAATTTAATTTAAGATATAACAATAACTTATAAAAGAATGCGACTGCTCGTGAAAGCCAAAAGGGCCGTACCCGGATGGGTACAGCCCTCTTAGTTGGGTATTTCGGGCGTGACTACTGGAACAGCCGTAGAATCATCTGTGCCGACTGATTCGCGATGCTGAGAGCCTGGACGCCGAGCTGCTGTCGAACCTGAAGCGCTTGTAGGCGCGTCGACTCCTCGTTCATGTCCGCATCGACGAGCTGGCCGATGCCGGTGTCGATCGCATCCATAAGATTAGAGATGAAGCCCTTCTGCAAGTCGATACGCGACTTGGCGGCGCCAAGCCCCGCGCCGGCGTCCGTCATGGCGGAGATCGCCGCGTCGACGCCGGAGATGTAGTCCTCGAGATCGGTTAGGTCCGCAGGCGAGTCGGTGAGTCCGCTGACATCGAGGTTGAGAATGGTGTAGGTACCGCCGCTGGTCACGGTGCGCGACTGATCGAGGATGCCGACTCCGCCGCCGGAAGAATCGACGAGCATCGAGCCCGTGGCGCCGATGTCGATGGCGATCGTGCCGATGTCGATCGAGCCGCTGCTGTCGCGGGAGAAAGCGGCAATCAGGCTCTTCGTTGTGGGGCCGGTGCTGTCGACGGAGAGCCAGTTTTGCCCGGAGAAGCTCGCCGAATCGACCGTGCTCTGCAGCGAGGCCTGGAGCTGCGTGATTTCGCTCTGGATCTTATCGCGATCCACGCCAGGGGCGCGCGCCGCGACCAGCTTGGCCTTGAGCTCGCTCGTAATCTTGATCGCGTTGTCGAGACCCGAGATGGTGGTATCGACAGTCGCAGCGCCAAGTCCGAGCGCGTCGGAAACCGTCGAGAGAGCCATCCGGTCCGAGCGCATGGTAGTTGCGATCGACCAGTAGGCCGCATTGTCGGAAGCGCCAGCAACCCTGAGGCCGGTGGCCACACGGTTCTGCACTTTCGTCATGTCGGCGTTGGTTTGGTTGAGGGCCTGCAGCGCAGTCATCGCCGCAAGGTTGGTATTAATGCTACTCATTTTTACGTACCTTTGCTACTCGATACGCCCACTAGGGCTACTGCGCTGGCCAAGTTGACAGAGTGGCATCCCGCTTCTGGGCCGTCCCACGGACCCAACCTGCCATCATCGAATCATCTACTCGGAAAGTGTTGCGCCCTGGTTAACGTGGTTAACACAATCGCCATTCTCGTCGCCAAAATCGATAAACGAATTTTAGCGGTGCATCAATCCGCGGCCTGTGCTGCCTATTAAGCAACGATCCTTCAGGGAAACGAGCGGACAAGCCCGCCGATCAATAGATTCCACCCGTCGATCAGCACAAAGAAGAGAATCTTGAACGGCAACGACATGATCGTTGGCGGCAGCATCATCATGCCCATGGACATCGTCAGCGTGGCGACGATGAGATCGATGACCAGAAACGGAAGGACCACGAGAAAACCCATCTCGAAGCCGCGCCTCAGCTCCGAGATCATGAAGGCGGGAATGAGAACCCTGAGCTCCGGCTCGCCCTCGGCGGGCGCCGGGGAGAACCGCTCCGCGGCGAGAGACTCGAACATGTCGAGGTCCTTCTCGCGGACATTGGCTTGCATGAACTCGCGCAAGGGCTGCGTGATCTGTTTGTAGGCCTCCTCCTCGGTGATCTTGTTCTCTGCAAATGGCTTCAATCCGTTCTGCCAGGCTTTGTCGAAGGTCGGCGCCATGACATAGAATGTCATGAACAGGGCGAGGCTGATCAGAATGAGATTTGCAGGCGTCGTCTGCAGCCCCAGTCCCGTCCGCAACAGCGACAGCACGACGACGAACCTTGTGAAGCACGTGACCATCATGAGAAGGCCCGGCGCCACCGATAATACGGTGATGACAAGGATCACCTGAACCATGCGCCCGCTGACCGTCGAGCCGTCGGAGGGGGCGAGCGCGTCGAGATTGAGCCCTTGCGCTTGCGCCACCGCCGGCGCCGCGAGCAGAATGGCAAGCGCGATCAAGCAAAGTCTCTTCATTCGATCACCATCCCGTGAATGACGAGTTCACGCACTTGCGGGCCGCCGCGCACGCGCGCGCGGTCGTTCAAGTCCTCGCGCAGGCCTTGAAAGCTGCTCGCGCCCTCGAATTGGGCCAGTGTCGTCGTCTTCAGGTAGGCGACGACATCCTCGCTTACCTTGCCCGCCAGAACCACCGCATTTTCGACCTCTCCCTCGAGCACCAGCGAGCCCTCGATGCGCACATACGCCGTCTTGGGCTCGGCGAGATTGGTGATGATCGGCTCGAGCTCGAGCAGCCTGGCTCCGACTTGCGCGACCTTGGGCTTCTCCTCGGCACGGACGTCCTTCGCGGCCTTGGGCGGCTCGGGCATCTTCATATCGCCGCTGAGATAGAAGCCGAAGCCCAAGCCGGCGGCGGCCGCGAGCAGCGTCACGATCGCGACGCCGACGAGACCTCCCGAACCTTTCTCGCCCTTCGAACCCTTCGCCATACCCTCGCGCTCCCGATCAGAAGGGGGTGAAAACGTCCCAGACCTGATGGCCCCAGCCCGGCTGCGCGACCTCCATGATCCGCCCGCGCCCTCCGTAGGCGATGCGCGCCTCGGCGATCTTGTCGTAGGCGATCGTGTTGTCGGTCTCGATGTCGCGGGGACGGATGATGCCTCCGACGCTGAGCTCGCGCACCTCGTAGTTGACGCGGACCTCCTGGCTACCGCTCACGATGAGGTTGCCGTTCGGCAGCACGCCCGTGACGATAGCGGCCACGAGGAGATTGATGTTCTCCGATCGCGTGACGCCTCCCTTGCTGTCCGTCGAAGTCCCCGCGTCGACGCTCGCATCGATCGAGCCGTCGCCCGAAGCCGACGAACCGCCCATGGCAATGTCGTAAGCGACCTTGGGTTCGAAGTTCATCTTGGAATCGCGTGAGCGCTTCGAGTTGTTGTCGAGGGTGGCCTTGTCCTTGATCGAGATCTTGACCGTCACCACGTCGCCGATCCTGTGTGCGCGGGGATCGCGGAAGAGGTCGGCGCTGGTGTCCTGCCAGATCGAGTTGCCGGGCCGGTAGGCCGGCTGCGGCAGGGGCTCCGCCGGCACCGGCACCCGATTGGCAAGAAGGCCGGACCCGACCGCCGTCAGCGCCGGCTCGCGTCCAATATCGCGCGGGTCCGTGCCGCATCCTGCGGCGGCTGCGGCCCATAGAAGGAGAAGAGTTGCGCGTCTCATCATGACTTGGTGCGGGCTGGCGGCGGCGCCGCGTTGCCCTCTCCTGACGATTTGGCGGGAACCGGTGCCGCTACCGCTTGCGGGACCTTGGACCGAGGCACTTTCGAGGCACCGGAGATGATGGAGGCAAGACGGGCGGCGCGCTCGGGCGTCATCTCGTTCATGACGGCGCTCGCAACCTTGGGCTCGAGCTTGGTCAGCACGGCCGCCGCCGTCTCCTCGTCCATTGCGGCGAGCTGAAGGGCGGAGGCGTCCGGGCGCATGCGGGTATAGAAGCCGACCAGCTTTTCCTGCGCGCGCTTGGAGAAATCGTCCCGGCGGGCGAGCCAGGTCTTGAGCTCTTCGATCTTGGCATCGAGCTCGACGACGCGCTTGTCCAGCGCCTCATCCATCTCCTTGATCTTCTTGGCCTGGAAAGCGGCGCGCGCGTCGGCCGCGGGATCGGCGATGTTGTAGCAATACTGCTGCGCCGGTCTTGCGTCCGGCGGCAGAGCCTCGAACGGCTTTGCGGGAAGCTGAGCCGGAGCTGTCTGCTGAGCCGGCGCCTGGGCGGGAGCCGGCGGCTGGACCTCGGGCGCGGCACCCGCGCCGCGGGCCGAATTGGCCGTAGCGGAAGGAGCCGCGACCGGCGCGGGCGCGTGCTGCTCGGCGGTGGTGCTCTCCGGGGGCGCCGTCGTCGGACTTCGAGGTGAGGGAGCTTTGGGCACGGGCTGCGACCCCGTCGCGTCGTCCTTCGGCGGGGGATCTGCGAGCTGCGGAGCAGCGGGCTCCACTTCCGACCCGGGGTTCGGTGCGACGGCCGGCTGTCCGGGCGCGGGTTCGGCTTGCACTTTGCGCAGGGGCGGGTCTTTTGCGGGCGAGTCGGGACCGACTGGACTTGCCTCCGGCCCGAGAGCTCCCGTAACGATCGAGCTCCACCCGGCGGACAAGGAGGGCACGGGCTCCGCGCCCATGAGCTGCGGGGCGGCAAATCTCTCGATCTCCGAGGCCTTCGCCACGGGCGGGATGGCTCCTAGAGCAACGCGATCCGCCACCTCGCCGCCTTCGGTGGTCATCACCGTCGGGCTCCACTTCCGCCGCATATAGGCAGGAACCCGGTCGCGCTTCGCATCCTCGCGCGCTATCGGCGCGATGGTGGCATCCCAAGACTGCTGGGCGGCCGTCGGAGCAAGGGCGGCATCGAGGCAAAGGAGCGAGGCAGCCGCGCCCGTGAGCGCGATCAGCTCGCAGCTCCGGCTCGGCCTTGCGGCCCGCCATGTCCCCTCGCTCGGTGCGGCCCGGCGCGTCATTGCACCACCAGCTCAGCTTGCAGCGCGCCCGCCGACTTGATCGCCTGGAGAATGGCGATGATGCCGGTGGGCGGCAGACCCATCATGTTGAGACCGCGGACGAGCTCATTGAGCTTGGTCCCGCCCATGATCGCGAGATTGGCGCCCTCCTGGTTGACGGACACGAACGTTTCGGGCGTGACGACGGTCTCGCCTTCGGAGAAGGGAAGGGGCTGGGAGACCTGGGGAGATTCTGTTACGCGCACCGTCAGGTTGCCCTGAGAGACGGCGACCGTCGAAATCTGGACGTCGTTGCCAATGACAACGGTCCCCGTCCTTTCGTCGATGACGACGCGGGCGGGCCCATCGGCCTGCGTCACGAGCTCGCCGATCTCGGCAAGAAAGCGGGCGGCAGTCACGTCGCCCGGCCTTCTCAGCGCGATCGTCCTCAAGTCCTTCTCGACCGCGGCCTTGAGCCCGTAGCGCTGGCGCGTATAGCCGTTGATCGAGTCGGCGATGTTGACGGCCGTATTGAAGTCCGGGTTTCTGAGCTCGAGGACGAGCGCCTGCTCGTTATCGAGCGGGAGCGCGACCTCGCGCTCGACGAGCGCCCCGTTCGGGACACGGCCCGTCGTCGGCACGTTCTGGGCCACCAACTCGGCCTGCCCTTTGGCCTGAAAGCCCGTGACGTTGACCGGGCCCTGGGCGACGGCATAGATCGCGCTGTCGGCACCGCTTAGCGGCGTCAGCACGAGGGAGCCGCCTCTCAGCGAGGTCGCGTCTCCGAGCGAGGATACCGTGACGTCGATGCGCGAGCCGCGCCCGGCGAACGGCGGAAGCTCGGCCGTTATCAGCACCGCCGCGATGTTACGCGTGCGCGGGTTGGCCGAGCGCACGTTGATGCCCATCTGGTCGAGCATCGATTGCAGGGCCTGCTCGGTGAACGGCGAGTTGCGCAAGCTGTCGCCGGTCCCGTTGAGGCCGACAACGAGACCGTAACCGACGAGCTGGTTCGACCGCACGCCCTGCACGGTCGTGATGTCCTTGACACGGGTCCCAGCCTGAAGCCCCGGTCCCGACAGCAACAGGCAGAGCACGGCGAGAGCGGTTCGCATCATGGCGCGCCTACGCGGATCGTCCCGTCGGCCTGAACGACGCCCTTGATCGTCGTTCCGCTGTCGGTGTTGCGCAGACTGATGGTGTCGCCGATCCCGCCGGCATCGAGCGACACGGCGGAGGCGGAAATGACGAGTCCCGCCGACCGGAACATCACAAAGGCAGACTGCCCCTGCTTGATCAGGAACGGCTCGCGCACGGCGCCCCGCGGAATTGGCTGATCGGGGAGAAGAGTTTGCTTTGCGACCTTGCCGACGAGAGCTTGGCGCTCCTCCAGGATGTTCGCCGGGCCATCGCCGCCCCGGCGCGGCGCACGATCGACCAGAAGTGCGTCGGAAATGACCGTCCCGGGATAGATGGTCGTCCTCGGCACCGGCACCGTGTCGCCGTCGTCGGCCAGGGACACGCCGGCGGAAATTGCGAGCGCCAATGCGGTCGTCAGGCTTCCCGCCCACGATCCCCGTCCCCTCACCACAGCACCCTCTCCTTAGAGCCTACCTGATCCCTGTGGCCACGGTGCCGAACATCTCGTCGACGGCCTGGATCACCTTGGAGTTCATCTCGTAGGCGCGCTGCGCCGATATGAGCTCGGTGATCTCCTTCACCGGATCGACGTTCGAGTGCTCGAGATACCCCTGATGGAGGTTGCCGAAGCCCGGGTCGCCCGGCACGCCGGTCTGTGCCGTCCCCGACGCCTCCGTCTCGCGGTAAAGGTTACCGCCCATCGGCTCGAGACCGGCGTCGTTGACGAAGGTGGCGAGCGTGATCTGGCCGACGCTCGTCAGCTCCGTGTTCGCGGCCGTGCGAACGAAAACCTCGCCGCTTTCGTTGACGACGATCTCGGTGGCATCCTGCGGGATCGTGATCGAGGGCTGCACTTGAAGCCCGTCGAGCGTCACGAGCTGGCCCTGTCCGTTCTTGTTGAAGGCGCCGTCGCGCGTGTAGAAGAGCTCGCCGTTGGCGCCCGTGATCTGGAACCAGCCGCGCCCGTTGAGCGCGAGATCGAGCTTGTTCCCGGTCTGCGTCAACGCACCCTGCTGGTGCAGCTCGCGGATCGCGGCCGTGCGCACGCCGAGCCCGACGTAGGCTCCTTCCGGGATGGTGTCCTGGCCGCCTCGCGACGGCGTGCCCGTGATGCGCTCGGCCTGGTAGAGGAGGTCGGTGAACTCCGCGCGCGCCCGCTTGAAGCCGGTCGTGTTGATGTTCGCCATGTTATTGGCGATCACCTCCATGTTGGTCTGCTGAGCATTCATGCCGGTCGCGGCGATCGCGAGAGCTCTCATGGAACGCTTCCTGGATCCTTGGTCAAATCTGCATGCGGCTGACTTCGAGATAGGCCGACACCACCTTGTCGCGGATGGCAATGCCGGTCGTGAGCGTCTGCTCGGCCGCCATCACCGCCTCGACCACCTGCTGGACGGTGGCTTGGCCCTTTACGCCGGCGGCAGCGGCTGCCTCGCCAGCCTTGACCACGCCGATGGCGTCCATCGCCATCTGCCCGAGCACGGAGGCGAAGTCGCTGGGCATAGCGGCCACACTCGCCCCCGCGCCGGCTGCGGTCGCGGGTGCCGCCGCCGCGGCAGGACGAGCAGGGTCGAGATTGGCGACCATCGTCGGCGAGGTGACGGCATCCAGCATCACGCGCTCCTGAGCAGATCGAGGGTCATGTTGATGAGAGAGCGCGCCTGCTTCACGACTTGCAGGTTCGCCTCGTAGGAGCGGTTGGCCTCGCGCATGTCCGCGAGCTCAACCATGAGATCGACGTTGGGCATCTTCACATAGCCGTTCTCGTCGGCCGCCGGATGGCCGGGATCGTGCTCGAGGCGGAATGGGGTCTGATCGAGATCGACCCGGTCGATCTTGACAATGCTTGCTCCGAGCGAATCGTCGAGCTCGCTCGCAAAGCTCACGGTCTTGCGCGTGTAGGGATCGGCGCCGGGGGTGTTGCCTGTCGAGTTCTGGTTGGCGAGGTTCTCCGACACGACGAGCATGCGGCGCGACTGCGCTTCGATGCCGGAGGCGGCAACCTTGAGGGCGACCTGCATCGGATCGGACATGGACTATCCCTTCGCGCTGTTCATGAACATGCGATGGAAGGACTTCATCACGCTCGTATTGAGCGCGTAGGCCCCCGAGATCTCGCCCGATTTCATGAGTTGCTGCTCGAGATTGACGCTATTGCCCGAATGGAGGAGCTGCCAGGACTCCTCCTCGCGCGTCTCGGTCGCGGCCGCATTGCTCCCGGACGGAGCCAAATGCGAGGAACGCGTTCGCGCCATCTGCAGACGCGTAGAGTTCGAGCGCCGCCTCGAAGGGTTCGACGTCGACGGACTTGTAGCCCGGCGTGTTGGCGTTGGCGATGTTCTGCGCGACCGTCTGCTCGCGCACCGCGAGCCAGCGATTGTGCTTCGAGGCGATAGAAAAGATGTTGATCGGTTCCATGGCCCACCCGCAAGGTCGTCCAGCCAGTTCTAAAAGCTCAATCTTGCACGAACCTTGTGATCGCCCGCGGCCGGAGTTCCGGCGCCAAGCGCGGCCGCAAGGGCGGGAAATTGCTGCTCGGCTCAGGACCCCGCTGCGATCAGGCCGCTTCCGCCAATGCCGTTGAACAGCGCCTGGACGGCGATCGCCGCGAGCAGGATCCCGAACACGCGCATGAGCACGCGCTGCGCCGTGATGCCGAGCACGCGCGTCAGCTGGGGGGCGATCAGGAACAGCGCCAGCGTGATAGCCATGACCGCGGCGAGGGCTCCCATCGTGACGGCCAGCTTGACGGCGTCGGTGCCCGCGTTGGCCGCGAGCAGGATGCCCGCGCTCATGGCGCCGGGACCGGCGAGGAGCGGCGTTGCCAGCGGAAACACGACGAGATCTTCCTTGGTGTGGGCTTCCGCGCCCTCGGGCGGCGTCAGCTTGAAGGCGCTCGTCGGGCGGGCGAACACCATCTCGAGCGAGATCAGCAGCAGGATGATCCCTCCGGCGGTCTGCAGCGCGGGGATAGAGACGCCGAGTTGCTGGAGCAAGGGGCCGCCGGCGAGCGTGGCGACGGCGAGAATGGAGGCGGCGATCATCGTCGCCCGCACGGCGACCTGCCGGCGCTCGTGGGCGGAGATATGCGTGGTGAGCGTCGCAAAGATTACGGCGGCTTCCACGGGGCCGACGGTGGCGAAGAAGGTGGTGAAGCTCGTCAGCGCCGTCCCGAGCATGGTGCGATCACCCTCGACGTTTTTCTCATTGCTTATATGGCGCGGCGCGGGATCGGCCGAGACGGCGCGAGCCCGTTGCTGCTAGCAGCTCTGCCCATGTGCTGCTAGTGGGTTGATCTGGCGAAAGAAACTATTTTCTCTTTACGAATCTTACTTATCATTCGGACGCAGCACCCTCCCTTGGCAACCCAACGATGGAGGCCGATCTTGACCTGGGGTGACGAAGACTTCCGGCGCCAGCTCGCGGGCTACAGCCTGACGACAGCGGAGATCCTTTACCGCCTGCCCGACCACCCGTCGCTCATCCAGAGCTATGTGTGGCAAGACTACGATATCCATCCGCGCTTCCCGAAGCTCTTGAGCTTTCTCGATTTCTGGACGCGAAATCTCGAGGGCCGGCTGCACCGTGTCCTCGTCGCCCACACCGCCCTCATAAAGCCCGCGGAGCTGCGGCTGTGCGATGCCGAGTTCAAGCTGAATTGAGCGCGGTGCGCACAATTGGGTCTGACTGGCTGACGTGGCCTAAGCCGCATTCATGCAATCCGGTCGCGGGGCATGCCGATCGGGCGCGATGCGGGCGTCCGTGATCGCCTCGACGAGGCGGCGCGTGTTCTCGTCCGGGTCTGCCGATCCTCCTTCGAACGACAGGTAGTTGATCTCGATTGCCGCGTGGATAGATTTCAAGAGTAGCCGGAAGTAGGCCGACACGTTCATGTTGTGGAACTCCATGTCGAGCGCGATCGTGGGATTGGTCCCCCATTGCAGCTCGATCTCTCCTGATTGGCCGAACTGGATGGTCCCGGGCCTGAAGAACATCTCGGTCGAGGAGTTGACGAGATTGCGCAGGTTTCCGAACTGCTCGGTGCGGATGAAGGCGATGTAGTCGGCCGGATCGATCAGCCTCAATTCCGAGGCGACCTCGCGCAGCCCTTCGGCAAGTGCCTTCTCGCGTTCGCGCGAATAGTCCCGACCCTGCTTAAGCATAGGGAGCGTTCCTCATGTCGCGGGCCTCGCCTGCTTTCCTCGCGCGGCGAGGAACAGGATGATGCCGGCGACGGCCTTGTAGAATTCCGGTGGAATCATGCGCTCCACCTCGACGCTGTCGTAGAGCGAACGCGCCAGTGCCCTGTCCTCGTAGACTGGAATGCCGTGCTCCTCTGCGACCTGGCGGATCTTGAGCGCAATGAGGTCCTTGCCCTTGGCGACGACAAGGGGCGCTCCGCCTTCCTCGCGCACGTAGCGGAGCGCGATGGAGAAATGCGTCGGATTGGCGATGACGAGGGTCGCGCGCGGCACTGCTGCCATCATCCGCTTGCGCGACCGGTCGCGCTGCAGCGACCGCAAGCGCAGCTTCATGAGGGGATCGCCCTCGGTCTGCTTGAGCTCGTCCTTGACCTCCTGGCGCGACATCCTGAGGTCGCGCCGCCAGGAAATCCGCGACCAGACGAGATCCGCCCCGACGAGCGCCGCCGTCGCGACGGCGACCGTCGCCAAGAGGCGCACGGAAAGCTCCTGCATGAGCCCCGGAATTGCGCCGGGCTCCATGAACATGGAGTTCACGACATCGATGAGGGCCGCCTTCATGGCGATGTAGCCGGCGATGGCGACGATCGTGAGCTTGAACAGCGACTTCAGAAACTCGATCTGCCCCTGCAGTCCGAAGATGCGCGTCCAGCCTTTTGAAATTGAGATGCGCGACAATTCCGGCTTGATGCGCTCGAAGACGAGCTGAGGCTGGTTCTGGAGAATGGACCCGCAGATACCGGCCAGCCCGACGACAAGCACGAACGGCATGAGAAGAGCGGCCGTATCATAGCTGATTGCCTGAAAGAGCGAGACCACGTCGGCGGCGTTCTCGAGCGACCATCCCCCGGGGTCGTCGATGAAGGTCTCGAGCGACGACTTCAGTCTCACGACATTGCCACCCATGAGAAAGATGACCGAGCCGAGAATCCCGAGAATCGAGGCGAAAGTCGCTGCCTCCCTCGAATAGGGAACCCGGCCTTTCTCGACCGAGTCACGGACTTTCTTCTCCGTGGCCTCCTCGGTCTTGCTTTCCCTGTCGTATGGCTCGGCCATTCACGGACCCGATGTCGCCGGTCTCAGTAGCAGTTCCGCGTCGCGCGCGGGGCAGGCCCAGTCCTGCGCCGGCTCACCCGCTCTTTATGGTCGAGCCCGGACCGCCGATAACCTCGGTGAGCGAGACGCCGAAGCGGGAATTGTCCTCGTCGAGGACGACGACCTCGCCGCGGGCGACGATGCGCCCGTTGACCACGACATCGACCGGCTCGCCCACCTTGCGATCGAGGGGAATCACTGCGCCGCGACCGAGCTTCAGCACGTGGGCAACCGGCATCGTCGCCGAACCGAGCACAATCTTCACCGAAACCGGGATCTGCAGGACCGTGTCGAGGTGACCGGGGCGAGCCCCGCCCTTGAGCTGCCCCGCCGACGCAGAGGATCTTTTGAATGCCGGATCGTCGAGGTCGGCCAGTTCGTCGGCGGCCTGCAGTTCGTTGCCTGTGTCCTGGTTCATGGAGCTGTCACACGTGTTGGCGCGGACGTCATTTGCTTAGGCTGCCTTCTTCGCTGCGTCGGCGCTCGCACCGCCGCCGACCGTCTCCGCCTCGACGTCGTCGATCGTCGGACGCTCGTAGGCCGAGATCGTCTTGCGACCGTACTCGACGGCGACCTGGGGCATGGCGCCGTTCATGAACGCGAGCAGAGTCTGCTTGGTGAGTACGTAGAGCCGCATCTGTTTCTCGCGACTCGTCTTGATCTTGGTCGCGATTGGCGCAAACACCGCATACGAGAAGAAGATCCCCGCGAACGTGCCGACAAGGGCCGCGCCGATCAGATGCCCCAGGACCTCGGGCGGCTCGGCGAGCGCCCCCATCGCCTTCACCACGCCGAGGACGGCGGCGATGATGCCGATCGCCGGCAGACCGTCGGCGACGGTTGTTACCGCGTGATACGCCTTGAGCTTGTCGTTTCTCAGCGTGTGGATCTCCTCGTCCATCAGCGACTCGACCTCGTGCGTGCGCGCGTTGCCGATGATGATGATGCGGCAATAGTCGCAGATGAAGATCGTGAGGTTGGGGTTGGCAACGACTGTCGCGAACTTCTGGAAGATCGGCGACTCGTTCGGCGCGTCGACGTGCTTCTCGACCTCGTTGCGCGGCTTGCTTCTGAGCTCGCGCATCAGCGAGTAGAGCAGGCCCAGCACGTCGAGATACTCGCGGCTCGTCGGCGCCTTGCCCTTGAACGCCTCGACGAAGCCCTTGCCGGTGTCCTTGATCACCTTGATCGGATTGGCGACGATGAAGGTCCCAAGCGCGGTGCCGAGGATGATCACGAACTCCCATGGCTGCCACAGCACCAGCACATGACCGCCCATGGCCATGAAGCCGCCGAGCATGCAGGCGAGCGTCACGACGAGCCCGAGGATGATCGTCACGATAGACCCCGCGAATAGGCGTTCCGACTATTCCTTTTTTGGGGACACGTCCTTGCGCGAGCCTGATCAGGGGTCGGCGCGGCCGGAGCTGGTCAGCCCGAGGCAAGGCCTCTTGCGCATTGTTTTCCCGAGGCTTTCAACGGCGCCGACGACGAGTGGCAACGACAACAGACCACTTCCGGCAATCGCGGCGAACGGGGCGCGACGACATGAACTGCGCAGAGCTCGGGAGACGCTAGGTATGCAATCCAGCCTCTATGTCGCGCTCTCGGCGCAAATCGCAATGCTGAAGCGCCTCGAGTCGATCGCCCACAACGTCGCCAACGCGCAGACAGCGGGCTTCCGGGCGGAGGAGGTGAAGTTCGAGTCCCTCATCTCGCAGCCGGGCATCGACACGACCGCCTTCGTGTCGCCGGGGAGCACCTACCTCTCGCGCCAGACGGGCGAGATCGTGAAGACCGGCAACCCGTTCGATGTCGCGGTGACGGGCGACGGCTGGCTCGCCATCCAGGCGCCGGCCGGCACCGTCTACACGCGCGACGGGCGCATGAGGATGCTGCCGACCGGCGAGCTGCAGACCCTCAACGGCTATCCGGTTCTCGACGTCGGGGGGGCGCCGGTCCAGCTCGATCCGAACGCAGGCGAGCTCTCGGTCGCGCGCGACGGCACCATCACCCAGGGCGGCCGGCAGATCGGCGCCCTCGGTCTCTTCACGATCCCGGAAGATGCGGCGCTGACCCGGTTCGAGAACTCGGGCGTCATTTCGAGCGTGGCAGCGGAGCCCGCCCTCGACTTTGCCAAGGTCGGCGTGACCCAGGGCTTCATCGAGCGCGCGAACGTCAACCCCGTGATGGAAATCTCCAAGCTCATTCAACTGCAACGGGCATTCGACGCCATCTCGTCATCGGTCCGAGAGACGGAAAACTCGCTCAATGACGCCATCAGCGCGCTGGGAGACACGGGCTGAGCGCTTTCCCATGCCCAATGACCCCTCTCCGGCCCGGCCTGGCTGTGATCGGTGCCGGTGAGCCATGATCCGCCCGCTCGACCCGATGCGCGACTTCCAGAGCCCGGCGGCGTCCACCGCGGCGCCAGGCACCGGGCTCGACGCGCTCGAGACCTCGATCACGCGCGCGGCAGCGAGCCTGCCGCTCATGCGCATCGGCGGCGTCGTCACGCAAGTGGCGCCGGCCTACGTGCGTGTCTCGGGGCTTTCGCGATACGTGAGGCTCGGGCAATGCGTGAGCTTTGCCTCGGGCCGGAGCACCGAGCTCGCCGAGGTGGTGCGCATCGACGAGAACGGGGTGACCGTCAAGCCGTTCGACGCCACGCTCAAGACCGGGCTCGGCGATACCGCCTGGCGGCACGGATTTCTGAGTCTCAGGCCCCATGCCTCGTGGAAGGGCCGCGTGATCAACGCCCTCGGGGCGCCGATCGACGGCGGCGGCCCCCTCGTCGACGGAGAGCGCGCGTTCTCGTGCGACCGCGAGCCCCCGTCCGCCATGCGCCGCCATCGCGTGCGCGCGCCGCTCAAGACCGGCGTGCGCATCATCGACCTGTTCACGCCGCTCTGCGCCGGGCAGAGGATCGGCATCTTTGCCGGGTCGGGCGTCGGCAAATCGACGCTCCTCTCCATGCTGACCCGCTCGCGCGGCTTCGATACGGTGGTTCTGGCCCTCGTCGGCGAGCGCGGCCGCGAGGTGCGCGAGTTTCTCGAGGACGCTCTTCTCCAGAACCGGGGCCGCGCGGTGACCGTCGTGTCGACGGGTGACGAGAGCCCGATGATGCGCCGCTTGGCGCCGAAGACGGCCCTCTCAATCGCCGAGTACTTCCGCGATGCCGGCGACAACGTGCTCCTCATCGTCAACTCGGTCACGCGCTTCGCGCACGCGACGCGCGAGGTGGCGCTCGCCGCCGGCGAAGCGCCCGTCGCCAGGGGCTATACGCCCTCGGTCTTCAGCGAGTTGCCGAAGCTCCTCGAGCGGGCCGGGCCGGGCGAGGAGGGAACCGGTTCGATCACGGGCGTCTTTTCGGTCCTCGTCGACGGCGACGATCACAATGACCCGATTGCCGACAGCATCCGCGGCACGCTCGACGGTCATATCGTGCTCGATCGCACGATTGCCGACCAGGGCCGCTATCCCGCCGTGAACGTACTCACCTCCGTGTCGCGCCTCGCCAACTCGGTGTGGACGCCCGACCAGCGGACGCTGGTCATGAGACTGAGGGCCATGGTCGCCCATTTCGAGGACACCCGCGACCTGAGGCTGATGGGCGGCTACCAGCGTGGGGCGGACGCCGAGCTCGACCGGGCCATCGAGGTCGTGCCGAAGCTCTACGAGATCATGAAGCAGACGCTCGACGACCAGGCGAGCTCGGACGCCTTCCAGGAGATCGCGCGAGCGCTCGCCGAGCAAAAGGCCGAGGCCGGGGCACCCCCGGCCCGCGGGCCCCAGGGCCTAAGATCCTCGATCGAGAAGAGTGCCGTCTAGAGCGCGCCCTTTTTCGGCCCGCGCGCCTCGTTCTTGGGAACGTAGCTCAGCTGATCGATCAGCACGTCCTGCACGACGGGGGCCCCGAGACGCTTGTTGACGTTCTCGCCGAGCTGCTTGGCAAGCGCCGGCAGGTCCTGCTTCTTCAGCTGGCGGAAATTCACCTTCTCGCCGGCGTAGATCGTCTTGAAGGCCTCATCGAGGAGGTAGACGTCGGGCCTGACCGCAATTCCCGTCAGGTGCTTCATATCGACCGTGAAGACGAACTGAGCGACAATGTACCCCTGCACGGCTCCGTCGGCGATGATGGGAACATTGATAGCCTTGGTGCGGATCTCCTCGATCTTGTTCTCCTCGCCCTCGACCTCGGGCGCGCCCGTGTTGTAGCGCTGCCATTCGATCGCGCCGTAGCTTGCCCCCAGCGTCACCAGGCAGGCCCACACTCCTATGCCGAGGAGCTTGATCATTGCGGCCGGGTGCGGATCGCCTGCGAGTAGGTGCCGTCCAATTCGGCATCACGGATCGCGTCCGAGATCGTGGTCGAGACCTCTCGCACCGCTTCGAGATGCATTCTCAACACGATGCGATTGAGCTCGAGCTTGGAGCGAAGACGGTCGACGCGACCGCCGAGAGCCTCTCCCTCCTTGCCGCCGGGAAGATGGCGCAGAGCGCGCGTGAGCTCGAGGAGCGCGTGGTTCTTGCGATCGTTGAAGTCCTTGAGGTTGATGGCGACGTAGCCTCTGAGAGCGGCCGTCTCCTGATCGACGATCTCCTCGAGGCGCGCAAGGGCGCCGTCGAGGATGCCGGGGGCCTGCCTGTTGCCCCTGTCGATCCCGGGTCCAGACGGGGGGCCGGTGAAGGCGACCGGGGCGAGACCTGGGGCTGTCGCGCGCGGGACGGGGGCGGCGGGGGATCGGTGAAACACGGGCTCAACTCCGTTCGACGGTGGCCGGTGCGGCTTTGGTCTCGATTTCGGCGCTCGCCGCCGGGGCGGGTGCCGGTCGCGCGGTGCGGATAATATCGGCAATGCCGATACCGCCGCGCTCGGCGACCTCGGCCGCGAGCTTCTCGGCGAGCATCGATCTCCAGATATCGCCGGCAACCCCGCCGCCGAAGACCTGCTCCGACTTCTTGGGCAGCATCTCTTGAATGAAGCTCTGCAGCACCAGGGCCTCGAAGTCTTGGGGCGCATCGGGCTTGTTGAGACGCCGAATCGACTGCAGCTTGCCGTGCGCGTCCCCAGATATCGGTTGCAGAATAGGAGTTAAGGAAAGGTTCACGGCCAAGATGGCAAGCCCTCGCAGCTCCGCGCAGAGGCCAATTTGCCCTAGCGGTCTTGCTTGAGGCTTGCGTCGCTTGCGAGGGCAACGTCCAGCACCTCCTCGAGCTCGGCCCGCTCCCCTGCGCGGCGCAATTCGAGCTCGAGATCGTCCGCGAGCCGCTCGGCATTTTTGAGCCGGCCGGCGTGAGCTAGGAGGCTCCGCGCCCTCACCTCGCGCTCGGCGGCAAGTCGCCCGGCCTCCTGACGCAAGGCCGTGAGCCTGCGCGCCGACATGTCGATGAACAAGGAATGGAGTGCGCCGTCCTCGGAGAGCGCCTGCGTGAGCTCGAGTTGCTCTTGCTCCGCTTTCGCGAGCTGCTGCTGGACAAGCGCGTATTTGAGCTCTTCGAGCCTATGGAGCTGCCTTTGCACCTCGAGGATGCGGCGGGCCGAGCGGGCACGGTCCTTCATCGCTTCACCCGTTGGCCAGGAACGTCTGAAAGCCCCCTAAGAACAGGCGCAGCGCTTCGCTGAAGGTGAAATAGAGCAAAAGAAGGCCGCCCGCGATCACGAACGGCATCGAGATGAAGTAGACCGGGATCTGCGGCGTGAGCTTGTTGGCGAGACCGAACAGGAAATTGACGATGAGGGAGTAGACGAGAAACGGCGCGACGAGCTGGCCCACCAGAAAGAGCGCCGAGGAGGAGGTATCTGTGAGCTTGATCAGCGCGAAGCGCACGTCGAATAGGTCGGTCACGCGCAGCACGGAGTAGGAGGCAACGAGTGCGCGGAGGATCTCGAGATGGAGCCCAAGTGAGAAGATGAGAACGGTCGCCGTCAGAGTGAAGAGCGTGGCGACGGCGGGCGCGGGCTCGGCCTCCTCGACGGGTGGGTCCGTCATGCCGCTGAAGCCGAGGAACGACGCCGTCGCGACACCCATGAACTGCAGCGCCAGGAAGAAGATGCGCCCCATGAGACCGATGATTGCCCCGATCAGCGTCTCGGAGACGAGGAGTTGTCCGACGAGCACGGGCTCTAGCTTCCCGAGCGCCGGGGTGAGCTCGGGCACGAGAATCGGCGCCAGCGCGAGCGTCACCGCGACCGCGAGAAAGAGGCGCACATGCACCGGCACGCGCGGGCTCGCGAACCCCGGCATCAGCATCAGGCAGCCCCCGATCCTGCAAAACGCCAGGAAAGTGGCGAGGACCATGCCGGCGTCGATCGGGATCACGAGATGGTGCCCAAGGACTTGATCTGCACCCCGCGCGCGATCTCAAGATGGGAAAGTACGGGCAGCGTGGGGAACAGGCGCTCGGTCACCATCCTGACATAGGGCCGCGCGTCGGGCGCCGAGACTAGGGCGAACTGATTGCCCTGGTCGAGGAGGCCGCGAATGACTTTCGAGGCCTCGGCGCCGAACTGCTCGATGAGGCGCGGATCGATGTCGAACTCGACGACGTCGCCCTTGGCGTCGCGCTTCAAGCTCTGATGATAGGCCAAATCCCAGCGGTTGCCGAGCCTCAACACCTTGAGGACGCCGTTCTCTGACAAGTCGCCGCAGATCTGCTGCGCCATGCGCATGCGCACGTGCTCGGCGATCTGCTCGGCGCGGCGCACGTGGGGCGCGATCTCGGCTATCGATTCGAGGATCAGGTTCAGGTTGCGGATAGAAATGCGCTCGGCGAGCAGCAGCTTCAGCACCGCCTGCAGCCCCGAGTAGGAGATCTGCGACGGGATGATCTCCTCGACGAGGCGCCGGTACTCGGGCTCGAGGCGGTCGAGCAAGAGGCGCATATCCTTATAGGAGAGAAGCTGAGCGAGATTGCCGCGGATGACCTCGCGCAGGTGCGTCAGGAGAACCGACATCGAATCGACGGGATTGAAGCCGTCGCGCTTCACTGTGCTGGCGAAGGTCTCCGAGACCCACAGCGCCTTCATGCCGAAGGCGGGTTCGCGCGTTTCGTCGCCCGGCACGTCGGGCAGCGCGCCGTCGCCCGTGATCACCAGCACGTCGCCGATGCGAAGCTCTTCGCTCGCCACCACCGTGCCGTGGATCTTGATCTGGTAGGTCTTGCTCGCGATCGAGAGATCGTCGCTGATCTTGATGTCTGGGACGACGAAGCCATACTGCTTCGCGAACGCACGGCGCATGCGGCCCACGCGGTGAGCGAGTTCGCCCTGTGCGGTCAATAGCGCGGTCGAGAGCTGCTTGCCGAGCGCGACCTCGATCTCCGAGATCTTGAGCGACTCTTTCAGCGAGTGGCGCGCCTCCTCGGCCGACTTCTTTTCCGCGTCGCGCGCCCTGACTTCCTCGGCCGCCTTCTGCTCGGCAAGCCTGCGCGGGATCGCATAGGAGATGAACACCATGACGCCGGCGAGCGCCGCAAACGGCAGGAACGGCAGGCCGGGCGCCAGAGCGAGCGCCAGCACGACCATACCGGCGACCGAGAGCGCGCGCGGGTAGTGGCCGAGCTGGGAGAAGACCGCCATCTCGGCCGAGCCGCGCGTGCCGCCCTTCGAGACGAGGAGGCCCGCGGCGAGGGAGATGATGAGGGCGGGAATCTGCGTGACGAGGCCGTCGCCGACGGAGAGCCGCACGAACACATCGGCTGAGGTGGCGAGCGTCATGTCGTGACGCGTCACGCCGATGATGATGCCGCCGAAGACGTTGACGGCCGTGATGATGAGGCCGGCGATCGCGTCGCCGCGGACGAACTTCGACGCGCCGTCCATGGAGCCGAAGAACGAGCTCTCCTCCTCGAGCTCGCGACGACGCCGCATCGCCTCCTTCTCGTCGATGGTGCCCGCCGACACGTCGGCGTCGATGGCCATCTGCTTGCCGGGGATGGCGTCGAGGGTGAAACGGGCGCCGACCTCTGCAATGCGGCTCGCGCCCTTCGTGATGACGACGAAATTGACGGTGATCAGGATGACGAACACGACGGTGCCGATCACGAAGTCGCCGCTCATCACGAAGTTGGCGAAGCCGGCAATCACGTGGCCGGCTGCATCGGGACCCTGAGCGCCGTTGGACAGGATGAGGCGCGTGGTGGCGATGTTGAGCGAGAGCCTGAGCAGCGTCGCGATGAGGAGAACGGTCGGAAACGCCGAGAACTCGAGCGGTCTGTGTATCCACAGCGCGACCATGAGGATCAACACGGCAAACGCGATCGAGAACGCGAGACCGATGTCGATCATCACGGCCGGCAGCGGCAGGAACAGAACCGTGAGGATGAAGACGATGCCAATGGCGAAGCCGACATCGCGCGCGCCATCGCGCTCCGTCTGCTTCGACTGCACGGCGACAATCGCGGCCATCCAACCTCCGGACAGGTCCTAGATCGCGATCGTTCTTGATGGAGACGCTTCGCGTCCATCAAGAACGTGAATCGCTATCTAAATACAAAGTGTAGCGTACGATTCACGTCTGACATGGATCGCGGAGGCGATTCCATGTCAGACGATCGTGCGCTAGGAGGCTAACAGTGGCGGGGTAAGCTTGCGCGAGGGTGGCGGTCAGAGCCTGATCCATCGAGAATGCGAGCGGGCTCGCAAGCGTCGAGGACGTGACTCAGAAGTCTCGAACTCTAGAAGCCGTTCGGGATGCGCGCGTAGGTCTGCTCGGCGAACGCAAAAATGACGGCGCCTACGAACGGCGCCGTAAATGAGGTTATGAGCAGAATGGCAATGATCTTCGGCACGAACGTCAGCGTGATCTCCTGCACCTGCGTCAGCGCCTGGAGCAGCGCGATCGCGATGCCGACGACCATCGCCCCGATGACGGGCGGGCTCGAGGCCACGACGACGGTCCAGATCGCGGATTGAGCTATGTCGAGGGCGTCGCCTGGGTTCATGTGCCTGACACCGTGATGCCGGCTTCGAGCGTGATCTCCTTGCCGTCCGTCAACGTCGCGACGGCGCCGCCCGTAGTGATGCGGACCGATTCCACCTCGCCCGATGTCTTGCCGTCGGCCGAGGTGATGGTGTGCCCGATCAGTCCGTCGGCCTGCGTCAGTGCCAGCGAGGTCATGAGACTGTCGAGCTTGGAGTTGGTCTTGATCCCCTGCTCGACATTCGAGAACGCCGCGAGTTGCGCCACGAACTCCGTCGAGTCGATGGGCTTGGTCGGATCCTGGTTCTTCATCTGCGCGATCAGGAGCTTCAGAAACGCGTTGTAGTCGAGCGTCGACGCCGAGTTCGACGTCGTGTTCGATTGCGCGGCATTCGCCGCCGCCTGCGTTGCCGATTCGACTTGCATCAGACCGTCTCCCTGTCGGCCGGGCTGCCCCGGCACCGTTCATTCTCGCCTTCCGGGACCGCCGATAGGCAAGCCCCGTCTCACCTCAGGCCTTCGGCGATCGTCCTCGAGATCTCGACGAGCCCCTTGAAATCCTTCGCTCGGCCCTGTCTCACGTCCTCGGCCTCGCGCATCACCCAAAGACCGATCGAAACCAGGTCGGCCCTCAACTTCTGAGGAAGGCCGTTCTCCGGCTTGGCCAGGTCCTCGAGGAATATCCCCCATAGGCGTCGCACGAAATGCAGGGCCTCGATTGCTTCGGGCGACGTTGCGCCCTTCTTTTCGGCAATCTGGAGCAGCTCGATCGAGCGCTCGAGCGCGCTGCGCTCGTGCTCCCTCGCTTCCTTCGGCGATTCGTCGAGTACCTCGCCATAGTAGAACTTATACATTGCCGTCTCTCATGGCTCGCTCCTTAGAGGTAGTCGATCAAGCTCAACCGCTGGATGCGCGCGGTGAGCGCGTAGGCGGTTTCAATCTGGGTGAGCAACGAATTGACCTGGGTCGAGGCCTCGTAGGGATCGACGCCCTCGAGGAGATTGATGTGGTTGGTGATAATGTCGACCTGGAGCGACATGCGGTCGTTGGCGGTCGTGATGCGCTCCTCCGACGAGCCGAGGGCGGCTCTGACCTGCGTCAGGTCGCCGACGGCCTGACCGGCGATGCCGATGGCCTTATCGACCACCGCCTGATAGGCCTCGTCGTTGAGGTCGGCCACGCCGAGATCGGCGATCATCGTGTAGGCGCTCGCAAGGGCGCGGATCGGATCGACATTGGCGTTGGTCGAGGTCTCGATCAGCTCGTTCGTCGAAATCCGGCTCGAGATGTTCTGGTCGGACGCCGCTGACCAGGTCGTCTCCCAATTGGCCTGCGTGAAGAGATTGGCGAACGTCGTGTCGAGGAAGGCGTTCATCGCTCCGGCTGTGATCAACTCCGCCCCCGGTGCCGATTGTGCGACCCCGAATTCGGTAAGGAACACGCTGTCGACCGCGAGCTTGCTCGCCGGCGCCGGAGTGTCGAAGTAGTCCTCGAGCGGCTTAACGTCGGTATTGATGCCGGCGAAAATGAAGGTTCCCCCGGCCGACGTGTTCATCTGATCGATGAGGGACACGAGCTTGGCTCGAGCGTCGAGCGCCGATGAAGCGGCACCATCCGGAGCGGATCGCGCCACGATCAAGGCATTGATGAAGCTCTGGGCGTTGCTTGCGACATTCTCGAGAACCGTCTGCGACGTCTGGAGCCGCGTGGTCGCCACCCCGTTGCTCTCTTGCAGCGTCTTCAGACGATCGAGCTCCTGGCGCAGGGATACGGTGCGGCCCGCCATGTAGCCCAGGCTCTTGCCGACATCCGCAAAACGCCCCGTCGTCACTTCCTTCTGAGCTTCCGCGAGCCTCTCCTGAAGCTTCGCCCGCGAAAGACGGGTTGCCTCGGAGATTGCCTGCGTCGAGATGAGCGAGGTCTTCATGGGTTATCTGATAGCTCCCACGAGAGCCGAGAACATGCTGTCGAGGACGCTGATGAGCTTGGACGACGTCTGATAGGAGCGCTCGATCTCGAGCAGAAGCGTCATCTCCTCGTCGAGATTGACCCCTGTCGCCTTGGACAAAGCCTCGGACGAGCGCTGATAAAGCGTCTCCCGATACTCGTGCTCGTTGGACGCCGTCTTCCGGGCCTCCTCCAGCCACGCGACAGACGAAGAGGAGAAATCGAAGATTGTCGTGCTGGTACTGAGCTGGGCGGCTCCGTCGAAGGGAATCTGCTGGGTCAGATTGTTCTGCAGCTCGACCAGACGGTCGGAGAATCCGGCCGCGCCGGTGGAATTGTAAATGTAGTTCGAGATGAGCGGGTCGGCGATGCCGCCGTCCCTCAGCCGGGTCAAGACCCCGCCCTGGTCCGGATCCACGTTGCCATTGATCTCGATTACGCCGGCGAGCCCGTCGAGGACGGTGCCGGAGGTCGGCATGGTGGGTGCGCCGGGATAGGTGAAAAGGCCCGGAGCGTCGGGGAGCGACGGCGACGCGCTTTGATCGCTCTCGGCGAAAATCTCGATCAGGCCGCGGGCGATCTCGTCGAGCTGGCGCTGATAGACGACGGTTGCGCCATCGCGCACTTCAGCGAAGCCGGCGATCCGACCCGACAGGATCGCCATCGTCGCCCCGCTGCCGGTCACCTGAACGCCGTCGATGACGACCGGGTCTCCGGACACCCCCGGCGCGAGATTGAGCGTCCTATCGAAGGAGATCGGGCGAGGGCCCCTGTCGAACAGCGGCACGCCGCTGTCCGTGTAGATCGCCATATCGTTGCCGGGGCGGATCAGGGTGCGCACGCCGATCTCCACGGAGATCTCGTTCACGATCTGGTCGCGCGTATCGAGGTAATCGGTGACGTCGGCGCCCGTCAGCTCCCCCTTGATCACCTGCTCGTTGACGGTCTTGAACCGGTCGAGCAGCGAGTTCACCCGATCGACGCCCGACGCGATGCCGGCGTCGGCCTCGCGGCGAACCTCATTGACCACCTGCGTCGCGGTGTTCAGCGCGAATGCCAGGTTCCTGGCGGCCGTGATAGCGGCGCGGCCGGCGAGCTCACTCTGGGGCTGCACCTGATACTGCTGGAGCGCGTCCGACAGCTTGCCGATAAGGGCCGCGGGAGAGGTATCGAGCTCCGGATCGTTGACGGTCTGATCGAGCTGGTTCAGTGCGTCCGCAATGACCTTCTGGGCGGCCGAATTGGAATTGGCGCGCAACATGTTGCGCAGGAGGGCCGGTTCGCTGGCACGGCTGATAGAGACGACCCGCACGCCGGAGCCGGGGATCGTGACGGTGTTGGCGGTCTTGCGGGAATAGAGCGCAGTGTCGGCGTTGGCGATGTTGCGTGAAATGACGGACGTCTGCTCAGCCGCTACGAACAGCGACGAGCGGCCGATGCCGAGGCTTGTCGTGAGGCCCATGAGTACGGCATTTCCGTCTTGAGTTCAGGCCCGCTCAACGTCCGCTACTACCGCTTTAGATTGACGAGAACCTCCGCCAAATCCGCGGCGGTCTGAAACACTTTCGAATTGGCCGTGAAGCTGCTCTGCGCCTCGATCATGCTCGTGAGCTCGGAGGCGATATCCACGGTCGACTTCTCGAGGGCCTTGGGAACGATGCTTCCAAATCCGCCGGCACCCGCCTGTCCGACCAGGAGCTGGCCGGAATCGGCGCTGAGGTCGAACACGTTCCCTGCGCGCGGGATCAGGTTGTCCGGGCTTGGCACGTTGGCGAGCGGGACGAGGAATTTCTTCTCGCGATCGCCGTTGGCGTAGATGGCGTAGAGCGTACCGCCGTCGTCGATCTCGATGCGATCGACCGCGCTCGGCTCGGTGCCGTCAACAGTCGCCTCGATGACAGTGTAGGCGCCAGTGAGCTGTGTCGACTGGGCCATGTCGATCACGAGCGAAGCGCCGTTCGGGACGGGAATCGTCATCGACGTCGGGCTCGGCAGGCCCAAATCGAAGCCGCCGGTCGTCGGATCGAACGTCAGCGTCTGGGTCACCAGCGGACCCGAGACATAAGGAAACGTCGTCGCCGGGTCGGCCAGCGACTGATCGAAGACGGAGATCTCCCAGGTGTTCGGCGTCGCCGTGAGAGAGGCATAGACATCGAGCGTCACTCTGCCGCCGAGATTATCGATGGCAACGAGAGAGCTCTTATAGGACGTGAGCGGCGCGGCGGTATTGGCGGAGGGCAGATTTGCTTCCACCGTCGCATTCGACGGCAGGTTGACATTGAAGGCGCCGAGCGCCGAGGGCTCCGCTTGCAGTGCAAGCGTTTGAATTTGAATGGCCGAGAGACCCGAGGTTCCGTTCGCCGGCAAGGCCGGCGTCTGCGATTGGATCGTCCACGGGACTCCCATTAGGTACTTTCCGGCCGAATTGACCAGATAGCCCTCGCCATCCTGAACGAAGGCGCCGGCGCGCGTGAGGTGGGCGGCGTCGCTGGCCAGCGGCCCGTCAGCGACCACCAGGAATCCGTTGCCACTCACGGCGAGATCGGTGGCCGAGGTGGTGAAGTCGAATTCCACCCTGCTGGCTGATGCCGTAGCGGATGTCGGTATTGACGCTGCCCGAATTGTACTCGCCGTTGCCCGACTCGAGGATGAGCGAGGAAAACTCCGTCGAGGCCCGCTTGTAGCCGGCGGTCGAGGAGTTGGCGATGTTGTCGGCGACGGTCCCAAGCCTATTGGACTGCGCGCCCATGCCGGACGTCGCAGTCCGCATCATGCCGAAAATGCTCATCCGACAGGTTCCCTCGCAAGAAGCTCAGCTCTCGCGAGTAGAGCATCGGCATCTTGCGTGAAGCTGGATCGCGCCTCGTAGGGAGCGGGCCTTTCGGGCGATGCCCCGACCACCAGCCGGTAGCCGAGATAGCGCTTTGAATCGATCGGATCGTAGCCGAGACGATGGCGCAACCGCTTCCTCAGCTTGCTGATGTGGCTCTCGACCACGTTCTCGTCGATGTCCTCGCTGAAGAGGCCATAGACGGAGTTGAAAATCTGCGCCTTGTTGACCCGGCAGCCGCGGTTGTTGACGAGATACTCGAGGATGCGCCGCTCGCGGCGCGGGAGCTGCAGAACCTCGCCTTTGATCTCGGGGTCGCGTCCGTCGAAGAAGACGCGCATCTCGCCCACGTCGGTGTAGTCGGGAGCTCCCTTAGCCCGGCGGCGTATCGCCTTGATCCGGGCTATGATTTCACGAACATGAATGGGCTTGCGAACAACGTCGTCGACTCCGGCCGCAAAGAGATCGAGGGTCTCCTCGAGAGACCTGTTCTCGTTGACCGCGATGACCGCGGCCGTCGATCGTTTCTTGATCAAACGCGAGAGCTGGGCGCGGTCGCTGCAATCGCCTAGGAGCACGGCTTCGATGGCGCGGATGTCAGGGTCGGAAACCGTCCTCACCCAGCTGTCAAATTCCGACGGACACAAACCGCAGGCCGAGATTCCCTCCCGACTAAACCACGCCGTATAGCCTTGCGTGACAGTCGCACGCTCGTCGACGACGACGATCATTGATTAGTCCCCCGCCCATCCGTCACCCCCGAATCACGACGCAACATCGTTTAATTGGATGCAGTGAGCCGGCCCCGCCATGCAATGGTTTTTCACTACTTTTTTCGCTACTTGCGCTGATCTCGCTCGCGGTGTGGCGAAAAATGATCACCGATTTCGATTCCATCTTGCCGATGCGACTCTGAGCTCCAGGGGCAAGCCTGGCACAAGTCGCCGGCGCTCTAATCCGCGCACCATCGCCGAACTATGCGCGTCGGCCTCGGGGGGTGGACATGCGACGTGGACGGCTCGCGCGGCGTCACCTGGCGGCGAGGATCCTGGCGAGGATCCTCGGCGGAGCGTCCGGGCTCGCACTCGCGAATTGCGCCTACGCTCAAGGCGGCTTTCCCCTTGTCGTTCCCGGCATGACCCAGACCGAGCTCCAATCGGTGATGGGTCCGCCGGACTACATCCAGGTCAAGCGGTTGCGGCAGGCCTGGCAGTATTGCCCTCACTTTTTCGACCGCTTTTTCACCCGCGGCGACCTCTTCTACGTGACGGTGTGGTTCAATAACGGACAGGTCGACCACCTGCGCGCCTATCCCTATGGCGTGATGGGAACCTGCGAGGATTTTCTCGCCGCGTTCCGATGGGAAGATATTCTGATCGACGGGCAGTCCGCCTTCGACAAATAGCCGACCCGCGCCTCCAGAGCGCGATCGTCTGACATGGAGTTGCTTCCGCGAACCTATGTCAGGCGTGAACCGTACGCTACACTTTGAATTTAGACAGCGATTTACGTTCTTGATGGACGCAAAGCGTCTCCATCAAGAACGATCGCGATCTAGCGTTCGCGAGCCCGCTCCAGCGCCCGGTCGAATTCGGCGTTTGCTTGCGCCATGGCCCGCGAAGCCTCCTCGCGCTGGTCGGCCGGCACGCGATCGGGATGGTGGTCGAGAGCGTATTGCCGCCGCTGCCGCCTGATCTCCTCGACCTCGAGACCGGGTGCAAGCGTGACCGGTGGACCTGTCTGCCGCTTCTTCGCGGCCAGCGTCGCAGCCGCCTCACTCGCGGACTCAGAACGCGCCGGCCCTTCGGGCGGCGGCGCCTCGTAGCGGCTCGACAGTGAGGCGGCCGGCTCGCGGGCGGGCCCCTCCACGGCCTCCGACAAGGATTCGAGAGCGCTGAACAGGCGGCTCACGGAAACGTCGGGCTGGCCCGGCTCGACGTCGGCGTGGCCGGCGTCGAGAGCCGCGAGCTCGCGCTCGAACGCGTGCGGGAGGCGCGCACGGCGGAGTCGCGTCACGAACAACGGTTGCGAGGTGGATTTTTCCGACACAGCGCGCTCTGCAATCCGTTGCGCTTGGAAGCATTCCGTTGGGTTTGGGAGTCAAAGAATGGCGCGTGTCGCTCGCGCCGAGCTTGCGCAGGTGGATTATCAGTACATTAACCAAATCCGCCTATCCCTGGAGTCCTGGGAAAAACCCATCCTTTCTCCCCTCCGGCGAACTTCCTGATCCAGTTAAAGCGATACTTAACAACAACATGGCCGGCAATTCGCGTCGGTACACTTCGCTCGTAGGGCCGTGAAATGCTCTCCTTCTCCCGCAGTCGCCCATCGAACTATGCAGCACAGCCTCGCAATTCCATCCCGGCCGAGCAGAGCGCGCCCTCCGACCGCGACGTAGCGGCGGCGATCGAGGCGCTGATCGCTGGCTCAACCGTTGGCGCCGATTGCCTCGGCCCCGAGACGCGCCGCGCGATCCTCAAGCTCAAAGCGTTGCACGCGGAGCAGGCGTCGGGCGCCGCCGCAGAGCTATCGCAATTCTCGGCCGATGTGTCGGCAACCGGCACCAACATCGGCTGGATCACCTATGACGTTCAGCAAGTCTCCGACAATTCGACCGCTATCAATAGCGCCGTGACGGAGCTCGCCGAGTCCATCGGACAGATCGCGCAAACGAGCCAGTCGAGCGCTGCCGACGCGTCGCGAGTCCGCGACGGCGTCCAAGAGAGCATCGCCGACATTCGCCAGACCGGCGAAGCCATGCGCTTGATCGCGTCTCAGGTTAGCTCCATCGCCCAGCGCTGCGGCGAGCTCGACCGCGCAGTACGCCAGATCTCCGAGATGGCCGGCACCATCGAGACCATTTCGCGCCAGACCAACCTGCTGGCGCTCAACGCCACGATCGAGGCCGCCCGTGCCGGCCAGGCGGGGCGGGGCTTTGCCGTCGTCGCCGACGAGGTCAAGAAGCTTTCCGGCGACACCGCCAAGGCGACCGAGGAAATTCGCAATCGCCTCACGATGCTCTCCGCCGGCATGGAGTCGATCCGAAAAGTGACCGCGGAGTCCGTCTCCGCCGTGGCCGAGGGCGAAGAGAAGGCAAGGCGGGTCGAGGAGAAGACCTGCGGCCTCGGCGACGATGTCGTGTCGATTGCCGACCGAATGCATCAGCTCGCGGACCACATCATGCGCCAGGAGCTGGCGAGCGGCGAGATTTCGAAGAGCGTCGGCACCATCAGCGAGAAAGCGAAGAAGCTTCGCCAGGAGGTAGTCTCGTCCTTGTCGCGGCTCGTCAAAGCCGAGGAAGCGGCCATCGGATCCCTGCAGGCGATCCGGCGGTCGGGGCATCCTGCGGCGGAGCTCATCTGCGTCGCCGGCGAGGCCGCCGCGTGGCGTCGGCGGGCTGCAGCGACCCTCGTCGGCCTCGAGGCGCCTTCCAGCAGCAATGCGGCGTGCGCGGGACGACAGCTTTCGGCTTGGGCCGCAGTCGTCACAAACATCGACATCGTGCGCGATCCGACCTTCGAAACTCTGAAAAGCGCCGATGAGACGGCGCATGCCGGCATCCGCAAAATGCTCGAGGATGTGGGACGCCACGACTACGGAGCGGGGACACAGGCCTACATGCAGGCCGATGGGGCCGTCGAGAAGCTCATCGAGGCGTCGAAGGCGCTGATCTCGAAGCTCAGGAACGGGTCTTCGTTCTGATCCGAGCGTTTCATTGGCTCGAGAAAACTGTCCGCTCCCGAGGAGGGGAGCGTCGTCGTCTCTCGGGCACTTTGTCCCCGAGGCCAAACGATCCCATGATCGCTCAGGGCCGAGAGTTATCGCTCGCTCGCCGAGACGAGGTTAGGAGCCGAGCGCGGACCGAATCCGCCCGCCGATGCTTTCGAGGGGCAGGACCTCGTCGGCCCCCCCGTGCTCGACCAAGGTGCGGGGCATCCCGTACACCACGCATGACGACTGGTCCTGCGATATGTTGTAGGCGCCCGCCTTCCTGAGCTTCGTGAATTCCAAGGCGCCGTCGCCGCCCATGCCCGTCAGCATGACGCCGAGGACGTGCCTGCCGAAGGCGGCCCGAGCGCTTTCCGCCAGGATATCGACAGACGGCTTGTAGAGGCTTTCGCCCTGATCCGGCGAGATCTTGATCTCGTTCGCTGTCACCCGCATCTGCATGCCGCCGGGAGCAATATAGATTTTACCCCTCACCAGCGGATCGCCATCCTTCGCCTCCACGACCTCGGGCGGGCAGGTCTCGCTGAGACGCTGCGCCAAGGCCTTTGTGAAGTGCTGAGGCATATGCTGGGCGACGACGACGGGAACCGGAAGATTGGCAGGCAATTGTCCGATGACGGCCTGAAGCGCCTGCGGACCGCCCGTGCTGCTGCCGACAACGACGATGCGCGCGTTGACGCGCGCGCCCGGTGTCGGCCGCGTCGGGGCCTGCGGATTGACCAGAGCCGGTCGCGGCTTCCTGACGGCCTTGCGCTCCGGTCTGGCCAGCGCCGCCGCGTAGAGCTTCTCGTGGATGAGCTCCATGCCGCGAGACTTCGGGATAAAGTCGACGGCACCCAGCTCGAGCGCCTGGATCGTCGTCGCGGCTCCGGCCTCCGTCTGCGCGCTCACCATGATGACCTGGGAGGAGCTGTCGCACATGATAGCCTTGAGCGCATCGATGCCGTTCATAATCGGCATGTCGACGTCTAGCGTGACGACGTCGGGCTTGAGGGCCAACGTCTTGGCCACCGCGTCGCGACCATTCGAGGCCGTGTCAATGACTTTGAACCGGGAATTGGATTCGATCTTGCGCGTCAGCACGCCGCGCATGACGGCAGAATTGTCGACCACCAGCACCCGGATCGGATTGGTCGTGCCCGCCGGTGCCGTCTGAGCGGCGAGCCCGCCGGGGGCGTTAGTCTGCGTCGCCATAGTGGCCTTTCAAGACGGTGGCGCCTTCGATCATTATTGCCAAGTTAACATCCCAACACTTTCAAATCCGTTACGCCGCGCTTTCTCATGGTGCTGCGCTCTTCGACCTCGTCAGAGCAAGGATCAAGCGCCGGTCAACGCACGTGACTTAATTCGAATGGATTGCCGCCAGCATTGACCTCCCGCACGCGATTTTAACAATGTGGCAAGCATCTCGACGCATACTCGCCCCTATCGGCGGAGCTTGAACGTGCCCGCGCCCCCGCGACTGCGACGGGTGGAGACGGCACACTTGGGGCAAAGGGATTAAGAGTTATGGGCGCGAACAACATGCCTGTCCTCGTCGTCGACGATTACAGCACCATGGTTCGGATAATTCGTAAGCTCTTGAAGCAGATCGGCTACGAGAACGTGGACGATGCGGCGAGCGGCGAGGCAGCGCTGGCGAAGATCAAGACGAAGCAGTATGGCCTCATCATCTCCGACTGGAACATGGAGCCGATGACCGGCTACGAGCTCCTGAAGAACGTGCGCTCCGATCCGAACATGGCCAAGACGCCCTTCATTCTCGTGACCGCCGAGTCCAAGCAGGACAACATCAACGCGGCGAAGAACGCCGGCGTCAGCGGCTATATCATCAAGCCCTTCAACGAGAAGATTCTCAAGGAGAAGATCGATCTGGCGCTCGCCACATCGGTTGCCGCGTAAATCCCACCTTCGATACGTTTCGCGCTCTACTCCGAGTTCCCCGCTCGACTATTCCCGCGCCGAATCATTTTATCAGAGCCAGCAATAGAGTTTGCAAGCACCTCTGCGTAGTCACTTCGCCAAATGACGCGGTGCCTTCTGGACGCGTGGCCTTTGCTCGCCGGAACCAGAGGCTGCCAGCCATTCAAACTCCGGGGGACCATGACTTATGAGCGGCAACAGCACGATCCGGGCACGTCTCGCCTATAACGAAATCGATGAGGCGACATGCGCGATACTGCGCGAGTACAAAGACTTCATCATGGCCGAGCTTCCGGGCGTCCTCGATCATTTCTATGATCACGTGAGCCGGTTCCAGGAGACGGCCGCCTTCTTCAAGAGCCGCGATCACATGGCGGGCGCCAAGCAGGCCCAGCTCCGGCACTGGGCGACCATCGTCGAGGGACGGTTCGACGAGAACTACGAGACTTCGATCAACAGGATCGGCGAGACCCACAACAGGATCGGTCTCGATCCGCGCTGGTACATCGGCGGCTACAATGCCCTGATCAACGGCATGGTCGAGGCTATCGCCAAGAAGTTGCCGTCGAGCCGCTCCGCAAACCCGCTCATCGACAGAATGACGAAAGAGCGCGGAGTGGATCGCAAGACGGCGCTGCAGGGCGCGATCGTCAAGGCCGCGCTTCTCGACATGGACCTTGCGATCGCCGTCTATCTCGAGGCCGGCCGGCGCGAGCGGCGCGCGACGCTCGACCGCCTCGCAAGCGAATTCGACAGAGCGATAAGCGGTGTCGTCAATTCGGTCGGCACGACTGCCAAGGAGCTGCAGGCCGCGGCCGAGGCCATGACGAACGCCGCCAAGAGGACCTCCGACCAGTCAACGGCTGTCGCGGCCGCGGCCGAGGAGGCCTCTGCCAACGTGCGCACGGTCGCCTCGGCGGCCGACGAGCTGTCCGCCTCCGTGAAGGAGATCGGCCGGCAGGTGTCGACCTCGACGGATATCGCCGGCAAGGCGGTCAGGACCGCGGACCAGACCTCGGAGAAGGTGCGACAGCTCACGCGCGCTTCCGAGAAGATCGGCGACGTGGTCGAGCTGATCAGCAACATCGCACGGCAAACGAACCTGCTTGCGCTCAATGCGACGATCGAGGCCGCCCGCGCCGGCGAGGCCGGTAAGGGCTTTGCGGTCGTCGCTCAGGAAGTGAAGTCGCTGGCCCAGCAGACGGCAAAGGCGACCGCCGAGATCGGAGCGCAGATCAGCGACATCCAGAATTCGACCGCGGACGCCGTCACCTCGATCGGTACGATCAGCGAGGTCATCTCGTCGATCAACCAGATCGCGACGACGATTGCCGCTGCCGTCGAGGAGCAGGGCGCGGCGACCCTCGAGATCGCCCGCAATGTCCAGGAGGCGGCGCAAGGCACGTCGGAAGTCTCCTCCAACACGGCCGGCCTCAGCCAGGCGGCCTCCTCGACGGGATCGGCGGCCAACCAGGTCATGTCGTCGGCGAAGAGCCTCGGCGGACAGGCCGACGAGTTGCGCCGCGTTGCCGAGGGCTTCGTCTCGACGATCCGCGCCGCCTAGCGACGCCTGAGCATCGAACGCGCGCCGCACCGAGAAGGTCCGGCGCGCCTTTCTTGTTGCAGAAGCGCCGGCCTGTTCGGCTATTGACGGCCACGCCCCCGAGGGGCCACGCTCAACGGCTGCGAACGGCGAGCCAAAGCACGATCGCCGGGCATGGAATCGCTACTGCGATCCACGTCCGGCGTGAATCGTGCTTTGCACTTTGAAGTTAGATAGCGATTCACGTTCTCGATGGACGCGAAGCATCTCCATCAAGAACGATCGCGATCTAGCGCTGCCGGTTCTCGATCGAAAAGCGGATGAGGTCGGCCGTCCGCTCGAGGCCGAGCTTCTCCTTGAGCCGCGTGCACGAGTTCGCGACCGTCTTGTAGGCGACGCCCAAGGCCTCGGCGATGCCGGCGAGGCTCTTGCCCTCGCCGAGCAGCCGCAGGATCTCGATCTCGCGCGTCGTCAACAGCTGGAGCGGATCGTCGCCGGCGAAGAGGCCGGTAGCGACCTGTGCGGCGAGCTCGCGCTCGATGTAGTAGCCCCCTTCCGCGACGCGCTTGACGGCGGCGACGAGCTCGTCGGCACCAGCGCTCTTGCTCACGTAGCCCCGCGCGCCGAGCTTCAACGCACGGGCCGCGTAGATCGGCTCCGCGTGCATGCTGAAGACGATCACGCGCGCTTTCGAATCCTCGAGCAGCATGCGCCGCAGGAGCTCGAGCCCGCCGATGCCCTCGAGATTGAGGTCGAGCAGGACCTGGTCGGGATGCTCCTTTCGGTAGAGAGCGAGCGCCTCTTGCCCAGTCGCGGCCTCAAAGAGGATCGCGCCCTCGACGCCGGAGAGCAGGCGGCGCACACCCTCGCGGACGACGGAATGATCATCGACGAGCAGTATCTTCTGCGTTTTCATGCGCTGGCCGCCCCTTCGTGCTTTTCGCCGATCGGCGCCGCCGGTGACCGCGACGGAGCCGGCAGCCACGCCGCCACGAGCACACCCCCGCCGCCGGCTTCCCTCACCTCGAGCTCTCCCCCGAGAAGCGCCACGCGCTCGCGCATGCCCCGGATGCCAAATCCGCTTCTTGTCCCGTTGCGCGCGAGCCCGCTGCCGTCGTCGCGAACGCTGATGGCAATGCGCCCGCCTTGCTCCTCGGCGACGCGGATCGCTACCGTCTTCGGCCGGCCGTGCCGCACCGCGTTGCTGAGGCTCTCCTGAATGACCCGGTAGATCGTGCCGTCGTGCGGCTCGCCGAAGCTCTCGGCCGGCACCTCGACCTCGAAGCGGATGTCGGGATGGCGCCCGAGCCAGAACGCAACGAGACTGTTGACGGCATGGGAGAGGCCGAGATCGGTGAGCGCCGCCGGACGCACGCGCGCCAGGATGTCCTTCACGTGCTTCTGCATGTGGCCGACCAAGTCGCGGATCTCCTTGACGCGCAGGCGAACCTCGTCGCTCCGGCCAGCGTCGATGAGTTGCTGCACGGTCGCCGCATCGACGTCGACGGCAAAGAGGAACGGGCCGATCTCGTCGTGGAGGTCGCGCGCGATCTCGCTGCGCTCCTCCTCCTGCACGGTCGCGAGTTGCTCCTGCAGCTGGCGGTTCTGCTCTTCCGTAATGGCCAGGCGCTCGACCATCCGGTTGAAGCCCTGATAGACGCGGGCGAGCTCGACCGGGCCGCGCTCGCTGACGTGGGGCAGAAGGCCGGACGTGCCGATCTCCGCGAAGGCGCGAGAGAGATCCTCGAGCGGGCGCAGCGCCCGGCCAAGCGTCGCATAGACGAGGACGAGGATGAGCGAGCAGAAGAGCGCCAAGATAGTGAGTGTGTTGGTGACCTCGCCCCAGACCTCGCCGACCTCGTTCCTCGAATCCGTCTCGAGCACGAAGCGGCCCAGACCCTCGAACTGCGGGGGCAGGGGCACGGTGAGCGAGCGTGGCTCACCCTTGAGGAGGCGGTAGAACCAATCGGGCGCCGGATCGGATGGCTCGGCCAGCGTCGAGGAGAGGACGACCTTGTCGCCCTCAAAGACGCGTGCGCGCAGATGGCGGTCGCCGTCGAAATCGGCGACGAGCAGCGACAGGCGGCGGCGCGCGTTCGCCGCCTCCTCAACGTCGTCGACGGCGTTGAGCGCCACGCGCCCGCCGACGGCGATCGCGGCCTGCATCTCGGTCTCAACCTTCGAGCGCGCGCTCAAATAGGTGAGCACGCTGCCGGCCAGCAGCGTCAGCACCATGACGCCGGTGATGAAGATGATGAGTGACGATCTCAGCGTCACAGCGACCTCGCCAACCGTTCTTGTAAAATGCTATAACATACCGTATGGAAATGGGAAGTTTGGCCCGACCCCTTGCTGGCGCCGGCCGCAGGCTGCGGGCTGCGATCCGACGACCGAAGGCTGCTGGCCTAGGGGCTTAGCCCCGCTTCGATCCAGGTCCATATCGCGAAGGGGCAAGCGAGGTTGGCGGCAGACACGCGCTCGCTTGGAAAGAGCGACCCAACGCCGAGCGAGGGGGGCCTCCGACGCCAAGCGCGACGGGGTGCCAGAGCACCACAATTGCGAGGGTCCCGAGAGGGACGACCACCGGTATATTGGCAGCCGCGGCTTCGCGGCCTTCCTCTGTCCTCGCCAAGGGATCGGCTTTTTTCAGGGCGCCGAAATCATACTTGGTCGCAGCTTCCAGATCTGCCAGCGAGATTTGCAAGCGCCTTCGTGCACAAGGATGGAACACTCCTCGTGATCGAAGCCGAGTTCACTTTTGTAGAAATCCCTTAGCTCGCCCTCACGCATCGCGCGAGGTCGGGCCAATGGGCGTTCGAAGCTTCTTGGGCGGGCTTGCCGCACCCCTCAGAATTGGATGCGTGCGCCGGAGATGACCATGTCGAAGTCGTCGAGGTCGAATGTGGCTCCGGCGTGGTTCGTGAAGTCGCCTTCAGAGTGGCGGTAGATTACGTAGAGGTCCATGGCCGCGTTTTCGATATTTTGCACGACGCCGCCGGACAAGAAGTCGAAGTCGCTGTCCTGAATGTAGGTGGCGCTCGTCCCGCCGGTGTTCTTGCCGAGGTTGGAGCCCGGGTCGTCGTGGCGGTACATGCCGTACACCGTCGTCTTGCCGAGCGGGCACCACTTTCGCTCAATGCCCGCCTGGACGAACCAGACCGTATCCGTCGCGTCGGCCGTGGGATCGAAGTCTTCCTCGCTGTCGTCGTCTTGCTGGCCGTAGCCGCTGTACACGTAAAGCCCCGTTGGGATGTGCATGATCGTGCCCGCGACGCCCCACCACTGGCAATCCAGGTCATCAACTGTGGTGTTGCAGGCAGAGATTGTCGAATCCGAGTTCTCCTCGTAGCCGACCTTGCCGACGACCTTGAAATCGTGAATTTCGCCTTTGTACGTGAGGGCAACACCCGCCATGTCGTCCTCGCCCCACGACGCGGTGAGGACGAAGCCGTGGAAATCCGGCGAGTCGTAGCGAACGATATTGCGGCGCCCGTTTTGGCCTGGCGTGTCGTTGTTCACGCCCTGCAGAATGTCGCGCCACTGCAGATTGTTGACGAACTGTCCACCGACCCTGATCTTGAACTGCCCCAAGGCCACGGGCGCGGCCTCAGCATCATCGTAGTTTCGCGTATTGGCGCCGTCGGCATCGTCGAGCAAGTGATAGGTTGCGGTGCCGTTCAGGCCGACCGCGAACTTGCCGTAGGTCTTGCTCTTGAGGAACCAATGAGCGTGGCGGGTGGTGAGTGTATTGGGAGTTACCCCGTCCGGCGTGTCCTGGGAAAACTGGTTCGAAGCCGCGCCGTTGATACCGATCTCGAGCCTGTAGCCCGCCGACCAGTCGCCATCGATCTTGGCTTCGCCGGTGAATGAGAAGCGATCCTGCTCGAGGGAGTTGGTTCCGACGTAGGTATTGCTCTCCTGCCCGTCGTCCCACCAGAACACGGCCTCGTTGACCCAGCCGGCGATGGTGAGGCTGACCTTGCGGTTGCCCTTGCGTGCGGTCGTCGCCTCGAGCTCGGCAATGCGTTCCTCGAGATCGGCGCAGCAGTTGCCTCCGAGGTCCGCGGCGTGGGCGGGCATAAGGCCACCCACCGCCAATGCTGCCATGGCGAGCACTGACAAACGAACCTGTGAGCTGATGGATGCCCTTAGCATGGCTTTGCCCCCAATTCCCTGCTTTAGGGCTTAGACTGATTCGTCTTACGAAGATAAATCATTGCGAGCACACAGAGCACATAAAGAACCCAATCTGCAAAAGCCTGAGGTCCTGGCGTCGCTAATGCGGTCTCCCCCAAATTGGGGATTGATGAACCTTTAGATTTCGCCGTAAATGACAGTTTCGTGAATTTGTGACACGGGGCGAAGAAGGGCCGTTCGCGCGTATGAGCTTGTTCAAAAGCCAATCCCGGGCCCGGGCGCTGGAACCAGCTATCACACTCCCAATGTTGTTCTTGAACCCCGCCCTAGGGTAGGTCGCGTACAAATCCATGACACCAGCCAGAGAACTCGAACTCAAGGTCGCGCTGACCGGCCCAGAGATGGACCGTCTGCAAGCGCATCCGGTCCTCATGCAGCTCGCGATTGGCGATCCTGCCTCGCATCAATTGCGGTCGGTTTATTTCGACACCCTCGATCGCAGGCTTCATGAGCGGGGCTTGTCGTTGCGTCTCCGCCGTGTCGGCGAAGACTGGGTACAAACGGTCAAGTGTGAAACTGGCGTGCACAGCGGCGTCTCTCATCCGGTCGAGCTCGAGGCTGCGGTCGAGGGTCCCGCGCCGAACGTAGCGGCCATTCCTGACAAGGCCGTGCGCAAGCAGGTCAAGAGACTGGTTGGCAAGGAAATTTTGGTGCCGCTGTTTGAGACCGTCGTGCAGCGAACGGCCCGACGGCTGCGAGTGCCTGAAGGTGCGGAAATCGAGGTCGCCCTCGATAAGGGCGTCGTGCGAGACGCCGAAGGCGCGAAAGATCTTTGCGAGGCAGAGCTCGAGCTCAAAACCGGCCATCCAGACGCCCTGGTGCAGGTCGCGGAAGCACTCTTCGCGGACGAGACCATTCGGTTCGTCGAGGCGAGCAAGGCCAACTCGGGTTATCGCCTCTCGGAGCGAGACGAGGGAGAAAAACTCCAGCCGCTTAAGGCGTCGACCCCGCAAATCGACGGCACCCAAACCTGTGGCGAGGCGTTTCGTGAAATCTGCCGCGCCGCGACGGACCAGATCCTGCACAACTGGGCCGTCGTCCTGCAGAGCAACGACCCCGAAGGGACGCATCAGATGCGCATCGGGGTCAGGCGGCTGCGAAGTGCGCTCAAGATCCTTCGCCCCGTCCTCGACGGCGAGGGCCTGCGCGCAGTCGAACAGGACGCCCGTGATCTGGCGCGGTTGCTGAGTGAGCTCAGGGATGCCGATGCGCTCGCCTCCGATGTCGTCGGCCCCGCCGCCGCGACGCGCGAGTCCGATGCCGATTTTGCGGCACTAAAGGATGCCCTTGCCAGAACTCGGACCACACGGCGCGAAAATGTGCGGGCCGAGCTCAAGGGGCGGCCGTGGTCCTCCCTGCAGGTCAAACTCGCTATGCTCCCGGAATGCATTGATCGACTTGCGGGTGAGGAAGCGGCCAAGGCGCTCGCTAGACCCATGGGAAAAGTGGTGAGCAAGGGGCTCGCGAAGCGATGGCGCAGGGTCGTGAATTCGGGCCGCCGCCTCGACGAGCTCAGCGCCATGGAACGGCACGAGATGCGCAAAGACCTGAAGACCTTGCGCTACAGCATCGAACTCGTCGCGCCAATCTATCGCCGCAAGGACGTCAGGCGATTCACGGCAAAACTCCGCGAACTCCAGGATATGTTCGGCTACCTCAACGACGTTGAGATGGCCGAGAAACTCAAACTCGTTCCCGCCGCTGAGGCAACGAGCGAGGCTGACCTCCAGCGGGCTGTCGGCTATGTCATTGGCTGGCACACGGCGCGCGCCGACCGGACCTGGACCGACATCCGCTCAGCTTGGAAGAGGTTGGCGAAATCCAAGCCGTTTTGGGCGTGATGCCATTTTTTTTTGCTGGTTGCGCCGAAGCTAGGCCGTCGTCAGAGAGGCGTTCGGCATTTCGTCATCTCGCCGTCAAAAAACTTTCGATCGCCTGTCGTAAATCATCACTATCACGTCGCTCAATTGTATGGGGTGAAAGCCCCTATCGGACGCGAAAGAATGGATGCGCGACGACGCGGCACAGGGCCCTAGCCTCTCCCGGCGCGAAATCCTCGCTGGCGCGGGAGCTGCCGTCGCCGCTTCGCTGTCGCGTGCCGCTGACGGGCACGCCGCCGAACCGCAGCCAGGCGCGATTGCCCAGGGAACCGTCTTCGAGGATTTGACCGGGACCGGGCGGCGCATCAACGAACCGGGTATTCCTGGCGTCATGGTGTCGAACGGTCGCGACGTCGTCCTCACCGGCAGGGATGGCAGTTGGGTGCTTCCCGTTTCCAATGGCGACAGCGTCTTTGTTATCAAGCCACCCCATTGGACAACCCCTCTCACTGATGACGGCGTACCGATTTTTTCCTACCTTCACCAGCCGGGAGGAACCCCGGCGGTTCTCGCGTCACCGGGTGTCGCGCCGACGGGGCCGCTGCCGCAGTCGATCGATTTCCCACTACGCCGTCAACGTGAGCCAGGACGCTTCGAGGTGCTCCTGCTCGCCGACACACAGCCCGCAAGCGACATTGAGCTCGGCTACGTGCGGGATGAGGTCATTGCAAGCGTTCTCGGCACAGGCGCCGTGTTTGGGATCAATCACGGCGACATCATGAGCGACGACCTGTCGCTTTTTCCACGCTACCTCAGAATGCTGGGGACGACCGGTATTGCCTGGCACCATTGTCCAGGCAACCACGACATGAACCTGGAAAGTCCCGACGGGTGCTCAGCATTCGAAACGTGGAAGCGCGTGTTCGGCCCAGCGCACTACGCGTTCCAGCATGCTGACGCGACGTTTATTCTCCTCAACAATGTCGAATATTTCGGCAAGAACGCTACTCCCGCAGGGAGCCGCGGGTATCAAGGCCGAATTGGTGAGCGTCAGCTCCGGTTCGTCGAAAATGTGCTCCGACACGTCCCTGACGAGCACCTCATCGTCGTCTCGATGCACATTCCGCTTGTGAGTTTCGACAATCCCGCGAGTGCGGCCGACACGACGGTCGACCGACAGGCCTTACTCGAGCTCCTCGCGTCTCGGCCCCACACCCTGAGCTTTGCCGGCCACTCGCACACGACCGAACACCACTATCTCGGGCTTGACGAGGGCTTCTCCCGCTCCGAACCGCATCACCATCACGTGCTGACGGCGGCGTCCGGCGGCTGGTGGAGCGGACCGTTGGATCGCGTGGGCATTCCGATTTCGGATAGCCGCGATGGCAGCCCGAAGGGATTCCACGTACTGTCAATCGACGGCAACCATTACACTACCCGCTTCGTGCCTTTGGGCGATCCCGGGCGAGCCCAAATGCGTATCCTTCTCCGCGCGGCACGGGGCATCGAGGAGGCAACTACACCGGCTGGCTGTGCGGCCCGCATCCTCAACTGTCCGATTGCTGCGGCCGCACTTCCGGCAGCTGAACTGATTGTCAATATTTTCGATGGCGGCCCACGGACCACGGTGACATATCAAATCGACGGCGCCGGGCAGCAGCCAGTTGAGATGCAGCGTTCGTATATTTCCGACCCATACATCGTCAATGCCTTCGCGAGAGATCACGCGACGATGAAGCCGTGGGTAACCCCCGCTATTTCGTCGCACATCTGGAAGGCACCGCTGGCAACCGGGCTCAAGCCGGGCACCTACCGTCTCAGCGTGCGCTCGCGGAGCGAGTACAATGAGGACCAGGCTGGATACATGGTGCTTGAGGTGGTCTGACTGCTCGGCTTGCCTCAAGGTGGCCCGGCGAACCGCGAGCGCTGTACCTCGAGAAGAAGAAACAGGCCACGCCAGGGAGAACCAAGGCCTTCTTTACGTCCAGGGTTCAACCCCCTTTGTCCAGGCCTATGCATTTCAGCGCCCTGCTTCCGAGTAGCCTATGGGACGGCTGCTCAATCAGGCGGTTGAAACCGCGAACTGCTCGGGAAAGCCTCAAATTCTGCCGCAGTCTATGTAGCAGCTCAATGCGCTCTGCGTCGTCCCCCTCGACAAGCATCCGAGCTAGAGTCGAGGCTTCTTCGATGGAGACCGCTTCGCCAGTACGCATGACACAAGTTCCCTCCCGCAAGGCTTGATCTCTGCCGTAGCCGTTAGGTTATTCCGAATTTTGATCCGCTACCCGCTACGATACCTTCACTGTTTCACTCTTGTGAGTCGCGCCGATTAAAGTCCCGCTGAGGAGTGCGCCTGCCTCGGCCATGGGCTCGTCCATCTCCTGGCACATGGGCTGCTTCGTCACGGATAATCCATCAACCTAAAGCGCTCTTCTAGCCGATGAGGTGGCGCGCCGCCGCACCCGCGTAAAATTGGGTCTGGAGGGAAACCTACGCCACGGCGCGCCAGCCTGAATTTGGCATGGCTACAATGACAGTTGTATGACTGTCGTGGGGTCACTGAGCAGCCGATTGACGAGGGCCCAGGTGACCTCGCGTGGTCTAGCGCGAACCCAGTGTACAAATCGAGTAGTACGGTCCAAAGATCGGGTCGAGGTTGAAAGCGAAGCGCCTATAAGCCCGATAGAGGGCGCCCGTCGTGAAATCCTAGATCACCTTCAAAAATTAACTTCACTGGCCTGGGTCCGAATTCTCGAAGCCGGTGACCCAAAGGTGCGTTCGTCGGCGAAGGAGCCCCGTGCTTCTACCTTCCGCTCGGCCAGCAGCTTCGCGATCAGAGCTTTGCTCAGCTATTCCTGATGTCGAGGCGCGCGAGTGCGTGCTGTCGCAGGTGCGGGAGACGGACACAACGATGTGAAGCTTCGCAGTGTCCGTTATTTGATCACTTAGCGATGACGACAAACCGCTTGAGGGGTTTGCATTCGTAACGCAGGATCTGCATGTCGGTAGTGTGACGGCGCCATTGCGTGACGAAGCTCTCGCAGGCCTCGACGGTCGGGAAGTGCTTTGAAGCCTCCCGCTCCGTCCCCTGAAACATGACGATCATGTAAAGTGTCGCTGCGTCCATGGACCTTATCTCCCTTGAGTATTAACCCGCCCCCTTTTCCCCCACGGCCATGGCATCTACTCACACCACTGAAACCCGACAAAGGTAAGACGATCGCCAAGCGTCGCCACCTCGAGCAGGAATTCCATCTCCGGCGGAATATTTGCTCGAAGGAGCATATCAAACTCCCATATAATACTCCTAACGAAATACGAATTGCTCACTTCAATGGAAACAATGTTGCGGCCATTCTGATCGTCATTATTTTGCAGGCGTTGCGGCGCGCTAGCAGGGGTGGCGAAGCCCCCTAGGGAAGGCCTGACTTCCCGCCGAACGGTTTCGACATTCTGGTTTCCGACGTCGGCTCGTCAAGCAATTGGCGCCGACGATCGCACTGATTGGACGCTCGAGCGTGGCCTCAGTCAGTCCTCGATGAACGCTAGCAAGTCGGCATTGATCGTGTCTGCCTGCGTGGTCGGCATGCCGTGCGGGAAACCTTTGTACGTCTTCAGCGTCCCGTTCTTCAAGAGCTTCGCCGACAACGGCGCCGAGTTCGGCATAGGGAACGATCTGGTCGTCATCGCCGTGCATCACGAACACCGGCACAGTGATCTTCTTGAGGTCCTCGGTGAAATCAGTCTGCGAGAAGGCGACGATGCCGTCGTAATGCGCCTTCGCGCCGCCCATCATGCCCTGCCTCCACCAGTTGTGGATGATCGCCTCCGATGCTTTCACACCCGGCCGGTTGTAGCCATAGAACGGCCCCTCCGGCAGGGCGCGATAGAACTCAGAGCGATTGGCCGCGAGCTGTGCCTGCAATCCATCGAACACGTCCTTCGGAAGGCCGCCCGGATTGGCCGCCGACTTCACCATAAGCGGCGGCACCGCACTGATCAGAGCCGCCTTGGCCACCCGGCTCTCGCCATGCCGTCCCAGATAGTGCGCCACCTCACCGCCGCCGGTGGAATGGCCAACGTGAATGGCGTCCTTGAGGTCGAGATGAGCCGTCAGCGCCGCCAGGTCATCGGCATAGTGATCCATGTCGTGACCGTCGCTCACCTGAGTAGACCGGCCATGGCCTCGGCGGTCATGAGCTATGACGCGATAGCCGTGCTTGAGGAAGAACAACATCTGCGTGTCCCAGTCATCGGCCGACAACGGCCAGCCATGGCTGAACACGATGGGCTGGCCTTTGCCCCAGTCCTTGTAGAAGATCTCAACGCCGTCTTTGGTCGTGATGGCAGGCATGACATTGTCTCCTATCTGGAGTTCTGTCGGTATTCATTCTGGAGTTCTGCCGGGATTCATAGGCATCAATTCGCCGTTTCTACTGCGATTGCCCGGGCCGAGGCGGCGGCTTCCTCTCCGCTACTCCGGTAATGTGTACCTTCTCGCCGTTTCGAATCAAATCAAGGCCTCGAAGCGGAGCTTTGCCGCCCTCCCGCGCAGCTGTGCGGCGGAAGCCCAGCTTGACGGTGGACTCGGCTTCATTCGAGAGTGGCCTGCAAACGCAATCGGTTTAGGAAATTATGAACTCGGGACCAGATTGGCTTTGTCGTCGGCTCTTCTGTTCTTGTTGCGTCGCCGGCGCAGCCTATGCCGCGACCAACGGCTGGCTGACGCCGCCGCGAGCAGCCTACGCGGAGGCTCGCGGAATCGTCAGCTTGATCAAGGATAGCGCCGCGGTTTCACGCGTTCGAGTTAGAGTAAGTGTCCCCTAACCGAGGATGTCTGCGTCTATGCCATCCGTCATGGTCACGCGGCGTGATCAGATGTTTCCCGTCTTGGCGCCGGCGGAGATCGAGCGCCTGCGTCGGTTCGGCGTGGCGAGAGCCTTCGGTGCGGGCGAGGCGTTGGTGAGAGCCGGCGACGTGGGGCACGGTTTGGCCGTCGTCCTATCCGGCAAAGTCAAGATCGCTCAGCACAAGGAGACGGGGCGCGGCGAGCTGATCGTCACGCATGGGCCCGGCGCGTTCATGGGCGAGCTCGCGCAGCTGTCCGGCCGGCCGGCGCTGGTGGATGCCTACGCGGAGGGGCCGGTGGAGGCTCTCATCATCGGCCCCAAATGCCTGAGGGCACTGCTCATCGCCGAGGCGGAGCTCGGCGAGCGCATCATGCGGGCCTTAATCTTGCGCCGCGTCGGCCTGATCGAATCTGGCGGGGCAGGGCCGGTGATCGTTGGCCCGGCGGAGAACGGTGACGTGCTGCGCCTGCAAAACTTCCTTTCGCGCAACGGACATCCACATCAGAGACTGGATCCGGAGACCGACCTCGAGGCGAAGTCCTTGCTCGAGCGCTTCGACGTCGATCCCAGTCAATTGCCAATCGTGCTGTGCCCCGGCGGCCAACTGCTGCGCAACCCGAGCGATATCGAGCTTGCGCGCTGCATCGGCCTCGTGGGGGCGATCGATCCGGACAAGGTGTACGACGTCGTGATCGTCGGGGCCGGGCCGGCCGGCCTCGCTACCGCGGTCTATGCGGGGTCCGAAGGACTATCGGCGCTAGCTCTCGACTGCCGCGCGTTCGGCGGTCAGGCCGGCGCATCGGCCCGCATCGAGAACTACCTGGGTTTTCCCACGGGCATATCGGGCATGGCCCTGATGGGACGCGCCTACACGCAAGCGCAGAAGTTCGGGGTCGAGATGGCGATTCCCGACGAGGCGGCCGCGCTAGAGAGCCGCGGGGAAGGGGACGACGGCGGATACCAGGTGAAGCTCGCCAATGGCGAGCGCGTCAGCGCCCGCTCGGTGGTAATCGCCTGCGGCGCCCGCTACAGGCGGCTCGATGTTGCGCGCCTGGACGAATTCGAGATGACGAGCGTGCACTATTGGGCCTCGCCGTTGGAGGCAAGACTCTGTGCGGGGCAGGAGGTGGCACTGGTCGGGGCCGGCAACTCCGCGGGCCAGGCGACGGTCTACATCGCGGGCCAGGTTGCCAAGGTGTGGCTCTTGGTGCGCGGACGCGATCTCGAGTTCGAGCATGTCGCGCTATCTCGTCGACCGTATCGGCGCCCTCCCCAATGTTGAGGTGCTGACGCAGGTAGAGATCACTGGCCTCGAGGGCAGCAACGGTAGGCTCGAGGCGGTTCGCTGGCGCGGGCCCTCGGGCGATGAGATCCGCCGGCCGATCCGGCATCTCTTTCTTTTTATCGGCGCGGCGCCGAACAGTGATTGGCTTTCGGGTGCCGTGATGCTGGACCCGAAGGGGTTCGTGCTGACGGGCGAAGATGCCGGCGCCGGCCGGCACATCCTGGAGACGAGCCGCCGGGGTGTGTTCGCCGTCGGCGATGTGCGGTCGGGCTCGGTCAAACGCGTCGCCGCATCCGTCGGCGAGGGCGCGCAAGTCGTCGCGGTACTGCATACCTATCTTACAGGCCGTGGTAGGAATGGGCGCTAATAGTCGCGTGAGCGGGGAAAGGGCGGATAGGAACAACCCTAGCCCGTGCGCGGTTGGTGCAAAGGCGGTGGGAGTTCGGATAGTATGATCGGATCGGAGCTAGACACATGGCTCAAGAGTGCAAGCATCTGGCTGGCATCCGCGACGTAGTCCCGAGCGCGCTCGGGTGCGAAGAGTGTCTACGGATCGGCAGCACGTGGGTTCACCTGCGCCTCTGCCGAACCTGCGGCCACGTCGGCTGCTGTGACAGCTCCCCCCACCGGCACGCCACAAAGCATTTCCGCGCCACCCATCATCCGATCATCGAAGGCTATGATCCGCCCGAAGGCTGGGGCTGGTGCTACGTGGACGAGGTGTCCTTCGATCTGTCGGAGAGGGCAACCCCCCATAAGGGTCCAATTCCGCGCTACTACTAACGCATCCTTCGCTTGGTAACCCAGCTGGAGAGCTTGCCGATGACCGAACGGATTGAGGAAGGCTTCATGGCGTTCGTCGCAGACGGCAGCGAAGGCATCGGCGCCGTCCGAGAGGTGTCCAGCACGGCTGTTGTCGTTTACGTCGAGAATGCCGGCGAATTCGTCGTTCCCTTGTCGGCGGTCACCGATGTCCATTCGCAGAAGGTCATCTTAAACCCACAGCTTTTGGATAAGGCGATGTTAGCAGCGATAGGCCACGCTCACGACCGGGAGGATCCAAGTGTCGCTGGCTAGCGCATTTGCGCCGCGGACGCCCTGCACGTGTTTGTCGTTTCGGTAACGCGCGGCGTCCGTTTAGGGCCAAAATTCCCGGTCGGGCAACGTCCGCTGCAGGGCCGGTCTTGCCCCACTAGCCGAAATCAGTGTCGCCCGTGTCCTAATGTGCACAAATTTCTATGGCCACCTGCCGCCTACGGTCGATCCTGACGCAAGCGTAGGAGGTGAGAGTGAAGTATCGGACGATTTATTTGCGCGGCAAGAGAGTCGTCCTGCTGCAGGACATATCGGACCGGGGAAAGCACAAACCTGGTAGGATCGAGGCAGTCGATAAGCTGCTGCAAACCGCCAACGAGAATCCTGATGCCGTTGCCTTCGCTTACTTGGCAGGGAAGTGGGTGGCAGCTGCCTAGAGATCGGCCATGGCGGCCGCGCAGGCGGCCATCAATCGTGCAAGCTCCTGCGCCTGCTAAGTGTAATTTTGAACCTGAGCTTGCGCGAAGCGACTTTGATTCTTCAGTACAGCGCTGGCACTTCAGTGCGGCTTTCGGCGCGTATGGTTCTCGAGCAAAGCCCAACCATCCTGCCTGTGCGCCTCTGTCAATTCGATCTCTAGATCATTGAGAGCGCCAACCAACTCTGAGCATGTCCGACCGATTGCTCGTCGCCGATCGTCCGATTGCGAGCGCCAGATCGACACAAGCGCCAAGAGAGCGCCATAGCCTGCCGCTGTCTCGCGCATACTCGCTACCATCGCCTCCGAACGCTCACGTTCCAGAACCACCTCGTCCTTGCAGACAACGAGGGCTTCGAGAATCTGCTCGCGCGAAATGCCGGGGAACTCTTGATCGATTATGGTGAGAGAGAGGTCCTCGGAGAGATCAGCCTTGATGAACCGGCGAAGGACCTTGGCAACCTCACTCACGCTGTATTGCTTCTGATCCATTGCTGCCCCCGTCGACTGCCATTGGGCTTGAATCGAAAGCCGCGCCAAGCAAATGCAAGATGAGGAGGCCAAGAGCCTTAGACCCCTCTCCGCTTGCGACGGTTCGGTTAGAGCAGCGGTGAGTATTACGGCAAATGTGAGACAGCATGAATCTGACTGGTGGATGTTAGTGAAGCGGAAGCCCAGCACCGCGCCCTCAATGCTCGTCCCGAATGCCCAGGAGGCTCCGGCGCATTGAAGCCGAACCGCCGGATTTACGGCGTCTTGGCTGGCGTAGGTGATGGACCGGAGGCAGGGCCGGCCGATCGAGGCAGGCAGATGGCACCGCTGGCCCGCGTCTCAGCGCGACTTGATCGCCGCAAAGGCGCGCGTCATGGCGCTATCCTGCTTCTCGTTGAGGGGCTTCTCGTTGAGGGGCTTCGGCGCCGAGAGCTTCTTCTTCGTCGCTTCATCCGGGTAGATCGCCGGATTGCTCAGAATTTCCGGTTTGACGAACTTCTTCGATGCCAGATTGCCGTTGGCGTAGTTGATGAAGTTCGTGCAGCCGGCGATGACCTCCGACTGGAGCAGGAATTCGAGGAACTTGTGGGCGTTGTCCACGTGCTTGGAGTCGACCGGAATACTCATGCAGTCGACCCAAATTGGCGTTGACGCCGGCTTCCTCGGCGCGCGTCTTGGCGGTCGCGTAGTCTCCGGACCAATTGTTGACGACCCACAGCTCCTTGTTCGGGATGGCGCTGGCATAGTTGGTGTTATCGAAAGTGCGGATATATTTCCTGATCGGCTTATAGAGATCGACGACCTTCTGATAGTTGGAGACATCCTCGGTGTCGCCGTCGATGCCGAGATAGGCGAGCGCCATGCGGATGACGTCATGCTGCGAGTTCGAGCACTGGGCGCCGGGTGCCGTCCACGGACCGCATCACATCTTCCCGGAGTGGGCGGACAAGTACAAAGGCAAGTTCGACGACGGTTGGGTCCGAGTTTGTAACTCTGCGTTCGCGGGAGCGAAGGTCATGAGCGTTCGTGATGTCGTTGTCATCGGTGGAGGGTTCGCAGGTCTCACCGCCGCCCGTGAGTTGCGCCACGCAGGACTCGACGTCCTGCTGGTCGAGGCGCGCGAGCGGATCGGCGGACGCACAATGACGACCGAGATGTCCGGGCACACTGTCGAGTTGGGTGGGGCGTATGTGCATTGGTATCAGCCCCATGTGTGGGCAGAGCTCACGCGGTACGGCATCGGCGTGACGCCGAGCCACAGGCCGGTACGCGCGGCCTGGGTGGTCGGTGATGAGCGCCGAGAGTCCTCCTACGCCGAGTTCGACGAACGGGTAGAGAAGGCTGTAAATGCCATCTGCGCCGACGCCAGATCTTGGTTCCCGACCCCGCATGACAGCTCCGGGCATGAGGCCGCTCGCCTGGATGCCCTTTCGGTGCGTCAGTGCATCGACGCGTTCGATGGTGACGCGGAATTACGGATGCTCATGGAATCGGAATGGGCAACGGACTGCTCGTCGAGATGCGCTGATGTGAGCGCTGCATCGGCGTTCAGGTGGTATGCGTTGTCCGGCTTCGACGCGCGACTGCAGGCTGAGTGCCTCTATACCTACAAGGTCGATGGCGGGATGAACCGCCTGTCGAGCGCCATCGCGGTGGACGGATCACCAGAGGTTCGGCTCGATGCCCCCGTAACCCGAGTGGAGCAGACGGGTTCTGGCGTCACGGTTGTCCTTCGGGATGGCGAAGCGCTGCAGGCGCGCGCGGCGGTCGTGGCCGCGCCGCTGAACACGTGGACCTCGATCGACTTCGACCCGCCGCTGTCAGAGGCCAAGCGAGAGCTGGGCGCCCGCGGCCACGCGGGTCATGGGCTGAAGGTCATCGTCAGGGTTCGCGGACGCCACGACTTGAGCGTTGCGCTTTCCGAGTCGTCTCTGCTCACCTGGATCCAGTTCGAGTACGTCAGCGAGACCGAAACGGTTTTCGTGGCGTTCGGGCCGGATGGTGCCGTGTTGTCACCGACCAATGACGCTGCCGTCCGGGAGGCGTTCGAGTCGGCGATCCCGGGCCTCGACATCCTCGAGGTGATCGGTCACGACTGGGAGGGTGACCCGTTCTCGAGGGGAACTTGGTCGATGTATCGCCCGGGACAGCTGACCCGATTGGTCCCAGCCGCCAGGATGCCGGAAGGCCGAACTCGTGTTCGCGGGAGCCGATCTGGCCCGGGGATGGACGGGCATGGTTGACGGAGCCATCGAGAGCGGCCTGACCGCGGCGATCGCAGTCCGGCGAGTGCTCGATAACTAGGGCCGCCATAGTGGGGGCGCGAAGGCCGCAATTGGATGATGGGTTCGCTACCGCAACCCCGCACCGATAGTGGTACGCCTAACGCGACGATTAAGATTCCACAGCGCGGCGAAGGAGATCGAATGCTATGAAGTATCGCTGATGATCCGGTCGGTTCGACCGCTCCATCGACGCCCTCCCCCCGCGAGGCGTAATTCCACGGCTCAACCCGACTTAATCTCCGCGAAGGCACGTGTCATGGCGCGGTCCTGCTCCTCGTTCAGGTGCTTCGGCGCCCAGAGCTTCTTCATCGTCGCTTCATCTGGATAGATGGCCGGATTGCTCAGAATTTCCGGGTTGACGAACTTCTTCGATGCCAGATTGCCGTTGGCGTAGTTGATGAAGTTCGTGCAGCCGGCGATGACCTCGGGCTGGAGCAGGAATTCGAGGAACTTGTAGGCATTGTCCTTGTGCTTGGCATCGGCTGGCATGCACATGCAGTCGACCCAGACAGGCGCTCCCGTCTTCGGCACGAAATAGGCGAGGTTCAGGTCCTTGACGCCGGCTTCCTCGGCGCGCGTCTTGGCTGTCGCGTAGTCTCCGGACCAATTGTTGACGACGCACAGCTCCTTGTTGGGTAACGCGTTCAGATAGTTGCTGCTGTCGAAGGTGCGGATATATTTCCGGATCGGCTTATAGAGATCGACGACCTTCTGGTAGTTCGAGACATCCTCCGTCTCGCCATCGATGCCGAGATAGGCGAGCGCCATGCGAATGACGTCCTGCTGCGAGTCGAGCACGGAAATTCCGCAGTCGGCAAGCTTCGCGGCGTTCTCCGGCTTGAAAATCAGGTCCATGGTCTCGAAGTCGGCATCGGGAATGCGCTCCTTCACCATGTCGACGTTATAGGTGATGCCGGTCGTCCCCCACATATAGGGCATCGCATATTGGTTGCCCGGATCCCAATTCGCAAGCATGTGAAGAATTGAGGGATCCTGGTTGCCCCAGCTCGGCAGCTTGCTGCGATCGAGCTTCTCGAAGATCGCGGCCTTGATGAAGCGCTGCAGATCATTGCCGGACATGTCGACGACATCATAGCCGGTGCTGCCCGCCAGCATCTTGGCTTCCATTTCCTCCGACGAGGTATAGGTATCGTAGGTTACCTTGATCCCCGTTGCCTTCGTGAAATCGTCGAGCGTCGTCTCCCCGATATAGTCCGCCCAGTTGTAGACGTTGACAACCTTGTCCTCGGCGCGAGCCCGCTTGACGAAGGGCATCGACAGTGCCGCGCCGCCCATGAGGCCTAAAGCCTTACGTCTGGTCAACTTGGTCATGACTTTACCATCCTAGCTGCGGGTTGTTGACGTGCCGGTCAAACTCGGCGCTGAGGCCGGCATTGAGCTCGGTAATTTTAGCTTCGGCAGTGGCTTTGTCCACGGTCATCCCGGGCAAGAGGCGCCTCAGCTGGTCATGATGATTGCGCATGCTCCACTCGGCCCTCATGAGCCGGCTGGGCCACATCGTTAATTGCTTGCCCTCGCGCAAGGTCTCTCGGGGCACTGAGCACGAGGTAGGGGGCAAGGTGCCGCCGGCGATCTTCATGCCGACGGCGATAGATCTTCATCCTGCCGGCGGTAACGTGTGCTCGGTGGTCGGCCTTTCCAGGCTGTGCGCCCTTGCAGTGGAGGAGCCGCAGGTTCAAAATGTCATTTCGACCATGTTGACCGAATGGCTTGCCATGAGTTCCCGAGGCCAAACTCGATCCTACCATTCTACGGGCTTGATCGAGCGCGGCGAGCGCAAACAACTCACGGTCCTCTACTACGATCTTGTCCAATCGCTCGCTTTGGCGAACCTCATCGGTGATCCAGAGGCATTCCTGGAACTCGAGCGCTCCGTACACGCTAAGTTCGAGGTGCTTCTGTCCAGCCACGGCGGCACCAAGTACCAAATGGAAGGTGATGGTGCCTGGTATTTGTTCGGTTGGCCCTCCATCGAGGGCAACCCCGCGTCGAGGGCCGCTCACGCTGCGCTCACCATCATGCAGGCCGCAAGAGAGCTCGAGCTACCCGTTCCGGATGGCTGGACTTTACAATTCCGGGTGACGATTGCCTCCGAGCTCATGGTGATCATGCCAACCGAGCATGAAGGCGAAGTCGTCGTAGCAGGCAAGGCCATCAATCTCGCGGCTCGCCTGAAGCGCGTTTGCCGACCCGGCTCCATCGTCATAGATAGAGCGACAAGGAACCGATTGGGGCGCGCGTTTCACGTCACCGCGCTCGGGCCCCAATCGTTCGAGGGGATCGAAGGGGAGGTCGAGGCGTTCGACCTCGGGGAGCCGCGGGCGGGGCTGACCACTTTCGGGGCCCGCAACGTGTCCCGCTTACGGCCACTCGTCGGGCGAGACACGGAAATGACGGGTCTGCGCGAGCGGTGGGCGCTTGCGTGCGACGGGCAGGGACAGGTTGCCTTCCTTGTCGGCCCCCCCGGCATCGGGAAATCGCGATTGGCGCTGGCTCTCAGTCATCTCGCGGCGGAGCAGCATGGCGCGGTCCTAAGCTATCAGTGCTCGGAGCTCTACCGAAGAAGCCCTCTCTACCCGCTCTTAGACCGGCTGCGGCGGGACGCAAGGATACGCCATCTCGATCCGCCCGAGACGCAGATCGCAAAGCTGCGCAAGCTTCTCGGCGACGGGTTGGATATTCCCGCGGCCGATGACGAGCTCTGCGCGTACTTGCTCGATATTGAAGTCAGCCGAGCCGTCGGAGGCAATCGCAAACGGGACGACCTCAGGGAAAAGGCTCTTCAGCTGATGATCGAGCTGTTGAAGCGCATGGCCGGAGTTCGCCCCTGCCTGCTGGTGATCGAGGATCTTCAGTGGATCGATCCCACGTCGCGTGAGCTTCTCGACGCCGTCGTTCAGCTGGCAGCAGACCTGTCTTTGCTCGTGCTCATTACTTCGCGGCCGAGCTTGGTCGAAGAAAGCATGATCGCGGCCTCTAGAGACAAGGCGAATGTCGCGATCTATCGCTTGGGACCGCTCAGCGACGAGCACAGCTCGGCGATTATCGTCAACGCTTTCGAGGGCATACATTGCCCACCCGCCGTAGCAGCGGCGATCCTCAAGCGCACCGAGCCAGATCGCCTTCCGTTCTATCTAGAGGAACTCGCCGACTTCGTCCGCGACAAGCTGGCAGCTCGACGCAGTCAATGGAGCGAGGATGACGCTTCGCAAGCGATCCGTGGCTCGCAACGAATGCCCGTCAATCTCGAGATGTTCCTGTGCGAGACATTGGATCGTCTGTCACCATCGGCCAAGGCTCTCGCGCAGATCGCCTCTGCGGTCGGGTCGGGGTTTTCACGCGATCTGCTGGAGAGTGTCTGCCGGTTTGAGCCGGACGATTTCGAACCCGCCTTCGTCGCGCTTGTCGAGTCCCGCTTCATCCGCGCATCGGGTGATGCCGAGTCGATCCAATATGGGTTCAGACACGAGTTGCTCCGTGATGCGGCCTATCAAAGCATGCTGCGCAGCACGCGCCAGCAACTCCACCAACATATCGCCAACACTCTGTGCACATCATACCCCGAGATTGCAGGCCAGATGCCGGAGTTCGTCGCTCATCACTGGACTGAGGCAAATGTTGCCGAGCGGGCAATCGAATACTGGTCCGTCGCTGGCGAACGCGCGACAGTGCGATCCGCCGTCAAGGAGGCTTTCGGCCATTTCCATCGAGCCATAGAGTTGCTCGATCAAATCAAGGATCGGCCGAACGCCCCCAACACCGAGCTGATGCTGCGGGTGAAGGCGAGCGGCGTCGAAGCCGCGATCGAGGGTTACTCGGCGCAGGAGAGTCAGCACAACTATTCGCGAATACTGGAGCTGTCGACTGTCCTCGATCGTGCGGAGGAGCGGTTCATGGCCCATTTGGGGCTTGCTGCGTCCCTCTACGTCAATGGCAAGCTCGATCAAGCCTTAGCGCACGGCCGGGCATGCCTGGAAATGGCCGAGCAGACGCAATCTGCCGACCACTTCCTGCACGGTCATCGCATCTTGTGCGAGATCAACTTCTACATCGGAGCTTTCACAGCGTGCTGCGAGCACGCTAACGAAAGCATCGCGCGGTACACGGTCAAAGACCATCCTCGCCTGATCGGCGGACTGGGTGACGATCCCAAGGTCCTTTGCCTCATGTATCGGGCTCTCTCGCATTGGATCTTGGGCAGGGCCGACTTGGCGCTCGCCGATTGCGAGCAAGCACTCGCGCTTGCCGAGGAGCTGGGCCACGCCTATTCCTCGGCACAGGCCGAGTTCTACGCGAGCTGGCTCTACGCGCTGATGCGTGACGCTCCTCGCGCCGAGCTCTTCGCCTCACGCGCCGTCGCGAGTTGCGAGGACGGCGGCTTCGACTTCTATGGTGGGCTGGCGCAGGTGATCCACGGGTGGGCCGTGAGCTTCAGGTCCAACGCCGCTGCGGCCATTGCCGAGATGAAGCGTGGCATCGGGCAGGTGCGAGCCCCCGAGGCGGACGTGTGCCTCAGCTGCTTTTTGCCCTGGATCGCAGATGTACAATTGCGGGTCGGCAACATCGACGAAGGGCTGGCAACCATTGGCGAGGCGCACGAGCTCGCCGAGGAGACATTCTACGCGGCCGAGCGATGGCGCCTAGAGGGGGACTTGCGCGCGGCGATCGATCCCTCCGGCGCGGCGGCCTGCTATGCGCGGGCACTCGATACTGCCCGCCATCAAGGAAGCGTTGCGCTCGAATTGAGAGCGAGGCTCAGCATGTGCAAGAATAGCATCTGCGGCGTTGACGAGCTTTGCCCCCTTCTGGAGCGGATGGTCGGCACGCGCGAGGATCCTGACGTAAACGAGGCTTGCATGATGCTGAGCCTCGCCTCTTGACGGTTTTTTTGACTTGCGTGCGGGGCCTGTTGCCGTCTCGGAGGTCGATGCCGGAGGTGTGGTGCGCAGATGTCCCGCTTCACGCGTCGTTCGACCGTGCGTGCATTGCTGACGATTGCGGCTGAATACGCCCTCATTGCCGGAGCGATCGCAGTTGGTGCTGCCTTGCCGGACAAAGCCTGGCCGGTCACGGCCTTGGCCATCCTGGTCATCGGAACGCGGCAATACGCGCTTGGCGAGGCGCTGTTGCACGAGGCGTCGCACTGGCACCTCTCCAGCTCGAAGCGCGTCAACGACCTGCTCGGGGCGATTCTCGCTTGGCCGGCCTTCACGTCACTCGCTGCCTATCGACGGTTCCACAACAGGCTGCACCACGAGCTTGACATTGCCGATGAGGAGAACAGCATCTGGGAGGACTACGAGGGTTGGGGCCTGCCGGATCCAAGCCGGAAGCTCAGCCGCGCTCGCGCGTTCTGGCTATTCGTGCTCCGGCCCGCATTTGGCCTCACCGGCATCATGCATCTGGTCAAGACGGTCCGGGATTTCGGCCACGATTTCGATCTCAGGGAGACGCGCCTGATGCTGACCGCCTGGGGGGTGGTCATAGCCGGCGCGGCCTACTTCTCCCTCTTGGGCGAGTTGATCCTCTACTGGATGGTCCCCTACACCTTCGTCTTTTCGACCCTCAACTACTGGTCCGAAGTCGGCGATCACTTCAGGGTGAGCGGGTCGAAGACGCGGTCGGATTTGAATTGGTTTGTCAATACTTTCGTTTCGCACAACATCGGCTACCATGCCCTACATCACAAGTACTCGAGCATTCCCTGGTTCCGCCTGCCCGAGGCCTACCGCGCCCACGAGGCCGAAATCGTCGAGCAGGTCAGCCACGGATACTGGGAGACATTCGCGCAGATCATTGCCTACTCCCCGCCGGTGCGGGAGAGGCTCGAGCCGCAGATCGCTGCCTTGGGCAGGGCCGGAGCGGAGGTGGGACCGTGAGGCAATCCGCACTTCCACGCGACGCTCTCGAGACGCCGGCATTCATCCTGAGGCCGGAAGCCATAGCGGCGAGCCGGGACGAGCTGGCCCGCCTATGCGGACTCGCGGGCTGCCGGGCGCTCTATTCGCTGAAGGCGCTCGGCCTTCCCGACGTGCTCCGCCTTATGGTCCCGAATCTGGCAGGGTTCTCTGCTGGCTCGCTTTACGAGGCCCTGCTCGTACGCAGGGTCGTAGGGCCGCATGCCGAGGTGCAGGTGACCTCGCCCGGGCTGCGCGAACGCGATTGCGCGGAGCTTGCCGGCCATTGCGACGCCATATCCTTCAACTCCCTGTCGCAGAGCGCCCGCCTCGACGGCTACTTCTCCGGCATACGCAGGGGCCTGCGCATCAATCCGCAGATATCACGGGTCGACGACGAGCGCTACGATCCATGCCGCAGGCACTCGAAGCTAGGTGAACCTGTCGGCAATATCAAAACGCTCAAGGCGCTCCCCCCCGGCATTACTGGGATACATTTCCATAACAACTGCGAGGCAGACGATTTCTCCGGCTTGAAACCGACGATTGAACGGCTGCAATGTGAGATTCCTCACATCCTGGCGGAGGTCAGCTGGATCAATCTGGGGGGCGGCTGCGGATGGAGCGCCCCCGGCGCAGCCGGGCAACTCATGGAGGCAACAGCCCTGCTCCGGTCAATTGCAATCAAGGACGTTTATATCGAGCCCGGCGCGGCCCTCGTGCGCGATGGCGGGACGTTCGTGGCGAGCGTGGTCGACCTCATAGACGCGGAGGGACGGACCGTGGCCGTGCTCGATACCTCGGTCAATCACATGCCCGAAGTGTTCGAGTACAGCGATCTACCTGGCATCGAGCCCGACGTCCTTGGCCACCGCGACGATCTACCGGCAGACGAAGGCTTCAGCTACATGCTCGCCGGCGGCACCTGTCTCGCCGGCGATCTGTTCGGCACCTACCGGTTCGCCGAGCCCTTGGCGATCGGCTCGCGCGTCGTGTTCCCGGCCATGGGCGCCTATTCGCTTGTCAAAGCGCACATGTTCAACGGCCAGCCCCTGCCGAACATCTATCTCGAAAGAGGCGACGGGACCGTTGTGCTGCGCCGAGCTTCGAGCTTCAGGGACTTCGCCGACCTCAATCAAGTGGCTGGCGACGGCTCGATCGGTGAAGTCGCGCCACGTCGCGACAACGAGGAGGGATCGGTGCATGCGGCTCTATGAGGAGCAGATACGGATTCCCCTGCCCGCCCAGAGCGATGGGCTCCCGTCGCAGATCGCGATCCATATCGGCGGTAACCTTCCCGCCAACGCCGTGCCGCTGCGCTTCGCCGCCACCCGCACTGCGGAAGGCCACATCGATTGCGAGATCGGCGTCCTCGCCGGCCTGGCGCACGACCACCCGGCGCGGTCGCGCTCGGTATTGGATTTTCGTCCTCGAACGCACGAGAGCTGCGAGCGCTTCACCACCGTCTTGGTCGTGCCGACCGGCATAGATGCCGATATCGGCGGACATGCGGGCGATGCCGGACCCGTGGCCCGTCTCCTCGCCGCCGCGAGCGACCGCCTGATCACCCACCCCAATGTCGTCAACGGTGCCGACATCAACGAAATGCCGGAGAATACCCTCTACGTGGAAGGCAGCGTGCTCACGCGGCTGATGATGGGAACAGCTGGATTGGCGCCGGCCCGCGCCAACCGTGTCCTGCCGCTCATTCAGGAGCATCCCGAGGCTGTGATCTGGCACACGCTCATAAATGCCGTCTCCGCAGCCTATGGCTCCGGCGGATTTCCCTGCCTCCCGGTCGTGCCGCTCCCTGTCGACCTCGTGATGACGCCGCACGTCTCGCCGGCCTCGGGGCGCGCGACGGGCGTAATCGAGGGCTTCGACGCCCTATGCGAGGTGATCGAGAAGCGACTGGGCACCTTCGAGGCGATTGCCATCTCGAGCGTCGTCGACGTGCCGGAGGACGTGCAGCGCGCCTACTTCATGGGCGATCAAGGCATCAATCCGTTCGGTGGGATCGAGGCGCTGCTGACACATGCCGTTGCGCTGCTCTACGACCTGCCGGCAGCGCACGCGCCGATGTACGACACCTTCGAGATCATGAACGGCGACGAGGGCATCTACGAGCCGCGCAAGGCGGCCGAGGGCAGCTCGTTCGCCTGTATCCATAGCGTCATCAAGGGCCTGTCGCGCAGCCCGCGCATCGTGACCGGGGCGCTGGCTGTCACGGGCAAAGGCGTCGTGTCCGCCGAGGACGTCTCGTGCCTCGTCATCCCCGACGGCTGCCTCGGGTTGCCCACGCTCGCCGCCCTCCATCAGGGCATTCACGTCATCGCCGTGCGCGAAAATCGCAACCTGATGCGCAACGACTTGGCGCGCCTCTTTGCCGGCACCGGCCGCTACCATCGCGTCGAGAACTACTGGGAGGCCGCCGGTCTCATCATGGCCATGAAAGCCGGCATCGCACCCGAGACCGTGCGGCGAGATGCGAATGGCGAGCTTGCCTCGATTGCCGAAGGGCTATCGCGGCTCGAGCGCGGGGCACCGGCGGCGGCGCCGCCGCTGAAGTTGGTGAAGTAGATGTGTGCGGGAATGGACGAAACCCCATAGCGAGAAAGGAAAGCAAAATGGAAAGACAATTTGACCCAAATTCCGATGCTCATAAGCTGTTATTTGTTCTGGAGGGCCTATGCATAGAGAGGCCGAGCTTCTTCTGCGCTGGCATGAGTTCTGCCGCAATTAAAGACAGTCAGAGCCCGACGGGCCAATAATCACTACGAACAACATACTTTACGATTCATTTCTTGATACCTGGGGCAAGCACAAGTTTGAAAGCAGCCTGCCGATGGGTGAGAAAAGCTGGTTCTCGGCGCTTGGTACGGTAAGTGTTTTTCTAAGAGGATGACTGCGCCAAAGTGCTGGAGGATATCTTCGCAAAAACCAGACGGCGACGTTCTAAACTGCCCCGAGCTCAAAGTTAGTGCGGAAGACGCCAATGCAGAAAGGCGACAAGACAAAAATTCGACGAGATCTTGGCATGACCTCGAAACTTGCCAAATACCGAAGCCTCGAAAACTCGATGCAATGATGGAAGACTTACGCAGAGAATAATCCGGACGACGATTACCTCAAAGCATTGCAGCAGCTGATGCTCCTCGAAACGAGGTGCTTCGAAATCCAGAAAACTTTCTCAAAAAGGGCGAAATTCTAACCGTGTCTGCATGATGACGTCGCAAGCGAGACAGGCATCGGGATGCTGATGCCACCGAAGCGCGCTTGGCACCAGCTCGCAGAAGCTGCACGCGCCCGCGTCGACGGGCAACTCGGCGCCGGCGTCGACAAGGCCGTGGTCTGCGCCGCGATCGATGAGCTGATCGCGCTCGGTGAAGCTGACGCAGGCCTCGCCGACGGCGGAACCGCGTGCAGCAGGGGGTGCAGCTACTGCTGCCACATGCGTGTGGTCGTAACGGCACCGGAAGTGTTGCGCATCGCCGCCTTCGTCGAGGAAACTTTCTCGGCCGAAGAGCGCGCGGCGCTCGCTCGGCGGGTCGCGGCGACGGACGAACAGGCGCGCGGCATGAGCGACGAGGAATGGGGTCGTGCACGCTTGCCCTGTCCGCTTCTGGTGGCGGGCGAGTGCAGCGTCTATACGACGCGCCCGCTCGATTGCCGCGCCTACAATTCACGTTCGGTTGCCGCTTGCCGCGACGCGTTCGAGTCCTATGCCGAGTGGGATGTCCCGGTCGATACCGAGCATCAGTCGTCCTACAAGAGCCTTCAGGCAGGACTGCTGCAGGCGCTGGCCGCAGGCGGAAGGCCGGCATCGCTGCTCGAGCTCACCGCGGCACTGCGCATTCTGCTCGAGGACCCGTATGCCGTTACCCGCTGGTGCGCTGGGGAGAACGTCTTTGCCGCGGCCGAGCTGGCACCTGATGATCCTGAGCAGCAATCATTTCTACCGTGGACCCCCTCTGATTTCTTGCGCCGGGGAGAGGAGTGACACCGCCAAGCTCCAAAAGCCACGCTTCAGCCCATCCGGGGGTTTGGCTTCGACGCGGCAATCCTGTTCTCGGGTATTTTGGTCGTCCCCCGCTATACGAGCCCTACAAGCACGCGGCGACATCGACGAATGCCTCGACCACACCGCTCGGAGGGCAAATTTACTAGGAAGATCGTGCACCTCGGCAATTGGGCGATAGTCAGCTCCTGGCCCTCCGACACTGCGACGGGAGTCAAAGCCAACTCGCTCGGCGCTTCCTCGACCTCTGCTATTCGCCGAAGCTTGCGGCCGAGGTCCGCGCCCGAGGAATACTTTCGCGCGGCGACATACTTCCCGGAGCTCGAGAAGCGGCACGCTTAATGCGCCATCGCGGCCCCGACCGCTATGGCTAAGAGTTCAATAAAAAACATCATTCTGGCAGCTGCCTCGGCTATCTATCACTCAAATACAGGACCATATTTTCGAAGCGTGCCGGCAAGAAAACCAACTTCAGTACATCTGAAATCCTGTAACGACTACCCTTCCTAACAACCCTACCATCAGGGCCCACATAATCAATCATACCGTCAGGACCCATATAATCAAGATGGGATATCCGTCTAGACCGATTCCCTCTAAGATTATCCGGATTAATTGTCCCTCTAAGATTATCCGGATTAATTGCCCAGATTATTGAGATCGAACACCTCTTCATCTTCCCCCTCCTCGAACGCGTTCTCGGCCACGTGAGTGAAACCCTCGCCCCCGACGCCGCCAAGAGTATCCGGCCATTTGGCACGCAATACGCCTTTATCAGGGAAACAATATTTGCTTGAATACTTACTCGGCCAGCTATTCGGACAACGTACCCGGAGCTTCTCATCACCTACCCCGTAGTGGTGGCATCCGGCGCAAGTCTGAGTCCCGATGCGATGTATAATATTGTCAACGCTAAGCTCGAAATTCATTAAGTTGAGCCTTAATCTTCGTTTCAATCAGACAGTCAGCATTTGCTCTGCACTTCTCGAACGCATTAACAATATTTCCGTGATCGGGCTCCTCCTGCTCGCTTTCAAAGCTGTTGAAGTGATCGAGACCTCGCGTTGTTAGTCCGAAGGCAAAGGTGTCGATGCTTTCCTCATCTGCACGCTCCTTAAGTCCTCTACCCCTCAGATTGTCAAGAACATCCTTTCTAAGAAGATAAGCTAAAAATTCGTTTTGGCGTGAATCGTTCCATTCAAACAATAAATTACCCGGATTGCTTTTGACTGTTGTCGGAACAATGCTACCGCCATAGGTTTTAAATTCTCTCAAGGTCCAAAAGCCTCTTATGAATTGATTCGTGCGAATCTGACCGCTGTCAGGGCCACCTGCGTAGTGGCGCGCGTCGACCACTCGACCGACATTGGCATTCTGTATGCCTTCGAGGAAGAACTTACGGAGCGCCTTCCCCGAGTAACGGTGCACTTCTCCTCAGGAATGCAGATCTCGGGGTCTGAGAGATGACGCCAGAATTCAACAATCGGCCGGCATCCATCGAGGTTAATAAATATATCGCTAGGAGTGGGGGTCTTCGGTGGTTTCGGCTGTTTAGGGTTAGGAACAAGGGCTTCAAATATGATAAGATTTCGGTCATTTGAGATCGTAAAGCCACTGTTTTTTGCGAATACAATTCGGTATTCCCCGCAATGCCGACCGCTATCATTGTCTGCCAGATCGAAGCGGTTGATAAATGCGATGGCTGTGTAGCCATCTCTTGACTCGGGCTCGTCAAAGGGCGCGGTGGTGAATGCCTGGCCACCCTCGCCTCTAGGACAAAAATAGGGAAAGCCGTTGAGTATAGAGCGGCCATCAAGGCCTGGCTGCGATTCCGAGTTGCAAAAAAAATTGGTAGTTCGATATTTGTTGGTAGCGTCCCTTTCAGGAGTTTTATTGGCCGTATCCCACCAGCGGCTAAATAGAACTGTTGCATCGACATGCATATCGGCGGCCAACTGCTCCATCACTTCCTTAAAAGTAATAGCCGATGTAGAATTTTTATCGGTGACAATGATGGACAATCGCTCGTCCAGTTTTTTGATATCTTCTCGAAGTTGGTTGTTGTCGAAACGGCGAATTGAATTCTGGGTCCTCCGCGTTCAGCTGTAACTCGAGACCAATTCCGCCCCTCTCGGGCGACCTGCTCAGGAGTTCTTCAGCCGCTGCCGCGGCTTCCATTAGTCCTGAAAGCAGCAGAGAAGTGGATAGAACAAGACTGAAAGCATGCTGTGAAGTTGGTGCGAACGGACCGGACATACTCGCCTCCAAAGGTTCCTAACATCACTCATTGGAGCTCTTGCCGCCCTATTATATCACCGCGCGTTCGGCTTGATGAGCCGACGGATCTCATCCTTTCGTCGTCGACCGTCGCCGGCGTCAAGCGCTGACCCGCCCTTCGATGTGGCAAATGTCACAGCGCAGGGCCGTGCGGCTCGTCATGATCCTCCCATCGAGACGGGACGGGACCCAACCGGGACCCTTTCCAGTGCCGACACATTGAACTGCTCTGAGGTTTGAAAATTGCGCAAAGAGGTTTCAAATAGGGAGTGCAAATTTCATGTGGGGCAAGCATCTCATTATCGATATGTGCGCAGGAGAACCGGATCTTGTTCGCAGCGGTGAGCATATCCGCCGATTCGCGGCGAGGCTGGTCGAGGCCATCGAAATGAAGGCCTACGGGCCCCCCGTGCTGCAGCATTTCGCCGAGCACGTGCCCGAGGCTGCGGGCTATTCGCTCGTGCAGCTCATCGAGACATCGGCCATCACCGGCCATTTCTGCGACAAGTCCGGTGATGCCTACATCGACATCTTCTCCTGCAAAGATTTCGACCCCGCAGTGGCAGTAGATGTGGTCCGCGAGTCATTCCGGCCGATGCACGTGAATACGCTGGTCCTATCGCGACAGGCCGCGAGCCCCTGCCTCGCCCGCCACCTCGCAACGCGGTGAGAATGCCATGGACAACGTCTCACAACTACTCTCCCGCATGGTCAGACCCTGGCTCGAAACACAAGAAGCTCTTATGTTCACGGCCTTCGTCGTCATGGCCGCCGTTTTCTTCACGGTCGGCGGCATATTCATGAAACTTTCGGATGGCTTGACGAGGCTCGGGCCGACACTTGTAGTCTTCGCGCTGTTCGTCGCCGGCGCCAGTCTGCAGACCGTCGCAATGAAGCGAGAGGACCTCGCAGTCACTTATCTGATCGTGGTGGGACTCGAGGCGATTCTAGCATTCCTTTTCGGGGTAGTCCTCTTCAACGAGAGCTGCTCGCAGGGGCGGGTGTTGGGCGTGGCGCTCATTGCTCTAGGCATCATGTCACTGCGCATGGCGTCTTGAGCGCCCGCCTTTGCGATGGAGCCGGGGGTTTCTGTCATAAGTTTTCGGCGCATAGCTGACGAACGCGAAAGGATGCCGCCCTCGACTCCAAGCACCCAGGCGGAAGGTTGTGGTGATCATTTGCTATTCGGCTGCGTGACCCTCCACTCGGCAGTTCGACAGCTGGGAGGGCAAACCAGTGCTTTCGCTCGCCTAAGCCATCCTCAAGACCGGAGAGGAGCGGAGATGGCATTCGTCAGCTTCGACACTTCAGTCCGATGGGGATCCTTGAGCGAGACCACCGGTGGTGTCGGGTAAATTTTCCACGTTGCCGTAGAAGTCGATCGCGACACGCAACGCCAGGTCATTCTTTACCGCTTTGGCTCTCCAGATGCCCTCTGGGTCCCTGCTGACGCCGTGAATGTTGATATAGCCCTTGGCCGCCAAGATCTTAGTGACTTGGTCTTCTCTCATCCACGTCCACCCTACCTCACCCATGACGGTTACCACCGGCCTCCCTCGGGTAAGTGCGGTCGGAGCCGATTGCGACAAAGGAAGGGAGATTGGGCCGTTCAAAGTCGCCAACATGGGTTTAGCGCTAGATATCACCCGCTCTTTGCGCTCCGTTGCGACGGTAAGGCTCTTGTGATCCATGTGACCTATGACTTCCGCATAGCGATTGATGGCGACATGAAACGATGCATCACCGCTTTTCGCCTTGCCTCGCCAGAATGCTCCATACCTTTCCAAGATAAGGGCCTCGGAATATCCGACTGCCTTGAGGAGAAGGGCCGCCTGATCTTCATTCATCCACGTCCAATCCGGATGCAGGTCCGGCTGACGGGACAAAATTCGCTCACGAGGCGTAAGCACGTCTTCGTCCGGAAGATGATTCGTTTGTGCGAGTGCGGCGCCGGCTGCGAGAATTGGCACACCGGCTAATATGGAAAGCTTTCTCATGGGACGCCTCTCCGGTCTTCGGTTTGTGTCACTCGCCTCGCTTCTCAGGTTGGTAGGGAGGCGACGTTGAGGCGATCATGAGGTGGTTAGCGCATTGCCGCTGTGGCATTTCTCACTTCGGCGAGTTTCTCCGCGCGACCGCGGGCGACGGCCCAAGGGCTTGCTCATTTCGACCCAGCTCTCTCAGCTCTGAGCTGACGTAGTTGATGTGCGCCTCGATCTCTTCGGAGTTGTGAAAAGTCGCGGCTAGTGCATGTAACGAGGCATTCTGAAGCGCTAGCAGTCGACCGTAGTCGGCCGATGCTGCGCTCTGACGCTGGTCACTATGACCGGTTCCTGCCAAAGGCGAGCGAGTCGATTTGGCCGCGATTGAGTCCGATGTCCCCGAGGGTACGGTCATCAAGAGAATAGAGATGCGTCGCGAGCGCACGCTGGGCGCGATAACAAGATGTCGTTCCACAACTTGCGCGCGATGCTGATTGCGCCACCTCGCAAGGAGTCCTTGGCAGTCAAAGCTTCCGCCTCGAGCGCAATTGAGTTGCTGCTCATGATCAAAGCTCTATTGGTTGGCTCTAGCGATCGCCGTCTCGGAGCGGTTGGCAGGCTTCTGCCTCGAACCGGTAACGAACTCGCTCGGCGTGGCTGAGATGCGGGTCCTCAGGGGGTTTCGCGCAGCGCAGGCGACAGTGAGAAGAGCTCGGGTTGAAAATTCGGCAGCGAGACGAATGCGCTGCCGATCTTCATGACCGACCTTTGCCGGCGAATTCCTCAATCCTTGCCAAGACTTCGAGCAATGTGCGGGTCTTTCTCTTCCTCTGACGCGCCGGTAAGCATGCGGCGGAGTAGAGCCTCTCGCTGCTCCGGTGGCACTGTGAGGAGGGCTGCGACAGTGGCGTCCGTGGGATAATACAAGTCGATCAAATCGACGTTCTTCAAGAAGTTCATGGTCGGTTCCTTCCGTTTCGAGGTGTCGCCAACATCTGTGCATCGTGCCTAGGTTCGCCCCGTCACGATGCGATGGGTAATTGGTTGATCATGAAGGAGCGTGCGTGCGGGCGCTGTGGCATTTGTCACAGCATCGCGGGTCGAGAAGTGGGTTGCTGTACGTCGCGTCCGCTAAGGGCCATGAAGACGCCCTGCCCCGGCTGTCGCTTCGAAGACGGCGAGTTGGCAGTCGCGCAATGGGCGCAGGGCCGGGTGTGTCAACGGAAGGGCGACAGCACTTTACCCTTCTCGCACGACAGTCCGCCACTGAGGGCCAAGCGGATGACGAGCGGACTTCGCGTCGACGCCTGCTCCTGGACCCTAACCGGACACTGCGCGGTCGGTGTTGGATGATGATCGAGTCGAGACCGGATGCGCGCGCGGTGCGCAGGGCGCTAGGTCTTCGCAAATCGACCCGCGGGACGGCAGCTCCACCGCCGCACCTGCCATCGCGGGTGCTCGTCGACCCACCTGGCGATCTCGGGCTGGGCCTGCATCAAGCATTGCATTGGCGTGAGGCTCTCGCCCGAGTAGGTGAGCCCCACGTCCTTGCATCGGGAGGGATCGTCGGCGAGGCAGGCAACAAGAAGCAGCTCGATCATTGTAGCACCCGAATTGTTTCGATGGCCCGCCCCTGCGGACCGGCAATTGGGCGCGCCCTCCCTTTCAGGTTTCTTCTTTTTTGCCGGCGTCGCCGGAGCGTGTGTCCGCCAGCCGATGTGACCGATCGCCGCCGGTCAAGGCGACAAGGTTCGAACCGAAGCTGACTGGAAGGAAGTCCCGGCGCGCGCCAACGCGGCGCCACGAGTTGGATGCCTAGGCGCTGATACAGAGGTAGGCGATCAGCGCGACGCTGAAGGCAAGGCCGGACCAGGAGAACAGAGTGGCTATGGGCACAGGGCAGTCTCTTTCGTGTGTTGCGATCGAGTAAACGGTAGACCGTCGTTGCGCTCTTCCGAACCAATTAATTGAGAAAACCATATTCACGCGCGCCTATTCCCTTGCCTTGAAAAGAACACGGGAGTTAAAGGGCGCGCGCCGCATGGGCGCGAAACTCTTCCGAGCCGACGATCGAGCTGAGCTCCGGCCCGCGGCGCAGGCTCTCGAAGATTTCCAGGCCCTCGGGCCACGGGCCCAAGCCGGCCTCCTCGTTGATATGACCCGCCGCGCCGATATCGATGAACCGGCTGCTCCAGAAATCGGCCCAGAACTCTGCCTTATCGATCCGCGTAATCGGATCGTTGCTGCTCGCGACCAAGACGCTCGGAAAATCGAGCGGCTGGGGCGGCAGCGACGATGGGTGGAGATTCTGGTAGGGGTCGCGCGGAGCGACCAGCATGGCGCCGGCAACACATCCTGCATAGCCCGCCGCCGCCTCTATTGCAGCGAGGCAGCCGAAACCGTGCGCGACGATCCAGACCGGCTCGGATTCCCGGTCTATGCAGCGGCGAACCCGTGCCGCCCACTGATAAAGGTTCGGTCGCGCCCAGTCCTTCTGGGTGACGCGTCGGGTCTCCGGCACGACTTGCTGGAACCATGATTGCCAGTGGTCCGGGCCGCTGCCGCTTACGCCTGGGACGATGAGGGTCGTACTCATGGGCGCCTCGCTCCAAAGTCGACGTTACCGTGACCGGTCCGCTCAGGCCGGCTCTCCCTCAGCTTCGAGCCTAGGGCCACGCAGCAACACGAGGAACGAAGAAATTCTCATGAGCTTATTCGGATTGCGTCTGAAGCGGCGAGACGCGGTTGGCGCGTCATCGGGCACGAGGTCCGCCTGTTCGCCTGATCGAAGATTGCCTGCGAGCGACGGGCGCCGTTGGTCTCGGGGTGTCAGTCCAGCCCGTCCAAGATCCTGGCAAGCGCAAGCCAGCCCGCCACGATGGCGGCGGCGAAGACGGCGAGGAGAAGAAGGGCGTACATGAGGAGGCGCTTGATCCGAGTCGTTGGGGGTACCGGATAACGCTAGCGTTCGCCGTTGCGCTGTCCAATTCGATTTAGTGCTAAGTATTGCGCTCTGGCGCAGATCGTTTCGGGGAAGCGAGGAGACCTCGACGGCTTGATGGTCGGGAGCGCTTGCATGGCGTTAAGAGCCACTCGAGCGAATGACCTGCTCGGTGAGCGTGGGCTGGCAGAACTCGATGAACCGGTACACGTAATTGCGGAGAAACCGGCCGCGCCGCACTGCTATGCTCGAAGTGCTTTTCTCGAAGAGGTGCGCACAATCGAGAAGGTCGAGCCCCGGATCGCGATCGGGGGCGAAGGCCATGGAGGCAATGATGCCGACGCCAAGACCTAGATCGACGTAGTCCTTGATTACGTCGGCATCGAGAGCCGACATGGCGACATCGGGGACTACGCCTGCCCTTTCGAAAGCCTCGTCGATGCGGGAGCGCCCCGTGAGCCCTTCGTCATAGGTAATGATGGGCCATTCGGCTACCGTCTCGAGCGAAAGCCTCCTCGGCTTCTTGAGCGGATGGTTCTTCGGCACGACGACGGCGTGCTCCCAGGAATACCAGGGAAATGTCGCGATGCCCGGGTTGTCCTCGAGCGTGTCGGTCGCGATACCGACGTCCGCCTGGCCCTCGAGCAGGATCGCGGCGATCTCCTTGGGGCTCGCCTGGTGCAAGATCAGTCTCACGCCCGGAAACGCCTGTTTGAACTGAGCGATGACCGGAGGCAAGGCGTAGCGCGCCTGCGTGTGCGTGGTCGCGATCGTAAGCGTGCCCGCGTCGCTGCCGGAGTATTGCGATGCAACGCGAGCCAGGTTCTGGGCATCGAGAAGCATGCGCTCGACGATTCCGGCGACCTCGCGGCCCGGCTCGGTCAGTCCCAAGAGGCGCTTGCCGCGACGAACGAAGATCTCGACGCCGAGCTCCTCCTCGAGATCGCGGATGTGCTTGCTTACTCCCGATTGCGAGGTGAGCAGCGCGTGGGCCGCCTCCGTCAGGTTGAAGTTATGGCGGACCGTCTCGCGAATGATGCGGAGCTGCTGAAAGTTCACGACAGCCTCCTTTGGTCGGCGTAAGCCTTGGCATCTCGCGCACCCATCTGACGAGCACTCTCCGTCATATTGGTCGCGACTCTGCACGATAGCGGCGGTCGGAACCCAGACGAATAATCAATTTCTGCTTTGCTTATGCCTGTTGCTGAATTGGCGGAGTCTGAAGCGGACGAGCCGCTCGTGCGCTCGCGATCTGCAAAGCTTCGCAATTCTTCTTGTTTGACGGCGTGCGGCGTCGAGCGCTTCCTGGTCTCTCCGGAGAGCAGAGTATGGAGCCGGCCATGAGCAAGCTCTTTCGCATTCCTTTTCTGGCGCTGCGCCGCAGGTCGAAGAGGCCCCCTGGCCCCGACAATGAGCCGCCAGGCGTGCGGGATCAGGGAAACCGTCCTCAAGATCGTCCGTTCGAGTGGATCGACACCTCGAAGGAGGAGACGATCTACATCGGCACCTTCACTCCCGAGCTCTAGTCCCGACCTGCGGCAACCGAACGTGTGTCTCCTAGTCCCAGCAGACCTTGGAGCCGGCTTTCCCTCGAGAGCCGGCTCTTCTTTTGCGAACAGCATTATGAAAGGCGCTGAATTACTCAGCATTTCTTCTTGGTTCAAATCGTGAAGTCGGTCTCTATCATCGCAATCCGTTCACTCGGAAAGGATGCACATCATGACTTTCGCGCGCCTCCTCTCACGTGCAGGCCTGATCGCGTCTTTGCAGCTCGCCTCGGCCGTGGCGGGGCTCGCCGACACGACCATTCTCAACGCCTCCTATGACGTCTCGCGCGAGCTCTACAAGGACATCAACCCGGCTTTCGCCGCGGCCTGGAAGCAGCAGAAGGGCGAGGACATCACCATCAATCAATCTCACGGCGGCTCGACCAAGCAGGCGCTCGCAGTGGCCAACGGCCTCGAGGCCGACGTCGTGACGTTCAATCAGCCAACCGATCTCGATTTCCTCGTCGAAAAGGGCCTCGTCGCCGCCGACTGGCGCCGGAGGCTCCCGCATGCGGCGGCACCCTATACGACGACCTCCATTTTTCTCGTCCGCAAAGGCAATCCCAAAGGCATCAAGGATTGGGACGATCTCGTGAAGCCCGGGATAGAGGTGGTGATCCCCAACCCCAAGACCTCGGGCAACGGCCGCTATACCTATCTCGCGGCGTGGGGCTACGCGCTCGACAAGACGAAGAGCGCGGAGAAGGCTCGCGAGTTCGTGGCGTCGCTGTTCGCCCACGTTCCGCTCTTTGACGGCGGCGGGCGCGGCGCGACGACGACGTTCACGCAGCGCGGCATCGGCGACGTGCTTGTCACGTTCGAAAACGAGACGTCGCTGATCGCCACCGAGTTCGGCGACAACTTCGACGTGGTCTATCCCTCGCTCAGCATCGAGGCGGCCCCCCCGGTCGCAATCGTTCATCCCGTGGCCGAGAAGCACGGCACGCTGGAGGTCGCCAAGGGCTACCTCGATTTTCTATTCACCGAGGAAGGTCAGAAAATCATCGCCAAGCACCACTTTAGGCCGCGCGACGCGGCGCTCCTCAAGAGCAATGCCAACCAATTCCCCGAGATCCGCACGTTCAAGGCGGATGAGCTGCTCGGAAGCTGGTCGCAGTTGCAGAAGGAGCATTTCGCCGATGGCGGCATCTACGACCAGATCGCCACCAAGCGCACGCAGTGAGCCTCGGTTTGCCTACACCTGACGACGGAAGAAATTATCGGAGGGGCGTTTTGACGAGTTTGGAGATCAAGGCCGACAAGGCCGGCGACAAGGCGAGCCCTCTGTCGCAGGTTCCCAGCCGGGGTAGCAGTCCGACGGCCCTCCTCAATCTTGGACGCCTGGTCGGCGAGCTGCGCGGGGCCCGGCGCGCGGCGCGCGGGGCCGGCGCTCAGCCCGTTCACACGCGCGACCTGCCCTCGCCTGCCGCCGTCGCGGCCATCGTCGAGCGGCTGCATGCGAGCCTGTTTCCGAGGCACCGCGGCGCGCACGACGACTTCGAGGCCGGCGTCGACTATTTCGTCGGCTTCAATCTCAGCGAGGCGCTGCGCGATCTCGGTGAGCAGGTGCGCCGCGAGCTGCGCTTCTCGATCGGCGCAGCTGCCGGAGCCGACGCCGCGATCGAATCGGCGGCGTCGGGAATCGTCGGCGGCTTCGCCGCGGCGCTCCCGCGCATCTACGAGCTTCTCTCGAGCGATATCCGCGCAGCCTATCGGGGCGACCCGTCGGCCAGGAGCCCCGAGGAGGTGCTGCTGTGCTTTCCCGGGATCAAGGCGGTCATTCATCATCGCATCGCGCACGAGCTCTACCGGCTCGGCACGCCGATCCTCGCCCGCATCATCGCCGAGATCGCGCATTCCTCGACCGGCATCGACATCCATCCTGGCGCCGAGATCGGCGGCAGCTTTTTCATCGACCATGGCACCGGCGTCGTCATCGGGGAGACGGTGGTCATCGGCGAGCGCGTGCGCCTCTATCAGATGGTCACGCTCGGGGCGAAGCGCTTCTCCGTCGATGAGGATGGCGCCCTCGTGAAGGGCGCGCCGCGCCACCCGATCGTCGAGGACGATGTCGTCATCTACGCCGGAGCGACCATCCTCGGCCGCGTCACCATCGGGAGCGGCTCTACGATCGGCGGCAACGTCTGGCTCACGCGCAGCGTGCCGCCGGCCAGCAACATCGTCCAAGCGCAGGCGCGCAGCGATGTCTTCGACGGCGGGTCAGGAATTTGATTCCGAAAAAATACTCCTTGCGCAATTTAATGCATTTCAATAGTAGAATTTACGCAAATGTATGCTCCAATTTAACGGAAATGAGGTAAAATATGGCAGACGAAGCCGTCCAGACAGCTCTGAGCGATGTCGCAGCACGGCAACTCGCCAACGCGACCAAGACCGTTCCGCAAATGTCGAGCATCACCCCGCGGTGGCTCGTGCATTTCCTGAATTGGGTCCCGGTCGAGGCCGGCATCTACCGCGTCAACAAGGTGAAGGACGCGGAGAGCATCGAGGTCGGCTGCTTGCCGCGCGACGAGAGCGCGCTCCCCAATACCTACGTCGACTACATCGACAATCCGCGCGAGTACCTGCTCAGCACGGTCAATACCGTGCTCGACATCCACACGCGCGTCTCCGACCTCTACAGCGTCCCCCACAACCAGATCAAAGAGCAGCTGCGCCTCACCATCGAGACGGTCAAGGAGCGCCAGGAAAGCGAGCTCATCAACAACAAGGAGTATGGCCTCCTTGCCAACGCGGCCGCAGCCCAGAAGATCAAGACGCGCTCCGGCGCGCCGACGCCCGACGATCTCGACGAGCTCATCTCGCGGGTGTGGAAGGAGCCGGGCTTCTTTCTCGCTCATCCCTCGGCCATTGCCGCGTTCGGCCGCGAATGCACGCGCCGCGGCGTCCCGCCGCCGACCGTCACCATTTTCGGAACGCCCTTTCTGACCTGGCGCGGCATTCCGCTCGTCCCGACTAACAAGCTCGACGTCGCGAACGGCAAGTCGAATATCCTCCTCGTCAGGACAGGCGAATCGAAGCAGGGCGTGGTCGGGCTCTACCAGCCAGGACTGCCGGGCGAGCAAAGCATGGGCCTTTCCGTGCGCTTCATGGGCATCAACCACAAGGCGATCGCCTCCTATCTCGTCTCGCTCTACTGCTCGCTTGCGGTGCTGACCGACGATGCGCTCGGCGTGCTCGAGAACGTCGATGTGGGCAAGTACCATGTCTACAGCTGACTTCGCCAAGCTCGCTCTGGGCGGCCCGGCCGGACCGCACGAGGAGGCGCTTCAGCGCATCCTGAACGAGCTCCTGCGGAGCCCGGCGGGCGGCATCGGCCCGGGCGCCAATCTCGCCGGGCCCGGCCTCGGCGGAATAGGCCTTAGCCCCGGTGCGTTCACCACGGCGTCGCCGTTGCGAATGGAGCCGACGGCCACGCTGACAGCATTGCCCCAGCCCTTGCCGCCGGACGCAACGGCGCAGATCGCCCAGTCCGCGCTGCCGCAACCGTCATACGGCGGACCGAGCAGCGGCGGCGCCGGCGTGAGTCCGGGCGCCGTGTCGACGACAGTTCCCAAGCACGAGCCGACGGCACCGCAATCGGGTGCAGCCCCGAGCACGCCGCAGGTCGGTCCGCTCGACGCTTTGGCGGCGGCGGCTCTCGCCGGCCCGGCCTATGCGGGTCCGAGCCTCGCGGGCATCGGCAGAAGTCCGGGGATCAGCACTGCCTCCGCTCCACACGAGGCCGGGGTGCCGAACGGCTTCTCGACGCCGGAAGCGCCGCTAAGCGCGCCAACAGCGCCCGAGGTCGAGCCGCTCGGCATCGGCATCCCCGGCGAGTCCGAGCTCAAATCGCTGCTCGCGCCGGCCTTTCTTGCGCGCTTCGCGTATGGCGAGCCCACACCATCGGTTGGGTTTTACAACGCTGGTCCCCCCGATACGGCGGCCGGAGTGCAGGTGCCGGCAACGAGCCACGCCGTCCGGTCTCTCACGGGACCGCCCACGCCCGAGTTCCAGTCCGCTCATCCCGAGTTCGACGTCAATCAGGTCCGCCGCGACTTCCCGATTCTATCCGAGCGCGTCAATGGCCGGCCGCTGATCTGGCTCGACAACGCGGCGACGACGCAGAAGCCGCGCGCCGTCATCGATCGCGTGAGCCACTTCTACGAGCACGAGAATTCCAACATCCACCGTGGCGCACACGAACTTGCGGCGCGCGCGACGGATGCCTACGAAGCCGCGCGCGACACGGTCGCCCGCTTCCTCGGTGCCGCCTCGTCCGAGGAGATCGTCTTCGTTAGCGGGCGCAACGGAGGCGATCAATCTCGTCGCCGCGAGCTGGGGCGGCCAGAACATCGGCGAGGGCGACGAGATCGTCATCACGCACCTCGAGCATCACGCCAACATCGTGCCCTGGCAGCAGCTCGCGCTTGCCAAGGGAGCGAAACTGCGCATTGCCCCCGTCGACGACAGCGGGCAGGTGCTGCTCGACGAGTACGCGAAGCTCTTGGGCCCGAGGACGCGCATCGTCGCCTTTCCGCAGGTCTCCAACGCTCTCGGCACAATCACTCCGGCGAAGGCGATCATCGACATGGCGCACCGCGTGGGCGCTCGCGTGCTCCTCGACGGCGCGCAGTCTGTCTCGCACATGCCCGTCAACGTTCAGGCACTGGAAGCCGATTTCTTCGTGCTGTCCGGGCACAAGCTCTTCGCGCCGACCGGCATCGGCGTGCTCTACGGGAGAAAGGACCTGCTCGACTCCATGCCGCCCTGGCAGACCGGCGGCAACATGATCACGGACGTCACCTTCGAGAGGACCCAGTTTCATGGGGCGCCGCAGCGGTTCGAAGCAGGAACCGGAAACATCGCCGACGCGGTCGGCCTCGGCGCGGCGATCGACTACATCGAGCGCATCGGGCTCGCCAAGATCGAGCGCTACGAGCACGGCCTCATCGCCTACGCAACGAAGCGCTTGAAGGAGATTGCGGGCCTCACGATCATCGGCACGGCTCCCGAGAAAGCCGGCGTCATCTCGCTCATCCTGAAGGGCATTCCCAGCGAGGAAGTCGGTGCGCGCTTGAACACGTACGGCATTGCCGTGCGGTCGGGGCATCATTGCGCCCAGCCGATCCTGCGCCGCTTCGGGCTCGAGGCAACGGTGCGACCGTCGTTCGCCTTCTACAATACCTGCGCCGAGATCGACGCGCTCGTCGCGGCCCTGACGAACCTTCAAAGCGACACGGGGGCGACCCGGCTCTGACGTTTCTCTCCATCGTGCCCGGCAAGGCGAGCGCGCAGATGCTCCGCCAGCTCGGCGCATTGCACACGAATGTCGGGCACGGCCATGATCTCCCAGAAGGCGGCGCGTGTGAGAGGTCCCACCGCGAACAGCACGTCCGAGGCGTGGCCGCCTTGATCGACCAGCGCGCACTCCTCGGTGACATCGAGCCCAATGCCGAGCGGGTCCGGCCGAGCCAAGCCCGCGCTCATCAGGCCCTTGATCACCGCATTGGTCGTCTCGCGCGGGTCCGTGTAAACGCCGGTACATTGCACGACCTTTGCAACCCTCAGCGTTTCGAGCGCCGAGTGCCCGCGCCGCCGATAGGTGATAAGGGCGCCTTCGGGCGACGGCTCGATCGAGATCAGCTTGGCCGCGAGAATTCTCAGCTGACCGACCCGAATCGCCGCCCTGATCTGCTCACTGATCTCCGGCGCCATACGATGGCGGTGCACCTCCCACCAGGCGCGGGCATGGCGCAAGAAGCGCTGCTTATCCTCCGCCGAGAGCCCTCGCCAAATGCTCCACGAAAACGGGCGGATGCCGTCGATCGCGCTGCGCCAGTCGCCGCCATCCTGAACCGTGCTCCGGACGAGACCGCGAAGCCAACGCCACAGCTCGAGAGCGCTCCGTCCGACTGGGATGTCGGCGCGATCGAGCAAGATTGGAGTTACCGGACGGTGCGTCTGGGGACGGAGCCCGCGCCGCGACATCGCGTAGATCGGACCCATGTGGCCGCTGTTGCGCAGCGAGAGGACGTAGTCGACCATGGTCAGGCCGGTGCCGGCGATAAAGACCGGCGCGACTTGCGGGACTTTCGCCGCCGCAGGAGTTCTCCCAGGGATTGACGTAGCAGGTGGCTCCGCCGGTCGCAGTCTCGTCGTGGCCCGTTGCGAGGACCGCAACATCGCCGGTAATGATATGACCGCTTCCCAATTTCACCTCGACGCCGTCACTCGACACGTCGAGGGCGCGTGCCTCCTCATGAACGATCTCGAGGCCCCGCCCCCCATTCGTCGCGACAAAAGGCTCGATCAGGCTGTTGATGTAGCCGCCGTAGACGTTTCTCGTCACGAAGGAGAGGGGATCGGGCTCCCGCCCCGTCGCCGACTTGTCGTTCTCGGCGAGCCAGCGGCAGAAGTGCCGCGGGTCGTCGGCAAACGCGCTCATATTGGCGGCGCGCACATTGAGAACGTGGCTCGATTGTGAGGTGCTGTAAGCGATCCCGCGGCCAACCGTCGGGCGCTTCTCGATCAGCGAGACGCGAAAGTCGTGCCCGGCGTGGCGCAGCAAATGACACGCGAGCAGCACGCCGCTCGCCCCACCGCCGACAATGACGATGCGTCTGCCGCGCCGCGCCAAGGTGTGACTCCTTCTCAGATCGTCATCGCTCGCAAAAGGCGGCGGCGCCTGGAAAATCGTCAGCCTTCGCCCGCCGCCGCGCTGTGACCTCGAGAATAGCTAAGGCATTCCCGGGTACCATTGGGGCAGGCAGCGGGGCAAATACGCAGAAGTTATTTTGATATGAAATTATGTGACAAGCAGAGCAAGAATTTCTGATTTGCCGACGACGATGTTCCTTTGCATTCTTCGTCGCGACGGTGGGCAAATCACGAGCAATCGTTTCAAGACGACAGGAGGTCCTCATGCTCTTTCGACAAATGTTCGACAGCTCATCGAGTACCTATAGCTATCTGCTGGCCAGTCGGCACGGCGGCGAAGCGCTCATCATCGATCCCGTGCTCGACAAGGTCGACCAGTATATTCAGCTCCTTCGAGAGTTGGATCTGAAACTCGTCAAGGCTGTCGACACGCATCTTCATGCCGATCACATCACCGGTCTCGGGGCGCTTCGCGACCGGACGCGCTGCATCACGGTGATGGGCGCGGAGAGCAAGGCCGACGTCGTCTCGATGCGGGTAGACGACGGCGAGCGGATCGACATCGACGGCGTGAGTCTCGGGGTCATCCACACCCCGGGCCACACCGACAACTCCTATAGCTTCACGATGGCCGACCGCGTGTTCACCGGCGACACGCTGCTCATTCGCGGCACCGGGCGGACCGATTTCCAGAGTGGCAATCCGCGCGCGCAATACGATTCGCTCTTCAACCGGCTCCTCAAGCTGCCCGATGCGACGCTCGTATTTCCGGCGCACGACTACAAGGGCCAGACCGTCAGCACGATCGCGGAGGAGAAGGCATTCAATCCGCGGCTCAGGGTGAGCTCCATCGACGAGTACGTGGCGATCATGGAGGGCCTCGATCTGCCCGACCCGAAAATGATGGACGTGGCGGTGCCGGCCAATTTGCGCGTGGGACTTTCGCAGGACGATATTTCGCGATGGGGCTGGGCGGTAAGGGCCGAGGAGATCCCGGCCATTCTCGAGCGGCCGGACGTCGTGGTCGTCGACCTGCGCGAGCAACGGGAGCGCGAAAGACATGGTCAGCTGCCGGGCTCGGTGCACCTTCCCTATCCGGCTGTCGGTGAGAGTCTCAAGATCGGCGGGCCTCTGCATGAGCTCGGTTGCGGAAGAGAGCTCCTCTTTTATTGTGCCTTCGGCGAACGCTCGGCGATGGCGGTCCGCGCGGCGCGAGAGGCGGGACTCGTGACGTCTCGCCATCTTCACGGCGGCTTCGATGCGTGGCGCCGCGCGCAGGGCGACGCCCGACCCTGAAATGGAAATGACGGCTCCTGGCCCTTAACGGTAGTCAGCGTCGAGCCCAGGCTCTGTCCGCTGTTGAGGGCGAAGCTGACCACGAACGGACCTCACATTCACGCCCGCTCCTGACCCAACTGAGACATCGACCTTCGTCCGCTTTGGAAAGCGCTCATTGTCCGGCTGCACGAGCTTGTCAACTCTGACGGCGATTCTGCCATCAAGGCCGAAGCGAAGGAATTGCTCGAGCGGGCTTTGCGCCTTGTAGATGCCGGCCGTCAGACCTCTTTCACCGCGCGGGCGCACGCCGTCACGGGGAAGAGAGGATCAATTATGTCGAGTTCCTCCGTGGTCACGTCTTCTATGGGCAGGCCGTACAGGGCGCAGACACCGGCGAGCACGTTGCCCCGGCCCTCCACCACTGCCTGAATTCCCGCCCACTCCAGCTGCCGGCGTAGCCCGGCCGGTGTCCAGCGCCAGTAGTCCAGGTCGGGGATCTCGGGGTCCAGCCGGCCCAGCGACGGTACGGTCAGCAGGAGGACACCTCCCGGGGCCAGCGATTGCCACAGGTTCGCCAGCGCCGCCGTGGGGTCGAGGTACTGAAGCGTCTGGGTGACGATCGCCGCGTCGAACGTCGCTGCTGGTAAGCTGCCTATCTGGTCGAGATCGGCATACAAGGTGGCCTTTTTGTTGTTCCTGTCGATATCGACTATCGTCACCTTGTCGGGCCGGCCAAATTGGTCGATGTAATGTCGTGATTTGATCTCCATTACATGCCCGACCAGATCGGACCGGTGGCTCTCGATGAAGCCGTCGATGTACCACCGATCGACTGGCCAACCGCGCTCGTTCCCGTACCACGCCGACACGGGACTCGTCCGCCGCAGGTTCCCCCACCGGACAGGCTGCGCCACGTTGCGGTACCACCACTCGACCGCATCCCGCGCTACCGCTTTACCCTGCCCAACGATCGTCATGGGCCGCTCCCGCGTATCGAGCCCCGCGCCCGGGTCGTCAGCTGGGTGTTCTCGGGTCCTCGGCGGTAAGCTGCGCCGCCCACTGCACATTTAAGTCGCCGCCATGCGACAGGTTATCAAAGAGCGCCAGCTCCGTCCTGATAGCCAGCCCGGAATCTTAACGTTATTCGGCAAACTAACTGGCAATGCTTGGGGTTCGATCGCCGTCAGGAGGGCGGAGCTTCCAACTCTCAGTTGCCCCCGTCTCTTGGAAGTTCTCTGGGGCGCGGTTGACGAGCAACCTATTCCCGGCGGGGACCGCTACATCGACAGTGTCGAAACCTGTCTCATCGCCCTGATCGCGCTGTTCCGCCCGAGCCTCAAAGGCGTCTCGCGTGTCACTTCGTAGGTGGCTCGGGATCAAGGTTCGACTTCGACGGCTTTTGGCCCTTCTCGCCCGTTCGTTGCGACGCACCAAGTCGTCAGCTACGGGGGTGAGACCGGCCGTGCCGCGGACGTGAACTGCACGGGGAAATTTGACCCGGTTCGGACATCTGTGGATTGCGGACTGCGGCTCGCCGGTGTCGCCGATCAGGCGCCACGTCAAACGACGGTATGTGCACCGCACGCGCTGATTATTGCGGTTTCGGTGGGACGCTGCAAATCTTGGGCGCTGGGCAATTCGGCCCACAGCTTGCGCAGGCCTTGATGAAATCCACGATCTTGGCGCGAACGTGGGCTTCCGCAAGCCCGGAATAGGGCTTCATGCCGTTGCCGGGAACCACGGCTTCTGGGTTCGCGATGAACTTCTCGAGGTTCTTCTCGTCCCACACGATGTCGCCTTGCTTCATCGAGGAAGAGAAGCCGTAGTACCCGTTCGTCGTACCCGACTTCCTTCCGAGGATACCATAGAGGTTTGGCCCCAGCCGGTTGTCGCCCTCCCGCATCGAGTGGCAGGTCCGGCACGCGTTGTTGAACAGCATCATGCCGGGGTCATCCGGCGTGCCTTGCGCAAGCACCGAACCGGAAAACAAGATCAGTCCGACCGGAACAAGAAAGCAAACCAGGCACCTAATCATGTGGCGCCTCCATGCCGTCTCATTACATGGCTCATCACACGGAGCCACATCGCACGCCGTCATGCACGACGGCGTGCGATGTGAAAGTGGCCGAAGGCGAGTAGAAGCGCGTGGCAGCTGTCCCACCGCCATCGGCCGCGCCCTCCTAATCTGAGGGGTCTGCTTGAGCCAGACCACCATGACTTCTCGGGCTCAGTCGCCACATTGCCAAAGACATCGACGGCGACACGCAGCGTCATGTCATCCTTTGACGCCTTGCCCCGCCATATTCCCTGCTCGTCCCGCCTGAAGCTCTTGATGTCGGCGTAGCCGTTGCCCTCCAACATCTTGATGGCCTGGTCCTCCCGCATCCATGTCCAGCCGACCTCGCCCATGACGGTGGCCACCGGCCTGAAGTGCAGTTCGGGGGGAGCCATTTGCGCCGTGGGAGCTTCGACAGGACCGTTCAACGTCGCCAGCATGGTCTTCACAACCGGCTTTGCGCCTTGCGCCTTTTCGGTGGCCGCAATCAAACTCTTGCGATCCATATGACCGAAAACGTCGCCATAGCGATTGACGGCCACATCGTAGGACGCGTCACCGGCGGTTGCCTTGCCGCGCCAGAACGCTCCGTATCGTTCGAGACTGAGGACATAGGAGCATCCGGCGGCCTGGAGGAGCAGAATGGCCTGATTTTCGCTCATCCACGTCCAATCGGGATGCAAATGGGGGTGACGAGCCAAGATGCGCTCTCGCGGTGTCAGCACGTCCTCGTCGTCGTCAAATGCTGGTGTTTGCGCGAGCGCAGCGCTAGCCGCCAGCAATTGCAGACTGGTCAATGCTACGATTAGCTTTCTCATGGGCGCCTCCGCCACACTAGTGGATTTTGAACTGCGTTTTCAGCTGCCGCGCGCCACTGAGTGCGCGGCGTTCACGCGTTGAGGATCAAATGAAGGGGCCATTCCGCCCTGAGCTAAGGCCTCAACCACGTCATGACCACCCAGACGTAAGCATGATAGGCCGTGCCGATTGAGCGTAGTATTTAGCTAGTAGTGTAACAGTATCAAACGGCACCCCGATGCTGGCGGGGTTGGGCGCTGTTTCAGCGCATTTGGAGATGGGTAGTGATTCCACTCAATTGCTGGAGCGAATCCGACCAGAAGGCTATTCGCGAGCAACTGGACCGCATCGTAAGCAGCGGTCCTTTCCTGCAGTCGCGCCGCCGGCAGCGGTTCCTGGAGTACCTCGTCAACGAGACGCTGGCCGGGCGCGGCGAACGGCTCAAGGGCCGCAACATCGCTTTGGAGGTCTTCAGTCGTCCGGAGACGTTCGACCCGGTCGCCGATCCCCTTGTTCGCATCGAGGCCGCGCGCCTGCGTGAAAAGCTGAACCAATATTATGAGGGCGCCGGCCGAAGCGATCCTATTCGCATTGATCTACCAAAGGGCACGTACACGCCGCACATCGAGCTTCGGCAAGCGCCAACGCTTGGATTGCAGCACTGGGACTCCGGCCCATCGCTGCCCGATAAGCCGTCTGTTGCCGTCTTGCCGTTCGACAATATTGGGGACGATCCCCAATGGCAGCGGTTCGCAGATGGGATCACCGAGGACATCATTGCCGATCTCTCCCATCACAAGGACCTTATCGCGATCGCTCGCAATTCCACCGAGGTCTATAAGGGCAAGCCGATCGACATCCGCCAAATAGGTCGCGACCTCAACGTGAAATACGTTCTGGAGGGCAGCATCCAGTCGCTGGGCGAGCGGATTCGCGTGACCGCCCAGCTCATCGAAGCCGCCTCCGGCAGCCAAGTCTGGTCCGAGCGCTATGACCGGCCAGCCGATGATCTCTTTGCGGTGCAGAACGATCTCACGCAGAGAATCGCCGCCACGCTCGGCGGCTGGGCGGTCGCCGAGGCAGAACGTCGTCTTCTAAGGCGCAAGCCGCCCGCGAACCTATCTGCCTTCGACACCTACTTGCTGGCCGAAGGCTCGACCTGGGCACACAAGGTGACCAAGGAAAGCTTGATCGAAGCAGAAGGCCTGTTTCGCAAAGCTCTCCAACTCGATCCGCATTTGGCCCGCGCTTACGTCGGCTTGGTCGATGTCCAATCCTATTTGATCGACCTCGGTTTGGCACCCTCTGTCGAGGAGGCGCTGTCAAAGCAGATGGAGGCTGGCGAGAAGGCGGTGCAGCTGGATCCCAACGATGGCAGAACGCACTATGCTCTCGGCCTCGCCTACGCATGTCACGGGAAACCGGAGCAAGCTCTTGCCGAGTTTGACAGGGCTAAAACTCTTGCGCCGTCCGATGCAGACCTGCTCCTCTTAATCGCTTGGTCTCTTCCACAGTTTGGTGAACCGGGACGGGCCGTGAGCCTGGCGGAAAGGGCGCTCACTCTGAACCCTCATTATCCCGACTGGTACAATCCAGGGCTTAGGAACGTGTTCTTTTTTGCGGAGCAATACGACAGGTCGGTGAAATATGGATTGCTTGTGAAAGAACCCCTTGCCCTCGATTACGCCTTCCTGGCCATGGCTTATGCGTATTTGGGTCGAACGGGTGATGCAGAGGCAGCTGCCGCCAACGTCAAAAAGCTGGATCCCACATGGATCGCGGAACGCTATCTCATTGAGGGGGGCGGCTATGCGGAAAAGGAGGCCGAGTTGTTTGTCGATGGCGCGCGCAAGGCCGGTCTACCGGCCTGTGTGCCTGCCGACAAGCTCAAGGACATGCCCAATCTGAGCCGCGTCAACTCCTGCGATCAGCAACGCGTCGGTGAGATGCTCGCAGGGCGCGGCGACCAGATCAAGGGTTACAACATCGCTGTCGAGGTCCTCGGCCGCTCGGAAGGGTTCGATGGCGGCGTAGACCCTATCGTGCGCGTCGAGGCAGCGCGGCTCCGCGAGAAGCTACACGAATACTACGACACCGAAGGCCGAGACGATCCCGTCCGTATCGAGCTACCCAAGGGCAACTACACGCCCCACATCGAGCTCCGACAAGCGCCAACGCTTGGATTGCAGCACTGGGACTCCGGCCCGTCGCTGCCCGATGAGCCGTCTGTTGCTGTCTTGCCCTTCGTCAATATTGGGGACGATCCCCAATGGGCGCGGTTCGCAGATGGGATCACCGAGGACATCATTGCCGATCTCTCCCACTCCAAGGACCTTATCGTCATCGCTCGCAATTCCACCGAGGTCTATAAGGGCAAGCCGACCGACATCCGCCAAATCGGCCGCGACCTCAACGTGAAATATGTTCTGGAGGGCAGCATCCAATCGATGGGCGACCAGATTCGCGTGACCGCCCAGCTCATCGAAGCCGCCTCCGGCGGCCAAGTCTGGTCCGAGCGCTATGATCGGCCTGTCAATGACCTGTTCGCCGTGCAGAATGATGTCGCGCAGAGAATCACCGTCACGCTAGTTGGCTACGAGGGGGCGGTCGCGGAGGCCGAGCGCAGTCTCCTCAGGCGCAAGCCGCCCGCGAGCCTATCTGCCTTCGACACCTACTTGCTGGCCGAAGGCTCGACCTGGGCACACAAGGTGACCAAGGCCGGCTTGATCGAAGCAGAAGGCCTGCTTCGTAAAGCTCTCCAACTCGATCCGCAATTGGCACGCGCTTACGCCTTGCTTGCCGATGTCCAATCCTATTTGATCGACCACGGTTTGGCACCCTCTGTCGAGGAGGCGCTGTCAAAGATGTTGGAGGCGGGCGAGAAGGCGGTGCCGCTGGATCCCCACGATGGCAGAACGCACTATGCTCTCGGCCTCGCCTACACATATCACGGGAAATGGGAGCAAGCTCTTGCCGAGTTTGCCAGGGCTGAAACTCTTGCGCCGTCCGATGCAGGCCTGCTTCTCTTAATCGCTTGGGTTGTCCCCCAGTTTGGTGATTCGGCACGGGCCGTGAGCCTGGCGGAAAGGGCGCTCACTCTGAACCCTCATTATCCCGACTGGTACAATCAAGGGCTCAGGAACGTGTTCTTTTTTGCGGAGCAATACGACAGGTCGGTGAAATATGGATTGCTTGTGAAAGAACCCCTTGCCCTCGATTACGCCTTCCTGGCCGTGGCTTATGCGTATTTGGGTCGAACTGGTGATGCAGAGGCAGCTGCCGCCAACGTCAAAAAGCTGGATCCCACATGGATCGCGGAACGCTATCTCATTGAGGGGGGCGGCTATGCGGAAAAGGAGGCCGAGTTGTTTGTCGATGGCGCGCGCAAAGCCGGTCTACCGGCCTGTGTGCCCGCCGACAAGCTCAAGGACATGCCCAATCTGTGGCGCGTCAAGTCCTGCGACGAGCAGCGCGCCAAGATATCTCAGTGACCTACGTAATCCGCGCAACTCAGCGATGAGGACATCGCCAAGCGGATCGGCGACGTCAGTAATTGGCCCAACTCGGATCGTCGCTGGCAGCCGTATCTCTCCTTATCATGGCTGGGTCAGGTGTCGGGGCCTCCACGAGCTTGCCTTCCGTACTTGCCTTGGGCTTGTCCTAGTATGTAAGGGTGTCAAACTCCGGTGTCGATATTGGCGGAGCAGCCCCTATCTTGGAGTTTGGGCATGACAGTAATTGCGCCCAATTGCTGGAGTGAATCCGACCAAAAGGCCATTCGGGAGCAACTGGGCCGCATCCTCCACAGCGGCCCGTTCCTGCAGTCGCGCCGGCGGCAGCGGTTCTTGGAGTTTATCGTCAATGAGAGTCTTGCCGGGCGCAGCGAGCGGCTCAAGGCCTACAACGTCGCCTTGGAGGTCTTCGACCGTCCCGAGTCGTTCGACCCCGTCGTCGATCCTCTCGTACGCATCGAGGCCGCGCGCCTGCGTGACAAGCTTCGCGAATACTACGAGGCCGACGGCCGAGGCGATCCCATCCGCATCGAGTTGCCGAAGGGCAGCTACACCCCGCACATCGAGTTCCGGCAGGCGCCAACACCTGAGCGTGGGCCGGATCGACAAGGCCCGGTGATCGCGGTCCTCCCCTTCGTCAACTTGAGCGGCGACCCGAAACAGGAATATTTCAGCGACGGCCTGACCGAGGACATTTTGACCGCGCTGTCGCGGGCGCGCGACCTGCGCGTCCTCGCGCGCCACACCACCTTCCAGTACAAGGGGAGGGCGGTGGACGTTTCCAAGCTCGGGCGCGAGCTCAAGGTGCGCTACGTGCTCGAGGGCAGTATCCAGCGCGCCGGCGACCGCCTCCGAGTCACGACGCAACTCGTCGACACCGAGACTGACACCCACATCTGGGCAGACCAGTACGATCGCGAGATGGCGGACGTCTTTGTCGTTCAGGACAAAATTGTAAGCGAGATCATTGCCAAGATCGCGAGCGGATACGGCGTCATAGAGAGCACGGAGGTCAAGTCGGCCGCGCGCAAGAGCCCTTATGAAATCCAGGCTTACGACCTAGTCCTGCGCGCGCATGATGTGATGCAGTACGACTGGAATCGCGCAAACTTTCGCTCGGCCAAAGAGTCGTTGCTCCAAGCGATTGCGCTCGATCCTGTGAACGCGCGGGCGCGTCGCGAACTCGCCTACCTCGCTGCAATTGGCTGGGTATTCCGCTTCGATGCGCAGCCGTTGCCGCCACAGGAGATCACGGCGCAGGCAATCAAGGCCGTTCAACTCGACCCCGCCGACGCTCGCGCGCGGATGGTGGCCGCCGCCGCAAACTTTTGGACCCAGCGGCTCGATCTGTTCGAGCATGAAGCCGAGCAGGCGATGGTGCTTGCCCCCTATGACGCCGAGATTCAGGTTACTCTCGGGTTCATGTTCGCTGTCTCGGGTCATTGGCAACGCGGCGTGGCATTGGTGACAAAGGCGAACGCGCTCAACGCTGACGCCGCCGTCGGATGGTATCATACAACCATGTGCCTCAATTACCATTTGAACGGCGATTACGAACGCGCGCTCGACGTCAAACGGCAGGACCCGGTGCAACACTCGCTTTTCACATATATTTACTACATCCCAGTTTATGGCCAGCTCGGTCGCAAGCAGGAAGCACTCGACAATTGGCGCAAGTTGCTCGTGGAGGATCCGAGTTGGACGGCTGAGAGCTTCGAGAACTGGTACCGCTTGTGGAACTTTCGCGATGAGGACATCGCCAAGCTGATGGACGGCGTCTACAAGTCGGGCGTGCTCGGGGTCGAGGCGAAGCCCGGCCAGTGACCCGGGGCGCTGAATTCAGCTTCTGGCCCTTACCGGCAGTCGACGTCGAGCCCAGGATATGTCCGCTATCAGGGGTAAGGCGTCCGTCGAGCGGACATAGCCTGTGGGCCCGTCTTTGACCCGTAGCCGATTACTCTGAC
>CAVUEM010000020.1:0-176701 GCA_963740475.1 uncultured Alphaproteobacteria bacterium | reverse complement strand
AGATTGAGGATGAGGAACGCGAGCGCGCCGGCCAGCGCGCTGACGAGCGCAAGGTGCACGAGCTTTGCGCGCACGGCAGCGCCGAGCGCCTTGATGTCGATGTCGTCGGCCTCGGACTGATGGGGCGCGCGCATGGGCTGCGACTCGAACGGGGAGAGGTTCCCCTGATACGGATCACCGGCCCGCGGTAAGCAATTCCTTAACCGGTCTCGGAACGGGACGCCGCCTCAGGGTTTGTTAACCACATCGCTCCTAGAACGGAGGGATCGGTCGGTCTCGCCTTGAGCGGTTGCGAACCCCATGCGTCTTATGAGGACGGGTCCCCTAATCGTCGGCGCCATGACGCTTGCCGCGTTGTCGGGCTGCGCGCACGATGACCCCGTCGCGCGGGCCGAGGTGGCTATTTTCGGCGCCCCCGCGGGCGCCGGCGGCTACCCCGGTACCTACGTCGCCGAGGAGCGGTCGTGGGGCGAGCCGGCCGTCGTGCCGGCCGGCTTCGAGGGGCCGCGCGCCGTGGCCGAGACCGACGGTCCCTACCTGCTGAACTCCGGCGACAAGCTGCGCGTCTACATCTACGGCCAGCCGAACCTATCGCGCGGCTATACTGTCGACCACGACGGCAAGATCGCAATTCCTCTGATCGGCACGGTGGAGGCGCGCGGGCGCGCGACGGGAGAGCCGCGCGAGCGATAAGGCAGCGGCTCGGAGCCGAGTCGTCCGCGACCCGCAGGTGACCGGTGTCGACGTCCCGGCAAAACCGGCCCTTCTTTATTCTCGGAGAGGTGAAGCTCGCCGGGCAGTATCCCTACGTCTCCGGCATGACGGTCGAGACAGCGATCGCGATTGCCGGCGGCTATTCCGCAACGCGCGAGCGAGCGCTCGTACCGCATCACGCGCCGGTTGAACGGCTTCGTCGAGCAGATCGAGGCGCCCGGCGACTATCTCGTGCAGCCGGGCGACACGGTTTTTGTCCACGAGCAATTCTTCTGAGGCGTGCGCCGCGCCCGCGTCCCCCGAACAGAAGCAGCGGCGGCGTGCTCGACTTCTATCCCGAGATCCGCGATCGAACGTGGCGCTAACTCCAATCCTACGTCACGGCCGCGTCGTGGCGGAGCCACGCTCCGCGTGGACTGCGGCCGTCTACGACAAGTCCCCACATTCTCGAGTGCTCAGGAATTCAAGAACCTAGCCGTTTAAGCGGCAGTTTATGCGGCATATCGCTAGCGTGCTGCTCGGTGCCGTGGATGGCCGCCTCCGCGGCCATGACGCTTCAGCCTCAGTCGGCGTGCTCGCCCTGCTCGTTGGCGGGATCCGACTGAAGCTGCCCGGTAATTCTGGATGCCGATCCTGTCGATGAGATCGAGCTGGGTCTCGAGAAAATCGATGTGGCGTTCCTCGTCCTTGAGCAGCTCCTCGAACAGCAGCATCGTGACGTAGTCGGCGACCCTGCGGCAGACCTCGCGGAATCGCGTATAGGCCTCCTGCGCAATCCTTTCGCCCTTGAGGTCGCACGCGATCACCTCCTTCAGGTTCTCGCCGATCATGAGCGGGGCGATGACCTGCATGTTCGGCAGCCCCTCGAGGAAGATGATGCGGTCGACCAGCTTGTCGGCGTGGTGCATCTCCTCGATGGATTCGGCGCGTTCCTTCTTGGCGAGCCGCGTGAAGCCCCAATTCTCGAGCATGCGGTAGTGGAGCCAGTATTGGTTTACGGCCCCGAGCTCGAGCTTGAGCGCCTCGTTAAGAATCTCGATGACCTCCGTCTTGCCTTGCATGGCGGGTTCCCTCTCTCTGGCGCTCTCTGTTTGGCGCCAGTTTATAATCACTAAAAATATAATCCAGAGAGAGCTTCCCGCCGCCTCGCCGCAAGATTGGGCCGCGCGTTGAGCGGCTCCAAGGCCGTCAGATTCCGGAATCCCGTGTAACTCCCGGAACAGCGGCCCTTTTCTTGCTCCCGTACTGTCCGGACAGAAACTCAACCAAGGGTCGGTGAGCTATGTCTGTCAAGGATCAGGGATTCATTTTCAAGGGCGGCCCGGTCGGCGTGCTCTTGATCCACGGCCTCGGCGGCAGTCCGAGCGAGATGCGCTTCGTCGCCAACGGCCTCGCCCGCGCCGGCTACACGGTGCATTGCCCGGTCCTCGCCGGTCACCGTTCTGCCGACGACCTCAAATTGGTGACCTGGTGGGATTGGTACCGGAGCGCCAAGCGCGCCCTCAATCGGCTGTCGCGTCAATGCGAAACGGTGATCGTCGGCGGCCTGTCGACGGGCGCCGTCCTCAGCCTGCTGCTCGCGGCCCGGCACCCGGAAAAAGTGCATGCCGTCACTCTCTACTCGCCAGCGTTGTGGCTGAGCGGGAGCCATGTTCCCTGGTATGCGCCGCTCTTCCGGCTGGTGATGAGCAAGAAATTCGCCAATCTGTTCCAGCTTCCGTTCCCATCCCATGTCGGGATCAAGGACCAGCGCATCCGCGATTTCATCCGCAACGCCATCTCCGGTGACCAGGCGGCGCCGGCAGGCGCCCCGGGCGGCGCAGTGCTCGAGCGCCGACGGCTCGCCAACGTCGTCATGAAGGAGCTCGGCCGCATCACACAGCCGGCGTTAATCATTCACTCGCGCGAGGACGACTATGCCGGCCTCGACAACGCATCCTACCTGCAGCGCAAGCTCGCCGGTCCGGTGGATCTCACCATCCTCGACGACAGCTACCACATGGTTACCATCGACCGGCAGCGCCACGTCGTGGTCGAGCGCACGGCGGCGTTCCTCGACCGCCTCGCCGGCGGCGTGAAGCAGGAGCTCGCCAGGCCGAAGCTCGCGGTCGTCGCCGGCAGAGCGGTCGCGGCCTCGGCCGCCTGATTTCCCTCTTATCCCTTGGAGGGGCCGCCTCGGCGAGGCGGGCCGGGCCATGACGCTCCGGCGGGCCGGATGACAAGAAAAAGCGAAGATTTTTCAAACTGTTCCGCCGGGAACAGCGCCGGAGACCGCGTGTACGCATGATGGTGGTGCGACGAACGGCGGCAATGAACCGACCGAGAAGCTCCTTCGAAACCCGAATTCTCTGGAGACCACCATGACCACGAAGCTCATCAGCATCACCGCCGCCCTCGTCGCCGCCAGCCTCGCCGCCACCACGACCGCCCAGACCGCTCATGCCGGCCACAGAGGCCTCGGCATCGGCCTCGGCATTCTTGCCGTCGGCGTGATGGCCCACCAGGCCAACCAAGCCGCCAAGATGGAGAAGGCCAAGGCGCGCGCCAGAATGCAGGCCCAGGCCCGCGCTCAGGCGCAGGCCAAGGCCGCCGCCGCGGCGCGCCAGAAAGCGCTTGCCGCCAAGCACAACCAGGCGAAGGAAGAGGCCGTCGCCAAGACGGACAGCTCCGCCGACAGCGATTACGTCGCCGCGCCCTCGAGCAGCGCCGCGCTGACCCAGACCGACGTGTCCCAGTCTCAGGCCGATGAAAAGGCCGAAACGGCGCCGGCCACGACCGAGACCGCCGAGCCGACAGTTGCGGCTGCCGACACGACCGCGACCGAGACCCCGGTGGTGGCCAAGACGGAGACGCCCGCCAAGGATGAGGGCTGCAAGCGCTTCATCCCGGCGCTCGGCCTGACGGTCAGCGTCGGCTGCCCTGCCCAGTAAATCCGGCCGGGAGCGCCGCCAAGCGCGCTCCCAGCCCTTGCAAGAACTTTGAATAACGAAGGAGCCTAACTGATCGGAGGCGTGCCGAGGTGCGATGCAGGAACTCCCTGCCGTACCGAATCCGCCTCCGACTTTTTTTCCCTAGCGGCACCCGGTGCGGTTACGCTGAACCCAGAGCCGTTGGCTACGCAAGTCCTTCCCACGCCGTCGAAAAATGAGCGCCCTTCTGTTCCTGCAGGAACAGCGCGCTTCCCCCTCCCCCGGCATGATCAGGCTAGCGAGGACGGCAATGAACCGCCCTCCGAGGTTCCTTCGCACTGGAGACAGCCATGAACAAGAAGTTACTCGCCTTCGTGTCGGTGATCGCAGCCCTCACCGCGCTTGTGCCGGCGGCCGAAGCGGGCAACGGCGTCCGCCTCGGCTTCGGCTTCCCGATGGGCACGTTCGTCGCGACGCCTCGCGGCGGCGGCAACGCCTACGCCGCGCCCAAGGCGGCGAAGGCCAAGGCCTATCAGCAGCAGATCGCCCGCCAGTCGGCGGACACGGCCCCCAAGGTCGCGAAGAAGGCGAAGAAGTCGGTGACCGAGACGGCGAGCACGCCGTCGACGGAGACGACCGAGACGACGGAGACCGTGTCGGGCTCGACCGCCCTCATACAGACGACGAAGCCGGCCGAGGAGACCCAGGAGCAGACACCCGCCGAGACCTCGGCGACCGAGACGCCGGCCGCGACCAACGTTGTCGCCACCACCGAGACCAAGGCCGAGGAGACGAAGGCTGAGGAGCCGACTGTCGAGACCAAGGACGTCGGCTGCAAGAAGTTCATCCCGGCGATCGGCCTAACGGTCACCGTCGGCTGCGAGAAGTAAGCAAGTAAGGATGTCGGCTGGCCGTACGGGCGCCAACGCGCTGGACGGCTGGCCGACTTCGTCGCACAGTCAGGCTGCGGAGGAGCCCGCCCCATGAGCATGAACACCCCAGGCGTTGGATTACCGGGCGCAGGCCTCGGCGGACCGGGACAGGTCAAAGCCATCAAGATGGCGCCGAAGATCGCCTACCGGAACCTGTTCCACGACCGCATGAGCCTCATCGTCACGCTGGTCGGCATCGTGTTCTCGGTCGTGCTCGTCGCCATTCAGTGCGGCCTCTATCTCGGCTCGGAAAGCAAGATCGCGACCGTGCTCGACCGGGTCAAAGCCGACCTTTGGGTCGTCCCCATCGGCACCAAGAGCTTCGACGACCCCTCGCTGATGATCGGCCGCGAGAAATATGCCGTGCTGTCGACGCCGGGCGTCCAGAGCGTCGAGGAGATGATCGTGAGCTTCGCCGCCTGGCGCAAGCCCGAGGGCGGCAAGAAGGCCTTCATCCTCGTCGGCCTCGACTGGGCGAACGGCGGCACCAAGCCGTGGAACCTCGTCGAGGGGACGGTCGAGGACCTCGCGGCCCCCGACTCGGTCGCCGTCGACAAGTCCTACCTCAAGGATCTCGGCATCACCGGCCTCGGCTCCAATGCGGAAGTGAACCTCCAGCGTGTGCAGGTCACCGCGCTGACCGAGAAGATCCGCTCGTTCACCACGCTGCCCTATGTCTTCTTGCCGATCACGCGGGCGCGCAACTTCATCAACGCGACCCCCGAGCAAGCCACCTATCAGCTGGTGACGATCGCCCCGGGAGCCGATCTCGAGACGGTGCAGGCTGCCATTGCCCAGCGTCTCCCCGACACGGAGGTTCTCACTCACGACGAGTTCCGCGCGCGCAGCATCAACTACTGGATGTTCAACACAGGCGCCGGCGCCGCCCTCATCATGGGTGCTGCCCTCGGCATCATCGTCGGCGTCGTCATCGTCGCCCAGACGCTTTATGCCTCGACCAAGGATCACTTGAACGAGTTTGCGACGCTGCGCGCGCTCGGGGCCTCCGCGAGCTACATCCACGCGGTCATCCTGATCCAGGCCCTGCTCTCCGCGGTCATCGGCTACCTCTTGGGGATCTCGCTCGCCCTCCTCGTCGTCTACGCGCTCGCCGCCAAGAAGACGTCGTCGCTCACCGTGGTCATGACGCCCAAGCTCGCCGCCTACCTCTTTGCGCTCACGGTCGGCATGTGCGTGATCGCGGCCATCTCGGCGATCTTCAAGGTGACGCGCATCGACCCGGCCGGCGTGTTCAACCGCTGACGGACTTCGAGGCCACGATTCGACCGGGGCCCGGCATTTGCCGGGCCTCGGTTTCTTTGTTGAGGGGCAGCGACGAAGATCCAGCCTCGCCGAAGCATGTCTGCTGTTGAGAGCAGAACAGGCACACGCGTGGGATCACGCGACCGGCGCTAATGACGCTTAGCTGACAAATCGACCCAGACGCCGACCAGACCAAAGGCCTTCCTACTGCCACCCTTGTTCGACGGCTCACCGTCACGATCGGCCACCTCGTCACATTTTCACCGAAACGCGCGACCTCTTGACAGTACCGACCGCAACTCCATATACCATCCAGTCAGATGGTGCATGGATGGCGAAAGATGGCAGGTAACGTACATGAACTGCGCGCTAGGGCCGGTGACACCGAAAAGATCACAGTCAATCTTGGGTACGTCGACCTTGGTCATATCGATTTGATGGTGCAGGAGGGCTTTTATTCAAACCGCACCGATTTCATTCGCACCGCCATACGCAATCAGCTCGATCGACACGCGGACGTCGTCAAACAGACAGTAGCCCGCAAGACGCTTGACCTGGGCCTGCGCCATTACAGTCGCGACGACCTCGAGGCAGTGCGTGCCGCTCGTCAAACCCTTCACCTGAACGTGCTTGGATTGGTCAGCATAGCGGCCGACGTTCCTGCCGAGCTGGCACGCACCACCATATCGTCGATTTCCGTACTGGGAGCACTCCACGCCAGCGCGGAAGTCAAGTCAGCCCTGGCGGATCGAATGCGGTAGCGAGCATCCGCGTATCCCGAAGATTCTCAATAGCCGATTGGGCGCCCAACCGGACGCTTCAATTGTTTTCCGAGCAAAGGAAGCCCGAAATGAGCAAACCGCTCCCCAACGGAATGATCGAGGCGACCCGTCTGACGCAGGCCGGTCGCCTCAGCGAGGCCACCGCACTCCTGCAAAGTCTCCTTCGAGGCGCACTGCCCGACACGGATCCCGGTGAGGGAGATGCGGCGAGAACCGCCATCGAGCTTGCGCCTCCGATCATTGATGCGCGGGCGCAGGACGTAACCGAGCTCGATGGAGCCGCCGCCCCGTCGAAGAGTGCAACGGACAACGCGGAACCTCTTGCAAGAGACAGAAAGCCGCGTATGCCGGGGCCATTGCGCGGGGTCTTCGATCGGTTTCATTTGCGGCTGCCCACGCAGTCTTTGCACCGCGCGCTCAAGCCCTCGCCTCTCGCTCCTGCGGAGGCCTTTCCGTCTGTCGGAGATTTTGTCGCCAAGTCTTTCGGCAACGAAGCCGGAAGCCGCGCTTACAAGCTCTACATTCCGAGCCGTCACAAGGGAGAGCCGCGCCCGCTGATCGTGATGCTCCATGGGTGCACTCAATCCCCTGACGATTTCGCCGCCGGCACCCGCATGAACTTCGCTGCGGAAGAGCACGATTGCTACGTCGCCTATCCGGAACAAGCCGTCGCCGCCAATTCCTCGAAGTGCTGGAACTGGTTCAAGAGCGGTGACCAGCAGCGCGGACGGGGCGAGCCAGCTCTCATCGCGGGCATCACACGCCAGGTCATGACGGACTACAATATCGATCCAAGCCGTATCTATATCGCGGGATTGTCTGCGGGTGGCGCGACAGCGGCTATTGTGGGCGAAGCCTATCCAGATCTCTTTGCGGCCATTGGGGTCCATTCGGGCTTGGCATGCGGTGTTGCCCGCGACCTTCCATCGGCGTTCGCCGCGATGCGCGGTCAGCATCCCGAGCCTGGCCCGAAGAGTGCGGGAGAATGGAGCAAATCCATTCAGATGCCGACTATCGTGTTCCATGGCGATCGGGACGCGACGGTTCATCCGCGCAATGGCGTTGAGGTCATCGCTCGCGCCAACGTCGACAGCGATCTCCAGACGGTGGTGGAGCATGGAAGCGTGGCCGCTGGGCATTCGTACACCCGGTCCACCCGACGTGATTCAAGCGGTCGGGGGCTCCTGGAGCAATGGGTGATCCACGGAGCCGGCCATGCGTGGTCAGGCGGAAATCCTTCCGGGTCCTTTACTGATCCCAAGGGGCCCGATGCCACGAAGGAAATGCTTCGATTTTTTCTCGAGCACGTCCGGGAGCCTGACAAGCCGAATGGGATCTGAGCCGATTTCCTCAGAGAATGCGAATGTCCTGCGCGCGAACAATGATGTTTTTTTGCCTGAACCTCCGCTCCAGCGAGGTTCGGTAGGTGCGCCACCAGCCGGCTTCGATACCGTCCACCATCACCTCAAACACTACAACGTCGTCTTCGCTTACCGGGCGCCCGCCTTCTTTCCATCGGCCTTCTGCCGGTGTTCTCGTGTAGGCTGTGACACCGCCAAACCGGTTCGTTAAGACCGTGGCGACCTTGTCGTAGTGCTGCTTAGGAAAGCCGCGACCTTTGTCGTCCCGGAGTGGCAGAAGGATCTGCACGAGGTGCATATCACTCTCCTAATTCGCAGTGCTCCTTGTAGTTCATGCTCCACCTCATTGCGACTGCGCTGGCACGCCAATTGGCTCATCGCCGCGCACATGACCGGCATGCGCCGGCCCGCCGAATAGCCACGAAGCCGCAGCGCCTGATCCCTCGCGACCGGCACCATTTCGATCGACGGTGAGGTTGATCAGGCCGAAGGTCGACCAGTATGATTTCAATGAACAGCATGAGCAGTCCAGCGAGAACGATGCCGCGCGCGAACTTGCCCGTGTGTGTAAGTAGGTTGGGCGGCTTGGAATTTGCAGATGGCCGCCAGTAGATACTGAAAGGTGCGGCGGCTCGACCGTTTCGAGTCTCATCTGCGGTGAGGTTTGAGCCATGCTCCAGGCTTGGCTGTCTATCGGTTACATCATCCTGCTCGCGATTCTCGTGCTCGCCTTTATCTTATGGCGCAGGGGGGAGCCCGTTCTGGCCATCGCTGCACTCGTGGTGGGTATCCCCCTCTGGTTTGGATGGGAATACGCACGTCCAACATGGACAACCGGCGTCGTCACAGGAACAGAAGTGCGCCGCAGCGATCCCGACGCCCGCGGCAATACGACCGACATCGAATACATCTACATGCGCAACCGCTCCGACAGGGGGCTCGAGCTGACCAACGACGATTCCTGGTGGTGGTTGAAGCGCAACAGCGAGCGCGTCTTCAACGACGCCAAGACCGCGCAGTCTCGCAACACGGAAGTGACCCTCATGTGGAATTGGTGGCGCTCCACGCTCTTCAGTTGGTACCCCAACGTGATCACCATCGGCCCCGCCGGCTCCTGGCCGTTGTGGTCGGTGCGAACCATCATCTTCTACGGCCTCTCCGTCGTCCTCTGGCTAAGTTATTTCTACGCCTTGTTCAGGCTGCGCCGATCGAGCGCCGCTGCGTAATCGCAACCCCGATCGTGGGTAGAACACGACCACCGAGTTCGACCCAGAGCAGACCTAGGAGGGAGCGCCGCGAAAATAGGCTAGCGCCAACTCTCACGCGGGGGCCGGTTTCTGGATAAGTTGAAACAATGGAGGGCGTAACTGGAGGATACCATGTTGGCCCGAACTTTCACAGTTGTGGCTATTTCGTATTGTCTCGTTTGCGCGGCGGCCTTCGCTCAACAGGACGCAGCGGAGCCAGCCCCCATCCTCTTCGAGGACGTCCGAATTTTCGACGGCAAGAGCGACACATTAAGCGGCAAAATGAATGTTCTTGTCCGCGGGAACGTGATCGAGAAGATCTCGAAGGACCCGATTCCGACCGATCTCTACGCCAACACCAAGATCATTACTGGCGGCGGGCGCACGCTGATGCCGGGCCTAATCGACGCGCATTGGCATACGATGCTTGTCCGGCCGACGGTCGCGGCGTTGCTTGTAGCGGATGTCGGCTACCTCAACCTGATGGCAGGCGCTGAGGCTACGGACACACTAATGCGCGGGTTCACCACCGTCCGCGACGTGGGCGGGCCGTCGTTCGGGCTCAAGCGCGCCATCGATGAGGGCATCGTCGCCGGTCCGCGCATCTACCCGTCCGGCGCCATAATCACCGTCACGAGCGGTCACGGCGACTTCCGCCATCCGTTCGAAGTGCCGCGCGTCCTCGGCGCCCCGCTAACACGCCAGGAGCAGACTGGAGCCGCCATGGTGGCCGACAGCCCGGATGAAGTCCGAGCGCGCGTGCGTGAGCAGCTCATGCTGGGCGCGACACAGATCAAGCTGACCGCGGGCGGCGGAGTGGCATCGCCCAATAGTCCTCTCGACGTGTCCACCTTCACTGAGGCCGAGCTGCGCGCTGCCGTTGAAGCCGCCGAGAACTGGGGCACCTACGTTACCGTGCACGCCTACACGCCCGTTGCGATCCAGCGAGCAATCGCCGCGGGGGTGAAGTGCATTGAACACGGCCATCTCATGGACGAGCCCACCGCGAAGCTCATGGCCGAACGGGGCATTTGGTTAAGTACTCAGGCATTCCCCGACGAATTGGCAGACGCCTTTCCACCCGGCTCGCAAGAGCGGGCCAAGGCGTTCGAGGTATTCGCCGGTACGGATAGAACCTACGCGCTGGCGAAGAAGTACAAGCTCAAGACGGCCTTCGGTACCGACATCCTGTTCTCCCCGAGGCTGGCGCAGCGACACGGGGAACTGTTGGCGAAGCTGGTCCGCTGGTACACCCCTGCTGAAACGCTCGTCATGGCGACTGGGACCAACGCTCAACTTCTGGCGATGTCTGGGAAACGCAACCCCTATCCCGGCAAGCTCGGCGTCGTTGAGGAAGGCGCGCTCGCCGACCTTCTGCTCGTCGACGGCGACCCGATTGCCAACATCAAGCTGATCGAAGACCCGGCGGAAAACTTCGTCGTCATCATGAAGGACGGGAAGATCTTCAAGAACACTTTGTAGATGTCGGCCCATCCCTGCCGGTGCAGGCCGGGGCCGGTCGGGTCCGCTCTTGCTAGGCAAGCAGAAAACTAATCCCCCTCGCCTGCCGCTCCCTTACAATCGCTCCGCCCGTCCCGCTGGGGTCGCCCTCCGGAGGCGTCCAGAAGGCGAGGGGCGGGTCCGAGTCCGACGGGAAGCGCCGGTCACGCGGCCGGCATCCCTCGCGTGCAGGTTCCAGCCGATGGCAACATCGGTGCCAGAGAGGTCATGGTTAAATGAGCTAGCATAGGGACGCCGTGGTAAGTTTCCGGTCCCTCGGCGCAAAGCTCGGCAAGCGGGGCGCCGGTGCGCCTTGTTACATCCTACGGAAGACCGTGGTGCACCCGCGCCCCGCTCCCCTACTTCATCCCCTCGGGCCGCCAGCCGCGAGAGCAAGCTGCTTGCTCCCAATGTCATCCCGGCCGGCGCGGCGGCGCGCAAACGCCGTCGCGAAGCGCCCAGGGGCGCAAGCGCCTACGCATCTGCTTGGACCCTGGGTCCCGGATCGCCGCTTGCGCGGTCCGGGATAATATTAGTTGCATCGGCAGTAATAGAAATAATGACGTAAACTCAATAACTTGCCATTTTTCCTCGTCTGTGCCGCTCGGAACAGCGCGGGAAGGCGGCGTCAGGCACTCTCCCGTCATCGGATCACTACAGGCAAATGGGAGAACCTGCCAATGACCACCGCGACCAACACCACCCGCCCCATCCTCGAGGCGCGCGACATCAAGAAGTCGATTGCCACCGGCGCCGGCGACCTTCACATCCTGAAGGGCGTCAGCATGGACCTGAAGCCCGGCGAGCTCACGCTCCTCATGGGCCCGTCGGGCTCCGGCAAGACCACGCTGCTCTCGATCCTGGGCTGCATCCTCACCGCGACCAGCGGCGAGCTGAACGTCTCCGGCCAGCAGGCCGTGGGCCGCTCGGCCGAGGGCCTCGCCGACATCCGCCGCCAGCACATCGGCTTCGTGTTCCAGGGCTATAACCTCTTCCCGACGCTGACCGCGCTCGAGAACGTGATGGTCGCGCTCGACGTTCGCAACGCCAAGACCTTCGACCCCGTCGCCGCGGCGACCGAAGCCTTGAAGGCGGTCGGCCTCGGCCATCGCCTCCACACCTATCCCTCGAAGCTCTCGGGCGGCGAGAAGCAGCGTGTGGCGATTGCCCGGTCGCTTGCCGGCAGCCCGTCGGTGATCCTCGCCGACGAGCCGACGGCGGCTCTCGACAGCGAGAACGGCAAGGCGGTCATGGAGCTTCTGGCCGAGGTGGCCAAGGACCCGACGCGGGCCGTGCTCGCCGTCACCCACGACCACCGCACGCTCGGCTACGCTGACCGCATTATCCGCATCGAGGACGGACGAATTGTTGCGGACGAGCGCCCGAACGGTAAAGTAGCCAAGACCTGGGGCAGCGAGCCTCACGCCGTCGCGGCCTAAGCGACGCCGAGATCAAGGAAAGACCGACACGCCATGCTGAAGCGAATTGGATTGATCGTGCTTCTCGGCCTCGCCGGGGTCGGAGGCTATCTGGCCTACGACAAGTATCGCGGCGGCGAGTATGCGGCCGACGATGCCGCCGCAGCCCCGACCGTCGACTGGATCGCCGCAGCGCCGGGCCGTGTCGAGCCGAAATCGGGCGAAATCCGCCTGGGCGCGAGCCTCTTGGGCCGCGTCGAGGAGGTCCTCGTCAAGGTCGACGACAAGGTCGAGGAAGGCGAGCTGCTCATTCGCCTCGACGACGCCGAGGCGCGCGCCAAGCTCGCGTCCGCCGAGACTCAGGCCGAGGCCGCCCGCGAGGACAACGAGAAGAACTTCGCCTCGGGCCGCGAGGACGTGCGCAAGGCCGAGGACGCCATCTATTCCGCGGAGCGGGCCGTCACGGGGGCTCGCATCGAGCTCGACTATGCCATCGGCGCCAAGCGCTCGGGCTCGGGCAGCGATGCCGCCGTAACCGACGCGCGCCGCCGCCTGAAGGAAGCCAACGACCGCCTCGAGCGTGAGCGCATCGCCTACGTCAAGGCCCAGTCGAAGTCCAATCTCGCGGCCCCTGGCCGCGCCGAGTCTGCCGTCAGCGCCGCGCGCGCCGATGTCCGCCTCGCGGAAGCCCTTCTCGACAAGACGCGCATCCGCGCGCCGTCGGCGGGCACCGTGCTTCAGGTCAACGCCAAGGAGGGCGAGATCGTCGCTCCCTCTCCCGACCAGCCGCTCGTCATGATGGGCGACATGAGCGTCGTCAGGGTTAAGGCCGAGGTCGACGAGGGTGATGTTGCGAAGGTCAAGGTTGGCCAGAAGGCGTTTGTGCGCTCCATCAGCCATCCGGGCCAGGATTTCGAAGGTAGCGTCAGCCGCATCGCCCCCTCGCTCGGCCAGGCCAAGATCGGACCGCGCGGTCCGCGCCGCGCCAACGATGTCGAGGTCATGGAGGTCACGATCGATCTAGTAGGGACATCGCCGCTGTTGCCCGGCATGCGGGTAGACGCCTTTTTTCGCTGACCACCGCGGCGCGGTCTCCCCCATCCCTCAGGGCAAGCGCATCTCCGTCGCCCTGAAATAGCCGGCAGCTACCCATCCGAGCCCGCAAAGGCCGCTCTCAAGAGCGGCCTTCGCTGCTTTTCCGGCCCCGAGATCGGCTCCGAAGGGGCCAACAAAAACCGCAACTTGTGTCGGCCGGAACAGCGTTCGCCGCCCTCTCCTGCCATTCTCTCGCACATGAGGTACGGGCCTTAGCGCCCAAGCCAAACGGAGAGAGACCATGCAGGGCCAGATCACCAAGTTTCGCGACGACCTCGGCTTCGGCGTCATCCGGACCGAGACGGGCCGCAAGTACCGCTTCTCGAGCACCGAGATCCGCAATCCCAATGGAAAGCTTGTGGGTCTCGAGGTCGACTTCCTTGTCGAATCAGCCAAGCCAAGCGACATCATCCTGCTGCACGGCTCGCCCTGGACCGTGTTCGGTCCGGCTCGTGCACTCTAAGCGGAGGAAAGCCAATGTCCGCCATGATCAATCCTGCCGCCATCGACACGAGCGACGTACCGACCGTCGCGACCCGCGAGCTCGCCGTGGCGCTGAAGCTGCTTTCCGGCGCCAAGAGCCACGTCATTCCCGCTCACGCTCTCTCGGAGGACAATCTGCGCCGGGTCGAGCAGCATTTCTGGCAGGCCTCGAAGCGCGACCGCACGCGCAAGGTCGCCGTCCTCTTGCGTTTTCGCGGGCTTCTCGAGGCCTGCCAGTCGCGCCGCGTCAGCCAGCTCATCCACAGCCATGGCGAGGAGGCCCTCGTCGCGGCGCTCGACGCGGCAGCGACCATGCGCCTCAATGCGAAGTGGGGCTTCAATCCTCTGAAGCTTGCCCGCGCCGTGGGCGACGCGCTGTCGGCTTCTGCCGGCTCGCGCATGGAATTCGCGGCGGCCGCGTGACGCGAGTGATCAGCAAAACCTGAGGCAGCTTTCAGAAAATCTAATCGTGCGGGGTGCAATCCGCCGCCGTGTCCCCTACGTTACAGGGGACATGGCCATCACCGCGGCGCTCGTCGCCACCTATCTCGGAGTTTTTTTGCCGGCGCTCGGCGCGCTGGTCTTCGTGCTTACGCACGTATTAGAATAGCAGGCCCTATCCGGTTTTCGCTTTCGCCCTTGCCGACGACTTGAGCCCCGGCGGAGCCTCGAGCCAGGGAATCCGCCCCTTGCCGATCGCATATCCCGCCTCGTAGAGCGGCCTCATGTAGGCCGGATCGAACGGCCCTGGGCGCGGAGCGGTGAACTCGTCCGGAATGGCGATGAGGTGATAGGCTATTCTGTCCTCCTTCGCCTTCGTGTACATGCGGATGAGATCCCCCAATCCCTGATTTTTCGTGAGAGTTTCGAGCGAGCGTTGCGCGAGCGCGAGCGTCGTTTCCTTCGTAGCCTTCCACTCCGGCCCGATCTTGCCGTTGCGGATGATGTAGAGGCGGCGGTCGATCTTGCGGCCGATGGCGGCATCCACCGTCTTGAAGCTGAACTCGCTCGGAGCAAGGAAGAGCTGGCGCGTGGCGCCGCCGTCGACGTGTAGCTCGGTGTAGGTACGGCCGCCTGCCGACACGTCGAAGCGCACGGGCGGAAACACGCCCGGTATCGACGCCGAGGCGAGCAGCACCTTGCGGAAGGCGGTGATCGCACCGGGGCCGCCCGTCATCGCGATGCGGCCCATGTCCCAGTATACGGGCCTCTGCGCATCGATATTGGTCGTGCCTATGATGAGGAGACGACCCTTTCCTCGCTCCTCGGCCACGCGGCGCAGAAGCTCCTCGTCGACATAGGAGTTGATGAGCTTGGCGAGGGGGCCCGAGTTCGGCCACGGCCGCGCCGCCGAACAGGCCCTCGAGAATATTCGCCTCGAAAATGTCGGCGGCGGTGTGCTCCGTGAACACGGTAGCGAGCTTCGCATCGTAATCCGAGCCGAGGAAGATCAGCGGCGCGATGAGAGCTCCCGCGCTGATGCCGGTCACGAGATCGAACTGCGGGCGTGTCCCCGCCTCGCCCCAACCGACGAGCAGGCCGGCACCGAACGCGCCGTCATCGGCGCCACCGGAGAGGGCGAGAATGTTAGTTTGCAGAGGCTCGCCGCTGGCTATTTTCGCGCGATATTTCGCCTCGATCAGCGGCAGCTCCGCGGCTATGAACTTGCCCATATCGGCTGAGCTCGCATCGCCCCACATCCGGATCGACGCGAAGCCGGGCATCTCGGCCTGACCGACGAGCGGCTCCGGCACGACGTCGCGGACTGGGAGGCTGGCGCAGCTCGCCAGCAGCACCGCAACCGCGCACGCACCTAGACCACGCAATCTCATCGAGCGACCGGAGAACGCCGACAAAACCTGAGCCCCCGAGGTGGTTCAGGCACCGCTTCTACTACCGTTGAAAAGCGACAATTGCGACCGTTCCGCGGCGCGGCTCGCCCTTTGCACCCCGGCATTACCCGTGTTTTGAGTTGTAACGGCGCGGGCGGCGCGCCGCCCTTGATCTTTGGTCGCGACGGCGGGAGCATGGCTGATCGACCAATGACCGCGCCCATCCCAGCCCCAGGCCTTCCCGAACTCGAGTTCTTCTCGTGCCTAAGCGCCGACGAGCGCGCGGCCCTCGCAGAGAAATTCGAAACGCTGAACGTTGGTCGCGGCGACGTGCTCGTGCGCCAGGGCGACCCGGCGGAGGCGTTGTTCGTCGTCGTCTCGGGGCGCTTTGCAGTAACGCTCGAAGGCCGCCGCGGCGTGATCTCGGAGGTCGGACCCGGCCAGCCGATCGGCGAGATCGCGTTCCTGACCGAAAGCAGGCGAACGGCGACGGTCACCGCCATGCGCGACAGCCTCGTGCTTCGCCTCTCGCGGGGCGAGTTCGACGAGCTCGTCGGCGCCTATCCCGGCATCTGGCGCGCACTCACCGCGACCCTTGCCCGCCGTCTCGCGGAGACGACGGCGACCGCGCCCCCCGCACCCGAGCCGCGCCCGCGCACGATCTGCCTCATCCGCGCCGGAGGTTCGCCGGTACCCGAGCGCTTCGTCGATCTCCTCGCCGGCGTCTTCCGCGCCAACGCGCGCACCCATGTCCTGACACCGGAAAGCGCCCGCGCATTGACCGGCTCCGCGACAACGCTCGAGAGCGCCGCCGCGACGCGCGCGCTCAATGCGCTCGAGAGGCAGCACGACTACCTGCTCATGGTCGCCGATCCGGAGCCGAGCCCCTGGACGGCGAAAGCGATCCGCCACGCCGACGTCGTCATCGCCGCGGGATGGCATGGCTCAAATCCCGCGCCCAATCCGGTCGAGGAGATGGCAGCCCGCTTTCTTCCGCCCGGCTCGCGCCGCCTCGTGCTGCTCCACGAGCGCCGGGATCGCGTCTCGGGCACCGCGCGCTGGCTCGCCCCACGCGATCTCGCCATGCACCACCACGTCGCTCTCGACGGCACCGAGGACGTGGAGCGCCTGTTCAGGTTCGTCTCGGGTACGGCGCGCGGTCTCGTCGCCTGCGGAGGGGGCGCCTTCTGCGCGGCCCACGTCGGCATCTGGAAGGCGCTCCAGGGGACGCTGCCCGAGTTCGACATCATGGGCGGCACCTCGGCGGGAAGCGCCATGGCGGCCGCCTTCATCATGGGCACAGAACCCGACGAGATCGACCGGTCGGTCCACGACATCTTCGTCGCCAACAAGGCGATGGCCCGCTACACGCTGCCCCGCTACTCCATCCTCGACCACACCAACTTCGACGCCCAGCTCAAGCGCTATTTCGGCGGCATCGACATCGAGGATCTCTGGCTGCCGTTCTTCGCCGTCTCGACCAACCTGTCGCGCTTTTCGCTCCACCTCCATCGCCAAGGCCTGCTGTGGACGGCGATCCGCGCCTCCGCCTCGATCCCGGTGCTGCTGCCCCCCGTCTATACGACCGACGGCGAGATGCTGGTCGACGGCTGTCTCCTCGACAATGTCCCGGTGCGCGCCATGCAGGAGCTGAAGCGGGGGCCGAACGTCGTCGTGAGCTTCACGTTGCCCGAGCTCGAGCGCTTCGATGTCAGCTACGAGACGCTGCCGTCCCGGGCCGAGCTCGTGCGCCTCGCGCTCAATCCGCTGCGCCGCGAGCCGCTGCCGCCGGCGCCCGGCCTCGCCACCGTGCTGATGAGAAGCCTGATGGCGGGCCGGCGCGTCTTCCAGCATGACCTCATGCCCGAGGACCTGCTCCTCGTCCCGCCGCTTCCCATCACCATGGGCCTTCTCGACTGGTACCGCCACGGCGAGCTTTTCGAGACGGCCTATCGCTGGACGCTCGAGGAGCTCGCGCGGATCAAGGCTCGCGGGGAGACCGCGTGGTTTGCCGACACAGACCTCAGATCATCTTGAGCCACTGCAAGACTTGCATCACGAACGACAGGATGCCGACGATCGCCGCCAACGTCTGAAGCGGGCTTTGGCTGGCGGCTCTCGGCGCCGTGCGGTCACCACCGCCCGAGCGCAGCCTTCCCTGGATGAGCCCGATCACGATGACGAGCAGGAAGCTCGCAATTGCAATCGCGAGATAGAACGGCAGTCCCAGGATCGTGCTGGACATGGGCCACCCCCATTTCTCGCGCTTTTCCTATCATGGCACCGCGGAGACGGCACGCAGCATTTCAGCGCCGAAGCTGCCTCCGCCCGCGACGACGAAGGCAGTCTTCCTGTCGACGACGGCGGGCGTCCCAGTCATGGGAGTGCCCCGCGCCTACTTGGCGGCGACGCTCGACGTGATCGATCCGATCACCTCGGAGGCCATCTTGAACTGCGGATCGCGGTCGGTGATGCCATGCCGCCGCGCGATCCAACCGAAGTCGGTATAGACAGCCCACACTTGCCCGCCCGCGTCCTTGGTGACGAGGAGGCGCACGGGCCAATCGAGGCCGGCGTTGGGGTTGGCGGTCAGGAACTGAATGCCGAGCGGGGGATTGCCGAACACGAGCAGCGTAGAGGGATTGAGCGTGATGCCGGCCCCAGCCGCGAGCTTCGCCTGGTCGATGGCGTCGAAGAACATGATGCCCTTGCCCTCGATGTCCTTCTTGAGGCGGCTGATCGTCTCGTCCATGTCGTAGGCGCTCTTCACGCGGACAATGCCATCCGCGCCGATAGCAGGGGCGGCGTCGCCCGGGACGGCAACGAGGGGCAGAGCCAGGACCGCGAGGACGAAAACGGCGGCCAAGGCATCGAGGAGGCGGGTGCGGTTGATCATGAGTGTCTCTCCATTGCTTGCGCCCGCGCGGCTGCGCGGCTCGGGGGCGAGAATGGAGAAGGACGCGCTTCTCCTGAAATAGAGAGATGCTCCAGTTCCGATAGCCCGCCGCTATTGCCGCGCCTCGCCCGCCGGCGCCTAATCCTCCGTCAACTGGCGTCCCATAGCGCGGCGCTATCAAATTCAAAGGCGCTCGATATTTCAGTTGGGACACAAGCGCAGCCATTTTGGAAGCACGAAACTCGTCACCGCCAAGGAGACCCGCCATGAAAAGCCTAGTTCTCGCCGCCATCATCGGCGTCGCCATTGCGACGACAGGGGCCGTCTCGGCCCACGCCGACACGTTCAGCCAGTACGGCATATTCGATCCGCGCTGATGGGACGCCTCATCATTTCCGACCCTTGGCAGAAGCGTCCTATCCCCGCAAACTAACCAAAGAGCCGGAAGCTCATCCGGCCGGAGTGCTTTGAATTGAAGCAGACAACGACTCTGTCCGAGGCCTTCGAAGAGATCTGCGTGCTCGATGCGCCGCTCAACGTGCGCCTTCACGCCTATGCCGAGCGCCTGCGGGAGTTGAATTTCCCTTTCGCCGAGGCCTACGACACCCTCGTCGCCCGCCTGCTTGCCGGCGAGATCGGCGCCGAGGCTCCCGCCGCCGGCGAGCGCATGCCGCCCTTCATCCTGCCCGCGCGCAGCGGCCGCCTTGTCGCCCTGGACGAGCTCGTTGCCAAGGGTCCGGTGGTGGTGAGCTTCAATCGCGGCCACTGGTGCCCGTTCTGCAGAATTGAGCTGCGCACGATCGCCGCCTATCACAAGGCGCTCGCTTCGACGGGCGCGCACGTCGTCTCGATCATGCCGGACCGGCAGAAGTTCGTCGGGCGGCTACGCGCCGACACCGAAGAGGCGATCGACATCCTGACCGACGTCGATAACGGATACGCTCTCTCGCTCGGCCTCGTCATGTGGCTCGGCGACCAGCTCCGCGAGCTGATGCGCGGGCGCGGCCACCATCTCGAGACGTTTCACGGCAACGACGGCTGGTTCGTTCCTCTGCCCGCGACCTTCGTCGTCGGCTCGAGCGGGTTGGTCCTTGGCCGCTTCGTGGACCCCGACTTCAGGAAGCGCATGGAGGTCGACGACATCCTCGCCGCGCTCGCGAGCGACACGTCGGGCAAGCCCGGCGCGTGACGCGATCCGCTTCGTGCGCCCAAGGAGAGGGGAACCAAAGAGGGGGTGCGAGAATTGAGGGACACGGTTTCAGGCGCTTGCGCGCGCCGCGTTGATCCCGGTAGCCCGCTGAATTAGAGACTGATCCGTGAGCGACACCGAGGACCTCGACCGAATCTTTCGCGAGCTTTGCGCGATGGAAGCGCCGCTGGGAGAACGACTTGCGGCCTTCTCTGCCGCCGTTCGCGTCCATTCGCTCCCCTTCGCCGACGCCTACGACGCGCTCGTCGAGCGGATCAAGTCGGGCGAGGCTGGCGCGACAGCTCCCGACGCCGGCGATCCGATGCCACCCTTCGCACTTCCCGATGGACAGGGAAAAGTGCATTCCCTCGGCGATCTCCTTCGCGAAGGCCCGGTCGTCGTGAGCTTCAACCGCGGTCACTGGTGCGAATATTGCGCAATCGAGCTCAAGGCGCTGGGCCAAGCGCTCACGGAAATCGCCGCCGCCGGCGCGCAGGTCGTCTCCATCATGCCGGAGCAGGCCGAGTTCGTCGCCAAGGCCGCCACCGAAAACGGCAGCGCCTTTCTGGTGCTCTCCGACGAAAATAACGGCTACGCGCTGCAGCTCAATCTCGTCGTTTGGCTCGGTGAGCGCGTTCGCGATCTCTACATCGAGAACGGGCTGCGCCTCGACCGCTACCAGAGCAACGACGCCTGGTTCGTGCCGATCCCGGCGACCTTCGTCGTCGGCACCGACGGCACGATCGTCACGCGCTGCGTCGATCCAGATTTCCGCCGCCGCATGGAGATCGAGGACATTCTCGCCGCACTCAAGTCTTTGCGGAACTAGCGACCGCCGGCGCGACGCCTTCGTATGTGACCCAATCGGCTGCGCGCGCCATCTTGATGAACGTGTTGGCGGCGGTCGACCGCTGCCGCCCAGCGACCCCGTAAACATAGACGGTGCGCCCCAGATCGAGACCTGCGATCGGCACGAGCTTCACCGCGCCAGAGTTCGCGGCACTCATGGGCGCGATGCTGACGCCGAGGTTCGCTTCGAGAAGCACGACGAGGTCGTGCTCGGAGACCACCTTGTGACCGGGGCTTGTGGCACAGTCGAGCCCTTTCAGGAACTCGCCGATCTCCTCGTTGTGCTCACAATAGGTGCGCTCGAGCAGGCGCACCTTGCCGAGGTCCTCGCGCGCCACTGAGCGGCGCGACGCCAGCGGATGCTGCTTCCCAACGGCGAGGCGATAGGGCTCGGTGAAGAGTGGCCAGGCATCCAGACGGTCCCAAGTCTCGCCGAGCGCGCCGGCAAGCGCGACCTCCGCCTCGCCTTTCTTCAGAGCCTCGGCGACCTGTTCGCCGGTCCCGCGCTGAAACCTGAGCTCGAGACCCGGAAATACGCGGACGAGCTCGGTCAGGAACGGCACGATGAGGCCGATGTTCACCGCCGTCGACAGCGCGATCGAAAGCGGCGCCACCGCGCCCGACTTCATCGACGTCGCGAGCGATTTGGCTTGCAGCGCGCTGTCGTAGCACTGCTGCATGAACGGGAGCATCCTGTGCCCGAGATCGGACAGATGCGTGAGGTTGCGCTCGCGCCGGAACAGTTCGCCGCCGAACTCCTGCTCGAGCTGCTTGATGGCGCGCGTCAGCGACGGCTGCGCGACGTGGCATTCCTCGGCGGCGCGGGTGAAATTGAGGACGCGCGCCACCGCCAGGAAGTACCGTACCTGGTGCATCTCCATACGAAGAACCCGACGCCTGCCGCAGCCCTACCTCGCCCGTCCCCTGAGCGACGAGGCAGGTCTATAGCCCGAAGCTATTGAAACATAATCCAAAGGGTATTTCAGCTCCACAGGCTGATTCAATAGGCTCTTTCCATCAAGGTTTTGGTAACACCGAGACGCCGAGCCGGCCCGCGCCAAGAGTGAGACAATATCCACGCAAATTCAATCAGTTATCGCGATTTCCGATGGCCCGAGACGGCCGTTCCCCAATGTGCCCGTCTCGAGGCCGGGACCCCGGGAGAGAGCCCTGAACCTGACGCAAGCTCCCGGGTCCCAACTCAGTTCGCCTAGCCCCCTGAACCCTCGCACGGAGCGACCCCCATGCAGAAGACGGTCACGGCAGATACTCCGCAGGCGCCGACGCATCCCCTGCTCAAAGGCAAGTCGGCGATCGTCACCGGCTCGACCAGCGGCATCGGCCTCGGCATCGCGCGCGCGTTCGCGGGCGCTGGCATGGACGTGATGCTGAACGGGTTTGGAGACGCAGCCGAGATCGAGCTGACGCGCGACGCTATCGAAACCGAGTTCGGCGTCAAGACGGCATTCGCGGCCGCCGACATGTCGAAGCCCGCCGACGTCGCGGCCATGGTCGAGGCGGCGCGCGCGACGTTCGGCAAGGTGGACGTGCTCGTCAACAACGCCGGCATCCAGCACGTCGAGCCGATCGAGACGTTTCCGATCGCCAAATGGGACGCGATTATCGCCATCAACCTGTCGGCCGCCTTCCACGCGATGCGCGCCGTCGTGCCGGAGATGAAGGCCAGGAAATGGGGCCGCATCATCAATGTGGCCTCGGCCCACGCCCTCGTCGCCTCGCCCTACAAATCCGCCTACGTCGCCGCCAAGCACGGGATTGCCGGGCTCACCAAGACGGTCGCGCTCGAGACCGCCGAGTATGGGATCACCGTCAATGCCATCTGCCCCGGCTACGTGCTGACGCCGCTGGTCGAGAAGCAGATCCCGGAGACGGCGAAAGCGCGCGGCATCACAGAGGAAGAGGTCGTGAAGAACGTACTCCTCCACGCGCAGCCGACGCGCCAGTTCGTAACCACCGAGCAGATCGGAGCCCTTGCCGTGTTCCTGTGCACGGAGGCCGCAGCGTCCATCACGGGAACGGCGTTGCCCATTGAGGGCGGCTGGACGGCGCAATGACGGCTACGGCACGGAGCCTGCCGGGGGCATCCATTTCTCGCGCATGGTGACGAGCTCCTCCGCGGCGGTGGGATGAAGGGCCATCGTCGCATCGAAATCGGCCTTCGTCGCGCCGAGGCCCATGGCGATGGCCGCCATCTGCACGATCTCCGCGGCATCGGCGCCCAGCACATGGCAGCCGACGACCTTGCCGGTCTCGGCCGCGACGACGAGCTTCATCAGCATGCGCTCCTCGCGCCCGGCGAGCGTGTTGCGCAACGGCTTGAAGCGCGACTTGTAGATGTCGATCTGGCCGCAGTGCTCGAGGGCTGCGGCCTCGGCGTAGCCGACGGTGCCGATCTCGGGCGTGGTGAAAACCGCCGTCGGCGCACGATTGTGATCGACCGCCCAGGGCTTGTCGCCGAACTCGGTGTCGGCGAAGGCGTGGCCCTCGCGGATCGCGGCGGGCGTGAGGTTCAGCCGGTCGGTCACATCGCCGACGGCGAAGATCGTATCCACGCTCGAGCGCGATGCCGCGTCGACGGCGATGCGCCCGTTCCAGCCGCGCTCGACGCCCGCATTCTCGAGGCCGAGGCCGGTGCTGTTCGGCACGCGCCCGGTGGCGAACATGACAGCGTCGGCGGCAACCGCGCCGCCCGTATTCAGGTGCGCGACGAGCTCCCCGCCCCGCCTCTCGACGCGGGCGATGAGCGTGCGCGTCACGATCTTGAGGCCGCGCGCGTGGAGCGCCTCCGCAAGCCCGTCGCGCAAATCCTCGTCGAACCCGCGCAGGATCTTGTCGCCCCGGTAGATGATCGTCACCTCTGCCCCGAGCCCGGCGAAGAGGGAGGCGAACTCGGCCGCGATGTAGCCGCCTCCGTAGACGGCAATGCGGCGCGGCAGGCTCTTCAGATGAAAGGCCTCGTTCGAGGTGATGACGTGCTCGATGCCCTCGATCGGATCGCCGAGGGAGGGTTTGCCGCCGGTGGCGATGAGGACTTTCCGCGCCGTGACCGTCTTCTCGAGGGACGGCACGCGCACCGTGTGCCGATCGGCCAGCTCGGCGCGCGCGGAGAAGATGGTGACGCCGGAGAGCTCGAGGTTGCGCCGGTAGACACTCTCGAGACGCGCGATCTCCCGGTCCTTCGCCGCAATCAGGCTCGCCCAGTCGAAGACCGGCTCCTCGACCGTCCAGCCGAAGCCGCGCGCGTCCTCGAAATCGTCGCGGAACCGGCTCGCATAGACGAGGAGCTTCTTGGGCACGCAGCCGCGGATCACGCACGTGCCCCCGAGCCGGTACTCCTCGGCGAGCGCGACCTTGGCGCCGTGCGACGCGGCGATGCGGGCGGCGCGCACTCCGCCCGAGCCGCCGCCGATAACGAACAGATCGAAGTCGTGCCGCGTCATGCGAACTCGGCGGTCTGGTCGCTCTCCGCTTCGAGGACGACGATGCCGTCGGGGCCGGCAATGATGGCCACGTCGGCAATGGAGAGGAACAGCCCGTTCTCGACCACGCCGGGGATGAACTTTAGCGCCTCGTCGAGCGACTCGGGATCGTCGATGCGCCCGAACAGGCAATCGAAGATGTAGTTGCCGCCGTCCGTGACGTAAGGCTGCCCGTCGACGCCGAGCCTCAGCCTGATCTCTCCGCGACACCCGGCATCGGCGGCGAGCATCTCGATCATGTTGCGCGTCGCGGTGACCCCGAAGCGCGCGACCTCGACGGGAAGCGGAAAGGCGCCGAGCGTCTCGACTTTCTTCGAGGAGTCCGCGATCACGACCATGCGGTCGGACGCGGAGGCGACGATTTTCTCGCGAAGCAGCGCGCCGCCCCCGCCCTTGATCAGCCGCAGCTGGCCGTCGAGCTCGTCCGCCCCGTCGATGGTGAGATCGAGAAACGGCGCGTCGTCGAGGGTCGCAAGGGGAATTCCGAGTGCGCGGGCCTGGCTCGCGGTCGCCTCCGAGGTCGGAACGCAAAGGACCTCGAGCCCCTTCTGGACCTCGCGTCCGAGCAGAGCGACGAATTTCGCAGCCGTCGACCCGCTCCCGAGCCCGAGCTTCATCCGGCTCTCGACGAACACGAGCGCCTTCTCGGCCGCCATGAGCTTTAATGCGTCAGCGCTCATGCGAGCCCGCCGATCATCATACTCTCGCTCTCCGCGAACTCCTCGATCCTGTGGTGCGAGCCCCGGGTCCCGGCCCGCTCCCTTCTGCCTTCCTAGGCCGTGGTGGGACCGCTTTCAAGGCATGACGGGTCGAATTGCGTGCTAGGGGTTCTATCGGGCATGGGTAGCTGCGCGGGGCAAGCTCAGGAATTTCATGCACGACCTTACCATCGTTTTCGACCTCGACGGCACGCTCGTCGATACGGCGCCCGACCTCGTCGCGGCGACGAACCACGCCCTCTCGGACCTCGGGCTCGCGCCCCTCTCCGCAGAGGTGCTCAGACCTCAGATCGGTTTCGGCGCCCGGCGCATGATCATCGAAGGCTTGAGGATCACCGGCACGGCGCTTTCTGAGGCCGAGGTCGATCGGCTGCTCGCGCGCTTCCTCGTCTACTATGAAGCCAACATCGCGGCCGAGAGCCGCCCCTTTCCCGGCGCCGTTCCCGTGCTCGAGAGGCTGCGGGGCTCTGGCGCGCGCCTTGCCGTGTGCACCAACAAGCGCGAAAGCCTATCGCGCGCCCTCCTCGCCGCGCTCGGCCTGACCGATTTCTTTGCCGCGCTCGCTGGTCGCGACACATTTCCCTCCTCGAAGCCCGATCCCGGACATCTCCTCGGCACCATCGCGCTCGCTGGAGGCGCTGCACGACGGGCCGTCATGATCGGCGACACGCGCATCGACGTGGCGACGGCCAAGGCGGCGTCCGTGCCGGTCATCGCCTGCGCGTTCGGATACTCCGATGTTGCCGTGGGCGAGCTCGGCGCAGACGCCGTGGTCGGTCACTTCGACGAGCTTGAAGGCGCGATCTCAAGCCTCGCCGGCGGCGCGGCCGACGCACGAGAGGGCTGAGTAGTGTTCGCGTCGTCGCCGAACTGTCGCAATCGCACCCCGGCCGTAGTCGCCGGCGCGCCACGAGATTCGTGCGCGCGTGACCGAACGGAGCGAAGCGGCTGTTTTCCGGTGTTCTTCCCCATGACCCCACGCACCGTCAAGCCTCGCCGTCGGCCCGCTTTTCGCGCCGCGCGCAGGACGACGGTTTGACAGCGGGGCATTCATCTCCCATGTTCCCGCGCTTTGAAGACACCGGGCCTCCTCTCACATCCCGGCGACTCGAAGTCTGAACGCCGGGCCCCTCAAGGCCAGAAAGCGGGCAATGAACGTCGTCATCGTGGAATCGGCTGCCAAGGCCAAGACGATCAACAAGTACCTCGGCAGCGGCTACAAGGTATTCGCCTCCTTCGGCCATGTGCGCGACCTGCCGTCCAAGGACGGCTCAGTCGAGCCGGCCAACGACTTCCGCATGCATTGGGACGTCGACGGCAAGTCGCAGAAAATCATGCGCGAGATCGCCGACGCCGTGAAGGGCGCCGACAAGCTCATCCTGGCCACCGACCCCGATCGCGAGGGAGAGGCCATCTCCTGGCATATCCTCGAGATTCTGGCTCAGAGGAAGGCGTTGAAGAAGGGCGTCAAGGTCGAGCGTGTGGCCTTCAACGCGGTCACCAAGCAGGCGATACTTTCGGCCATCGCCGAGCCGCGCCAGATCGACGAGCCGCTCGTCTCCGCCTATCTCGCCCGGCGCGCCCTCGACTATCTCGTGGGCTTCACGCTGTCGCCGGTGCTCTGGCGCAAGCTTCCCGGCGCGCGCTCGGCGGGGCGCGTGCAGTCGGTCGCATTGCGCCTCGTGTGCGACCGCGAGGCCGAGATCGAGGCATTCCGGACCGACGAATACTGGACGATCGAGGCGACGCTCGCGACGGAGGCCGGCGAGGAGTTCCCCGCACGCCTCTACGCGATCGGGGGCACCGCGCTGAAGAAGCTCGACATCAAGGACGAGGCCTCGGCCCACGCGATCAAGCGTGCGATCGAGAAGGGCGAGTTCCGCGTCGCGCGCCTCGAGAAGAAGGCGGTCAAGCGCAATCCGTTCGCGCCGTTCCAGACCTCGACCTTGCAGATGGATGCTTCCCGCAAGCTCGGCTTCTCCGCCAAGCACACCATGCAAATCGCCCAGCGCCTCTACGAAGGCGTCGATGTCGGCGGCGAGACCGTCGGCCTCATCACGTACATGCGAACCGACGGCGTGACGATCGTGCCGGAGGCGATCAATGCCATCCGGGGTCTCATCGCGCGCCAGTATTCCCAGAAATACGTCGCCCCCTTCATTCGCGAGTACAAGACGAAGGCCAAGAACGCTCAGGAGGCGCACGAGGCGATCCGCCCGACCGAGGTGACGCGCCGGCCCGAGGACGTCGCGCGCTATCTCGACCGCGACCAGGCGCGCCTCTACGACCTAGTCTGGAAGCGGGCGGTGGCGAGCCAGATGGCATCCGCCGAACTCGAGCAGACGACTGCCGACATCGAGGTCAAGGGGCGCGACGGCAAGGTCTATACGCTGCGCGCCACGGGGTCCGTCGTCCAGTTCGACGGCTTCCTCAAAGTCTACGAGGAAGGGCGCGACGACCGCGTCCGCCCCATCGAGAAGGGCAAGGAAGACCACGCGGAGGACGACGACGACAGCCGCCGGCTGCCGCCGCTCGCGCAAGGCGCGCGCGTCACCGATCGCTCGATCGAGCCCGAGCAGCACTTCACGCAGCCGCCACCCAGGTATTCGGAGGCGACCCTCGTCAAGAGAATGGAGGAGCTCGGCATCGGACGACCCTCGACCTACGCCTCGACGCTCGCCGTGCTCCAGGAGCGCGACTATGTCCGAATAGAGAAGAAGCGCCTCGTCCCCGAGGACAAAGGGCGCCTCGTTATCGCCTTCCTCGAAAGCTTCTTCAAGCGCTACGTCGAGTACGACTTCACCGCCGATCTCGAGGACAAGCTCGATCTTATCTCGGACGGCAAGCTCGAATGGAAGGACGTCTTGCGCGATTTCTGGCGGGAGTTCACCGGCGCCATCGACGAGATCAAGGACCTTCGCGTCGGCGACGTGCTCGATGCGCTGAACGAGATGCTGGGCCCGCACGTCTTCCCCGACAAGGGCGACGGCTCGGACCCGCGGCTTTGCCCGAAATGCGGCACCGGCCGCCTGTCACTCAAGATTTCCGGCAAGTACGGGGCCTTCATCGGCTGCGGAAATTATCCCGACTGCAACTTCACCCGCCAGCTCGCCGACCAGAGCGGGACCACCGGAGACCGTGAACTCGGCTTCGATCCCGAGACCGGTCTTCCCGTCGTCGTAAAGTCGGGCCGCTTCGGCTTCTACCTCCAGCTCGGCGAAGGGGGCGATGGAGAGAAGCCGAAGCGCTCCTCAATTCCCAAGGGCATCGACGCGGCAACCATCGATCTCGACAAGGCCTTGCAGCTGCTCTCGCTCCCCCGCGAGGTCGGCATCCACCCGGAGACGGGAAAGCCCATCACCGCCGGTCTCGGGCGTTATGGCCCCTTCATCCTGCACGACGGCGCGTACGCGAATGTCGAGAGCATCGAGGACGTGTTCACAATCGGCCTCAACCGCGCTGTCACGGTGCTCGCCGAGAAGGCCGCCGGCAAGGGCCGGCGCTTCGGGCGCGCGGCAGGGCGCACCGTGCTCAAGGATCTGGGCGAGCACCCCGCCCTCGGCGGCAAGATCGAGGTGCTCGACGGCAAGTACGGGCCCTATGTGACCCACAACAAGGTCAACGCGACGGTCCCGAAGGGCACCGATCCAGCGACGCTCACGGTCGACGAGGCGGTGCGCCTTCTTGCCGAACGGGCGGCCAAGGGCACGAGCAAGAAGCCCGCGCGCAAGGCCGCTGCGAAGTCCAAGACCAAGGCCGACGACGCTGAAGCCGAAAAGCCCGCAAAGGCCACCGCGAAGAAGACCCCCGTCAAGAAGGCCACTGCACGCAAGAAAGCCCCCGCCGACGCGGACTGAACCGCGATCTCCTCTTGCCGCCGTTGCGCCGAGGGGGGAAGTCGAGCCTCCGATGAAACGCAAATCACCTGCGTCGCCCCGCACCAAGAAACCGCCGCGCGCACGCACGCCCGACACGTTGCCCTCGCGCGAGGAGATCCTCTCGTTTCTGCGCGAAGCCGCGCAGAAGGCCGGAAAGCGCGAGATCGCGCGCGCCTTCGGCATCAAGGGCGGCGCGCGCATCGCCTTGAAGCGCCTTCTCGCCGAGATGGCGGCCGAAGGCTCACTCTCCGGAAACCGCAAGGGGCTCGTCGAGCGCGGCCGACTTCCCGCCGTCGCGGTCCTCGAGGTCAAGGGGCGCGACGCGGATGGCGACCTCATCGCGGAGCCCGCGGCCTGGCACGAGACCCAAGGCCGCCCCCCGTCCGTGATCCTGCTTACGCACCTGAAGCACGGCAAAGAGGACGCAACGCGGATCGGCATCGGCGACCGCGTGCTCGCCCGCGTCACCGCGCTCGACGAGCCCGATGTCGAGGGCGCGAGCTACGAGGCCGAGCCGATCAAGGTCCTGCCGCAAGACAGGCGGCGTCTCATCGGGATTTTCCGCGCGCGCAAAGGGGGCGGCGGCACGATCGAGCCGGTGAGCCGCAAGGAGCTCAAGTCCTGGGTGGTCGAGGAGGGCCGCGACGGAGGCGCCCGCGACGGCGATCTCGTGCGCTTCGATCTCTTAGCCAAGGGCCGGCACATGGTGCCTCGCGCCCGCGTTCTCGAGCGGCTCGGCAACCCCTACGACCAGCGCAAGATCAGCCTGATTGCAGTCCACGCCTACGGTCTCTCCGACGAGTTCCCGGCCGCGGTCCTCGCTGAAACCGAGAGTCTCGAGGCCCCATCGCTCGCCGGGCGCGCCGACTTGAGGAGCCTGCCCCTCGTCACCATCGACCCGGCGGATGCCCGCGATCACGACGACGCCGTCTTCGCCGAGCCCGACCCGAGCCCGAAGAACAAGGGCGGTCACATCGTCATCGTCGCCATTGCCGACGTCGCCCATTACGTGCGTCCGGCGACGAAGCTCGACAAGGAGGCGCTTCTCCGCGGCAACTCGGTCTATTTCCCCGACCGCGTCGTGCCGATGCTGCCCGAGAAAATCTCGAACGACCTCTGCAGCTTGCGCGAAGGCGAGGAGCGCCCGTGTCTTGCGGTGCGCCTCGTCTTCGATCATGCCGGCGAAAAGCGCTCCCACTCTTTCATGCGAGCCATGATGCGCTCGGCGGCGAAGCTCAGCTACGAGGAGGCGCAGGCGGCGATCGACGGGCGCCCGTCGGAGAAGGGCGCGGCGCTGCTGACAACGGCGCTCGCGCCGTTGTGGTCGGCCTATGCCGCGGTCGCCGCCGCTCGCGACCGGCGCGGGCCCCTCGACCTCGACCTGCCCGAGCGCAAAATCGTGCTCGACCGCGAAGGCCGCGTCGCCCGCATCGTCGTGCCGGAGCGACTTGCCGCGCACCGCCTCATCGAGGAGTTCATGATCCAGGCCAACGTCGCGGCCGCCGAGATGCTCGAGGCGAAGAAGTCACCTCTCGTCTATCGCGTGCACGACGCTCCCTCCCAGGAAAAGCTCAAGGCGCTGAGAGAGTTTCTCGAGACGCTGAACTTGAAGCTCCCGCCGTCCGGCAGCTTGCGCCCCGCCGCTTTCAATCGCGTGCTCGAGCGGGCCAAGACGCTCCCCGTGCCCGAGCTCGTCAACGAGGTGGTGCTGAGGTCGCAGGCGCAGGCCGAGTACAATACGGCGAACATCGGTCATTTCGGTCTCAACCTCGCCCGCTACGCGCACTTCACCTCTCCCATCCGCCGTTATGCCGACCTCATCGTACACCGGGCGCTGATCGGCGCCCTCGGCTTGGGCGCGGGCGGCCTCGCGAAGGACGAGATGTCGCGACTCTCCGAGGTCGCGCGCGCCATCTCCGAGGCCGAGCGTCGCGCCATGGCGGCCGAGCGCGAGACGAGCGACCGGCTGATTGCCTCCCACCTTGCCGACCGCGTGGGGGCGACGTTCGACGGACGCATCGCCGGCGTCACCCGCTCGGGCCTTTTCGTACGCTTGAAGGAGACGGGCGCCGACGGGTTCGTGCCGGTCTCGACGCTGACTAGGGATTTCTACCGCCACGTCGAGGAGACCCATGCCCTTGTCGGCAGCCGCACGGGCGAAACCTTCCAGCTCGGCGACCAGGTGACCGTGAGGCTCGTCGAGGCGGTCGCGACGGCGGGCGCACTGCGCTTCGAGATGCTGTCGGAAGGCAAGAGGGGCCGCCTCGCGGCCTTGAAAGGCCAGCGCGGACTACGCCGCCGGCGACGGTCATGACCGCCTCGTGCGGCCTTTCAACACTTGACGGGCATCATGAACCGCACCAGCTATGCGCCATGATTGAGATCGAGCGCCAAAGCGCATTGGAGACGCCGGAGGGGCCGCCCCGCTCCGTGATCTCGGGACTTTGGCGCGGCTGGCGCCAGATCTGCCCTGCCTGTGGAAAAGGCCGCCTTTACCGGCGCTACCTCAAGGTTTCCGACGCCTGCCCGGCTTGCGGCGAGGAGCTGCATCATCACCGCGCCGACGACGCGCCGCCTTACTTCACGATCGTCATCGTCGGGCACGTCATAGTCGGCGCCATGCTCATCCTCGAGACTGCCTATCATCCCGAGGTGTGGGTCCACTGGCTGATCTGGCTGCCGCTTCTGCTTGTCATGAGCCTCTTGCTCCTGCCGCGCGTGAAGGGCGCGCTCGTCGGCCTGCAGTGGGCGCTTAGAATGCACGGCTTCGGCGAACCCGACCCCGTCGCGTTCAACAAGGCTGCGGAAACGGATTCCTACTAAGCAGTGTCGCGGCCGGGGTCGGATCCGTGAGCGATAGGGAGAAGGGCGCTCAGACGCATAGACCGCCTCGGGATCCCCGCGAGCGGCCACGCGACGCCGCGACGCTGGTCGTCATCGATCAATCGACGGGCGAGTCGCGCATCCTCATGGGGCGCCGGCGCGCAGACCAGGTGTTCCTGCCAAAGAAGTACGTGTTTCCCGGCGGCCGCGTCGAGCGCAGCGACCGCTTTGCGCCGCGCGCCGACGACTTGAAGCCGTCGGAGCTCGCCAAGCTCATGCTAGAGATGAAGGGAGAGCCGAGCCTCGGGCGCGCGCGCGCCTTGGCGCTCGCCGCCGTGCGCGAGACCTTCGAGGAGGCGGGCCTGGTGATCGGCGTTCGCGACGCGCCCGCCCCGTCCGATCGCGCCCCGCCCTCATGGCAGGCGTTCCTCAGCCACGGCTTCGTGCCCCGGCTCTCCTCGATGGTCTTCTTCGCCCGCGCGATTACGCCGCCGGGCAGACCAAGGCGCTACGATACGCGCTTTTTCTGCGTCGAGGCCTCGGCCATCGCGCGCCGCATCTGTACGCTGGACGGGGAGCTCGAGAGCCTCGACTGGTTCTCGTTCGACGAGGCGCGTGCGCTCGATCTGCCCGCGATCACGCGTGTCGTCATCGAGGATCTCGCCGACCGCATCAAAACGGGGGCAATCGACGCGCCCGCCGCGCCGGTTCCCTTCTACTTTCACCGCAGTGGAGCGTTTGAACGCCTGCTCCTCATCTGAGCGGTCAGAACGCTTGACAGGGCGGAGCCGGCCGGTATGGTGCCGCTCGAATTCCACCCTGCCGATTTGCCGAAATTGAGCCCCCATGGCGAAGCCCATCACGCAGAAAATCAAGCTGCTTTCGACCGCCGGCACAGGGTTTTTCTACGTCACGAAGAAGAACCCGCGCACATCCACTGAGAAGCTCGTGTTCAAGCGCTACGACCCGGTCGTGCGCAAGCACGTCGAGTTCAAAGAGACAAAGATCAAGTAGATCAACGCGCGCCAGGGCGCGGGCCGGTATGACGTCCTCCCATCAAGTGCCGAATGCCGAACGCCGCTCTGGCACAGCACCAGATGCGCGGTTCGAATGAGTTTGCGAACAGAAGGATTTGGGTGGCCGCTTGACCAGGGCCCGTAACCACTCGGCAGCGGGGTAAGCATTCCGAGAGAGCCACGGACCCTGGCCTGGTGACCAGATGGGGTCGTCAAAGAGGGCGTTGACTACCCACCTGGTGTCGTAGTCGGTCTAGTGCAGCATAAACGAGGAGGTGTCTCCCGCCGCTAGGTACCGACCACGAATTTCCCGCTCCATCAGGAGATGCGGCGGACCCAATGGGTCGCGGGAACCTCATCGATCGCAGCACACATCGCGAAGGCCCGAAGGCCCTGACGACCAAGTTCTGCGATGTTCATTCCGGTTAAGTCCCTCCTTACACATCGATTAATCTGGCAGATCAACTGAGGCTTGGCAAGTTTCGCTCTTGCCTGTGTCTCTGCTGCAACGGATAACTACGATTCGAGGTTAGCGCGTCACTCGGCCGCCACACACTGAAACGCTTGTGCGCATGCCCGGGAGGGCCCGCGCGTGCAGGCGAGCTATTACATTGAAATATTGAGATTTTCTTTGATGTGGCCCGTTTGCGCTATCAGGCGGCGTCTGCGGCAACGCGATTTCGCCCGAGGCGCTTGGCGGCATAGAGCGCGTTGTCGGCCCGCTTGAAGATGGCGTCCGCCGTGTCGGACGCACCCTCGAGGGTCGCGAGCCCAACGCTCGCCGTCACGGGGATCTCGCGGTCGGGCCCGATCCGGAACGGCAACGCGGCCATGCTGGCGCGCACGCGCTCGCCCACCTGGCGTGCCAGTCCCATGTCCGTTTCCGGCATGATGATCAGGAACTCCTCGCCGCCAAGGCGGCAGGCAAGATCGATGCCGCGCGTATAGCGGCGAAACCGTTCGGAAAACTCCTTCAGCACCGCGTCTCCGGCATCGTGCCCATATGTGTCGTTGACCCTCTTGAAGTGATCGATGTCGGCAATGAGCACGGAGAGCGACCGCCCGGACCTCGCGGCCTCGGCGATCAGCGTTTTCAGGTGCCCCTCCATGTAGCGGCGATTGTAGAGGCCCGTCAGCGGATCGATGATCGAAAGCTCGACACTTTCTTGAAGCCGGTTGCGCAGGTACTCGGAGTAGCGCTTGCGCTTGATCTGCGTGTTGACCCGCGCGAGAAGCTCGTGGCGGTCGATCGGGCGCATCAGGTAGTCGTTGACTCCCATGTCGAGGGCGCGGAGCAGGCGCGCGTCGTCGCCAGGGTCGGCGACGATGATGATCGGCAGGTGGCGCGTCCGGTCGAGCGAGCGGACCTGCGAGCAGAGCCGAAGCCCATCGGCGCCACCGAGGTTGAGAGAGACGATCAGGAGATCGAAATTGCTCTCGGCCACCATCATCAGCGCCGCCTGCGGGTCCGAGCCGGCTATTGCATCGTGCGCTTTCTCGAGCGCGGCGACGACACGCGCGGCCGAGCGCGGCTCGTCGACCACGAAAACGCGGCCGGACCCGCCCGACAGCACCCGCGCCAGCGCGTCGTCGTCGGGCAATCCCAGCCTTCGGCTGGTCGAGGCGCGCATCAGCATTTCGTCGTTCAGCATCTTGAGCCGCGCGAGGCTTCTCACGCGCGTGACAAGGGCGATATCGTCGACGGGCTTGGTCAGAAAATCGTCGGCGCCGCTCTCGAGCCCTTGCACCTTGTCGGACGCCTGATCGAGCGCCGTCACCATGACCACGGGCACATGATGCGTTGCCGTGCTCGCCTTGAGGCGCCGGCAAACCTCGAACCCATCTATGCCCGGCATCATCACATCGAGGAGGACGACATCGACGCGCTCGCGGGCGCAAATGTCGAGCGCTTCGCGACCCGAGGATGCGGTGAGAACCTCGAAATATTCAGCCTCGAGCCGCGCCTGGAGCAGCTTGACGTTGGCCGGAATGTCGTCGACGACGAGGACGCGGGCGGTCATCTCTGATACTCGCTACTGGAACGCGCGCCCTCTAGGCGTCGCCGATGAACCGGCGAACGGTGCTGAGGAATGTTGCGACTGAAATGGGCTTCGAGACGTAGGCCTCGCATCCGCCGGACCGGATGCGCTCCTCGTCTCCCTTCATGGCGAAGGCCGTCACGGCGACGACAGGAATCGTCTTGAGCTCGTCGTCCTCCTTCAGCCACTTCGTCACCTCGAGGCCGGAAACCTCGGGGAGCTGGATGTCCATCAGGATGAGGTTCGGGCGATGCTCGCGTGCGAGCGACATGGCGTCGAGCCCGTTGCGGGTTTGAATGGTGCGGTAGCCGTGCGCGTCCAAGAGATCGTGAAAGAGCTTCATGTTGAGTTCGTTGTCCTCCACGATCAGCACGGACTTCCCCGCACGCCCTGCGGCGTGTGCGGGGCCCTCGACGGCCGTCCTGGTCTCCTGGTAGGTCATGACTGGAGATCTGCAAGTTGCTCCGCCAATACCTGCACCAATTCTGCGGTCCGTCAGGAGCGCAGTTTGACGTTTATGGCTTAACCGACTGTTTAAGAAGTGAGGGCGATGCGCGACGACCACGGACGCAGGAAAATCAAGGGGGCACCAGCGTTTGGGACCGAGGAGGCCACGACGTTGGCCCTGTTGGCTCTCGGGTTTCTTGCCGAGGAACCCGAGCGCTTGGGGCGCTTCCTGGCGCTGACGGGCCTCGGTCCCGCCGACCTCAGGGACAACGCAGGCTCGCCGGCCACGCTTGCCGCCGTTCTCGAGCATCTCCTTGGCGACGAATCGCTTCTCTTCGTCTTTGCGGCGAGCAAGGGCGTCGCACCCGAGCTGGTGGCGCCCGCGCACGCCCTCCTCGCCGGAGACGGGACACGGGGCCAGACGCCGTGAGCGCGCCTTCGCCTCGCCTCAGCATCGGCATCGACCTCGGCGGCACCAAGATTGAAGGGTTGGTCCTCGCGCCGGGCGGAGATGAGCGCCTGCGCCGGCGCATTCCCGCGCCGCGCGACAGCTACGAGGCGACGATCCGCGCCATCGTCGACCTCGTCAGCAGCCTCGAAGCCGAGACCGGTGGCGGCGCGAGCGTCGGCATCGGCATGCCAGGATCGCTGTCGCCGGCAACGGGCCTCGTCCAGAACTCGAACTCGACGTGGCTCAACGGCCGTGCCCTCGACCGCGATCTTTGCGCAGCGCTGGCTCGCCCCTTGAGGTTCGCCAACGATGCCAACTGCTTCGCGCTCTCCGAGGCGACCGACGGCGGGGGGGCAGGAGCTTCCTCGGTCTTCGGCGTCATCCTCGGCACGGGCTGCGGCGGCGGGCTCGTCTTCGGTGGACGTCTCGTCAACGGGCCGCGCGGCATCGGCGGAGAATGGGGCCACAATCCCCTGCCCTGGGCAAAGCCCGACGAGCACCCCGGTCCCACCTGCTGGTGCGGGCGGCGCGGATGCATGGAGATCTGGGCGTCCGGCACGGGACTTCAGGACGATTTCAGCCGCCACACCGGCGAGCGCGTTGCGGCCGAGGAGATCGCGGCGCGCAGCACGGCGGGAGACAGCGCCGCGGCGGCGGCCCTCGAGCGCCACGCCTCGCGTGTCGCGCGCGGGCTTGCACACGTGGTCAACATCTTCGATCCCGCCGTCGTCGTGCTGGGCGGCGGGCTCTCACGTCTGCCCCATCTCTACGAAGCCCTGCCCCGGCTCGCGCTTCCCTATATCTTCGCCGACGCGCCGTCTCTCGACGTGCGGCCTCCGAAGTGGGGCGACGCCAGCGGCGCACGAGGCGCGGCGCGGCTATGGGACAGTCCCGAAGGGTAAGACGGCGCGAGGCGGCTCAGGGCTTCCCTGCCGGGCACGTGCCGGACTCGAGGTAGGTCAGCTCCTTGAGCTCGCCGCGGATCGCGAACTCGCCGTGGTCGATCGTGAGCGTGCTCGTCACCCCGTTCTCGTGGAACCGGTAGGACATCTCGTAGAGGGGTAGCACATCGCCGCGCGAAGGCCCGGGCTCGTAGTAGCTGATGGACACCGGCCATGACGGGACTGCCTCGAGCTTGTCGCCATCCTTGAGATGGGCAAGCGTCGTCGCCGGTCCTGGCCGGATCGGCCGCCCGACAACGGTCGAGGTCGTATAGACCTTGTCGCCGGACTCCGAGCCGTCGAAGAGATCCGCCGACACGATCGACTTGCCCTCATGGGCCGCGGTCAAGACCGCCATGGAGTGCTGGATCGGAAAATAGATGTTGCCGGCGAGGGGAAGCGTGCGCTTTCCGGGCCGCGTGAGATGAACGCTGACCGGTCCCGTGAGCCCCTTCCTTTCCGCCAGACCTTGCGTCTGGTCCGCGGGCTGCTCGTTCTGAAACGTGCTCGTGCTGAACCTCAGCTTCAAGGGCGGGATAGCTTCCCAGCTCGACGTCCTGAGATCTGTGGTCTGCGCCGCGCCGTCCTGGTTCACCGTCTGCGTGACGAAGCGCATGTTCTGGGCGTACCCCTCGCAGGGGCTGCCGGTGAGCTCATAGACGATGCGGCCGGAAACGTCGGCGACACCGGAGCCTGGGTTCGACCGCTCGAGCTTGAGCTCATAGACGGCCCGATGTGGAGCGAAGGCGATACCCGCTCTCGCCGGCTCGCCGGCCGCAGCGAGGAGCAACAGCACCGCCGCTGCCCGTAGAGCCGCCGGAACACGCCATGAATTACGCATCGTCACCGTCCCACGAGATCCCGAACAAGGCCTGTCCGTAAGCGGAGCAGCCAAGCGCAAACATTAGACGTAGTGGGCCAAGCGGGAAAGGGCTATGGGGCCGCCCAAGTCGTCGCGGGGAGGCTCGGGCCATTGCCTTCCGCTCGCCTCGGGCCCAAAAAGAGCGCTCAATCGCCCGCAGCGGCAACTCCTGCAGGAGCAAGGGGACCATGAGCGGCAAAATTGAGGCGCGACTGGAGCAGCTTGGGCTCGCCCTGCCGGCTGCCCCCAGTCCCGTTGCAACCTACGTCCCCTATCTGGTGGTGGGACCGCTGCTCTTCGTCTCCGGACAGATTGCGAAGGCGGCCGACGGGACGCTCTCGCAAGGCCGCCTCGGCGACGGGCTTTCGGTCGAGGCGGGCGCGGCCGCGGCACGCCTCTGCGCCCTCAACATCCTCGCTCAGGCCAAGGCCGCCCTCGGTGATCTCGACCGGATCGAGAGGGTCGCGAGGCTGACCGGCTTCGTTGCCGCGACGCCGGAGTTTGCCGACCATCCCAAGGTCGTGAACGGGGCCTCCGATCTTCTGGTCGAAGTCTTGGGCGAGGCGGGCCGCCATACGCGCTCCGCCGTCGGCGTCGCGAGCCTGCCGCTGGGATCGGCGGTCGAGATCGATGCCATTCTCGCCATCCGCGCTTGACCCATGCTCGACTGCTCCGCTTTCCTGCGTCCTATTGCGCATCGCGGCCTGCACGATGCGAACGCCGGCGTGATCGAAAACACCGAGGCCGCCGCGCTCGCCGCCATCGCGAAGGGCTACGGCATCGAATGCGATATTCGTCCCGCCGCCGACGGCCTGCCGATCGTCTTCCATGACGAGACGCTCGACCGGCTCGTCGACGGCAAGGGCCCCGTCGCGACGCTCTCCTCAGCCGATCTCGCGCAGCTCCGCTACAAATCGGCGCCACAATCGCGCATCCTGACGCTTGGCGCCCTGCTCGAGGTCGTGGCTGGCCGCGTGCCGATCCTCGTCGAGGCGAAGAGCGCTTGGACCCCGCCCGACACGGCCTTTCTCGACGCCGTCGCCAAGCTCGCCCGCGACTACAGCGGTCCCGTCGCTCTCATGTCCTTCGACCCGGCGGTCATGGCCTGCCTCAAGGATCTCGCGCCCGCGATCCCGCGCGGCATCGTCTCCGGCAGCTTCGAAGCCGACCACGGAATGGACTGGTGGCGCGACAGGATCGATGCCGGGCGCGCCGAGAGCCTCGCCAATCTCCTCGAGTCCGCACCCGTTGCGCCCGACTTCTATGCCTACCACGTCAAGTCGCTGCCTACGCCGGCGACGCAACACGCGCGCGAGGTCTTGGGGCTACCGCTCTTCACTTGGACCGTTCGCACCGCCGAGGATCGGCGCATCGCCGAGATGTGGGCCGACGCGCCGATCTTCGAGGGCTACCTCGCATAAGGACTGTGGATCGCGCCTAGCGCCTGAACCCCGGGAGCCGGCGCAGGATGTCCTCGATCGGGTTGTCGGTCCAAGCATGCGTCACGAGATCGCGATGGGTGACCCCGGTGCCGCCCTCGAGGATGGTGACGCCGCCCTGTCCCAGGCGATGGTCGAGCTCCGTCGTGTAGGAGACCTCGCGCTCGGCCAGAATGCGCTCAAGTTGCGCGTTCTTCTCCCGCGTCGAGCCGAGATAGGCGCTGACGAAGAATGCCGACGGGTCGGCCTCGATCCAGGTCGCGAATTTGTCGAGCTCGCCGTAAAGCGCATCGAGCAGCACGACGCCGCGCAGACGCGTCTTGATCCCGCCCTTCGAGATCGAGGCCGCGGCCGGCAGATAGCCGCCGCTATAGGCCATGATCACAATCGGCATGCTGGCGAACGTTCTAACCGAGCGCGGATCTCCGTGTAGCTTGGCGAGATTCTCGGCGGCCTCGCCGACGAACCGGCCGAAGCCTCCGGGTGTCCAGAAGTTGCCGGCGCTCGAATCCGCCGCGTCGAACGCAAGCTGCGGCGCGACGAGAACCGCGTTCACGCCCGAACTCGAGATCTGGGCCGGCACCTTCTGGCGGGCGACGACGTCGCGCTCGAGGGTGGCGCCGTGACCATGGAAGAAGACGACCATGACCGACGGCCGGCGGACGTCGAAGCCTTTGGGGATATGGAGCAGGACGCGCCGGTCGCTGAAAGTCTCGTCCTCCCAGTAGACGCGCCCGGAGTAGCCGGTATGGCCGCGCCGGCCGTCCTGCTCGACATCGAGGAAGGCTCTGTCCTTTCCGGGCACCATCCCGCGATAGGGGAAGGGAGCGGTGTCGAAGGTGGCGAGGGCAGTCCTCGCCTTCTTGAGCGGACCGCTGCGCGACTGGACCTGATGGGGGGCGGGAACGGCCTCGCCGTTGCCGGCGCCAGCCGCGGGGCGCACTTTGGAGGCCGCGCCGGCGCCGCAGGAGAGCGCCAGCGCCAGGCACAATCCTGCCGCGACCGCAGTCCAGGCCCGGGCGTGAAGGTGGCGACGGCTCATCGTGACGGGGTCCGGCTGCAAGGATCCAACGGGCTTACGCCGCGTCAGCGAAAGTGGGGTCGAAAGTTGTCGAGATGATGAGCGGGAAGCCGAGAAAAAGGTCTTAACGACCCGCAAATCCGCGACTTTGCAGGCTGATGCAGGCGAATGACGCTTTCGGTGCATTTTTGCCACGTTTGCAGAGGATCGTGCCTGCTCCATTGTTGAAAAGCAAACGAACACATAGCCTTCGCGCACAGTCCGATCGGCTGATTCATGACATCGTCCCCAGTGATCACCCCCACGATGACGAGCGGCCTCGACAATCGCAAAGTTTCGGCGCGCACGGCGACGGCGCTTGCCGTCGCCGACATGATCGGCATAGGGGTGTTCACGAGCCTCGGGTTCCAGGTTGCGGCGATCCCGTCGCCGTTCTCGGTGATGATGCTTTGGGTGGTCGGGGGAGCTGCGGCGCTCTCCGGCGCGCTCTCTTATGCCGAGCTTGCCGCCGCGCTCCCGCGCTCGGGCGGCGAGTACAATTTCCTGTCTCGGATCTACCATCCAGCGCTCGGGTTTATGGCCGGCTGGGTCTCGGCTACCGTCGGGTTCGCTGCGCCGATCGCGCTCGCGGCCATGGCGTTCGGGGAGTACTTCCAGTCCGTCGTGCCGGGCGCCCCGCCGCTCCTCCTCGGCCTCGCCATTGCCTGGATCGTCGCGCTCGTCCACCTCTCCGGCATCCAGCACGGCAGCCGCCTCCAGAATATATCGACAGCGCTCAAAGTTGCTTTGATCGTCGCCCTCATCGTCGCCGGATTCTGGGTGGGCGATCCGCAGCCAATCTCGTTCGCACCGAGCGCGGCCGATCTCGGCTATATGACCGGCGCCCCGTTTGCCATAAGCCTCGTCTTCGTCATGTACTCCTACTTCGGGTGGAACTGCGCGACCTACATCGCCGACGAGGTGCGCGAGCCGGAGCGGAGCCTGCCGCTCTCGCTCATTGCCGGAACGTTGATCGTGATCCTGCTCTACGTCGCCCTCAACGCCGTGTTCCTCTACACGACGCCGATCGACAAGATGGCCGGACAGATCGATGTCGGACGCATCGCCGGCGAGCACATATTCGGAGAGGCGGGCGGGCGCATCGTCGCCGCCCTCATCTCGATCGGCCTCGTGTCGGCGATCAGCGCCATGACCTGGGTCGGCCCGCGCGTGACAATGGCGATCGGCGAGGACATCCCCATGCTGCGCGTCTTCGGCCGGAAAAACGCCAACGGCGTTCCGGCATCGGCGATCCTGTTCCAGCTCGCTGTCGTGACGCTCCTCCTCATGACGCAGAGCTTCGAGGCCGTGCTCGACTTCATCCAGTTCAGCTTGACGCTGTGCGCCTTCCTGACCGTGCTCGGCCTCTTCGTGCTGCGCGCGACGCAGCCAGACCTTCCACGCCCCTATCGTACGTGGGGTTATCCCTTTACCCCTCTCGTCTTCCTCGCCGTGACCGGGTTCATGATGTACTACCTCGTCGTCGATCGCCCGCTCCAGTCGCTAGCGGGCCTCGGCGTCATGCTGGCCGGTCTCGCCATTTATGCCGTCGCGCAGACCCAGGCCTTTCGTCCCCCAGAGCTCGAAAGCGCGAGCAATCCATGAGACCACTTTCGATGCTTCGCACCGCGGCGCTCTCGTGCGCGGGAGTGCTCATTCTGGCGGGCGCCGCGGCGCCCGCCGAGACGGCGAGCCCCGACGATACGGCCCGCCTTCTCGCCGGCCTGTCGCCCCCGGCTCAGTCTCCGCTCGCCCCCCTTGTGCGCGAGCCAAGCTGGCAGACCCATGCCAAATATTTCGATGCCGCCTGGAGGCGCCTCGACGAGCGCCAGCTGTCGAAGATCCGCGCCTGGTCCGCCAAGGAGCTGCCGGACCGCCGCCCCGTCATGTTCTACATGTTCAGCGGACCGGACTTCCTTTACGCCGATACCTTCTTCGGCAACGCTCCGACCTACGTCCTTTCCGGCCTCGAGCCGGTCGGCCTTATCCCCGACCTCACGAACCTGCCGCGGGGCGCGGTCGGGCGCGAGCTGCGCGACCTCGAAGGCTCGCTCAACTCGGTGCTGAACTTCAGCTTTTTCATCACCAAGAAGATGAAGACCCAGCTGACCGGCGGCCGGCTCACCGGCACACTGCCGCTGCTCTACGTCTTTCTCGCGCGCTCGGGGAAGACGATCAGCGACGTGAGCCTCGTCACGCTCGAGGCCGACGGCACGATCACGCCCGCCGCCGACAAGGTCCTTGCCAAGGGAGCGAGCCGCGGCGCCAAGATCCTGTTCTCTGGCAAGGAAGGCGGTCAGCAGACGCTCTACTATTTCACCACCGACCTCTCCGACCAGGGTGTCAAGGCGAGCGGCTTCCTCAAGTTCTGCGACGGGCTCGGGCCGGGCGACAGCCTCGTCAAGAGCGCCTCCTACCTCATGCATTTGGAAAGCTTCTCGAAAGTGCGCGCCTTCCTGCTGGAGAAGAGCGCGGTCATCGTCCAGGACAACTCCGGCATTCCCGCGCGCTTCTTCGACCGCAAGCAGTGGGATTTGCATGCGTTCGGCACCTATCTCGGCCCCATCTCGATCTTTCCCGGCCGCTCGCAGCCGATGATGCGCGAGCTGTTCCGCAAGGGGCGCACGAGGCCTCTCGACTTCGGCATCGGCTACCGCTGGCGCCCCAACGAGTCGAACCTTTTGCTCGCCGTCAAGACGAGCGGAAAATCGGCGCAGGGCCAGGACTGAGCGCGCCGCCCGTCAAAGCATCGACACGATGATGCTCCCGTAGAATGCCGCGGAGGAGACGTAGCCGGTCGCGAGCCAGAACTGGGCGCTCGGGCTCATTGGGCGCGCGATCTTGCGCGTGCGCTGGCCCAGCACGAACGGCGCGGTCAGGAGAAGCAGCCCGGTCAAGACGTGCAATTCCATGACGAGGGCGAAGCCGAGTCCGGCGATGAGGCCGACGAAGTTGATCACCGCGGCGACCTCGGGATCCCAGGCCGAGAGGAGCGAATCGACCACCTGTCCGCCGTCGAGCGGCAGGACGGGCGCGAGGTTGATCCCATTGAGGAACGCGCTCAAAAGAGCAAGCTCGGCGTAGAACGCCTCGCCCGTCGACAGCCAAGCGAACGCGAAAGCCGCTGTGGTGAGAAGGCTCAGGCCCGGCCCCATCAGCGCGACGAAGCCGCGCTCCGCCTCGCTGCTGTGGGGTGCGCCGGCGACGGCGACGCCGCCGAAGAAGGGGATGAAGTAGATGCCGTGAATGGGCTGGCCGACCCAACGCATCGCGAGCGCGTGTCCCGCCTCGTGCACGACGATGAGCGCGAGGAGCACGGCGGCGGAGCGCCAGCCGAAGAGGTAGAAGAAGCTCGCGTAGGTGAGGAGCCCGGTCATGACGGCGGCGCCGACACGGGCGCCTGCCATTCGCCCCGCCGTCCCCGCGAGCTTCTCGCAGTGATCGCGGACGCGCCGCGCGCTTTGCCGTGCGCCGACCGGTACGCCGATGCGGCCCACGAAATCCGAATGCGTGAGCTCGTGCCTGAAGGTGACGGTCGTGCCGCCATTCTCGGGGGAAAGGGCATAGGCGACGAAGTAGCCGTCGCCGGGCGCAACCCTCGGATCGCTCGCCTCCTTCAGTACCTCGATGACGGCCCCCTCGCCGGGGCGCTCGGAGACCTCCCGATAGGCGATCGGCATGGCGAGATCGCCTACCGTGATTGTCCCCTCGAGAACGCGCTCCTCTCCCGCGCGCGGCGCCACGTCGACGACGACAGGCACGAAGCCTTCGAACCTCACCAGCCGTGCCGAGAGCACCGACCACACGAGGTCGGGCGGCGCTTGGATGAAAATGGAGGTTGCGTAGCTGCGGCGCCTCCGGCCGACAATCAGGTCGACGATCCCGACGACCAGGTAGGCCAACCCACAGATGACATCGCCGAGAAAGCTCACGGGCAGCGCTCGGTGCTCTGCGGAATAGGGCTCGCGGCCGGAGCCGCGTGGATCGAGAGATCGCGGATTGTCGTGACGCGGCCCGACAGCGGATTGTCGGGATCCCATGCGACCCTCACCATCTCGAAACGCGCGGCGAGCGCGTCGTAGATGAGGAGCCGCCCGGCCAGGCTCTCGCCGGCGCCGACGATCTCCTTCAAGATTTCGGTCGCGGCCAGCGTACCGAGGACGCCCGCGACCGAGCCGAGAACGCCGACCTCGGAGCAGTTGGCGACCGTCCCGGGCGGCGGCGGCTCGGGAAAGAGGCAGCGGTAGCTCGGGTAGGGCGTGCCGTCGTACGAGGTCTCGTGCGGCTTGAAGGTCGAAAGATAGCCGTCGAGCGGCCCCAGCGCGGCGAACACCAGCGTTTTCCGCGCGAGATAGCAAGCGTCGGAGACGAGATATCGCGTCGCGAAGTTGTCCGAGCCGTCGGCGACGAGATCGTAGCGGGAGATGATGCCGAGCGCATTCGCCGCGTCGAGGCGCTCGAAGTAGGTCTTGACCTCGACATGCGGGTTCAAGCGGGCCACCGTCTCGCGTGCGCTCTCGACCTTCGCGCGCCCCACGCTCTCCGTGTCATGCACGATCTGGCGCTGGAGATTGTCGAGCGATACGCGGTCTCCGTCGATGACGCCGAGCGTGCCGACGCCGGCCGCCGCGAGATAAAGGAGTATTGGGCTGCCGAGGCCGCCCGCGCCGACGATCAGCACGCGCGCGGCCTTGAGCTTGGCCTGCCCCTGTCCGCCCACCTCGTGGAGCACGAGGTGGCGCTTGTAGCGCTGGATCTCTTCCGGCGTGAGCGCCATGGGGACCTACATGGACCGGAACTGCGGCAAACCCATGCCGCCCGGCTTTGGACCACTAGCGAGGACTGGCGCACTTCTCGTCGTCATGCCCGCGTCATGTCGAAGACATGCTTTCAGTATGATGGCGGGCATCCGTCCAAGCCGGAGGGATTTCGGCAAGCTCGGGCAGATCCCCGCCTTCGCGGGGATCACGTTGAGACTGGACAGCTGAAGTGCCTCGCATGCAATGGCAAAGTACAGCCGGGTTTGCGATGTAGGCAGTCTGCACCGGATAGCCCCGCGCCCTCAATGCCTGAAATGGCGGTGGCCCGTGAAGACCATAGCGAGCCCGTGCTCGTCCGCAGCCCTGATCACATCCTCGTCGCGCATCGAGCCGCCGGGCTGGATGACTGCCGTGGCGCCGGCGTCCGCCACCGCGATGAGACCGTCGGCGAACGGGAAGAATGCGTCCGAGGCCGCAACCGACTCGTGGGTCAACGGCCTTGCCTCGCCTGCCGCCTTCGCGGCCTCGGCAGCCTTCCACGACGCGATCCTCACCGCATCGACGCGGCTCATCTGTCCGGCGCCGATGCCGACCGTCGCACCGTCGCTCGCGAACACGACGGCATTCGACTTGACGTGCTTGGCGACGGCGAAGGCAAAGATCAAGTCGTGGAGCTCCTCGTCCGTGGGGGGCCGCTTTGTCACGACCTTGAGATGGGACGCGCCTGCGACGGCGTTGTCGCGCGATTGCACAAGGAGACCGCCGGCGATCGAGCGCACGAGGAGGCCCGGCGCGCGCGGGTCGGCGAGACCGCCCGTCGTGAGCAGACGAAGGTTCTTCTTGGCGACGAAGATCGCCTTGGCTTCCTCCGTCGCGTCGGGCGCGATCACAACCTCGGTAAAGATCTTCGTCATCTCCTCCGCGGCTTTTGCGTCAAGGGTTCGGTTGGCGGCGATGATGCCACCGAACGCGCTCACGGGATCGCAGCGCAACGCTTTGAGATAGGCCTCGGCAAGGTTTGCCCCGAGAGCGGCGCCGCAAGGGTTCGCATGCTTGATGATGGCCACCGCCGCCCGCTCGCGATCGAGCTCGGAGACAAGCTCGAAGGCGGCGTCGGTGTCGTTGAGGTTGTTGTAGGAGAGCTCCTTGCCTTGGTGCTGGACCGCGGTCGCGACGCCGGGCCGGGATTCGCCGGTGAGATAGAGGGCGGCCCCCTGATGCGGGTTCTCGCCGTAGCGAAGCTCCTCGGCGAGGCGTCCGGCGAAGGCGCGCCAGCGGGGCGCCTCCTCTCCCGACTCCGCAGCAAACCAGGCGCTTATCGCCGCGTCGTAGGCAGCAGTTCGCGCATACGCCTTCGCCGCGAGGCGCCTGCGAAACGTTTGCGTCGTCGCCCCGCCGTGGGCTTCGAGCTCGACGATGAGGGCCTCGTAGTCGTCCGGATCGACGACGACGGCGACGCCATCGTGGTTCTTCGCCGCCGCGCGGATCATGGCGGGGCCGCCGATGTCGATGTTCTCGACGCAGGTCTCGAACGGCGCGCCTTTCGCGACAGTCGCCTCGAACGGGTAGAGATTGACGACGAGGAGATCGATCGGCGCGATCCCATGCTCGGCGGCGGCGCGCTCGTGCTCGGCGTTGCCGCGGATCGCGAGCAGCCCGCCGTGCACCTTGGGATGGAGGGTCTTGAGCCGCCCGTCCATCATCTCCGGAAAGCCGGTCAGCTCGGCTACATCGACGACGCGGAGCCCAGCGCCTTTGAGCGCGGTGGCGGTGCCCCCGGTCGAGACGAGCTCGACGCCGCGCGCCGCGAGCGCGCCGGCGAGCTCGATGAGCCCCGCCTTGTCTGAGACGGAGATGAGCGCGCGGCGGATCTTGGGCTCGGCGTGGTGGGCCATGGGGATCGCAAATCCTAGAGCACGATCGTCTGACATGAATCGCTTCGGCGATCCATGCTGCCGGCCGTCCCTTACCACGGCACGGGCGGTGTTGCATGAGCCAGGACGTCAGGAGCAGGCCTCCGCGACCCACCGCACCTCCGTCTCGCCCCCCGTCGCGCCGCGCGCCGTGATCTGCAGCGACCGGCGCGGGCCCGCCGAATTCGGCGAAATAGGTGCTCTCCTCGAAGGCGAGCGCGGCGCCCTCGACGCTGAACCGCCACGGCGCGCCATCGGCGAGCGTGATCTCGGCAACGTTTCCGGCGGCCCCGCGGCGGCATGTCGCGTCAGGATGAAGGTGAAAATGGATCGCGAACGGGATGTCGGCGCGCAGCCGCAAGCTGCCGCGCGGGGCCTCGATCCGGTCGATGCCGAGCACGCGCCGGCCCGTGCCGCTGAGCGCGAGCGTGCGCCGGTGCAGGAGCCCGAAGCGGCGCACATAGCCGTCGTGGTGGGCAACGACCTCGAGGCTGCCGCCATGCTCCTCGATGCGCCATCCGACGCGATCCGGAAAGCGGATCGGCGGACCGCCGATGAGTTCCTCGAGCCGTTTGTGGCGGATGAGCTTGGACGACGACTTCTCGCCGAGGCACAGCGTGTTGTGGCTCGCCGTCGCGCGCGCGACCGGCGACCAGTCGCGGTCTGCCGACGACGGCGCGCCGCCGTTGACGAAGAGAAGCTGGCGTCCTGCGCTCATCTCGAACGACAGGCACCCTGCGTGCGCCTCCGCCGCCTGCTCGAGCGGCGGCGGAGGCCCCGTGTCCAGGATGAGAACGCCGTCGCCCCGCTCGAGGCGCACGTAATTCGACGCCCCGGCCGTGGTCAGCATCGCGCCCGGCTGATCGTCGTAGGCGAGCACCGTCGCTAGGCCGGCCGGCGAGGCGACCGACATCCCGTTGAAGCGGGCCAGCATGCCGTCGCCGAGGCGCATGTATTTCAGCATCGCGACCATGCGCTGCATCGCGGCCGTGAGCGCGGAAGGGGCGGGGCGTCCGCGGGCGGCAAAGCATTGATGCAGCGGGAGGAGATCGAGCATCAGCTCGACGAGCACCTCGGGGTTGCGGCTCACGTGCCCGCCGTCCGACAGGATCTGGCGGCGCAGCTCGTCGCCAAACGCACTCTCCGCTTCGGCGAGGCGGCGGTCGTGACCAGCAATGCTGAGGTCGGCAAGCACGAGGGCCGCGAGCCCGAGCAGGCGGGGGTAGCCTCCAGGGCTGTCGCGCCAGCTCGCCGAAAGGCGCACGAGCTGCGCGCCGAGGCTCGCGACAATGGCCTCGTAAGTGCGGGCATCGGCCCCTTCGAGCAGCAGGTTCGCGTGTGAGATCCACGAGAACACGCGCCGCCCCATGACGGCAGGCTCCCAGGCGACTCCGCCGCCGCCGCGATAGGTCAGGGCCCACTCCGCGGCGAGCCGTTGGGCGGCCGCCTGCGCCTCTGGCTTTCCCGCCGCCTCCATGTGCCTCAGCCAGCCGAAGCCGTGGAGATCCCGCGCCCAGGCCTGGTTGGGTGGCGCGACATCGAACGGCGACAGGTCGTCGACGATCGCGACCGTGCCAGCTAGGCCGAATTGCCCAAGCTCGACCTCGTCCCAGAAGCTCGGATCGCTCGTCCTCAAGTCCTGAGGCACGATCACGAGCTGGTCGGCGGCGGACGCCCCCAGCCGCCATCTGAGCGGCGGCAGGTACAGCGCCGAGGAGATGAGGGAGCGGCGAAAGCGATCGGCCGCAAGGCTCGCGATCCTCACGCGTTCCGAGAGTTTGAGCCGCGCCATCGATCCCATCCCTCCGATTAGCGCGTCCCATTGGCCCAAGGATGTCGGCTGACCGGCCCGCCCCCGTACTCTCGGGACAAGGGGAACTCAAGGCAAGCGGATCGGCAATCTGTGCATGGCCGAACTGGATTATGCACGTCGTCTCAGGCGGCAGGCATAGAAGCCGTCGAGCCCGCTCATCTCCTCTGGCCCCAGCTCGAGGTGAAACGGAAGAGTGCGCAAGTCTCCCGCCGGCGTGATCCATTCGGGCGCGCCGCCGATTTCCTCGGCCTCAACCGGCGCGCGGGCAAAGTCGGGATGGTCCGCGAGGAACCGCTCGGTTTGCAAAGGTCCCTCCTCGGGCTCGAGGGAACAGGTGCAATAGACGAGAAGGCCGCCCGGCTTGACGAGGCGTGCCGCGCATTCCAGGAGACCCTGCTGGACCGCCTCGAGCGCAGCGATGTCGGAGGCGCGCTTCAGGTGCAGGATGTCGGGGTGGCGGCGAATGGTGCCGGTCGCGGTGCACGGCGCATCGAGCAGCACGCCATCAAACAGCCTACCCGGCTGCCAGGAAACGACGTCGGCGGCGATGAGCTCGGCGTCGAGCGCAAGCCGCTCGAGGTTCGCCGCGACGCGAACGAGCCGCTCGGGAGAAACGTCGACCGCCGTCACGCGTGCCGCGGCCGCGGCAAGCTGCATCGACTTCCCTCCCGGCGCGGCGCAGAGGTCGGCGACCTCGAGCCCGGCTACGTCGCCGAGGAGGCGCACGGGCAGCGCGGCGGCGGCATCCTGGACCCACCACGCTCCCTCGTCGAAACCGGCAAGATCCTCGATGCGCCCGCCGGCAGGAAGTCGAACGCTCCCCGTCGGCAACACGATCCCGCCGAGGCGCTTCGCCCACCCCTCGGCATCGGCCTTGACCGAGAGATCGAGCGGCGCCTCCTTGAGAGACGCGTCCGCGATGCGCCGCGCCGTCTCGGGCCCATAGGCTGCGGTCCACCGGGCATATAGCCAGGGCGGCACATTGAGCACCGGCCCGTCGAGACGTGCGAGGATGCCCTTCCCTTCCGCCGCCGTCCGCCGCAGGATCGCATTGGCGAGACGGTCGAAACGGCGGGCCGCCCGCCCCGCGCGGCACTGTTCGACGGCGAGGCTGATCGCGGCGTGCGGCGGCGTGCCGAGAACGAGGACCTGGGCGGCTCCCGACAGCAGGATGGCCCACAAGTTTCCGGTGTCGTTCGGCAGGGGCTTTTCGAGAAACGACTGGAGAACGGCGCGAAGCCCGCCGCCGCGGCGGAGCACGGTCGCCGCGATCAATCGGGCAAGGCCGCGATCGCGCGCTTCGAGCTTGGCGCCCTCGGGCCGTGCTAGGCCTGCCTCGAAGGCCGCCTCGAACGTCCGGTGCCGGTCGAGAACGGCGGAGATCACGGAAACGGCGAGGTCACGAGCGCCCAATCCAGCGGCAGCCGGCCTCGTCACGCGCGGCTCCCGAGCTTTCGCCGCACGGCTTTGACTGTCACGGGCAGGCACGGAGTACCGCTTCCCCGAGCGCAAATTTGCTCATCCCGACGGTCCCCAAGGACCGCCCGCCTGGCGGCTGGCGCTCCCGGACCACGGCCCCGTCGTATCGGCATCGGAAGAGCGCGTACCAGTGCCTAGGCTCGCCTCGCCTCTCACGCCCCACTCGCGCGCGAGAGCTTCGAGCTCGGCGATGCGGTTCTCGGTGTTGGGGTGGGTCGAGAACCAACTGTCGACGCCGCGCCCCGTCAAGGGATTGACGATGAAGACGTGGGCCGCGGCCGGCACCTCCTCGGCGGCCTCGTTGGGAATGCGCCGCGCCGCGTTCTGAATCTTGGCAAGCGCGGAAGCGAGCCAAAGGGGATTGCCGCAGATGGCCGCGCCCATGCGGTCGGCGCCGTACTCGCGCGAGCGGCTGATCGCCATCTGCACGAGCATGGCGGCGAAGGGTGCAACGAGCATCGCCAACAGCGCCCCGATCCAGCCCACGCCGCCGCGATCGTCGCGGCCGCCGCCGCCGAACAGCATGCCGAATTGCAGGTACTGGGCGAGCATCGAGATGGCGCCGCCGATGGTGGCCGCGACCGTCATCGTCAGCGTGTCGCGGTGCTTGATGTGGGCAAGCTCGTGGGCGACTACCCCAGCCACCTCCTCGCGGTTGAGCGTATCGAGGAGCCCGGTCGAGACGGCTACCGCCGATCGCGACGGGCTGCGCCCGGTGGCGAAGGCGTTGGGCTGGGGATTGTTCATGACGTAGAAGCGCGGCATCGGCAGCTCGGCGCGCCGGGCCATCTCGCGCACGATGTCGTAGTATTCGGGGGCACTCCGCTCGTCGACCTCCTGGGCCCGGAACATCCTGAGCACCATCGAGTCGGAGTTCCAAAGGCTGAAGGCGTTCATCGCCAGCGCCGCGATAAAGGCGATCACCATGCCCGACTGGCCGCCGACCGCCGCTCCCATGGCGACGAAGATTGCGGTCATTGCAACCAGAAGCAGGGCCGTTCTGGCAAAATTGACGGGCATTCCTCTCTCTCCTCGAGCCTCCTCTGCGCGCATCCAACGCGCTCGCGCGCATGCTATATAGGGTGGGGGCCTGGAGACAACCAGCGACACGACGGGGCCTGACCATTGACGAAAGCCGTGCCAGATCAAGCCGCGACGCCGCCGCTCGCGCCCGCCGCCCAGCGCGCGCTTCGCGAGGCCGAGGACCGTCGCGCCGCCGCTCGGCGAAACGGGGGAGAGGCTTCTCCTCGCGAGGTGGGCGGGCGCGAAGGTCCCGATCCGACCCGCTACGGCGACTGGGAGACCGGCGGCATCGCATCCGACTTCTGAGGCTCTTGGCCGGCGAGGTCGTTGCAGGTTTGCATCAGTCGATGTCCTTCCACGGGCCACACCCCCTGAGCTAGGGTTCCCAAGCGTCTCGGAGGGCTCTCATGCGCAATTTTCTGCGTTTCGTGCTGGTCATTCTCGTCACCGGCGCCGCGATCGCGGCATTCTGGTTCGGACTAGTGCCCCAGCGCTTCAGCCCTTTCAGTCCGATCTCGCTCGAGACGAGACCGGGCTGGTTCGTCGATCCCCGGCTCGCTGCGCTGCGCTACGATCCGGCGCTTTGCCAATCGGTCCTGAAGGAGCCGCATGTCGATGCCGTGCCAATCGCGGACAACCCGTTGAAGAAGGGCTGCGGCTGGACCAACGCGGTGCGCTTCTCGACCACGGGCGGCGCCAAGATCGGCGTCGAGAAACTGTCCTGCGAGATGGCCGCGGCGGTGACCCTGTGGATGGAGCACGAGGTGCAGCCGCTGGCTCTCGAGGTTTTCGGCAAGCGCGTGGCGAGCCTCGGCGACATGGGCACCTACGATTGCCGCAACATCGTCGGCAATCCGTTCTGGAAGGATTTCCGCAGCCAGCACGCGACCGCCAACGCACTCGACATCTCCGGCTTCGTGCTCGAGGACGGTCGCCAGATCAGCGTCCTGCAGGATTGGCACGGCAAAGGCCCCGAGGTCGCGCTTTCTGCACGAGGCGCATCAACGGGCCTGCCGCTATTTCCGCGTCGTCCTCGGGCCGGATTTCAACGAGGCGCACAGGAACCACTTTCACCTCGACCGCGGTCCGCTCTGGACCTGCAAATAGGCTTGCGGTCCGTTACGCGGCGGGTGCCGCGGCGGGCTGCGCCGCCTTGACGGCGTCGAGCCAGCGCCCGGCGCGCTCGTAATCGGGATCTCGCTTGAACAATTCCGTCGGCTGAAAGCCCTCGGCGCGGCTCATCGCGTGCGCGACGAGCTTGCGGAATTCGGGCACGTCGAAGTAGGTGGCGTGAATGAGCTCCTTCCATGTGAGGTAGGCGGAGATGAGGCCCGACTTGTCCTCCCCCTCCGAGAAGGCGAGTGTGCTGATGGCATTGCGGAATTTCGCGAGCGATTGGGCGGTCACCTGATTGGTGTAGTCGGCGATCTTGTCGCCGAGCTCTCCAGGCAGGTGGCAGTGCTTGCCTCCGACCCAGGCCGGGCAATGGTCGGCGCCGAGAGCGATCTCGCCTTCCGTGTCGTTGCCGAAGGCCGAGCGCTTGATCTCGGCGAGCGTGAGGCGATTGAGCCATCGGCTCGAGACCGAGCTCACGCGCCCCGCCACAAACTGGATCACGGCCAGGATGGCGAGCGCGAGGGTGGCAAACACGATGGGAACGAGAACGATGGGGACAAGGAGGCGCAAGGCGCCGCCGAGCACGCCCGCGCCGATCTCGTCGTTGACGACGGCGGCGGAGAGCTCATCCGTCACGACGTGGAATAGGAGCTTGCTGTTGAGCGCGTAGTTGTGGCCGCCACCGCACAGCGTTCCTCCATCGCACGGCTTGCCATCGTCCTCGAGGAACCGGCGCTTGAAGCGGAGCGCCCGCTCGGCGCCAGCCAACTCGGGAATGGAGGCCTCGAGCTTGCTTCGCGTCTCGCGCATCTCCCTGCGCAACGCCTCGACGCGCTGGCGCGCGCTTTCCGCCTGGGCCGGGTCCAATCCGGACCGTTCGGCCTCCTCGCGCGCCGCGCGGATCTCCGACCACCGGCGGCGCATGTCCTGGCGGGCGGCGGCGACGGGCGCCTCTAGGCGCGCATACCGCTCGACGCCGTAGACCTTGTTCTTCAGGAACTCGGCGATCCCGACCATGAGCGGCGGCGACGTCATGACAAAGAGGTAGGCGAGCGGGAGAACGAAGATCGACGCCATGGTGAGGGCCGAAACCGCAAACTCGCGATCGAAAAAGGCCAGGTTGACGCGCGGCAGGTACTTCAAGCCATGGACGGCCTCGTCGTCCTCGTGGCAGAGCGACAGCCACTTCTTCCCGTAGCTTTCCTGGGCGCGCTTGAGCGTGCGTCGCCCGTAGGCGAAGAGATCGCGGCCGTCGAGAATCTTGAAGCCCGCATAGAAGACGATGAACGGAACGCTCATCATCGCCCCCGAGAACAGGAGCCCGGTGAGCCGGTACTGCGTCCAGGGACGCGTCCTGCCGTCGAAGAGCTCGCCGGCCACGTAGAAGAGGAACATCATCAGCAGCATCATCGAGGCGACGAACACGACCTTGCGCGGGAGCGTCAAGCGCGAGAACAGGAAGCGCTCTTTGCGCAGCGCCACGAACGGTGTGCCGATGGTGATCCATTTCTTGAGGCCCTCGAGGGGCTTGCCATGCGCCACGCTCTCGAGCAGCGCCGACGAGATGACGGACCCGCCGTGGCTGTGGCCGATGACGCAATAACTTTCGTTGCGCGCCTCGAGACCGCGCAGCAGCGTGAGAAGGCCCGAGCCCGCCTCGCGCCGCGCGAGCTCGCTGTTGGCCGCGCTCCACACGAACGGCACGAACTCGAGGCGGCCATCTTGCGACGCGATGAGCTCGCGCGTGTGCGCCTCGAATGCGCTCCCCCCTTCCCACCAGAGCACCTCGCGCGCGGGATCGAGCCCGAGCGCATCGGCCGTGCCGCCGGCATGAGCAAAGGTCCCATGCACCGTAACGACAGTCGCCATGTTCTCCCCCAGCCAAACGCGCCGGACGCGCGAAAACCACCTGCTGCCATCGGTCGCGCAGATGCGCGCATCTCGTAGCCGCCGAGCGTGTCAGTTTTCCGGCGACAGGCTTTCGTGCGGGGCTAAAGCTTCCCATCTTTGCCGCTAGTGCCCCGATCGCGAAGTTCGTCGGACTTCGCGGCAAGCGTTGAACGAACTTCGCGATCGAAAGGACACTAGCAAACTCATGATACTACTGTGATTCAGATCGAAAAATTCGCTCGGAGAGGGCCGCAGGTGATGGCGAATTTCCCGATCATCACACTAGGATAGGGCGAACCAGTCAACTGGCGATAGGACGCTTGGGCGACACCGAGAAGCGATTGGCACGGGTGGCCCCGCGGATGGCCGAGATCGGCGCCGCTGCGTGGGACGCGTGCGCCAATCCCGATCCGGCGACGTTCAACCCCTTCGTTTCACATGCGTTTCTGGCCGCCCTCGAGGAAGCCGGCGCCGTCGGCCCCGGGACCGGCTGGAGTCCGTGCCACGTCGTGCTCGAAGACGAGGCCGGAGGGATCGCAGCGGCAATGCCGCTCTATGCGAAGTCGCACAGCCAGGGCGAGTACGTCTTCGACCACGCCTGGGCCGACGCCTACACCCGCGCGGGCGGGCGCTATTATCCCAAGCTGCAAGCGGCTGTCCCGTTCACACCCGTCCCCGGACGGCGCCTCCTGGTAAAGCTCGGTGCCGGAGAAGCAGCGCGGGAGCGGCTCCTAGCAGAAGCCGCCGTCACGCTCGCCACGCGCATGAAAGCCTCCTCGCTGCACATCACGTTCGCCAGCAAGGGCGAATGGGAGCGGCTCGGGCGCCTTGGCTTCCTCCAGCGCACCGACCAGCAGTTCCACTGGCATAGTCAGGGCTTTGCCACCTTCGACGACTTCCTGGCGAGCCTGGCCTCGCGCAAGCGCAAGGCCGTGCGCAAGGAGCGCGCCGAGGCCCTCGCCTCCGGCCTCGCGATCGAGCACTTTTCGGGGGCCGCGATCACGGAGGCGCATTGGGACGCCATGTTCGCATTCTACCAGGAGACGGGGTCGCGCAAGTGGGGCCGGCCTTATCTCAACCGCGCGTTCTTCTCACTTCTGGGCGCGGCGATGGGGGAGCGCTGCCTGCTCGTCCTGGCGAGCCGAGGTCGTCGCCCGGTCGCCGGCGCGCTACATCTCATCGGCGGCGACTGCCTCTACGGCCGCTATTGGGGCGCGCTCGAGCACCACCCGAGCCTCCATTTCGAGCTTTGCTACTATCAGGCCATCGAGTTCGCCATTGCTCACGGGCTCGCCCGCGCCGAAGCGGGGGCCCAGGGCGAGCACAAGCTCGCACGCGGATACCTGCCCGTGGCAACCTACTCGCTCCACTGGCTCGCCGACCCCAGGCTCGAGGAGGCGGTCGCGCGCTACCTCCAAGTCGAGCGCATCGAGATGGCAGAGGTCCGAGAGCTCCTCACCGCGGCGGGACCCTTCCGCAAGCCAGGCTCCGAGACATGCGCCTGAGGAGCCTCCTCATTGCTTGACGGTCGCGGTTGCCACCGCCTATGTGGGTTTCCCCTCCGCTGCGCTCGCGAGTGCGCCCATGAGCTATGACCCGAACAACATCTTCGCCAAGATCCTGCGCGGCGAGATTCCCGCCCACAAGGTCTACGAGGACGGCGACACGATCGTGTTCATGGACGTCATGCCGCAAGGGCCGGGCCACGTTCTCGTGGTCCCGAAAGCGGCCTCGCGCAATCTCCTCGATGCCGACCCCGCCGTGCTCGCGCGCCTCGCCCCCGTCGTGCAGAAAATCGCGCGCGCCGCCAAGGCCGCCTTCGCCGCCGACGGCGTGAGCATCATCCAGTTCAACGAGGCGGCATCGGGCCAGAGCGTGTTCCACCTCCACGTCCACGTCATCCCGCGGTTCGAGGGGGTGGCGCTCAAGCCCCATTCGGGGACGATGGAAAAGCCCGAGGTACTCGCGGTCAACGCGGAGAAGCTGCGCGCCGCGCTCGAGAGCTAGCGCGGCTCAGGCTTCCTCGCCTGCGCCGCCGCAGGCGTCTCCATGGCTAGGCCCGGGGGAGCGGCATAGCGCTTCGGTGTATCGTAGCAGCCGCCAAGGCAGCTGATGAGGGGTCCGCTCCCGGCCGCGTCCCAGGACGATGGCACCATTTCTGCCGTGTCGACGACGGCGGGGGCCGGCGTGCGCTCCATGTAGACGATCTCCGGCCCACGCTCGTCCTGGCAGCCGCCCTCGCATACGACCACATCGTAGCCCGGGTGTGCGAGCGCGAGGGGATGAGGCGGCGACGCCGAGAGCTGCTCGTCCCGCTTGAGGGTCTCGCTCGCGCGACGGTCGTAATAGTTCGCAGCGGGCTTTGCAGCGGCGGCTACCGCGGGTGCCGCAGCAGAAGACGAAGAGCGGGGGCTAACTTGAGAACTCGCGGGGCCCGCAGCCAAAACAAGGAGCGCCGCAAGCGCAAGTGGGACCGGCGCGCACCATAGTGTGCGCGAAAACGCGTGAACTCGCATGGGCGGACCTCTCGACGCAAATACAAGACCGAAGCCGGCCTGCGACTCTGGCAAACGCAAGTAAACGAAATCTTACCGGCCGAAGGGATAGCGCCAATAGGCGCCTTTGGGCGTCGCGATCTCCTCGAGGATGGGAATGCGGTTCCTCGGCGGGCGCTCCCCGGTCTGGATCAAGAGGCCGATGTCGTTGAGAAGGGCGTTGTTCTCGGCATAGCCCGAGTGGTTGAGACCGAGGCTGTCCATGCTGACCGCGGTCACGTCGATGGTATCGATGCCGTCGAGCACCAGCGGCCCCTCGGTCGGAACATCGCCGGCGCGGGGGATGCCGCCATTGAAATTGCGCGAGACCTGAAGCGCACGATCGTTCGCCGCCGCATAGAGCGTGATCCCCTTGGCGAGCCCTCTTATCTCCTGGGCGATATTTTCAAAGTTGTCGCGGTCGACATCGGGGGCGGCAAGAATGATCTGGTTGATCACGACGCCGTCGGGCTTGATCGACTTCAAATCGCGCAGAACCTGCAGCGTGGGCTGATTGCCCATGCTGTGGGCGATCACGCTCACCGCCTTGGCGCCGGATTTCTCGAGCGCGATCTTCACGAACTCCTTGAGGAAGGGCTCGGATTGGCCGGAGCTCTCCCGGTCGTAGGTATAGCTCGCGAGCCCGCCGCCTGACGGCCAGCTGTAGGAGAACGGCACCCCGTCGAACTTGAGATCGTAGGCAATCTGCGCCGTGCGGAAAATCGCGTAGTCGAAGCTCGTGTTGTAGCCGTGCACGAAGATGAAGGCCTGGTCCTTGTAGTGCTCCGACGCCCCCAGCCGCTCGCGCACGAGGGCCAGGAAATCCTCGGGCGACAGCGCCTTGATCTCCTTCATCGTGAAATGCTTGTTGGGGTCCTCCTCCTCCTCGTAGACCGTGATGTTGAGGTAGGGGATGTGCAGCGCCCACGGCCGCTCGATCGAGGGAATGACGTGCGCCCTCGGCACGGTGACGAGCGCGCGCCCCAGCACGAGGCGCCGTCCGCGGCCCGATCCGAAGTTCACGCGCTCGGCGCTCGCGAGCTGAGCCCGGTCCGTGCCGTAGAACACCGGGATAATATCCCATTCGCCCGAACTCGGTTGCGGTGACGGGAGGGGCCGGCGGCGTCGGCGAGTCATCGGTCGGTGCCGCGCCAGCGGCAGGAGCTTCGGAGCCGGGCGCCGCAGCGCCCGGCCCACCACCCGAACGCTCGCCAAACGACGGGGGAAGTTCGAGGCCGCGACTGGGCGCCATCTCGGAGGTCCCTCCTCCGCCGCCACCCGGCTCCACCGATCTCTTGTCGAAACTCGTGCCGAGATCGCCCGGCGCCGCCGATCCGCCGGACGGCGAGGTGGGGGCTGGCTGGTAGGCCGGCGGGGCCGGCGCATAGGATTCTCCGTTGCGCGACGCCGGCTCTTCCGGCGCGGGCGCCATGGTAGCGCCGACATCCTCGAACTTCTGTGACATCTCCGTGCCGAGCGTCATCAGAACGACCGGAGCGGCAAGCACGACGGCAAGGCCGAGCCCGGCGAGGATTTTCACGGTTGCCGAAGCACCTCGCGTGAGGCGCCAGGCGGCGAAACAGAGTCCGAGGACCGCGGCGGCGGCGAGACCATAGACGGCAATGTCGGGCATGGCGGTTCCCTCTCGTCACGACCCCGTTGCGCGCGAGTCTAGGCACTTGCACCCGTTCCAGCAACCGGCGATCCACCGCTGCACTCGAGATGAGCAAATCTCTGAAAAGGCAGGGACAGCTGGTGGAGAGGAACCCCGCGCAGGATCTTTGCTTTCTCCGACTTGAGACCGGTCGAACGCGCCTTATGTTGCGGTCATGCGGGGCACCTCGACAATTCTTATCACGGGTTTCGGCCCGTTCCCGGGCATGCCCGAGAATGCGAGCGCCCTCTTTGCGGTGAAGCTCGCCCATCTCGCCGCGCGCCGCTTTCGCGGCCGCCGGGTCGTCTCCCGCGTGCTCGCGACCGAATGGGAGGCTGCGCCGAGGCGCCTCACCGAGCTTTACCGCCGCGAGCGCCCGAAGCTCGCGCTTCACTTCGGAGTCTCGGAGACGACGGGCTTCGCCGTCGAGACGACGGCGCGCAACGTGCGCAGCCCTATGGCGGACGCCACCGGCGCGGCACCGGCGTCGACCTGGATCGCGCGCGACGGGCCTGCCGTCCTCGCGTGTCCGCTGCCGTACACGGAGATCGTGGCACGCCTCACTGCCCAGGGACTGCCCGCGCACATTTCCGAGGACGCGGGCGCCTACCTTTGCAATGCCGTGTTCTACACGGCGCTCGCCCATTGCAGTGTCCCGTCTGCGAGGACGCGCGCGGGCTTCGTCCATATTCCCGCCGCGCTCCTAGAGGACCGCGGCGCTGCCCACGGCGCGAGGCTGCCGCCGGGCGCCGACCCTCGCCTCGATTGGGAGGGGGCTCTCCTCGGCGGGCTTGAGATTATCCGCACCTGCCTCGGCCTGCCGCCGCCGGCGGACGGCGTCGGAAAGCACCGCATTAAGGCTCATTAACTCGGCACAGCGCTCTTCGGCATTCTCGAAGCTTCGGACCTCGCGAGCGAAGCGCCGCTCAATCTGCGCCTCGCGATCGACGGCAATCTGACAGCCTAGGCCGCTAGGGCGCCGGCGGATTGACGCGAACGAGCCTCAGGAGATCGCTGTCCTTGGCGATCTGGCCCGTGTCCTTGCACTGGTCCTTGGCCGCCCCGGAGCATTCGATGGTGATCGTATAGGGCACGCCGTACCTCATGACCGTGTACTCGGCGATGAGACCCTCGACCGCCTCGCCGTTGTCGTCGTCGAACACGGAGACCTCCGGTCCGGCCTGCGGGGCGGCGCCCTGACGAGCCGTCCCGTAGACGGGGAAGCTCTCGGGAAACACATGTTGCACGCGCAGGTCCGCCTGCACGCTCACCGTCATGTCGCCGTAGCGCTCGGTGATCTGGTACCAGACGGGATCGGCCTCATCGACGACGACATCGCGCTCCGTCGCGGGCTTCGGCCCGAGCCGGAACGTCTTCTCGACGACACCCGGCGTCGCTCCGAAGGCGATGACGGGAAGCTTCACTTTCGCGAGCTTGTCGTCGGCGGCCGGCCCGAGCGAGCGGCGACCCGACTGATCCTTGACGAAGGCGGCGAGTTCCGGCGACGACCAGTCGACCTTGATCATCGTATCGGCGCCGAGCGCGCCGACCGCTCCTGCCGCAAGTGACACGGCCAGGGCCGCAAAGGCGGATTGCGCGAGCGGGCCAGCTTTCCATCTGCGTTTGGACATGAGGCACCTTCCCTGGAGATCCCCGGTGCGCTTCTTGAAGCGCAGCGGGTCCACTTTAGACGGGGGCGCGGAGCACGGGCAAGGCAATCCGGCGTCTCGACGCGTTCCGGAGCGCCTGATGTGGCCGACCATGGTTGAACCTGCCACATTGAGCTAGTATCTCGGCCCAGGGAGCGGGAACCGGGGGGATGACCGCAAAATACGTAGCCTGGAGAGTTCCATGACACTAGGACCTGGCGCGCCGGCCGCGGCCGCACGGGGGGGCCGGTTTGGGCGCAGAATTGCGCGCATTCTCGCAGTGCTCGCTGCGGGCGTTCTCGTCACTGTCGGCCTACTCGCCGTCTTCCCGCCTGCCGGCGTACTCAAGGATCGGCTCGCGAAAATCGCCGGCGACGCGACCGGCCGAACGGTCACGCTCGGTGGCGCCCGCCTCGCGCTCTTCCCCAACGTCAAGCTGCGTCTCGACGCCGTCACGCTGTCCAATCCTTCAGTCATGGCGGGTCCCGACCTCTTCCGCGCCGAGACCGCCGAAGTGGTTGTTCGTCTCTTGCCGCTCCTGAAGAAGAAGGTCGAGATCGTGAGCGTCGCCTTGACGAAGCCGGCGCTGAATCTCCAGGAGGATGCCGCCGGAAACAGGAACTGGCCGGTCGCGATCAAGTCGGCGAAAGGCTCGACGAGCGCCCTCGTCCTCCCGGCGACGCTCTCGATCGACAACGGTCAAGTCTCTTTCTCGAGCGCCAAGACCGGCACAACGCGACGCGTAGACGGCGTCACGGCCGTCCTCACCACCGACCCGGTCAGCGGAGCCGGCGCCGGCAAGGGCCGGTTCGCGGCCAATGGCGAGATCGTCGCCTTCGATGTCGCGATCGCCGATCTACGCGCTGGCGCCGCGGGAACTCCAATGGCCATCAAGGCAACTCTCGAGGCGCCGCGCGGCAAGGCCGAGGTCGACGGGCAGGCCGATTTTTCCGGGCGCGGCGCGATCGCCGGCACGCTCGCGGCATCGACGCCCTCGGCGATCGAGCTTGCCCGCTGGCTCGGCGCCAATGTCTCGGCCGAGGGCGAGCCCTTCAAGACGACGGTCTCCGGCAGGGTCAAGGCGAGCGGAAGCGAAGTCGTCTTCGACGGCACCAATATCGTCGTCAACGGCGCAACGAGCCGGATCGACGGACGCCTCTCGCTCGAGGGACCGCGCCCCAAGCTCGAGGGCAACATCGCGAGCGACCGGCTCGATCTCGCGCGCCTCTTCGGAGCGAACCGCCCGCAGCGGGCAGCCCCGCAGGCGCTCGCCGCCGCCCCTGGCGGGGAGGAGGTGGCCGTCGCGCCCGGCTGGAACTCGCTGCTCGTCGGCTTGAAGGAGCTCGAGACCGGAGCTGCGCCACAGCGCGCCGCTGCCGAGGCGGCGCCGCTCGCCGCCGCCGCGAAGCCCGCTTGGAGCAATCAGCCTTTCAATCTCAAGGCGCTGCGCATCATCGATCTCGACGTGACCGTCACCGCCGCCGAGCTTGCCTACGGTGGGCTCGATCTCAAGAACGGCCGCATGAAAGCCGCCCTCACCGACGGCGCGCTCGACGCCAAGGTCGAAACCCTCGACGTCGGCAAGGGCAAGGCGCAAGGCTCGATTACCCTCGATTCCCGCGCCGATCCCCCGCGCGCCGCCGTCACGCTTGCGATGACCGAGGTCGCGGCCGAGCCGATCGTGACGGAGATCACCGGCAAGCCGCTCATCTCCGGCACGTCCAATGTCGACATCACCGCCAAGGCGACGGGCCAGACCCAGAGCCAGCTCACCTCGACGCTCGAGGGCAAGGCGAAGTTCCTGATGGGGAAAGGGGCCGTGCGCGGCTTCGACGTGCGGCGCATGATCTCGGAATGGTGGCGCAAGTGGTCGTTTGATCTAGGCATGAAGACGGGTTTCGAGCGGCTCGAAGCCCAATACGATATCCGCAAGGGTGTCATGAGAAGCTCGCCGGGCCTCGCCCTCGGCGGATCCGAGGTCGAGATCAATTCGAAAGGCGACGTGAACGTCGCGGCCAAGCGCATCAACCAGGAGATCCGCATCAAGGTCATTCCGCCGCCGACCGCGCTTCCGGTGCCGGTGAAGATCTCCGGCGACTGGGCGAAGCCGTCGATCGGCGTCGACTGGGGCTCGCTCTTCTCGAGCGCGGGCGGGATCGGAGGGCCGCAGGGCGTGGCCCCTTCCGCGCAGCCCACGCCGCCCGAGGTCCAGGCCGTCATCCGCCGCGTGCTCGCGGCTAATCTTCCCGCATCAGAGCTATCGGACGACGGAAAGGCCATGCTTCGCGCGTTGTTGCCGCCGGAGGTCGGTCAATAGTCAGCGCGAATCTCGACGGTTTTTGAATGGGCCGGCGTGGCCGCGAAGCCACGGGCGTTCCTTGCATCGGCTCGGCGCTTTGGGCAATATCGGCCCAAGCCAGACGCGCACGAGACGTATTGGGTGGGGCACGAGGGGGAGGACGTGTGGATGGCTCGTCGAGTTGGTCGCGCGTTCGTCGTCCTCTTTGCCATTGCGCTCCTCGCCGCTGTCCCGCGCGGGAGCTCGTCGGCCGGCCGGGCGGCGAGCGACGCGACAAAAGTTCCGCCGCGCTCCGCCGCCGACCTCGCCCTTCGCACGCTGACCAACTTCGCGCTCCTGCAATCGCTCGCAGGCGCGAGCCGCTTCGGCACGGCTGATCGTTTCAGCAAAGACGGTATGCTGCCGTCGCCCTGCCGTGACGAACCCGCTGAGACGGCAAGCCCCGGCGCGATGTTTGTGCCCGCGCGCTGCTCGCTGCTCCCGCCCGAGAGCGCGCCGACACCTGCCCCTGGTCCCTCGCCGACGCCCGAGCCCTCCGAGCCGGGTCGCGAAACAACGCCCGCCGAGCCCACGCCGGGACCGACGACGGGTCCCGCGCCAACGCCCGCTCCGACTCCCAGTCCAGCGCCCGCCACTCCGGGCTTTGCCTACTATCCGCCCGGCGATCTCTACGAGAAGGACAAGGGTCGCGGCCGCCCTCCGACCGATCGCGTCGTCTACATGCCGGCGATCATCTTTCCCTTGAAGCTCGGCGACGGGCTCTACCCGCACATGAACTCGCAAATTTGGGGCTACGGCGGCGGCGGCTGGAACGGCAAGGGCGCGGCTGGGGGCAGCGAAAGTGACCCGCGCAACTTCGACCCCAAGAAGCAGCGCGACAACTATTGCGAGGTGAGAGGCTGGAGCATGCCGCTGTGCCCGTCGGGCGCCGGGCACCAAGGCCAGGACATCCGCCCGCCGAGCTACAAGGACAATTTCTGGGAGGCCGTCGCCGTTGCCGACGGGACCATCACCAACGTCACCTCGAACACGACCGTGCAGCTCAAGGGGGCGGACGGTACCGACTATTTCTATCTCCACATGCACCCGAAATCGATCCGGGTGAAGACCGGCCAGAAGGTGAAGCAGGGCGACGTCCTGGGCCGCGCCTCGAAATACATGGGCGGCAGCCCGTCGACGAGCCTCCATCTCCATTTCCAGGTCCGTCAGCGCATCAAGGTCGGCGAGAAGACGTTGCAGGTCTACGTACCTACATTCACCTCGCTCATCGCCGCGCTGCGCCGTGACAAAGGTCTCGATAGCGGCATCGACGCCTCCGGCAATCTCAAGGTCGACCCCGCGCTCGAGATTGGCGCCGCGCCGTCGCCCGCGCCGGCACCCACGCCGCAGCCCGAGCCCACTCCGGCCCCCGCACCGGCACCCGTACCTGAACCCGCGCCCGTGCCTGAACCCGCGCCCGCACCCGTGCCTGAACCCGCACCCGCGCCGAGCCCTGCGCCGGAGCCCGCGCCAACACCCACGCCCGCGCCAGAGCCAACGCCTGCTCCCGCGCCGGAGCCTGCACCCGCACCCGAACCGGCACCCACGCCGGCGCCGGAGCCGACACCGGCTCCGCAGCCGGAACCCGCGCCAGAGCCTGCGCCGACGCCCGCTCCCGCTCCGGAGCCCACGCCTGCGCCGGCACCGGAACCGGCTCCGCAGCCAGCGCCGCCGGCGCCCGAGCAGCAATCGTGGTGGCAGTGGACGAAGGATACCGCGGCGAGCTGGTGGAACTGGGCTTGGGGCAAGTGAGGCGATATGACTTTCGTCATTGCCGGCATGCTGGGGAGGCCGAGAACGGCAAATGCGCCGTAATGGCATGCTTCAACTAAGCCCCAAATTCGCCCGCCGCCCGAATGGCACCCGGCGGAGCCCAGAGTTGCACCGAGGAGCAACGACCATGACCAAACAAGCCCTCGCCGTCGCTGTCGCGCTGATCCTGCCCGTCTGCGCACCCGCCGTCGCTCAGGACAAGTCGTCCGACTACAAGGCGCTGCAGCGCACGCTCGAGGAGAAATTCGCCCCGCGCGCGACGCGCTCGCTGGCAAAGCCTCAGCCCGCGCCGGTTCAAAAGGACGAGTATCAATGGATCAAGCCCAAGGACGGTGGCGCGAAGTCGGATACCGACAAGGCTCCGGGCAAGCAGAGCAGCGTGGAAACGAGCTGGTTCCGATCGCTCTTCTCCTACTTTTCGGGGAACGGTGGCGAAGCCGAGACCATTGCCGTGAGCAACGAGACCGGCCCGGCGGCGGTCGAGGCGGGAACGTCTTTCGGGGATCAGCCCCAGGTTCGCAGCCTGCGCACGGCGCCGCCGGCGTCTGGCCCCGTGAAGGTCGCGGAGAACGAGGTCCCGGTCGCCAAGAAGAACAGCTTCGTCATCCAGCTCAAGCCCAACGCGAGCGAAAAAGAGATCAGCGCGCTGCTCAAGAAATACAATCTCGAGATCACCAAGCTGATCGCGCCGCTCGGCGTCATTACCGTCAAGGTGATCAATGGCGGGGCCACGCGGGGCTTGAACCTCGACGAGCCGAGCGGCGGGGGCGGCGAGGCGGCCGATCCCAAGGCGAAGCTCCAGAAAATCCTCGAGCCGCCGATCATTCAGGAGCTGAGAAAGGAGCCGGCTGTCGACGGCGCCTTCGTCAACTCGACCATGGGGCCGAAGCGGCTGCCGGCGCCCTCCTCCGCCAAGGTGACGGTCGACGGCACGACCTATAGCTGGCGCTGGTATCCGGGCGAGGGCACCGACGGCAACTGGGGCCTCAAGGCGATCCGCGTTCCCCCAGTCTGGAACATTCTCGAAGCCTATCGCAAGGCGAACCCGGATCTCCCCCGTCCCAAGGTCGGCATCATCGACGGCGGATTTGCGGACAATCCGGCGATCAAATTCAACAGCACGGTGGGCGTGCGCCCGTTCTCGTTCCACACCGCTGGCTGCGGCACGCATCACGGCATGCACGTCGCCGGGATCATCGGGGCCGCGCAATCGGGCGCCGGCATCGACGGCATCGTGCCCGGCGCGCGCATGGACGCGATCGCACTCGACGACAGCATCGTCGGCGACGCGGGCGCGGTCGGCGTCGACGAGGGCTGGGAGGTGCACACGCTCCTCTTCGACGACGTCCTCGCCAAGACGCTCGACTACGTCTACGAGAACGTGGTCACGCCCGATAATCTGCGCGTGATCAACGTCAGCCTCGGCTACAATTTCGTGGCAGGCAAGCTGCTCGGCGACGCCGACCCGAGCGAGGTGCCGGGGCTCGCCCTTCACATCCTCCACCAGGCCAATCTGATCCGCCAGATGGCGCTGCGCGTCGAGGACCGCTTCCTGTTCGTGGTCGCCGCAGGCAACGACTCGCAGGGACGCGCCACTCCTCTCGACACCAAATGGGCGTCGCCCTTCGCATGGGCCGCGACCCAGGACACCGCCGCCGGTGAGAGACCCAAGAACATTCTCGTCGTCGAGGCGGTGGACCGCGCCGGCAAGCGTGCCGAGTTCTCGGACACCGGCGGCCAGGTCTCGGCGCCGGGCGTCGATATCATGAGCACGCTCGCGGGGCCCGGCGATCCGCTCGGCGTGTGCAGCGGGACGTCGCAGGCCGCGCCCTACGTGAGCGGGCTCGCCGCTCTCCTGTTCGAGCTCGATCCGACCAAGAGCCCGGCCGAGGTTGCCGACCTCATCAAAGCCACGGCCGCTCCGATGAAGGACGGAGGAGGCGCGCCGACCATCGACGCCCTCGAGGCCGTGCTCAAGGTGACCCCCGCCGCCTCGCGCCTCGCCGCCGACCTCAACAGAGACGGCAAGGTCGACGAGACGGACATGGGGGTGTTCTCGCGCCAGCTCGCCGCGATCGACGCCGCAGCCGAGACCAACGCCGCCTTCACCGAAGATCTCAACGGCGACGGCGCCGTCGACGACAACGAGTGCTTCTGGCCGGAGATCGACTTCAACGGCAACGGCCAGGGCGGGGCTTCCGTCAAGGACGCGAGCCTCATGTCCGGTCGCCCGCGCCCGGACGTCGAGGCCTTCGCGCTCGCCTGGTCCGACAACGAGAAGACCTACGACATGGCGCTCAACGCGCTCGGGCTCGCCAAGCGCGTGGCCGAGGTGTTGGCGGCGACCTCCGCCGGCGCTGCCCCGCCAACGCAATGCCGTGGCGTTCGCACGGCAAGTGGCGCTCAGGTCGCGGAGACAAGCGCCGCCGACACGCCGCCAGGGGGCGCGACGCGCTCCTTGGGAATTACCTCCGAGGGAGACGGCGCGACGCGCCTCGCCAACTCCTCGGGCGCCGCATCCGCAGCCGGCGTGAAGAGCGAGGTCGAGGGCGCCGTGTCCGAGCTCAAGCGGTCGAACCCGAGCCTCAAAGTCACCATCAATCCGCAGACCGGGCTCCCGTCCTCGATCAGCGGAATTGCGCCTGCGGCCGATACGCGCTCGCTCGGCGCGGCCACCACGGGAGGCGAATTGACGGAGGAGGAGACGAGGCTCGCCGTCGACCGCTTCTTCGGCGCGACAGGCGTGCGCTCGGTATTCCCGACCAAGAACAACAGCGCCAGGCACGAGTACGTCGGGCGGCGGCGCGACCCGGACTTCCCCGGCCGCTACATCGCCGAGGTCGAGCAGCGCGTCGACGGGGTCCCCGTGTTCGGATCGACGTCGAAGCTCACGGTCGAGCGCTCCCTCGGCGTGACCAAGTACAGCGGCAACACGTCCAACGTCGCGGTCGACAGCACGACTCCCAAGATCGTCGAGGCCGAGGCCGTCTCGGCCGCCCGCACCAAGCTCGAAACGGTGATGGCGACCGCGCCGGATGCCTCGCGCGCGTTCCCCTTGCCGCCCGATCCGCAGAATGCCGACGCGAAAGCCCAGCTGATCGTTTTCGATCCGGCGCTCGTCGGCGCGAAGAGGAAGGGATCGACCCGGCTCGCGTGGATGGTCACCATCCAGGCTTTCCGCGTCTTCGTCGACGCCAACACGGGGGAAGCCTTCTACTACTATCGCGATCAGCCCTCGGGGATGGTGCGCCGCGTCTACGATCTGGCATCGACGACGACGTTTCCAGGCACCAAGATCATCGACGAGGAGACGCGCGAGCGCATCGACGACCTCGATCCCGATGCGCTCCTCGCCTTCCACAACGCCGGGCTCGTGCGCGACTTCTATTTTCTCGTCTTCGGCCGCGACGGCTACGACGACAACGACGGGCCCGGTCCTCTCGGGGGCAGCGCGCTCGAGGCCTACGTCCGTTTTGGGAACACGCAGGGTGCCTTCTGGTGCCCGGCGAAGTCCTACGACTGTCCCAAGGGCAACGTCATGGTCTACGGGCCCGGATTTGCCTCGGCCGTCGACATTGTCGCTCACGAGATGACGCACGGCATCATCTCGCATGAGAAGAATCTGCTCTATCTCAACGAGCCGGGCGCGGTGAACGAATCGCTCGCCGACATCTTCGGCTCGCTCATCGAGCTCAACGCCAAGGGAGAGGGCGGCAACTGGCTGATCGGCGAGAGCGCGCCGGGCTTCTCCACGACGGCCCCCTTGCGCTCGCTCGCAAATCCGAACCTCGCGGACGAGAACGGGAAATCGATGTTCGACCGGAGCGTGGCGTTCTCGCTCGCCAATCGCGGCCAGCCGGACAACTATGCCGAGGTCCTGACCCCCGACGATCCCATCTGCGGCTCGACGTCCTACGAGGACAACGGCTGCGTCCACTTCAACAGCGGCATTCTGAACAAGTTCGCCTACCTCATCGCCGAGGGCGGCGAGCATCGCGGCGTCAAGGTGACGGGCATCGGGCGCGCGAAGCTTGCGCGCATCGCCTACCGCGCCATGACTGCCGGCCTCAACCAAAGCTCCGATCTCCTGCAGGCGGCCCAAGCCTTCAGCGACAGCTGCCTCGAGCTCGCCAACGGCAAGCTCGGCGGCTTCATCCCCGACGACTGCAAGCAGGTGACGGCGGCCCAGCAGGCCGTTGGCCTTCTCGCCGCGGGGAGTTGACGAGCAGCCGCGCTCGCCAATGTGACATCCCGGACGCGGCGTCGTGCCGGAAGCACGCCTCTGGCGCTCGCCCGGGATGACAGTTGGAGCAAGCGGCACTAACTCGCGGCGCTTGCGCCCGAGGGGAGAAGACCGGGGAGCGGGGCGGGTCGGGCCTCTCACTCTGATTGGTTGGATGCGGCCTTCGCCGCCCCACTCAGGCACGGGGGCCGTCCGCCGCCATTCCCCGAAATGCATCCCTGCCCAGGGCGTCACCAGCATTTTCGCGCTGGCGGCAGCATGTGACTGGGTGCCAGCTTATGGGCCCCAACCGTCCGCGCCGGCCCAGTCCCTACAAGTCCGCCAGCGCACGTCTGCAGCCCCGGCCGTCGAACTGGGCGGCCTTAGTGTACGCGAGCGCGGATGAGGGGGGATAAGTTTCCGGTAGCGGAGGGCGAGCGGACGCGCGGTCAAGATGGCAGATGGCTCGCGATGGGCCATTAGCGGACATCGCCTTAGTAGCGGCGCGAAGCGCGCTGTCCGCTGCAACCGGTTGTTAGCTCGTCCGAAGCGATGGCTTGACGTTACTTCACCTTCTCGATGGCGGTGCTGCTGCACGCGCCGTCGAGAATGGCCTTGTCGGCCTACTCGACGTCATGTGCCCCGCGAAGTTTTTCTACTTCACCTTCTCGATGTCCGGCAGGCTCCATGTCTGGTCGTAAAACGCCTGCTTGGGGCCGTAGAGGCGGAAGATCACGAAGAACCCCTTGTCGGGGATTGTCGCGAGCCAGTTCTTGCCTGCGCCGGGCGGCTTCGGTCCGAAGTAGATATCCGTCGAGCCGTCGGCGTTCTGTGCGGGCTTGTCCATCGTGTTGATCGATGGGAAGGGCTGGCCGTTGTCGAGCCCGCTGCCGGTGATCGGGTCGTACACCGTCGTCGACCAGAAGAGGGCAACCGGGACGTCCTTCGGTATATTCAGCTTGTAGTTCTTGCCTCCTTGCAGGTGATCGCCATCGGCATCGACGAAAGTGGCTGGATACTTCGCACCGACGTTGTCCATGCTCGCCGCCATGGCGGGACTGGCGGAATAGGCGTAGGTAAAGAATGAGGTGCGCGCGTCGATGTAGTCGAACGAGTCCGACGTGAAGGTGGAGTTGCCGGGGAAAACGTTGATCCAGTGCCGGCCGGGATACCATAGCCCACCATTTTTTAGGAGCGGCTCCCTCGAATAGGCGGTGACGTGGCCGATGCGCGTCGCCGCGCGGGCCGCTTGGTCGAGCAATGCGCGGGCTTTGGCGTCGGGCGCAAACGGCTGGCCTTTCACGATGCCGAGCTCCGCCGCTACACCACGCATATACATGTCGGCGGGATCGACGTATTCGTGATTGATGAATCGCGAAAGCATGTCGAACGCCGTGCCATCCTGCGGATAGAGCATGTTCGCCGGCACGCCCGAGGCGTCGGGAAATTGCATCGGCTTGGCCGTTTCCTTCTTCCCGAGGGGATAAATCCGCGTCTGCTCCATCACCCGCACAGGTTCGGCGAGTTCGTGCGGATTTTTGAAGAAGCCGCGCCAGAAGACGAACACGCCGTACGTGCCGGAGCGGTAGGTGAAATAGCCCGGCGGCACCTCACCCGCATAGTCCGGCGGCAGAATGAGGTATTGCCCGCCCTTTCCCCTGTCCGGGCCGGGCAGACCCACATCGCCGCTCCATTTGCGCCCGTCGATCTCGCCCACCGAAGGAATCGGGCGTTGCCAGAAGTCATCGAGAATTCCTTGCAACCCCGGTGGCACTTCGATGACTATCGGCCCATCCTCTTTCAGATCGAGATAGCCCAAGGCATAAATGACGTCCGAGTTCGGCGTCGTGATCAGCGTCTTGGCATTGAGCCGCTGCTTCCAGATCGGCAGCACGTTGTAACCTTTGCCGAAGACCTTCTCCGAACCTTCCTTCATGGCATACATGTTGAGCACAGGCATCGCCCAGAGGTAGGTCTGCGCCGCGCGCTCGAAGAACGATTCATCGAGCAGTCTCGGCACGTCGCCTTTGGGGATGTAGCCCTCTTTGAAAGGCATGTTGGCCAATTCGTCGTAGTGCGATTGACCCTGCGCCATCGCAGTCGCCGTCACCTTCTCGATGATCGGTGGCGTCCAGGTGCCGTCGAGGGTGGCTTTCTCCGCCCAATAGCCCCGGATGTAGAGCGAGAACGTCCCGGCCGGTGCCGGCAACCAGTTGGTCTCCTTTTCCTTGCCGGGAGACGTTGCGCCCGCATAGAGCGTGAGCGAGCCGTCGGCGTTGTATTGCAGCGTCTTGTTCTTCGTGCCGAGCGAGTAGGCTTTGAGCGGGTTGGCATTGAACAGGTGCTGATCGTTGTAGAGCGTCAACGACCAGAAGCCTTTGACCGGCGGCGGTGGTGCGAAAGTGACCGCGTACAGGTTATGGCCATCGAGCTGCGCGCCCGCGCTGTCATTGTCGTTGTAGAAATACTTGGCCTCGGCTGGCACATTTACGTAGATGTTCGACACGGCAACGGCGGTGCGATTGTCATAATCCGTGCCCCACTCCGCTCCGTTCGTCAGAGTGGTCCATCCATTGCCGGCGGGTATACCGTTGTAGCGCCACTGCAAGAGCGGTTTGATCATTTCCTTCTCGGCGGCGACGAAAGACTCCACCAATGCCGTCTTGGTGGCCGGGTCGTTGGCGGCGGCGCCGAACACGGCGGCAACCTGTCCGTACAGAGCCTCCTCGCCAGGTAACGGCGGTACCTCCTTCATCACGACCGTTAGATCGTCGATGTACGTCTCCGGGTTCACCCACTTGGTGGGCGGACCGGCAGGCACCGGGTCGGATGGAGTTTTGCTCCAGTCCATGGTCTTCATCTTTCCGTCGAACTGGCTCAGGGGATACATCACGACTTGGTTGATCAGCGGCTGGATAGCCTTCCTGTCCTCGGCGGTGTCGTCCATCTGAACGCGCGGAATGGCAAACACCAGGTCCGTGGGTGACCGCACGACATCGGTGATGCCCGCTGGGACCTCGCCCTTCCAGTTCCGCCCGACGATCATGTAGAAGCCGGGCTTGCTGCCGTATTGCTTGCCAATCCTGGCAACCTCATCCGTGCGCGTGTCGTATAGCGGATAGACCCAGAAGCGGTCGCCGAAGTCCGGCACCTGGATTACTGTCGGCTCCTTGTCCAGTGCGGTAAACCCACCGCCGTACACAACATCCTGGTTGGGACAGACGATGAAATCTTGATCCGGCTTGATGTAATCGTTCAGCATCGTGAGGTAGCCGATCGGGGCCATTGGTACGGCGCCGCCGAGAAGGATGTGCCCGGGTGCCTTGGCAAACGCTACGCGACGATTGTAGGTGGCGACGAGCGGATAGCCCCAGAAGTAGGCTGCGCGCCCGACCGTCTGGACAAACGCATTGGTCATGGCTGTGCCGGGGACCGGCCCGGGAACCTCCGCGGCGGCCTGTGGCATCGGGACCTGCTGGGCCTGGGCGGCGGCTTCATTTCCGCCAGAGAGAACAGTTGTGGCGAGGATCGTCGCTAGCACGGAGGACTTGCTTCGGGATAAAGCAACCAGCTTGAGGACCATGGCTGAGAACTCCTGACACAATGAAATTTCAGGGCCCCCGCAGCCCCACGGTACGCCGCTGATTTGTGGGCGACTATCAATTGATAGAGACAAGGTGTGTCGCGACGTTCGGGAGAGTCACCATCGCCCCGCAGGCGGACCCATGCCGGTAGGGCATCGGTATTAGGTGAACTCCTGATGTCCGCCTTGGGTCAGACTCTACTACGGCAGAGTTGGGCGACTAAGTCCAAGGAGCGTGTAAGAGCGGACAAGGGGGAGCACAGCGCATCCCACTCACACCGGCGGCGCTATAGCCCCCGTCTCGACGAGGCCCTTCAGCATGACGGCGGCGCCGCACTGCTTCGAGACGGCGTTTCCGTCCCACACGTTGTCGGCGACGAATTTGCCCTTCGTGTACTGGTTGGAGAAGCTCCAGAGGTAGGGGGTGTTGATGCCGTGATGCACGCGGCTGCGCCAGCCGTTGTAGGCCTCCCACCGGTAGAGGACCTTCGCCAGGTCCCAGTCGGCCTTCTCGTGGAACTTGTCGACCTTCATGGCATCGACCGCGCTCGACACCCGGTCGGAGGGCATTTACAATGGGGCTCCGCCTCCGCTATCCATTAAAAATTATTCGGATTGCCTTTCACGATCGTGCCCGTTCCAGATGCCTTGCCGTCTTTGATCCACTTGACCTGATCGCCTTTGATTTCGACGCCAAAGCAATCCTTGGGGGTGTCCTGATAGACCCAGCACATGGTGTCACCCTCGACCGACCAAGTCGCCTTGTAGTCTTTCCCGTGCACGACGCCGTCTGCACTGTAGAACTCTGCATAGGGTCCCGATGAGTCCATGTTCCCTTGCACCGTGCTGCCGCTTATGGCCGCAGTGATTTCCTTGCCCGTAGCGGCAAACGCCGGACTTACGACTAGCCAGATCAGTATAAAGAGTGAAGATCGTGTACGCATGCTCTTCTCCTGCAAATTTGTGCGTCGCCCCACAATCGTCAGCATACTTCTCTATTGTGTGGTGCGCAATGAATGCTGTTTACCCAGCTATGTGACTAGCGGCCGCATTGCCACGCTGTTTGTGCCGCTGACCGGCGGCGCCATCGGCGAGGGCCCAGGCGCGGCGACCGGCGCTGCCATTGCCTGCCCCGACCGCAAGGTGACGCAGATCGCCCCAATGCCTGGCTAGAGGCACACTGGATTATCGGCGGGGCCCTTCTCTGTGCATGGTCTGCCACGTCTGCAACAGGTCAATCTCTGCTACGGCAGAGTTGGGCGACTAAGCCCAAGGAGCGTGTAAGAGCGGACAAGGGGGAGCACAGCGCATCCCACTCACACCGGCGGCGCTATAGCCCCCGTCTCGACGAGGGCCTTCAGCATGACGGCGGCCCCGCACTGCTTCGAGACGGCGTTGCCGTCCCACACGTTGTCGGCAACGAACTTGCCCTTCGTATACTGGTTGGAAAAGCTCCAGAGGTAGGGCGTGTTGATGCCGTGGAGCACGCGGCTGCGCCAGCCGTTGAAAGCCTCCCACCTATAGAGGACCTTCGCCAGGTCCCAGTCCGCCTTCTCCTGGAACTTGTCGACCTTCATGGCGTCGACCGCGCTCGACACCCAGTCGGAGGGCGGGTTCCAGGGGTCGGGGCGGCCCTTGGGCACCTGCACCGTCTTTCTCTTCAAGGAATTCTCCGTTGTGCAGGTGAGCCTTCATGTCGAAGCTCCCCTCCATCCCGTGCGTGATGGCGACGAAATACCAGGGCACGCACGTCTCCTCGTAGACCTGCTCATAGGCCTTGCGCCGGTCGGCGTCGACGATCTTGCTCACGTACCAGTTGACCTCGTTGCGCTTGGCCTCCGTGATCACGCAGGTCGCGAAGAGACGCCGGTAGTCCTCGGCGATGTCGTCGAAGGCCGGCACCTTGACGGGCGCGGCGCGCATCTCGTCCGGCCCCTCGCGAGGGCCCCGCTCGGCATTGCGCGCGGCCCGCAGGATGTCGGACGCGCGCTCGAGCAGGCCGTCGACCTCGGCCGACGACACACCGCGTGCGTCCTTGGCCGAGGCGGTCACGCCGTCCATGAAATCGATGACGGCCGGGAGCGTCTCGTTGAAGCCGCCGCCCCCTGCCGACGCCGTGAGCCCCATCCGCGGCACCGAGAGCCCGAGCCGCTGGGCTTCCTGCGACAGGTCGGCGAGCTCCCTCCAGGCGCTTCCCGTGGATGCCGGCGCCTGCGCGAGCGCGGCGCCGGAGGAGAGACGCGCCCCAAGCGGTAGAGCTGCCGCGGCGGCAAGTCCCGCCGCCACCTGCCGCCGATCGAGCATGACTTTGTGACTCACGGCCACCCCCGTCGCTGATCACCCACTGACTGGCGGCATTTTGCCCTGGTCAGCGGGCGCCGCCAACCCCATAGGCGCCGATCGGGCGCTGGAGCACCATTACCATAAGCACAAGCGTGGCGAATAAGAGACTCTTCGCCGAGAGGCTCAGCGACGTGGATGCAACCGCGAAGAAATAGAGGAAAGAAACTGCGGCGCCGGGCCCGGACCGGCGCACGACCTCGAGGCAAAAGCAGAATAGACACGCGAAAAAGGCGAGCGCGACGATGAGCCCGTGCGAGAAGATCATCGAGATCCAGAAGCACTCGATGCCGAACTCGAGCCCGTAGATCGCCATCAGCGTGACGATGTGATCGTGGCTGGGGCCGAACAGCAGGTCCGGCCACGAGACGTGGCGGAACAGCTCGAACATCTCGATGCGCGTGCTGGCGCTGCCCTCGTCGTCGGTGAAGCGGCCGAGGAACTGGTCGAAGAAGCCGCCGTCGGCCAGCGCGACGACGACGAGCGCGGCGAGCGGGAGCGCGACGAGGCTGAAGAGCACGGCGCGCGTGTCGAACTTGGCTCCTGAGAGGAGCGCGAGCAGCCACTTCGCGGCGCCGACGGCGAGGAAGAGCAGGAGGAAGCCGGTCGCCGCGCGCCCGCCGAAGACGATCATGCCAACCGCCGACACCGCGAACGCGACCGGCCTCAGCCAGTAGGGGAGGTCGCGCGCGCCGCCGGCCACCAGCATCAACATGTAGCAGCCGGTCAGGATCGCATTGGCGAGTGGGTGGCCGAGGAGTGCGGAGGAGCGCCACTCGTCGAGGGTGATGCCCTCGGCGACGATCGGCGTGATGCGGAACGCGAAGACGAATTCGGCGATGCCGACGAGCGCGTTGACGATGAAGAACGCGTGAATGAGGATGGCGAGCGTGTGCCCGCGCCGCTCGGGGAGCTCGAGCAGCAGGAGAAACACGATCGCCGGCGTGAGGAACGTATCTATAAAGGTCGTGAACGGCAGATTGACGACGTAGAGGGCGTCGAAAATGAGGAGCCCGATCCCGGCGAGATAGACGACCACTCCGGGATGCGCCGCAAGCGTCGTGAGGAGCGACGTCAGCGGATTGCCGTTGCTGGCGGCGGCTGTCAGCAGCAACAGAGCGGCGAGCATCGTCGCCGGGTGGATCTTCTCGAGCGCGCCGCCGCCCGCTTCTCCGTACTGCCAACCAAAGAGCTCGAGCGCGGACGGCGAGATCGCGAGCATGGCAAGCGCCAGGACCGCGAGCGCCAGGCCATTGAGACGGCCTGGGCGCGGGACGGTCGGCTCTAGCGCAATCGCATGCATGGCGGATTTCGGCGGTTGTCGGCGCGTTAACGCTCGGGGCCTGGGGAGCTTCGCTACCTTCAGAGCAATTCGCGTGCCTGCAATGGTGGACTGCGGCTACGGCGACGGCGATCGAAGCCTTGGTTAACAGGCCTCAGCCGAGGGCGACACCGCAGTGCTCCGCCCAGGCGAGCCCGGCCGCCGTCGCGCCTCTCGGCTTGTACTCGCACCCGATCCAGCCCTCGTATCCCGTGGCGTCGATCTGCCGGAATACCTCGCGGAAGTCGACCTCGCCCTGGTCGGGCTCGCCGCGATCGGGCGGCCCGGCGCACTGATAGTGCCGGACAAGCGGGCCGAACTCGGCAATGGCGCCGGCGACGTCCCCCTCCACGACGTGGCGGTGGTAGAGATCGAGCTGCAGGCCCGCGTTCGGCGTGCCGACCTCGCGCAAGACGTCGCGCGCCTGGCTCGTGCGAGTGAGGAAGTAGCCGGGAATATCGCGCGTGTTGATCGGCTCGATCAGGATGTCGACGGCCTGCGGCGCCGCCCATTCGGCCGCGAGCCGGAGATTGGCGATGTAGGCGCCGCGCTCCGCGCCCTGCGTTTCGAGACCCGCCATCGCGTGCAGTCTCGGACAGCCGAGCGCGTCGGCGTAGCGGAGCGCGAGGTCGACGGCGGAGGCGAACTCGTCCTCGCGGCCGGGCAGCGCCGCAAAGCCTCGCTCTCCCTTGTCCCAATGGCCGGGGGGCAGATTGAAGAGCACGAGCGCGAGGCCGTTGGCGTCGAGGCGCGCGCGGATGTCGGCCGCCTCGTAGGCATAGGGAAACGTGAACTCGACGGCCCTGAAGCCCGCGCGCGCGGCGGCCTCGAAGCGATCGAGGAACGGCAGCTCGCTGAAGAGAAAGCTCAGGTTGGCGGCAAAACGGGGCATCGGGCCTCAGTCGAGCGAGGGTTTCGACCGGCGCAGGCGTTTCACCTCGCCGCGGCGCACCTTCGATTTTATGCGACGCTCCTTCTCGGCCCGCGGCGTGCGGGTCGCAATGCGCCGCTTCGGGGCGACGAGGGCGTCGCGGACGAGAGCCGCCAATCGATCGCGCGCGTCCTCGCGATTCCTCTCCTGGGTGCGGAAGCGCTCGGCGCGGATCACGAGCACGCCCTCGTCCGTGATCCGCCGCCCCGCGAGGCGCACGAGCCGGTCGCGCACTGGCGTGCTGAGAGAGCCCGAATGGCGGACGTCGAATCTCAGCTCGACGGCGGTCGAGACCTTGTTGACGTTCTGGCCGCCCGGTCCCGAGGCGCGCACGAAGCGTTCCTCGAGCTCGCTTTCCGGAATCTGAATGGTGTCTGTCACGCGCAGCATTGCTCCCTCGCTTCAGCGCTCAATCGCACGGCGCAAGAGGTTGCCCCTCAAGTCCTTGATCATCTCGCGCGCGGCGTTGTGGCCGGGAAGCCCCGTGACTCCGCCGCCGGGATGTGCGCCCGAGCCGCAAAGATAGAGCCCCTCGACCGGCATCCTGTAATTCGCATAGCCCAGGACGGGGCGCAGCGAGAAGAGCTGATCGAGCGAAAGCGCGCCGTGGAAGATGTCGCCGTCGATCATGCCGAAGCGGCGCTCGAGATCGAGCGGCGACAGGCTCTGGCGGGCGAGGACGGAGGCCTTGAAGTTGGGCGCGTGGCGAGTGATCGTATCGATGACGAGGTCGGCGAACGCCTCGCGCTCGCTGCTATCACTCCAACTTCTCGGCTCGGGCAGCTTCGGCGCGACGTGCTGGACGAAGAGGCTCGCCACGTGACGACCCTCCGGCGCGAGCGTCGCGTCGAGCGTGGACGGGATCAGCATCTCGACGATGGGCTCGCGCGACCAGCCCGAAAGCCTCGCATCGAGGTAGGCGCGCTCGAGATAGTCGAGGGTCGACCCGATGACGATGCCCGCGCCATGATGGATTGCCGGCGCCGTGCCGGGGCGGCACGTGAAATCGGGAAGCTCCGAGAGCGCGACGTTCATACGAAACGTTCCCGAGCCCGACTTGATCCGCAAAAAGCGTGCGCGGACCTCGGGGTCCACGGCATCGGCGGGCACCAGGCGCTCGAACAGGAGCTTCGGCGGTACGTTGGCGGCGACGGCGCGCGCGCGCACCACCTCGCCCGACGCGAGAACGATCCCGTGCGCCCGCCCGCCTTTCACGGCGACCTCCACCACCTCCGCGCCGGTGCGAATCTTGGCGCCGCGGGCAAGCGCCGCCCTGGCCATCGCCTGCGTGATGGCGCCCATGCCCCCCACAGCGTGGCCCCACACGCCCGCTCTACCGTTCATTTCGCCGAAGCAGTGGTGGAGAAGCACATAGGCCGTGCCCGGCGTCGACGGGGCGGCATAGGCCCCGACGATGCCGTCGAACGCGAACGCCGCCTTCACAGTCTCGTTCTCGAACCATTCGCCGAGGAAGTCGGCAGCACTTTTCGTGAAGAGCGCGGCAAGAGTCCGCTGATCGTCGAGGGTGAGCCCGAAGAGACGGCGGCCCAGCGCGCCGGCGCGCAGGATCTCGAGAACACCGCCGCCGGCGTTCGGCGGCGTCCTTAGTGCGAGGTCTCGCAGGAGATCGGCCGCTCGAGCGAGCGCCCGCTCGTAGCCCGGAAGGCGCCGGGCGTCGCGGGGCGAGAACTCGGCGATCGCTTTCTGGCGCCCCTCGGTCCCGTGCGGGAGGAGGAGCGATCGCGAGTCGTCGACGGGCCAGAAGTTCGCGACGGGGCGCTCGACGATGGAGAGACCGTGAGCGGCGAGATCGAGATCGCGGATGACCTTCGGATTGAGGAGGCTCACCGTGTAGGCGGCAACCGAATTGCGAAAGCCCGGATGGAATTCCTCGGTGAGGGCCGCGCCGCCGACCTCGGCGTTCTTCTCGAGAACGAGGACGGAGAGCCCCGCCCCGGCCAGGTAGGCGGCTGCCGTAAGCCCGTTGTGGCCGCCGCCCACGATCGCCACGTCGACCGGCGTTCCGGTGCGGGGCGAAGCTGAGGAAATCGTTGGCATTATCCGAAGCCGAGCTTGTTGGTTAACGCCGAATCCGATCCGACGGCAGAGTGCCAGCGTGATGTTTCGGCGCCACAGGGGCGCGGGAACCCCGCGAAATTGAACCCCGAGGCTTACTCCCGCGTTGTTAGCCGCAACAAAGCCCACTTTGAATGGTTAACGCCGTCGCGGCCCCGGATCGGGATTTGAGACCAGGATTTGGAATGGCGCAGGCCCTACGAGCCCTCGACCTCGTAGCTCGCAATTACCTCGCGAGCGATGCGGTCGTGGGCGCCATGCTGGCGAGCGTGCTGCCCGCGGTGTTCTGGACGTTCGTGGTCGCTGGAACGGGCGAGGCTCTAGGCTGGCACCTTCATCGCCTCGTCCTGCCGAGCATCACCGTCGGCGTCGCGGTATTTCTCTTCCTCGTGATCGCCGCCCTGCGCACGCGCCTCTCTCCGGCCTGACGCATTTACGCAACCCAGATCTCCCGCGCGTCCCGAGTTACGCTCCCCAAGAGCAGCGCAGCGTGCGACACACCTTGCCCGATCCGACCTGGCAGCCGCTCGCGACAAACCTGCACACGCGGCAGCTATAGGTCGAGATGCAGCCACGGTAGGACCCGCCCTTGGAGAAGCGGCAGGTGGTGATCGTCTGGCAGTCGCGCTGCGGGTTGATGAGCCCGCCCGGGCCCTCCTGAGCCGCCGCGCCGCCGGCGGCAACGGCGATGGCAAATGACAGGAGGAACCGTGAAAGGGCACGCATGGCCGTCACTCGGGTTGCAGGCCAACCTCGAGCGACTTTCGATCCGATCACGGGCCGATTCAAGCCTCCCGCGCGATGAGCGTTACCGGCGCCGGGCCCGCTGTGCCGCCCTGGCCACGGTCCTCACGCCCGCGGAGAGGCCCCCGATTACCCGATAAGAACGCCCCTTAGTGTCATCCCGGCCAAGCGAGGGCTGCTACGATGCGACTTTTCACGCTGCCCTTTCCCGAGCGCGAGCCGGGATGACAGGGGGAAACGCCCCAATGACGATCGCTCACTCGGCGGCGGCGCGCTTCTTCGGCTGGACCAGCGCCATGAAGTCGTTGAGGAGCGTCTCCGTGATCTGGCCCGGCTTGAATTTCATATCGCCAATCTCGGACACGGGCGTCACCTCGGCCGCGGTCCCCGTGATAAAGCATTCCGAAAACGACGAGAGCTCGTCGGGAACGATCGCCCGCTCGACGACCTCGATCCCACGCCCGCGGGCGAGGCCGATGACGGAGCGGCGCGTAATGCCGTCGAGGAAGCAATCGGGGACCGGCGTGTGCATCACTCCGTCCTTGATCAGGAAGATGTTCGCGCCCGTGCACTCCGCCACGCGCCCGCGCCAGTCCAGCATCAGCGCATCGGCGAAGCCCGCGCGCTCGGCGCGATGCTTCTCGATCGTGCAGATCATGTAGAGTCCGATCGCCTTGGCCTTGGCGGGGGCCGTCGCCGGATCGGGGCGCCGATATTTTGCGAGTCCGATGCGAATGCCCTTGAGGCGTTGCTCGAGGGGAAAGTAGGAGCCCCATTCCCATGCTGCGACTGCGAGATGGATCTGCGTCTGCTGCGCCGCAACGCCCATCTGCTCGCTGCCGCGCCAGGCGAGAGGACGGACATAGCAGTCGGTCAGCTTGTTGGCGGCGACCACGTCACGGCACGCATGGTCGATCTCGGCAACCGAATAGGGAATCTCGAACTCGAGAATGCGCCCGCTCTCGACCAGGCGCTCGGAGTGCTCGGTGAGCTTGAAGATCTCCCTGCCGTACGCCCGCTCGCCTTCGAACACGGCGCTTCCGTAGTGCAGCGCGTGGGTCAGCACGTGAACGTTGGCCTCGCGCCACGGGACGAGCCTGCCGTCCATCCAGATGAATCCGTCGCGATCGTGGTACGGAACGGGCTTAGTCATGATGTCGTCCCTTTGGCCCTCTATCGCGACGCCGAAAGCTTCTGCCGAGGACCGCGAAACCGCGCAACTGACCTTCATCGCCGCATGCGAATTGACTTGCCAGAGGTATCAAGACGATTCAAATATGTCAACATGACTGACATAACGAGAGACGCTGCCCATCTTCGCCGCGTGCCGGCGCCCGCCGCCCTAGACGCCCGCCGTCCCGACGAGCAGTGCGCCAACCGCGACCGTCTCGTCGCTGTCGTCGAGCTTCTGTTTTTCGCCTATCGCGACTTCACCGGCGACCCCGACGCCATCCTCGCTCAATTCGGGTTCGGACGCGCGCATCACCGGGTGCTGCATTTCGTCCACCGCAATCCCGGCTTGCGGGTTGCGCAGCTGCTCGAAATCCTGAAGATCACCAAGCAGTCACTCGCGCGCGTCCTGAAGCAACTCGTCGACGACGGCTTCATCAGCCAGCGGGCCGGCGCTGAGGACCGGCGCGAGCGTCTTCTCTACGTCACGGTCAAGGGGGCGCGCCTCGCCGAGCGGCTGACGACGTTGCAGGTCAAACGGGTCGAGGCTGCGCTCGCCGACGCAGGGCCCGGCGCGGAGACGATGACACGCCGCTTTCTGCTGTCCATGATCGCCGAATCCGACCGAGCGCAGGTGGAGACGCTCGTTCGCCTGGCACCCACGGCGGCATTGTCCGGTGGAAAGGACGACCACAAATGACGTCGGCTCCCCTTTCGTCGCGCGCCGAGCCGTTGCCGGACGACGCCCCGCACGTACTCGTCGTCGATGACGATCAAAAAATTCGCGACCTCCTGGCGCGCTATCTGTTCGAGCAGGGGTTTCGCGTCACGACCGCTGCCGACGCCGAGGGCGCGAAGGCGTCCCTGCGCGGCCTCGCCTTCGACGTGATCTTGCTCGACGTGATGCTGCCCGGCCAAAGCGGGCTCGATCTCGCACGCGAGATCAAGAGCGCGAGCCACATCCCGATTTGCATGCTGACGGCGCGTACCGAGGCCGACCAGCGCATCGAGGGGCTCGAATGCGGCGTCGAGGATTATATCCCCAAGCCCTTCGAGCCCCGCGAGCTGCTCTTGCGCCTGCGCAACATCCTGAGGCGAGGCCACCCGTCGTCGGCAAACTCCGACGAGATTCGGATGGGGGCATTCGTCTTCCACGTCGTGCGCGGGGAGCTCAAGCGCGACGAGGAGACGATCAAGCTCACCGAACGCGAGCGCGACCTCCTGCGCCAGTTCGCACAAAGGCGCGGCACGCCCATTCCACGCCACGAGCTGTCGAACGATGATTCGACGGGGAGCGAGCGCACCATCGACGTTCAAGTCAACCGCCTACGCCGCAAGATCGAGACCGACCCATCAAATCCGGTGTATTTGCAGACCGTGCGCGGCAAGGGGTACATCCTATACACGGACTGACCTCATCTCCTCCGCCTGCCCAGCGCCCTGCCATGCTCGAGAGGCACAAAGAGACGATCGACGCCGTCCGCGCCATGGCGAGGATGCTCCTCGCGAGGGCGAGGCGCGGGGCCGCGTCCGTCTCCCACACGATCGCCGACCTGCTCCCCAAGGGCCTCTACGCCCGCGCCCTCATCATCATCATCGCACCGATCGTCGTGCTCGAGGGCGTCATTGCCTTCGTTTTCATGGAGCGCCATTGGCAGAACGTGACGCGGCGCCTCTCCGAAAGCACGGCTCGCGACATTTCCGCCCTGATCGACATCTACGAGGCCGACCCGGCGCCGAGCCAGCACGCCCGCCTCATCGAGATGGCGCGGGAGCGGCTCAACCTATCGATGCAGATCCTGCCGCCCGGCGATCTCCCCGAGGTGCGCCCAAAGCCGTTCTTCGATCTCCTCGACCGCGCGCTCTCGCGCGAGATCTCCAAAGCCCTCGAGCGTCCATTCTGGATCGACACCGTCGGCCAGTCGCGCCACGTCGAGATCCGCGTCAAGCTCGACGACTCCATCCTGCGCTTTCTCGCGACCCGAAGTCAGACCTACGCCTCGAACTCGCACATCTTCTTGTTGTGGATGGTCGGCTCGTCCGTGATCCTGCTGACGGTCGCGATCCTCTTCCTGCGAAACCAGATCCGGCCCATCCTGCGCCTCGCCGAGGCCGCCGACGCGTTCGGCAAGGGCCGCCCCGTGCCGGACGATTTCCGCCCCCGGGGCGCGCGCGAGGTGCGCCAGGCCGCTCAGGCCTTTCTCGAGATGCGCGACCGCATCATGCAGCACGTCGAGCAGCGCACGACCATGCTCGCCGGCGTCAGTCACGACCTGCGCACCGTACTCACCCGATTCAAGCTCGAGCTCGCGTTTCTGAACGATAGCGCCGACGTGCAGTCTCTCAAGGCCGACGTCAACGAGATGCAGCACATGCTCGAGGACTACCTCGCATTCGCGCGGGGCGACGGCGGCGAGGAAGCAAAGCCGACCAACTTGAAGGAGCTGCTGGAGGAGATTCACGACGAGGCGCAGGTCTATGGAACCGCGATCGAGCTCAAGATGCGAAAGCGGCGCGACGACCTCGTCCTGCCGCTGAAACGCCAGGCCTTCAAGCGCGCCATCACCAATCTCGTGTCGAACGCGGTGCGCTACGGCGATCAGATCGTTATCCGCGCGGCAACCGAGGGCACATGGCTCAGGATCGAGGTCGACGACAACGGACCGGGCATTCCCGCCTCCGAGCGGGTCAACGTGTTCAAGCCATTCTACCGCATCGATCCCGCGCGCACGCAGGGCGACGGCAATACGGGCCTCGGCCTCGCCATCGCCCGCGACATCGCGAAAAGCCACGGCGGCGACGTGACGCTCGGCGAAAGCTCGATGGGCGGACTGCGCGCCATCATTTCCGTCCCGCTGTAGACGTGTCAGACGGCCCCCGCGGCGGCCGCCGGAGGAGGCGTCGTGTCGGGGCTCTTCTCCGCCTTCGTTCTCGGCGCGCACCGCAACAGAGACACCGCCCGGCACGCCGTCCGGCACATGTCCTCGACGACGCCCAACGCCTGCTCGCCGCGCTCGAGGCGCTTGTCGAGCGCGGCCATGGTCCGCGCATGGCCGGGATCGTCATCCTCGAGCCAGGTGCGGAAGACGCTAGCGTAGACGGTGCCGAGGCCGGTCACCCGCGCCGCGCCGATGAGGCCGTCGCTCCCGATGTTGGCGGCGGCGAGCATCCAGGCCTGCGAGGCGCAAAGGCTTTTGATCAAGGCCGGGTCGGGGAGCCCGGAGGCGGCGATCGACTTGAGCGCGGGCTTGTAGGGCGCAAGCGCATCGAACCGGCTCATCACCACGTCGAAGAGGCGATCGCGCGGCGTCTGGTCGGACGTGAACCTCGGCGCGGCGGCAAGCACCTGATCGTCGATGGCACGGGCGAAAGCCGCGAGGATCAAGCCTTTCGAAGCGAGCTCGCCGCGCATTTCCGCGAGGCTCACGCCCGCAGCCTCGGCGATATCGCGCAGCGTCACCTCGCGCCAGGGCCGGCCAGCGGCGAGCCTCATGGCGCCTGCAACGATGCGTCCCCGCATTGTTCTCTCGTCGATCATGGGTGGGCTCCTCGGTTTCCGCGTCCATCCCCTGACGTAGGTCGCCTCACGGCAAATTGAAATAGGGCCGGCAGCAGCCGGCCAAGCCCGCAGTGAGGGGCTTTGCGAGGACGCGGCTTGTGCGGCGGTGGAGCAGCGGGCGCTCGCGCCCTTCCCAGGCGATGGCGCTACGTTATATCACTCATGTAACTTAGTTGCAGATGCGGGCGGCACCGCGCCCCGCGCGGATAAGGAAAAATTCACATGGTCGAGCCAAGAGTTCTCGCTCTTCTCCTCGCCTGCGGCTGCCTTGGCTCGCCCCTCTCCGCCGAGGCGGCACCCGAAGCCAAGGCGAGCGCGGAAGCTTGCGGAAAGACGGTCAACGCCATGGGGGCCTCCATGGGCTATTCCGAATCCAAAGGCCCCAAGGGAGAGCCGGCCTTCCGCTATGTCGTGCGCACCAACGGCGTCGACTACGACGTCCTTTGCGAGGCGTCGACGGGCGTCGTGACCGATGTCGCCCCCCGCGTGCCGGCGACCGAGACCGACGCGCCGTGAGCGCCGAGAAATCGCGGCACCCCCGATACACAATTGCGTGAAACCCCCCAAAAACGCCCTTGCATGAACTGTTACAGTATATCATAACTATGTCCCGGCGAGGGTGCCACTCCAGGGTGGGCTTCGACCCCTTGCTGAACGAGTGCCACAGGCGGCGCGCATGACCGGGAACGCTCCTCCCGCTTCCAGGTCTCAGCCGCACAAGGTGCCCCCGGGATCGCCGGAGCCTCAGGGCTCACTCGGGGAATGTGGGATACGCGGCCGCGAGCACGGGTGAAGTCGTCCAGGTCACTTCGCCAGCTCGCGGCTGCGGCCCGCCGCCGCCGCCACCGCCTGCTTCATGAGATCCTTGAGCCCGCCCGGTCCCATCAGCACGGAAAGCGCCGCCGCCGTCGTTCCTCCTGGCGACGTCACCGTCTCGCGCAGCAGGCGGGCCTCGAGGTCCTGCTTGCGCAGGAGCTCTCCCGCGCCCGCGACGGTCGCGCGCGCCAGCCGATTGGCGAGCGCCTCCTCAAGCCCCGCCGCCCTGCCCGCCTCGGCAAGGGCCTCGGCCAAAAGAAACACATAGGCCGGCCCCGACCCCGAGACGGCGGTGACGGCATCCATCAGCGCCTCGTCCTCGACCCAAACGACGTCCCCCACCGCGGAGAGCAGCGCATCGCAAAGGCGCCTCTGTTCGGGTGAGACGCTCGCGCTCGCGACGCATACCGTGATGGCGCGCCCGACCGAGGCCGGCGTATTGGGCATCGCGCGCACGATGGCCGTGCCCGGCTTCAAATGGCGCGCAAGGCTCGCGATGGTCCGCCCGGCGGCGATCGAAAGGACGAGAGTGTCCGGCCCGGCGAGGCGCGCGAGGGGGAGCAGCACCGTGTCCATGATCTGCGGTTTGACGGCGAGGAGGAGCACGGCGGGCGGCGTGGCGGGAGCCGCGATCTCCCCTTCGAGGCGCACGCCCCGCTCGGCGAGGAGCGCCGCCACGTCCGCCGCCGGCGCGGGATCCTGAACGAGGACAAGGCGGGGATCGAGCCCGCACGCGAAAAGTCCGCGCAGGAGCGCCGCGCCCATCTTGCCGGCGCCGGCGAGCAGAAGTGGTCCTTTGAGATCGAGAAGTCATGTGAGCGACCCCGGTTGGCGCGTGGCGCGCTACGAGCGGCGCTGCACCCGCGGCTGCCTCTCTCTAGCGCACGATCGTCTGACATGGAATCGCTTCCGCGATCCATGTTAGGCGTAAATCGTAGGCTAAACTTTGAATTTAGATAGCGATTCACGTTCTTGATGGACGCGAAGCGTCTCCATCAAGAACGATCGCGATCTAGGCTTGCCCTTCGGTCTGGAACATCGTCGAGACGAGCGCCTCGCGGCTCTCCTTACCTGCCCAGACGACGAACTGGAAGGCTTGATAGTAGCGCTCGCATGCTTCGAGCGCGGCTTTCAGCATTGCCTCGCACTGGGCCGGCGTCGCCACCGCGCCGTTGAGCAGGATCGCATGGCGGAACATGACCAAGCCCTCCTGCGTCCAGAGATCGAAATGCCCGAGCCAGAGCTGCTCGTTGATCTGAGCGATGAGGCGGTACATCTCCGAAAGGCGGATATCAGGCACCCGAAAATCGAACGCGCAGGCAAGATGCAGCGCTTCGAGATCGTCGCGCCAATTGAGAGAAACGTGATAATCCGTCCAGTTGCCGCTGACGACGAGCGTCAGCTCGTCGTCGCCTGTGCGATCGCACGACCAATCGTGCGAGCCGGCCAGAGTCTCGACGAGATCGATCGGGTTGGTGACGCGGTCGTAGCCCTTCTCAGACGAAGCCATTCTCGCTCCTAAGGTCAAGCGCGGCTCGCGCACCGCGCTCCTCGCGGGTTCCGTCTCTAGAAACAAGCTCGCTCAAATTGGGGATCTCTCATGGCGGGTGTGGGGCGATGCCGCTCGCCGCATCAAAACGTCGCGACGAAAACAGAGGCCGCCACGAGTCGCAAGCCGTGCGCTTCCTTGTCCACGAGCAAAGTGGCGGCGAGCGGGCAGCGCGCGAGAAGCGTGTTGAAAACTGCGGGCGATCTTCTCGATGTGGTGCGCAAGCACTCGACAGCGGGGAAACGCGCCTGAGCGCAAGATTCACTTCACTCAGCGCTTCAGCTCGGTCTCGAGCGCACTTATGCGCGCCATGAGCCCATCGACAAGCTCGGCGAGCCGGCTGTTCTCGGCCCGTGCCTTTTCGGCCATCGTCTTCACCGCCTCGAACTCCTCGCGCCCGACGATGTCCATGCTTTGCAGAATGCGCTCGGCCTGCGCGCGCATGACGCTCTCGACCTCTCGCCGCATGCCTTGCGCGGCGCCCGCCGCGTCCGTCATCAACTTGGCAAGCTCATCGAGCAGGCGATTGCTGGTCTGGGTCATATCGGCTCCTTGAGGCACCCGTTCGCACGGTTCGAGGCACGCCCAACGTACCTCGACTATGGGGCTCGCACTGCGACCATTCAAGCTCCGCCAGCCTCGCCTTGACTTGGCGCGCGTCTCCCGACAACGTCCGCCCGGCCGCGGGCAACCTTGCCACGGCCCCTATCGATCGCGATGGCCCCGGCATGAGCCCCCTCGTCCTGCCCTTTCCCGACATCGATCCGGTCGCGATCGCGATCGGTCCGTTCGCAATCAAATGGTATGGGCTCTCCTACCTCGCCGGCTTTGTCCTTGGCTGGATCTATATTCGCCGGCTCGTCGCCGAACGGCACCTTTGGGCAGGGGACAAGCCCCCGTTCGGGCCGGAGAAAGTCGACGACCTGCTCCTTTACATGACGTTCGGCACCGTGGTCGGCGGGCGGCTCGGCTACGTCCTCCTTTACGAGCCGAGCACGTATCTCGCGAGCCCGCTCGAGGGGCTGGCCGTGTGGAAGGGAGGCATGAGCTTTCACGGCGGGTTCGTCGGCTGCGCCATAGCCGCCTGGGTCTTCGCGCGCCGCAACAAGGTCGACGCGATGAGCACCTACGATCTCATCACCGCGACCGTGCCGCTCGGACTCATCTTCGGACGCCTCGCCAACTTCATCAACGGCGAGTTGTTCGGACGCGTCTCCGACGTGCCGTGGGCCATGATCTTCCCGCACGCGAAGTACCTGTTCCCGAATGTCGAGCCGGCGCCCCGGCACCCGAGCCAGCTCTACGAGGCGGCGCTCGAAGGGATCGTCCTCTTTCTCGTTTTGAGGGTGCTCACCCACACGTTCGGCGCGTTGAAGCACCCCGGAACGGTGACCGGTGTTTTCCTCGTCGGCTATGCGCTCGCGCGCTCGTTTGGAGAGCTGTTCCGCGAGCCGCATTTCGGACACGCCTTGAATCTCGGTCCGTTCACGGCCGGGCAGATCTATTCGCTCCCCATGCTGCTCCTCGGGCTCTATCTCCTATGGCAGGCACGCGCCCGCGCTCCGGCATGACCTGCGACGATGACCCCATCCAGCGCCGAGCGACGCCGCTCGCAAGCCTCATCAAAGAGCGCATCCGCCGCGACGGGCCAATCAGCGTGCTCGACTACATGAGCCTCTGCCTTCATCACCCGGAGCATGGCTACTACCGGGGCAGGGCCGCGATCGGCGCCGAGGGCGATTTCATCACGGCGCCCGAGATCAGCCAGGCTTTCGGCGAGATCATCGGCCTTTGGAGCGGCGTCGTCTGGCAATCGATGGGCGCGCCCCGGCACATCAATCTGGTCGAGCTCGGACCGGGGCGCGGCACGCTCCTGCGTGACGCTCTTCGCGCCATGCGCGCCGTGCCGGGCTTCCTCGACGCGCTCTCGGTGCACCTCGTCGAATCGAGCCCGCAGCTCGAAGCGAACCAGCGCTCCGCGCTCGCCGACACGTCCGTGCCTCTCGCGTGGCATGGCTCCGCGGCCGACCTGCCGCCGGGCCCCATGATCCTTCTCGCCAACGAGTTCCTCGACACATGCCCGGCCGCGCAGCTCGAGGTCTTGACCGACGGCATCGCCATGCGTGGCGTTGGCCTCGATCAGAGCGGCGCGCTGGCGTTCGTCCGGCTCCCGCCCGTGATCCGGGTCGACCCGGGCGATCTCGGAATCAGTCCGCTGCCCGCTCCCGGCTCGATCATCGAGCAGCAAAGCTTCGCATTTCTTCTCGATCTCCTTGCCATGTCCGGCGACGATCCCTTTGCGGGCCTGTTCATCGATTACGGCTATATCTCGCCGACCGCGGGATCCTCGCTCCAGGCGGTGCGCGCCCATCGCGCCGAGCATCCCCTCACCTCGCCGGGGGAAGCCGATCTCACCGTCCACGTCGATTTCTCAGCTTTCGGAAGGCTTGCGGAGGCCTCCGCGCTCGCCTGCGACGGCCCCCTGACACAGGCCGAGTTTCTGGGCCGTCTCGGCATCGTCGATCGCGCGTCCCGCCTCATGGCATCGAACCCCTCGAAGGCGGCCGAGATCGAGGCGGGTGTTGCGCGTCTGATCTCACCGGGCGCAATGGGCGTGCGATTCAAGGCCCTCGGCGTTCGAAGTCCGGGACTGCCGCCGCTTCCCGGATTTGCGTGAGATTATCAGGTCGTGAGATGGTGAGTGGTGTGGTCGTGGTGAGATAGTTGAGCTCGCCACCTCTCCACTCACCAACTCACAATTCACCAACTCACCGCTCAAATGCTCACGCCCTTCGAAGCCGACTGTCTCAGCATCCTGCCGGGGATCCGCCACGGCTTTTTCACGCGCGAGGGGGGCGTGTCCCGCGGCCTCTTTGCGACACTCAACTGCGGCCAGGGCTCGTCCGACGACTGCGTTTCGGTGACCGAGAACCGCGCCCGCGTCGCGCGCCATCTGGAATGCGCGGCCGGCGACGTGCAGACCGTGCATCAAGTGCACAGCCCGACGGCGCTCGTCGTCGATCGCCTGATGCCGCGCGAGGAGCTTCCCAAGGCCGATGCGCTCGTGACCGCCACCCGCGGCCTTGCCGTCGGCGTCCTCACCGCAGACTGTGCGCCGGTCCTCCTCGCCGACAGCCCCGCGGGGGTGGTTGGGGTCGCCCACGCAGGCTGGCGCGGAGCGCTCGCGGGGGTCGTGGAAGCCGCCATCGACGCCATGGCGCGTCTCGGCGCCCGTCGCGAGCGCATACGGGCGGCGATCGGCCCGTCGATCGGCGCCAAGTCCTACGAGGTCGGACCCGAGTTCGAAGCCGAGTTTCTAAAGGTCGACCCGGAGAACGCCCGGTTCTTTCGCCGGTCGGGGCGGAACGCCCGCCCCCATTTCGACCTCCCGGCGTTCGTGGCCCACCGCTTGAACCGAGCCGGAATCAGATTTGTCGACAGCGTTGCTCACTGCACCTACGAAAACGAATCGCTTTTCTATAGCTATAGGCGCTCTCGAGCGCGCGCGGAGGCCGATTACGGCCGTCAAATCTCCGCCATTGTTGTGGCTTAACTGCAAAATCCACAACCGTCTTGCAAAACTACAACGCAAGATCAGGGATGAGGCGCCGTTCGTCTCGATTCGATCTGGACGGGGGCTGGTGGGGCCGCTACACGACTCTGTTGAGGGTGCATGTCGCGTAGCGTAGGGAGAGATGGCCGCAGGGTTCGTACGCCGGCCGCCGGATGACAGCGGGTCATACATAGGGGGACGTCACGGTGACGACCATCGATGCTGCTGCGGCGCGTCGCTACATGAGGCCGATCATGCTGCCGGTAATCGCGGCATTCGGGGGCCTTGCCCTTGGCGGCTGCGAGACGGGGGCCAACATTTTCGGGTCGGCGAGCGATAGCTCGGCGCCCACGGCGATCGCCGATCAGTCCGCCGTCCCCGGAGCAGCGACCGGCGCCAAGATCACCATAGCGCCGGTGATCGGCGCTCCCGACAGCGTCGCCAAGCAGCTGCAGACGCAGCTCACGTCCGCCATCGAGAAGCACCGCGTCACGGTTGCCAAGGCCGCGACCGACAAGGCCGAGTTCACGCTGCGCGGATACATCGTCTCGGCGCGCGAGAAGTCCGCGACAAAGGTCTCCTACATCTGGGACGTGACCGACCCGACCGGCAAGCGCGTCAATCGCATCACGGGCGAGGAAGTCATCGCCGGAACCGACAGTAAGGATCCGTGGGCGGCCGTGTCGCCCCAGGTCGTCGACATGATCGCGAGCAAGACTGCGGGCTCGCTCGCCGCTTGGCTCCCGACGCAGAGCCAGGCGGCCATCGCCACCAACGCACCGGCGCCTGGCGCCCAGGCAACCGCCGCGGGAGCCGCGCCGACCCAAACGTCGGCGACGCCGACCGCGCCATCGCCCGCGGCAGCCGGCCTAACCCAGGCGGCAACAGGACCGACAACGGGCAGCATCGGCCGCGAGGGGGCCGTCAATGCCATGGTGCCGTCGGTGACGGGCGCGCCGGGCGACGGAAGCGTGTCGCTCACGGGCGCGTTGCAGCGCGAGCTCTCGCGCAGCGGCGTCGCACTGACCGAGAAGCCCCAGGGTCAGACTTACCGCGTCGAAGGCAAGGTGGTCGTCGGCGAGGGCAAGGACGGCAAGCAGCCGATCCAGATCGATTGGAACGTCAAGGACCCGAGCGGCAAAAAGCTCGGCACCGTATCCCAGAAGAACGAAATCCCCCAGGGCTCGCTCGACGGCGCATGGGGCAAGACCGCAGACGCGGCGGCGGCGGCGGCGGCGCAGGGCATCCTGAAGCTCCTGCCGGCGCAGACGAAGACCAACTAGCATCCCGATTTGGAAGTTCGCCCGAGTTCGCGGCTGGGCTCCTGAGCGAACTTCGGAATAAAAGGGACACTAGAATCTTAGTCTCGCTAGTATGACTTAGATCGAGAAATTCGCTGACGTGGGTCGCGGGCAGCGGCGAATTGCCCGATCATTACACTAGCGCGATGACGTCGATCGGTTGCCCGCCTCGGCGTGGCCGCGCCACCCGAGAAAGCTTCGGTTATCGATATCGCCTGTTTGGCAGCCCACCGGCTTTCGCTCACCGCGAAACTGCGCTAGAAGCCGGGTCGTCGCTCAAGTGCAAGAGGCGCCCCATGCCATTCGATGCCCGTGAAGAGGATGGACGGGGCGGACCGCGCATGAAGGTCGTTGCAGGCAACAGCAACCGGCCGTTGGCCGAGGCCATTTGCCAATACCTCAAGGTGCCGCTGGCGAAGGGCCAGGTGAAGCGCTTTGCGGATATGGAGATCTTCGTCGAGATCCAGGAGAACGTGCGCGGCCAGGACGTGTTCGTGATCCAATCGACCTCGTTTCCGGCCAACGACAACCTTATGGAGCTCCTGATCCTGATCGACGCGCTGAAGCGGGCTTCCGCGCGCCGCGTCACCGCAGTGCTCCCCTATTACGGATATGCGCGCCAGGACAGGAAACCGGGGCCGCGCACGCCGATCTCGGCCAAGCTCGTCGCCAACCTGATCGAGCGCGCAGGAGCCGACCGCGTCTTGACGCTCGACCTCCACGCCGGGCAGATCCAGGGCTTCTTCGACATTCCGACAGACAACCTGTTCTCGGCGCCGGTCATGGTGCGCGACATCGACGAGCGCTACGGCACCAAGAACCTCGTCGTCGTCTCCCCTGACGTCGGCGGCGTCGTGCGCGCGCGCGGCCTCGCCAAGCGCATCGAGGCGCCGATCGCGATCTGCGACAAGCGGCGCGAGCGGCCCGGCGAATCCGAGGTTTTGAATGTGATCGGCGACGTCGAGGGCAAGCGGTGCATTCTGATCGACGACATCGTCGACAGCGGCGGCACCATCGTCAACGCCGCCGAAGCGCTCCTCGACAAGGGCGCGACCGAGGTCATCGCCTACATCACCCACGGCGTGCTCTCCGGGGGCGCCGTCTCGCGCATTCAGAACTCGCGGTTGAAATCGCTCGTCATCACGGATTCGATCCTGCCCTCGGAGGCGATCAAGGCCGCCAAGAATATCCGCATCCTGTCGATTGCCACTCTCATGGGCGAGGCCATCCTGCGAACCGCGCGCGAGGAAAGCGTCTCGAGCCTGTTCTATTGAGGTCCGCGCCGCCGGCAGCGGCCTCATCGCGATCGGGCCGATCAAGACCCCGTCTTGCGATTGCCGTAGACCGCGACTCGGTTGCGCCCCGTGCACTTGGCCTCGTAAAGCTTCGCGTCCGCGCGCTCGACGAGCATATCCGGGGTCTCGCCCTCGCGGAGCTGAGCCACGCCGAACGATGCCGTGAGCTTGCCCATCGGCTCATTGGTCGTCCTGACCTTGAGCTGCCGGGATTCGCACTGGCGCCGCACGCGCTCGGCGAGGCTCGTTGCGCTTTCCTGGGCCGTTCTCGGCAAAACGACCGCGAACTCCTCGCCCCCGAATCTGGCGACCGTATCGCCATCCCTCACGTTGTCCGCCAGCAGGCGGGCGAACATCTTCAAGACCTCGTCCCCGACCGTATGACCGAAAGTGTCGTTCACATACTTGAAGTTGTCGATATCGCTCATCACAAGGCAAAGGGGCGTCTTGGTGGTCACGGCCTCGGCGACCGCCTTCTCGAGGGTGAGATCGAAGTGGCGCCGATTGCCCACCTTCGTCAGCGGGTCGATGAGCCCGATCTCCTGCGCCTCGGTGAGACTTGCCTGCAGGGCTTCGATCTCTGACCGCGACTCCTCGAGCCTGCTCTTGAGCTCGACCGCCTCGCGGCGCATCCGCTCGTTCTCGGAGACCAGGATACCGATGACAACTCCCACTTGCGTCGGATCCTTGAGGCCGTCCAGCCGATCCTGAGCGCTCGCCAATGACGCGCGGAAGGTCTCATTCGACTGTAAGAGCCCCCGGACCAAGCCCAGAACCTTTGAGATCTGCTTGTCGAGGACCGCTTTGGTGGCGGCCGGCGCGCTTTTGGGAAGGGAGGCAAGCGAGTGCCCCCCGGCCGTCGTCCGATAAAAACTGAGGAGAGCCCAAAACACTCCCGCGGCGCAGACCAGCAAGATGACGCTGAGCAGGAAGATCGCGATCGGGTTGTAGCTCGTTCGCAGAACCATACCGCCGGAGTCAACTTCAACGGTCCGCACTGTCGTGAGCGGCGACAAGTCCACAGCCCACGCCGGCGAAGAGGAGACGAGAGCCGCCCCAGCCAAGCACGCCGCCGCCAATTTGACAGCAGGCTCCAGGATCCGTCCGCGAAATGTCTCGATCATGAAAGGGGTCTAGCTGATCAGGCGCGACTGGAAGCAGAGGCAGTGCAAGACGACCGACCAAGGCGAAACGCGAAGGCAAATCCGACGAATTGTCCGGACTCGGTTTAACCACAAAGCATGCTTGCGCAGAAGGTGGAAAGTTTTCCCTCGTGCGGGCAGGTGCTCGCACGCGTCAAATAAGCATCAATAGTCTCCTTTTGTCGTGGTCCAACGCATCACGCAGGGCCTGGGTGCGACACAATTGCATTGTATTGAGATGCCGAACATCCTGTCCGGCGCGGAGGGCCATACGCGGAGCGGCCTCGTCGGCGAGCTGCGAAGAACGTGCAGGTCTCCTTCAAGCGCCCGCAAAGATTGTGCGGACGAAATCGCGATAGAGCATCACCTGGCGCGGCAGCGCGTTCTTGTCGTTGACCGCCTTCGACAGGATGATCCCGCCGTCCGCTATCGCAGAAAGCATGTCGGCCACGTCGTCGAGGTCGACGGGGAGGCGCGGCGGGTAGCGTGCGGCGATGAGGTCGAGGCGCTCGCGAAAGCGGCGCCGCCAGCCGAGCACAGCCGCAGCATTGAGATCGCGCACCTCGCGGTCGAACAGCCGTTCCTGATAGCAGATCGCCGCGACCAGGCAGCCGGGATGCCCCGTCGGCAGATCGCCCATCATCTCGGACAGCATCTTGAGCCCGACCAAAAATCCGTGCAGCGGGTCCTCGTTGAGCTCATCGGCGCGCCGGAAGAGATCGTCGAACAGCGCATTTTCCCGCTCCACGTACCGCTCGAGCAGCGCCTTGGCGAGATCGCCCTTGTCGCGGAAGTGATAGAAGAACCCGCTCTTGGTGATGCCGACGGCGGCAATCAGCTCGTCGATCGACGTGCCGGCAAAGCCCTTCTCGAGCACGGCCGCCTCCGCCGCGTCGAGAATGCGCTCGCGCGTGTCGGTGCCCTTGCGCGGCAGGATCTCCGCCATCTCGCCTCCTCTTGGCCGCGCCGACTGTACCGCGAGTTCAAGTCGCTGCGGACGCGATACGGCCCACGAGGCCTAATTGTTGGTCAACTCACTGATATCACGAGCATTAAATTTCAAGTTCGCAGCGTACCGCAAGTAGACTAGCGCCGAGGGCAGCACTTCGAGGATGTTGCGCGCCAAACGACACCCCAGATACCGGAGCGCAGAACAATGTCCAAGTTCCCAAAGACGAAATATCGCTTGCGCCTGCCGCAGCTCGACGGCGGCCTGTTCCTCGCCGACGGCGGCATAGAGACGACGCTCATCTTTCACGAGGGCTGGGACTTGCCCATGAACGCAGCCTTCGTGCTGCTCGAGAACGAGCGGGGGCGCGCCGCCTTGCGCGCCTACTTCGATCGCTACGCGCCGATGGCCGTCCGGCATGGCCTCGGCTTTGTGCTCGAGAGCCCGACCTGGCGCGCCAATCCGGATTGGGCCGCGAAGATCGGCCGCGACCGCGCGCAGCTGGCAAAGATCAATCGCGAAGCGATCGATCTCATGATCGAAATCCGGGACCGCTACGAGACGAAGCGCTCGCCGTTTGTGATCAGCGGCTGCATCGGCCCGCGCGGCGACGGCTACGACGCCGGCAAGGTCATGGGCGTCGACGAGGCCGAGGCCTATCACGGCTGGCAGGTCGGCATCTTCCGCGAGACGGCCGCCGATTTCGTCTCCGCCATAACCATGACCAACGTGCCCGAGGCGACGGGCGTTGCGCGCGCCGCCGTCGCGGCCCGCATGCCGTGCGTGATCTCGTTCACTGTCGAGACCGACGGGCGCCTGCCGACCGGGGAAATGCTCGGCGAGGCGATCGCGGCCGTGGATGCGGCGACCGAAGGCTATCCCGCCTACTACATGATCAACTGCGCCCACCCGACTCACTTCGAGCACGTGCTCGACGCGCGCGCGCCGTGGATCGGACGGCTCCGTGGCCTGCGCGCGAACTCGTCCAAGCTCAGCCACGCTGAGCTCGACAACGCGCCGGAGCTCGATATAGGCAACCCAGAGGAGCTTGGAGCACATTACGGCGGCCTCCGCGATCGCTTGCCCCACATCAACGTTCTCGGCGGCTGCTGCGGCACCGACCACCGCCATATCGAATGCATCGGTCACGCGTGCAAGGCCGCGGCGTAGCAACTGAAGGGTTCCGCTCGACGTCACCTCCACGAAGGCGCGGGTCTGTCCAAGCCCGAAGCTTGGATGGATGCCTGCCTGCGCGGGCATGACGTCAAAACAGGGAAGCAGAGGAACGCCCTAGGCGACATGCCCCTCAGGCGGTCGCTGCGCACTCGGCGCAGCGGCCCCGAATCTCGAGCGTCATCGTTCGCGGCGCGAAGCTCGCCTTCTTGGCCCAGGCCGCAAGGGCGCCGACGGCGCGCGGCTCGTCGAACTCCTCGACCGTCCCGCAGCTCTCGCAGATCGCGAACACGGCCGCGCCTTTGTGCGAGAGGTGCGCGCAGGCGACGAACGCATTGAGGGATTCGAGCCTGTGGGCGAAGCCCTGGGCAATGAGCCGGTCGAGGGCCCGATACACGGTCTGCGGAGCAAGCAGCGCCTTGTCGCGCAGCCGGTCTATGATCTCGTAGGCCGAAACGGGACGCCCCGCGCCCTTCAGCGCCTCGACAATCATCTTGTCCTGCTCGGGCGCCGGACGGCGCCGGGCTCCTTTCCGGGGCATGGGTTGGGTGTGCCTCGTATCGCTCACGGCCGGTGCGGACTCATGGTCCGCCAACCCATTCATAGCAGACGGAGGCTCTGCGTCACCTTCCTCGGGGTACGGCGGGCGGCCGGCGGCGCTCATGGCTTCAGAACCTCCACGCTCTCGGCGGTGATGCTGTAGCCCGCGTCCGCGAGCCCGGTGAACGCCGTCTCGGTCTTCATCGTGCCGATGACCGTCACCGGATCGAACGATCCCGTCACCTCGAGCCCGCTCTCGGCCTTGACGTAGATGATCTGGTTGGCCGGGGGCGGCGGCACGTGGATGCACGCGCCCACGAACGGCACCAGGAGGAACTCCTTGATGGTCGTCGCCTCGAAATCGAGCGGAACCACGTAGCCGCCGATCTTGACGCGCTTGCCGTCGAGATCGGCCACGACCTGCGGAGGCGCGCCGCCGCCCGGCTGGCGGCGCTTCAGGGACATGAACTTGCCCTCGGGCAACGGCGGGGGGGCCGGGCTGCCGTCATCGGGCACCGGGGTCGAGCCCGAAAAGAAGGTCTTTGGCTTCAGCGCCGACTGAGCCGCCGCCGGGGGGATGAGCTCGGCCCATTTGAGCGCGCGGGGTGCGTCTGCCGAGCGAGGCGCCGCCGGCGACGAAAGCGCCGCGATCAGCACCAGCATGGCTATGAACATCGCGTTGCGTGCCATTTCGCTTCCTCTCACATGCGGACCGTCATGCCGTCGGCGACCGACAGGCGATAGGCGCGCCAGGCTGGCACGAGACCAGCGACGAGGCCCGCGAAGACAATTGCGCCGAGCGTTAGAAGCTCGCGCGCCGACGGCGGCTCGATGCCGAGCTGGAGTCCGTACGCGCGATCGATCACCGGTGCGAGGCCGATCAAGCTCGCATAGAGCAGCGCGGCGCCGAACAGCACGCCGGCGAGCGTGAGCAGCCCCGCTTCCGTCGCCAAGAGGCCGAGGATGGTCGAGGGGCGCGCGCCGACCGAGCGTAGGATCGCCATCTCGCGGCGCCGCTCGTTGAGCGTCGTCAGGATGCTGGTCACCATGCCGAGCAGCGCCGTCGCCACGACCATGGCCGAGATGACTGAGAGCGCCGTCTCCGCCGTGCCGACGAGGCCCCAAAGCTCCTGGAGCGCCGCGCCCGGGATGATCGCCGACAGCGGCTCCTCGCGGTACTCGTTGATCGCGCGCTGGAGCTTGAACGTCGCGAGCTTCGAGGTGAGGCCGACGAGCGCCCCCGTCACCGCCTTCGGCTCGAGGTGCATGGTGCGCACCTCCTCGGCCGAGACGCTCTCTCCGGGCACGGGGATGCCGTTCTGCCAGTCGACGTGGATCGCCTCGATCGCCTCGAGGCTGACGTGCAGCGTCTTGTCGACCGGCGTGCCAGTCTTCGCCAGGATGCCCGCAACCTGGAACGGCTTGTCGCCATGCTCGACGAACGAGACGGCGCCCGCGCCGTGCGCAACGACGATGCGATCGCCGACCTTGTAGCCGAGGCTCGAGGCGACGTCGGCGCCGAGCACGACGTCGAACAGGTCCGCGAAGGGCTTCCCCGCGGTGAACACGAGGGGCTGCCCATGGCGATATTTGTAGCGCGAGAAATAATCGAGCGTGGTGCCGAGCACGCGGAAGCCCTTATGGCTGTCGCCGAGAGAAAGGGGCACCATCCAGGCGACCTCGGGACGCTTGGCGATGTCCTGATAGCTCTTCCACGTGATGTTGTTGGTGGCGTTCCCGATGCGGAACACGGAATAGAGAAGAAGCTGGATCGAGCCGCTTCGTGCGCCCACGATGAGATCGGTCCCAGAGATCGTGTCGGCGAAGCTCTGGCGCGCGCCGGTGCGCACCTTCTCGACGCCGAGCAGGAGCATGACGCTCACCGCTATGGCGAACACAGTGAGCGCCGCCGTCAATCCCCGGTTGCGCAAAGATTGCAGCGCGAGGCGCGGAATGATCATGACGCCCTCCGCTCGCTGCGGGCGACGCTGGCGAGCGGCACGACGCGGTCGAAGCGCGCGCCGAGCCCTTCCTCGTGGCTCACCATGATCAGCGTCGCCCCCGCCGCATCGAGCTCCGCGAACAGGAGATCGAGAAAGGCCGCCTGGCGGTCGCGGTCGAGCGCCGACGTCGGCTCGTCGGCGATGATGACCTCGGGGCGGCCGATCAGCGCGCGGGCCGCCGCGACGCGCTGCTGCTGGCCGACGCTCAAGCTCGCCGCCGCGATCCCGTCGTACTCGGAGGCTTCGAGGCCGAGGCTCGAAAGCAGCCGGCGCGCCTCGTCCGCGGCCGCCCCGCCCTGCCCTGCCCGCTCGCGCCGGCGCGACGAGAAGCTCAACGGCAGGAGAACGTTGTCGAGGACCGAGCCGTACGGGAGCAGGTTGAACATCTGGAAGATGATGCCGAAGTGCTCGGCGCGGAAGCGATCGCGCGCCGAGTTCGAGAGCTTGGCAAGGTCCGTTCCCAGGACCTCGAGCCGGCCTTCCGATGGCGCCGCGATGCCGGCCAGGAGGCTCAAGAACGTCGATTTGCCGCTGCCCGAGGGACCGACGAGGAGCACGCGTTCGCCTTCCCTGAGCGCAAGGCCGTCGACCGCGAGCGAGAAAGCCCGCGGCCCGGTCCAAGCGAAGCGCACGCCCGACATGCGAACGATGTCGGGCGCCGCCGCGCGGCTTTCCTCGGCGCGAGCCGGAGAGATGTGAGCCGCCATGCTCACATCATCGGCCCGAGATCGAGCGCGGGCTTGTCGCGCGTCACCTCGTATTTGCTCTGAGCCTTGGCGGTGACGACGTTGACGGTGAGCGCCTGCGCTCCGGCAAACGACTTGAAGTAGTCGAACGCAATCGAAGTCAGATTTTCCGGCTTCTGGCAGTCGAGGGCGTACGTGACGTGGAATTCGTTGTGGCCTTCATGACCTTCGTGGTCGTGGTCCTCCTTCTCCTCCTTGGCATGATCGGCGTCTTTCCCCTCCGCCTTCGCGTCGTGGTCATGATCGCCGTCCTCGTGCTCATGTTCATGCTCGGCTTCGATCTTCACTTTCGCCTCGGCGACCTTGCAGCCGGCAGCAGCCGGAACCTTGAACAGCTTCAGGGGGTCCGACAGAACGCCGGTCGCCGACTCGACGGTTGCCTTGTCGGTCTTGTTTTCCGCCGCGTGCTCGAAGCCGACGATGTCCATGCCGGGCACCTCGAGCTCCATAGAGACGCGCTTGGCCTCGACCGCGATGTTGAGCGTGCCGTGGCCATGCTCGTGGGGGCCGAGCTCGCGGTGCTCTTCCTCGGCCCGCGCAGGAAGGGCGGCGATAGCTGCCGCAAGGATGATAAGGCTGGTCAGTCTCATGGGTTCACCTTGTCCATTTCGATGTGGTCACACTCGATGTGCCTAGACGCGACCGGGCGAACCCGGCGCGGAGCGGCACCTGTCGATTTGGGGAAGCGGCGCTGGCGCGCCATCAGACAAGAACGGAGGCGGGCGGACCGCGGGCGTCGAAGGCGGCGGTCGTGGGCCGCGGCGCGGCGTCCCGCCCCAGGTCAGGGCGGCACGGGTCACCGACTGCCGCGGGAAGCGTAAGGCCCGGTGGTGTGGCAAGGAGCGCCGAGCCCGCAAGGCTCATCGTCCAGCAGACGGCGCAGCCCTGGTGGTCGGTCTTGTGAAGCGGGCAGCCGTGATCGGCAGGCGGCTGATAGAAGGTCCTGCAGGCGAGAGGAGCGTTCTCTCGGCTGGCCCACGCGCCGTGCACATGGCCGAACGACAAAGCGAGCTGCACCGCCAGCGCGAAGAGCGCCAGGTAGCCGAACTCGGGTCGCCGCCTCAACGGGCGCATGCGCGCTCTCCGCTTTTGCCAATCAGGATACTATAACATGCGGCGTAAAAAAGACCCGCGCAGCCGCCATGGACGGCGCTCAGGCCCGCATTGCAAATCCAAGGGCATCCCCTTATAAGGCCGCCATCTCGAGCATCCCGCTTGAAGATGCCGCCCGGCACCCTTGGAGGCCGTGCGCGGCTTTTCCATTGGAGACGACGCCATGGCGCAAGAGATCATCGAGCTCAAGGCCGAGGGCCGTCCGCGTGCCGGCAAGGGGGCCGCACGCAAAGCCCGACGCGAAGGCAAGGTTCCGGCCGTCATCTACGGAGACGGCAGGCCGGCAGAAATTATCGCCCTCGACTACTACGACGTGCTCCGCCAGATGGTGAAGGGCCACTTCACCGCGACCGTCTTCGACGTTGCCGTCGGCGGGGCCAAGACGCGCGTGCTGCCCCGCGAACTCCAGGTCGATCCGGTGAGCGACAAGCCCGTCCACGTCGATTTTCTGCGCATCGGCAAGGACGGCGTCATTCGCGTCGCGATCCCGGTCCGCTTCGTCAACGAGGGCTTGTCTCCAGGTCTGAAGAGGGGCGGCGTCCTCAACATCGTGCGCCACGAGATCGAGGTCTATTGCCCCTACGACCGCATTCCGAAGTCCTTCGAGGTGAACCTCGAAGGCCTCGAGATCGGCCGCTCGATCCACATCTCGGCCGTGAAGCTCCCCGACGGCGTGAAGCCGGTCATCCAGAACCGCGACTTCACGGTCGCGACCATTGCGGGCGCCAAGAAGGAAGAGGAGGAGGTCCCCGTCGCTGCGGCTGTGGCAGAGACCGCGGAGGGTGCGGCCGCCGCCCCCGTCGCTGGCGCCGAGCCGGCCAAGGGCGCGGCACCCGCTGCCGGCGGCAAGGGTGCTGCCGCGGCGGCTCCGGCAGCCGGCGGCAAGGGCGCTGCTGCGGCTCCCGCTGCCAAGGGCGGCGAGAAGAAGAAGTAAGGCCCAAAGGGCCGGCGTGCCGCGACGCCGCCGGCCCACTCCTCTTGGGGCTCTCCCCATGAAGCTCTTTGTCGGTCTCGGCAATCCCGGCGGCGAGTACGCCCGCCATCGCCACAACGTCGGCTTCATGGCGGTGGATCGCATCGCAGCCGAGCACGGCTTCGGCCCCTGGAAGAGGCGGTTCCAGGGAGTGACGGCCGACGGCGAGATCGCGGGCGCGCGCGTCGTGCTCCTGAAGCCCCAGACCTACATGAACGAGAGCGGCCGCGCGGTCGGCGAGGCGGCGCGCTTCCTCAAGATCGCCGAGGAGAACATCGTCGTCTTCTACGACGAGATCGACCTCGTGCCGGGCAAGCTCAAGGTCAAGACGGGCGGTGGCAACGCAGGCCACAACGGCCTGCGCTCGATCTCCGCCCATCTCGGCAACGATTACGTGCGCGTGCGCATCGGCGTCGGCCATCCGGGGTCCAAGGATCTCGTCGCGCACTGGGTGCTGCGCGACTTCGCCAAGGCCGATCATGCCTGGCTCGAACCGCTGCTCGAGGCCGTTGCCAAGTCCGCAGGCCGTCTCGTCAAGAACGACCAGTCGCGCTTCATAACCGATGTCCTGAAGCTCACCACGGAGGAGGATACGCCGATGTCTCGAGGCCCGAAGAAAGCGGACAAGGAGCCTGCGCCCCGAGCCCGTGAGCGGGCAACAAGCCATCCCGAAGGGGAGGGCGCGGGAAAGCGCGAGAACGCGCTTGCTGCAAATCTCAAGAAGTGGCTCGCGGGCCGCAAGCCCAAGTCGTGACGCCGCCCGCGCGCCCTTTTTCTCGCCCACACGATCGGCTATAGGCGGCGGTGCGGGAGGAAGAGATTGTCATGACGAGCGAGACCGGCGCCCCGGACGGCGAGCCCAAGAAGAAATCCAAGATCCGCCGCGCCTGGAGCCTCTATCGCTGGTTCGACCGCTTCAGGGGCTGGTCGGACTGGTACAACTGGCTCTCCGGGTTTCTGCAGACGAAGGCCGGCGTCGCCGCCGCGGTGGGCTCGGCCGCGGCCGTCACCACCGCGACAGCCGTCGTCGTGCACACCGTGATGACGGAGACGCCTCCCCCGCCGCCGCCCCCTCCACCGGTAGAGATTGCGGCCCCCGAGCCGGTGCGCGAGACCAAGAGCTCGGTCATCTTCGCCATCGAGGGCCGCGACAAGGCGGGCCGGCGCGGCGCCTTCGACGTGGTCGTCGCGCAGAAGGAGTTTCTGTGGGTGCGCAAGAGCTCGGACGAGATCGAGAAGTCCGGCGTGGTCATTCCGACCGCGGACATCGCCGGCCAGGTCTTCGATGCGTACATCAGGCTCGGGCTCGAGGAAGCCAAGGAGATCATCGCCGTGGGCACGGCGTCGCAGGAGGGCGACGCGAAAGAGGAGACCGAGCGTGCGGGCAAGCGTGCCGAGCGCACCGCCGAGATCCTCGCCTCCGTCGTCGATGCCGAGATCCCGATCTGGACTCTCGAACCTCGGCCAGTACCGGGAGCCGAGCCAAGGCGCCGGGGGCGACGGCACCAACTGGCAGCGACCGTTCATGGTCATCGCCGTCAAAGAGCTCGAGCCCGATACCAATCTCGGGGAAGCGCTCGCCGACGCCATGACGGGCCAGAGCAAGCTCCCGAGCCCCAAGGCCTACTCCGCCTTCGACCTCGCCATGTTCCGCTGATTGGCTTGCGTCGCGACTGGTGAGCGAGATCGTGCCCAGCGCCATGCCGGTCATGCCGCTTCTCACTATAGCGCTGTCGGATCCTCGATCTGCACATCCTCCAGCACGAACCCGGCCTTGAGATAGACGTCCATCGCCTTCGGATGATCCCATTCGTCCGTGCGGAGCCAAATGCGACGAGGATTGAGCTCTTCCCATATCGCCCGGAGTGCGATTGCGAGGAGACATGGCCCGAGCCGGCGGCCGAATGCTTCCGACACCATGCCGAAATTGACGAGCTGAACGTCGGGATGCCCGGCGCTGTCGAACTCACAGAAGCCGAGGGCCGGCGATCCCTCTGCGAGGGAACGCAAGGTGAAGATGTGGCTGTGGGGCCCGGCGAGGACGTCCGCCAAGAGGCCCCGGGGCATCTTCAGCCTTTGATCCCAGCCCCAGGGGCCGCCGACGGCGCGGTAGAGCGCAAGGTACTCCTCGAGACGAAGCCGTTGGCGCGCAATCTCAATATCCCGCGGACACACCTTCTCGGCAGGTCCAGCCGGTCCCTGGGGCAGTGCCAAGTACGAAACGCGAATTCTTCTAGCCGGGTCTTCCCTGCCCATCACCCCTTCCCCGTGCTCCAAGGAACGATACCTCACCCGCATTGCCGCGGGAATTCAAGAGACACGTCTCCCATTGATTGCGCCGCACTGGCGGGGTAGCCACACGCAGCAGCGGCCAAGGACAATCACATCATGGGCTTCAAGTGCGGCATCGTCGGCCTGCCGAACGTCGGCAAGTCGACCCTCTTCAATGCGCTCACAGAGACGGCCGCGGCAGAGGCCGCAAATTACCCCTTCTGCACCATCGAGCCCAACGTCGGCGAGGTCGCCGTCCCCGACGAGCGGCTCGACACGCTGGCCCGGATCGCCAAGTCGGCGCAGACCATCCCGACGCGGCTCACCTTCGTCGACATCGCCGGGCTCGTGCGCGGGGCCTCCATGGGCGAAGGCCTCGGCAACCAGTTCCTTGCCCATATCCGCGAGGTCGACGCGGTCGCCTACGTTCTGCGCTGCTTCGAGGACCCCGACATCACCCACGTCGAGAACCGCATCGATCCGATCGCCGACGCCGAGACGGTGGAGACCGAGCTGATGCTCGCCGACCTCGAGAGCTGCGAGAAGCGCGCCGCCACCGTCGAGAAGAAGGCCAAGAGCGGCGACAAGGAGGCGAAGGCGCAGTATGCGCTGCTCGAGAAGGCGCTGGTGCTGCTGCGTGCGGGGAAGCCCGCTCGCGCGGCCAAGCTCTCGGCCGAGGAGGCGCCGGCCTACGCCGCGCTCCAGCTTCTCACGGCAAAGCCCGTTCTCTACGTCTGCAATGTCGACGAGGGCTCGGCCGCCGCCGGCAACGCGTTCTCGGCCAAGGTCGCAGAGCGCGCCAAAGCGGAGGGTGCGGGGTGCGTCGTGATTTCGGCCAAGATCGAGGCCGAGGTGGCGGGCCTCGGCGCGGGCGACCGCAGGGCCTTCCTCGCCGACCTCGGCCTCGAGGAGCCCGGCCTCAACCGCCTCATCCGCGAGGGCTATGAGCTCCTGGGGCTCGTCACCTTCTTCACGGCGGGTCCCAAGGAGGCCCGCGCCTGGACCGTGACGCAGGGCGCCAAGGCGCCCCAGGCCGCGGGCGCGATCCACACCGATTTCGAGAAGGGCTTCATCCGCGCCGAGACCATCGCCTATGACGACTATGTCACCCTCGGCGGCGAGGTCGGGGCGAAGGACGCTGGCAAGATGCGCCTCGAAGGCAAGGAGTATGTCGTCCAGGACGGCGACGTCATGCACTTCCGCTTCGCGAATTGAGCCACGCGCGCCGCGAACGCCGTCCCGTCCGCGGCAAGGGCGGCATTGTTTTGCAATGGAATTGTCGCAAAAGTCCGAGTTGTACGACGAAGCCTGATCGTCGGCACCCAGTTGTAAGACTTCGAGAAAACCGCGGAGAGATCGGCCAATAGTCTCCCCACCTCAGGCGCGTTGTCAGCCAAGCGTCCGACGGTTGCGTCGCTGCGCTTGTTCAGTTCAAATCAACGTGGTTAACTCCCCGGCGATTTCAGACTTCAGTGGGGGAACATCATGCGACAGCCACTCGTCCCCTGGGCCGCGTTGCCCGTGGTTTTCGGATTATTGCTCGCTCTACCCTTGCCCACGAGCGATGCGCAGGCTCAGGACTTCAGCAGAGCCTTGGGCGGGGTCGGCAAACTGTTCAAGAAGGCCGTCCGGCCGCCGAATTTCGGCGGCGGCTCGGGGAGCGGAAAGAGCGGCTCGAAGCGTGACTCGGGCGACGGCGACAGCTCGGACAGCTCCTCGGACAGCAGCTCGGAGAAACAGGAATCGTCGCGGGCCGAGGCCGCGAAGGCGCTGAAGGTGCTCTATCTGCGGCAGGTGGAGATCGAGGAGCAGAATCGCGCGCGCGAGCTCGAGCGCGCGCGCAATGTCGATCTGGCGGTGCGCGAGTTCATCGACGAGCTGCGCCGCCAGCACGCGGTTCTCCGCAACGAGCGGCGCATCGACGTGAGCGTCGCCCAGGGCACCAATATCAACGAGGTCACCGAAGGCACGGTCAAGAGCGCGATTGAAGCCGCTTTCGACAAGGCCGGGCTCAATGCTTTCGCCCGCATGGCCGGCGAAATGTGGACCCGCGACCGGCTCCTCGTTCGCATCGTCGATCGGGCGAAGTTCCAGCTCGAGCCGTACTTCACCGGTGTCGGAGCCAGGGGGCCCAGCATGGAGAACCTCAAGGAGGAGGTGTTTCCGAAATCGGCGCGCTACGTCTATGCCACCGCGCTCGAGATGAGCGAGATCATCGGCGTCAGCCACAGCTTCGACCGCTTCATGCGCACGGTGTATGAGAATTCCGATTCGGACGACGATCGCTTCGTGACGTCAGGCTCGGAAAGCAAATACGAGCAGTACGTGACCGCGGCGATCAATGCCGTGCCGCTGAAGAAGTTCGTTCGCGACGGCGGGGCGGTCGCTGCCGATCCGCTGGGTCTTGAGCGCAATTTCCAGTTCCGATTCCGGGCGCGCCGCGCGCTCTACGACTGCCTATCCTCCAACTACGCGCAGTTCTACCGCGGAAGCAGACGGCCGACCGGCGGAGGCCAGACGGTCGAAGCCGCCTATTCCGGCTCCTCCGCCCCAACCGCTCCATCGAGCCGCGGCGTGCAGATCGAGACGGGGCAGCTGTCGGCACCGACGGCGGCCGCAAAGACGCCGGCGCCCTCTGCTTCCGCGACGGCAGCAGCATCGGCGCCGGCGACGCCCGTCGCAAGCCTCGAGCAGTCGAAGCTCGATTGGGACCAAGCGCAGACGCGGCTCGCCTCCGCCTGCGGCGGACGAATCGCGGCCATCGCAAGCGCGCGAATTCAGCCGGTTCCCGCCCGCTGGACCAGCACCGGAGACAACTCCGGAACCGGAGCGGCGAAGGGCGACGTTCAGCCCGCCATGGAAAAAGAAGACACGCAGTCAGAAGAGGACGCCGAGCAACAGTAAGACCGTCTCAGTTTACCCCCTGACAGGATTTCGACGCGAGCGGGGAAGCTTCTTAGGGTCTGCGAGGAGCCCGAGGGTACTATGTCCGGGGTCGACCGCCTGAAGTCTATCGTAGGTGGAGCAGTCTTCGTGCTGCTGGCGGCTGTGACGCTGCAAGGCGCTGCGTTCGCCGCCGCGGACGGCGCGGGCGGGGAGGCATCCGCCGCCAAGGTGCGGCGCGCCCTCGTCGTCGGCGTCGGCGATTATGAAGAGAGCAGCGGCCTCGCCCGCCTCCTGTCACCCGCCCAGGACGCCGACGACATGGATGCCGCTCTTTCGCGGCCCGGCCTAAATTTCGAGGTGAAGAAGCTCAAGGACGATCAGGTCAAGGACAAGAAGGCCTTCGACGAGGCGCTTCAGGAGTTTCTTGCCAATGTCGGCCCCGGCGACGACGTTCTCTTCTATTTCTCGGGGCACGGCTACTTCATCGAGGGCAAGGGCAACTACTTCCTGCTACCCTCCGCCAAAAACCGTGTCAGCTTCCTGCAGTTCCTCCAGTCGACGGCAAAGGACGAGGCGCGCGCGCTCGACAGCGAGGACAAGAAGAACAAGCGGTACGAGCAGTGGCTGTCCGAGGTCGCGATCTCCGAGAACGAGATCGTCGAAAAAATCCGCGAGCACAAACCGGACGTGACCATCGTCATCGCCGACGCCTGCCGAAGCTTCGCAGGCTCGACCAAGGGCATAAGCCTTGCCAAGGGCGAAGGCGGGTTGAGCCTGCCCGCCGAGACGTCGACCGGGGTCTTTCGCCTGTACTCGGCGCAGAAGGGGCAGCTCTCCAACGATGGGATAGCGCCCCCGGCGAAGAAGTCCAAGGACAAGGGCGAAGCCTCCGCCGACACCGGCTCGAAGCGCAAAGGGTCGCCCGGCCGCAAGCCGAACTCCCTCTATACGCGCATGCTGCTGGCCAACATCGTCACGCCGCGGCTCGAGCTCAACGAGCTCCATGCGCGCGTGAAGCGGCTCGTGCGCAACGCCGCGCTGCGTTCCGGCGCTACCCAGATTCCGGACTTCAGCGAAGGCCTGGACTCCACCGACTTCTACTTCTTCGAGGGCGACGACCGCGGCGATACAGAGGCGGCCTGCCGGACCGCCGCCGACGAGGTCGAGCGGCTTCGTATCGGCGTCACCTCGGGAAGCGTCTCGCGCGACGAGATCGAGGCCAAGCGCGGCGAGCTTGCGCCGTGCGGCAAGGAGTACCTCGCGGAGATCGACAAGATGGCCCGCCTTCAGGCGCAGGGCGCGGGCGAGCTGCAGGCGCAGTCGGTCGGTGGAGCATCCGACCTTCGTGAGCAGGCGCCCGCCTCCGCCGACGCAGGCGAGCTTTGCGATCAGCTCGCCGCGTCTCCCTTCGATCCCAATCGGCCGCAGGGCGTCGCCGGAGTGGATGTCAGGAGCAAGGCGCTCGCCGGTCTCGCCAGCGAGGCAAAGAGGACGCAGGCCCTCGACGAAATCACGCGCGCCATCACTGCTTGCGAGAAGGCGGTCCAGGAGCGCGGCCGCGTCGCCCGCTTCAAATTCAATCTCGCGGGCGCGCAGTATGCGCTGGCCACGCTCTCGGAGGGGGTTCCTCGGCTCGCGGCCCTCGCGCAGGCCTCGAAGCTCAACCAGGAGGCGGTCGATCTCGGATATGCGGCCGCCTACAACAACCTCGCCGTCATGTTTCAGAATGGCGAGACCGCCAAGGCCGAGGGCAACCAGATCGCGCCTCAGGCGCCGGACCGAAAGACGGCGCGCGACCTCCTGCAGCGCGGAGCCGACCTCGGCGACGTGCTCGCGCTCTACAATCTGGGCCTCGCCTACAAGAACGGCGACCTCGGGGTCAATGCCGAGCTCGCGAGCGAGCAGACGACGGAAGTAACGAGCGCGGCCAAAGCCTATCAATATCTCTCGAAGGCTGCCGAGACGGGCTTCGTGCCGGCCATGATCGAGACGGCGCTCGCCTTGAAGGACGGGCGTGGCATCGATCGGGACACGAAGCGCGCCATCGAGCTGCTCGAGATCGCCTCCTCGCGCGGATCGTGGGAGGCGATGTATCAGCTCGGCGAGATCTACCGCTTCGGCACCGAGACACTCGCCACCGACGAGAGCGCGGCTCTCGTCTGGTACGCGCGCGCCGCCGAAGCGGGAGATACGCGTTCGCAGGCGCGCCTCGCAGATATGCTGACCGAGGGCACGGGGCTTCCCTCGGCGCAACGCGAGGCTGCGGGCCGCTACTGGCGGCTCGCGGCGGCAGGCGGGGACGAGTGGGCGCAGATGAAGCTCGCGAACCTCGTGCGCGACGGCAAGGTTCCCTTCCGCCCGAAGTTGAAGGGCGAGCCGGACAGCGGCGCCGAGGAGATCCGCAATCTCTATTACGGCGCCTTCGTGCGCGGCAATCCGCGCGCGGGCTACGAGCTGGCCAAGCTTTATCGGACCGGATTTCCTGCCGGCCGCGGCTCGGAGGCCATTCCGAAGAATCCGGAGCTTGCGGTCGCGCTCATCTGGGAAGCCATCACCCGCTCGCGCCAGTCTCCCGACGACAGCGCGGAAGCCAATCCCTTGAACGAGCACCTTTTCGGCTCGGAGCTGATCCGCATGTACGACGCCGGGGACGCGAAGCGCGCGGATGGCACCGACCTCATTACCGACGATCAGATCGAGCAACTGCGCGCCGACTACGGCGATCCCGACAAGATCATCTACGTCAAGGCGAACGCGCTGGCAGAAAAGCAGATCTGGTGCCGGAGCGGGAAGGAGATCATCGAGCCCGTCGTCTGGGTCGGGGTCTGGGACGCGAACACGTCCGTCTCTCCGGTCGAGCGCCAGTTCGATTGGTACGAGCGCTACCACCACTGCAAGGATAAGGTCGCCGAAGAAAAGGCCAAGGACGGCGACAAGGACAAGGAAAAGAAGAAGAAAAAGGAGAAGGAGGTCGATCTCGGGTTCTCGAAAAAGATCCGCGACATCGTCAAACGCGAATATGACGAGGCGGAGAAGGCCAAGGAGAAGGAACCCGATAAGGCCCGCTCGTTCACGGATCGGATCGTAGACCTGGTCTCGAAGGACAAGAAGCGCGACCGGTAGTTGGTCGAGGGCATGCCGGCGCGGCAAGCAGAGTGACGCGGGAGGCCAGCAGAATGCCGATAGATATCCTCGTGTCGCTCGCTCATAGGCAAGACCGCCGGGGGCCCGCGATTCTTGTCGCGTCGCTTCTGGCCACGACCGTGCTCCCCGCTGGCGCCGATCCCTATCGCCTCACGAGCCCCACGCCCGGCAATTCCGTCCACGCCGTCGTCGTCGGGATCGACAAGTATGCCCACCCCAACATCGCTCCCACGCTGAAAGGAGCGGTCGCCGACGCCAACGATATCGCCGCGGCGCTGCGGCGCGCAGGCGTCTCCGACGTGAGCCTCCTCATCGACCAGCAGGCGACGCGGGAGGGGTTGAAGGCGGCACTCGCGGCTGCCGAAGCGGCCGCCAAGCCGGGCGACATAGTGCTCTTCACCTACGCCGGCCATGGCAGCCAGGAGCCCGAATCGGTCGCCGGAAGCGAGCCGGACGGCAAGGACGAGTTCTTCGTGCTGTGGGGGTTCGATGCCAAGGGGCCCGGCACCCGCGAGCGGATTCTCGACGACGAGATGTTGTCATGGCTGAGGGGAATTGCCGCGAAAGGTGCGGAGACGATCTTCCTGGCCGACAGCTGCTTCGGAGGCGGAATGACCAAGGCCCCCGAGCCGGGCACCGGACCCGGCGTCAGAGCGCTGTTGCGGGTCGATACGCCGGAGCGGGCGGGGGTGCCGGGCACGTATTACATTGCCCCGGGCGCGGATCAGCTGCCGGCGTTCAAGGGGCCGCGCGGCGACGACGCGACGAAGGACATCAAGACGCTGACGTTCATCGGCGCGGTCGACGCCGCGCATACGACGCCCGAGGTCGCAATCGACGGCGAGAAGACCCCGAGGGGGGCCGCAAGCTATGCGCTGTCGCGCGCGCTCGAGGGCATGGCCGACAAGGAAGGCAACCGCGACGGCGTCACGACGCGCGCGGAGCTATTCAGCTATCTCCACCGCAACATCGCGCGCCTGAGCCAAAACCGGCAGATGCCCGAGACCAAGCCCTCGGCCCTCGAGCTGTCGCGCGCCGCGCTTTTCCGCGCTGGAGAGGGCTCCGCCGCGGCGCCGGTGACCACCGCGGCCCTGAAATCGGCACCGGCGGCGCCAAGCGCCGAGAAACAGTCCACCGCAGCCGTTTCCTGGGATTCGGCTACCGGCAATGCGATCGATCAGTCGGGCGCTATTCTCGCCTACAACATCGAGAAGGCGGCACTTCCGGCCATGGAGCAGCGGGTTAGCGCCTTGGGGGAGCTGCAATCCCTCGCAAAGGGGCGGGCGCTCGCCGCCGCGCTCATGCCCGCGGCGACGGCCTATAAACCAGGAGACAAGGTCAAATTCAATGTCTCGGGTCTCATCGGTCGATATCTCATCCTCATGAACTGGGCAGGCGACGGCACCGTGCAGCTCCTGTTCCCGTCGGGAAACGCGCCGAACTACATGGACAAGGACGAGCTCTCGCTCGCGATGAACGTCGAGGCGCCGTTCGGTACCGATACGCTGGTTGCCGTCGCGACGAGCGAGCGCAGGTCGGGTCTCGAGCACGAGCTCGCGGCGCTCAATCAGAAGAAAGTGGGGGCCGATCTTGTCGATGCGATCGGGAAATTCCTGGGGCCGGAGGACCGTATCGCGCTCACAACCTACGCGACCAAGCCGAAATAGGCGCTGCCCCAAAGATCGCGATCGTTCTTGATGGAGACGCTTCGCGTCCATCAAGGACGTGAACCGCGATCCAAATTCAAAGTGTGGAGCACGATTCACGCCCGACATGGATCGCGGATGCGATTCCATGTCGGGCGACCGTGCTCTAGGGAGCAGCGCCGGAGAGGCGTCAATATTCTTTCTTCTTGGACGCCGAGTCAGAGCCGCTCGGCTCCTTTGCCGCCGGTCCGCTCTTGTTTCCCGGCAGACCTTCAACTCCACTCGAGTCCTGGCTCGGAGTGGTCGTGTGCTCGGTGTCACTGCCCGCCTCGCCGGCTGAAGCGCCCGAGCTCGATCCATCCTCTGCAGCGCGCGTCGACGGGCCGGTGCGCGTGTCGGGCGGACCCTGTACGCCTGGGCCCGAATTTCCGGCACCGGCTGTCGTTTGGCCGGGCGCCATCTTGCTGGAATCTGTCTTGCTGGAATCAGCCAACGCGGGGGCGCTGAGCAGCAGAGCGGCGATAGCGACGCCGGTAATTTGCTTAATCATGACGATGCCTTTCGATTTGTTGCCGATAACCGGGCAACGGCCGCCTCTCGCAATGGTTCCAATTGAGGCGAGATCCGCCCCCTTCAAACGTGACACAGGCTTCTCACTGAAGCGCACAGGTCGGCTTCGAATACCGGCTTCGGAAGGATCACCTGATCCTTGTTGCGGCGCACCAGCGGGCGGGGATATCCGGTGACGACGACGAACGGAATGTTACGCTTCTCGAGCGCCACCTGCAGACCGGCGCTATTGGAATCAGCGAGGGCGAAATCGATGACCCCTACGTCGACCTCCGTGCTTTCGAGCAGCGCCAGGGCCTGCTTGACGGATGCGATCGGTCCGATGACCTCGGCGCCGACATCGCACAGCCAGTCGCAGTAGGCGATCGCCTCCAGCGGATCGTCCTCCGCGAGAAGCACCCTTTTTCCCGTAAGAAATCGCTCTTCCATCGATCTCGTCCAAGACTTCTAACGTGCTGTCTTGAACATTCACCGAGCGGCAATAGTTCCCCGGCGCCTCGCGCTGGAAAACGCGGAACTCGGGGCGCTCACCCGCGTTAGTCGGGAAATCAGGAGCTGCCGAGGTCCGTCCATGCTGAACAGACATTTCCCCGTCGTGTTCGCCGCAATTCCAGTGCTTCTCCTCGCGGCCTCCGCGGCCCAAGCTAGACCGCCCGTTTGCGCCGAGCGGCGCGTCTACGTGGAATATCTCAAGGTCACGCTCAAGGAGACACAGGAGCGGATCAAGCTCATATCCGAGCGCAATCTCGCCGAGCTTTTCGTCTCCCCGCTCGGCACCTGGACCCTTCTCACGACGACTCCGAAAGGCGTTTCTTGCCTGGCCGCCTCCGGCGAGGGGCTCGCCAAACGCGCTTCCCTTTGACCGCGCCCTCCTAGCCCCTTAGTTCAAGACGACCGACCGTGACAACGGGGCAGATTGCCAATGCCTGCCGACACGCCTCCTGCCCAACCCCTCGATTTGGCCGTAATCGGCAACGGACGTATTGCGGCCCTTCTCAGTGAGGAGGCCCGCATCGTCTGGTGGTGTTTTCCGCGCTTCGACGGCGACCCGGTCTTCTCGCGCCTCTTGTCCGGCACCGAGGAGAAGGGGTTTTGCGATATCGTCGTCGAGGGCCGCGTTCAGAGCCGCTCGTCCTACGTCCGCAACACGGCCATCGTCGAAACCGTGCTCGAGGACGGCGACGGCAACGGCGTGCGGGTGACCGACTTCGCGCCGCGGTTCCTGCGCTTCGAACGCATGTTTCATCCCGCGCAGATCGTCCGCCGCGTCGAGCCCATCGGCCTGCCGCGCATCAAGATCAGGGTCCGCCCCACGTTCAACTACGGGGAGCCGCGTGCAATTCATGTCGTGGGCTCAAATCACATCCGCTGGAGCGGCGGCGAGCACACGCTGCGCCTCACCACCGATGCGCCCCTCTCCTACATCGTCCATGAAACGCCCTTTGCGCTCACGAGGCCGCTGACGCTCATCATGGGCTCGGACGAGCCGCTCGAGGCGGCCGTCGACACCGTCTCGAGGGAGTCGCTCGAACGCACGCGGGACTATTGGCTCGGCTGGGTGCGCGGCCTCGCGGTGCCGTTCGACTGGCAGGGGGAGGTCATTCGCGCGGCCATTACCCTTCAGCTCTGCACCTTCGACGAGACGGGAGCGATCGTCGCCGCTCACACGACCTCGCTGCCGGAAGCCCCCAACTCCCAGCGCAATTGGGACTACCGCTATTGCTGGCTCAGGGACGCCTACTTCGTCATCAAGGCCCTCAATCGTCTTGGCGCGACGCAGACGATGGAATCCTACCTCGACTACATCACGACCATCGCGACGCGAGCGCGTGGCACATTGTACCCGGTCTACGGCATCGTTCACGACCAGGCGCTCGAGGAGCGCGTCGCTCCCAATCTCGCGGGATTTCGGGGCATGGGCCCGGTCCGCGTTGGCAACGAGGCCGCTATACAGCTGCAGCACGAACTCCTACGGCAGCGTCATTCTCGGCGTTTCGCAGATGTTCATCGATGAGCGCCTTCCCCGCGTCGGCGACGAGGCGCTCTATCGGCGCCTTGAAGCGCTCGGTCATCAGGCCAAGCGCGTGTCCCTGGAGGCGGACGCGGGGATTTGGGAGTACCGCGGCCGCGTCCGGGTCCATACGCACTCCGCCACGATGTGCTGGGTCGCACTCGACCGGCTCGCACACATCGCCTCGCTCCTCGGCTTGACCGCGGAGAGCGAGCGGTGGCGGCAGGACGCAGCCGCACTCCGCCGCGAAGTTCTTTCGCGTGCGTGGAGCAAGAAGCGCGGCGCAATCGCCGGCGCGCTCGACCATGACGACCTCGACGCCAGCGTCCTCCTCTTGCCGGAGCTCGGCCTGCTCGCCGCCGATGATCCAGAGATTCCTGCAGACGTGCGACGTCGTCGGAGCCGAGCTTGGCCGCAACGGCTTCATGATGCGCTATGCCAACGACGATTTCGGCGCGCCGGAGACGTCGTTCCTCGCCTGCCAGTTCTGGTATATTGACGCCCTTGCCGCGACGGGCCGTCCGGAAAAGGCGCGCGAGCTCTTGAGCGACGTGCTCGGCCGGCGCAATGCGTACGGCCTCCTGACCGAGGATCTGCACCCGGAGACCGGGGCCTTGTGGGGGAATATTCCCCAGACTTACTCCATGGCGGGGATAGCCAATTCCTGCCGGACGCTGTCCCGACCCTGGGAAGCGGCCTGGCCGCGGCCTCTAGCTTAGCCGAGGGAACTTGCTCGGCTCTCAAACGTTTGATTCTTGGCCGAATTTTGCAGTCACCGGGCTGCATGGCTGAAATAGAGTCCGGAGAAGAGCATTTGTCGCGTCTCGTCATCGTCTCGAATAGGGTCGTCGACCTCAGCAAGGCCGCGCAAGCGGGCGGCGTCGCCGTGGTCATCGCCGACGTGCTGCGCGATCGCGAGGGCCTGTGGTTCGGGTGGAACGGCAGGATCACGGACGCGAGCGACGCGGCGCGAACTCCATCGGTCAGGACGGCGCGTGGCCACGGGTCGAACGCCACCGCGACCATCCCGCTCACCCCTGAGGAGCATCGCGACTACTACCTCGGCTATTCGAATTCCGTTCTGTGGCCGGTGTTTCACAACCGGCTCGACCTCGCTCGTTTCGATGCCGGCTTCTACCAGCGCTATATCGAGGTGAACCAGCGCTTCGCCGAAGCGCTCGTGCCCCTCCTGCTCGAGGACGACACGATCTGGATCCACGACTATCACTTGATCCCGCTCGCCTCCGAACTCCGAGAGCGGGGCGTCGCCAACCCGATCGGCTTTTTCCTGCATATCCCGGTGCCGCCGCCGCAAGCCTTTCTTGCGATCCCAGAGCACCGCGAGCTTGCCCGCGACCTCAGCGCCTGCGATCTCATCGGGCTACAGACCAGCGCCGATGTCGCGAACCTGATCAAGTTCCTCGAGGACGCCGTGGCGGGCCGCATTCTACAGGACGGACGCATCACGGTATTCGACCGGCAGCTCATGATCGAGAATTTCCCCGTCGGCATCAATCTCGCGGACTTCAGCGGGACGGCCCATCTCGAGCTCGACGTCCAGGCGCGCAGCGGCGCCCACCGCATCATCGGCGTCGACCGGCTCGATTACACGAAGGGCCTGCCGCAGAAGTTGAGCGCCTTCGGCCGGTTCCTCGAGAAGAACCCGCACTATCGCGGGCGCGTGGTCCTGTCGCAGATCGCCCCTCCGACGCGCGAAAGCGTCGACGCCTACACCGACATCCGCTCGACACTCGAAAGCCTCTCCGGCAAGATCAACGGCATGTTCGGCGAGCTCGACTGGGTGCCGATCCACTACATTCACCGCTCCGCGCCGCGCAAGCGGTTGCGCAACGTCTACCGCTCGTCGAGGATCGGCATGTTCACGCCGCTCCGCGACGGCATGAACCTGGTTGCCAAGGAGTACATTGCCGCGCAGGATCCGAGCGACCCAGGCGTTCTCATTTTGTCGCGGTTTGCCGGCGCGGCCGAGCAGCTCACGGATGCCCTGATCGTCAATCCCTACAACATCGAGGAGATGGCGGACGCTATCCTCACGGCTCTCGAAATGGGCAAGACGGAGCGGATAGAGCGTCACGGCCGGCTGCTTGCCGCCATCAAGGCACAGGACATTTTCGCCTGGTCGAAGGCGTTTCTCTCCGCCCTCGACGCCCGCGGAGAAGAGCGGCGCGCCGCCGCGGCTTCCGGCGCGACGATGCGGCATCTGCTTGATAGACTGGAGCGGAAGACCAAGAAGCCCGAGCGCGGGGTGTCGGGCGCGAGATCTCTGCGATAAACAATGCGAGCCCTGACCGTCGGCGGCGCCACCATCGATACGATCGCCATCATCGAGAGCGATCGCATCGAGCGCATGAGCATGCGCAATGCGGATAGCGCCTTCCTCCTGCTCGAGGAAGGCCGCAAGACGAAGTCGCTCGAGATCTCGACCCACTGCGGCGGCGGCGCCACCAATGCGGCGGTGGCGCTCTCGCGCCTCGGCTTCGAGGTCGCCGCATTGATCAAGCTCGGCACGGACCGGCGCGCGGAGACGATCCTCGACAAGCTCGGAGAGGAGAACGTATCGGTCCGCTGGGTCAAGCGCGACACCCGCGCGCCGACCGGCGCGTCGGTCTTGGTCTCGTCCCATGAGCGCAATGCTGCCGTCTTCACGTTTCGCGGCGCGAATGCTCTTCTCGAGCTTGCCGATCTCAGCAAAGACGCGTTCGAGGTGGACCTCGTCCACGTGGCGAACCTGAGCAATCGGTCGGCGGACTGCTATCCCGCGATCGTGGAGAAGGCGAAGGCTCACGGCGCGGTTCTCTCCGCCAACCCCGGGCTGCGTCAGCTTTCGGCCCATGCTCCCGAGTTTCTTCAGTGCCTGCCGTCGATTGACGTCCTGACACTCAATCGGCAGGAGGCGGACGCCCTGGTCGCCGCCTTGACGTCATTTGGAGAGGGCCGCGGACCGCGTGGCGCGTCCTGGGGCCAGGGTCCCCCGCGCCTTGCAGTCCGCGGTCTCATCGGCGGCGGCTTCGAAATGAGCCTCAGGGTCTTCGTCAGTCGCATCCTGGACCGCGGCGTGAGACATGTGGTCGTCACCGACGGCAGCGAAGGCGCCTTTGCGGCCAGCGGCACCGAGATTTTCTACGCAGAGGCCCGCAAGGCGGCCGTCGCAGGGACGGCGGGCGCGGGCGACGCCTTCGCGGCCACATATGCGGCGTGCGTTGCCCGCGGCCAGCCGGCGGCGGACGCGCTCATCGCCGCGACCGTCAACGCCGCGAGCGTGCTCGCCCATGTCGATACCCAGAGCGGCCTTCTGACGCGCGAAGCGCTGGAAACGGAGCTCGAGGCGATCAAGAGCCGACCGGGCGTCATGAGCTGGCCATTATGAGGTCGAGAATGCTGCTTCAGGACATGGACGTTCAATCGAGCCCACACGAAAGGAAAGTCGTGATGGACGATACGATAGATGTCGGTAGCTGCCACGAGGCGGCCGCCGCAATGGTCTCGACCTCGGGCAGGCGCCTGGAGGAGTGCACGCGTATCGCCCGCGCGCGACCTCGAGAGTGCGCATTGTTCCTCGACATGGACGGAACGCTGCTCGATCTGGCGGCGACCCCCCACGCCATCAGGGTGCCGGAGGGGTTGGTCGAGCTCCTCCAACGCCTTGCCGACGGTCTGGAGGGCGCGCTTGCCATCATCACCGGGCGAAGGATCGCCGAGCTTGACCTTGTTCTCTCGCCGCTGCGTCTCGCGGCCTCGGGCGTGCACGGCGCCGAGATGCGCTACCAGCCCAATGGCGAGGTCGAACAATTGATACCGGAGCTCTCCGACGACATTGTGCAATCGCTCACGCGTTTTGCGCGCCGGACCCCTGGCGCGTTCGCGGAGCCGAAGGGCCCCGGGCTCGCCATCCATTATCGGCTCGCGCCGACGGCAGGCCCGGTGATCGGCGCGGAGCTCGCGAGATTTCGCGAGCGCCACTTGGGTCAGTTCGAGATCTGGCCAGGGCAAAAAGTGTTCGAGGTCATCCCCTCGGGCTTTTCAAAGGGAACCGCCGTCACCGCTCTCGCCGCACGTGCCCCTTTCAAGGGGCGCGTGCCGATCATGATCGGCGACGACATCGGTGATTTGCCGGCCTTCAAGGCGGCCGAGCGATTGAACGGGTTTGGGCTCAGGGTTGCGAGCGAGAATTTCGGCTCGAAGGGCGCCGATTTCGACGGCCCCCGATCCGTGCGCGCCTGGCTCGCGGGTCTCGCCGAGCGGCTCACCTGACTTAAGCGGCGGTCGTTCTGAGCTTGAGGTCGACGGCGGACGCCCGAGACGCCGCTCGCTGGGTGTCCGGCGCTTGTTCAGTTGGCGCCGCAACAGGATGCAGCGCAATCGCGGCCGAGTCTTTGCCGATAAGCGCAGGCTCCATGGCATTGCCGTCTGCGCCGCCCCGTGCCGTGTAGCTCTGCTCGAGCCCACCCGCATCCTGCATCACGTCTGCCGGCCCCTTGACGATCCAGGACGTCGAGCCGTTGGCGGGCTCCGCGGCGGTTCCGTCGGCGAAGTATGCTGTGCCTTCGTAAAGCTCCTCGGCTCCTGTCGCGAGATAGCCGAACACGCACAAAATTTTCTGTGCGCGGTTGGCTTTTGTCTCCGTCGCCACAGCCTCGCCGAAGCTGCACGTGAGATTGCCAAGCACCTCCGCCGGCTGGGATTCTGCCCCTGCCCCGGTGAGCAAGATCACCGAGAGAGCTGCAAGCGATACTTTTCCGATCATGGGCGTTCCCGTGAGAATGCCCGCCGCGAGTGCCCGAGCAGGGCCTCTCGCGGCGGGATCATGATTACGCCGGCTTACCGCCAACGATGATGGCGCCGGCCTCCCAAGTCGAGGTAGAGGCTAAATCCGGGTCGACGGTAATAGGGATAGGAGTTGTAGTACCCGTAGTCGCGATAACGATACCCGGCGTAGCCGCCGTGACAGCGCTCGCGGCCATTTCGCCAGTGGCAGTGCCTATAGCCGCGCGAGTGAACATTGACGACGCCCGCGTCGCCAATCCCGCTTGTGGCATTGGCCGCCGCGCCCAGAGACGCAGCGCTTGCCGAGCTCGAAAGAGTAGCACATGCGAACGCGGTCGCCGCAAGCAGCCCACAAAAACTCGCTCCTCTGATCGACATCTTTTTCTCCACTTCACTGTGTGCGTGATCGCTGTGGAGGCAACGTTTGGTGCCCAAGATGGTTCCCTTTTCGCGCCAGGGTGATTGCCACTCTCTCGTCACATTCGAGGCTGCGATGGCCGATGATTGCGGGCCTTTCCCGCAGGTTGACCCTGCATCGCGACGATGCTCTAACGGCCGTGGACGATTGGACGGTCGGGGAGCAAGGGACCGTTGCGAGGGATCAATTTTTTGGCAGGCGTTGCGCTGGCTATTGCGGCGACAACGGCGAGCGCATCAGACGGAAAAAAGTCCGAGCCCGAGTTTCGGTTGCTCGTGCTTGATGGCACGACCGTCCGCTGGGGCGTGCACGCCGAGGGCCTTCCAACCGTGCTCACCTACGCATTCTTGACCGAACCCACCTCGTTCGCAGGCGCACGCAACTGCAGCAAGATGCTGCCGCCGTCAGCGGCACTCGAACCCTCGAAGATTGACGTCGACTCGTTCCGCCGCGAGGTGCGGGCTGCGTTCGGCATGTGGCACGACGCCATCAACATCACCTTTCGCGAGACCGACAACATCGCCGAGGCCGGCATTCTCATCGGTGCCGAGGCCGAGCCTCGCGGCCGCGCCTTCACCAACGTCGCGACGCACGGCAGCGCCGGCGGCGGAATGGGCCGCATCTCCCAATCGCTGATCTGCCTCAATCCGCAAACGCGGTGGAAAATCGGATTTGACGGCGATCTCGACGTCTACGACCTACGCTACACGATCGCCCATGAGATCGGCCATGCGATCGGCCTCGATCATCCGGGCGCCGAGGGACAGCTCATGTCCTATCGCTATGTCGAGCGAGACCGAGGATTGCGGCCCGGCGACATCGCGGGCGCAAGTCTGCTTTATGGCGCGAGGGGAGCGCCGCCGCGCGGAGTCGGGTCCGCAGCCCTGCCCCCGAAAACACCCGCGGACGGGCAAGCGACGCACGATTTCGGTCTTGGCGAAAGCGTCGCTCCCGCGCGCTAGCGCATTAGGCCGTGCATGGATGAGCTACCTCCATATCGGACTTACTGCCACATGGACCGCTTCCGGGGCTACTTCCCGAGCGGCATGTTGAGTTGCAGCCGCCCCGTCCAGTTCTCCGGCTGGGCCTCCTGCGTGCTCTCGAGCCCGCCCTTGGCCTCGATGTTCACGCCGTCCTTGACGCCGACCGCCACGCCCGCTTCAGCTTTGAGATGGACATCCGAGCCTTGATTGGGCGCTGTCGCAGGATTGATCTTGGAGAGATCGTCGAACGACAGGAAGCCTCCGACGGAAGCGCGTGGCTCGACGTAGGTGTCGCTGTTGACCTCGAAACGCCGTTTCAATTCCGGAAGCACCTCGATGCGACCTTGGGCGCCCGGCAACTCCGGCTGCGGGTCGCTCGCTCCGAGCGCTGCCGTCTTGTCCTCGAAGTAGGAGAGCGCGACGCTCGGAGCGAGCGTCCAAGAGCCGATCCTCCGGTCGCCTCTCAGCTTTCCGTAGAGAAGCCGCCGATCCGACGTCTCCGTCTCGACCGACACGCCGGCGATGCCGCTCTCGGATGCTCCCCATGCCGCGCGCCCGTCCAGAATGATCCCAGGCCCGAACCTCACGCTCATGTAGGGTCCGAACATCCAGCCGCTCGCGGCAACGTCCGCCGCGGCACCCGCCGGCAACTCGTCGGCGCGATCGAACTGTGCCAAGGCCCCGACCATGATGTCGGGGCCGAGCTTGTAGTTGCTTCCGACGTAAACGGCGCTGAGCTCGCCGTTGTTGGCGCCGGCCTCAGTCTCATAGGGCTCGTAGCGACCCTCGACCCAGAAATCGACAATGCTCGGCTCGCGCTTGGCGCCGGGATTGGCCGCGGCTGTAATCTCGCTGAGACTAACGGACACAGCGGCCGGCTTTGGCTTTGCCGCATCGTCAGCCTCGATATCGTTCGCCTGAGCTTGGGTCGGCTGGCCCTGGCTCGGCGCCGCTATCGGCGTATCCGGCCTGTCGATGCGCATGCGATCGGGGGCCTTCGAGAGAAGAAGGTCGGTCGTGCGCGTCAGGAACTCGCGGCGAGCCTCCGCACTCATTGCACAAGTGACGCTGATCGTCGCGGGACCGGCTTCCCCCGCCGTGAGGCGAAATCCGTACGAGCTCTCCGCCGGCGCAGAGAAGCTCACACTCGTTGCACGCGTTCCCGAGAAGAGCGCGCGCGGCGCGCCGCTGCCGCTCGTGAGGGCGACCGTCGCCGGGCTCCGCGTCGTCACCGAGATGTTGAGCGTCTCCCCGGGCAGAAGGTAGGCTTCGCGCTCCGCGCTGCGCCCGGGGCCGACATCCATGTCGAGATTGCCGCGATTAGTGGCGGCGCAACCCCGGCTCACCGCCGCTTGGGCCTCGCCCGCGCCCGCAAGGAGCGCCATCGAAATTGCCGTTATAGCCGCCCAACAAGGGCGGGCATGAACGATTTGCCACATCGTTCGCACACCTCTCTGTCATGCCTGTGAGGACGTTGATTGTGCGAGGGAAAGTGGACGAAACGATGACCCTTGAGGCACGCGGAGTTACGCAACAATCGTGCCGCTCGCGTGGCTTTGGCTTTGAATGCGAAACGCGACATTCAATGGCGGGTTCCGATGCGCCCCGTTCTAGTCGTCTTCGGCGGCGAGAAGCTTCGAATTGGCGCGTCGCGCGATGCGCCGCCCGCGCCGCTTGGCGGGCGGCCGGCCGTCAGCGCCCGTTGCCGCAATTGCATCCATGGCGCGGCCCGAGATGAAGCTGCTCATTCCCCGGTCGGTGACGCGCGTGTCCCGTTCGGCATGGGCGTCGCGCTCCTTGATGAGGATCCAGTTCTCGCGGCTCTCGCGGGCCTTCTTGCCGAGCCGCACGAGGGCAAAGCCGCCCTTGAGCCGCTCTCCATCGAGGTCGAACTTGAGCACGCCCTTGTCGAGGTCCTCGTGCGGGTCGCCGCGCGGTTGCCAGCGGCCGCGGTCCCACACCAGGACCGTGCCTCCACCGTGCTCGGCGGTCGGGATCGTGCCTTCGAAGTCTTGGTGCGCCAGAGGATGATCCTCGGTGCGCACGGCGAGGCGCCTCTCGGTGGGATCGAGGCTCGGGCCCCGCGTCACGGCCCAGCTCTTCATGACGCCATCGAGCTCGAGGCGAAGGTCGTAGTGGAGCTGACGCGCGTCGTGCTTTTGCACGACGAAGAGCCCTCCAGGCGCGCCGCCGCGTGTGACTGAGGAGCCGTGATTCTTGTAGTCGACGTCGAGGGCTGATGAGCGGCGTGGCACGGGATCGCTCCTTCGTCTCGCCGGCGGCGTCTCCCCCTCGCAGCGCATCACACGCGCGTTCAATCCGGCGGACTGGCTCAAAAAGCTATAACGTCCGAGGGAGCCAGGCGGTTCCTGGATCTTTTTGGCGGGGATTCGCGTTCAGCGCCCGCAGCACATGAGACTCGGGGCTGCGGTCACGCTTGGGATCCTCATGTCAGGAACACGAAACAGTGTGCCGGTGCTCAACGCGCACGGTGCGAAGGTTCTCCCGAGCGTGGAGGTCGACAGCTACAATCTCGAGATCCGAGACGATGAGGGTTTTGTCGGCGACCGCGCCAGCAAGAGCGCCTTCCAGGCGATCCTCGAAAAATGGCGCGAGCCGCTGCGCAAATTCGGGGCGGACCCGCTGGGCGATATCGCGACTGAGGAAATTGGCAAGAAGAAGCTCGACGCGCTCCTTGCAGAAGGGGATTCCGAGGTGGGAGGCCTCATCCACAGCGCGATCGAGGAGTTTGCCGGCGAGCTCTCCGGTGTCATCCGCCGGTTTCTGAAGGTTGCGAGCTGGCGCGGCACGGAGGCGATCGTCCTCGGCGGCGGCTTTCGGGCGAGCCGTGTCGGCGAGCTGGCGATCGGCCGCGCCGAGGTCATGCTCAAGGCGGACGGGCTCCCGATCGAGCTCGAGCTCATTGGCAACCATCCTGACGAGGCCGGGCTGATCGGGGCTGCGCACTTGATGCCGTCGTGGATGCTCGAGGGTTTTGACGGCCTCCTCGCGGTCGATATCGGCGGCACGAATATCCGCGCCGGGGTCGTCGAGACCAACCTCAAGAAGTCGGACGATCTTGCCAAAGCCTCCGTCTGGAAGTCCGAGCTTTGGCGCCACGGCGAGGAGAAGACCAAGCGCGACAAGGCCGTCGACCGCCTGATCGACATGCTGAAGGACTTGATCCTGGAGAGTGAGAAGGCCAAGCTCGGCCTTGCCCCCGTGATCGGAATCGGCTGCCCCGGTCTCATCCGCGAGGACGGCTCCATCGAGACCGGCGCCCAGAACTTGCCGGGCAATTGGGAGAGCAGCCGTTTCAATCTGGCAAATTGCATCACGGAGGCGATTCCGGAGATCGGCAAGCACGAAACCGCCGTCGTCATTCACAACGACGCCGTCGTTCAGGGCCTGAGCGAGCTGCCGAACATGGGCGAGCTCGAGCGTTGGGGGGCGCTGACGATCGGGACCGGGCTCGGCAACGCGCGCTTCACCAACCGGCAGAGGAAGCCCAAGAAGAAAGGCAAGGCCAAGAAGGGCGAGTAGCCGAGGGAACATTTCCCTCGGCCGCCGAGTTCGGATCGCAATTGGATGAATTCGGGAGATGTACCAATGCCCCGACGAAGCGACGCGCCCAAGATCGATCCCAAAATCCCGAGACGCGGCACGACGAAATCGGACGAGAGTCCGACCGCTCCCGATGGCAAGCATTCTCCCCACCGCGGGAAGCGGGACGCACGGCGCCTCGCCACGGAGCCGGCGCGGGACGACCCGCGGGCGCCCGAAAGCGCCCGCAGGGAAGACTTCAGGCTTGTAGCGGTGGCCTTACGCGGCCTGCTCGGCATCTCTGTTGACCGAGCCGCGCGCGATCTCGGTCAGCAACCGATCGGCGTTCTTTTCCTCGTCGAGGTTTTTCGCGAGCAGGTCCGCCGCCTCGGCGTGGCCCAGATCGTTGGCCCATTCGATCAGCGTGCCATAACGGCAAATCTCGTAGTGCTCGACGGCTTGGGCAGAGCCGATGATTCCGGCATCGAGAACGCTCTCGTCGTCGATTGCCTCCATGTGCTCCTTGGCCTCGTCGATGATTTCCTCGATCGCCGCGCACTTCTTGCCGCGCGCCGGAACCTCGATCAGCTTGAAGACCTGCTCCAGGCGCTCGACTTGGCCTTCGGTCTCCTTGCGGTGCGTCTCGAGCGCAGTCTTGAGGTCGCCGTTATTGGCGTTCTTCACCATGGCCGGCAGAGATTTGAGAATGTGCTTCTCCGCGTAGTAGATGTCCTTCAAGGTGTCGACGAAGAGGTCGTCCATCGTTTTGACTGTCATTGGGTCAGCTCCTGATCACTGCGCGACGAACCGGTTCCATCGCTAACCGATCGCCTGCGCCGGTTGTTCCCGACGCATTCGGCTTTTTTCAAATGTTTTGCCGCTAGGTCGTCGGCGTTGCATTCAAACCGCGCGCATGAGTGAGGTGCTTCTCGAGAGTGGGAAGCGTCTCCTCGGCAAATTTCCTGACCGGGCCCTCCTCTGCGCTCTTCGAATAGGCGGTGAAGAGCGCAACCGCGTCCTCGTGGGCCTTGACCTGCTGCTCGACATAGAGCTTGTCGAACGCGGGCCCCGAGGCCGTCTTGAGGTCTTCCACCTTGCGCGCGTGCTCTTCGTCAATGTCCGAGGCGGGCGCACCGCGGCCGGCCTTCACCGCAGCCGCCTTGAACTCCTCGGCAGCCGCCTCATGGTCGGTGATCATCTGCTGAGCAAAGAGCTTCACATCGGGAATCGACGCCTTCGTCACCGCTACTTTGCTGGCCTCGATTTCGAATTCGCCCGCCGCCGCTGCCGTGGAAATGAACTTGTCCGTATTGGCTGGGCTGTCACATCCCCCAAGAAGTCCTCCGAGGGTGGCAAAACTCAATCCAAGAATTAACCAGTGTTTCATCGCATTATCCTCCGATCGCTCGCGTCGTCCGATCGTGAACGCGGAGACGTGAAAGGAGTTCCGAGCCTGCCCCGGTCCTGAGCCTTAAGCCGCGGGCCATCCCAGCAAGCGGCAGACCGCCTGGCGCACGATCTCGAAATCGAATGGCTTCGTCACTGTCGCGATATCTCGGAAGCGCTCGGCGACCGAGGCGCTGCTGTGGCCGGTCGCGAAAGCGAACGGGATGCCCCTGCTGGCGAGCACGTCGGCGACGGCATAGCAGTCCTCGTCACCAAGCGAGACATCGAGCACCGCCGCATCGATGCTCGTCTGATCGAGAAGCGACATGGCCTGGGCGACCGAATGAGCCGGGCCGGCGATTTCCACGCCCTGCTCGGCAAGCCAGTCGCTGAGCATCATCGCGATCAACGGCTCGTCGTCGACAACCAGAACTTTGGGCATTTGGGCGGCTGCAACCTGTACAGGGAGCAAATTTCTACCTCGCTTGTGCACCGGACCTAGTGCAACTTCCGACTATCGCAGCACGGAACTCCAAGTCGCACACTAATAAAAAGCATACGGGAAAACATCCGTATGCAGCCACTTCGAGCGTGCTAAGAGCAGGCAGAGCGCGATTAAGGCCAAAGAAAACATGCCCTTAGCTGGCATCCAAGCCCGTTTCAACGAAATTCTCCGCTTTGATAGCCGGGAGGGACTTCCGCCGCTGCTGCGCGCGCTGCTCCTCGTCTGCCTTGGTCTTCTCATTCTCACTGGGCTCGCCGCCGGCCTCATGGCGGTCCGGACAGGCGAGGCCAACACCTGGGTCGACCACACGATCGAAGTGCGCCAATTGGCCCGCGACGTCTTGGGAGTGGCCGAGGACGCCGAGCTTGGCCAGCGCGGGTTCCTGCTCACCGAGGATCCTGTGTACCTGGACAGCTTTGTCTCGGCCGAGGCAGCTCTCCCAGCAGCCCTTGCGAAACTCAGAACTCAGACGTTGGACAATCCCAGCCAGCGAGAGAAAGTAAGCCAGTTGGAGCCGGTCCTGCAAAAGAGGCTCGAGGTCATCGAGGAGACGATCTCGCTCGCAAAGAAAGGCCGGCGCCAAGAGGCTATTGCTCTCGTGAAGGCCGGCACCGGCAAGCGGCTCATGGACGACATCAGAAGCCGCATTGCAGACTTTATGCGCGCGGAGCTGACGCTCCTCGGAGAGCGTCAGCATCAAGCGGACAGTCTCAGGCGCTGGCTGTTGTTTCTCATCGGAGTGAGCTTAGCGTCGGCCGCCGTCCTCGGAGTTCTGATCCTGCAGTCGGCCCGCCACTTTATCGAGCTCCTGCACCAGCGGACCGTCGAGCTCGAGGCGGAGGCCAGCCGGCGTCGCGAAACGGAAGACACGCTTCGTCAGGTGCAGAAAATCGAGGCCGTAGGCCAGCTCTCGGGGGGCATCGCCCACGACTTCAACAACCTTCTCACCATCATCATGGGGAACCTCGATACGATTGCGCGCCGCTTGTCCCAGGCAGCCGATCGCAGCTCGAGCGCCCTTGCCGAGCAGATCAAGCGTCCCGTCGAGCTCGCCATGCAAGGGGCCAAGAACGCGGCGCAACTGACACAGCGCCTCCTCGCCTTCTCGCGACGCCAGGCGCTCGAGCCGGTCCGCATCGACATCAACAAGCTGGTCGCCGGCATGTCGGAATTGCTGCGGCGTACGCTGAGCGAGAGCATCAATTTCGAAACGGTCCTGGCCGGCGGTCTCTGGCAGACGCTGGTCGACGCCAATCAGCTCGAGAACGCTATCATCAACCTGGCCGTCAACGCGCGCGACGCGATGCCCGAAGGCGGCAGCCTGACCATCGAGACCGCGAACTCATACCTCGACGAGGCCTACACATCGCGTTTCGGCGACGTGGCGGCGGGACAATACGTCATGCTGAGCGTGACCGACACGGGCACCGGCATAAGCCCAGAGGTGATGAAGAGGATCTTCGAGCCCTTCTTCACCACCAAGGACACCGGAAAGGGCTCCGGGCTTGGCCTTGCGATGGTGCACGGTTTCGTCAAGCAGTCTGGCGGGCACATCCGCGTCTACAGCGAGCCCCGAGAAGGGACGACGGTAAAGATCTATCTCCCCCGCCTGGCCGAGAGCGAGAAGGTCGCCTCTGCGCCGCAGCCGGCACCGGCGACGCGCGTCACGGCGTCTCGCGCGCGCAATGGAGAGACGATCCTCGTGGTCGAGGACAACGATTCGGTGCGGGAATATGCGAGCGGGGCGCTGAAGGAGCTCGGCTATACCGTGGTCGAGGCTGTCGACGGCCCCGCTGCGCTCGAGGTCGTCAATGGGGGAGCGCGGGTCGCGCTTCTATTCACCGACGTCGTCCTTCCGGGTGGCATCAGCGGGCGCGATCTCGCCAATAAACTCACCGCCAAAATGCCGGACCTGCCGGTTCTCTTCACGACCGGATACACGCGCAACGCCATCGTCCACCACGGCCGGCTCGACCCCAATGTGCATCTCCTGAACAAGCCCTACACGCAGCAAGATCTCGGTCGAAAGGTGAGGCAGATCCTCGACGGCGAGCCGACGACGGGCGGACGGCCGGCCGCGAAGCGGGCAACCTGAGCGGCGGGGATCACTTCGTCCCGTTTGGCCGGAACCCGCGAGAGCCACGCGGCGTTCGATAGAAGGCAGCATTGCTCGTGTTGGCCGGGCGCAAGGTCTGCGGAGGACGCTCATGGCACATGAAGATCCCAAAGTCTTGACGACCACCGAAGCGCGCCAGGCATCGGGCCGCAAGCTCAACTTTCGCGTGCTGATCACGTCGCTGCTTCTGGCCTTGGTGGCGGCGGCGTTCCTCTATGCCGTGTTCTACAATCGCGAGTTCTAAGCGGACCGCCTCGTTCAAACGAACGGGCGCGGCACACGGTCAACGGGCTCGTACTCGGCAAGCTCACGTAGCTTCTTCTCCTCACGAATGATCAGCTCCTGGCGCGACCAGGCGATCCACCCGGTTGCCCTGAGCTTCTTCAGCGTCTTGTTCGTGTGCACGATTGAAAGCCCCATGGCGTCAGCCAAATCCTGCTGGGTGACAGGGAAGAGCGCTTTGTCCCCACGCACAAGTCCGCATCGGCGCGCGCGATCGAAGAGATGGATGATCATATACGCAATGCGGGCATAGGCAGAGCGCTGTCCGACGCTGGCAAGATGGCCGGCCAGGATCGATTCCTCGCGTGAGGCAAGCCAGGTAAGATCGAACGCCAGGCCAGGGTAGCTCTTGAAGAGCTCCCAGATGCGCTGGCGCGGAAACACGCAGAGACGCACGTCGGTGAGAGCGTCGACCGAGTGGTTCATCTCTTTGAACAGCGACGCCTGCAGGCCGAGGAGATCGCCCGGGAGCGCGAAATTCAGCACCTGCCTACGCCCATTCTCCAGCATCTTGTAGCGGACAGCCCAGCCGGAGAGGACCGTGAACAGATGCGGGCTGTTGCTGCCATCGAGCAGAACGGTCGTTCCCGCATCCGCAACAAGCTCGCCCGACTTGAGCGATTTCACGAAGGCAAGCTCCTCGGCCTCGAAGGGCCGAAACGACGTGATCGTCCGCAGCGGGCAGGCTTCGCACGACGTCACAGCCGGGGCCGCAGCTCGATTCCGTGCCTTGGTGGCGGGCGCGCGCTCGGCAGCCCGCCGCCGCACTCTCTCCGCGGCGTCCATGAGTAGAAAGTCCTATTTTCCGACAGCGCCTTACTGCACCCTGGCGGAACGGAAGGGGGCGTCCGACTCGCCGGGCTTCGCGCGGGGCGGGGCGCCCGGCACGCGGGCGCAGGTGCCGAAGAACAGGGCCTGGCTGATCAGCGCGCGGACGGTGTTCGCCTCGAACGGCTTCGTTACGAGGAACGTCGGCTCGGGGCGCTCGCCGGTGAGCAGGCGTTCAGGGAAGGCCGTGATGAAGATGACGGGCACGTCCACGCCGAGGAGAATCTCGTTCACGGCCTCGAGCCCTGAGCTGCCGTCGGCCAGCTGGATGTCGGCGAGCACGAGACCCGGCTTCGACTTCCTCACCTCGGCGATTGCTTCCCGATGGGTGCGCGCGATACCCGACACGCGGTGGCCGAGACCTTGCACAAGCGCCTCGAGGTCCATGGAGATCAGCGGCTCATCCTCGATGATGAGAATGTCGGTTGCGGTCTGCTCGGCGATCTCCTCGCCGGCCTGGCGAATGAGGTCGGTCACTTCCTCGCCGGAACAGTCCATGACTTCGGCGGTTTGACCAGTAGTGAAGCCTTCGAGAGAGGCAAGAAGGAAGGCTTGGCGCGCCCTCGGCGCAATTGCTTCGAGGCTGCGGTCCGCGCGGCTTTTGCCCTCGGGGGTGGGACGGTTGTTGAGGGCTACCGAGTTCCACACCTTGAGGAAGCAGCGGTAGAGCCCGACGCGGGGTTGTGCCCCGGACGGAAAGCTCGAAGGGTCCTCGATCAACGTCTCGAGGACCGCGACGACGTAGGCGTCGCCGCCCTCCTGGCTGCCAGTAAGGGCGCGGGCAAACCGCCGCAAATAGGGAAGATGCGGTGCAATGGTTTCAGCTAAGGACATGGAGATCTCCCTTTATCGGCTCGGGCATCGCCGCCCCCTGACGCTAAACTCAGCGCGCGAATAAAAGTTCCCGGCCGATTGGAACTATTGGTGCCCTCATACGTTATTGAAAATCAACGGTTTTTAAGCCGACTTCCATCCGACCAGGCGGGGTATTCCAAGAGCGTGCGTGCGTGACGTGCCACCCCGGGCAATCTTCGAGACCCGCAACGATGACTTCGAAAGAAGCTGCCTCCAAAGTCCCCGGCGATAGCCGCCCAGCGATCGAAAGCAAGGTGCGCGACGAGATCGGCGCGAGGCTGAGGCGCGAGCATGCCGACCTGATACATGCCCCCCTGCCGTCCAGGATCGGATACCTGCTGAGGCTGCTCGCGCGCGCCACGGCGGGGTCGAAGTCCGATAGGTGACATTGATACCTTGGACTTGCATGGGGAGATAATGGCAGCGGAACAGCTGGCGATCAGTTCCCTTGCAGCTGGCGTAGGGCAGCGCCGATCTGGCGCACAAGCTCGCTGTCCCGACCTTCCCGTGAGGCGCTGACCGGCATGCCCTCGTCGCCGGCCGCAAGGCGGGCGTTGACGGAAAATTCCCAACGGTCGAGAAGCTCGATCCGCCGTTCGCGGCTCAAGCTCTCATCGGCCGCCAGCGCGGCCGGGCTCACGTAGTCGTGCTCAGGATCCGTGAGTGGGGCTGAGGCGGGCGCTGGCTCCGGCATGCCGTTCATGATCATCGTGGAGGGTCTCCCTCTGTCGCCCTGCTGAGGAAGGCAGCCACAAGCAGCGCCGAGCCCAGGAGGAGCGGCGCCTTGAGCCCGATGGAGCGGGCGATTTGCCCTCCACCGGCGAGGGCGACCGGGGCGGCCGTCATCAACCCAGACACCAAGGCCGACTGCTGGGCAGCCTGGCGCAGCATCATGCGCTGGTTGCGCTCGTAGGCGACGACGATCATGGCGACGATGAATGACACCACCAGATAGACGGCGGCCAGGATCGCGCACGCCCCGACCGGCCCGAACTCCTCGGACAAGACGAGAAAGGTGGCCCCCGTCGCAAATCCAAATGCGACTGCGACGGGGACGGCGACCGCCATGCGGCCGACGTAATGAGCAATGCTGGCGTCGACCGTCAGCCGCGCGTGATCGAATATGGAGTTCAACATGGCTAGCCCACTCTCTCAGCACCAACGGACCAGAATGAGAATGGAGAGCTTAGCTCTTCCAAAGCGCGCCGATCACGAAGCCCGCGGCCGCGGCCAATGCGACGGTCGACATCGGGCGGTTGCGCAGCGACTCCTCCAGCGCATCGCCGAAATTGACGGCGACGTCCTTTACGCCTTCCGCAGCCTCGCGGCCTTGGCGGGTGACCGCGTCGGCGGCTTTTTCGACTTGATAGGCTGCACTGCGCGCCGTGCTCTCGAGGCCGGCGACGGCGTCGTCCACCATCTTCTCGGCGGTCTTGCTAGCAGATCCGGCTGTCGTCGATTCGTGGCGGTTCATGGTCATCTCCTTGTTGGCGCCGAGGCGCTATTTGCGTTGTTTCTTGAAACACCAGGCGAAGACAAAAGTTCCTCTAATCAATAAAAAGGGGGGCGCGAGTGCGCTCCCCTTTCCCAACCGACGAGCGTCGCGTTAGCTCCGCTTTTCCGTGTAGTACTTGAAGTCGGGCGCGGCCTCGAGCGCCTCCTTCGTGCTGTTCAGCGTGACGAGAATGTTGCCGCTGGCGTCGCGGCCGAACTTGAGCTCGGCGAACGGAACCGCGACCAGCTTCTCGCCCATTCCGAGGAAGCCGCCGACGCCGATGACGGCCGAGGCGACCTTGCCGTCCGCGTCGAGAATGAGATCGTTGATGTCGCCGATCTTCTCGCTGCTCGCGTTGTAGACGTTGAGGCCGACGAGCTTCGTCGAGCGCCACTCGCCAGCCGTCTGCTCGGCAGGATAGGATCCTTTCAGCTTGGTGGCGTCGCTCTTGTCGAGCGTCGATGGGGCGGGGTCGACAGCCGACGGAGCGGGAGCAGCCGGCGCCTCCATAGTATCGGAGGGCATAGTATCGGAGGGCGCAGGCATTTTCTCGACAGGCGAAGTGGGTGGCGCAGGCTCCTGGGCGGCCGCCGAAAGGACGCCGAGAGCAAGCACGGCCGGCAGCGCGATGCCGGTAAGCAGCTTAGACTTCATGAGAGTATCTCCCTTGAAATTCATGCCTTGACTGGGTTGATCGATTCCGGATCAGCCAACCCACTCACTGGCGTCAACGTCCCGACTTTGCGTTTGTTCCTAACAGCGCCGAGCACGGGAAACGTGCTCAGGCGGCCGGCGGGACAACGAGCATGGGCGCAGAGTTGTCGTCCTTCGGCGCGTGGGGTTTGGTGTCCGGTCTCGTCTCATGAGGCTCGACCCGCGCTGCCTTGCACAGGTCGGCGAGGAGCGAACCAAATGACGTGACGACACCGCTTGCGCCCGAGCTCTTGCCTATCCACGCGAGATCGAGGCTCTCGTCGTCGACCGCCCACACGCCGATGATGATGCTGATCCCCGGCAACGCCCGCTCGGCGCGGCGCACGAGCAAGCGGAACTGACTTGGATTAAGTCCGCCCACGGTGGAAATGATGATGCGGCGCGCGCGCCCGACATCCTCATCGCCGAGGGCCGTCGCGATTCCCGTAAGCCCGCCGGCTCCCCGGACCTCGGCTCCAAAGCCCGCCTTCCTCAAAAGCTGCGCGGCCATCTTTGCCGACGCCTGATCGAGATCGCCACGCCCCGGAAGCACAAGAACGGCACCCTCTTCCGTCCAGGCCGCGGGAAGGGAGGCGAAGCCGATCTCGGACGCCGACTTATCCGCGGCGGCTGCGTCGATCCGCGCCAGCCCCTCGGCAACATCTTCGTCCGCGCCCGAATCCTCATCGCGCGGCTTCGACTTGGGCGCGGCGAGATCCGCGTCCTCGAGCGTCTCGAAAAGCTCGTCCACGGCCTCGCCGACTTCGAGGATGCGTTCCTCGTCGAGATGGCCGTGGCGCTCGTCGCGGAGCGCGAGGCGCAGGCCGGGAAGAGCCACGCGATCATAGTAGTCGACCAGCGATTGCTCCTTGAGCAGGCTCAAGGCTTGCTGCCGCACCTCGGCGGCGTCGCCGGCAAGCAAGCGCTGATAGAACCTCTGGTCCGGCGTGAGCGCGGGCTCGCTCCCGAGCAGGACGCTCAAGAACTCGAACCTCTCGACGTGCTGGCCGAGAACGACGAGGCACAGCGTAAGCGGTGTCGCCAGGATGAGTCCGATCGGGCCCCACAGCCAAGTCCAGAACGTGGCGGACGCGACGATCGCCAGCGGCGAGAGCCCGGTGTGCCGGCCGTAGGCAAGGGGCTCGACGATATGACCCATGACGGGCTCGCCGATGAGGAAAACGAGAGCCGTCATGACGGCCATCGACCAGCCCGGATCGATTGCCGCGGCAAGCGCGATCGGGAAAGCCGCGGCGACGATCGAGCCAATATAGGGGACGAAGCGCATGATGGCGGCGAGCGCGCCCCAGAAGACTGGGCTCGGAACGCCGATCACGGAGAGAGCAATCGCTACGGCAACGCCAAAACCCGAATTGAGCGCGGCCTGAATTACGAAATACCGGCTGAGCCTGCTCGCGGCGTCGTTCATGGCGATGGTGGTGCGGTTCAAGTCGCGGGAGCCGAAAAGCTTGATGAACCGGTCGCGCAGGTCCTCCCTCTGCAGAAGAATGAAGATCATGAAGAGAAGGACCAATCCGGCGGCGGTCAACGGGCCTAGGACGGGTGCAATCAGATCCTCGAAAAATTTAAGGGGCGTCTCGACCGGCGCCTTGAGCGTAACCGTCGTCTCCCGCTGCGGGCTTTGCAGGATCGGCGCCGGCAATCGCACCCCGTCGGTCGACTCGTCGGCGGGTGCGGCGGTAATCTCGTGCCCGAGCTTCTGCAGCGCGGCGGAGGCCTTTTCGATAGAGCTGTCCTCGTTGTGCGCCGTGCGCACGGCGCGGATCTTTTCGCGCAAATTTTGCTCGTAGAGCGGGAGATCATCGGCGAGCTTGGCGAGCTGGGAGCTCATGACGACACCGATGCCGACACAAAGCCCGACGGCCAATGCCACGACGACCGAGACCGCCGCCACGCGAGGCACGCGAGCCGAGCGCAGGAGCGTCACGGCGGGCGCGAGCACGAAGCTCAGAAGTGCCGCGAGGGTCAGCGGAATGAGAACGTCACGGGCGAAGTAGAGGGCTGCGACAGCAATAGCGGCGCTGACGGCAATCGCCGCGGTGTGCACGCTGCGGCCTGTCGATCCCTCGAATGAACGCTCGGCGTGAAGGAGAGATTGCATCGTTCCCTCTGTTGCCGTGCCGCGGCAAATCGGCAAGAGCCGGCACGGCTAAACTCTGCGAGCTCGCCGTCCGTTCCATTGGGGACGTTTGGGATTCCGGCGGTGCGGCTACTTCGTCAGCAGCGGGGCGACCGGGTTTTCACCGACCTCGGAGGGATCGTCGACCCCCAGAAGCTCGGTCAGGCGCGTGCGCGCGCGGTTCACGCGGCTCTTGATCGTGCCGACTGCGCAGCCGCAAATCTCCGCCGCCTCCTCGTACGAGAAGCCCTCGGCCCCGACGAGCAGAAGCGCCTCGCATTGATCGGCGGGAAGCTTGGCAAGCGCGGTCCTGAAATCGGCAAGCTCGAGATGGCCATACTGCTCGGGGAGAACGGCAAGAGAATGCTGGTGGGCTTCGTCAGGGTCGTCGACCTCGCGTCGGAGCTTCCTGTGCTGCGAGAAGAAAACGTTGCGCAGGATCGTGAACAGCCAGGCGCGGAAGTTGGTCCCCGGCGTGAACGAGTTCATGCTGTTCCAGGCTTTGACCAGGGTCTCCTGCACGAGATCGTCGGCCCGCGCCGCGTCGTTGGTGAAGGAGCGCGCGAATGCTCTCAAGTGAGGTATTGCGGCCACGAGGGCTTTCTCAAAGTCAGGCTCGGCCATGCTCAGGTGTCGCCTCCCTTTGCGCCCTTTTCCTTCTGCTTCAACGTTTCGAGCAGCTCTAGGAATTTCTGAGGGACCTCCTCCTTCACGACCTCGTCATAGCTTTCGCGCAGCTTGCGGCCGAGCGCGCCTTGAATTGCCGCATCGACGGCAGGAGCTCCATCACTCCCAGCGCACGAGGCTTGTCCTTCGCTTCCTTCCGGATTCTTGTCATTCTTCGATCGGTTCATAGCGATCAGATCCCTCAGCCTTGAGCATGCGGCCGTCAATGCCTACGTTGGAGGCGCCGTGCGCCGTCAACCGGCGCCGGCGCGGGCTAAAATCCCATCCTGTCGAGAGAAAAAGGCGACAATTCCTGGTTCCGGTTAACATTGAGGAGCGATCCCTTTCCCCGATCCAATCCGGCAAACATGGTGGAGTCAATGTCGATATCCAATAGCATCGCCCCCCATCTCCCCTATTTGCGAAGGTTTGCGCGCGCGCTGACCGGTGATCAGGCGCGCGGAGACGCCTATGTTGCCGCGACCCTCGAGGCCATTGTCGCGGACCCGCGCCTCGTCCCGCAGGACCAGTCGCCGCGCCTGTCGCTCTTTCAATGCTTCTTGCGGACGTGGCGCTCCGGGAACGTTGCCGACGGCGGCAGCGCCGCTCGTGGGGCTCGCTCGCCGGCGGAAAAAAAGCTCGACGCGCTGACGCCGATCTCGCGCCAGGCCTTCCTCTTGATGTCGGTCGAAGGGTTCTCGCCGGGGGAGGTTGCCACGATCCTGGGCAAGAGCAAGGAGGAGGTGACGAAGCTCGTCGAGACCATCGGGCGCGAGATCGCGGAGCAAGTGGCGAGCGACGTCCTCATCATCGAGGACGAGCCCCTGATTGCACTGGACCTCAGAGAGTTGGTGGAGCGATTGGGCCATCGCGTCACCGGAATGGCCCGCACGCACGGCGAAGCCCTCGTCGCTTTTGACGCCAATCGGCCCGGCCTCATTCTCGCCGACATTCAGCTCGCGGACGGCAGCTCCGGGCTCAATGCGGTCAACGAAATCCTTTCCGGTTTCGACGTGCCGGTCGTCTTCATCACGGCGTTTCCGGAGCGGCTGCTGACCGGAGACCGGCCGGAGCCGACGTTCCTGATCACGAAGCCCTTCGATCCGGACATGGTCAAAGCCGTGGTCAGCCAGGCGCTCTTCTTCGAGAGCCGCGCGAGCGTCAAGCGCAAGCCCGGACAGTCCGGCGGCGCGCACCGCGCCGGAGAGACTTCCCGCTCCTCCTGATCCTACACGCGGCCACTGCAGGCGCTGGTCGGCGAAACTTTCTGAAAAGCGGGAACTAAACGCCAAGGCGGGCGTTCTGTTCGCGGCATCGCTGCCACGCGCGATGCGTCATCCATCCAAACAGAAACGCGCAATAGAAACCGACATAAAGGAGCATCCCATGAACTGGGACCGCATTGAAGGAAACTGGAAGCAGCTCAAGGGCAAGGTCAAGGAGCGTTGGGGCAACCTGACCGACGACGAGCTCGACGTGATCGCCGGCAAGCGCGACCAATGGGTCGGAAAGGTCCAGGAGCGGTACGGCATCGCCAAGGACGAGGCCGAGCGTCAGGTCGACGACTTCGCCCGCCGCAACGGCCTCTAAGAGCCATTCTCGGGAGCTAGCGTCGTCCGCTGTTCCCCTCCCCGGGCGGGCGATGTTCAGCGAAGATGCCGGAAGATGCACGCGATGTGCACTTCCGGCATCCTTTTTTTGCAGAACTGCGGGAGATCAGGCAAGGTTTTTCAATTCGATTTCGTCGTCCGCGGCGATCCCCGAAAGCGGCGCTTCGATGCGATAGGAGAACCCGCTCGCGGCAAACTCGACCTGAGGCTTCATCGCGGATCCCGCTCCCAAGGGCTGGTGCAGAAGCGTGTGACCGAAGCCGCGGCGAGCGGGTACCCGCGCGGGCGGCCCCCCGGTCTCGCGCCAAGTGAAGACGAGGGTCGGTATCCCGTCGCGGCGCACGAGCGTCCACGCCACGATGACCACACCTTCGTCTCCCGAGAGAGAGCCATACTTGATAGCGTTGGTCGCGAGCTCGTGCACGATGAGAGCGAACGTTTGTGCGATTTGCGGTTGGAGCTTGACGTCGGGACCGTGGATAATCGCGCGCGCCCCGAACGGCGCAAGCTCGCTGATCACAAGCTCTCCGAGGTCGGCGCCGCTCCAGCCGCTGTTCAAGAGAAATGTGTGAGCGCGCGCCAGCGCATGGAGGCGCTTGGTGAAGACCTCGCGTCCCTCCGAGATGGGCCGGTCGTCGGAAAGACTGCGATTGGCGATGGACTGGACGATCGCGAGCGTGTTCTTGACCCGGTGGCTCAACTCTTTGGTCAGGAGGGCCATCTGGGAATTGGCGTCCGCCATATCGATATGACGGACGGCAAGCGACGCCGCGAGCGCGCCGACGAACAGGCTCAGCGCGAGGCCGATCGCGAGACCTCCGCGCGCACGGTCTGACTTCATTCTCTCTTCGAACTGCGGCAGCGACGCGAAGCGGAACATCCACTGGCGGCCGTTCTGATCGAACGTGGAGGCGGCGTGAAAATGTCCGCCGGAGCCGTTGCCGCCGGGACTGCTGTCGAACATGATCTCGGCGTGGCCGTCTTGCGTGCTGTCAAAGAGCTGAACGCGCATGAGCCGCCGCACCTCGCCGAGCGAGCCTGCCGTCAGACCATCGACGAAGTCACCGATGCGCAAGGGCGTGTAGACGAACCCCATCACAGCCGCCCTGCGCGCTTGCTCGCTCGCCGGTGTGTCCGCACCGCGGTAGACTGGAGCGTACAGGAGGACCCCCGCCTGATTGCCGCTGCTCGCTTCCTGAACCAGCGCCACGTTGCCCGTGGCCGAGATGAGGCCGCTATCGCGGGCACGATTCATAGCGGCCTTGCGGCTGGGGTCAGATAGCATGTCGTAGCCGATGACCCGCTCGCTTCCGAGGTCGTGGGGCTCGAGCAGGATCGTTACGCAATATTCATCGCGCCCCCCGGCGGGGTGGACTTGGTATCGCGGTCCGTAAGATCGCCGCATGACGGCCTCGTGAGCCGAGAGAGCTTCTCCGCTCACCATGACCGCGTAGCCGACGCCGCGTGTACCGGGGTAGCGTTTGGCGAGCTCGAGCGCATCGACAAAGAAACGCCAATCGTCCTTCGTCACTACGGCGTGGGTGTGGAATAGGCCCACTCCTGCCCTCAGCACCTGCTCGTAGACGGTCATTCTCCGCTCGAGCTCGGCCACGAGCCTGCGGGTCTGGGCCTCGAAAGCTGCCTCGGCCGCTACCCGCTCGTTCCTCCTCGCGAAGTCCCAGAACAACAGGGTCGCCGCAAGAGAAAGGGACACGAGGAGCCAGACCGGGCGCATTTCGCGGCGCGCGCCGATCGCGCGCCACCGTGCCCAGCTAGTGTTGTTTTGCATTGGCCTGTTGTCACTCCCCATTGGAGCCCAATGCACGGCACTGCAAAATGTTTCGGCGGGGCGATACATGGAACCTTCCTTCGGCCAGCGCCGTTGTTGGCAGGCATAGCGTCGGGCGTATGGAGGTCCTTGCCGTGTCGGAGCCGTTCATGTCCTTGGCCGCCGCGTCCCACGGAGACCGGCTAACGCAGGCGGCCAGCGCGGCGGGATTTGCCATGGCGGGCGGCGCGCCCGAAACTGGCCCGCAGCCCCCGTCCCTTTCCCGCCCGCAGACGGCCACGCTAGGTTCATTCTGGGCTTGGCTGCGCCGTCTATGGCTCAGTTGACGGGTCATTCCCGAGGCGCCGAAGATCCTGCGACATCCGCGATGCCAAGTTCGCGACTGCGTCAGGCTGCGCGTCTGGCGTGGACCGGGTCGAAGGCCGCCGCTGGCTTGGGGCGTGCTGCAGCTGTCCTAGGTGTCCGGGTTGCGAAAGGGCTTGCCGTCTCGGCGCGGCGCCCGAGCATTCCGCGGCGGATCTATGAGCTGGTGCCGGTCGCCGAGAGGCCCCCTCCACAGGGCTTCTTCTATCTTGCGCACATAGGTCTCGAGCTCCTTCGACGGATCGAGGCGCGCAGCGTCTTCGTCCTGCCGGGCGGCGTTGCCTTCTTCATCCTCCTCGGCCTGCTGCCGGCGACCGCGGCCGTCGCATCGATCTACGGCCTCTTTGCCGAGCCCGCCGAGCTCATCGCCCTTTCCGAGCGGCTTTCCCGCATCCTCCCCGAGGCACCGATGACGCTAATGGCAGGCGTGCTGGAGCGGGTCGCCGCCGCGCCTGCAAGCTCGCTCGGGCTGAGCGCGGCGGTTGCCCTCTTCATGACGCTGATGAGCGCCAACTGGGCCACGAAGGCGCTGATCGAGGCGCTCAACGTCGTGTTCGACCGTCGCGAGGTACGCAACTACCTGGAGTTCACCGGCGTCACTCTTCTCATGACAACGACCGCGGCGTCGATCGTCGGGGCGTATGCCTGGCTTCTCTATCGGCTACCTGGCAGCGCCCACGCGACCGGTCTTGGTCATTGGGCCGTGACGAGCCTGGAAACGCTGTCGATTTGGGCACTGCTTAGTTGCATGATCGGGGCCGTCTATCGGTTCGGGCCGGCCCCGCGCCCGGACCAGGCCTCGCCGCCGATCCTCTCGGGGGGCAGCATGTTCGCGGCGTGCGCCGTGCTGATCTCGTCCTGGTTCGTGACGGTACAGTTCGCGGGGACCTCGACATTCGCCCGCAACTTCGGGCCGCTCGCATCGGTGGCGGCGGTGGGCGTATGGGCCTGGGTGACGGTCGTCGTCATTCTGCTCGGCGCCGAGATCGTCGAGATCCGCGAGGAGGAGAAGCGGCGGCGTGCCCGCTCGCGCAGATGGCCGCGCCTCCCGTGGCTCACGTAACTGGCGGGAACGTTATTCGATCGGACCGGATCGGCGTCCTCAAGCATGCTGCCCACGGGCATACGAGGGCAACGCGTTCGCGTAGCCTCGTCGCAAGTCGAAGTGGCGCCCGAGAAAAGCGGGGTAGCTCTCGTTGGTCCTGTCCTCAAAATCGAGCCGCCGCAGCAGCCTCAAGACAGCGTCCCGGTCGGGCGATTCGATCTCGATCGTATCGACGCGATGGAATCCGATCGTCAGCGCCGCGAACTCGGCACGACACGAGCCGAGATCAAACAATGTTCGCAGCTTGTCGACGCGCGCCGTGCTTAGGTGCAGGCCTTCCTCGGCGAGGAGGAGAATCGCCGGTTCGGTGAGCTCCAGACTATTTTCGAGCGTCATATCGACGCCAAGCCTCGCCGCGGCCTCGGTCGCGAAGGTGTCTCCGGTGACCGGCAGGTCGGCTTCGAACGCTCTCGCCCAGCCCTCCAGGGGCCCGGCACGCGACGTCATCACTTTCACCTCGAGGCGATCGTGTCTGATCTTCACGTTTGTTTCGCTCGTGAGATCCGACAGGATATAGCTCTCCGAGCTCCGTTGCATATCGTGGCCACGCGCATGGGCCAGGAGCAGGGCGCGCTCGCAAAGGAGGCTCGCCCCGAAGAAGCGGAACTCGTAGGCAAAAGGCGAAGAACTTAGGGTCATGTGGTGGCGCCCTGTCGAGAACCGTTGCTCCTCAATTCCCAGGCGCAGGCGTGGTTCCAAGGCAGCGGGTCTCCCGGAACTTGGGGGCTCCGGCCGCGTTAATCTAGGGTCTCCTCTAAGGTAGGACCACCCATGCGCGCGCACTTCGTCGTTTTCGCCCGCTATGTCGCCGATATCGTCGGATCGCCATGGGCGTTCTTGGCCGCGTCGTTGGTGGTCATCGCGTGGCTGGTGAGCGGGCCGGTTTTTGGCTATTCCGACACCTGGCAGCTCGTCATCAATACGGCGACGACGATCGTGACCTTTCTCATGGTCTTCCTCATCCAAAGCACGCAGAATTGCGATGCCAAGGCCATTCATCTCAAGCTCGACGAGCTGATCTGCGCGATCAAGTCGGCGAGAAACGAGATGGTCGACATGGAAGACTCCGCCGATGAAGAGATCGACCGCCACCAGCGCGAGTTCGAGAAGCGGCGCGAGGACGCAGAGAATTCGCCTCGTCGCGCAGCCCGCGAGACAGCCTGAGCATAGAATTCGGGTCTTATCGCGCGTGCTCTTCGAGCCGCTTCCAACCTCGGACGCAGCCCCTTGCTCCCTCGGCCGGGCCATGAGATTTGAGCACGGCGCGAACGGCCTCTGCGCGCTTGTTCGCCACGCGGGCGATGACGAGCGCGCCGCCGCGACGCAGTGTCTCGGCGTAGTCGTGCGCTTTCGGTTGGGGGACGCCGTTATCGATCAGGGCTCCGACGATACTGCCGGCAAGGGCGCCGACCGCAGACCCGGCGAGCAGCGGCAACACCCAGCCCGCGGCCACAAGGGGCCCAACCCCGGGGATGGCGACGGCGCCGAGGGCGGCAAGCAAGCCTGCGCCGCCTCCCAAAATGGCGCCAGATTTCGCTCCGAGCTCGGCGCCGTTGAACGCGTCGAAGTCGCTTAGCAGCGTCACTTCGTTGCCGGTGAAACCGGCTGCTTCGAGATCGCGCACGACGGCCGCCGCCGTCTCGTAGTCGTCGTAGATCTGATGAACGGTCTTCATGAATTGCCCTCAGGCATCGTTTCCGCCGCTAATGGCGGCAGCTCACCGGCGACAACGCGCACCGCTTGGCTCGAGTTCCGGCGCGAGGGCGCTTCTTTGACGCCTCTCCCTGCGGGCCGTTGCTCGGACATCAAACCAACTCACCGGCATCGGCGTTTATTGGGTGCGCGCGTAGAAGCCGCTGCATTGGCAAATGAGATTGGGACAATCGAGATGCGCACGTTCGAGCAAGCCTATCTACGCACGCTCCGTCATATCTACGATACGGAGCGGCAGCTCTTCATGTCCGTACCTGCGCTTTGCACGCCGGCTCTCGATAGCCGCTTGACCGAGGTGCTGATCGAGATCGCGGCGCAGTCACAGCGCCAACTCGAACGGCTCGAGACCATGTTTCGCGTTCTCTATAAGGAGCCGCAGGGCGAGGCGGCTTGGGCCGCGACGGCACTGTTACGCGAGGCGTGGGAGGCGGCCGCCGAAGGGACTGAGGGAGGTGGGACCGAAGCTTGCGCCGCGGCCCTTCTCGCCCTCAAGCGCTACGAGCTCACGCTCTATGAAATGCTTCTGCGCTGGTCGGAGCAGTGCGACCTTTACGAGGCCCTGCCCGCGATCCGGAGTTGCTCCAGGCCTCAATTCTCTCGGGATTTGCCTTCGATAGCGATCCCGCCGAGCTTCCGCTCGAGGCGGCAGAGCGTCGCGCACTCCACTGAGCTCCGGAACTCAAATGAAAAAGCCGGCTTCAACGGAGCCGGCTCTTCTTTATTTATCGCGGCGTCTGGGCTCAGATGACGCCGAAGAGATGCAAGACGATGATGCCCGTGATGGGAACCCCTAACGCCCACAGCAGAACGTAGCGCATTGCAACTCTCCTCGAGTGAAGCTCTTTTCCATCGCCACGCGCTGACGGCTGGCTGCAGGGAGAACACCGGAGCAGCAGAAAGGTTCCCGGGACAAGGCCGTGGGCGCTGCGTCACTTGGAACCGAGAGAGCACTCATGCATTGAGGGGAGAGCACCGGCTATCGGAGATCGGACATGGGCAATCTGCTGCACTGGGCTGTCGTCTTTCTCGTCGTCGCGATCATTGCCGCCTTCCTAGGATTCGGCGGAGTGGCTGGAACGGCAATCGAGGGCGCGCGTCTCCTGTTTTGGGTCGCGATCGTGTTCCTAGTTGTGTCGCTGGTGCTGGGGCTCATTCGAAGAGCCTAGTTCCAAATCGACTCCACCGAGAAAAAGATAGCCGGTCGTCAACTCCCGCGGCGCCGGCTTTGCGGTGCCGCGAACTCGGTCGGGATCGCAATCGACCACTCCACTCCCTCCGGTGCGAATGAATATGTGACCTCGCCGTTGAGCGCCTGGGCCACGACCCGCTCGATGACGACGTGACCGAACCCCTTGGACGTTGGCGCTTCGACCACAGGGCCGCCGCGCTCCGACCAGACGAGCTTGAGCCGCTGGTCACCGCCGTCCTTGGCAACGAAGCGCCACGAGATGCTGACACGACCGCCCGGGCGCGAGAGAGCTCCATATTTTGCGGCGTTGGTTGCGAGCTCATGGAGCGCCAGCGCAATATTCTGGACCGCCGTCGCATTCAAGAACGCATGCGGCCCATCGGTACTCACGGCGCCGCCCGGCTCCTCCACAAACGGGCGCAGCACAGACTGGACGAGCGCCTCCAGGGACGCCCCAGCCCAGTCCTCGGCGACGAGAAGATCATGCGAGGCGGCGAGCGCCTGAAGCCGCTGTGAAAGGCGCAATTGGAAGCTGTCGATATCGCTGCTGGTACGAGCCGTCTGGCGGACCATCGACACAATGACAGCGAGCAGATTCTTCGTTCTGTGAGACAGCTCGCGCATGACGAGCCGCAACCGATCCTCGGAGAGCTTGCGCTCGGTGATGTCGCGCATGACTGCCGAGACGCCGAAGATGCGTTTGTCCGGGCCCAGCATCGGCGCCGCATTGATCGCGACATCGACGAGCGTCCCGTCCATGTGGCGCCGAACCGTGTCCTTGAGAACCGATTGGCCGAGCCGCAGGTGCTCATACTTCGACCTGAACTCATCGTCCGCCCAATCGGGAAACAGAATTCTTTCCGACTTTCCGACCACCTCCTCGGCCGAGTATCCCAGCACTCGTTCCGCCCCGGGATTCCAGGACAGGATCGTGCCGTCGAGCGCCAGCGAGAAAATCGCGTCCGCGGAATTGTTCACGATCGTGGCGAGCCAGGTGTTGGCCTGCGCATCGGCGAGCTGGGCAGTAATGTCGGTGTGTGTGCCGAGCCAGCGAATGATCCGGTCTCGCTCGTCTCGGATGGGCATGGCCCGCGACAGAAACCAGCGATAGTTTCCGTCCTGGCCCCGCAGCGGAAATGTATCCTCCCATGCCTCGCCGGTGCGAAAGCAGTCGGTAATCTTCTCGACCACCCGGTCGACATGCGCGGGATGATGAACCGCACGCCAGCCCCAGCCCTTCATCTCCTCGAGCGTCGTGCCCGTGTAGTCGAACCAGCGCTTGTTGAACCAGAAGATGGAGCCGGTTTCGTCGGCCATCCACGCGAGCTGGGCGATATTGTCCGCAAGCGTCCGAAATCGCAGCTCGCTCTCTTGCTGCGATTTCTCGGCGAGAACCCGTTGCGTAGTCTCAACCACGACCGCAAGCACGCCACCCGGGGCGCCGCTATCGTCGGGGATCGGACTGTAGTCGAGGTTCATCCAAACGTCCTCGGGCAAACCGTGGCGATTGAGGACGAGGTGTTGATCCTTGAAAGAAAGCGTCCCTCCGGCGAGGCCCACGTCCATGACGCGTCTGTTGAACTCGGCCACCTCCGGCCATCCCTCGAGAACGGGGCTGCCCAGGAGCTTGGGGTGGCGCCCGCCGGCGAACTTCGAGTACGCATCGTTGTAGATCATGATGCCGTCCTGCCCCCAAAGCATGACGAGCGGAATGGGTGAGGCGATCACGATGTCCACGGCCGTTTTTAGGCTGCGGGGCCACGCCGAGATCGGGCCAAGGCTGGTCGACGACCAATCGAGCGAATTGATCAGGTCCTTCAATTTGAGCATTCGGGTCATCGAGGAGGGCCGCGATTGGTCGGAGCCAGCCGAGCGCTCGTTGCCAGCCCGCAGCTCGCGTCCGCCGGCAGGACGAAAGCGGGGAGCTGGTCTCGAGCTCCACGTTAGTGTCTAGGGCTTCTCAAGCCTTACAGAGAGAGAGATGTGGAGCAAAACTCGCGCGAAATCCACTCCTGACGGTGGGACCGGTAAGCATCTTCGAAACTTAACGCCTGCACACGGGTTGAATGGATGGCGCTGAACTCCGGCAAATCCAGCGGTGGGCGCTGCAGTATGAGCCGAGTTAGCCCGAACGCTTCTTGGGGACCTTCTTTCCCTTCTTGCGCGCCTCGGAGAGACCGATGGCAATCGCTTGCTTGCGGATCTTCACGGTCTTGCCGCTTCCTCCGCTCTTCAAGGTGCCACGCTTGCGCTTGTGCATCGCGCGCTCGACGTCTTTCGAAGCGCTGCGCGAGTATCGCCGTGCCATCCGCTGTACTCCCGATTGAATGCCTACCGCCCGGCAAGTGAACTAACTGCAGAGACGCCGATGAGTTCCCACCGGCTACGGCCAGTGCCGGCGTAGGTCGAGCGATGCCCGATTAGTGAACACTGGCAACGATCGTTTTCACGTGGCCGCCGTCGTAATAGGCAATCTCTGCGCCGGGAGCATGCTGGCGAACGGCCTTTACGAGACCCCGGCGGCGCGCCTGCGGAACGAACTCGTCACGAAGGCTGATGACGAACTTGCTCCCAGGACGCAGGTTCGTGAGGTTCTCGGCGGGGTGGTAGCCCCCGCTCGCCGCCGAGAAATCCTCGAGCCGGTACCCTTTGCCGATCGCGCGCTCTTTGATGTCGCGCACGACCGGGCTCTCCCACAGCAGAAGATCGCCGCGGTCGGCGGACGCAATTGAGCGCAGTTTCGCTCTCGTGCTGTTCGCGAAATAGGTCGCAGGGCCGCTTCCCATACTCCAGCCTAGCACGAGCAGCTGCGCGGTGCCGATGCGTGCCCGCGTGGTGACCTCCTTGGCATCCTCGACAAGGCGCTTCAGAGCCGCAACGCACAAATCGGGCTCCGAGCTCACGATCGCGCCGGGCATCTCGTAGCAAGCAAGGAAATCCTTCGGCACCACGCCCATGCGCGCGGCCAGCCGGTAGGGCGTTTGCCAGGGCAGAAAGCATACGACCGGCGCATGACCGTTCCCTTCGACCCGTCGAAATCGAAGATCGGTGTCGTCGCTCCCTGACGCACCCTGTAGTAGGCGTCCCCGTATATCGAGCATGGGCGGATAACGATCTGGCGCGCTTTTCGTTCCCTGACCATGAACGCGCGCCGAGTGCGCCCTTAGGCTCCGTTAAACAGCGTTTCGATGCGTCTCGAACAATCGGCGGCCGCTGCTCAGCCCGTCGCGCGCAGGCCGTGCGGGAATTGGGAGGTGGCGAGCTCTATCGCCTTGCGGATGTCTTCGATTCGATAGGGCTTTTGAACCCTGGCCGCGCTCTTGAGCTCTTCGGGAACGGCGTGGATGTCGGTGTAGCCCGTAACGAATACGAACGGGATGGCCCTGCGTGCGAGCTCGCTCGCGATCGGAAAGCTCTTCTCCTGACCGAGACTGATGTCGAGAAGCGCGAGCTCGAAATTCTGAGCGCGCGCGAGCTCGAGCCCATTCGCGAGGTTCATCGCCGGGCCGATGACCGTGTGCCCCTCGCTCTCGAGCACCGCCTGAAGCTCGATCGCGACGAACGGCTCGTCCTCGACCACCAGGATGCGGCGGCTGCCGGAGCCGTCGCTGCCGAGCTCGGTGACCGCCTTCATCCGCAAGCCGGCTTGAAAAGGCGATACGTCCTCGGGCGAGGCATCCTCGAGCGCGACAAGGGGCCCTTCCAGCGTATAGACAAGACCGCCGGGCTCGAAGGCGATCTCGGCGTGGGCGGTGGCTTCGTAGGCGGCCGCGCGCAGTGCGGTCAATCCGAACCCCTCGGAATCGGGCGGCGCGATGGGCGGCCCGCCGCTCTCGCGCCAGACGAAGCGCAGCTTGCCGGACCGGCCGTTGGGAACTCTCTCGCACGAGATCGTGACGCTCCCGGACGCATGCGACAGTGATCCGTGCTTTGCCGCATTGGTCGCGAGCTCATGAAGGACGAGTGCCAGGGACTGGGCGGCCTTCGGATTGAGGCGCACCGCCGATCCCTCGATGCGGATGTTGTCCTCGCTGGATTGGAACGGGCGCAGCGACTCGCGTGCGAGCCCGTGGAAGTCCGCGCTCTTCCAGTTGCTTCGCCGCAAGAGGTCGTGAGCCGTCGCCATCGACTGGATACGGCCCTGCAGCGCGTCGACGAAACCCCGTACCGAGACCGCATTCTTGCTCGACAGGCTCGCAATCGCCACGACGTTGGCGAGAATATTCTTCACCCTGTGATCGAGCTCGGCGAGAAGCAGCCCTTGGTGGGCCTCCGCATTCTTGCGCTCGGTAATGTCGAGCATCGTGCCGAGCACGCGAACGGCGCAATCCTTGCTGGCGCCGTCCCGAAGCACCTGGCCGCGATTGAGAATCCATCGCTCCTGACCATTGGCAAGGACCGCGCGAAACTCGATGTCGTGGCGCTTGTCGGGATTTTCGGGAATCGACTGCATGGAGCTGCCAACGGCGGATCGATCCTCCTCATGAACGAAGTCGAGAAGAGCATCGAGCGACTGCGGCTCGGGAGTGCCCGCGTCGGCAAACGGCTTGAGCCGGGACGACCAGTGCATGCGGTCTTGGGCGACGTCGTATTCGTAGGAGCCAAAACCCGCGGCGCGGCTCGCGAGCATCAGCCTGTTCTCGCTCTCGCGCAGTCGCGACGTCGACTCCTCGAGCTCAGCCGTCCGCTGCGAGACACGCAGCTCGAGCTCGTTGTTGAGCTTCTCGAGCTGCTTCGTCTTGCGAAAGAGCTCGACGAAGATCTTGACCTTCGCTCGCAGGATCTCCGGCACGACCGGGACCGCCACGTAGTCCACGGCGCCGCAGCTGTAGCCGCGAACGTAGTCGAGATCCGATAGATTGACCGCCGAAATGAAGATTACGGCGGTGCGCTCGTAGCGCGGATGCTGGCGCAACATGGCTGCGAACTCGAAGCCGTCGAGATCCGGCATGCACACATCCGTCAGGATGACGGCGACCTCCGTCCTCAAGAGCTCCACCAGAGCCGCCTTCGCCGAGCTGACCTTGATGAGGTTCTCGCCGAGCTCCGCCAGGATCGCCTCGTAGCTCAAGAGCTTTCCAGGCGTGTCGTCGACAAGCAAAATGCTGACCGGCTCATCCTTTGCCATTGCGCACCCCGACTAGCGATGGACCCAAAGCTTCAAGACGGAGATGAGCTGGCCGGTATCGACGGGCTTGGCGATATAATCGGAAGCGCCCGCTTCGAGGCACTTCTCCCGATCGCCCTTCATGGCCTTCGCCGTCAATGCGACGATGGGCAGGCGCCGATACAGCGGATTGAGGCGGATCTGCCGGGTGGTCTCGTACCCGTCCATGCCCGGCATCATGATATCCATGAGTACGATGGCGACATCGGGGCTCTGCTCGAGCTTGGCGATGGCCTCGCTTCCGGTATTTGCCGTGAGCACGTTCATGCCGCGCCGCTCGAGCACGCTGCTCAGAGCGAAAATGTTGCGCGCGTCGTCGTCGACGAGAAGCACGGCTCTGCCCGCGAGATCCTCGTCCGACTCGTGCAGCCGCTCGAGGCGCGCCCGCTTCTCGGGCGGCAGGCCTGCAATCGACCGGTGAAGAAAGAGCGACGTTTCGTCGAGTAGCCGCTCGGGCGACTCGACACCCTTCACGACGATGCTTCGCGCCGACATCCGCAAGCCCGTTTCTTCCTCGGCGGAAAGCTCGCGCCCCGTGAAAACGACGACGGGGATATTGGCCAGCGCCTCCTCCTCGCGCATCTGCTCCATGACCTCGAAGCCCGACATGTCGGGAAGCTTGAGATCGAGGACGATGCAGTCGCATTGTTGCGTGCGAAGCCGCTCGAGCGCCTCCGCGCCGCTGCCGGCCATCACGATGTCGATGTCGTCGTGCTTCAGAAGCTCCATGATGCTGAGGCGTTCCGCAGGATCGTCTTCGACGACCAAGAGCTGGCGCCGCCGCGGCTTGGCGAATTCCTTGATCCTGCCGATGGCGTCCTTGAGCCCATCGGGGCTTGTCGGCTTCGGCACGAAGGAGAAGGCCCCGCGGGCAAGACCGTGCTGGCGGTTCTCGTCGATGGTGACGAGCTGCACGGGAATGTGGCGCGTTGCAGGGTTCTGCTTGAGGCTGCTGAGGACCGCCCACCCGAGCATGTCCGGGAGAAAGACGTCGAGAGACACCGCCGTCGGATTGTAATCGTTCGCGAGGGCGAGTGCGTCGAGCCCCCGGGCCGCAACGAGCACCTTGAATCCCTGCTCGTGGGCGACATCGACGATGAGCCTCGCGTAGTGCACATCGTCCTCGACGATGAGCAGCACGAGGTCGCCCACGCTTATCGTGTCGCGATCGTCGACGACCCGCTCGGGGGGCCGCTCCGCGACCAGGTATTGGGGGGCGGTCGCGACTCGCGATGAGCCCCGCGTCGCGGCGCTCTGTCCGGCCGCCGAATCGGCGTAGTCGATCGGCAGGTAGAGCGTGAAGATGCTCCCCTCGCCCGGCGTGCTCCTGAGCTGGATCTCGCCGCCGAGTAGCGTCGCGAGTTCGCGGCTGATGGCGAGGCCCAATCCCGTTCCGCCATACTTGCGGCTGGTGCCGGCATCCGCCTGCTGGAACGCTTCGAAGATGAGCTTCTGCTTCTCGGGGGCAATGCCGATGCCGGAGTCTTTCACCTCGAAGGCCACGATCTCCTGCGCATTCGCGAGCGACCTGTGATCGGCGCTCCACCCGGCCCGGGCCGACCAGACCGCGAGGCCGATGCTGCCGTAGTCCGTGAACTTGAAGGCGTTGGAGAGCAGGTTCTTCAACACCTGCTGCAAGCGCTTCGAGTCCGTGAAGATGCTGCGACTGAGGGCCGGGTCCACGCTCACGTCGAACGACAGATGGCGGCGCTCGGCCTCGTGGCGGAACGGGCGCGCCACCGTCTCGATGAGGCCCGTGATGGAAATCTCCTCGACGTCGACCGTGACCGTGCCGGACTCGATCTTGGAGAGGTCGAGAATATCGCTAATGAGGTTCAAGAGATCGGTTCCCGCGCCGTGGATCGTGCGCGCGAACTCGACCTGCTTGTCCGTGAGGTTCCGGTCGGCGTTGTCGCTGAGTTGCTGGCCGAGGATCAGGATGCTGTTCAGCGGCGTGCGCAGCTCGTGCGACATGTTGGCGAGGAATTCCGATTTGTAGCGAGAGGTGAGCGCCAGCTCGGCCGCTTTCTCCTCGAGCGCGCCGCGCGCCTGCTCGATCTCCTGGTTCTTGCGCTCCACCTCGACGTTGCGCTCGGCGAGCTGCTGCGCCTTCTGCGCGAGCTGCTCGTTCGTCTGCTGGAGCTCCTTTTGCTGCGACTGCAGCTCGATCGCGAGCTGCTGCGATTGTTTGAGAAGGCCTTCGGTCTGCATCGTCGCTTCGATGCTGTTGAACACGATGCCGATGCTGGAGGTCAGCTGCTCGAGGAAGGTGAGATGCGCCGGCTCGAAGTCATAAAGGGAAGCGAGCGCGATCACCGCCTTGATCTCGTCCTCGAACATCACCGGGAAAATGACCAGGCTCTTGGGCAGCGCGCGGAACAGAACAGAATTGACGGGGACGCTGTCCTCGGGAATGTCGCGAACATAGATGCGCCGCTTGTCGATGGCGCACTGGCCGATGAAGCTCGCGCCGAGCGGGACCCGCTGCGGATGGCCGCCCTCGTTGTCGTCGGCGTAGCTCGCGAGCAACCGCAGATGCGGAATGTCATCCGCCTCCATCTGATAGATGAGCCCCTGATGGGCGTTGACGAGGGGAACGAGCTCCGACAAGAGCTTCTTGCCGACCGTCGCCAGGTCGCGCTGGCCCTGCAGCATGCTCGTGAAGCGCGCGAGGTTGGTCTTGAGCCAGTCCTGCTCGGTGTTGTGCTCGGTGGTGAGGCGGAGGTTGTCGATCATCGTGTTGATGAAGTCCTTGAGCTCAGCCACCTCCCCGCGCGCGTCCACCTGAATGGAGCGCGTAAGATCGCCCTTGGTCACGGCGGTGGCGACCTCGGCGATCGCCCGCACCTGGTTCGTCAGGTTGGCTGCGAGCAGGTTCACGTTGCCGGTGAGATCCTTCCACGTGCCGGCGGCGCCGGGGACGTTCGCCTGGCCGCCCAAGCGCCCCTCGACGCCGACCTCGCGCGCCACCGTCGTCACCTGATCGGCGAAGGTCGCGAGCGTTTCCGTCATGTTGTTGATCGTCTCGGCCAGCGCCGCGACCTCGCCCTTCGACTTCACGGCGAGGTTCTGCTTCAGGTCGCCGTTCGCGACCGCGGTCACCACCTTGACGATGCCGCGCACCTGCTCGGTCAAGTTCGCGGCCATGACGTTCACGGTGTCCGTCAGGTCCTTCCACGTGCCGGCCACGCCCGACACCTGCGCCTGTCCACCGAGGAGGCCCTCGGTGCCGACCTCGCGCGCGACGCGCGTTACCTCGGAGGCAAAGGCGTTGAGCTGATCGACCATGGTGTTGATGGTGTTCTTGAGCTCGAGGATCTCTCCCTTCACGTCGACCGTGATCTTGCGCGAAAGGTCGCCGCGGGCGACGGCCGTCGTCACCTCGGCGATGTTGCGCACTTGCGTCGTGAGGTTCGCGGCCAGCAGGTTGACGTTGTCGGTGAGATCCTTCCAGGTGCCGCCGACGCCGGGCACGACGGCCTGGCCGCCGAGGCGTCCCTCGGTGCCGACCTCGCGCGCGACGCGCGTCACTTCCGCCGCGAAGGAGCGGAGCTGCTCGACCATCGTGTTGAGGGTCTCCTTGAGCAATAGGATCTCGCCGCGCACGTCGACGGTGATCTTCTTAGAGAGGTCGCCGCCGGCGATCGCCGTCGCCACCTCGGCGATGTTGCGCACCTGCGCGGTGAGGTTTGAGGCCATGAAATTCACGTTGTCGGTGAGGTCCTTCCAGGTACCGTCGACGCCGGACACCTGCGCCTGTCCGCCGAGCTTGCCTTCCGTGCCCACCTCGCGCGCGACGCGCGTGACTTCCGAGGCAAAGGCGTTGAGCTGATCGACCATGGTGTTGATGGTGTTCTTGAGCTCGAGGATCTCTCCTTTCACGTCGACCGTGATCTTGCGCGAAAGGTCGCCGCGGGCGACGGCCGTCGTCACCTCGGCGATGTTGCGCACTTGGGCCGTGAGGTTGGACGCCATCGAGTTGACGCTGTCGGTGAGGTCCTTCCAGGTGCCGGCCACGCCGGGCACGTTCGCCTGGCCGCCGAGCCGTCCCTCGGTGCCGACCTCGCGCGCCACGCGCGTCACCTCGCCGGCAAACGCGTTGAGCTGGTCGACCATCGTGTTGATGGTGATCTTGAGCTCGAGCACCTCGCCCTGCGCGTCGACGTCGATCTTCTTCGAAAGGTCGCCGGAGGCGATCGCGGTCGAGACTTCGGCGATGTTGCGAACCTGCGTCGTGAGGTTCGATGCCATCGAGTTGACGCTGTCGGTGAGGTCCTTCCACGTGCCGGCGACGCCGCGCACGTTCGCTTGTCCGCCGAGGCGCCCGTCGGTGCCGACCTCGCGCGCGACGCGCGTCACTTCCGACGCGAAGGCGTTGAGCTGGTCGACCATCGTGTTGATGGTCTCCTTGAGGCGGAGAATCTCTCCGCTGACGTTGACCGTGATCTTCTTGGAGAGGTCGCCGCCGGCGATGGCGGTCGCGACCTCGGCGATGTTGCGCACCTGAGCTGTCAGGTTCGAGGCCATCGAGTTCACGTTGTCGGTGAGGTCCTTCCACGTGCCGGCGACGCCGGGAACCTGGGCCTGGCCGCCGAGCGTGCCCTCGTTGCCGACCTCGCGCGCGACGCGCGTCACCTCGGACGCAAACGCGTTGAGCTGATCGACCATGGTGTTGATCGTGTTCTTGAGCTCGAGCACCTCGCCCTGGACATCGACGGTGATCTTGCGCGAAAGGTCGCCGCGGGCGACGGCCGTCGTCACCTCGGCGATGTTGCGCACTTGTGTCGTCAGGTTCGCCGCCAGCAGGTTGACGTTGTCCGTGAGATCCTTCCACGTGCCAGCGACGCCGGGCACCACCGCCTGGCCGCCGAGGCGCCCCTCGGTGCCGACCTCGCGCGCGACGCGCGTCACCTCCGCCGCAAACGAACGGAGCTGATCGACCATCGTGTTGATGGCTTCCTTGAGCTGCAGAATCTCGCCGCGCACGTCGACCGTGATCTTCTTCGAAAGGTCGCCGTTCGCCACCGCAATCGTCACGTCGGCGATATTGCGCACCTGCGCCGTGAGGTTCGACGCCATCGAGTTCACGCTTTCCGTCAGGTCCTTCCAGACGCCGGTCACTTCCGACACCTTCGCCTGTCCGCCGAGCTTGCCGTCGGTGCCGACCTCGCGCGCGACGCGCGTCACCTCCGACGTGAACACGCTCAACTGCTTGATCATGGCGTTGACGATGGTCGCCGAGCGCAGGAACTCCCCTTGCAGGGGGCGGCCGTCGACGTCGAGCCGCATGGTCTGGAGGAGGTCACCCTGGGCCACCGCCTCGATCGTTCGCGACACTTCGGTGGTGGGCCACAGGAGATCGTCGATCAGCGAGTTGATCGAGTTCTCCATGTCGAGCCAGGCGCCGGTCAGCGGCCCGAAACGGACGCGCTGGCGAGTCTTCCCCTCCTTGCCGACCACCTGGCCCACGCGCTCGAGCTGACCCGCCATGCGTTGGTTGGTCGATACGATGTCGTTGAAGGTAGCCGCAATGCGCCCCGCGAGGCCATCGAGATCGCTCGGCATGCGCACCGAGAAATCGCCCTCCCGCACCGCCTCGAGCGCGTGAAGCAAGCGGACGAGCTCGCCTCGTCCAAGCCCATCCGCGGGGTAGGAGCGCTCGCGTACCCTGTCATCGCTCGCGGGCGGCATGCGGCCGTCGAGGTGTTCCACCTGCGCACTCTCGGGCTCTTCACTCATTTCTTGTGCTCCTAGTCCCTAGATATCGGTCGCCACGATGCACTTTCCCATGCCCTAAGAGCTCGCCGCGCCGCGGCGAGCCTCGCTCTCAGAGGAGCGGCCACGAAACAGGAGAGGATCGGAGTTGACTTGCCGGTAGGCCGAGCGCGCGCCGCCTCGGATACGGTAAATGCTGCTGAAAGCTGACGACCGGCGCGATCATCGGTGTCCCTCGCGTAACCGTGAAAAACGCGCCAGTCCGGGGTTGGTTCCGCGGACACCTGCAAAATCTCGCGAAATTTCCGATGAACAGCTAAGGACCGGAAAGGTCAGCTCAAAGCCCGCTTGTGGCGTGCAGCAGCGGCCATCTCGTCGACGACGCTCGACGGAGCGCCGTCAGGCGGAAATCAGAGCCCGCGCGGCGCCGGGGCGAGCCCTGACATGGACCATCTCGCCGGGCGCAAAGGCCTTGGCCGCCGCGCGCCGCGGCGCATCGATCGTGAGCGCCGTTCCGTCCGTAAGCTCGGCGTGGAGGCGCAGGTTGGACCCGTGAAACACCGTGGCAACGATCCGTGCCGGCGCGGCGTCAGCGGTGCCGGCGGGCTCGATCAGAATGTCCTCGGGGCGGATGCCCACCGCGACCGGCGTGCCCCGGCCCGGAGAAGGGCCCGCGCCGTTCACCAGCACCTCCACCGCGAGCGGACCGACGGCGACGCGTAGCGTATTGGTGCCCCCGTCCAGCGTCCGGCCCTCGAGCACATTCATCGTCCCGATGAAGGTCGCGACGAAGCGCGTCGCAGGTGCATCATAGAGCACCGGCGGGGCGGCGACCTGCTCAATGCGCCCGCGGTTCAACACCGCGACTCGGTCGGAGATGGAGAGAGCTTCCTTCTGGTCGTGGGTAACCATGATGAAGGTGGTGCCGAGACGGGCCTGCAGCCTTTTCAGTTCCACCTGCATCTGCTCGCGCAGGTGAGCGTCGAGAGCCGACAAAGGCTCGTCGAGCAAGAGCACGCGCGGCTCGCAGATGAGGGCCCGCGCAAGAGCTACCCGTTGTCGCTGTCCGCCGGAGAGCGCCGAGACTTCGAGTCTCAATCTTGTCGGCGAGATCCACGAGGGCGAGGGCGCCGGCGACCTTGCCGCGGATCGCGTCTGTTCCGAGGTTGCGCAACGAAAGTCCAAAACCGACGTTCTCGGCGACGTTCATGTGCGGAAAGAGCGCGTAATCCTGAAACACCGTGTTGACCGGCCGGTCATAGGGGCGAAGCGCGGTTATGTCGCGCCCGTCGAGCAGCACACGTCCCTTTGTCGGCTCCTCGAAGCCGGCGACCACTCTGAGACAGGTCGTTTTACCGCAACCGGAGGGGCCAAGGAGAGTCAGAAACTCGCCCTGCGCGACCTCGAGGTCGACGTGGTCGAGGGCGGTCGTGCCGCCGGGAAACACTTTCGATACCGCATCCAGACGCAGAAGCGGCTCAGGCGTCATTGCCGGCCTCGGACGGTCTCGCGGTGTTGATCCAGACAATCTCGCAGCGCTCCGTGCCTGGATTGCGGAAGGCGTGCTTGCGCGTGCTCTTGAAGGCGAAGCTGTCGCCGGCCTTCAGGTGATAGACGACGCTGTCGACGGAGAGCTCCACCTCGCCCGTGCGCACGAGGCCGAACTCGTGGCCGACATGGGCGTAGGCGGCCTGTGTGCCCCCGTTAGGCTCAATGTAGACCAAAAGACCGGTGAGGACTGCGCCCGGCGGGGACAACAGCTCCTTGCGTATTCCCTCGGAGCGGACTGGGATCTCGCGGCGGTCGGACGAGCGCACGACATAGAGGTCGCTCGCCGCGTCGGCTCCGTCCGCGAACAGGCTGTGCGGCTCAATCCCGAGCGCACCCGCGAGCGGCCACAGCACCCGCACCCTGAGCGAGGTAAGTCCGCGCTCGATCTGACTCAGGGCTCCGACGGATATACCGGCTCGCTGCGCTACCTCTGCGAGAGCGAGGTTGCGCTCGAGCCGCAGAGCACGAATGCGGCGACCGACACGCACATCCGCTTCCGAAGCTTCCGGCGCCGCCGTCTCCGCACTCTCGTCGAGAGTAGCGCTCAGATCATCGGGTATCACAGTCTGTACCTTTCAGAGGGAGCCGCGCCGGGCGCACGCCGGCGCGGCCAACGCTTGCTGCTCAGCCGCCGGCCTTCACTTTTTCGAACAGCTTGGCAAGGTCGTCGGCCTGCTTCAACGGTTCCAGGAAAATAGTGCTCTTCAAGGCGACTTCGGGATCGGAGGGCAGCTCGAGACGATCCAGCTCCTCCTTCGGCACCAGGCTGAAAGCGGCACTATTCGCGGTGCCGTAGCCGTACTGCGAGATCAGTTCCTTGCTGGACGCGGGTTCCATGCGGCTGTTGATGAAGTCATAGGCGAGGTCCACGTTCTTGGCGTCCTTCAGCAACACGAAGCCGCAGCTCCACGTGAGCATGCCCTCCTTCGGCTTCATGAACTCGACGGCGACGCCTTGCTTCTTGAGCGCCATGGCCGTGTCGTTCCAGGTCATTGCCGCAATCAATTCGCCGCTCGCGAGCGCCTGCTGGATAGATGTCACGTCGGTCGTGTAGCTGCGCATGAGCGGTCTCTGCTCGCGCAGCTTGGCCGCGACCTTCTCCAAGTCCGCCGTGCTCAAGTCGAACGGGTTGACGCCCGCCACGAGGGCCGCGACGACGGGCGTATCGTGCACGGCGTCGAGCGTCGCCATGCGGCCGCCGTACTTCTTGTCCCAGAGGAGGTTCCAGCTCGGCTCCGGATCCTTGATGAGGTCGCTGCGGTACGTAATCGAAGTATTGGCCCAGTCCCACGGCACCATCCACACCTTGCCCTCGCCGGCCTGAATGGCCGGCAGGTTCTTGAAAACGGGGAAGACGTTGTCCCAGTTCTTCAGCCGCTTAGTGTCGATGGGCTGCAGCAAGCCCTCTTTGTTCCAGCGCGGGATCTTGTCGTAGCAGGGGTGCGCTATGTCAGGGTGGAACCCCGCCTTGAGCTTGGCGAAGGCTTCTTCGTCGTCGCCGTAGACCGTTGCCTCGACGCCGTCGGGGTGAGCGGCGAGGAAGCTCTTGTTGAAATCGGGCAGCTCGTATCCCGACCACGTGAAATAGGTGAGCTTGTCCGCCGCCAGTGCCGGCGCTCCGACGGAGGAAGCGACCAGCGCGAGGACGCCAATGGTCCTCAGAAGTCGAGCCTTTGTCGTCGATGTGGGCATGGGATGGGCCTTTCTGTTGGGGCTAAGGTCGCGCTAGAGCGCCGGTCACCCCGACCGGCAGGGCAATCGCGCCGCTGACGCCGCGGCGGCGGATGAGTTCGGCCGCCGTCGCGATGGTGATGGAGGTCGCCAAGATGACCGACCCGAGCGCCATGACGACGGGGAGCGTGTTGGGAAAGCGGAGCTGGCTCCAGATGAAGATCGGCAGCGTCGGCTCGGTGCCGGCCAGAAAGAAGGCAACGATGAACTCGTCGAACGAGGTGAGGAACGACAGCAGAAACGCGGAAGCGATGGCCGGAGCGGCGAGCGGCAGCATCACGCGGCGAAAGGTCGTCCATTCGCTCGCGCCGAGGTCCATCGCCGCCTCGCTCAAACTGCGGGGCAACGCCGAGAACCGCGCGCGCAGGACGACGACTGCTACCGGCAGGGCCACTAGCGTATGGCCGAGCGCGATCGAAATGCGGGAGGGGCCGAGCCCGGCGAGGTTGACGAGAATGAGCAGTGCGATGCCGACGATCACGCCGGGGATGAGGATCGGCAGCCTCGAAAGCGCGGAAATGGCGACAGAGACGCGGTCGCGCCCCGTGACCTCCATATAAGCGATTGTCACGCCGGCGGTCGTAGCGAGGAGCGCCGCAGTGAGCCCGACGACGAGGCTCGTCTTCAGAGCGCGATGCAAAGTCTCGTTGCCGAGGAGGCTCTGATACCAGGCAAGGGTAAAACCCTTGAGCGGGAAAGCGGCCTGGATCGAATCGTTGAACGAGAACAGCGGAATGAGCGCCATCGGCAAGTAGAGGAAAACAATGTAGGCCACGATATAGGCCTCGAGCCATGCCGCTCGGCCGTGGGCTTGCGTGCTTCTCATGTTCGGCTCCCGAAGCGCTTGTCACCCAGGCGCACGGCGACCACGACGGCGAGGATCACCAGCATGACGACGACCGAAAGGGCACAGCCGAACTGCCAGTCGTTCGCCTTGCCGAATTGCGCCTGGATGATCGATCCGATCATGATGCTCGACGGCCCGCCGACGAGGGAGGGGGTCACGTAGTCGCCAACCGTCGTGACGAAGACGACGAGCGCGGCCCCGAGCACCCCCGGCATCGACATCGGCAGGATGACCTTGCGAAAGACGGCGAAGGGATGTGCGCCGAGATCCGCGGCAGCTTCCAGCAGGGAGCGCGGAATGGTCTGCAGTGCGACGTAGATCGGCAGGATCGCGAACACGGCATATGCGTGCGCCAGTGTCACCACCACGGCCGCCGGCGTGTTGAGAAAGGCCAAGATCGGCTCGGTCGTGATCCCGGTGGTCAGCAGGGCCGAGTTCAAGACGCCGTTAAAGGCCAGCACAATCTTCCACGCGAACACGCGGAGCAGATAGCTGGTCCAGAACGGCAGCGTCACGAGGAACAAGAGGAGCGCGCGGCGCGGGCCGGCATGAAACGCGAGATAGTACGCGACAGGATAGGCTGTAACGACGGTCGCAAGCGTCACGAGCCCCGCAATCGCGAGCGAGCGGAGCATGACCATGGCGTAGAGCGGGTCGGCGAGGGCGGCCGCGAAGTTCTCGAGCGTGAAGCCCGCTCCCAAGAGCGAACCATCATTGCCGCGAAAACCGAGCAGCAGAACGATCCCCAGCGGGAACAGCACGAGCCCGACGGTGGCAAGCGCTCCCGGCGCCGTCATGCCGACCAAAAACAGCCGACGACTGTCGGGGTGGGGAACCGCGGGACCGGTGTCGGCAACGGCCGTCATGGGTACGCATTCCTGAAACAGGTTCACTATTTTTCACATTTACGAATGTGTCAATCGGCACGGCTCGGCGCGCCCCTCGAACCTCGTCTGCCGGCTTCAATGCGGTTTGCCCCTCAGCCCACGGCGCTCCGAGGGAAATGAAAATCATCTCGAACATTTCATCTCTTGAAATATAATTGAGTGGCTCGCTGGACGGAGCGGCGCGGACCTGCCGCGCAGACTTACTCGCAAAGTATGAAAACCCAATCCCAGTAGAAGCGCCGCCGGGAGGCGATCCCACAAATCGGCACGCCAAGATCCCTGATCCTGAACTGATCCGCGGGACCATCCGGTGCCATAACCTCCGAGGATGGCGATAGGCGGCGCGGTGCTCCGTGCGTCACCCTGCATGTCTCTGCGCAATGCGAGACACTGAGGATAGGCACTCTTGTAGGCGCTCCGAGAGCGCTCAGCCGAGCCAACGTCCCTTTCGCCACTCCACCCGAAAAGCGCGTGTTGCGCCTCCGCCACGCTGAAAGTGCAATCCCCAAGCGCCGTGACTAACCCGATGCGCTATTCGCTCAACTCGTCCAGCGTGGCGTATGAACCTCACATTGATTCGTTTGGAGCAACGCGATGTTCGCAAGGGTCTCTCGAAGACTGATCGGCACTGTTGCGGTCTTGTCAACACTGGCTGGATGCGCTCACCCAGCTCTCACAGTTGCAGATGACGCCCACGCCCGAGCGGAAGCCGCCTACAATAGCAGGGTGGGCGGCATCTCCGAGTTTTGCGCGAACCGTGAATGGTTTTGCATATTGGCCGGACTCGCCGTCACGGGTGGCGTTATTGCCGCCATTGCCTCGAACGACTAGGCGAAGCGGGGTCGTTCGGCGCCGGCTCGCTACGCCGCCGGTCGCGTGGCGCGACGTGGGCGAGGTCCTCGCCGCCGAGGATCTCGCAGCCGGAAGCGCGCCTCTCCCCTAACTCGCCCCTCTTTCACTCCGACATCGCCCCGTTTTTTCTCCGCGGGCGCACGAATTCTCTTTTTCCCGCGCCTCAGTCTCAGCAGGTCCCTGACCCGTGGGCGAGCTCACATCCGGCCGGGTAAATGGCGCGCGCACGTTGCCAACGGCAGGATGGGTACCGGCGTTAAGCGATGCGTCCGCGAGGGGCGCCTCATCTTCTCTCACCTCGCGGCGCGACGCCGCCCAAAAGCGCGCCGCCATCTTCAACGGCTCGATGATGCCGTGCCGGGCCCACCAGGCGCGTTCGTCGCCGACTCTGTGGAGTTCGTCGTGATGGCCATTGCAGAGCGGCACGGCGAACTCATCGGACACCTTGAGGCCCATGGCGCGCGGTTGCGCAAAACGCAGATGATGGGCGTGCGAGGGCCGGTGCCCGCAAACGAGACACGGTTGGCTGGCGACGAAAGCGAGATGCGCCTTGTCGCGCAGCCGCTGGTCTTTCGGGAACGCCAGAGCTGACGGCGCCCGCGTCGCGGCGACGTCGGGGGCGTTGGAGCCCTTCTCGCTGCTCGGTGGAATTTCCGCAGGCCAGCCCAATGCGCGCGCCTTGCCCTTCAACGTCGAAATGATCGCGGCAACGGGATCGGGGTCGCGGCCGCTTGTCATCTGGCGTAGCGCGCGGAGCGCGGCGAGGTTCTGCTCCCAGAACGCATAGACCGCGTCGAGCGTGCGCAGGCGGGCGATGGCGTTGAGCGCCGCCGCGACAAAGGTATCCGGATCATTGAAGCGCTGATCGCGGCCGACTTCGGTTCTGAGCTCGAGCCCCGCTGGCTCGGTTTCGCCTGGCGAGGCTGCGGTCAAGGCCTGCTTGGCGCGTCGCGTAACGTGGGCGAGGTCCTTGTCGTAAAGCGCCAGCCCGAATGGATTGCCGAACGTTGCCAGCGCCCGCTTGGTGGCGTCGGTCTCGGCCGCCTTGAGGCCCATCTCGTGCGCAACTTCCGGAGAGGGAGAGCGGCCGATGCCTGTGCCGATGCCCTCGCGCACCGTGACCGTTCCACCGGCGCGGACGGTCACACGCACCTTGGTCGAATAGCAGCAGATGAGTTGGCCGCGCTGTATCTCGCTCCACAGACACCGCGGCGACAGAGTGATCCGGTCCCACGCGTCATAGCCAAAGATGCGGTTGGCTTCGGCAATGACATGCCAGCCCTCGACATAGGCGATCGTCGCCCCATTGTTGGCTCTCGTCTTCACGTGACGATATCTGAGCTTGGCCTTGAGCGCCTGACACTGTTGTTCGGTGAACGCCATCACTTGGTCCTCACGCTGAGTTGCACACTTGGAGCAGAAAGCCCCGCGCCCTCGATCTCGGTGCCATTCTTGAGCGCCGCGAGCAGGCCTTGGCGGTCGAGCTTCGCTGGCTGCGGCTTCCAATAGGCGACGGGGATCTTGTCCTCGGCCACAACCTCGAGGGCAGGCGCACCCTGGCGGAGCGAGGCGGTGAAGTCGGCCTCCTCCAGCCTCTTCATCTCGGCCTCCGTCATCGCCGCGCGCACAAGCTGGCGCTTGCGCGCCGCGCGCGTTTCGAGCCGCTCGTGGCGGGATTTCATGTCGCAAAGACGTGTGGAGAGGGCGCCGGCGAGGGCTTCATCGTCTAGTGCCGAGCGGATGAGCTCGGCTAGCATCTCCTTGAGATCGGTGATTCCCTCCAGCGTATCGCCGAGCGTGTCCTCGTCGAGGTCAGGGATCTCGGCGAGGAGGCGATCCCGAAAAACCTTGTATCTGGACGCTTCTGAGGGAACTGAAGCTTCGTAGTCCGGGATACGCATGACAACCTCACAAGCCAGGGAGTGAGCTAATGAGTATCATAACTAAGTCGTTTATGCAACGAAAAGCTCAATATTGATCCATGCGCCATGATCTACCCCCTTCAGATCAGGGCTGCCCGAGTGTTGCTCAAGCTAAGTCAACAGGAACTGGCCGAGCGGTCTCGGATAGGCCTTGCCACCCTTAAGCGTATTGAAGCCGCGGGAGACGAGCTGACGGGCACGGCGCAAACAATGGCCCGCATCCAGCGGGCGCTCGAGGAAGCCGGGATTGTCTTCATCGACCAAGATGAGAAACAGGGACCCGGCGTGCGATTGAAGAAGCGCTCCCCGTGACTGACGTCAGCGACGCCGGCAATGTGTCTGCCAAGGCACGGCACACGAAGCATTTCGCCGGCGCATCAAGAAGATGCGCTATTCAAAGGCCTTCGGCGACACGATCGACATAGTCAGCATAGCCGCTCTTGCCGAGCTTCTGCAGCCAGGCCCGCATCTTGGCGAAGGTGGTGTAGCCCTTACGAAGGGCGATTTCCTCCGGGCAACAGATTTTCAAGCCCTGGCGTCGCTCGAGCATTGCCACGAACTCGCCGGCCTCCAGCATGCTGTCGAAGGTGCCAGTGTCGAACCAGGCAAATCCGCGCCCGAGACGCTCTACATTGAGCCGGCCAGCCTCAAGGTAGCAGCCATTGACATCCGTGATCTCCAGCTCCCCGCGCGCGGAGGGCTTGATCGAACGCGCGTAGCTTAAGACCTCGTTGTCGTAGAAGTAGAGCCCCGTCACGGCCCAATTTGACTTTGGGTCTTTCGGCTTCTCCTCAATGCTTGTTGCGCGGAATTGATGGTCGAAAGAGATGACCCCGTACCGCGAGGGATCGCGCACCTCATAAGCGAATACGGTCGCACCTGTCTGAAGACCGCTGATCCTCGCCAATGCGTCGGCCAAGCCGTGGCCATAAAAGATATTATCGCCGAGGATTAGCGCGCAGCTATCTTCGCCTACGAAATCCGCGCCGATTATGAAGGCCTGGGCGAGTCCTTCCGGACGTGGCTGGACAGCGTAGGATAGTCGAACTCCGAACTGACTGCCATCGACAAGCAAGCTTCGGAACAGGGCCTGATCTTCCGGCGTAGTAATCAGCAGAATTTCCGTGATGTCCGCCAGCATCAACACCGATAGGGGATAATAGATCATCGGCTTGTCGTAGACGGGCAAGAGTTGCTTCGAGACGGCCAAGGTGAGTGGATAAAGGCGCGTGCCGCTACCCCCCGCAAGGATGATGCCTTTCATGCCAATGATGCCCGCCTATTTAAATTGACCGATGGTTCGATCAGCGCTTCCAGACAGGGGCGCAGACTTGCCCGCCAATGCGGCATCTCAATTCCATAGGTCGCAGATAACTTTGATGTCTCCAGCTTTGAGTAGGCTGGGCGGGACGCCTTGGTCGGGTATTCTTTGGTCGATATTGCCAAGACCGGCACACTTGGCCCGCCCAGCGCTGCCGACTCCGCTATGATCGCGCTGGCAAAACCGTACCACGACGTTTCTCCTGCGCTCGCCAAATGAAAGGTTCCGAAATGTGCGCTCGTCGCTGACCTACCGGCGACAGTGGGTATGATCTCGGCTACCGCGCGAGCTATGTCTGTCGCAAATGTCGGGGCGCCGCGTTGGTCGTCCACAACTCGTAACTCATGGCGCTCGCGCCCTAGGCGCAGGATGGTTCTAACGAAATTCGTGCCGAAGGGGCTCACAACCCAAGCCGTCCGCAGTATGACATGGCGTGGGTTTGAGCTGCTGACAGCAAGCTCGCCGGCAAACTTGGAACGGCCGTACACACCCAGTGGGGCAACGGGATCGGTCTCGACATAGGGTCGACCTTTCTTGCCGTCAAATACGTAGTCCGTCGAAAAATGAACAACCGCGGCGCCGCATCTTGCCGCCTCTGCCGCGACGACGCCAGCTCCGTCGCGGTTGATCGAGTAGGCGGCCTCTGGCTCATCCTCTGCGCGGTCTACGGCTGTATAGGCGGCAGCATTGACCACGACATCAGGCCGCGCTGCCATCATTGCGCGAGCAATTGTGTCGTGGTTGGTAAGGTCAATATTTGGGCGTGCTGCCACCACTACATCGAATCCCCGCTCGCGGAGTGACATTTCTGTCGCCCGGGCGATTTGCCCCTGCGCGCCAATGATGAGAACGCGAATGGCGGCGTCTGTCACGGCTTCGCCTCGCTAAGGAGGCCGAGCCTCTCACCTCTATAGATCCGCTCTCGGAGCGGACGCCACCAGCTCTCATTCTCGAGATACCAGCGAACGGTTTTGGTTAGGCCGCTCTCGAATGTCTCCTCCGCCCGCCACCCGAGCTCGCGCTCGATCTTCGCTGGGTCAATTGCGTACCTCTTGTCATGCCCCGGGCGGTCATCGACGAAAGTGATGAGCCACCGTCGAGGGACATCGTCCGGCCTGATTTCGTCCAAAATATCGCAAACGAGCTCGACCACTTCAATATTCGGGCGGGGCGCGCGTCCGCCAATGTTATAGGTTTCGCCTACCTTGCCACGCTCAACGACGAGACAAAGCGCCCGCACGTGATCCTCAACGTAAAGCCAGTCACGTTGCTGCTTCCCATCTCCATAAACTGGTAATCGCTTGCGCTGGAGCGCGTTAAGAACCACCAGCGGAATTAGCTTTTCGGGAAATTGATAGGGCCCATAATTATTAGAGCAATTGGTGATCAGTGTCGGCATACCGTAGGTCTCTCGCCATGCGCTCACCAGGTGGTCCGATGCGGCCTTGCTTGCGGAATAAGGAGATCGAGGATCATATCGCGTGTCCTCATAAAAAAACTGACCCGGCTCAAGGCTGCCGTAAACCTCATCCGTTGACACATGGAGAAATCGGAAATCGCTCTTCCGTGGCTCATGCAGCCTGGTCCAGTAGGACCGGGCCGCCTCAAGCAAAACGTAAGTTCCGCTAATGTTCGTCTCGATGAACGTTGCCGAACCTGTAATTGATCTATCGACGTGGCTCTCCGCCGCAAGGTGGATTATCGCATCCGGTTCAACCTCGGAGATAATCGCATTCATGGCAACTCGATCGCAAATATCTGCCTTTACGAAGCGATAGCCGGGGCGATTATCGATGGAAGCTAGAGAAGCCAGATTGGCCGCATAGGTGAGTTTGTCCACATTGATCGCCAACCATCCCTTGTCGACGAGGTGCCGACAGACGGCTGATCCAATGAACCCGGCGCCACCCGTGACCAACACCTTCATGAACCGCCCTGCCTTCTACGTGAGAACAGACCACAGTGCATCGACATCAGAAGGGCGAGACAATGTCCTTCAGTCTAGGGAGATTGCTATCCTTATCCGACAGCTCAGCATCGTCCGGCTTGACTGGCCATTCGATGCCGATATCCGGGTCGCTCCAATGGATCCCAGCATCGTTTTCGGGAGAGTAGACATTGGAGACCTTGTAAAGAACCTCCGTCTCGGCCGCCAAGGTGCAGAACCCATGCGCAAAGCCAACGGGGACGAGAATCTGCGTCCAATTATCGTCAGAGATTTCGGCCGCTACGTGGCGCCCGTAAGTGGGAGACTCTCGTCGGAGATCGACTGCGACGTCGAGGATGCGACCCTTCGTCACCCGCACAAGCTTGTCCTGCGCATAGGGAGGACTCTGAAAGTGCAGACCGCGCACGGTGCCTGCCAATCTCGACAGTGAGTGATTATCTTGGACGAATTCTAGGTGGATGCCCGCCCGCGCGAACTCGATCTGACTGTAGACCTCGGAAAAGAAACCCCGGCTGTCCTCGAGCCGCTTGGGACGGATCAACTTCACGTCGGGAATCTCGAGAGCGATGATTTCCAAGACTTCGCCCCACAACCGGAACTACGGATGTTAAGCAGTCTCGACCGCCCAGTGTAAAGAGCGAATATGTCAAATGACGATTTCTGACTTGCCTTTTAGGCCTGACGCCGTCCTTCGCTAACGGCATCAAGCCGTAATCACGCTAAGTTGCAGGGTTGGCGTGGCCAAGACCACGTCGTCGATATCCCCGCACCGTTTATTGCCGCCAGTAGCCCTTGACCGCTTCAACAGACCTCCTCCTCATGGGCACCAGGGGACATCATAAATGGAAGTTTCCTGCGTTAACCAGTCTAGTTCTCCGGGATCAGGTCAGTCCTCAAGTGCCACGCTAACTTTAACGAGGACGCCTCAAGACCAACTCCGTTAACCGTGCAGACTGCTTTTTTTGCGCAAAGTGCATGCTTTGTGAGTATAAGGAAACTACGCATTATTTCGTGACGTAGAAAGATAATAATCCGGACTCATCCGAACGGCGGGCTGACCTGCTTAGTGCCGACATCGACCACAAGCTGGTTCCACCGAAAGGTGCACAACTTTACCACCAATCGTCCTCTAACCCTAAAAGGTGAATAGCTTAGCACAAAATGGAAAACACGTTGAGTAAAGATGCCAGGGCTCTTTCCAAGGAAACTTCAAAGAAAGCTCTGTCGATTGAGAAGCCTGTCATCGCGACTGAGGTTTGCAAGTCGAATAATGCAACAATCGTCATCGTAGAGCGCAGGGCGTTCCTTCGCGATTGTATAACCCGCGCCCTCATTTCGGCTGCCGACATTAACGTGGTGGCAGTCGCCTCAATTGAAGAGTGGCTTGACCTGAGTAAAAGCGTCAGCGCCGCACTGATCGTCCTGTCTGCGGTCGGCGGCCGAAGAGAAGAGGAAGTGAAGAAGGAGATGGTCGCGCTATCCCAGGTGGCCAATCCATTGCCAACGATCGTTCTTTCAGATGGCGAGGAGGTCATGCAGATCGTGCACGCTCTGGAGCAAGGAGCTCGCGGCTACATATCCACTGACATGCCACTGGGCGTCGCAGTCGAGGCTTTCCGTTTAGTCAAGGCCGGGGGGACGTTCGCTCCGGCCAGCGGCCTGATTGCCAGCCAGCGACGCGCCCAGAGTTTAGATAGAGGCCGGCATCTGCCCAACGGTGGCATGTTTACTGGCCGCCAAGCCGCTGTGATTGAATCATTGCGACAGGGCAAGTCGAACAAGCTTATCGCCTATGAGCTAAACATGTGCGAGAGCACCGTAAAGGTCCACGTCCGCAACATCATGAAAAGGCTCAAAGCCAAGAACCGGACAGAAGTAGCGTTTATCTTCAATCAAATTTTGGGGCAGGATGGACGTTGAGACTCGTGCGGGTCCTCGTCGTGCGAATTCTGGGCGACTCAAGAGGTGCCGCCACCCCTGTTCTCGCATGGGTTACAAGCTGACCAAACTAAACATGCAGTAAATGGCAAATGGTGCCTTCGACCGGATCCATGATAGCTTACGAACCCGATCGAAAAGTCTCAACTGACTTAAAGGTGGATTGCATGCGCTAAAGAATGCATAAATTGCTAGCGGCAATTCTTGTATCTTCGACGACGTCAGCACCACCTAAATTCAGGTTGCGATCGATGAGTAACTCTGTCCGCGGCGCCCTAATCATATCGTCGAGCGAGCGTTACGTCATCTTCATCGTTAACTTTATGACGCTCGCCATCGTGTCGCGTCTGCTGACGCCGAAAGAGGTAGGCTTAGCAGTGCTTGGCACCGCGGCGCTTTCGATCACTGAGGCAATCCGTGACTTCGGAGCGTCGAGCTATCTCGTGCAGCACCGCAACGTGACGCCCGAGATAATTCGCACCGCTTTCACCGTTACGCTGCTGCTGACGGTCGTCATATTTTTGACGATTGTTGCCTCGGCAGAACTGATTGCTGCATTCTATAAAGACGAGAACCTCGTCCCCTACCTTCGAATTATTGGCGCGAGCTTTTTAGCCTCCCCCTACTCCGGTACGATAATGGCGCTCATGCGCCGCGACCTGGAATTCGGACGCCTCGCCATTGTCAATGTTGTGGGTCAGTCGGTCGGCGCCTTTGTCACGATCAGTCTTGCTGCTCTCGGAGCAAGCTACCTGAGCATCGCCTGGGGAGTACTTGCGATGAGCGCCACGACAGCTGCGCTCGCAATCTTTATGCGTCCTGATTTCGGGGTCCTTAGGCCACTGATCGGCGATTGGCGGTCTGTGCTACACTTTGGAGGTATTTCGAGCGCAACAACGCTCATCAATCAAGGCTATAACATGTTGCCAGCGCTTGTTATGGGACGAGTCCTGCCAATGGCGAGCGTTGGACTTTTCAGCCGAAGTCAGAGCATCTGCCAACTGGCTGATAAACTCGTATTCGGGAGCATCGGCCCTGTCGCCCTCTCGGCCTTTTCGCGAGAGGTCCGCGAGGGCCGGAGCCTTAAGGAGGCCTACCTTCGGGGCCTAAGCTATCTCACGGCGATTTACTGGCCAATCCTATGCCTCCTCGCACTCCTAGCCCATACCGTCGTCGAAGTGGTCCTCGGACGGCAATGGCTTGAGGCGGTTCCGATGGTGCAGGTCATGGCCATCGCAAGTCTTTTTTTCTTTCCTGCCGTGTTGAGCTATCCGATCCTCGTGGCGGCCGGCGGCGTGGCTGATACGCTGCGCGCGACGCTCATCTCGCTGCCTCCAAGCGCCTGCATCATAGGCTTCGCCGCCACTGTCAGCCCATTCGCCGTCGCCGCAAGTCAGCTCGTAACCATCCCCCTGCAGGTTATAGTTGTCATGTGGTTCATCCGGGGGCGCCTTGACTTCAACTGGAAGGAGTTTTTTGGCGCAGTACGCACCAGCGCTATCGTGACTGCCGCATCCCTTGCTACGCCAGGGATGATCGTGGTTGCCTCGGGGGGAGGGGGTCAGGTCGGACTTCCTGTGGCAGCGCTGGCTGTGGTCGGGGCTGGCGCAGGTTGGCTGGCAGCAGTTTTCGCCACGTCGCATATTCTAAGGGTCGAGATCGAATTTGCGGCGGGTGTTCTCTCTGGCCAACTCAGACGGGTGAGAACCGCCTTGGGAACCTCTGACGAACGCTGTGGCTGACAGATCTCATCGGACAAGGGTTCGGCCATGGGAGAAGCGGGGAAACACGTCTCGCCGGATGTGGCAAACCGGGTCACTTTTGATGCTTTCTCAGTGCGAGGCGGCGGGCTATGGAAGTCGTTGAGGACCGTGCCGCCGAGTTGAACGCCGGCCGAGCCTAGCTCCCTCACCGTCAAATTAACGTTCTGCTTGGTGGTCCTCCCTGTCACACACATCATAATTACCGCGTCGCAGGCACGCGCGGCGGCAACGGGATTGATATGATCCTCTCGTTGGTGCAGCACAGCCGGCAGGTCGACCACGATTGCCTTGTATTCTGAAAGTTCATTGTTGAAAATTTGGCGGAGCGTGTCGACATTGTTGAATAGCGCCCGCGTAATATTAGTCGGCCGGGCCGCCAGGATTTCGTACCCGCCTGGGTCCAACTTGACGATCTGGGCAACGTTTTTTCCGGGCACCCAGTCCCACCAGTCACAGCCCTCCCTCGATGCGACGACGGTCTGCGTAAGATCAACTAATAGCGTCTTCACTCCTGAACACGCAAAGCTCTCTGCAACCATCCGGCAAAGTGTGCTGACCCCCGATCCTCGGTCCGGACTCAGCACGCCGAGCACCCGCGCCTTGCTGTCGGCCGCAGCAAGCATGACTTGCTCAGCCGAAACCAACCAGGATGAAATCATCGGCGAAGTACCAGTCCAATCGATTGCAACAAGCCGTCCGCAGCCCCAATTTTGCCAGCGGGTCATGGTCGAACAATTTCAGCAGCATCGGCGGCAGTCAATCGCTTTCGGACCACCGCTTGCTGTATCCAGACGTATACTTAAAAGCCTTTCGCGGCGTGCCTGTGTAATAGGCTCCAGCTTCGACTGCGATCCATTCTCCCACGGCAGCATTAACTTTAAACTGGCTATGTCTCTCAAGACGTGAACCTAGATTTCGATTTTCAGCGATCTGCGCGCTCCCAAAGGATAGTTAAGCTAGAGTACTCGTATTCAGTGACCAAGCCTGCCTGTTTTCGCAAGGCGCGACAATGGCTTGCCGCTTAAACATTGAGACTCAAGTATGCGGAACCGTCCCGCGAAACGGGTCGCGATAGTTCTGCTGGTGTCAATGTTGGGACTGGATTGCCAGTTGCCGGTGAAGACATTCCCGCCACAAAGACAACCCCGTTTAAATCGCTTCCGGCGCCGATACGATACCAGCCCACACCACGAACAGCGTTAGTTGTCCCAGCGGACCGCCAACATAGCGAAGCTGTCGCGCCTGCACCGGCGATGGGCGCGCAGGATGGCGCAGACGTCGCAAATGCCGAACGCTTGTCGATCAAGTTCCATGACTATGCCGACCTGACTGGCGATTACCGCATCGACGCCGATGGCACCATCTCCATTCCGGTCATCGGACGAGTGGCGGTCAACGGTATGAGCCCTTTGCAACTCGAAACAGTTCTCGCCGAACGAGTGACCTCGGTCACTGGCCGGGAAGCCTATGTCACCGTCGAGATTGCCGGGTATCGCCCCGTGTTCGTCTCGGGATATGTGAGCCATCCCGGGGCATATTCCCTGGCAGCCAGGCATGACAGTGCTCCACGCGCTGGCGCTAGCCGGCGGGACGCTCCGCGGGATCAATGTAACAAGCGGCATTCCCGACGATGACGCCGAGCTGGTGCGGTTGCAGAAGGCTGTCGCCGATCAAAAGCGAAACCTTGCAGCGACTGGCACGACTTGAAGCAGAACAGAGTGACTCCGCAACGATCAAAATTCCGCCTAAGCTGCTGGCACTGGTCGGCAGTGCGCAGTCCGAGGAACTCATCAACGCGCAGAGGTCGGCGCTGGTGAGCCGACGCACCGCACTCGATGCCAAACGGGCGGCGCTCGCACGGGCCGCAGAGATTGCCAACAGGGAGCTTTCTGGGCTGACCGCACAAGCGGAAAGGGTGGAAGTTCAGCTAAATAGGAGCCGGGACTACAAGGAGAAAATCGATGACCTGCAATCCAAGGGGGTCGTGAACATACAGCGGTCTTTCGAAGAGTCTTCTCGGGTCTCCGATCTTGAGGACCGCAGCACAAACACCGCCGTTGCCATTGCGCGAGTTCAGGGAGTGCTCGCAGCATTGGAGCGCGACCGGGTCAATCTGGAGCAAGAGCGTCGGTCCGAGATCGATACGGAGATCATCAAGCTCGGTCGCGATATTGCCCAACTCGACATCGAGATCGACGCTGCACGCCTAACTTACCGCAAACTCACTGGTATGGAACCGCCCATGTCGTTGGTGATTTCCGAGCGCGCGAAGGAAAAAGCACTGGCTGTGAAATACGAGATCGTTCGCCAGTCGCCTGCCGGCCTCTCTACTCTCAAATCCGACCAGGCTGACGCTGCTAAAGCCTGGCGACATCATGGTCGTCAGCTTCGAGTAACGATCGATACGGTCAGATGAGCGGTTCAACATTATTTGGCCTGTTACGGTTCCGCCCCACATAGATGGAAAGGGCAGTGAGGACAACTCTCGTCTTGGCAGCGCTCGGCACCGGTGGCGGACCAGCGAGGCCCACTTCGCGGACCCCGGAAGCGGCCGATATAACCTGCTCCTTGAGGATAGATCCCAGTGAATCAATCCCTTTCGTCCACTTTGTCGCTTGTGATCGAGGCTGCTTGGCGGCGGCGTCTGATCCTTATCCTGCCCTTCGTCGTCATCCTGCCCCTCGGTCTCACGTACGCTAAGTTTGGACCAAAGACATATGTCGCGAAGTCGCTGCTGTTGCTGCAAGAACGCGGACGGGACAATCCCTTATCGCGTGATTTGCGAAACGCCGACCGAATCCATGACCGCGTCGCCGGTCTGGAGGCGCTGTTGACAAGCGATCGGGTGCTCTACAGCGTGATGAGCGACATCGCCGACGGCGAAACGCTAAATGATCCCAAAAAGGCTGCCGCGCTGGGTGCAAGACCTTTCAAAGTCTCTCACGCTGGAGCTCTTGGGTACCGACTTCTTGGAGTTCCAGCTTAAGGGGAACTCACCCGAAGGCCTCGGGAAGGAACTCGAGGCGGTGATTTGGCGGTTTCTCGAGGCCCTGCTTCCCGCTCAACATTCACTCAATGCGATGCAGGAGGTACTGGTTCTACACAGAGAGGAACTCCAAGCCGCGGAGCGCAGGTACGCTCAGGTCAAAGAGCAGGCTAACCATCTGCTGCCCGCAACGTACCGCTCAGACGTGGCACAGCTCGAAGGCCAATTGCAGCAGCTTGAACAGAAGAGAAAGGAGCTCGCGGCAGTCGGTGGCGATCTGGAGAACCTGCGTCCAAAGGTCGGTGGGGAGCAATCACCCCTACTCGAATCGATTGTACAAGGTAACTTCGGAAAAGGAGCCCCGGCAGGTCAAGTCGATGCTGGACAATCCGGGGCGTCGCTCAATGTACAGACATCGCGCGCAGCAACTCGCTGAAGACGGAACGTGCAGGAGACAGAGGCCCGGTACGTCTCTCTCAAAACCGAAGTCGAACAGCTCGAAAAATCCGTGGCGGACACGCAGCGCATGATCCGCGACTATGGCCCCCTCGCGGATCAACTTCAGGAGCTGGAGGCGGAGGTTCAACAGGCTCGCGAGGATTACCGGGTTTACGCCGAGCGCTATACCAAGCCGGTTGGTGGGCTCGCCCCCGGCATCCTCGCGGCTCCGGAACGCATCAAGGTGATCGATCCGCCGCGTGACCCGGAGTTTCCAGACCTTCCCTCCATGGAAGATCGCGCTGGCTTCGTCTGTAGGCAGCATCCTGGTCGCCGTTGGCCTGGTCTTGATCGCGGAACTACTCGATACGGTGGTGCGCCGCCCGGAGCAGCTCGAGGAGCTTACCGGCGTTCCAGTGCTGGCGCGGCTGCCCTAGTCGCAGGTCAATCCTGATGTGGCCCGAACCGCTCCAAGCGACCAACTACCCCTTATCGTCATGTGCGCTGGGAGCGCATGGACAAGCATTACCGGGTCAGACCACCACTTGGCTAATGAGTTAACCAGGTACGCCAATATCCTATGGGTGGACCCGCCGGTGTCCATTCTCACTGGAGGTCACCGCCGCCAGGACGTCGGTTTAGTGCCTTGGCCAATACTTCGCCAGGTAATGCCCGGCCTGACGCGGCTGACACCCACTGCGCTGCCAGGCCGGAGCAGACCCGGAATTAATGCTACCACCGGGGTCCTCGTGCGTGCCCAGATTCGTTGGGCGCTGCGGCAGCTACGTGCGACACCAGCCGCAGTTATTGCCTGCATGCTCGACGATGTTCTCACCGGGTGGGAACCGGCTGTGCTTCGTGTACTGTACTGCACCGATGACTATGCAGCAGGCGCAGAGTTGATGGGCGTGCACCGGCGCGTTTTACTCAAGAATGAGCGACGACAATTGGCGAATGCCGACTTAGTTATAGCGATTTCGCAGGTGCTGGTGGAGCGCTGGTCGGACATGGGGGCAACAGTCCTGCTCATTCCGAATGGCGTACAGATGGCAGCATACCGGCACATAGAGGCGGTTTCACCGGCCCAGGATGTCTTGCTTCCCGAACCCGTCGCCGGGGTGGTCGGCCAGTTGTGCGCGCGCATCGATATTGCCTTGCTCGAAGCGGTCGTCGATTCAGGCTGCTCGCTGCTTCTGGTGGGACCACATGACCCGACCTGGGAGCCTGGGCGCTTTGCGCACTGACCCGGAGGGAACGTGTGGCCTGGGTTGGTCGTCGGGCGTTCGAAGAGTTGCCTGCCTATCTGCGGTTGATGAACGTCGGCCTCACGCCGTACACTGATACGCCCTTTAACCGCGCCTCGTTCCCGCTCAAAACGTTGGAGTACCTTGCAGCAGGCCTGCCCGTGGTTAGCACTGACCTCCCCGCCACACGGTGGCTGAACACCGATCTCGTCCGGATTGCAGACAGTCAATCCGACTTTGTGAGCGCCGTTCTTGACGCCACCATAGAAGCGGACCTCCGAGCTGGTAGTGCGGCGGCGACGAGACTTCGCTGCCCAGCATTCTTGGAAATGTCGCGCTGAGCACTTTGCCCGTGCAATGGGGCTCGCCGTTGCGGACCAGCGTTTGGAGCCAACGTGAGGATTCTGGTTTACCCACACGATATGGACTATCGGCGGGTCGCAACTCAACGCAATTGAGCTGGCGGCTAGCGTACGCGACCGTGGGCATGACGTCGTGTTGGTCAGCAGACCGGGCCCGCTAGTAGAAAAAGTCCACCGCCTCGGACTCGAGCATGTCCCGCTCGCCACCGGTTGCAGACAGCTCTCCGTTCTGTCGCTTCGCTACCTCGCGCGGTTAGTCCAAAAGAGATTGATCGATGTCGTGCATGGCTACGAGTGGCCGCCGGCGATGGCATTTTATCTCGGTCCCCACTTGATGCAACGCGTGCCCGCCGTATGCACCGTGATGTCGATGGGTGTGGCACCGTTCCTGCCGTGGAATATGCCTCTCATTGTAGGGACCGAGGCTATTAGGCGCCTCGCAGCGGAGGCTGGCTATTCCGCGGTCACGCTAATAGAGCCGCCGGTGGACACTGTCTCAAACTCGCCGGACATCGACGGGTCGGCATTCCGTGCCACATTTGGCCTAGATCCGGCGAAGATGCTGGTCGTTGTTGTAGGGCGACTTTCGAGTGAACTGAAGCTAGAGGGCTTGCTGTCGGCGTGTGACGCCGTCGGCGAGCTTGCAGCCAAAGGCATCCCTGTTGAGCTCGCCATCGTCGGGGATGGTTCCGTCAGAAACAAGGTATTGCAGCGCGCTGAAAGGGCCAACGCGCTAGCTGGTCGGCGTGTAGTGATTCTCACCGGATCTTTGGACGATCCGAGGCCAGCCTACGCCGCGGCCGACGTGATACTCGGCATGGGCAGCTCCGCGCTGCGCGGGATGGCATTTGGAAAGCCGCTGATTGTGCAGGGGGAATTGGGGTTCTGGCGTCTCTGCAGCTCACGGACGGTAGCGGAGTTCCTTGACGCAGGCTGGTACGGACTGGGCGACTTGCCGTTTCCGGTCGGCGAGGCGGGCCTTTCCGTGGGAGCTGCGCGGCTTCGGAATGAGCTGGAGCCGCTGCTCACGATTCCCGACCGTCGGCGCGAGCTTGGAGTGTTCGGGCGCAAACTGGTGGTCGAGCGGTTCAGCCTTGCTCGAGCTGCCGTCGTGCAGGAACAGGTCTATGCGGACGCTCTCGCCAGCGAGCTCACTCTGCGGCCGCGAGTAGCTGCAAGGTCGGCATTCGGAATGGTCGCTCACCACCTTCAGCGGAAGCTACAACGCTGGCGCGGAGCGTGTCCCCCAGAGGATTTCAATTCTGTCGCCATCATAAGGCGTGGTGATTCGGCGAGGGTACTGAGTTGATAGCGACTATTCGTCACTGTGCTACAAGTGCAAAACTATTGGCCTCCCGTTTTCGCAGAGGAGGGTCAGAGCTTGACGCGGTAGATGTGGAAGGTCGTTGCGGCGGGGAAGGCGTCGGTGAACTTCCCACCGTCGATCGGCAGCGTCCGAGCCTCGTTGAGTACCTCGACCATACCCTCGAGGCCACCCGGGACGGTGAACGTGCGGGAGCCGGTAGTGCCGTCTGTCATGCTCGCGCTCTGCGAGGCTCGCCATCACCTGCAGGCTGTCGCCGAGGATCATGCGGTTCGACCAGTGCTGGCTATGCTGGTAGAACTTGGTACGTGCCTCGGGATCGGTCAGTCCGTTGAAATCCGCGAACAGGTCGGGCGTATCGTCGTCGTCGGCCTTTTTCTTCGAGCTGCCTTACCAGGTCGTCGATGATGGACCTTGGGGTGGACCTCTCCTGGATGTAAAGCGGCGGCGCGTTCACCACGAGGTCGGACCAGTCCTGCTGGTCCTTGCCCCGCCAGACGAGCTGGGCATCGCCGATTTCGATTTCGCCCTTCTCCTGAAGCTGGCGCACTTGGTCCTTGGAAAGGCGGATACGTGCGCCGTTCCAGATAATCTGCGGATCGAGATCCTTGTCGCGCGCCCGCTCCATGCCGGCATTAAGGGGATAGACGCGCGCATAGCGGATGGGCCCCACGGGGGCCATTTCCTCCTGTCGCTGGGCGAGACTCTGATGCTCGGCGGTCGGAATGTTGTTGCGCTTGCGCCTTGGCATGGGTCAGTGCCTCGACCTTCTTTTCCCTTGCACCTTTCTTCGGGGAATTGCGGGCCATCAGGCAGCCTCCTTCTTGTTGTGGTTTGCGACTGCCTCATCGACGAGCTTGCCGAAGGCTTTCTCGATCTCATAAACGTCCCGAAACTCGGCGAAGGCCCATCGGCCGAACCTTCCGAGATTGTTGACGCCGGGAACCCGTAGGTTCTCCATGGTTTCGGCTTTGATCTGCGCGTCGAGTGCGCTGCCGCACTTCATCGTCCAGGTTGATGACGGGCATGGACCCGATGACCCCCTCAACATCGTGATCGAGATTAAGGGCTATCGCGCATCGGCGGCGGCTCGTTCGGCTCGCGGAGCCGCCGATAGAGAAGGGACCTTGGCAAGCTCGAACGCAATTGTGCTCTGGCGAATGTTTCTGAGTGTGTTGGGGGTAATCTCGACACCCTCACCAAGGTACTTCTTGGGAATCGCGCTGTCGCGGTATGGCACCTCAAATTGCAGGCCCTGGTTCTTGACGTAGGCCTTCACACGCGGGTGGTTCTCGACGGCCCGAGCAAGCTCCGCCTCCCAGTCACTGTCGCAGACGACGTAGTTGACGTGGCATCTGGCGACGGCCGTTTTCCAGAGATCGGACTTCGTGGTATTGAAGCTGACGTGTGTCGTGGTGCCGCGGGGGTTATAGGCGTCGAGCATCGCTTTCATTCTTGTGTTGCTGCCGGCTGCGACGCTGGCAGGCCAGATGGATCAGCTCGGCCATCTTTTCCGCGATCTCTTTGTAAGTGACCATTGCGGGGACAGTGCCGCCGGTGCACTGGAGATAGCCTTCATCCAGCCAGCGGCGGGTAATTCTCTTGATCTGGCCGAAGAGATGCTCCTTCGAGTAGCGTAGTGCATGGCCCTACGAGCTGCGGCGTGAGCAGCAGCCTGGAAATCCTCTCGGAACTCTGCCATTATGCGCTCGTCGGGCAAGTCCTTTCGGTAGCCGACGACGCGCGGGAAGACAATCGCGAGCTCTGGTCTGCTCCCCTAAAACGAGCCCAAGTTGACTGAGCGAATCCGGCTATTTCCACCTCGATGGAGGAGATCAGGGAATGGCACGGAAGCGATACACGACGGAGCAGATCATCGGACTTTTGCGCGAGGCTGAAGTCCGGCTCGGACAAGGCCAGACCATCGGCGCAATCTGCCGAGGGATCGGCATCACGGAGCAGAGCTACTATCGCTGGCGGCGCGAGTACGGCGGGCTCAAGCTCGACCAGGCCAAGCGTCTCAGAGATCTTGAGCGCGAGAATGACCGCCTGAAGAAGGCTGTCTCCGAGCTGACGCTGGACAAACTGATCCTGAAGGAAGCCCTTGAGGGAAAATACTAAGCCCTTCCCGGAAGCGGGCGTGCGTTGATCACGTGCGCTCGCATCTCGCCGTCTCGGAACGTAGAGCGTGCGCTGTCGTAGGACAGCCGCGTGCGACGCAGAGGCGGCATCTCAAGATGCCTAACGATGAATCGGCATTGACGGCCGCCATCGTGCGGCTGGCATCGCGCTATGGCCGCTACGGCTACCGGCGCATTCGCGAGATGCTCGTTGCCGAAGGCTGGCGGGTCAACGTCAAACGCGTCTATCGCATCTGGCGCCGGGAAGGGCTGAAAGTGCCAAGCAAACAACCAAAACGCGGGCGCCTGTGGCTCAACGACGGATCGTGCGTTCGTCTGAGACCCCAGCGGCCCAACCACGTCTGGTCGTATGACTTCGTCCAGGATCGCACGCAAGACGGTCGCGCCTTCCGCATGCTCGTCGTGCTCGACGAGTTCACGCGCCGCTGCCTTGCCATCGTCGTGGCGAGACGGCTCAGGTCCGACGACGTGCTCCAGTGCTTGACCGATCTCTTCGCTACGCATGGTCCGCCCGAGCATCTTCGCTCCGACAACGGCCCCGAGTTTGTGGCGGCCAGCGTTCGTGACTGGCTCGGCAGGGTCAGCGTCAAGACGCTCTACATCGAACCGGGAAGCCCTTGGGAGAATGGCTACTGCGAGAGCCTCAACTCAAAGCTCCGAGACGAGCTGCTGAACGGCGAGATCTTCACGACGCTGCGGGAAGCTCAGGTCCTGATCGAGAACTGGCGGCGCCATTACAATGCCCTCCGGCCCCACTCCTCGCTCGGCTATCGACCGCCGGCTCCAGAAGCGATCTTGCCGCCAGCATCCGGTCTGCCCTACGCTCCGCTTCGGCCAGCACAGATGCTGGCTGAGCACGGCCGGATTCTAACTTAGAGACTGGTAT
>CAVUEM010000019.1:0-7773 GCA_963740475.1 uncultured Alphaproteobacteria bacterium | reverse complement strand
GCGCGCCGCTCATGCCGGCAATCATCTGGCCGCCGTTGCGTCCCGAGGCGCCCCAGCCGATGCGGTTGGCCTCGAGCAGGGCGACGGAGTAGCCGCGCTCGGCGAGCGTGAGCGCGGTCGCTACGCCTGAGAACCCGCCGCCGACGACGCAGACATCGGCTTTGTGGCGGCCTTCGAGACGCGGATAGCGCGTCGCATCGTTGGCCGTCGCCGCGTAATACGAGTTGATATGGGGCTCAGCCATTGGGACCGCTTCGGGGGCTTCTCGCGAGTTTTGATGGTGCGGGGAGAGCGCCCGCGCTTGCCCCAAATTTGTGATCACAAATCGCCGATGTCAACATGCTGCTAGGGCTCGCAGGCGTTTCTTGCGCGCTCACCGGGACGCGCAAGAACCAGAAAATAATCGGGAAACAGGATTAGTTGGCCGGTAGCGTTACCGGGCCTCCGAGACCCTCCGTCGACACTCTTATGTGATCACAAACGGCGCCGCGGAAAGCGCCTTTGCTCAGGCCGCCCCGGCATCGACGGCGAGTTTTTCCTGCTTCTCGCGCACCGCCGAGGCCTTGGTCGAATAGGAGGCGATCAAGACGCCGAGCGCGACGACGCCGATGAGGATGGTCGACACGGCGTTGATCTCCGGCGTCACGCCGAGCCGCACCTGGCTGTAGATCTTCATCGGCAAGGTGGTTGCGCCGGGCCCGGTCGTGAAGCTCGAGATGACGAGGTCGTCGATCGAGAGCGTGAACGAGAGGAGCCAGGCCGAGACGACCGAGGGCGCGATGATCGGCAGCGTCACTTGGAAGAATGTCATTAACGGGCTCGCGCCGAGGTCCATGGCCGCCTCCTCGACCGACTTGTCGAAATCGACGAGGCGCGCCTGAACGACGACGGCGGCGTAGCACATGGCAAACGTGATGTGCGCGATGGTGAGCGTCCAGAACCCGCGGTCGAAGTTGATGGCGACAAATAGGAGAAGAAGCGAAAGACCGGTGATCACCTCGGGCATCACGAGCGGCGCGAAGATCATGCCCGAGAACAGTGTGCGGCCTGCAAATCGGCCCATGCGTACGATCACGATAGCGGCGAGCGTGCCGAGGATGGTTGCGACGGTGGCCGAGAGAAGCGCGACACGGATCGTCACCCATGCCGCGTTCATGAGGCCCTCGTTGTCGAGGAGCCCGGCGTACCACCTCGTCGACAGGCCGCCCCAAACGGTGACCAGCTTGGAATCGTTGAAGCTGTAGATGACGAGTAGCAGGATCGGAATGTAGAGGAACGCGAAGCCGAGAGTGATCGACGTCACATTGAACCAGGAGAAGCGCGTATTCATGCTCCCGCCTCCCGCTGCTTCTGCTGATTGCGCTGGAACAGCACGATCGGGATGACCAGGACGAGGAGCAGCACGATCGCGACCGCCGAGGACACCGGCCAGTCGCGGTTGTTGAAGAACTCGCTCCACAGCGTCTTGCCGATCATCAATGTCTCCGATCCGCCGAGCAGGTCCGGGATCACGAACTCGCCGACGGCGGGGATGAACACGAGGAAGCATCCGGCAAGAACGCCCGGAAGGGAGAGGGGGAACGTGACCTGCCAGAACGATTTCCATGGCGGGCAGCCGAGATCCTCGGCGGCCTCGAGCAGCGACGGCTTGATCTTCTCCAGGCTCGCGTAGAGCGGCAGGATCATGAACGGCAGATAGGAATAGACGATACCGATATAGACGGCGGTGTTGGTGTTGAGGATCGTCAGCGGCTCGTCGATGACGCCTAGGCTCATGAGCAGGAGGTTGAGCAAGCCCTCTTTCTTGAGAATGCCGATCCAAGCGTAGACGCGGATCAGGAACGAGGTCCAGAACGGCAGGATGACGAGCATCACCAGGGTCGGCTGCCACTCGCGCGGGGCGCGCGCCATGCCGTAGGCGATCGGATAGGCGACGAGGAGGGTGAGGAAGGTCGAAAGCGCCGCGATCTTGAGGCTCGACCAGTAGGCGCTGGTGTAGAGGGGGTCGTTGAAGATGAAGAAATAATTCTCGAAATCGAGCTGCGAGATGAACTCCTTTATGCCGGCGAAGCCCTGCGAGAGATCGAGGACCGGGACATAGGGCGGAATGGCGATCGCCACGTCCGACAACGAAATTTTGAAGACGATGAAAAACGGCACGAGGAAGAACAGCAGCAGCCACAGGTAGGGAACTGCGATGACGAGCCAGCGGCGCATGCTTCCTCCAAACCTCGAACCGAACCGCCTCTCCTGCCTAGCTCGTCAAGACGATGCCGGCATCGGCAGGCCAATCGAGCCACACATCGTCGTCCCAGCTGATGGTGCGCTCCACCGTGTGGGCGGAGTTCGCTCTCAGCGCCGTCACCTTTTGGCCGGAAGCGACACGCACGTGGTAGTGCGAGATCGAGCCGAGATAGCCGATATCGAGAACCTTGCCTTGGATAGCGTTGACGGCACCCGCAGGCTTGTCGAGACCGATGCGGATCTTCTCGGGCCGCAGGGCCAGCCAAACCGGCTGATCCTTGACGCAGCCCTCGGGGGCCTGTGATTTGAAAGCGGAATTTCCCGCGGGCCACGCGATATCGACGATGCCGTTGGCGACGTTGGCCGCCTTGCCCTCGAAGACATTCACCTCGCCGATGAACTGCGCCACGTAGCGCGAGCGGGGCGTCTCGTAGATCTCGCCCGGCGTCGCCACCTGGTCGATCTTGCCGTGGTCCATGACGGCGATGCGGCTCGCGACCGTCATCGCCTCCTCCTGGTCGTGGGTGACGATGACGAAGGTCGTGCCGGTGCGCTCCTGGATGCGCATCAGCTCGAATTGAGACTGGTTGCGCAGCTTCTTGTCGAGGGCGCCGAGGGGCTCGTCGAGCAGCATGAGCTTCGGTTTCTTGGCGATGGCGCGCGCGAGCGCGACCCGCTGCTGCTGGCCGCCCGAAAGCTGATGCGGCTTGCGCTTGGCGAACTTCGTGAGCTCGACCAGCGACATCGCCTCGTTCACGCGAGCCTCGATATCGGCCTTATCCATCTTCTCCTGGCGCAGGCCGAAGCCGACGTTGCTCTCGACCGTCATGTGGGGAAAGAGCGCGTAGGACTGGAACATCATGTTGATGCCGGTCCGCTCGTAGGGAGCAATGCCCGTGATGTCATTTCCGGCGACGACGATGCGGCCCTCGGATGGCGTCTCGAAGCCGGCGAGCATGCGCAGCAGCGTGGTCTTGCCGCATCCCGACGGTCCCAAAAGCGCAAAGAACTCGCGCTCGTAGATGTCGAGCGTGACGTTGTCGATGGCGACGAAGTCGCCGAATTTCTTGGTGACGTTCTCGAAACGGACGATGGGTCTCTGCGAGGGGTCTTTCCAGGGCGCAAATCCCGATTGTGGAGCGGGTGTCCGCGCCGTGAGCCTGTTGCTCGAGCCGCTGGCCGGCACCGCGCCGGCCATCGTTCCACTTGTTGCTGCCCCGGTCATGGCTACTCCTTCGTACTGAAACTCGAGCGGGCTCAGGCTGCAAAAGCGGCCGCGCCAGGGAGCGCGGCCGCCGGTTCCTCTATTTTCCGGTCACGATCTTGGTCCACATCCGCGTCACGACGCGCTGGGTCTTGGGATCGTAAGGCAGCTTGACGAAGAGCTTCTTCAGGGTCGCCTCGTCGGGGTAGATCGAGGTGTCCTTCAAAATATCCTCGTTGATGAACTTCTGCGAGGCGAGGTTGCCGTTCGCGTAGTTGATGTAGTTCGAGGCCTTGGCGATGACCTCCGGCTTCATCATGTAGTTGAGGAAGGTGTGCGCCGCCTCCATATGCTCGGCGTCCTTCGGAATCGCCATCATGTCGAACCACATCTGCGTGCCCTCGGCCGGCAGCGCATAATGGATGACATGGCCGTTCTTGGCCTCTTCCGCGCGATCGGCCGCCTGGAGGATGTCTCCCGACCAGCCCAACGCCATGCAGGCGTCGCCGTTGGCGAGCGCGTTGATGTATTCCGACGAGTGGAACTTCTGGATGTAGGGGCGGATGCTCTGCATGAGAGCTCGCCGCCTTCTCGAGGTCCTCGGTCTTGTTCGTATTCGGGTCGAGGCCGAGATAGTTGAGGGCCACCGGCAGGATGTCGTCGGGCGAATCGAGAACGTAGATGCCGCAGTCCTTGAACTTCGCGGCGATCTCGGGCTTGAAGATCATGTCGAGAGAGCCGACAGGGGCATCGGGCATGCGCTCCTTGATCTTGGCCTCGTTGTAGCCGACGCCGGTAGTTCCCCACATGTAGTCGATCGCATAGTCGTTGCCGGGATCGTAGACGGCGACGCGATTTGAAACCTCGGGCCACATGTTGGTGAGGTTCGGAAGCTTGGACTTGTCGAGCTTCTGGAACACGCCGGCTTGGATCTGGCGAGTGAGGAACTGGCCGGTCGGAACGACGACGTCGTAGCCGGTTTTGCCGGCGAGCAGCTTGGTCTCGAGCACCTCGTTGCTGTCGAACACGTCGTAGACGACCTTGATGCCCGTCTCCTTGGTGAAGTCCTCGAGGATCGACTCATCGATGTAGTCGGACCAGTTGAAGACCCGTACGACCTTATCCTCGGCTACGGCCGTCTGGCCGCAGACGAGAGCCGCAATCGCGATGACGCCCGCAAGCGCAGGGTGTGCTCCCCTAGTCCTCATCATTGAAGATCTCCATTGCATACTCCCATCGACACGAAACGGCACATGCCCGGGACCACTCGTACGCCGACGCCCTCGTGCGTGTTACCCGTCATTCTATTGTGATCACAAAAACCGCATTGTACAACCCAATCGTTGAGTTCGGAGCAAATGGGCCGGCCAGGGTCGGAGGCGATCCTGTCAGGAGTAGATTAATCGGCCGGGCTTCGAAGCCATCCTGTTTTGGCCAGCCGCTGGGCACGAGAGCGAGTACGAGTTGAGCAGAAGACTTCAAGCGATTGGGGCAGGAGCGGTCGAGCCGGCGCTTGCGATCGCGCCGCTGGACCTTGGCGTCACTACGCATGAGGCCGTCTATCGCGAGCTGCGCGAGCGCATACTCTTCGGCGGTTTTCGACCTGGCGGCGCGGTCACTCTGCGCGGTCTCGCCGACGAGCTGGGCGTCAGCCCGATGCCCGTTCGCGAGGCAGTGCGACGCCTGATCGCCGAGCGGGCGCTCACAATGCAGGACAACCGGCGCGTGCTCGTGCCGGCGATGACGCGGGCCAAGTTCGGGCAGATCCTGTTTGCGCGCTGTACGCTCGAGCCGGAGCTTGCCGCCCGCGCGCTACCGCGAATGCGCGCCACCGACATCGCCAAGATTGCCGCCATCGACGATTGCATCGATGCAGCCATGATCAGCGGCGACGTCGAAGGCTACATGCGCGCCAATTACAGGTTCCATTTCACAATCTACCAATGGGCCGACGCGGACGCGCTGAGAGGCCTCGTCGAAAGCATTTGGCTTCAGTTCGGACCATTCATGCGCATGGCGTATGGGCGTCTTGGCACCTCCAAGCTCGAGGACCACCACCAGGCCGCGCTCGAGGCCATGAGGCGCGGCGATGAAGCGGCCCTGCGCGCCGCCATCGCGGCCGACGCCGGGCAGGGTATGGGGTTCATCGGTGATGCAGCGCTGGGCGGTCTGCAATGAGCAATCGCAAGGGGCTCCCGCGCTGTCGCTTAAGGCTAACGCCGCAAGTTTTGCATTGAGATCGGGGCGGACCGGCTTGAGCTAAGTCCGATAATGTGATCACAGTAAGCCGTGCGATGAGCGGCCCTTCGGCAGGGCCGCACCGCGTGCCACCCGTTCGCGTCACTCGAGGCGCCGATGGCGGGTTCGCGCCCCTCGGCCGCTCGCACCCCGTGAGCGGCGTCCTGGGGGCAGCGGCATCGATGTTGAAATGCCTTCAAGTGCGACCATTCGATCGATCCCAATATCAACCAAGTGTCAATCATGACTCCCGAAATCGGCGAGACGGCGAGCGGCGCGGACAGCCCTATCTATACGGTGGGCGCCACGCCCGAGACGCTCCGGGCCTGGCTCAGCGAGAACCGGATCTCGGAGGTGGACTGCGCCGTTCCCGACATAGCGGGCGTCGCGCGCGGGAAGACCATGCCGGCGGAGAAATTCGTCAAGCTCGAACCCGTGCATCTGCCGATCTCGATCTTCCATCAGACGATCACCGGCGACTACGTCGGCTTCGACGAGAACTCGCAGGCTCTTTATGCCGAGAGCGATCTGAGGATGGTGCCGGATCTGAGTACGATCCGGCCGGCGCCGTGGGCCACGAGCCCGACCGCGCAGGTGATCCACGATACGATGTGGCAGAACGGCTCGCCGGCCGAGATCGCCCCTCGCAACGTGCTGAAGAGGGTAGTCGAGCTTTACGCGCACGAAGGCTGGGTGCCGGTCGTCGCCCCCGAGATCGAGTTCTATCTCACCAAGACGAATCCGGACCCGGACTATCCGCTCGAGCCGCCGATCGGCCGCTCGGGGCGCAAGGGCGCGGGCCGACAGTCCTATAGCCTCGGCGCCGTCGACGAGTACGACAAGATCGTCAACGACATCTACGAGTTCGCCGAGCGCCAGTACTTGAAGATCGACACGATCATCCAGGAAGGCGGCGCGGCGCAGCTCGAGATCAATCTCCTCCATGGCGATCCGATCAACCTCGCCGATCAGGTGTTTCTCTTCAAGCGCACGATCCGCGAGGCGGCCTTCCGGCACAATTGCTATGCGACGTTCATGGCCAAGCCGCTCGAGAACGAGCCGGGCAGCGCCATGCACATTCACCAGAGCATCGTCGACGCCAAGACGGGCCGGAACATCTTCACGTCCGAGAGCGGCAACCCCAGCAAGCGCTTCTACCAGTTCCTGGCCGGCCAGCAGCAGTATCTGCCGGCCGCGATGTGCCTTTTTGCGCCCTACGTCAACTCCTACCGGCGACTCGTGCCGGGGGGCGCCTCGCCAATCAACGTCGAATGGGGCGAGGACAATCGCTCGGCGGGGCTACGCGTTCCCGTCTCACCCGTGAGCGCGCGCCGGGTCGAGAACCGCCTCGCGGGCGCCGACTCGAACCCCTATCTCGCCATCGCCGGAAGTCTTGCCTGCGGCTATCTCGGCATGATCAACGAGCTCGAGCCGCGCCCCGCGGTCACCGGCAATGCCTATCGCAACCAGCACCAGCTGCCGCGCGGGCTGCTCGAGGCGCTCTTGGACTTCGAGGAGAGCGCGAGCCTGCACGAGGTCCTCGGAAAGGCGTTCTGCCACCTCTACCTGCAGCTGAAGCGCTCGGAGTTCGAGGAGTTCATGCGCGTGATCAGCCCCTGGGAGCGCGAGCACCTCCTTCTCAGCGTGTGAGCGTGGCGGCTCCTGGAACAGCGCAATGCCGATTAGAGCGCACGACGCAATAGAGGCTGTGGCCCGCGGTAGCCACACGGGCGATCGCGGGCCACAGATGAAGAGGACTTGTCCGGGGGTTGTGAGGAAAATTCAGCTCACGCGAAGATCAACTCCTTGCTTAAGCGGTCAATAGTAGCGTATTTCTCCGGGCGCCCTATGAGCTGGATTTTCATGTCGCGATCAGTCGCGTCCATTGTCAGCATAACTATTGTACCTCGGATAGATATATCTCTCTATCAGCTCGATGAATACTTCGATCGTGTGGAACATTTTATTTCTCCTTTCGGAAATATGTTCTGTTGAGAGGAATATACTCTCGGGGCCCGCCTAGGACAAACGGCATTCATTTACAAGCGATGTAAGTTTTTGTTACATAAATCATGGCCCGTCGACTG
>CAVUEM010000018.1:0-7435 GCA_963740475.1 uncultured Alphaproteobacteria bacterium | reverse complement strand
GGCTTCGTGAAGACGACGTAGCGGTGCGGGAGTGTCGAGATGGTCTCTGTAGTCTTGTTCGTCGGCGGGATAGCGCTTGCCGTTGTGTTGGTCATCGTTACGGGCGTCGCTTACGTTGCCGCAAGCTTGATCGACCAAAGCTAGGCGGGGCGGGAGATCTCCGTCTCGTCGCGACTGACTCTATAGGGCGTCAGCACGAGCGCCGCTCTGTGCCGCGCGGTGTCTGACGACTGCCACTGAGACCACTTTTCCCCCAATCCCAACGGTGCGGGGAAGGTTGGCCTGTCGCCAACCGTCGTGGCACGGCTGCAGGGAGCTCCCGGAGCGAATGAGTTTTGCGGGACCGCGCGGTCGATCAGGCGATTAACCCCCGGTGAGGGGTAAGTTCAAAACGCGTTCAGTCTGGCTCCGTTAGAAGGGTGGTACGTGCCGTCGTAATGGCACCCGCTCTCTTTGATGATGGAGGAAGTCAATGACGCGGTTTTGGATTACTGCAGGCGTGGCAGCGTCAATCTCTCTGCAGTCGTGTCTTCGGCGGCGGCCGTGAGCCGGAGCTATCGCTTCACAATTCACAACGGCGGGGCCGACGGAAGCTCAAAATGTCAACCACGCTGGCGATTTCTCCGTCGGTGAGGGCGGCGAGGCTGTGGTCGGCGAGGCTCAGCCTCGGGTCGGGCGGGCTCTATTCAGCGGAACTTTCCGTAGTCGGAAAAAGGCGCGAGCTGTAGGGATCGGCACTCAATGAGGGGATCCACCGACGGTCGCCCAATCTCTCACATCCTTCGTGGTAGCGGGCATAGTCGTCTTGGTCGACCGGCGACAGGCGCTGCTCGCGACAATGTAGAAGGCCCGCAGACTAAGGAGAATAAAAAGTAGGACACGTGACCCCATGCCACCCCGTCACACGCCACAGCATGTTTTTTCAAACTTGCCCCGGAGTCCGGTGAAATGAGAGCGGTATTCAGCCGTTTTTCTCACTCCGAAGAGCTGTGAGCCCGCTGTCATTTGGCGCCCCCGTCTCGCTTTCGCAGCGCAAAGGCGCGAATAAAGTATCCTCCGGGGTTGCGGAGTTACAGCTGAGGTCTGCTGATCAAAAGCCCGGTTTTGTACAATCGTGTTCGGAGAGCACGACACGGCACACCTCGCCGCAGGTGGGGCTGTCCGGTCGGGGATCGAATAGGATGAGCTCCATTTCTCCTTGTAAGAGAGCGTAACGGTCCTGATGGTGGCGATGAAGGTTCCAGCCCTTCGCCACGCCAGGCCGAATGGTGAATGTGTAGCAGAACACCAAGGGGTCCTCGTACTCGCCCCAGCGTGGGTCAAACAGCTCCGTGACCGTGCCGCGGCCATCGGTGTGGGTAAGAAGACGGCGTATTGTGACGCCGTGGGTCAACCGCTGAAGGCGGACGCCCACTGGGGAAACAGTCGCGCTATCTTGAGTGGCACGCAGCAATGGTGTCTTCAAGCAGGGACGCGCTAGGTTGGCTGTTTGCATTCCTCATTCGACAACTCCCCAGCGCACTCCACATTCGCAAAATGGTGGCATGATAAAAACGCTCTGCGAACGTAGACGAGCGATAAGTCCGGGCTGAGGCGGCGGAGACACAAGGAGTATCCCGGCAAAAGAGTGAGCGAAGGAGAATCTCCCGCGGGAATGACGGGCGGGTGTCGTCCTGACGCGGAGATGAACGGGCATTTCAGCGGCAGTTCAGGCATGCGCCTCTAGGCTGCGCGGCATCGGCTAGATACCTAATCGGAGAATGCGCCATGAAGTTTCCTCTTGCCCTGTTCGTCGCGGCCGCCACCCTCTCATTGAGCGCCGGGAGCGCAAGTGCTGCGAGCTTTGACTGTATGGACGTAGACAATCACAACGCCGCCGAACGGCGCGTCTGCGAGAGCCGCTGGCTTGGCTCGCTCGACGAGCGGCTCGACAGTTGGTACGGACGCGCCCTCGTCCGAGCCCGCTACTTCGACGAGACCGAGGAGCTGCGCGACGCGCAGCGGCGCTGGCTCGCAAGCCGCGATGTGTGCGGGGCGGGCTTCTGGTGCCTGCGCCAGCGTTACGTGGAGCGCCTCGGCGCCCTCAAACGCTACGTCGAACACGTATGACGATGCAGGCCCTGCACGGCGCGCAAGATTTCGCCCAACGGGCATGGCCCCGCGCCTTCTGCAGCGCGGGGCCATTGCATTTTCTTACATGAAGAGGGTCAGAAACTGTAGGCCACACCGATCTTGCCGAGGTGGAAGTCGACGTCGGTGCTCGTGTGCCTGCTGAAATTGCTCTCGGCGATAGTCATGCTGGTCGCTGATACCGACTGCGTAGCAGTGGATTGAGACGTGTTTTGATCTACGCCGCTGAAGCCATCAACGGCCCTCCGTCACGTCACTCGCGGAGCGCTTCCTGGCTAATAACTCTGACGCCTGGCGTCTAGCGTGACTTTTAGGCTGACGAGAGCGCAGGTGGAGCGCGATCGATGTTTTTCGCCTCTGCTAGCGCTCCAACCGTGTACGTTTCTGCGCCCAGAGCAAACAGGATCGTCGCAAGCCCGAACAACGCGATGTACCAGGTCTGCCAGATGCCGTAGGCAGAGCCGAGCAAGGCCGCGGCGGTGCTGAAGGCCGCGAGGCCGTAGGGGACGACCGAGGACGGGAGCCGGCTTATGCGACCCAGGATGCTGAGCCCGGCCCACAGGAGGAGGAGCGCGCCGACGGCGCCAAGCTCGAACCATGTCTGAAGGTAGGCATTGTGCGCGTGACGCGAGAGCTTGCGCTCCTGATGATCGGTAGGATCTAAGGGAATTATGCTCTCTTCAGTCAGTTCCGGTCCCATGACGTACGTCATGTAGGCGCCGATGCCGAAGACGGGCGCTTTCAGCACCTCCTCGGCGGTGAAATTCCAGATGATGATGCGGTGTTGCGCCGACTGCTGGAGCCAGGGTGCGTTGTCGAGGTCGAGCGAGTGCACCCACATCACCGCCGGAACGACGGCAAGGCAGGCAAGAACCCAGACTCCGGCGACGATCCTGTAAGCCCATACGCGCGAGATCCAAGCGAGACCAAAGGCGGCGGCGCCGACGACGATCGCCACCTTGGAGGATTCCTGGGGCGAGAAGAACACCGCTGCAACCGCGAGCGCGAAGAGGAGCGCGGCGATGCGCCGGTTCCAGGGAGAACTTGATCGCACCGAGCGCAGCCATGAGCGCCGGCCAGATCATGACCGAGATCGGCGTCGTGGAGCGCGTGAAGGACGCGAGGTCGATGCTTACAAGCTTGCCGTCGGCCCAATGATAGGATCGCGCCGGCTGCAGGAGTTCCGGGCTCACCTTCAACGCGTTGATGATCCAGATTTTGACGGCTTGGCCGGTCAGCCCCTCGGCCAGGAAGTAGACGACGCCGACGAGGAGTCCGAGCCACAGGCCCTCGCTCGCACAGAGGATCGCCGGCCGGTCCGCGCCCGCGATGAGACGAGCCGTCGCGATACTCGCGGCGGCGACGGCGCCGAGCAGCAGCACCTTGCCGATTCCGGCACCCGGATGAGCGGCCCACAGCGTGCTCGCGAACGCAAAGAGCGCCAGCGCGGCGAGGCTCACTGCCAGGCTGTCGTTGGGGGAAGGAGATCGGCCCGGTCGGCCTCGCGCCATCGCACCCAGAGCCACAGGCCGATCATCGCCACCAGAAATACGGGCGTGAGGCGGGAGCTGACGAGGACGGTCGTCGCGGTGACGCCGGTGAGAAGGCCAATCAGCACCTCCCGGCGCTGCATCCAGGTTGTGCGGAGATCTGGTAGCTCGCCTGAGAACAAACGATCGGTCCCCGAGTTCGCCAGGCGCCCCATTAAGCATAGGTGCCTTCGACATTCAATCGAGCGGTGGGCTTCTCGATTTCGCCGTCGCGGGTCTTCGACCCGGAGACATAGCGTTGCAGGCGGGCAACCTACGCCCTATGTCCATGTGGTTCTTGCGGGGCGGCTGTCGCGAAGTATGCCTCTGGGCCCAAGCTAACCGGTCAATTGATCCCGTGCTCGTGTGTGCCGGCGACTTGCCCGCGAGAAAGCTCTTGGCGTCTGCGTGTGGCCATGCGCTCGTTCCGGCCGGAAGCGCTGCACCTCCCCCGGAGAGCATATTTTGGCCACTGTCTAGGGCGAAAGACAACTGCGGCAACAACATTCTGGCGATAGTGAGACCTGCCTCCAAGGTGGTGCGACCTCACGACCGTACCCTCACCCAGAACACCCGTGAGGTGTTTGGCTCGGGACAGGGGTCGTGGGAACCGGCGATGAAGACGTGATTGCCCGATGCGCGCAAAGAGTTCGCTTTGGCTTGTCGCCATCGTTGGGGTCACCCTCGGCGCCGCCCTCGGCGGCTACGTCTTTGCTCCCGCGCCCGAGATCTCGCCACCAGAGGACGCCTTCGCGGGCTTGAGGCTGCATTTGGACACGCACCGCGTTCCCCAAGACGTGCTCGGGGACGGCTGGCGCCGACCCGAAGAATGGGGCGCGCAGATGAAGCGCGAGCGGGCTTGGCTTCAGTTGTTCGTCGATGGGGAGGCACGGAGCGATATCGAGCTCATCCTCGACGGGCGGGCGGACTTCAAGGCCGAAGGCGCAGCGGTTAGCGTCCGCGTGCTCTTTAATGGCTTCGATGTCGGCATGTGGCCGCTTTCACCCAAGCGGCGGTTTTCTCAGCGGCGCTTTATCATCCCAAGAGCCGCATTCAACTTTAAGTCTCCCGCCGATCTCCTGCTCATGATTGAACCGGAAGGGGCGCCGATCGCTTTCGGCTTACGCGAGCTCTCGCTCGAGGATGCGCGTACGCTCTCAGATTTCAAAGGTACGTTGGAGTCGTGCAACGGTCAGAAACTGCGAGGGTGGGCCGTCGCTGGAGACCTGAATGTTCCGGTCACGGTGTCTGTCGATGGCGAGCCCGTCGCCGGTCGGTATCTTGCCGTCGAGCGCCCTGATTTGGAAAAACACGGCCTTCCTGCCGACGCGGGCTTTGAGATCATGTTGGCTGACACAATAGCGGCGGGACGGGAGATCGCGGTGTCGTTTTACCCGGGAAATGGCCAAACCCTGAGAAATTCACCGTGTCGCAGCTAGCACGGGACGTGAGAGCGAGTGCGGTTCTGAGCATGGCCAAATTTATCGGTTGACGGTGCGCCATCGCTTGTGTGCCGAACCGCGCATCTGAAAAGTGTTCACTCGCTATGTGGCTTCCCCCGGCCTTGAAGGCGAGCTAGATTGGTTAACAGGCTTGCGCAGCGACATGCGGCGGACGCCATAGGGGATCGCTGGGGTGGATCGAACGCAAGAGGCGGCGGGCTGGAGGAGCGTGACATGGAATGATGTTGCGCCAGCGCTTGCACGCGGTGTCGCTCCTGAAGAAGAGATCGCATTTTTGAAGGACGTTTTGCTTGTGTATTGCGCGGAGACAGGCGGCCTTGACCGCACCGACCTTATCCGCCACCTCAACGAGCTCGAACTCAATGGCATTGAGAATGCGAGCGCGCTCAGCTCCTTGCGGAGCAGATTGATGATGAAGGCTAGCGGACTGTCGGTCGTGGGACGGGCCAGGTCGTAGAGCACTAAGCTTTACCTGCCCTGAGTTCGGTGATGAGCACGCCTGCCGATGACCTGATTTGACAGGTCCTGCCAAGAGCAGCCCCGCACAACACCGGCTTCCACGACGCCCCGGCAGCGCGACGCCGTCGCCATAGGATTGCGTGGGTTTCACATCTTCGCGCATTGGCAAGCCAGGGGCGAATCAGTTCAGAAGTCTCGAGGTGCACGGACGTGGAGATGAAACATGCTCACCATCCTTGGAGGCATGAGTGCGGTCGTCCTGGTCTTTGGTGTCCTCAGCGGAGCTGCCATGCTGCGTGCGGTCGTGGCGATGGACAACTAGAACTTGTTCAAAGCCGCCGCGGGCCAATGGTCGTCAACCGCCGGGGCGGGAACGTCAGATGCGCGCTCCCTGGTTCTCAATGGTAGCCATATTCACCGCGGTGCTGCCGGTGCTGAATTCGACGCGCGCATTGGCAGCGCCCGTCGACGCCAGGTCGGAGGCCAGCCTTTCCTCCAAAACGCGGCCCCCCAGTCGTTCTGAGGCAGACCGGCTGGTCAGGTACTCGCGCGCGTTGTTTGAAGGCGACTGCGCGTGCCCCGACGATGTTGGCAAGGACGGAACGATGTGCGGGACGCACAGCTTTTACGCGCGCAATGGCAGCAGAGGGCTGCTGTTCTGCTATGCGAGCGATGTCACAGCCGACGCGATCAAGATCTATCGGCTCAATCCTTAAATCTGGCCGGCCTGCATCAAACCGCTGAAGGCCTCGCATCCCAGCCCGAGGCCAACCTCGGCGCCTTGCAAAAAACTGCGGAAAAGTTGCGCTATCGCCACACCGCTTGGCGATGGAGTGCGTTATTTTCAGCGTGGTGATGAAACACGTATCTGTGCGGGTATCGAGATGCTTTCCATAGTTTTGTTTGTCGGCGCGATAGGGCTTACCGTGGTGTTGGTCGTTCTTACTGGCGTCGCTTGCGTCGCCTCAAGCGTGATCGATCAAAGCTAGCCAGGGCGGCAAACTCCGGCTCGGCGCGCAGTTCGACGCCATACAGAGTGCGTGAGCACGAGCCCCGCTCTGTGCCTCGCGGGGTCTGACGATGGCCCCTGAGCCCCCTTTCCTCCCATTCCGAACGCTGCGGTGGAAGTTGGCCGATCGCCAACCGTCGCGGCAGGGACTGCACTTGAGCAATGGCGATGAACCCGAAGTGAAGGGTGAGTTCAAAACGCGTTCAGTCTCCCTCCGTTAGAAGGGTGGGACGTGCCGGGGTAATGGCACCCGCTCTTTATGATGGAGGAAGTCAATGACGCGGTTTTGGATTGCTGCAGGCGCGCTCGCGACGCTTGTGGGAATGGGAAGTTCGGCGGCTGTCGCCGGCAACAGTTCGCGAGTGACCATACATCAGTACGGCAGCAGCCACGCGGTTGCCGCTGGCCAATACGGCCGGCGCAACGACCTGACGATCCATCAGGAGGGCGTCTGGAATTACGTCAACTCGTACCAGTACGGCACCAGGAACCAGGCCGCCGTCGGCCAGGCCGGTCGTCGCAACAGCGCGACCGTGTCGCAGACCGGTGGCAAGAACCTCACTGGCATCGCGCAATTCGGTGCGAACAACACCGCCTCGACGACACAGTCGGGCAAGGGCAACGCCACGGCCGTGATCCAGGTCGGCGGCGGCCAGAAGGCCAACGTCACGCAGGCTGGACATAACAATTCGTCGATCGTCGTGCAGGGCGGCTGGTAAGCCGCATCGCTCGTCGGGAGGGCCAATGTGGCCCTCCCTCCCCAAACTTGATCTGTGGAGGATCGGACATGTCGACACGCAAGACTAAGAGTGTTTTATCTGCGGCGACGCTCGCGGTCGGGCTCT
>CAVUEM010000017.1:0-17812 GCA_963740475.1 uncultured Alphaproteobacteria bacterium | reverse complement strand
GCGCTGCAACTGAACGGCAACGCCTCCTTCAAACGCGTGACGGGAAACATGACGCTCACGCCCGATGCGAAGAACCAAGTGGGCTCGATCATGTCCGAGGATCGCATCGATCTCAGCCACGATTTCGTTATCACCTTGGATGTGTTTCTGGGTGGGCGCGATGCCGGCGGCGACGGACTGGCATTCGTCCTTCACAACGACGCACGGGGCGCAAGTGCGATCGGAACCGGCGGCGATGGTCTCGGCGCGTTCGGGATTAAGAAAGGGTTGGCTATTGAGCTCGACACCTGGAATAACGGCGCCGCCAATCAGGATATTGCCGGCGACCACACCCGTTTCGCCGATACCGACTCGTCCAAATCTCAGAGCCCACTTACCGCGGCGGTCAATCTCGGCAATATCGAGAACGGAAAGTGGCATTCGGTCAAGGTCACCTGGGACGCCGAGACCCACACGTTGAGCTATACCTTCGATGGCCACCTTAAGGGTTCGATGTCGGCTGCACCTCGACGAGGAGTACTTCGGCGGCTCCGGCTACGTCCATGTCGGGGCGACCGCCTCGACGGGCGGCGCGACCAACCTGCATCAGGTGCGTTTTGTGAGCGTCGACGCCGTATTCGAGGGCGACGACATGAGCCAGGATCACCACGCGACCGACATGACGGCCAACGATCATGCCTAGGGCGTCGGGTCCCTGCGCCGAGGCCCATCGGCCGAACCGTTAACCGCCGTTAATACCGGGCCTGATCTGAGGTGGTCGTCTCTATTTGGGGCGACTTTATCTCCGCGAGGCGGCGCTACCCCACAAATCGTCGCCGTGGGCCAAAGGGTTAAGCTGGCACAGCGCATGCATTTTCCCTCATGGCGAGCCGGGCTTTCTGCCCGGCTCAGGATGCGGAGGCAATTGTCGATGTCCCTACCTCATTCCGCGGCTTCCTTCTCGGTCCCCAAAAACTCGGGGGCCGTTCGCGATGCTTGGCGACACTGCAAGCCGGCCATCACTAGTGCCGTGCTCCTCAGCCTTGTCATCAACGTCCTGATGCTGGCGAGCCCTCTCTTCATGCTTCAGGTCTACGATCGGGTGTTGACGAGCCGCAGTCTTCCGACGCTCCTGGCGCTCATCGGTCTGATTGCCGGCGTGTTCCTAGTGGCGGGCGTACTCGAGATGATCCGCCAGAGATTGATGGCGCGCATTGCTGCGAGCATCGCGGAGAAGCTCGCGTCGGCAACCTATTCGGCGGTTCTCGGCAGGGCTCTTACGCGCGGCGCTTCGACAGAGGCGACGCAGCCGGCGCGCGATCTGGACGCCATCCGTCAGTATGTCAGCGGGCCCGGTCCGAACGCGTTTTTCGACTTGCCGTGGCTGCCGATCTATCTTGTCTTTGCCTACGTGCTGCATCCGTTGATCGGCTCGATGACGGCCGCGGCGGCGATCGTGTTCTTCGCGTTGTCGCTGTCGAACGAGCGAACCACCAAGCGGCTTGGCCTCGAAGGCTCCCGACGTCAGCAGCGCTCGGCGTCTCTCATCGAGGACGCCCGTCAAGGTGTCGAGGTGTTGCACGCGATGGGCATGACGGAGCGCTTCCGCGATCGCTGGTCAGCCGAGCATCAGGCGGCCCAGTGCCAACAGCTCAAGGCCACGGATCGCGTCAGCGTCCACGCATCGATGACACGCATGTTGAGGTTGTTCCTGCAGTCCGCGGTGCTTGCTCTCGGGGCGGCCCTCGCTATTGAAGGACAAATGTCGGCGGGCGCCATCATCGCCGCCTCGATCATCATGTCGCGAGCGCTCTCGCCCGTCGAGCAGATAACGGCACAGTGGGGGTCGTTTCAGGCGGCGCGTCGAGCCCTCGATCGACTCAACCGCGCCCTCGCTGAGATTCCACTATGTCGCGAGGTCGTGACGCTGCCGCCGGCCAAGGGTGTCCTCGAAGCCGAGGGCCTCATCGTCACGTCCCCGGGAGCGAGCCGTCCCATCGTTTCTGGCATAACGTTTAAACTCGAGCCTGGCGACGGGCTCGGCATTGTCGGGCCGAGCGGGAGCGGCAAGTCCACGCTCGTACGAGCGCTGGCAGGAGTTTGGGCTCCTCTTGGCGGCAGCATTCGCCTCGACGGAGCGCGCCTCGATCAGTGGCCTAGCGAGCAGCTCGGCGCCGCCGTTGGATACCTGCCGCAAGACGTGGAGCTGTTCGCCGGCACCGTGAGCGAGAACATCGCTCGCTTTGCGCCCGGTGCCGATCCTGCCGCCGTCATCCGAGCGGCGCAGCGGGCCAACCTTCACGAGATGATCCTCAGATTGCCAAACGGCTATCAGACTGAGGTCGGGCAAGGAGGTGTCATGCTTTCCGCGGGCCAGAAGCAAAGGATAGCGCTCGCACGCGCTCTTTACGGCAATCCCGCGCTCCTGGTCCTCGATGAGCCCAATTCCAACCTCGATGGCGCGGGCGAAACGGCGCTGGTCGAGACGCTGGCCAACGTGCGCAATGACGGCGTCACCGTCGTCATTGTCTCGCATCGTCCGACAACCTTGCAGATTACCAACAAGATCCTTTGCCTGCACGACGGACGACAGGCTGCATTCGGCCCCCGTGATGAGATTTTGAGCCCGCCTCGCCCGCGTCCCGTCCCAGTGGCAAACGTAGGATCCATGGAGCAGCGCGCATCATGACCCCCCTCGATCGATCGATCCGCAGCTACCAAATGCTCGCCCTTGCCGTCATCCTCGTCGGCCTCGGCGGAGCGGGATGCTGGGCGGCCTATACGTCGATCGCGGGCGCGGTCGTCGCGCCCGCGGTCGTCGTAGTCGAAAGCAACGCCAAGAAGGTCCAGCATCTCGAGGGCGGCGTCGTCGCCGAGGTCCGCGTCAAAGGCGGCGATGTGGTCAAAGAGGGACAGGTCCTGGTCAAGCTCGACGAGACCGACCTTCGCGCCAATCTGCAAATCTTCCTCGGTCAGCTCGCTGAGCTCACGGCGCGAAAGGATCGCCTGATTGCCGAGCGCGACGGAGCCTCTGACCTCGGTTCAGCAAGCGAGCCGGAGGCAGTCTTCGTGAGAGAGGCGCAGGCAAAATTGCTCAAGGCCCGTCGCGATGTTCGGGTCGGCAAGAAGCAGCAATTGAGCGAGCGTATCGGCCAGCTCGAGCAGGAGGTCCTCGGCCTTTCGGCGCAGCTTGACGCCAAAGATCGGCAGATTGCGTTCATTAACAGAGAACTCGGCTCTCTCAGCGAGCTGCGCAAACAGCAGCTTGTGACCGAGAGCCGCTGGCTCGCGCTCGAGCGCGAAAAAGCCCGCCTCGACGGCGAGCGCGGACAGCACCTGGCCGATATCGCCCGCACCAAGGTGCAGATCGGCGAGACCAACCTCCAGCTGATCGGCGTTGAACAGGCGTTCCTTTCGGAGGTGCTTGCCGAGCTGAGGGAGGTCGAAGGCAAGGTCAACGAGCTCACGGAGAAGGTCGCGGCCGTGCGCGCCCGGCTGGCGCGCATGGAGATCACGGCGCCGCGCAGCGGTGTCGTGCATAAGCTCACGGCAACGACCGTCGGCGGTGTCATCGGCGCCGGCGAAGTCATTGCTGAGATCGTCCCCGAGGATCGCCTCGTGCTCGAAGGGCATATCGATCCCGGCTCGATTGACCGCGTCCACGTCGGTCAGAAGACGGTCGTGCGCTTTCCCTCGCTCGACCATCGGTCGACGCCGGAGGTCGATGGTTCTGTGACCATGATCTCTCCGGACGCGAAGCAGGATGGGCAAGGTCAAGCCCCCTACTACCTGGTGCGGGTGAGCCTCGGGGAATTGCCGTCGTCTCACATCGGTTCCCATGAACTCAAGCCCGGCATGCCGGCCGAGTTGCAGCTTCAAACCGGCGCGCACAGCGTGCTCAGCTACCTCGTCAAGCCGCTCGCCGATCAGGCGGCCCGCGTCATGAAGGACTGAGCAAGGCGAAAGGATGCGCCATACGTCATCTCCAGTCGCTCGTTGAGGTCTTGCGACAGGCCCGGTCGTCGGGCCGGCGCGCCACGATCGGCCCTGGCTGCAACAGCGGCCTGTCATTGACCAGCGCGGCGGTTTGGGACGGCCGGTCTCAGCTCTTGCTCCTCGCGCCATTGCCGCGGCCGGGCGAGGGACGAGGGGCACCCCCTCACCCGAGGGGCGACCTCTAGTAGGCGACGGGCGACCTTTAGGAGGCGAAGGGTGGCCTCCACGAGGCGACGGGCGGCGTGGACGGGGGGCATTCAGACGGCGACGGGCGGCGACCTAGAGCGACAGGGCCGGCCTGTGAGTTGTGGGGATAGGGTGCTGCAATCACAGTTTTTTTGGGGGAGCGGCCCAGGACCGAATCACCTTACAACAGGTCCAGTCAGACGTCGTTCGGAGGTGTCGAGTGCAGTGGCGTTGGTGCGTTGAGGTCGCAAACTTTGTACGCTGCGGGGGAGCGGCATATGGATGTGCGCATCAGCGTCGTCATTCCTGTCTACAACCGTCAAGACAGTGCCGTCCGCGCGATAAGATCGGCCCTTGCCCAACGGGGGCCATGGATCGAAATTATTGTCGTCGATGATGCCTCCGCCGAGCCGTTTCGTCTTCCGGGCGATTTAGAGGCGGACCAGCGCATCCGCATCGTCCGTCACGCCGTCAATCAGGGGGCCAGCGCCGCGCGCAATTCCGGCATTGCCGCTGCCCGCGGCAATTGGGTGGCGTTTCTTGATTCCGACGACGTGTGGCTGCCGGGCAAGCTCGAAAACCAGCTCGCCTTCGTGCTCGAGGATCAGGCCCGCGATCCTAATCCGATGACCTTTTACTGCACCGGCTTCCGGCAAGTGAGCGCCAGGAGCGGGGTCGCCTTCGATCGCCTGCCGCTCGCCGCCCATGATCCCCGCGACCTCGCCAGTGGCTGTTGGTACTCGCCGGGCTCGACCGCTCTGGTGTCCAAGGTTGCGTTAGAGCGGATCGGCGGGCTTGATTGCGAACTTAAGCGCCTCGAAGATCTCGATTGGGCCCTGCGGCTGAGCCTCATCGGCGGACGATTGCGGGTGGCTCCGATCATCGGCGCCGTGGTCGAAGTCGGCGCCCGCCCGAGCCTGGCAAAAGTTGATTTGGCGTGCCGCTACCTGGTCGAAAAGTGGGGTGGCGAGCCGCAGGTGCGGCGCATGCGCGGGTTGCTCCGGCGGCTCAAAGCCTACGCCGACATCGAGCGTGCGGCGGCCTGTCACTACGCCGGCGACTACGCGGGCAGCATGTGGTACCTGACCCGCTCGCTGCTGCGCGCGCCGCGGATGCGCTTGCACCTGCGTCAGTGGTGGAGCGAGGGCGTACGATCACCGGCGCCGCAGGATGTCGGACAGCTGCAGGCCGGACAGCTTCGCGCCGCAGCGGCGCACTGACGCCGGACGGTTTCGGACAACGGCAGCGTGCTGCGGATGTGGCCCCCGCGACACGGTCTTGGCCCCGCTGAAATGCTAATGTGCCGATGCCGATATTCATTTGGATTGAGGTCAAAAGAACTTCAGGGGGAGTTCTATGATCGAGTTGCTCCGTAGCGGGATCATTATCTTTATGGGCCTTGCCGTGACGGCTGCCGGCGTGGTCGTCGTCTTCTACGGCTGAAGCCCAAGAGCGCGAGAAGGTGCGACGTTGGTCGGGTCTGTTAACGACGCGCACGCCCATTGGGCGCCTCGAGCCGCGGATCAATACTGACGGCAAGATGAACGCACGTTTCAGCGGCAATTCAGGCGCGCCCCTCTAATCTCCGCAGTATCGTAGGCCCGAGCGGAGACTGTGCTATGAAACTTCAATTCGCAATTGTCGCCGCGGCCGCCACGCTCTCGTTGAGCACGGGAAGCGCCAGCGCCGCAAGCTTCGACTGCATGACTCTCGACGACCTCAACGCCGCCGAGCGGCGCGTTTGCCAAAGCCGCTGGCTTGGCTCGCTCGATGAGCGGCTCGACAGCTGGTACCGACGCGCGCTTGAACGCGCACGCTACTTCGATCAGACGCAGGAGCTGCGCGAGGGACAACGAAGCTGGGTCGCCTCCCGTAACGCGTGCGGGGCGGGATTCTGGTGCTTGCGCCAACGCTACGTGGAGCGCATCGGCGCCCTTGAGCGCTACGTCGAGCACGTCTGATGCGGCACGCCCAGAGGTGATGTCGGTCATCGAATTGCGGGGGCTACCTCTCGACCGCGCTCGACGACTTGACCCGAGGCAAGATCGGACGCCGGCCCCTCTTCCTAATAAGTACGTACCACTCGAGAATTACGACTCTGCCGGCGACCTCCAGCGGGTCGGCTTCACTACACTCACCAGCGCTACCACGGGCCCTAGACAATCTGACCCCGGCCGATGTCTACTTCGGATGCCATGGAAACACCCTTAGCGATGTGTCCTTCAAATCCGACGGCTTGCGAGATGAACCATCCTCAAAGATGTACGAGGCCGGACGCTCACACAGGCGCTCGCCTTTGGCCTTTTAGAGTTCTCCCTGGCCTTGCGCTCTCTTTCGTTGCCGCGGTCAACATCGCCGCAGCCGATGACACTTTGTTTAAGTTTGAAAAAACAGGATCGCTGATCGCTCCGCCAACTCAAATCACAGGCGACAAAACGCAAGGCGCCTACTTTACGTCACTTGTGAAAATGAATGATATGAAGGGGTTTCCCTTTAAGTATGCACTTTATTTTTCGACAGATCACACGACTGGCCCCGGCGGGATATGGCTATACGTAACGAATGGCCCACCCGGTCAGGCCGCGGGTTGGAAATCTTACGACCAAGCCGTGCTCGATGGTGATTTTGCATATCTCGCTAACAAGCCAACGAAAAACCCGATCTACGTCGATACCGTGAAAGGAACTCAGACGGAAACACCATACGTAAACATCGTCAATGGTAAGGCGTTCATGACCTACCACAATTTTTGTGTCATGGGTGGTCAAGCGACGGCGCTTGCAACGTCCGCGGACGGCGTCAATTTTCAACGCCTCTTCGATGACGATCGCGCCATAATTCTTCGCCCCAAGGCGCATGGAGCGCATACGGGTTATTTTAAGTGGGGTCCAAATCCTTTTTCTGGGATTGATCACGCTTTCATCGGTTATTCTCTTTATTTCCGTCGCGAAAACTACTTCGCGTCTGCAATGTGGGTTTCTGATGATGCCATCAATTGGAATGAGGTTGGGCTGTTCCAATCGGCTGGGGCTGGTCGGGCCATCAGGGACCCTGATTGGTTGGTCATTTGGCATTCGATAAACCCTGCTTCTATTCGCCGACTTCCCGGCAATGAGTACGTTGCCATCGCGACCGCCTCAACGATGGCCTGGGGTGCCATGGAGAGAGCTGCCGAGATTATTGAGCTATACCTCGCTCCCGATGGGCAGACATTGACCCGCCAACCGCGAAGGATATTGACGCGAGGATCTTTCGGGAGCAACGACGCGGAGGAGCTGGAAAGTCCATCAATTGTCCGGGAAAATGATAACCTGCATTTGGTGTATGTAGGGACCAAGGCCGATGGGTCAATCAACACGGTTATGGGGGCATTGGGCACGTTTGCAGCAGTCACGCCTGCGTCGCCGTTCTTGCCTCCCGAAGACCGTCAACTCCACTTTTTGTCGCCCGCCGCCGCCTCGCGGCACTTGACGGAAATTGAGAAAGTGTGGGCGAAGACCAAAAGGTGTCTTTGAACGCGCTCAGTCCCCAGGTCGTCGTCCTGAGAGAGGCGACCGGCCCTAACCTCGACTGAACAATCTTTTTTGTGAGCCGCGAGGTTCTGCAGGCGAAGACACGCGGCTCGTGCATTTGTTCAAAAGGTCACGGCGAGCAGCCAAAGTGCGGGTAGGCCGACGAGCGTCAGCCAAAATACCGGGATGAAGCCCTCGGCAAAGATCTCAAACTCAACATCAAACATACCACCGCACCTCAGACAGACTACAGTTTGAGCGTAGCTTCCAAGGGTGAACGTAACATTAACGGCGTGGTCAAAATGAGGCTCATCCGGAGACGGCCATTCCGGTCATTCACCTTATGTCACCGCCCGGCCCTGCAAGGCCTCCTCTGTGAGGGTTCGGATCGGCGAAGGTCCGTGATGCGCGTCATGTCGGTCGGGGCATCGGGGCCGATGCGCACCCTGTGCGCGCGCGCCCTAGCGATCTCCTTGCAATGGCGGCACGGCAATGGCGGAACGGCATCTGTCGCACGCTCGGGTCGAGCAGCCAGAAAAAATTCGTCGGCGATCTTTGTCGGCCGAGCTTCCCCCAAGATGACAGGGTCAAACAATCCGTCTCCTAGGTCTATTCCGCACGCTTAGACGTGCGGCTAGGCCCACATGACGATGTTGCTTGTCGTTGCAAAGGTCGTTGAGGGCGGCGTCGGGTTCTACTTTAAGGGTTCCGCAACGGACCTATCCCAATTGAACCGATAGTTGAGCGAGACACGGGCGGTCTGGATCGTCGGATCGAGTTCCGTCGAGACGAAGCTGTCGATGCCCGACGCGAGACCCGGGAGCAACATCACCTCCTCCGGGTCGAGATCGGTGTAGCGATACTCGCCCTTGATCGAGATCGCATCCGTCAGTTTGATTTCAGCGCCGCCGCCGAGAAAGGTGCCCGAGAGGTCACCGACGCTGGCGATGACGCCGGTGCTCGAGCCCAGTCCCGGGACCGAGGCAGTGAATGTCAGGTCGCTCACGTCGACCTGTGTATAGCCGGCGGAGACAAACAGCAGCGTGCTCGGAGCCGCCAGATAGCCGATCCGGCCACCGAGGGACCATTGGCGTTCAACCTCGAACCCCGCACTGGCTCTCGCGCTATCGCCAAACCCGCTCAGCGACGCGGTGATCTCGGTGTTTACATCCATCCAGTCGTGGTCGAAAAACGCGCCAACGAGAAAACGGCGAGTGATCTGGTAGTCGGCACCCACACCCAAAGTGACCAACCCGCCTTCACCACCCAATCCGTCGAGGTTGACATTGAAGGCGGGAGGCGGCGGTGCCAGAGGGCCGTTTTTGAAGTCGAGCTCGTGGTTGGCGATCCCATAACCGCCGCCCATACCGAGGTAGAGACCCGTCCAACTCTCAGGTTTGCCCTCGTCGGCTGACGCCTCGACGACAGGCTCGGACGGCGAGTGACCGAGGCCGAACCGGTAGTTGAGCGTGACGCGGGCGGTTTGGATTGTCGGATCGAGTTCTGTCGAGACGAAGCTGTCGAGGCCCGACGCGAGACCCGGGAGCAACGTCACCTCCTCCGGGTCGAGATTGGTGTAGCGATACTCGCCCTTGATCGAGATCGCTTCCGTCAGCTTGATTTCAGTGCCGCCGCCGACGAAGGTGCCCGAGAGGGTGCCGACGCTGGCGATGACGCCGTTGATCGAGCCCAGCCCCGTGGCCGAGGCATTGAACGTCAGGTCGCTCACGTCGACCTGCGTATAGCCAGCTGAGAAAAACAGGAGCGTCCTGGCATTCGGCAGATAGCCGATCCGGCCGCCGATGCTCCATTGGTCTTCGACCCCGAACTCGGCGCTGGCTCTCGCGCTATCGCCAAACCCGCTCAGCGACGCGGTGATCTCCGTGTTGACATCCATCCAGTCGTGGTCGAAGAATGCGCCGACGAGCACACGGCGATTGATCTGGTAGTCGGCACCCACACCCAAAGTGAACATTCCGCCTTCACCACCCAATCCGTCGAGGTTGACATTGAAGGCGGGTGGCGGCGGTGCCAGAGGTCCATTGCTGAAGTTGATCTCGTGGTTGGCCATCCCGTAGCCGCCGCCGACACCAAAATAGAGACCGGTCCAATCGTCGGCGTGCGCTTCAGAGCAAAGGCCGCCAAGCAAGACGCCGGCAGCGGAGGCCAGTCTTCTCTTGATCCGCCGCATAGAGGTCCCCCGTCCCGAGACATTAACCGCGCGTTATGCCGCTAGTGCTACTGCGATTCGCAGTTGGACGAGTCCTGAATATGCGCTTTCCGCATAAGTGTGGCTCCCTCCGCCCGCAGCTTTTTCGCCGACCTCAGGGCCTCCGGCCCATTTGCGCCGAGAGAGCTCGCCGCGCGGGCCTCATTCCCGAGGGAGGTCAAGGGCAGCCGTTTTTGTAAGAACTGGCGCGATCGAGAGAATTTGAGCGACTGCGGAAAGGTTGCGGTAACTGCGCTGTGGAATTTGCACCAACTGCTTAAACCGGGAGTTCTCGCCTTCATCCGTCCGTAACGCCATCGGGGAAGACTGCGTTGTCAGTCGTAGTCCCAGATCACCCCGCGAGGAAGCTCATTTGGCCATTACGCGCGTCTCGGGTCCGCGGACGATCGCGGTCTATCCCGTCTCCCAGATCAGCCTCGAGCGCGACGCCTTTACGCTGCTGCGCCTCGACAACGGCCGCCTAGCGGCGACGTTCGAGACCGAGGGCTCGGGCACCGCGTCCACGCTGCACCTGACGACCCTCGATTCGCTCGGCGTCACGCATTCCCCCGTCGTCACGCTCGATGCCACCGGGAACGGCCGCGTTCTCGAGGATCCGGCCATGGCGGCCGCGGACAACGGCAACTTCTTTCTCGCGTGGACCAACGCCTCGTCCGGCACCGACCTTACGAAGAGCGATGCGCCCGGCCGGGTCTATTCGGCGAACGGCGCGGCGCTCGGGGCGAAGTTCCATCTCTCGACCCAGCCCTCCGACGGGGAGATGATCCCCTCCGTCGCCAAGCTCGGCAACGGCAACTTCATCACCGCCTGGTCCGACACGAGCGGAGGCCCGATGTTCAACCTCGACGCCGACATCATGGGGCGCGTCTTCAAGCCGAACGGCGCGCCCTCGGGGAGCGAGTTTCGCATCAACGTCACGACCAGCGGCTTCCAGCTCGGCACGCAGAGCCTGGCGCTGGCGGACGGGCGCACGCTCGTCGTCTGGCACCGCGGCGAGCTCAAGGGCGTCACCGACGTCAACTCGATCGACCTGCGCGGCCGCTTCCTCAACGCGAACGGAGCGCCGACGGGCGGCGAGCTCGTCCTCGACACGATCGGGGCCGGGCGCAACTACCATCCCGAGCGCACCGAGCTCGTCGGCCTCGGCAACGGCGGCTTTGCCCTCGTTTGGGAGGAGTACGTCGGCGCGATCACGAACCCGAGTGCGAAGGAGATCCACGTCCAGCGGTTCACGGCGACAGGCGGCAAGGTCGGCGGCGAGGTCTTGATCGACCGCGTGGCCAAGGACTGGAGCTACCTCTGGATCTCGCCGGTCGAGCTCGCCAACGGCGGCTTCGCCGTCGTCTGGCGCACCTTCGATCCCTCGAGCAACCCGGGCAAGGTCTACGCCCGCGTGTTCGACATGAAGGGCGCCGAGATCGGCCACGAGGTCGAGCTGACGCCGATCGGGAAGGCGGGCGGGGCGGGCCTCACGAACATCGTCGACCTCGAGCTCATGGCCAACGGCCAGGTGATGGCGATCGGCGAGGTTCTCAGCGGCTCGACGGTCACGTTCGCCACGCAGATCTTCGACTTCGGCGACGAGCGGCTCCTCGGCACGGGCGCGGCCGACAAGCTCTATGGCAAATACGGCGTCGCCGATCAGATGTTCGGTCTCGCCGGTAACGACACGCTCTTCGGAGCGAGCGGCAACGATCTCGTCGTCGGCGGGATCGGACGCGACACCATGACGGGCGGGACAGGCGCCGACCGCTTCGACTTCGACGCCCTGGCAGAGACGGGAAATACCGCCGCGACGCGCGACATCATCAAGGACTTCGTGCACAACGTCGACAAGCTCGATCTCTCGACGATCGACGCCAACGGCGACGGCGCCGGCAGACGCCGCCTTCACGTTCCTCGCCGCGAACGGCGCCGCCTTCACGGGAGCCGGCGCCGAGCTGCGCTGGGTCCAGGTCAATCCGGCCGGCACCGTCAACGACAAGACCATCGTCGAGGGCGACCTCAACGGCGACCGCGTGGCCGACTTCCAGATCGAGCTCACCGGCCTCAAGGTGCTGACGGCGGGCGATTTTATTCTATAGGCCGCAGGTTCCTCAGCTCGGCGGCGCAAACACCGCCTGCTGGATCGGCGCGCGGCGCACGTCATCAGGCATCTTGTTGCAAGTCTAGGCGATCTCGGCAGGAGCGCGCGAAACCAAGCGTTTCAATCGTTTTCCCCCAAAGCGATACGAGAAAGGCGAGCTCGAGCCGGGCTCTATGCTATGCTAGCCCCTCTGCCTTCTTCTCGTCACTTGACAATGACCAATCTGCCAATATCAAATGGTGGCCGAGGTTCTCTTCTCCAGGAAATGGCGATCCAAAGAGCCCCGATTGCAATGAACAAAAAGCTAAGAAATCTAATCAGACATCCTCTGCACGCCCTTGATATTGAGGTACTTAAGTATACGACATTCCGAAGCCTAGAAGCGGAACGTGACCGCCTAATCGCCGAACGGGACCACCTGATCGCCGAACGGACTCGTCTAGTTCCGGAACGGGATCGCCTAATCACGGAACGAGAACAGCTGGCTATCAATCTAACAAATGATCTAAGCTTTCTATCTTCTCTTTCAATCGAAAAGTCGCCGAAAATAATTGAATACCTGCCGAAGTCTAAGTCGCAACTACGGCAAGACTTGTTTGTTCTTGCCGAGCTTGATTTTCAAATTGAACGGTTATTTTGTTGAATTTGGAGCGACCGACGGCATTGATTTAAGCAATACATATCTGATGGAAAGAGAATTCGGGTGGAATGGAATACTTGCGGAGCCTGCAAGCTGCTGGCATGGCGATCTGATAAAGAATAGAAAAGTCAACATCGAATTAGGCTGCGTTTGGAAGGACTCATGCTCGACGCTAAGCTTTGACGAAGTGGATATCGCCGAGCTGTCCACAGTCCACTCATATAGCGGCAGCGATTTTCACAGTGAAGCAAGAAAGCGATGCAAGACCTATGAAGTCAAAACGATATCTCTCATTGACTTGCTATTAAAGCACGGCGCACCCAATGTAATTCACTATCTATCGATCGACACGGAAGGCACCGAATTTGAAATACTAAAGAATTTTGATTTTCAGCGATATATTTTTAAAGTGATAACTTGTGAACATAATTTTACCCCGATGCGTGACGAGATATATGCGCTGCTTTCGCGGCAAGGATATGTAAGGAAGTTTGACGAAATTTCCAGGTTTGATGACTGGTCACGTAAGAATCTAACTCGACTTTCCTATCCCGTTCGACGGTTTGAAAGTCGCGGCATTTCGCTCCCTATCTTGCATTTGCTTGGCATCGATTAAAGCCCGCTGGCAGGCTTGTCATCTGTTTGAGTAGGGGATTTCGCAATCGGCTTTTCCAATACGCGTTTGGCAGGTGCCTTGCAAAAAAACACAGTGCAGATCTATGGATTAATACGTGGTTTTTAACTTCAAATGCGTTCAATGCAAACAGCCACTTGACACACAGACACTTTGAATTAATGCATTACAATATTCTTTTGCAAACAAACTGCGTATTTAATTAGAAGATTGAAGAGGAGCTCACCGAGCCGAGTAACGGAGTTAAATGCGTTGTGCACGAGCAGTTGGTGTGAAGGCGAAGATTTAACCATCTTGAAATCATTTGGCCGGAGCAGCGGGATTCGAACTTGCGACCCCGTGGTCCCAAGGGGGTAAGCGCAGTAAAGTCAAGGCTCGTTCTGTCAGTTTCGGCATTGTTCGTGGCATGGAACGTCTTGGCAGCCATACCAGAATGGCATTCGCCAATTCTGTGACTGGCGAAACCCTCCAAAACCTCCAGCATCGCAATGAAAAGTCGCCGCCCGGCGACCCCGAGCCGATGCGGCGAACCCACATTCAAGCAACGACGAACAGTAACACAGCCGCCGCAGCCGGTGAACCTTCGGCCGGCGTTTCCACGCGTTCAGATCGTTACGGATAGTGTTGCCTAGACCGCAACGAGATTACCCTTCAGATCGAGCAGCGTAATCGGTTTGCCGAGGGAGCGTATCTGGGCGGCGATCTCGGCGTGATAGTTAAGGTTCATGACGATGATCGTGGCGTTGGCAGGGAGCGCCCAAGGCCCATCGACCGGCAAAGCCGTTACCGGCAGGAATTTGCCTATTTTGGCCGGGTTGAGGTCGACTGCGCCCGATAGCAGTCGGGCGTTGGGATCGACAGTCAGTGCATACGTCACGCCCTTCGATGATGCACCCCAAATCCAGACCGGAGAGTGTTGCGCGATCCTGGCGATCCTGGCCCGCCAATCAGCAACGAACCGTTCGCGCCGCTGCCGAAAGCCAGCGACGCCACGCGGGTGATGGTACCATGATGGGCGGCGCGCGGGGCCATGCCAAGGCCGGGCCTCCACCCAAAAATACTGTCCAGAGAAGACGTTTTCCAGGGCGAGGGTTTCGAAACCAGCCGCCGCAATGCCAGCTCTATAGCGCCGCGCGAGAAAAGCGAGCAGTGTTCATAGTACAAATCCTCGGGCTGGAACTGATCGACGATCCATGCGATGTCGGGCGTCTCCAGGAATAATCTGGAATGCGCGGTCGCAGAGATGGCGCTGCGAATGGTTGCTAGGAAGTGCACGGGATCGAGTATGTGCTCTATGGTGTGACGAGCGACCACGAACTCGGCCTCTCCCAGAAGCACGCGGGCGCCGATGTGATCGAACGTCTGCCGATGGATCCTGATGCCGGCTTCACTGCGGGCCTCAGTCCCGCGCCAGGCCGGATCGAACCCGGTCAAGGAAACGAACCTCAAGCGATGCCGCGCCAAGAGCTCTTCGAGGAAGGTCCCCTGGCCACAGCCGATCTCGACAAGATGCACGGCCCTGTCGCCCGGCAATGCGCCCGCGAGCCGATCCGTCATCTCGGCGACATGGGAGCGGAATACCGCCGAGCGCGTTTGATCGTTGTCGTACTCGGGATCGTACATCGTCAAGGCAGGATCGAACGCCCGGTTCCAGCCGAAGCCGGCGTGCGCGACACACCGCCATGTCGAGCGATCCGGTTGGTGCCGCTTTCGCGCCTTCACGGTCAGGATAAACCCTATTCTGCAACAGAGGCACGGGTTGGCGCACGTCGAGCTCATCAGGTTCCTCTGTCAGCAAATGGGGCATGACGAAAAAGTCACGTTCCTAAGTCCCCACGTGCTAACCACCACTGGTATGCTTCCGCCAACCCCTGCCCGATGGGTCGGATGCCGCCAAATCCGACTTCTGTTTCAGCCGTTGGACACACGCCACAATTTTCCGAGGCTCGCCTTCGCGATCAGGCAACTCGCCGAACCTGAGCAGATCCGACCGCCCCGAGATCCGGCCGAGATAACGGGCGACCTCAGCGACGGAGATGCCAACGCCGCTGGCAATGTTGATGGGGCCTGCCACCTTTGAGGTCGTTAGCGCTGCCAGCGCGGCCCCCGCATCGCGCACATCCATGAAGTCGCGAACCACATTTCCGGAAGACAAGGGCGCGACCTCGCCGGCCGCCAGCCGTTTCGCGAGCGAGGGCACCAGGCGCGTGGGGATCTCATGGGCTCCGTACAGATAAAATAGCCGAGCCCAGGTGAATTGTGGTCGGGTCGTGCCAAAGAAAGCATCGAGACGTCGGTCGGGTAGCGTCCTTGGCGGTGGCATACAGCGTTCTTGGCATAGTCGGCGTCGCGGCCTCGCTGCAACCTCGCCAGACCCGAAATCGTACTCGTAGCAGGTTCCGACACCGACGAATCTGCGACATCCCATTTCCGCCGCGGCGCGTGCCAGCGACAATGTCATCGCGACGCAATCGAGGTTCTGCGGTGCCCGCCAGAAGTTGTCGTGCTCAAGGTACCAAGCGAGATGCACGATGACCTCCGGCCGCACGCGCGCCAGCAGTTCATCAATCGATCTACTGTTTCGAGATCGATGACGTGCCCGGTACTGGCCGCCGGCGCTTTGCTTTGCTGACGGTACGTACCGTGCACCTCGTGCCCAAGGTCAAGCAGGGCGTCGACGACTGCCCGCCCAACAAATCCTCCGGCTCCTGTGACAAAGACCTTCATGTCGGCGACCTTCCGCTCAGCCTTCAATGCACCCGACGCAGGTAGCCGCTGGGTGCGACCGTAATCAAGAGCTTGTTCTCGATCTGCAAATCGATTTCGAATTCGCCATGCGTGGCGAGGAACTCGTGAACCGCCGTCTTCGGACTATTCCCTGGGCCCCACGGCCGGTCTTGGGACAATTGTGTCGGCAGGTGCTCCACCACGGTATCCATGACTACGCAGTAGCTGTCGACCGCCACCAGCGGTGCATAGAGTTCGAGCTCTGCAAGGACGTGCTCGTGGGTATGGTTCGAATCCAGCACGACCAGCACTCGTCGGTCCTGTGCCTGCCTGCGCACCTCCTTAATCACGCTCTCGCTGGTGCTCGAGCCCTCGAGCAGGCGGATGCGGCGGAACATCGGATGTGCCTCGATCGCGGCGCGGTTATGCGGCCGGATCTCGATGTCGATGCCGATCACGGATCCTTCGCCGAACAGCTCCAGAAGCGATGCGTAGTAGATCAATGAGCCGCCGTGGGCGACCCCGGTCTCGATCACGAGGTCCGGACGCACCTTCCAAAGGATCTCCTGCATTGCAATCAGATCCTGGGGATACTGAATGACCGGACGACCCATCCACTCGAAATGGTAGGAGTACTTCGTGGCTGCCGTGGCATCCATCCAGGAGCGGGTCAATCGGGCGATGTTATCATCTTCGCCCTGCCGGCGAATATCCTCCGCGCACTCGGCCAAGAACTTCTCCGCGAGGCGATTTACCGTGTTGGACACCATTCTGTCGACCCTTCGCAGTTGATCAATCGAAATCCGCAACCCCACGCCCTTCCCCGCCACGGTCTCTCGCCAGTCGGGACGGCAGAAACCGGCCCGGGGGGACGGAAATCTCACCGCGGTCAGGATAGTCTGGAAAGGCGGCATCGCGCGAATTGATGATCGCCGGCTCCGCCCGCCAGACAACGGCAAAGGCCGCATCGTTCCATTTGACACCACGGTCATAGCCCGGACGATAGATGCGGTCTATAGAATACAGTATGTCACTGTCTCGGACGGGGGCACGGCATCGTCGACCTGCACCAGCAGGCAGTTGGCGCACACCCGGGCGATCAGAGGATATCGGCGCTCACCAGTCTCCCTCCTCGGGCCTCAGATTGCGATTGAAAAGCGGCCGAACGTCGAGATCCGCGAAGACGTGATTGAGCGCATGGCGACAAAAGCGGCAACGGGGGGCGGCCTCAGACGGCGTCACGGCCACATCTTCCACGGCGCGCGCCCCTGCTGCCAGCGCTCCTCGAGCAGCATCTTGTCCCGCAACGTATCCAACGGCTGCCAGAGAACCCAGTATGGCGGTAGGCGCGCAACTCGCCGTCTCGGGCAAGTTCCTGCAGCGGCCGACCTCCCAGGGGGTTTGGTCACCGGCAATCCGGTCGAGGACGGCCGGTTCCAGCACGAAATAACCGCCGTTGATGAAGGAATTGTCGCCTGGCCGCTTCTCAACGAAGCTTTGCACGGCGTCTCCGTCTAGGACGACAGCGCCGTACCGTCCCGGCGGGACGACCGCTGTCAGTGCTGCCTGCCGACCATGCCCCTTATGGAACGCAATGAGCGCAGCGACGTCGATGTCGGCGACGCCATCGCCGTAGGTCATGCAGAACGGCTCGCCCGATTTCAGGAGAATCTTGCGACCCGCTCAAGTCGTTCCGCCCGTTAGCGTGCCATCCCCCGTATCCACTAGAGTGAGCGACCAGGGCTCGGCGGACGTCGCGTGGTACTCGATGCGATTGCGCCCGGCATCGACAGTGATGTCCGAATTGTGCAGCACATAATTT
>CAVUEM010000016.1:0-25658 GCA_963740475.1 uncultured Alphaproteobacteria bacterium | reverse complement strand
CAGGCCCGACGACCTCGCTCCCGGCCTCACTCAGGAGGCCCGCGATCTGTTGGGCGACGAGGAAGTCGTCCTCGACCACGAGGATGCGTCCACCGATCGTGGAGGGACGTCCGACTCAGGACCGGCGCTGTCGCCTGTTTCAGGCAGAGGCAAGCGCATGTCGCACATGACGCCCGTTGGCGCAAAGTTCATGTGCGCCTCGCCACCGAGCGAATGCTTCAGTCCGCGCTCGATGAGCACTGTGCCGAAGCCATGGACCGCCGGCGGACTGACTGTCGGGCCTCCGCTCTCCACCCAGTTGAGCTCGAGAACGTGACCGGCGCCGTGGCCCGTGACACGCCAGGTCACGCCGAGCCGGCCCTCTGGAACCTTGAGCGCGCCGTACTTGCGCGCGTTGGTGCCGAGCTCGTGCAGCGCCAGCCCGAGGTGAACTGCCACACGCGGCTGGAGTTGCAGCTGCGGACCCGAGCAGGTGATGCGCTCACCTTGGGCCGCGTCGACAACCAGCTGCTCGCGGACCAACGACTCCAGATCGACACCCCTCCAGCGACTCTGCGTCAGCAAGTTGTGGGCGTGCGATAGGGCCTGCAGCCGCCCGCGGAAGCTGTCGATGAAATGAGCCGGATCGCGCGTCTTCAGCAAGGTCTGCTCGGCCATCGCCTGCACCGTGGCCATCGTGTTCTTGACGCGGTGATTGAGCTCGTCGTTCAGGAGGCGCTGTGTCTCTTCTGCCTGCTTGCGTTCGGTGATGTCACGCACAATCTTTGAAGCGCCGATGACCCGGCCCTGGGCGTCCCTGATGGGCGAGACGGTTAGTGAAATGTCGAACAGGCTCCCATCCTTGCGTTGGCGAACGGTTTCGTAGTTATGCGTACTTTCGCCGCGGCTGATCCGCTCCAGAATGCGCGGTTCCTCGTCCTCGCGATCCGAGGGGATCAGGATCGAAGCCGGCTGGCCCACGGCTTCCTGGGCCGTATAGCCAAAGAGCCGCTGGGCCCCCTGGTTCCAACTGTTGATGATGCCGTCAAGGTCGTTGCCGATGATGGCGTCATCCGACGATTCAACGATCGCGGCGAGGTTGGCCCGCAATTCCTCCGCTCGCTTGCGCTCGGTGATATCGACGAAGGTGATGACGACGCCATCGATTTCGCCCTTGACCGTGCGATAGGGCCGAATGCGCATGACGAAGGTCTGAGCACCGTCCTTGAGCGCGAGATCACGCTCGACGATCGTGCCATTCCGCTGCACCGTATCCACGTCGCCCTGGAGCTCGGTGTACGTCAGCCCGCTGAGGATATCGGTGATAGGGCGGCCGCGGTCGCTGTCGCGCACCGGGAACAGCTGGCACAGGGTGGGCGTGAAGTACTTGATGCGCAGCTGGCCGTCGAGGAAGACGGTGCCGATCTGCGTGCTATCCAGCAGGTTCTGCATGTCGCTGTTGAGGCGCGTCAGGAGCTCGTTCTTGTTGTTGAGTTCGGTGTTGATCGTCTGCAGCTCCTCGTTGACGGACTGCATCTCCTCCTTCGCGGTCTCGATCTCCTCGTTCGACGATTGCAGCTCCTCGTTGACGGACTGAAATTCTTCGGTCGTCGACTTCATATCCTCGATCTGCGTCTCGAGATCATCGGTGGCGGCCTCGAGCTGCGCCCGGGTGGCGGCAATCTCGCGTTCCAACAGCTGCACATGGTGGGCATCGCTCTCTGCTGCCGGCGCCTCAGGGGCTCCCCCTGCGGCCAGCAGGGAGGTGTCGCGGAAGGCGACCACGCAACTCCCGCTGGTCTTCCCGTTCTGGCCCGCGACCGGCTCGACGATCAGCGTCAGCGCGCGGGCTTCGCCATCGATGCGGAGGGTCAGGGTCTCATTGATGACCCGCTGTCCGCTGGCGACGGCTTGGTTTACGGCGGCCCTGACGGCGGGCCTCAGCGTTTTGTGCACGATGCTGAACAGGCTGAGGCTGGCCGCGCCCTTTGAGGGCTCGAGATAGGGGCCGGTCTCGGCGCCGGAGAAGCGGGTCACCTCATGGTTGCGGTCGATGACAAAGTAGGCCGGCGCGTAGTGCTGCATCAGGCGGCTGACGGCTTTGTCGATCCTGTCCTCGGCCGAACGCCGTCTTACGGATGCCGGCGGCGGCTCCAAGGCGGCATGCCCCGTGGGCTGCAGCGCGGGCAGGGTCGCGCCGGCGTCGCGGCGTTGCAGGATGCGGTACTTCTTGTCGAGGGCGGTAAACAGCCTGGAGCTGCGCGTCACGCTTTCGGACGTGCCGAGGAACAGGGTGCCGCCGGGCAGCAGGGCGTAATGGAAGGTGCGCATCAGCCGGTCCTGCAGCTCCTCCCCGAAGTAGATCAGGACGTTGCGGCAGGAGATCAGATCGAGCTTGGAGAACGGCGGGTCGCGCACCAGGCTGTGGGTGGAGAAGACGCACATGTCGCGGATCTCCGGCACTGGGCAATAGTCGTCGCCATCCCGGGCGAACCAGCGCTCGAAGCGCTCGGGCGACAGGCCCGAGGCCGCCTTTGGGTAGCGACCAAACCGGGCGGTGGCCACGGCGTTGGCGTCGATGTCGGTGCCGAAGATGGTCAGCTGGGGGACGCGATCGCGGGCGCGCAGGTGGCCTCTCTGAGCACGATTGCCAGGGAATAGACTTCCTCGCCGGTCGAACAGCCTGGGACCCACACGCGAATGGGCTCACCCTCATCCTTGGCGGCGAGTAAGGGCAGGATGGCCGTGGCCTTGAGGGCGTCGAAGGCCTCGGGGTCGCGAAAGAACCGGGTGACACCGATGAGGAGCTCTCGGAACAGCGCGTCGATCTCACCGCGATCGGTCTTGAGCCGCGCGACGTAGTCCGTGGCGCTCTCAATATGCAGCACTTGCATGCGGCGCTGCAGCCGCCGGATCAGGGTCGCGTCCTTGTAGCCGCTGAAATCGTGCGCGCTGCGGGCGTGCAGGAGGGACGTGACCTTGGCCAGGTGCTGCTGGAGGTCGCTGCGCTGGCCGTCGCCATCCTTCTTCTCCGCAACCCCGACCAGATGCGTGGCATAGTCGATGAGCTTCCCCGGCATGGCCTCGACCGCCACGACGTGATCGACCAGGCCGGTGGCCGCCGCGCTGCTCGGCATGCCCTGCAAGGCCGTGGCATTCGGCTACGGATGGCGCCGCAGTCAAAGAGAATTGTGTCTTCGTCATTCCGCCGGATGCGACCCTCACCATCAAGGATGGCGTTCTCCAGGTCGCGACGCCGGCGCAGCGCGAGTTCCGTCCGCTATCAGTTGCGACGCGTCAGGTTATGCCCCAAAAGCGGAAGGCGCCGGCCGTGCTATTTTATCGGGCGGAAGGTTGGGACTCTGCATTCAACGCTTTGAGCAGTCGAGCGTCGCGGCAAGCCCCGTAGCCAGATATACCGACTGCCAGTTTGAGACCTGTCTGGCGCTCCGCTAATCGGCTGAAGGACGACAAACTCTTTGACCCACCTCGGCACCTCTCAATGGCAAATCATCGGCATTCCAGAAAAAACCCAAAATGCACCGGCTGCGGATCCGCCATCGCCTTCGGCGCGGTTCACCGCAGCGGCCCTCGGTGAAGCGTAGGCCGCCGGCTGGTGCTCGCCGCTGTGTCCGCTCATCGTCCGCTTAGACCTCAACTGCGGACAGATCTCGGGCTCGACGCTCACCACCGGTAGGGGGCAATACCGGAAGTCTTGCTTAGCTTCCGTCAGAGGATGAGATCGCCCGCCGTCAGCGTTTTCAACCCCGTGAGCTCGAAGTTGGAAACGGCCTCAATTCCCGATCAATGTATCTTTCCAGAAGGCGATCGACTGTACGCACTAAATCTGGCCCATCCAACCCTGCTTCGTGGCATAGCCTCAGGGTTTCCTGTCTGGCCGCGCTCATGTCAAACAAGACATGGCATTCCCCATCCCTGTTAATCTCGCACTTTCCTCGTGCAATACCTTTGGTCATCATAGTCGTGATAATATCCTCTGTCTTCTCCATGGCCTTTGTCCCAGCAAGCTCCTGCCGACGCCGCGGTGTGGCCACCTATTTTGACGGCCATGAGGCGTCTAAATCACATTGCATTACAAAAAGTTACCGCGTCGCGATGCTGTCAATCTGACGAAGACTAGCAGGGAGCGCTGGGACTTCGCTCCCGCTTGCTCGCGCGCCGGTCTGGGGATTATGCGGGTCAGGCAGCGTTAGAAATGCGAACCGCTACCTTGGCCCCCGTCGTACGGACGGCAGGCAAGCCGAACGGACTGCACTCATCGGCAGGAGTCCCCCGGCCCATCCTGCCGACCGCGGTAATCATGCGGCCGTCGCGCCCGAGCATCTTGTCCGCAAGAGCGATGAAAAGACGGTTTGGGCAAGCCGTCTCGGAGGAGAGGCGCAGTCGGCTCGCAATCAAATCTTCCGAGGCGTCGGGATTGAGGGCGCAGAGAGCAATGAAGGCAGCTGCGGTCGAGCGGCTGATCCCAGCATAACAGTGGATCAGCATCGGCTCGCGCCGATCCCAGCTGTGCACGAACTCGAGAAGCTCGCTTATATGTTCGGGACCAGGGCAGACCAGGCCCGGTCTGGGTTCGACAATGTCATGCATGCCAAGCTTGAGATGACGGTCGGCCGCGATCGCTTCCGGCGTCATCGGCATGAGGTCTGCATTGATGGCGCTGACAAGGTGCTGAGCGTCCGTGCGTTTGAGTATTTCAGGAACCAACCTGAGAGGGCAAACATGAACGCTGGCCGACTGTCGCAAGGACATGAAGTGATCTCCGAGAGATTTTTCTCTCCAAGGCTGGCGCCCACTGACACCAAACCGTGACGGTTTCAAGGACAACCGGGAGGTCCGCCAGAGCACATGAACCTAGTCACTCTTTCCTCCCTTTCCACCTCACAACCATGAGGAGGATCTCATGACCAATGACGTCAGTAGCTCTGTAGACAACTAATCGCCGACCGTCATCAACCCGCCGCGAAGCACAAGAGAGACAGAAGGAACTTCGCGACCGTGAACTTAAGCAAAATACCAATTTAGAAGGCGGTACACCCGGTATCGGCGGTCGCGGCGGAAAAGGAGCCCGCGGGGGTCAGCGCCCGTAGCTTGGCGCCCTTCGCGGTCCCGAACAATGCGAGGCTAAAAGGGGAGGCTAACAGATCTTGACGGACCCAGTCCGCATGGCGTGACGGGTGCGCGCGCGTTTGACCGTCATGTAAGAGTTACGGTAACCCCGCGCTCGTTCGCCAGCACCTCGAGAGCCACGTCGCCCCCGCTAACTCGATCCAAGCGCACGTCAACGAAAGAGGAGCCTACGGCGATCCGGCGAAGCACGATATGACCCAACCATGCCGGGATGAGCGGATCTCGGAACCGCAATGTCCGTGCATGGCCATCTATTTCGAGCCCAAGGATTAATTGGACAAGATAGAAAAGTGCGCCGCTCGCCCAGGCCTGAGGAGAGCAGGCCACTGGATAAAGGATCGGCGCGCGACCGCGGCGTCGCTGGAACCCACAAAAAAGTTCGGGTAATCGCCGCTGGTCCATGAGCACAGCAGCGTCGACGAGTGCCCGAAGAATTCGCTCGACGCCTTCACGATGGCCATAGCGTGCCAGCCCCGCCGCAAAGAGCGCATTGTCATGCGGCCAGATCGATCCGTTGTGATAGGACATCGGATTGTAGCGGGCCTCCGTATCGGCAATCGTTCTGATGCCCCAGCCAGAAAAGAAAGAGGGACCGAGCATCAGGCCAGAGACGAGGTGCGCGCGGTCCTCGCGGGCGATACCGGAACGCAGTGCCTGGCCGGCGTTGCTCGACAACACGCGGCACTGGCGCTTGTCGCCATCGAGTGCCATCGCATAGCTCCCGCGCGTCTCGCACCAGAACGCTGTCTCAAATTTTTGCTTGAGGTCTTGTGCGGCATTCTCAAGCCGATCCGCACATATGCTTTTTCCGAGACGGCGCGCGGCATGAGCGGCGCTTATCTTCGCCTCATACGCGTAGGCCTGGACTTCGACGAGGGCAATCGGTCCGCGGGCCAGCGCACCGTCGGCGTGAAAGACGGCGTCCGAAGAGTCCTTCCACCCTTGGTTTACGAGTCCAGAACCTGTCGCCCTATAGTATTCGATGAACCCGTCAGCGTCGGCATCGCCGGGGCCGTCCATCCACGCCAACGCTGCCTCGATATTCGGCCAGATCTCCGCCAGAAAGCCGTCGTCGCCAGTCCACCGCGCATAATGACTGGCCAAGACAACAAACAGGGGCGTCGAGTCGACGCTGCCGTAGTAGCGGCCAAACGGCACCTCTTTTAGAGCCGCCATCTCGCCGCCGCGTACCTCGTGAAGAATTTTGCCGGGCTCGGCGTCGGAATTTGGATCTTCAGCCGTCGCCTGGAGGCGGGACAGATAACGGAGCACACCGCGCGCAAGTCCAGGATTGAGCCAAAGCGTCTCGATCGCAGTAATTAGGCCATCGCGGCCAAAGGCCGTCGAGAACCAAGGAATCCCGGCGTAGGGGTAGGGGCCGTCCGCAGTGTCGGTCGTTAGCATGATGAGATCGCCCGCCGAGCGGCGAAGCACATGATTGAAATTTGCATTTCCTGTCTCTAGTGCTGGTTGCCGACGCATTTTGCGGCGGAAGTCGCGCCGCACCTCAATCAACCCAAGAAGGAATTGCCGCTTGGGCTCGCGCGTTTGGTTAGAGTGGCACTCGAAGTCGAGCCTCACTGTGGACCTTTCTTTTGGCGCCACGACCATTGTGTAGGTTGCCAGGGTTGGGCTGAGGAGGGACGGCTTGGGATCGAACGCGATCTTGGTCTCCCGAATCACACCGTCGAGTCCGGAATACACAAATGAAACTTCCGCTGGCCCGGCCACCGAGCGCACGATCTTTCCCTTTGCCTCGCGGCGCATACCGCGGACCTCAAACAGATCCGCAAAGTCGCCATCGAACGCGATCGCGAGCGTGAGTCGGGCAGGCTCCGAGCTATAGTTTACGACGGCTAACTGCTGACGCAGCATTCCGCTGCGCACGTAGGCTGTTCGCTCGATATGCATCTGGTCTTTGAAAAAGACGATCCGTCCATCTCGAAAAATATCGGCATTGGTAAAATCGCAGCGCAGGTAGGTGGCGTCCTCGGATAAGTTAGATCCGAGTAGCAGAGGTTCGACGCCGAGCACACTCAGCTTGAGGTGAGACAAGTAACGTGTGTCACAGTGGAATAAGCCGTCGGATCCGTGTGACGCGGCGTTGATTTCGCCATGGGCATCGATTAGAGCGAACGTATCGTTGTGCTTCAACGCTCGGCGTTGGCGAAAGCGCGCCCCTCTGGCGGTGATATAGCCCGCCCCTTCGTTAGGATTGGCCACCGTAGTTGGTTGACGCCTCTCGCGTCGCGACCTCTGTTCCCCGCGAGCCATCGCCTCTCTTCCGCGTGCCTGCTTTTAATTTATTGTACCGATGGCGGCCGAAATCCTTACCAAAAGGCGAGTGCTCACCGCTCAGCCAACGTTGGGTTCGCGGATAGCGTGCCGCGCTATGCCAAAGCCAGTGCGGGATCGACGCCGCGAGACAAGTTTCTCGTATGTGTCGACGTATTCTCGCGCCATGCGCTCTGCAGTAAACCGCTGCTCAAATTGGCGACGAACCATTCGGCGGTCGACTGCTAGAACTTGCTGCAGGGCGTGCGGAGCTTCATCGATAGAGGCGATGATACGACCAGTTATACCTTCGTCGATTACTTCCGGGACTGAACCCTTGGCAAAGGCGAGAACCGGCGTCCCACATGCCATGGCTTCGATCATGACGAGGCCGAAAGGTTCGGGCCAGTCGATCGGAAAGAGCAATGCGCTCGCTTCGCCTAGGAACCTGGTCTTTGCTTCCTCATCGATCTCGCCGATGAATTCGACGTCCGAGCGATTGAGCAGCGGCTTGATCGTTGAGTCGAAGTACGCTTGATCCACCTTGTCCACCTTGGCCGCGATCTTGAGAGGGAGTCCGGCACTGCTAGCAATTTCTATGGCGCAGTCCACTCGCTTCTCAGGCGCAATCCGGCCCAGGAAAGCGAGATAACCGCCGCGCGGTTCGAAAGTCGGTCGATGAAGGGCGGCGGGCAAGCCGTGATAGATAGTGGCTACAAAATTTGCGTGCGGTATCGGCCGTCGTTGATCGTTCGATATCGACACAAGAGGCATTTCAGGAAACGCCTCATAAAGAATCTTCAAGTCCGGCAGGTCTTGTCGACCATGCAGTGTCGTCAACGTATGGTCCGCGATAGGTCGAAAGATCGGGAAGTGAAATTGATCAATATGAAAATGTAGAATGTCGAACTCGTTTGCCATGGCACGTACGCGATCGAGCATGATCATATAATAAGGGATCGGATCCTTGACGCGCGGATCGAGCCGTAACGCATGCTCTGCGCAAGGTACGAGTTCGGCACCCGTCATCGAATCGCCGGACGCAAACAGCGTAACGTCATGGCCCTCGGCGACGAGAGCCTCCGTCAGATAAGAAGCAATGCGCTCGCTGCCACCATACAGCCGCGGCGGAATGCTTTCGATCAGGGGGGCAACTTGCGCAATCTTCATCGTAGTTGGCGCGGTGCGGAAATTCTTCTATTCAAACGCATGATGACCATATGGGTTCCAGAACGGTGAGAACTCTCGCGAGGGTGGGCTGGGAATGTCCGACGCGCTCGCCATCATTCGCTACGCGAACCACCGGCTCCTCGTAGCCATCGCGGCGTTTTCACCGTTAGCCAGTGGCCCTAGGTCGGGACGGCGACCACTGGCGGACGGCGCAGCTAGCATACTCTCAATTTAGGACATCACCGGAGCCGCTTGGCCGAGACCCGACTAGTCGTCGAATGCGTTTCCCACCACGTAAGCCACGACGCCACAACCGACGACCAACACTACTATCCCAACGAACCCAAGCGCAATGAACATGGCGAGCCTCCCTCCATGACTCCACGCGGCCTCTTTCGGCAGTGGCTACAGCCTGCAAGCCGAGCTGACCTTTATGGCGATGACCCGCGGCGACCTTGTTGCCGAGCGCGCCAACGACGTCGGCGCCGCTCAGCGTGCCGAAGATCGGTACAGGCGGGCGGAAGCAGAGCTGGGCGCCCTCGAGCCTGCACGGCCCGCGGAAGCCCTGCAGAGCGAGCTGGACGGCTTGCTTGCCCTACCGGGGATCAATGGCTGCGTCGCGTTGGACGGCCCCAGGACGGCTGTCACGTGCCCTCGTGTCGTCCACACTGCGGGCAGAGCTTGCCCGCGCCCAGCGCCGACGGGACCTGGAAGCGGCCTTGCAGAAGGCCGAACAGGACAGACGCGCGGCGCCCGCCGTTGGTGCTCCCGATCCTGGCGCGACGGCCTTGGCGACGTACGTCGGGGCGCTGGGCGTCTCTGTCTCCCCCGATCGGCTCTCGTTGTGGTTGCCACTCTTGGGAGTGTTGGCGCTCGAGATCGCTGCCGCGTTCGCCGTTGTGCTGGTCCGGGCTGCAACACCTGAAACACCTGAGTCGGCGGACGATGCGGCGACTCCGCTGACTACGGATGAAACACCCGCTGAAACACCTCTGCGGCCCGCTGGCGGCCAAAGTGTTTCACGCCCATCGCCGCCTACCTCGCCGCGCGGCGTCGAGGCTCTGCTGGCTCCCTTCCGCGACGGGAAGCGGGTCGTGGCGTCGCAGCGGCAACTCGGCAAGGCGCTAGGCGTCAGTGCGGCGACGGTCAATCGCAAGCTGCGCAAGCTCGCGGCGGATGGCGACGTGACGATCGCCACATCGCGCAAAGGAACGATGCTCGCTCTGGCGTGAGCCCAGCCCATCTCCAGGATCTCCAGGAAGGCGGCTCGAGAGGGCCGCCTTTTTCACAGGTAAAGCACTCTCTGAGCCTGTTGACCTAGCGTCCACAAAGTACATGGATTTCTGCAACATCTTGTCGAGGCCATCCGAGGTCGGACTCCCTTATCCTGAGTCCATCGCAACTCGGCTCACGGAGGACTACAGTGCAACTGCAACAGACTTGGGGATCCTGGGGGATCGACTTCACACTGATCGACGAATGGTTGCTCGGCGTGGACCGCACGTGGCGCGGGCTCGGCATCGTTCACATCGCCATCGGTCGGCTGGTCGTCCAGCTCACGTGGCCCGTGGGCGTAGCGAACCGCGACCTCGACCCGGATGCGCTGATGGCTGGCGACGTGCACTGCGCTCTGTCAGCGCTGGCGAGAGACGGGGCGGACGCATTACGAATTATGTCGTCTGCGGCCCAGAACGCGGCCCATGGGGGCAATCACCGACCTCGGATTTGATCTAAGTGCTGGCTCCGCGGGCAGGATTCGAACCTGCGACCAACCGGTTAACAGCCGGTTGCTCTACCGCTGAGCTACCGCGGAATAGCCGATCCTCTCGGGTGCGCGCTCATAACAGAGGCGGCGCCGGAGAGCCAGACCCTTAACGCAGTTCGGCAAGCAAATCCAGGCCAGCGGCGCACCGAAGTGTTCCCGGACTGCGCGCTCCTTCGCCCGGAATGATGAGCTCTCGTCACACCGGATAGTCGGCGGCGGAGACGCCGCACGTCTCGAGGAATTTCCTGATCTGCACGACCTCGTCCTTGGGCAGGCTGTGGCCCGCGTGGCGGAACGCGGCCGAGTGCCCCTTCAAGGTCACGCCGATGCGGCTCCCCGTCTTCGCCTCGATCTCGGCGCCGAGATCGGCGAGCATGTGCTCCACCTCCTTCATGTCGATGTTGGCGCTGATCGGATGGGCGAAGATCGCATGGAGCACCTTGCGATGGCGGTGGTTCATGGGGTCGGGCTCGTATGGCTGCGGGGAGGCGGCTTCTAGCGCTGGGGTGGAGCTCGGGCTTTGCGCGAGATCAAGAGCGCACGCGCGCGCGCCGGTAGGTTTATAGGAATGAGCGAAGGGACAAGCATAGCTCGGAAGTCGGCACGGGCGCTTATTGGGGCCGTTGCCCTCGCGGCCTTGGCCAGCTCCGGCGCGCGTGCGGGTGCTGACGACGTGGCCGCCGGACGCGAGCTAGCCGAGCGGCTCTGCGCCGGCTGTCACATGAACATTGGGCAAGGCGAGAAGGAGGGCCGTGCGGGAATTCCGGGCTTCAACGCCGTTGCCAACCGGCAGGGGCAGTCGATGGAAGGGATCGTCGGTTGGCTCAAGAGCGCGCCGCCCATGATGCCCAACCATCATCTTTCGCAGGATGAGATGTTTCGCCTGGCGGCTTTCATTCTGTCGCTGCGCAAGGGCGAGTGAGCCGCCGGCAAGATCCGAAGCGTCAGAGAGGCTCGTCGATTGGAGGCCACGGCCGGAATCGAACCGGCGTTTACGGATTTGCAGTCCGCTGCGTCACCACTCCGCCACGTGGCCTTCCGGGGGGTCGGCTCGGGGGGATGCAAACGACGTCGTCAATGCCCCAAGCGCGTGGCATCTATAACGAAGTCCGGCGTAAATACAAGCGAGGGCGCGCGACCCGGCAACAGGCTCAAACGCCAGGAGATTTTTCCCGTGCCCGGTCTCAAGGACAGGCTCGTGACATGGGCGAAGGCCCTCAAGCGGGACGTTGTCGCGCTTTATCTTGCGGCGCGCGATCCGCGCGTGCCGCTCACGGTGAAGGCGCTGGCCGCGCTCGTGGCCGCCTACGCGCTGTCGCCGATCGATCTCATTCCCGATTTCATCCCCGTGCTCGGCTATCTCGATGAGCTCATCCTGCTGCCGGCGGCGCTCTGGCTCGTGGTCCGGCTCATTGACCCTGCCATCATGGCGGAGCACCGCGCCGCGGCCCTGCGCCTCACCGAGGGTCCGAGGAGCGCGTGGGGCGCCGCGCTCGTCGTCATCCTCTGGGTGCTTGCCGCGAGTGCACTTCTGTGGGCGTTCTGGCCCTCCGAAGCACGCTAAATCGCGAGACGGAGCATCGACCACTGGGGATGCGGCAGCGGGATGCTGGCCGGAACGTGTCGCGTTGAGTATGGTGACGCTGCACACGCCATATTCCGAGGGGCCCGCTTGGATTTCGAGACCCAACGCCGAAACATGGTCAACTCCCAGGTGCGTCCGAGCGATATCGCCGATCGCCGCATCCCGCGCGCCATGCTGGAGATCGCGCGCGAGGCCTTCGTGCCGCCGGCTCTACGCGCGCTCGCCTATAGGGACGCGGACCTGCGGTTGCCGCCATCCGCAAAGGGGCGTCCGTCCCGCGCGCTCCTCGCCCCGCGAACGCTCGCCAAGCTCCTCGAATTGGCCTCGATCGATCCCGGAGACGCGGTGCTCGACGTCGGGTGCGCGACCGGCTACTCGGCCGCCATCCTTTCCAGATTGGCCGGTTCGGTTGTGGCCTTGGAAAGCGATCGGCGCCTCGCCGACGCGGCGAAAGGCACGCTTGGGGGGCTGGGCATCGGGAACGTCTCGGTCGTCGTCGGCGATCTTTCGGCTGGCCATGCGCCGGACGCTCCCTACGATGTCATCGTTCTCGAGGGCTCCGTTCCCGCCCTGCCCGAAATGTTGGCGGAGCAGCTCAAGGAGGGCGGCCGGATGGTGGGGGTGCTGCAACCCGCGGGCCGGCCGCTGGGCCGGGCCGTTGTGTGGCGCCGCTTCTCCGGCACCATGAGCGAGGCAAATGGCTTCGACGCGGGCGCGCCTGCACTTCCGACGTTCGAGAGCGCCCCTTCCTTCGTGTTCTGACTATCTTCCACCGGCCCAGGAGTCCGCGGAAAAGAGCTGTCCTGCTCGCCCGTTAGAGATACCCTCCTTGTGGACCGCGCTTGGAAATCGCGCTCGCCGACCGCCGCGAATATCCTTACACTGAAATACGCGATTCGCGGCCTTGGTAGCGGCTATGGGGCGAGGGAAGCGACGATCAAGCATCTGATATCGCACAATTAAATAACGAAAAGCGCAATCTCCGGACGGGGGCCCTTCCTATGCTCCCGCCGGATCGCCTGCACCTGCGGCGTGTGGGAAAGAGGCCACGTCCACCCGCAATCTCGGCAGATGTTTTGGGTTTCTTGGTGCGAATCGGTTTTATCGTTTAACAGTGTGATCTTAGCAGTGTACGGGCAATCGGGTCGGAGACGAGATGTTTGTAGGCGTAGACCAATCTCGAAGCAGCGCACGAGTCCCGTGGGGGGACATACGGGCGGGATAGGGTCGTGCTGGAACTAACGTTGGCTGATCTCAAACGTAAGCTCCTGATGGCTTCTGCCGGCGCGGCGTTGCTCGCGGCCGTAGCGGGAGCATGGTCCTGCGCCGGTCTTCGCCGAGACTCTGAACGAGGCTCTCTCGTCGGCCTATCGCTACAATCCCAGACTCGACGCCGCGCGGGCGCAATTGCGCGCGACCGACGAGGATGTCCCGATCGCGAGATCCGGCTACCGGCCGCAGATCAACGCAGGCGCCGACATCAACTGGCAGCATACCAACGTCCGCCCCGACACCCATTTGACGTCAGAGCGTGAGGGCGTAGGGACGGTCTATCCGAAGGGATACTCCGTCGACCTCGTGCAGCCGATTTTCACCGGCCTTCAGACCTTTAACGCCGTGAACGAGGCCGAAGCGGGCGTGCGTGCCGGGCGCGAGAACCTGCGCGGCGTCGAGCAGGAGGTGCTCCTCGAGGCGGTGACCTTCTATATGGACGTGGTGCGCAACCAGGCGGTCGTGAGACTGACCGAGAACAACGTCAACGTGCTCTCCCGCGAGCTCAAGGCGACGGAGGACCGCTTCTCGGTCGGCGAGGTGACGCGCACCGACGTCGCCCAGTCGCAGGCGCGGCGCGCATTATCCGTCTCCGACCTCGACCAAGCGCGGGCGGACTTGAAGACGAGCCGGGGCAATTTCGAGCGCGTCGTCGGCCATCCACCCGCCGATCTCATCGAGCCGAGTGGCTTCGAGAAATTCCTGCCGAGATCGCTCGAGGAGGCCATCGCGATCGGCACCCGGGAGAACCCTGCCGTTGTGGCGGCTCTCTACCAAGAGCAGGCCGCGCGCTATACGGTCGACCGCATCCGCGGCGAGCTCCTGCCCCAGGTCCAGCTCGAGGCGAGCTATGAAAACCGCTTCGACACAGTCGAATTTTACGCAACGAAATCGAAGTCGGGACCGTGACCGGCCGCTTGAACGTGCCGATCTACGAGGGCGGCTTGGTCTATGCGCACGTGCGTCAGGCCAAGCAGATCCATGTGAGCCGGCTGCAGGAGATCGAGCAGTTCCGCAGCGAGACGGAGGACCAGATCGTTGCGGCGTGGTCGCAGCTCATGGGCGTTCCGCGCCCAGGTTCAGTCCGATGAGGCCCAGGTCGAGGCGAACCGCACCGCGCTCACCGGCGTGCGCGAGGAGGAAAGGGTCGGCCAGCGCACGCTGCTCGACGTGCTCAACGCCGAGCAGGAGCTGCTGAACTCGCAGGTGGAGCTTGCGAGAGACCGGCGCGACGTCGTCGTCGCGAGCTATACGCTGCTGCTGGCGATCGGCAGGCTCGACGTGCTGAACCTCGGCGTGACGTCGACGGTCTACGACGATGAGGCGCACTACGAGGAGGTCCGCCGCAAGTGGTTCGGGCTCTCGATCACCCACGCGGATGGCCGCGAGGAGCACTTGGACGTTTCGGCGTCGCAAGACGAGCACGCGCCCGTCAAGTAGAGCGGCGCTCGCGGATCGCCCGCGCTAGTCTCGATTCAGAGCAAAACTGAGCGCAGCATCCAGCGCACGTCTTGCGTCGCGGAAAACTAGCGTTATTGCCACACGGTTGCCCACTATCGCCGCTACGGTTCCGCGTAGCCGAGGGAGCTTCAAAGCAAAAATTCTAAGACGCGATCAGCTGGTTGTCCGCTTTGTCCGAGAGGGAAGTTGGACCGTACTTCCAGCTATTTCGCGGGGGCGAGAGGGGAGGTATCAATCGGCCGCGAGTTGACCGTTTGTAGCCATCGGGGCGGAGCCTGGGGCGGCGTGGGGTGTAGGGAGTTGGCGTCATGAACATGACGGAGAAGAACGGCCAGCCGAGCATGGAGGAGATTCTCGCGTCGATCCGCAGGATCATCGCCGAGGAGCCCCCTGCAGGCCAACAGGGAATTGAGCTGAAGCCGGCCAAGGCAAACCAAGTCCTCGCCGAATCCGCTCTCGACGATCACGCGGATTTCGAGCTGCCCTCGATCTTTCGGCCGACGCCTGCCGTGCAGGAGAAGCACACGCCGCTGCTCGGGCGGCTCACCGACGCGATCCGCGGCGCCGCCGGCAACGGCTCGGAAGCACGGGCGGCACGCACAGCCGACGAGGCGGCCGCCGGCGCTGGCGATCCGAGCTCCCATCGCGGCGACTTCTCCGGCTATCCCACTCTGAGCTCGCTCAAGGCGCATGCGCCGGAGCCGTCCCACCCCGACGGGCGACCCGCGGACGGCAGCCGCTTCGGAGCGCCGTCCCGGGAGCGCCGGCCTCCGAGCAGAAGTCCGGCCCGGCCAAAGAGGAGCAAGCGAGCTGGAAATTCGGTCGAGCGGCGCCGCCCCCACCCGCCGTCGAGGAGGAAATCAAGCGGGTCATGGCGCCGTTCAAGGACACGCGGTTCCGGACAATGGCGCCCTCGCCCACGCCTGGGGGCGCGGCGGCTCCGATGCCGCCCGTGCCGCCGAGCGCGGCAGCAGAGCAAGTGCGAAAGGTCGATTTCGGCTCGATCGTCCCGGCCCAGATGGATCTGGCCCGTCCCGCCGCCAGTCACGCGGCGGGAGCGCAAGATCTCTCCGGTCCGCCGCATGTGGTCGAGGCCTTTGCGGCGTTGCCGGCCCATCCGCTTTCTCCCGGCTACTCGGATCCGGCTCACGCCTGGCCGCCGCCCGTTGGCGCCGAAGATAGCTTCACCCATCACCCGCCCGCAGCGCTTGCGCCTCTGGCGGGTTCAGGCCCGACCGGCACCATCGAGGACACGACCGCCGAGCTCCTGCGTCCCATGCTGCGCCAATGGCTGGCCGACAACATGCCGCGGATGGTGGAGAAGGCGCTGCACATCGAGGTCGCCGAGAGCGTGAAGACAGGCAAGAAATTGACCGGCCAGTGAGCCGGACGAAGTTGTCCACGTCCGCAGCGGCGGGTGCGGGACAGGATGCGGGTGCGGATGATACGCGTGCGTGGTCGCGGGGGATGGGTTTTGACGCAAAGGCGCCTGCTCGAGGGCGCGCCGAGGTTGGGGCTATGACGAGCATGAACGGACAGGACAAGGCGGGCGAGCCGAGCATGGAAGAGATCTTGGCGTCGATCCGCAAGATTATTGCCGAGGAGCCCGAGCCGGGGGCCGGCCCGCTCGACGCCGACGACTCACACCCGTTCGCGAAGGCTTCGTTTTCCGGCGGGTCGCGCGCACAAGTGCCGTTCCCGCTCGGCGGCAATCGCCCTCCGCCTTCGATGGACCGTTTGTCGAGCGCGATCAAGGCCAAGGCCGGCGCGCCCGCGTTCGCGCCAGCCCCGAAGCGGCCGATGCCGCTCGACGACGATGTCGCCGACCTGATCGAGGAGCCCGCGCCTGCCCGCGGCTGCCTCATCGGCGGCGTCGCCGACGATCAGCGCCGTGTCCGAGGCGGCGCCGAGCGAGGCCGCGCCGAAGGAACCCGCGCTCAGTGAGCCCGCGCCCAAGCCTGCCGGCGAGCGTCCGGCCCCGCCGATCCCCATGCGCAAGCCCGGCTTCTTCCCTCCCCCCGGCTTCATGCCCCTGCCGCAGAGCGTGGTGGAAGCCATCACGCCCCCGCCGCCGACGCCCATGAACGAGGAGGAGGTTCTGTCCGAGCTCACCGAGCCGGTCGAGGTGGTCGAGGTCGTGGCCGAGCCGATGCGCAGGCCGCCGGCCGCGAGCGCCGCGGCTCCCCTCAACGGGTCGTTCGTGAACGGAAATGCGGCGCGGATCGCAGCCGAGCTCGGCGCCTCTCACCCGTATTACAACGGCGCCCGGCGCGAGCCGCAACCTGCGCCGATGCCGATCGACACCGTGCTCGACGATGGTGCTGTAGCCACCGCCGCGGCCGCCGCCGCGCTCGACGCGCTCGCACAGGGGCTGGCGGCGTCTCACACGGCCGAGCCTCTGCACGCCGGAGCGCGTCATCAGAGACCGTCCCCGCTCGCGGCCCTCGTCGCGCAGCCCCTCGTGCCGGCGCCCAACGACTTGGGACCCGCTCCCTCGCGCACGCTCGAGGACGCCGTCGCCGATATGCTGAAGCCCATGCTGCAGCGCTGGCTTACCGACAACATGCCGCGCATCATCGAGCGCGCGCTCTCGATCGAGGCCTCCCGCGGGGGCCGGGATCGCGGCTGAGCCGCAAAGGATGGCATCGCGCGCTGGGGAGGGAATCGTGCTATTCGGCGCGCCCGAAGGGCAATTGTCACGCCCCGCCGGTCGCCGACGTTAAGGGCCGCGATTGACAGCGTGCGAGGGGGTTCGTAGGACCGCGCAACGCATCGCTCGATCCGTCGCGACGAAAGGCCCGATCTCCGCCCCCATGCTCGACAAGACTTACCAGCCGGCAGAGATCGAGCCTCGCATCCACGACACCTGGGAGAAGGCCGAAGCCTTCAAGTGCGGCCGCCCCGAGCGCAGGGACGCCAAGCCCTACGCCATCGTCATCCCGCCGCCGAACGTCACCGGCTCGCTCCACATGGGGCATGCGCTCAACAATACGCTCCAGGACGTGCTGGTGCGCTTCGAACGCATGCGTGGGCGTGACGTGCTCTGGCAGCCCGGGACCGATCACGCCGGGATCGCGACGCAGATGGTCGTCGAGCGCCAGCTCATGGAGCGCCAAGAGCCGGACCGGCGCGCGCTCGGACGCGAGGAGTTCGTGCGCCGCGTGTGGGCGTGGAAGGAGGAGAGCGGCTCGACCATCGTCAACCAGCTCAAACGCCTCGGGGCTTCGTGCGACTGGAGCCGCGAGCGCTTCACGATGGGCGAGCGAGGTGAGGCGGAGGACCAAATGGTCCGTGCCGTCACGAAAGTCTTCGTCGAGCTTTACAACGCGGGCCTCATCTACAAGGACAAGCGGCTCGTCAACTGGGACCCGAAGTTCCAGACGGCGATCTCCGACCTCGAGGTCATCCAGGTCGAGGCGAAGGGCTCGTTCGCTGGATGTCGGGCGATCCCGAGAAGCCATTCGACGCGGAGGCTCTCGCCAAGGTCCTGAAGAAGGATCCCTCCGGGCACATGTACTATTTCCGCTATCCGCTTGGCGGCGAAGGTCGAGGGCTACGACAAGGACTACATCGTCGTCGCCACCACGCGCCCCGAGACGATGCTCGGCGACACCGGCGTCGCCGTGCACCCCGACGACGAGCGCTATGCGGCGCTCGTCAAGTCGGGCGCGAAGGTCAGGCTGCCGCTGGTCGAGCGCGAGATCCCGATCGTCGCCGACGAATATTCGGACCCGACCAAGGGCACGGGCGCGGTCAAGATCACGCCCGCCCACGACTTCAACGACTTCGAGGTCGGCAAGCGCCACGGGCTCGAGCAGGTCAACGTGCTCGACGAGCAGGCTCGGTTGAATGCCAACGCACCTGAGGCCTATCGCGGGCTCGACCGCTTCGAAGCGAGAAAGCGCGTCGTCTCGGATCTCGAAGTCGCTGGGTCTCGTGGAGAGGATCGAGCCGACGGCGCACACGGTGCCGCACGGCGACCGCTCGAGCGCCGTGATCGAGCCGTGGCTCACCGACCAGTGGTACGTGAACGCCGCCGAGCTCGCGAAGCCCGCGATCAAGGCGGTCGAGGACGGCAAGACGGTCTTCGTGCCCGAAGAACTGGGAGAAGACCTACTTCGAGTGGATGCGCAACATCCAGCCCTGGTGCATCTCGCGCCAGCTCTGGTGGGGCCACCAAATCCCGGCGTGGTACGGGCCATGAAGACCGGTGAATTCGTGCTCGGATCAACCGTCGTAACGGCAATCGACGCCGGTCGAGTAATTGCGCACGCCGACGGTAGACATATTCGTCGCATCAAGCGTAGCCGACGCTGCGGGCGAAGCGTGCAGGTGCTACGGGTGCAATGACGAGATAGTTGCAGCTCCCCACGCGAGACGTTCGACCGGTCGACACAGGGAGACGACGATACGTGCATTTGGCGCGACGAGGACGTGCTCGACACCTGGTTCTCCTCCGCGCTGTGGCCGTTCTCGACCTTGGGCTGGCCCGACGAGACGCCCGAGCTCGCTCGCTACTACCCGACCAGCGTTCTCGTCACCGGCTTCGACATCATCTTCTTCTGGGTCGCGCGCATGATGATGATGGGCCTCCACTTCATGAAGGAGGTGCCGTTCCGCGACATCTACATCCATGCCCTCGTGCGCGACGAGCGCGGGCAAAAGATGAGCAAGTCCAAGGGCAACGTCATGGACCCCTTGGGCCTCATCGACCAGTACGGGGCGGATGCGCTGCGCTTCACGCTCGCCGCCATGGCCGCGCAAGGGCGCGACATCAAGCTCTCGACGCAACGCGTCGAGGGCTACCGCAACTTCGCGACCAAGCTCTGGAACGCGGCGCGCTTCTCCGAGATGAACGAGTGCGTGCGCCAGCGCGACTTCGACCCGAAAAGCGTGACACACACGCTGAACCGCTGGATCGCGGGCGAGACCGAGCGCGCCGCCCAAGCGGTCACCGCCGGCATCGAGGCCTATCGCTTCAACGAGGCCGCCGCCGCCATCTACGAGTTCGTCTGGGGCGTCTTCTGCGACTGGTATCTCGAGCTGATCAAGCCGATCCTCGCCGGCGACGACGAGGAGGCCAAGGCCGAGACGCGCGCCTGCACCGCCTGGGTGCTCGACCAGTGCCTGAAGCTCCTGCACCCGTTCATGCCGTTCATCACCGAGGAGCTGTGGCGGCACATGGTCGAGCACGGCGAGCAGCGCCAGTCGATCCTGGCCTTGAGCCAATGGCCGGCCCTCTCGGGCCTCACCAGCGCGGAAGTCGGCCAGGAGATCGGCTGGGTCGTGGCCCTCATCTCGGAAATTCGCTCGGTCCGGACCGAGATGAACGTGCCGGCCGGCGCCAAGATCCCGCTCGTCATCACGGGCGCCGACGCGACGGTGAAGGCGCGCGCGCGCGACCACGAGGAGACGATCAAGCGGCTCGCGCGCCTCGACACTATCTCGTTCGCCCGCAGCGCCCCCAAGGGCGCGGCGCTCGATCGTCATCGGCGACATGACGGCGGCGCTGCCCCTCGAAGGCATCATCGACATGGACGCCGAGCGCGCGCGGCTCGCCAAGGAGATCGACAAGGCCGAGGGAGACCGCTCCAAGGCCGAGACGTGGCTTTCGAACGAGGCCAATGTCGCCAAATCGCCCGAGCACGTGGTCGAGCTCAACCGCGAGCGCGTCGCTGACGCCGCCGACCGCATCAAGCGGCTGCAGCGCCGCCTTCAAGCGCATCGAGACGTCCGCCTAGGTTCTGAGGAGAGGCTGGGCGCTGCCTCACCCACAACGTCATCCCCGCGGACGCGGGGATCTGTCCAGGTTGCCGTAAGAGCTCAAATGCCTGCTTGGGCGGATGCCCGCCTGCGCGGGCATGACGATCGACTGATGAGATCGGCAGTCTCACGAGCGCTTGACCGGTGAGGGAGGCGGGGGTGCCGACGAGGCGGACTTCGAGCTCGGCGAGCTTCCATTCCATGCCGCGCAGCTTGAGAAGGCCGATGTAGTGGCGCGAAGCGTCGTAGCGGTCGACCATCTCGATCCTGAACTCGGTCGGGGTCACGAACTCGGCGCGCTTGATGCGCGACCAGAACGCGGCGAGGCGCTTGTGCCACGGCAGCGCCTTGGCCGGATCGCCCTCGCCCGAGACGTGGTCGCGGTAGAGCTTGCGGTAGGTGAAGAGCTGCGGCAGCCCCTCGGGCGTAACATAGCTTGCGACAAGATTATCGACGGCGCTTCGGCCCATGCGCGCCTTGATGCGCTGCCACAGCCCAGGCTTTTCCTGGGGCGCCGCGCCGGTCTCGGGGGCCGGGAAGGCGGCCGCCGTGAGCGAGCGGCGCAAGCTCTCGCGCACCGTATCCCACTCGATCTTCGCCTCGAGGTAGCCGGCATTGCCGTCGCGGATCGCCTCGCGGATCGACCAGGCGGTGACGAAGGGGGCGGCGACGTAGGCGGTCGCGGCGAAGGCGAGCGCGACGATCGAAAGCAGAAGCTTCTTCATTCAGGTCCCTCGTCCGCGCTGCGGCTCCGCAGGCTGGCTAGAGAAAGGTGTGGCGGCCGATTGGGGCCAAGTTCTGTCCGGGTTCCCTCGGGCGCGACGCAAATGGCCTTCAAGGCCGCCCACTCGCCGTCGCTGAGACTCGGGGTCGCCGGATAGTCGGGCTGGCTCTCGACGAGACGCCGGCGCTCCTCCGTCGGAGGATGGGAACGCAGGATCGCGACTGAGCCGAACGTCTTGTCGTCGCCCTCGATGCGCGGTGATGCGCTTGAAGAACCCGGCGAAGCCCTTGGCCGGGATGCCGGCGCCTTTCAGGAGCTCGAGCGCGCGCACGTCCGCCTCGTGCTCGGCGGCGCGGGAGTAGGAGAGCTGCGCCAGCACCAGGCCGACATTGGCGAGCGCGCCACTCGATCCGCCGAGCATGAGATCGGCGGCGGCCGAAAGGCCGATGACGCGCACGAGGGCCGTCTCGGGGTGCATCTCGATCCCGTGGCCCATCTCGTGGGCAAGGACGCCCGCGACCTCGTCGGGGCTTTCCGCCTTCGCCGAGGAGGGCGCTCGTGACCACGATGCTCCTGCCCGGCACCGCGAAGGCGTTGAGCAGGTCCCAATCGACGACGACGATATCGAACTCGGCGCCACCTGCGGCGCGCGAGAGGCGCTCCTTCAGGCGATCGAGCGCGGCGTCTCCTGCGCGCGAATGGCATTCGCGCTTGCCGTCGGTCATCGACGCGAGCGCGGCCGCGCCGAGGGTGGCGCGGGCGCGCTCGGGCAGGAGCTTGGCGATGGCGCGGGCCGGCGAAAGGTCGAGCCATGCGATCGCGAGCGCGATGAGCGGCGACGCCGAGCGCGGCCGCGAGCCAGGGTCGCGCATGCTTCCAGCGGATGGCGGAGGCGGCGAGATGGGGCGCGTGAGCGGGAAGCGCGCGGGCGAAGGTCGCCTCGGGCACGAACAGCGCCGCGCCGGGCTCATCTGAGGAGCTCAGAAGCGCGTCGATCGCGTGCGCGCCCAAGGGCTCAGCGCTCGCGAGCGAGCCGAAGCTCCAAACATGCCTCTCTCCACCAGGCAGCATGATCTCGATGCCGCCCGCGCCGAAGCGCACCTCGGCGTCGGAGGCGCCGGCCGTTTTTCCGTCGCTGAATCGGCCGACGAAGGTTTCGGGAGAGGCGTCAGAACGCGTCGACATCGAATGCCTGTGCCAGCCCCTCGCCGCGCTTCGGTCCCGTGATCGGCCGTCTGCGAGATCTGATCCAATCGGACCGGCCCCTCGATTTTGAGCCTTTCGACCAGATAGCGAGCGCTGCGCGCCTGGGCAATGGGGGTGAGCAGCCCGAGCGACAGGATGACGATGAGAATGTTCGAGACGGAGATCCACATCAGCCCGCCGCCGGTGACGCTGCTTTCGAGGGTCGCGGCGTCGAAATGGGTGTGCGCCGCAAAATGATTGATCTGGCGGGCGCGATACCAGGCGCTCACGATCGCATAGAGGACATAGGCAAGAGCGGCCACGCCGATTATCTGGCCGATACCCGCGGCGCTCGGCTTGAACTCGCCTCCGGCCCAGGTTTCGACTTTCTCCATCTCCGCCATCATCACTCCCGAAATGGCGACGCCGGCGGCGACCAGAATGACCGCCACGACGAGCCACAGGAGCGCGAAGCTCGGGTAGAGCGGGCCGGACCGGGCCGAAAACCGAAACGGGCGGTCGCCGAAGCGCATGTCGCCGACGATCAGGGCCTGGAGGCGGGTCGACCGCCACGGAATGATCCAGCCGAGCGTGAGGGGGATGAGGAGGCCGGTCAGGAAATAGTGGCGCGCGTAGTTCGTGGCGGTTCCGGCGAGCGAGGCGCGGATGGCCCGCCAGGTCGTGCGCGAGAGCCGGTAGCGCTGCGCTCTATAGATGGCAAAGCCGGTGAGGAAGAAGACCACGGCATAGAGCACCACTTGATAGGCGTCGAAGGCCCCTGACTCGGGGCTGAACGTGAGGGCGGCCGCGACCGAAAGGAGGAGGATCGGAAGGACGACCAGGAAGAAGACGATGAGAAAGCCGAGGAACAGCTCCTTGCCGGTTCCCGAGTAGTGGAGCGGCTCGCCGTCGATGCGAACGGCCGACCAGATGCGCTTTCGCACCTCTGTTTTGCCCCAGAAATTGTAAAAACCGAGCGTCAGGATGCGGAGGACGAAATTGACGGCCGACAGGCGCACGAGGCCCTGCGGTTGAACCCACGACAACCGCAACCGTTCAGGCTGGGCCCCGCTCCATTGCCGTTGAGCTCATGTCCACCGTCGAAGTTCCCTCTTGGTCGCGCGCAGGCGGCGCTATTCGAGAGCGCAATTCGCCGCTGCGTTTCAATCTCAAGCTCAGGCCGCAACATTGCCCAGGTCGGGCCGCCGAACTGCCTGAGTAGTCTCATACGACGAAAATGAATTGCCCTAAGGGCCACCGACGCGATCAGGTCCAGCTTACAGGATTAACCATGAAGAAAATTGATCGGTGCGGCGAGAGGGTGTGTGTCGGCCTCGCAACGTTCGAGAGCTTGCGCGCGGCGATCTCAGGAACCAAATGGGAGTTGTGGCCTAGCCGCAACGAAAGCCTCGATAAAATGCCTCTTTTGGGCCACAAACAGGCGCAACGATAAATCAGCAAGGAACGAAGGCTGCGGGGGCCTCGGTATCCGGATTGCTTTCAATTCGCATTTCCGAAGCCACCGCGGCGCACTCTGCTCGCTCGATCGATCCATTCGAAGAGGACGGGCGATCTTCGCAAGAGCACAACACGTGACGCCAGGGACAGTTGATGGACGCCAAGACGTTCGACAAGTCGAAGTTGCCGAGCCGGCATGTGACGGTCGGGCCGTCGCGCGCGCCGCATCGCTCCTACTATTATGCCATGGGCCTCACCGAGGAGCAGATCGCGACGCCCGTTCGTCGGCGTGGTCTCGTGCTGGAACGAGGCGGCGCCCTGCAACATCGCGCTGCAGCGCCAGGCGCAGTCGGCCAAGAAGGGCGTCTCGGAGCCGGCGGCACGCCGCGCGAGTTCTGCACCATCACGGTGACCGACGGCATCGCCATGGGCCACCAGGGCATGAAGTCGTCGCTCGTCTCGCGCGAGGTGATCGCCGATAGCATCGAGCTCACCATCCGCGGCCACTGCTACGACGCGCTCGTCGGCATCGCCGGCTGCGACAAGAGCCTGCCCGGCACGATGATGGCCATGCTGCGCTTGAACGTGCCGTCGGTGTTCATGTACGGCGGCTCGATCCTGCCCGGCAAGTTCCACGGCCGCGACGTGACCGTCGTCGACGTCTTCGAGGGCGTCGGCATGCATTCGGCGGGGCGGATGACGGCGGAGGAGCTGCACGAGCTCGAGTGCGTCGCCTGTCCCGGCGCCGGGCGCCTGCGGCGGCCAGTTCACGGCCAACACCATGGCCTGCGTCTCGGAGGCGATCGGGCTCGCGCTGCCGGGATCGGCCGGTGCGCCCGCCCCCTACGAGACGCGCGACGCCTATGCCGTCGAGAGCGGCAAGGCCGTGATGCGGCTCCTGTCCGAAGGGATCCGCCCACGCGACATCGCGACACGCAAGGCGTTCGAGAACGCCGCGACGATCGTCGCCGCGACCGGCGGCTCGACCAATGCCGCCCTCCATCTCCCGGCCATGGCGAACGAGATCGGCCTCGACTTCGACCTCTTCGATGTCGCCGAGATCTTTAAGCGCACGCCCTACATCGCCGACCTCAAGCCCGGCGGCAAATACGTGGCCAACGACGTCTTCGAGATCGGCGGCGTGCCGCAGATCATGAAGGCGCTCCTTGACGGCGGCTGCCTCCACGGCGATTGCCTGACCGTGACCGGCAGCACGATGGCGCAAGAATCTCGAGGGCGTGAAATTCAACACCGACCAGAAAGTGGTGTTTCCGGTCTCGAACCCGATGTCTCCGACCGGTGGCGTCGTCGGCCTCAAGGGGTCGCTCGCGCCCGAGGGCGCGATCGTCAAGGTCGCCGGCATGAAGACGCTCAACGTTCCGCGGCCCCGCGCGCTGCTTCGAGTGCGAGGAGGATGCCTTCGCCGCCGTCACCACGCGACTACCGCGAAGGCGAGGTTCTGGTCGTGTCGCTACGAGGGGCCGAAGGGCGGCCCCGGCATGCGCGAGATGCTGTCGACGACGGCGGCACTTTACGGTCAGGGCGCCGGCGACAAGGTCGCCCTGATTACCGATGGCCGTTTTCCGGCGCGACGCGCGGCTTCTGCGTCGGCCATATCGGACCGGAGGCTGCCGTCGCCGGCCCGATCGCGCTCATTCAAGATGGCGGCATCATCTCGATCGATACCGAGGCGGGCACGCTCGACCTCGAGGTCGCGCCGGAAGAGCTCGCCCGCGGCGCAGGAGCGAATGGAAGGCGCCTCCAAACGCCTACCAGAGTGGGGCATTGCGGAAGTTTGCGGAGCTGGTCGGTCCGGCGCGGCTACGGCGCCGTCACCCATGCCGGCGCAAGAGCGGAAGTGCATTGCTATG
>CAVUEM010000015.1:0-31622 GCA_963740475.1 uncultured Alphaproteobacteria bacterium | reverse complement strand
TATGGGCGAGAACACATGAGGGTATTTCATCGCCTATCCCTCACGTGCACTTATGACCGTCGTCACGGCACCACCTCGTCGAAACGAACCTCTAGCAGTAGACGACCGCCAGCCCGCCCAGCGACGTCTCCTTGTATTTCGACTGCATGTCGTGGCCGGTGAGCCGCATGGTCTCGATCACGGCATCGAGCGAGACGAGGTGGCTGCCGTCGGCCATCATGGCGAGGCGCGCGGCGTTGATCGCCTTCATCGCGCCCATGCTGTTGCGCTCGATGCACGGGACCTGGACGAGCCCGCCGATCGGGTCGCAAGTCATGCCGAGATTGTGCTCCATGCCGATCTCGGCCGCGTTCTCAATCTGCTCGTTCGTCGCGCCCATGACCGCCGCGAGCCCGGCGGCGGCCATCGAGCACGAGACGCCGATCTCGCCCTGGCAGCCCATCTCGGCGGCGGAGATCGAGGCGTTCTTCTTGTAGAGCATGCCGATACCGGCCGCGGTGAGCAGGAACTTGACGACGTCGTCGTCATGCGCGGAAGGATCCGCGCGGTTGGTGCAGTAGCGCGTATAGTAGCTGAGCACGGCCGGGATCACGCCCGCGGAGCCGTTCGTCGGCGCGGTGACGACGCGCCCGCCGGCGGCGTTCTCCTCGTTGACCGCGATCGCAAAGGCGCTCACTGTGTCCATGGCGCGGAAGTCGCCCGTGAGCTTTCCCTGCGCCTCCGTCGCCTGCCGATAGAGCGAGGGCGCCCGGCGTTTGACCTTGAGACCGCCGGGAAGGACGCCCTCGGTTATGAGGCCCCGCTCGAGGCAGTCGCACATGGCCCGCCAAACCTTGAGCAGCCTCGCCCGCGTCGCCGCCTCGTCCTGATAGGCAAGCTCGTTCTTCCAGACGATCTCTGCAATCGAGAGCCCATGCGTCCGGCACTGCGCGAGCAACTCGGCCGCGTTGTCGAAGGCGCAAGGGGCCGGGCGGTGGGGAACCTCGTCGCGGCCGGCGCTTCTGTTGGCCATGATGGCGGCGCGGTCGAGAACCGCCCCGCCGCCGATCGAGAAATAGGCATTCCGGTAGAGCGAGCGGCCGTCGCCGTCGAAGGCCTCGAGCACCATGCCGTTCGGGTGCTCGGGCAGGAATTCCGCCTTGTGCATCTCGAGGTCGGTTGCAGGATCGAAAGCGATCTCATGGCGCCCGCCGAGAACGAGGCGACGATCGCGGCGCACGGCCTCGACGCGGTCGCGGCTGGTGGCGGGATCGATGTCCTCGGGCACTTCCCCCATGAGGCCGGCAATGACCGCGAAATCGGTGCCGTGCCCCATGCCGGTCAGCGCCAGCGATCCATAGAGACTGGCCCGAATGCGGCGCACGTCGCCGAAGACGCCCATGGCCTCGAGCTCGCCTAGAAAGCTGTTGGCGGCGCTCATCGGCCCGACCGTGTGCGAGCTCGAGGGGCCGATGCCGATGCGAAAAACCTCGAAGACGCTGTAGTTCATGCCGCGTCCTCCTCGAAATCGCTCTTGTCGAGACGGACGACGCCGAAGCCATAGGGCTCGGCCGCGCGGACGAGAAAGCGCCAGATATAGTCCGCGAAGCTGCGCCGTGCCAAAAGGCAGAAGCCGTCGCCCTCGCGATACATATATACCGTCGACTTGCCGAATGTGGTGCCGACGACCCGCCCTTGACAAGACGGTGAACGTCGTAGACGCTAGCATGAGAGATTACGTCGGAAGCACTGCGTCCCTGAACGATGATCTGCGTAAAGCCGCCCGAGTTGTCGACGAACTGGCTCTTCACGCCGGCAAGCGCCTTGGTGAGGTCGCGCAAGAGCGGCGCGAGCCGCGCGCGCGGGCAGACGATCATCCACTCGTCAGGGGACAGCCAGAGCAGCTTCACGGCGCCCGACCGCGTGAACGAGCAGGCCTTTGCCGGCAGCCGGACCCCGAGCACGCCTTGGGCGGCATCCTGGAACGCGGCGTCGACGGGATTTCCCCTGAGGCTGATGTAGCCCTGGAGCGGGACCTCGTTGGCCCACACGCCGCAGCTTGCGTCCGCCGGTCTCGCCTGATCGGCAAGCCCAAATGAATGAAGAGGTGACTGGAGGACCGGCTCAGACATTCTGACGCGCTCCTTGCGGGTCGACGAACACGGGCGACACCACCTTCACCTTGTGCGCGTTCCCGCCGGCCCAGGCATAGAGCACGTCGCGTCCCGCCTTGATCCCCTCCTCGCTGCGGCGCTTGATGCCGTCGCGCACTACGGCGAGCGCGATCGAGCGGTTGAGCTCCGGGCTGAAGTAGCTCGACGTCACATGGCCGAGCATCGGCATGGGAGACTGGATCGTCTCGGTCTCGATGATCTGTGCGCCCTCCTTGAGGACGGTCTCGGGATCGTCGGTGAGGAGCCCGACCAGCTGCTTACGGTCGGTGCGCGCCGTGTCGCTCCTCGTGAACGAGCGCTTGCCGATGAAGCTGAAGGGCTTCTTCAGGCTGACGGCCCAGGCCATGTCGAGGTCGAGCGGCGTCATCGAGCCGTCGGTGTCCTGGCCGACGATGATGAAGCCCTTCTCGGCCCTGAGGACGTGCATGGTCTCGGTGCCGTAGGGCGTGATGTCGAAATCGCGCCCGGCCTCCATCAGCGCCTCCCAGACGTGAGCCCCATAGCTCGCGTCGACGTTGACCTCGAACGCGAGCTCGCCCGAGAAGCTGATGCGGAAGACCCGGGCCGGAACTCCGGCCACCGTTCCCTCGCGCCAATCCATGAACTTGAACGCTCCCGGCGAGAGGTCGATATCGGAGCAGACTTTCGCCAGCACGTCGCGGCTCTTCGGGCCGACGACGGCCGCCGTCGCCCAGTGGTCGGTGACCGACGTCATGTAGACGTCGAGATCGGGCCACTCGGTCTGGTGCCATTTCTCGAGCCAGGTCATCACGCGCGCCGCGCCACCCGTCGTCGTCGTCATGTGGAAATGATCGTCGGCGATGCAGGCGGTGACCCCGTCGTCCATCACCATGCCGTTCTCGTCGAGCATGAGCCCGTAGCGGCACTTGCCGGGCGCAAGCTGGGTCCAGGCGTTGGCATAGACCCTGTTCAAGAACTCGCGCACGTCCTTGCCGCGGATGTCGATCTTGCCGAGCGTCGAGGCATCCATGATGGCGACGCCGCGGCGTGCGGCCATGCATTCGCGACGAACGGCCGCGTGCAGGTCCTCCCCGGCTTTGGGAAAATACCAAGGGCGAAGCCACTGCCCGACCGGCTCGAACTCGGCCCCGCGTGCGACATGGCTGGCGTGCATGGCCGTATAACGTCGCGGCTCGAAGGTATCGCCCACGCTGGCGCCGGCGAGCGTGCCGAACGTGACCGGCGTGTAGGCCGGGCGATAGGTGGTCGTCCCGACCTCGGGGATCGACACTCCCAGCGCGTCGGCGGCGATGGCATAGCCGTTGACGTTCGAGAGCTTGCCCTGATCGGTGCCGAAGCCGAGCGCGGTGTAGCGCTTGATGTGCTCGATCGAGCGATAGTTCTCGCGCACGGCGAGATGAATGTCCGAAGCGGCGACATCGTTCTGGAAATCGACGAAGGCCTTCTTGCCGTGCCCCTCGGGCTTTCCGTCGGGAACGCGGAAGATGCGCCGGGGTGCCAGCGTCTCCGGCTCGCCGGTGTGCACATCGATAGCCGCCAACGGGTCCGGCTTGTCGAAGGTCGCGAGCAGCGCCGCCATCGTCTGCCGGGTCTGGGCAAGCGCCTGCTCGAGGCCGAACTCTCCAGTGACGGCGCCGGCGCAGTAGATGCCGGCTTTGGCCCGGCCGGTCGCGGGCGCGACGAACGCAAGGCGGGAGTCGTCCCACAGCGGGCGCCCGCCGTCATGGCAATAGAGGTGCACCGTCGGCGACAAGCCGCCCGAGCTTCCGACGGCATCGCACTCGATCTTGAGTCCCGATCCGGTGGCCGCGTTCTTCTCGGCATCGAGGCGCACCAAGTGCACACCGTCGACCGCGCGCCGCCCGTGTGCCGCGCCAATCCCATAGCCAGCCCTCACGTCGACGCCCGCGGCGCGGGCGCGCTTCTCCCACTCCGGGTTGATGCGCTCGCGGGTATCGGCCAGAACGACGCTCGACCCCGCCTTCGCGAGATCGCACGCGCCCTGATAGGCGTGATCGTTGCTGGTCAAGATGAGGACGCGACGGCCCACGGCCACCGCATAGCGGTTGAGGTAGGTCGTGATTGCAGAGGCAGTCAGAATTCCCGGCAGATCGTTGTTGCCGAAGACGAGCGGGCGCTCGATCGCGCCCGTCGCGAGAACCACGCGCTCGGCGCGGATGCGGTGCAGGCGCTGGCGGCGCTGGCCGGCGACCCGCTCGGACGGCGGGATATGATCGGCGACCTGCTCTACCGCCTGTATCAGGTTCATGTCATGGAGCGCGAAGGCGCCCGTGCGCGTGAGCATCCGCACGTTGGGCAGGCTCCGAAGCTCGCCCACGATATCGTCGATCCAGGCGCGTGCCGGCTTTCCGCCGATCGTGGCGTGCGGCGCCGACAGCAGCCAGCCGCCGGGCTCGCTCTGCTCGTCGAGAAGGAGGACATCCAGGCCGGCGCGGCCGGCGGCGAGAGCTGCAAGCAATCCCGCCGCGCCTGCGCCGATCACCAGGACCTCGGAATGATGGTGGGCGTGATCGTAAGCCTCGGGGTCTGGCTCGAGCGGCGAGCTTCCGTAGCCCGCGGCGTGACGGATGATGTTCTCGAACTGCGGCCACAGCACCGCCGGGGCCTTGAACGTCTTGTAGTAGAAGCCCGCCGGCATGAACTGCGAGAAATGCCCGCCGAGGCTCTTCACATCGAACTCGAGCGAGGGCCATCCCGTCGTCCGGCGCGCGGAAAGCCCCTGATACAGCTCGACCTGCGTCGCCTTGAGATTGGGAATGGTGAGCGCGCCGGTCTCGACCTGAACGAGCGCATTCGGCTCCTCGGGCCCCGCGCCGACGATGCCGCGCGGGCGGCCGTACTTGAAGCTACGCGCCAGCATCCTCACCCCGTGGGCGAGCAGCGCGGAGGCGAGCGTATCCCCCGCGTAACCGCTGAAGCTCTTGCCATCGTAGGTGAAGGTGAGCGGCCGGCTCTTATCGATGCGCGCCGAGGCCAAGTCTACGCGATGGCTGCTCATGACGCGCTTCCCTCTGCGTCATGGGCTTTCCGCCCCTCGGCCAGCGTCCAGGTGCCTTGAATGGCGTGGGTCGCCGTGTTGCGCCTCACGACGAAGAACTTCCGGCACCCGCTCGCGTGCTGCCACATCTCCCAGTGCCAGCCTTTGGGGTTCTTGCGCATGAAAAGGTAGTCGCCCCACACCTCGTCGCCGATCGCCTCCGGCTTCTCGGGCCGGGCAATGAACGCCTCTCCGCCGTAGGCGAACTCTTCCTCCTCGCGCTTTTCTTCGCAGTGCGGGCAATAGAAAACGAACATGGCTGATCCCTAGTCCCGCTCAGTGAGCGACGCCCGCGGCGCCATGCTCGTCGATGAGATGTCCGGTGGTGAAGCGATCGAGCGCAAAGGCCCGATTGAGAGGGTGAGGCTCGTCGTTGGCCATCGTGTGGGCAAAGACGTTGCCGGAGCCGGGCGTCGCCTTGAACCCGCCGGTCCCCCAGCCGCAGTTGAAGTAGAGACCCTTGACCTTGGTCTTGCCGATGATCGGGCAGGCGTCGGGCGTCGTGTCGACGATGCCGCCCCACTGGCGGTTGAGGCGAACGCGCGAGAACATGGGGAAGAGCTCGATGATCGCCGCCGCCGTGTGCTCGATCACGTGCGGGCTGCCGCGCTGCGTGTAGCTCAAGTAGTGGTCTATGCCGGCGCCGATGACGAGCTCGCCCTTGTCGGACTGGCTCAAGTAGCCGTGGACCGCGTTCGACATGACGACCGTGTCGAGCACCGGCTTCATCGACTCGGACACGAACGCTTGCAGCGGATGGCTCTCGATCGGCATGCGGATGCCCGCCATCCGCGCCAGCACCGACGAATGACCGGCGGCGACGCAGCCGACGCGGTCGGCGCCGATGTAGCCACGGCTCGTTTGCAGACCTTTGATGCGGCCGTCCCCAGTATCGAGGCCCGTCACCTCGCAGTTCTCGATGATGTCGACGCCGAGCTTGCTTGCCCCGCGCGCGAAGCCCCACGCCACCGCGTCGTGACGCGCTACTCCGGCGCGCGGCTGGAAGCTCGCGCCGAGGATCGGGTAGCGGCGCTTCGCCGATATGTCGACCAGAGGAATTCGCCGCTTGACCTCGGCGGCGTCGAGCACCATCGCATCGATGCCGTTCAGGTTGTTGGCGTTGACGCGCCGCTCGATGTCGCGCATGTCCTGCAGCGAGTGGCCGAGGTTGAAGACGCCGCGCTGGCTGAACATGACGTTGAAGTTCAGATCGTGGGTCAGCCCCTCCCACAGCTTGAGCGAGTGCTCGTAGAGGAGCGCCGCCTCGTCCCAAAGATAGTTCGAGCGGACGATCGTGGTGTTGCGCGCCGTGTTGCCGCCGCCGAGATAGCCCTTCTCGATGACGGCGACGTTGCGGGCGCCATGGTCCTTGGAGAGGTAGTAGGCGGTCGCAAGACCGTGGCCGCCCGCGCCGACGATCACAAAATCATAGGACGGCTTCGGATCGGCGCTGCGCCACGCCGGCTCCCATCCCTCGTTGTGCTCGAGGCCATGCTTGAAAAGTGACCAGAAAGAATACTCCCGCTTCACGTGGGGCCCCTGGGCTGAGTGGCGGTTCTCAAGGACGACGATACGTCATCGCTGGGCGGAAGGAGAGTGCAATACGCGAGCGCGCTCGTCGCGATTAGGCCGGACGAGACGGAAATTTATCCATTTGCGACACACCGTCTACGGGAACCGGCTGAGGCCGTTGCGGCGCAAGAGAGCTCGCTCTGCCGCACATGGCGCCGGACTGGTGGAGGGGGCTGGATTCGAACCAGCGTAGGCGAAGCCAACGGATTTACAGTCCGTCCCCTTTAGCCACTCGGGCACCCCTCCAGATCGCAGTCCAGGATTTCGTCGGCAGGCTCCGCGAGGCGCAGGCCGTTCCTCGAGCGCTTGCAGCCGAGCGCCAGGCCAAGGTCTCTCTCGCCGAAACGCAAACGAAATCGCCCCGCGCTTCATCGAGCGGCAGGGCAACGGGCCGGTTATGGGAAGCGTGCCCCCCGATGTCAATTGGAAAAGCGGAGCAAACGCCGTATGGCAATGCCCCCATGAGCAAGGACAGAGCAGAGACTTCCGCGAGCCCTGGGTAAGCGGCCCGGCAAGGCGCCGTGGCATGGCCGGAGGTCCGCCGCGACGGGGAGCGGCGACACCGGCACCGTCCGGCTGTTCGGGCTGCACGCCGTCGAGGCCGCCCTCGCCAATCCTAGGCGCAAGATCCGCCGCCTTATCGCGACCGAGAATGCCGAGCACCGGCTTGCCGCCGCGATCTCGGGGCGAGCGATCAGGCCGGAGCGAGCGCGCCCGCACGATCTCGATCGCATGCTCGGCGCGGACGCTGTGCATCAAGGCGTCATGCTCGAAGCCGAGCCGCTCGACGATCCGGAGCTCGAGGAACTTGCGCGCCGTGCCGCGGATGGCGGACCGCTCGTCGTGCTAGATCACGTGACCGATCCCCATAACGCCGGCGCCGTGCTGCGCTCGGCGGCGGTGTTCGGGGCCGCCGGCCTCATCATGACGCGCCGTCACAGCCCGCCGCTCGACGGCGTGCTCGCCAAGGCGGCTTCGGGCGCGCTCGATCTCGTGCCCGTGCTCCTCGTGCAGAACCTCGCCCGCACGCTTCTGGATCTCAAAGCGCAAGGCTTCACGGTCGTCGGGCTCGACGACGAAGCCGCGGGAGCGCTCGAGGAGGAACCCTTCGACGGGAAATGCGCAATCGTGCTCGGCGCCGAGGGAAAGGGGCTGCGCGAGCTCACGGCCGAGACCTGCGACCGCCTAGTCCACATCACGACGGCAGGCGCGATCACGAGCCTCAACGTTTCCAATGCGGCGGCGATCGCCCTTCACGCCGCCGCCTTGAGCCGAAAGGGGACGTGAAAGAAATACTCAGTCGCAGTACGTGGGTCGCCAGCAGGTCCAGCGGCCGCCGCGGCAAACGTAGTCGCCCCACCTGTTGTAGAAGCAGCGGCGATTGACGAAGCCGCACTCCTCGGGGCCGGGATAGCATTCCCCGCCGTAGCGCGAGTAGTAGCGATCGCGGCTGGCCACGGCGCCGAGAATGCCGAGTCCGATGATGCCGGCAGCGATGCCGACGCCGACACCGCGCCCGTGGCCGGCTTCGGCGGCCGGAGCTGACGAGGCGATCACGCCCATCGCGAGCACCAGCGCCATCACCGGCTGCATGATCTTCTTCAACATGCCAATCTCCCCTTAGAGCTCATAATGCGGAGCCGCGACGCACGTCGCGCAGCTACTCTCTCACTCGCCGGAGAGAAACCTCATCGCATATGAATAAGGCGTGAACGCGGAGCGCAGATGGCGCAGAAGTGGCTCCCGCGCCATCAAGAATTCCAATCGCTCTCTCACGTCGTGGGCTCAGCGCCCCCAGTACAAGTCGACTTGCCGATAGGCGGGCTTGGGATACCCCCACGCCTGATAGTAGCGCGGCAGCATCGGGTAAGGACGGCAGCACGCCTTGCGGTAGCGCAGCACGGCGGCAGGACGCCAGTAGCCCGAGTTGTAATAGGGGTAATAGCGGCGCGGCATGTACCGGTAGGCGTAAGGATCGGTCGCGAAGTCGACGTGGTAGACGTTCGCGTAGCGCGGGTGGTAGCCCCAGTGCTCGACGACCTGCACCCTGCCGTATCCGTAGGGAGCGCGGCGCGACCAGCCGGCGTCGGCGGCTTGTGGGACCGTGAGCCCCAGCCCGACCAAGACGGCGAGGAGGACGATGCGTGAACGCATGATTAACTCCACAATTGAGCGACGGAACATAACTCGCGGCAATCATTGCCTGAAACTAGATAATAGCCGATTAAGCGTGCCCGATTACCGAAAAGTTAGCAAGCCGGTTCAATGGGCGTTTCGATACGCCTTGGGCGACAGTACGGTCAGCGCGATGATGTAGAGGTCGAGCGCGATCGACCAATTGTCGATGTAGTAGAGATCGTACTCGACGCGCCGCGTCATCAGTTCGTCGGTCTCTGTTGAACCGCGCAGTCCGTGCACCTGCGCCCATCCCGTGATGCCCGGACGCACGTTGAGGCGCCGCGGATAGGAGACGATCCGCTTTTCGAACAGCCGATCATGGGCCACTGCATGGGGGCGGGGACCGACCAGCGACATCTCGCCTCTCAGCACGTTGATGAGCTGCGGGAGCTCGTCGATGTTGTATCTGCGCAGATAGCGGCCGATCCTCGTCACGCGGCTGTCGGCGGGACGCGCTTGCACGATCTCCTCGCCGTCGTCGAGCGTGGTCATTGTGCGAAATTTCCAGATCCTGAATTCCTCGTGATTGTAGCCGCGCCGGTGCTGTCGGAAAAGCACGGGGCCCGGGCTCGACAGCTTGATCAGGAGCGCAGTCACGAGAAACAATGGCGAAAGGAGAAGCAGTGCCGTCCCGGACACGACGATGTCGAAGGAGCGCTTGGCGAGCTCCTGAAACGGACTGAGAGGCGGCGCGGTGAGCGACAGCGCCGTCAAGGCGGCGAAGCGCGAGACGCGCGTATCGGCGAAGCGGCCGAGCACGCTCGAAGCACCGAGGTGGATGGAGACCGGCAGCTGCGTGAAGGCCTCCACCATCTCGTGGATATGCTCGGCCCGCGACCAGTCGGTCAGAATGACCACATCGTCCACTTTGAGCGCGCGCGCCTTGGCGACCGCCCCGGCGAGCGCCTCGCTGAGCGGCGTCCCGATCTCCTGACTCTGCTCCTCGCGCGGCGCCGGTAGCACGGCCATCCCCGCGACACGCGCACCGGAGTTCTCCGGCGCCACACCGGCTGCCATGCGCCTGATTTCGTCGGCAGGGCCAACGAGCATGAGACGGCGGCACTCCACGCGGTCGGCCTTGATCAGAGCTCGCAAGACCCGCTTCACGACGAAGTCGGCGGCGATCACGCCGCCGAGGCCGGCGACGTAGAACATGAGCAGCCAGCCGCGCGAGAAATCATCCGTGGTCTTTGTCACGAAGCCGAAGACGGCGAGCGAGAGAAACGTGTAGTTCCAGACCAGAAACAGGCGCCCGACGCTGCGGCGGCCGTCGAGGAGATCCTGGATCCCGTACTCGTCACGGAACAGGAACGGCAGCGCAAACAGAACCGCGGCAGAGCCGCCGACCGCGATGAAGTTCTCCAAGCTTCCGAAGTTACCGTAGGCCCACTCGTGGTAGACAGCGCCCGTCAGGATCGAGACACCGACGACGGTGAGGGCTTCGGCACAAAACGCGAGAAACGCGAAGCTTGTTCCGCTAACCACCAGCTTTGCGCTTTCCAGCGACCGACTTTCTACGCTACCCGACATGAGCACCGCTTCAGGGGCGGATGATGCGAGAGCCCGCACAGCCGCGTTTCGCCAACCGGTCCTCGACTTACTCCGCCATTACCCGTTCCCCGCCGGCAATATTAGTAGTCATTTAATAATGCGGCGAAGGCGCGAGAGGGTGCCTAAAACACCCCGGAGAGATCGGCCGGTTATTTGGAGTACCGGCCTGCAAGATCGCTGCCAATATTCAGAGTTAAAAACGCCAAACGGTTCGGCATGGCCCTTGCAGCGCTCCGCACATGGCCGACCGCGGCGTTTCTCAAAGGTCGAAATGCGGCGCCGGCCCGCGTTTCTTAATTCACCTGATTTCGGGTGAGCAGCCATCCTCGATTGGTTAGACGTCAAAATGATGCAAAATGCGCTCGGCCTTAATCAGCTTCGCGCCGCCAAGGCGGAACTCGCAGGGCCCATGACGGTCTCGCTCAGAGACCAGGCTGCGCACCAAGGTGTGTACCGATCGTCCGTAAACGTAACGGACCTCGCCGGTCTTTCGGGAATCTTGCGACGCCGCCTTTCCTCAATCCTCGCGATCACGGCGGTCGCGCTCGCCCTTTCCATTCTTTACCTTGCGGTGGCAACTCCCATCTATTCGTCGAGCGCGACGCTCTTCATCGACCCCCGCACGCGCAAGATCGTGTCGGAGGAGGTGATTCAAGGCGGGCTCGGCACCGACCTCGCCCTCGTGGAAAGCCAGGTCTCGATAATCGGCTCGGACACGGTTCTGCGCCGCGTCGTCGACACGCTCGGCCTCGCCAGCGATCCCGAGTTCGCGCCTCCGCCAGCCCACGGCTTCCTCGCCGCCCTGAAGGACATGATTCGAGGGCCCCGTCCGCAGACCGATCCGGCGACGCAGGCGCTGGTCTCGCTCTCGCGCAACCTCCGCGTGAAGCGCGCGCAGAAGACCTATATCGTCGAGATCGAGGTCTTCGGGTCCCAGCCCGCCAAGACCGCCCGCATCGCCAATGCCGTCGCCGAGGCCTACCTCTCCGATCAGTCTCAAGCCAAGAGCGAGGAGGCCAAGCGCGCCAACGCCCTGATCGATGCCCGCCTAGGCGAGCTCAGAGACCAGCTCCGTAACGCCGAGATGCGCGTCGACGAGTTCAAGAAGGCGAACAAGATACTGACCTCTGAAGGAGGTCTACTTACCGAACAGCAGGGGGGCAAGCTCAACGCCGAGCTCGCCACGGCGCGCGCCGTCGCCGCTGAAAGCAAAGCGCGCTACGATGAGACGAGCGCCGCGCTCGCCGCCGGCTCCCTGCCTGAGGCTCTGCCCGAGGCGAGCAAGTCCGGCCTCGTCCAGAAACTGCGCGAGCAGTACGCGCAAATCGCGCGCCGCGAGGCCTCGCTCGCCACGCAACTCGGCCCGCGCCATCCGGCGCTGATTGAAGTGCGCTCGCAAATCGGAGAGATCCGCGACCAGATTGCCGTCGAGCTCAAGCGGATCGCAGCAACGTCGAAGAGCGAGTACGACATCGCCGCCAACCGCGAGCGCGGCATTGCCCAATCTCTCGAGCGCGTGAAGGAGGAGGTCGCCCGCACGAACACGGCGCAGATCAAGCTGCGCGAGCTCGAGCAGGAGGCCGATGCCAGCCGCGAGCTCATGCGCGTCTTCCTCGCGCGCGCCAAGGAGACCCAGGAGCAGACGAACCTTACCACGCCGGAGGCGCGCATCATCTCGACGGCGAACGCGCCGACGCGTCCGGTGCGCCCTGCCTCCTTGCTCGTCCTTGCCCTCGGCCTACTCGGCGGGGCCAGCCTCGGGGTCGGACGCGCGCTCCTCGCCGATCATCTCGACAAGACGGTGCACTTCCCCACCGATGCCGCGGGCGCGGCACGCACGCGTGCGCTCGGCGCGCTCCCCGAGGTCAACCCCTCCCCGCTGTCATTCCGCCATCGCCGTCGCCTCAAGGCAGAGGCCCGCCGCCTGGGAGGCCATGAGTTCGCCCCGCTCCTCGCCGCCCTCTCCGACGCCAGAGGGGAGACTGCCGTACCCTACCGGCAAGCGGCACTACGCATTCTCGACAGGATCAGGGCCGAGGCACGACCCGGACGGCCGCTCTGCGTGCTTCTCGCTGGCTCCCACACGGGATCGGGGACCTCCGCCGCAGCCCTTTCCCTCGCCCATGCGGCTGCCCTTGCCGGCGACCGCGTGCTCTTGGTGGACGCCTGTTCGCGCGACGCGGCGCTTGCGACGGCACTTGCCGGCGATTTTAGCAGCGACGAGGTCGTCGCGCTCGACAGCAAGGACGATCTCGCTCGCATCACGGTACGCGACGAGGCGAGCGGCCTCGCTCTGTTGCCGATCGCGCTCGCAGACCTGCGCCTGCTCAAGACCCAGCAGCGCCGCCGCCTCGCGACCGGCCTCAGCGCGCTCGCGCAGGATTATGACCTCGTCCTCATCGACGCGGGCGCTCCCGCCGAGGATCAGTCCGCCTCGGGCCTCTTCGCGCTCGCCGATCAAATTGTCCTCGTGGCGCGCGCCGGGCTCACGACCCGCGAGCGAATTGCCGCATTGCGTGAAATTCTCGAGCCCGCTCGCGACCGGATTCTCGGGGTCATTTTGACCCGCATAACCCACGTTTCTTCCTGAAAAAAGGGGACAATTGTCATGCAGAAAGCCGCCATAATTTCGACCCGCGAAACCCCGGCACCGGCCGCGCAACGCTTCGCAAAAGTTTCCTTACCCAAAATGCTGCAAAGCCGCAGAAAAGCGGGGATGGGAAATCGAGCCATGTTCGGCGCAACGGCGATCAAGCTCAATCGCTTTGCTGGTGCCACGCCCGAGTTGCCTCTTGCGGCAGTCGACGGCTGGCAGATTAATGTCGCCAATCTCGATCATGCCGTAAAAGCGATTGCGGCGGCTGCATCGCGCGGGGATGGATTCGCGGTGTTCACGCTCAATCTCGATCATCTCGTTAAATTGCGTCGCAGCTCGAAATTTCGCCGGGCTTATGCTCATGCGCGCTTCGTGACGGCGGACGGCGCGCCCGTTGCGCGGCTAGCCGCCCAGCAAAACGCGTTGATCGAGCGCACGACGGGAGCTGACCTCGTCGTACCGCTGGCCGAGGCCGCGGCACGGCTCGATCTTCCCGTCTATCTGTTCGGCTCGACGGGCGAGGTGCTTGCTCGCGCCGCCCGCGACCTCAAGAGGTGCGCCGGCAACCTCGAGATCGTGGGCGAAGTCGCCCCCCTCTCCGGCTTCGACCCGGAGGGTCCGGAAGCCGACGCCGCCATCGCGCGGATCGAGGCCTCGGGCGCGCGCCTGTGCTTCGTTGCGCTCGGCGCGCCCAAGCAGGAGATCTTCGCAGCTCGCGCCGTCGCGCGCGGGACCTCGGTCGGTTTCCTCTGCGTCGGCGCGGCGCTCGACTTTCTCGCTGGCTCGCAGTCACGGGCGCCCCGCTTCATGCAATCGACCGGGCTCGAGTGGCTCTGGCGCCTCGCCAACAACCCGCGCCGTATGGCGTCGCGTTACTTGCCTTGCGCACTGCTTCTAGCCGAGATCACGTTATCTGCGCCGGTCAGGGGCCTGCTTGCCGGGTTGCGCGCGTTGTGACGCGCCTGGGGGCTCGCGTCCGGTAGGACCGAGCTCTCGATACCTTCTTCGATCAGAGATCCTTGCCGATGGCGCTGCCGAGACTGCTCTTCTACACGCACAGCCTTGCCGACGGCGGCGCCGAGCGGCTGTGGGCGCGTCTGGCCAGCGCCTTCAAAGCCCGTGGCCATGACGTGGTCTTCGTCCAGGATTTCGAGGGCGACGAGAACCGCGCCAGCCTCGATGCAGGCGTGCCGCTGGTGACGCTCGGGCGCGGACACGTGCGCGCCGTGCTCCGCCTTGCGCGCCTCCTCGAGGAGAGGGCGCCCGAGGTCGCGCTGTCGGCGGTCGGCGCCTCCAACGTGAAGCTCCTTGCCGCGCGTCTCATCGCGCGCTCGCCGGTCAAGGTCGTTCTCAGCTATCACGGCTTCGATGAGCATAATTCCGGCTGGCTCGCCTGGGCCGGGTATGCCGCGCTTGCCCTGTTGAGCCGCCTCGCCGCCAGGACCGTCGCCGTATCGCACGCTCTCCGCGACGCACTCGTTAGCCGCTGGGGAGCCTCGACGCAGCGGACGGTCGCCATCCACAATCCCGTCTTCTTCCCGGAGACCGCCCGCGTGCCGGCGCGTGCCGATCTCGCCGCCCGCGAGGAGCTCGTGCTCGCGCTCGGCCGTCTCGTGCCGGAGAAGGGCTACCTCACGCTGATCCGCGCCTTCGCACGCCTCGGCCGGCCGGCCGCCCGCCTCCTCATTCTGGGACAGGGACCCGACGAAGGCCTTCTCAGGGCCGAGATCGATCGCCTCGGCCTTGGCGACCGCGTCGAGCTCGGCGGCTATGTGCGCGAGCCCTGGACGGCCTACCAGCGCGCTCGCTGTCTGGTCTCGGCCTCGCGCTCGGAGAGTTTCGGCAACGTGCTCGTCGAAGCGATGGCCTACGGACTACCTGTCGCCGCCACGGCGACGGCCGGCACGCTCGAGATTCTCGACCACGGCCGCTATGGCCACGTCGCGCCTATCGGCGACACCGGCGCGCTGGCCCGCGCGATCGGCGCTGCTCTCGACGACGCGGGCGATCCACACAAGCGACGCGCGCGCGCCGATGAGTTCTCGTTTGCAGCGCGCGTCCCGGTCTACGAGGATCTCATCGGCGAGGTTGTGGCCGGCTCCGCTCCCGCGACCCGAGGGACCGAAGCCTCGCTCGCAAAGGATGGCGGTACGCTCGCGCTGACAGGGGGGAAGCAATGACCGGCCGCCGCAAAGTCTTCCTCGACCTCACGCACCTGGGGCGCCAAGTAACCGGCGTCGAGCGCGTGGCGATCGAGCTGTTCGAGAAGGCGCATTTCCGCGACGCCGACGTGGTCGCCGTCCGCTCCAAGAGCGTGCTCTCCATGGTGATGAAGCAGCAGCTCCTGCTGCCGCTCCTCGCGCTCGCTCATCCGCGCGCCGAGTTCGTGTTTCCGGGCTTTCCGCCCTCGCCCCTATTTCTTCTCGCCCGCCGGCGCGTGCTGCTTTACGTGCACGACCTCTTCCTCCTGACGCGCCGCCAGGACCTGAGCCTCAGGGCGAAGCTCTACATGGCGCTCCCGTTCCGCCTCGCGGTGCGCGGCCTCAAGCGTTTCCTTGCAAACTCCGAGCGGACGCGCGCCGAGCTCGAGCGCTACGCCGCGCCGGACGCGGGAATTGCCCTCTATCGGCCCACCGCCGCCAACGTCTTCGGTCTCGACGACGGGGGGCAGGCCTCCAAGGGTGACGCTCTGAAGCCCCTCAAGGTGCTCGCCCTCGGGACCGTCGAGCCGCGCAAGAATTACCGCGCCGCGGCGCTCATCCTCGAAGCGCTGGCGAATGCCGGCCACCCGGACGCCGAGCTTCATATCATCGGTCGCCACGGCTGGGGCCCGGACGCCGACGATATCGCGCGCCATCCGCAAGTCCGTCTGCACGGCTATCTCTCGGCCGAAGACGCGAAGCGAACGATCGAACGTGCGGACCTCTTCCTCTCGACCTCCCACGACGAGGGCTTGGGGCTGCCGCTCCTCGAGGTCCAGTTCGCGGGCCTTCCCGTCGTCGCGCCCGATGCACCCGTGTTCCGAGAGGTGCTGGGCGCGTCGGGATTGTTCATCGATCCAGGCCGGCCCGAGGAGGCCGCTGCCCGCATCGCAGCACTCATCTGCACGCCCGGCTGGCGCCGGCGCGCCGCGGACGCCGCGCGCTTGAACCTCGAACGTTGGAACCGTCTCGCGGCCAAGGACGCGTCAGTAGTGCTTGGTCTCTTCGAGGGCGCCGACGCTGCGGATGCGCGCGCGGCATCCCCCAACCTCGCCCCCCTCGCCTGATTCGACGTCTAGAGAGTTTTCCGTTCCAATTGATCCGGTCGCTGCCCGTTACCCTCCCCGTGACGGGGAGCGTGGCGCCGTTAGGTGAAGATGCACAATCGGCCGTCGGTTATCTGGCTTTACCCCCACTCCGAACCCCTCCCCGCGAGGGAGAGGGGGATCATGCGGGTGGCGAGGTTCTACGTGTATGCAAAATGCCTTAGTAAGGGCGCTTGCCGAAAGCGGCGATCGCTTAGCCTTCGACGATCCCGATGCGCGCGCGGCCGTTCTCGGCCCGAGGCGCGAACCGGCGCGCCTGAATCTCGCGGTGATTGGCGTAGCACTTGGCGAGCTGGCGCTCAGGCTTAAAGTCCGCGACCTGCGCCGCCACGGTCTCCGGGGTCATCTCGCCGTTCGCGAGCTTTGCCCGCACGCGGATGAATGCGTCCGCCAGACGGCGCGCCATGTCCTCCTCGTCGACCGAGCGTGCAACCAGCTCGCCGCTCGCCCCGCTCTTCACGACGCATTCGAGCTGCGGCAGATGCACCGCGCACACCGGGCGGCCGGCGGCCAAGCATTCCAGCACGTAGAACGGCATCCCCTCGAACTCCGAGGTCAGGATGCCGCCGTGAACGTTGGCGAACACCTCGGCGACGCCCTTCGCGTCCTTGAAGCCGTGGCGAACGGTGATGCCCTCGATGGCCTTGAACTCGGCGAAGCGATGGGGATCGCTCGTGCCGAGATAGTGAAACTCGACGCCGTCCCCGAGGCGGCGGTGAAGCTCGGCGATGGTCTTGAACATGAGCGGGGGCGACTTGAAGAGGTCGAGGCGGCCTGCATAAGCGATGCGCAAGCCCGCTCCCGCGGGCAGCGGCCGCGGCCTGAACGTCGCCGTGTCGACCCAGGTCGAGAGCGTGTCGATCTTCCACGCTTGGCGCGGATAGGTCGCGCGGATGCGCTCGGTGATGATCGGGTTGACGCACAGGAACTTGTCGCACGCCATCACCGCCATGCGCTCGTTCAAGTTGTGCACGAAACGGTAGCTCTTCAGAAGCGAATCCATCTTGAGCTTGGGCGCCCCTTCGCCGTGCAGCATCTGCACGAACGGGATGGCGAGCAGGCGCACGAGGGGCGCGAACTCGACCCGCTCGAGATCGACGCTGGTCGGACGCTCCTTGAGTATCCGGCGCACGGCCGGCAAGTGGCGGATGAGCCCTTGCATGAACTGGAACGTGAGCGAGTCCTTGACGCTCAGCGCCGCCTCGCGCGCCTTGGCCTCCGGATAATGCAGCACGGGTAGGAAGTCGAAGCGCCGCCCGCGAAACGTTTGGCTCGTGACGCGCCCGAGCTCGAGGTCGCCTGACGCGTCGACGCCGATCATGAGGAACGAGAAGTCGTCGGGCAGAAACGCGATCATGTCGCGCACGAAGGTCTCGAGCCCGCCGACCTTCGATCCTCTGGGATCGAACGCATGCAGGACGCAGAGACGATGCACCGGTCCGCCCACGGGCTCCGCTCCTCTCAGGTTGCCGCTCCGCGCCTCGAGCGCAGACCCATGCCGCGCAGCGCGCCGATCGCGCGCTCCGCAGCTTCGGGATATAGGACGGCGAGCGCAAGCGCGTAGCTCGCAGCCCCGAGCGCGAGGGAGAGAACGAGGCTCGACGCCGTCGACCCCGCGGTCAGCCCCCTGACGAGAAGGGTCATGAACAGGGTCGCCCCAGCGATGCGCATGAGATGGCCGACGGGAAATGCAAATCCGTACCAGCGCCAAGCGCAGATGAGCGTCACGGCGAGACTGAGGGCCGCAGCCAGCGTCGCGCCGACGAACAGCCCTTCGAGCCCGGCGACGCGCATGCCGATCATGCCGGCGACGAGCGTCGCCGCCGCGTCGAGGGCGTCATTTACCAGCGGCACCATCGTCTTCTCGTGGAGCAGGAAGACCTGCTCGCCGAAGTGCACGCGGAAGTTCCGGATCGTCCCGGCGAGGATCGCGAACGGGAGCACGAGCAGCGTAATCTCGTGGAACGGCACGGCGACGAAGAGATGCACGACGGGGTCGGAGATGGCCCACAGCCCTGCCGCCGCCGGCGCGAGAGCAAGAAGGAGGAGCACGCCGTTGCTGACGAGCTGCGCCTGGCCCTCAGCCATCCCCTCCTCGCGGGCGCGGCGCACCGCGAGCGGGAAACCGGCCGCCGTCACCAGCATGGCGGCAAAGCCCGCGCCCCTGAGCCCGAGCGACCAACCGACGGTGATGAGGCCGACGGCGGCGGCGCCCTCGCTCGCATTGACGATGAAGCGGACGCCGTTGGCGGCAACCCAGATCAGCATCGCCCCGAAAACGAGGGGAAGGCCGTACGCAATCGCCGTGCACACCTTCTCGCGCGAGAACGTGCCCTTGCGCGATCCGATGCCGAGCCGGGCGGCGCCGATGACGATCGCACCCGCTTGTGCGAGCGCGTAGCCGGTAAGCACCGCCACCGTCCCATGCTCGAAGACCGGGGTCAGGGCGATTCCGAGCGCAAGACCGATCACTGGCCACGAAATCTGCAGGATGGAGTAGGTCAGCGTGTCGTGCTGGGCGCGGGCCCGGTCGGCGAGATGGGTGGCGAGCCCGCGCGTCACGACATAGGCGGCGGTCGCGAGGAAGAGGTCCGCCGTCCACTCCCCGTCGATCCAGAGCGGGAGCGTGAGAACGGCAAGCGCCGCGGCCACGGACGAGCCGGCGAGAACGTAGACCTCGGTCTCGAGAAACTCGGCATGCGCCGACCCCTCCGTACCGCTCCCCGCGTAGCGCAGCGTATAGAGGCTGAACCAGAACAGCGTGCCAAGGTAAACGAGCTCCTGGGACGCCACGATGAGGGCGAAAATGCCCATCTCCGCGGGCGAGAGATAGTGGGTCCAAATGAGAGCTGAGACCAGTTGGGCGATCGGACCCACCACCTGCGCGGGAAGGTAGAGGAGGGTCTGGCGGTAAAGCATGGGCGGGGATTCTTCCTCGACGACACGACCGCGGCTGGCGGCGGCTCCCGGATGAGAGCGCCGGACCACGGAGGGGTCTTAGAACAGGCGAAGTCGGACGTTTGCTAGCATTGGCAGAGCAGGGTTCATGCCAAAATGAGCACATTTTTCTTTCCAATTCGTGCTCCTGCTGGGCCGAAGCGGTGCGGCCCTGGCCCCTGCCGGCCAATCGGGATATATACCGGCCGCACCGGGGCCCGGAGTGTCGCGGGCCCAAGAGTTGCAGAGGCCTTTCGAGGCCAGACGCCGGCTTAGCTCAGTGGTAGAGCAGCGGTTTTGTAAACCGTTGGTCGGGAGTTCAAATCTCTCAGCCGGCACCAATGGTTAGCTGATTTTAGAATGTACACTGTTATGGTTCGGGAGCACATTCGGGAGCACAACTGAGGCGCAAAGCAAAAAGCCGCGCGATGTTTGCGAGTGTGCCAGCGAGAAGCAAACTCCGCGGGGGTCAGCCGCTCCTTGTTAGGCGCGCCGTTCATCGGCCCTTGCCCAGATCTGCGTGTGTCGATCGCCAGCCGCTTCACGACCCAGACGCGCCGTCGTCAGCCCTCGGCCGGGCCCCTGACATATCGAGCGCTTGGAACAAACTCCACCGGCTGTTAACCGGTTGGTCGCAGGTTCGAATCCTGCCCGCGGAGCCAGCACTTAGATCAAAACCCAGCGCTTAAAATTGGCTTCAAGGTACGCAATAGGTACCGAAGTTAGATTGAGGTGAAGTGCGGCTCAAATCCGGATCGTTAGGCCGCCACGGCCCGACGTGGAATTCGATAGATCCGGAGCCGTTGGCCATCGACCCACGCGTAGTCCTTCTTGCCGCCTGTGAGGCTGCGCAGCTCGCGAGCCACGCTGTTCCATGCTCGCGGCTTCCAACCGCGACGTTCGCAGACTGCGGGATACATGCGCTTGAGGTCACGCGCGAGAACGTCCCGGCCACCGCAGGGTGAAACCTCATCGTATTGTAGATACCGTATAAGCTCGCGGGCGTGCTGCTGTAGGGTGGGCTCCGCGGTCCGGTACAGTCGGACTAGTTTGAGCTTCCGCCTGGCGCGGGAACGCAATGAGCGTGACGGCTGCAATGGCGCCGAAACCTGTATCGATGTCGCGGAAGAAATCGGGACTGGCACCGGCATTGGAGTCGGCGGTGGAGCCTCAGGCTCCCTTCGTCCCAACAGTGCTCGCAGCACCCGTCGCCTCTTTGATCCATCCCAAGCGCACGCGAGACATTGAGGCTTAGATAGCTGATGCGGGATTCTCGGTCAAAGAAACATGAGCTGCTGTGAGCCACCCTCCGAACCATTGATCGGCAAACGTTCAGGGTAGTTTCTCAACTCACTTTCTCTCAAGCAGGAGACGCCCGCTAGCTCTGATCGCCGACTGAACAACCTCGGCGAACTTTGCGAGCAACCATGGCAGGAACACTTCAAGCCTGACATGATCCTCAGCCACATCGATTGAGCCCGACGCTGCCTGACCGAGTGCACGCACGCGAAAGTCCATATGGTCCCCGCTCCACCTTTCCTCTTCGACGGTGAGAACCGGAAAGCTCGACGCTGCGCGGGTCAATCCATTGGTAAGTCGGCGACGAGCCTCGTCTTGGCCAAGCTTGTGAGGAATTGAGACGATTAGCGGCGCGGTCATGCCGTCGAGCCTTACGACCATGAGACCATAAGATGTAGGAGCGCGTTGGCCGTCAAACAACGAGTTGCCGAACGCCCCCGAGGCGAGGCGTCGGACCGCGATGCTCGCGAGGCGCATGACTTTCCAGGCTTTCATCTTGAAAGGAGGCGCTAGTTCTCGCGAAAAGCGCGTCCTAGCTGGTCCTGAAGAGGCTTTATGAGATACGAGATGACCTTCCGGTCCGCTGTCTTCATCATCGCATCAACCGGCATACCAGGTACCAGCTTCACCTCTCCCAGCCTTGAGAGCTCCTCCGCTTGGAGGCTCACGCGCACGCTGTAATACCTGACGCCGGTCCGTTGATCGCTCTCGATGTCCGCCCCGATGTGAGAAACTCTACCGCTTATCTCGGGCGTGGTTCGGCGGTTAAATGCCGAAAAGCTCAGCAGCGCCGATTGGCCGATCCAAAGCTGGTCAATATCATTGGGGGACACCTTGACGTCGACGGCGAGACTGTCGGCCTGCGGGACAATGAGCATCAAGGTCTCGCCAGGCGTGATCACCCCACCGACCGTGTGAACGATGGACTGGTGCACAGTGCCCGCCTGGGGAGCTCGAATCTCGATCCTTTGCATCTGATCTTCAGCCGCCAACTTGCGCTCGATAAGCTCGCCGATCTTTGCTTCGCATTCCCGTAGCTCGCTTGCTATTTCGCTAGCGGCACTGCGATCCACCTGCAGAATTTGCAGCTGAACCTCTGCCACCTTGCCCTTCCCTTGCGCAATCGCCGCGAGAACTTGGGCCCGTTCGCCTTCGAGCCGCGCCGCCTCGCGTTCGAGGGCGTTGAGCTTAGTGACCGGCATGAGGTCCTTCGCCCATAACTCTTGCGCACCCTTGAGCTCACGCTGAATGAGAATCAGCTCTTTCGTCTTCCCCTTCTCCTGTGCTTGGCTGCCTGAAATCTCCTGATTGAGCTGGGCAACGCGCTCGCGCAACAGTCCTTTTTGACCATTGCGTGCGACTTGACGAAGCTCCAAGACGTTGGCCTCGGCGGTCATGGCATGCTCGGCATCAGGAGCTTCCTTCTGAGCCAAGAGTTCTGGCGGGTAGGTGACTGCCTGTACGCCGTCGCGCTCGGCTTCAAGGCGCGCTTTGCGCGCCAGCTGCTCGTTGAGGCTTTTCTGCAGAATGGCGAGGTTGGCCCGGGTCACCGTCTCGTCCAGTCGCACGAGCAGGTCGCCTGCGTTCACGACGTCTCCGTCCCGCACACGGATCTCTCCGACCACGCCACCGGTCGGATGCTGTACCCTCTTGACGTCGGATTTAACAACGAGGTTTCCAGAAGCCAATACTGCGCCTGCGATATCCGTGGCAACCGCCCATCCGCCCAACCCCCCGCCGAGCAGGAGCAGCACGAGCATGCCAGTCCTGACCTGACGGACCATCGACGCCCTGAACTCGTTCTCGCTTGCGGTCGACATCGCTATGCTTTCTTGGCTCCCTCGGCCATAAGCACCCCCGGTCTTTCGTTCTGCCTGTCGGGGCGACCGCCGTCCACGGAATGCGGCCGGGGAAACAATGCGGAGAGCACCTCGTCTCGCAAGCCTAACGCTCGCACGCGGCCCTTGTTCAGCACAAGCAAGTGGCTCACGCCCGCCAGAGTGCTTGGTCTATGGGCGACGATGATGAGGATGCCCCCGCGCCGCCTCACGGCCTCCATGGCCTGTGTCAGCGCCGTCTCGCCCTCTGCATCGATGTTGGAGTTCGGCTCATCGAGCACGACCAGGAACGGGTCGCCATAAAGGGCTCGGGCGAGTCCAATGCGCTGTCTTTGTCCGCCCGACAATGCCATACCCCGCTCGCCGACTAGGGTGCCATAACCTTCCGGCAAATCTAGGATCATGTCGTGCACGCCAGCTGCCTGAGCTGCAGCGACCACGGCGTTGGGCTCCGGATCAACTTCGAAACGGGAGATGTTCTCCGCCACGGTCCCCGAGTTGAGAGCCACGTCCTGTGGCAGATAGCCGACGTGGCGGCCGAGAACCTCGGGCAGCCATTGGTCGAGATCGGCGTTGTCGAGGCGGATTCGCCCGCCCGCAAGCCGCCAAGCGCCAACGAGCGCCCGCACCAAGGTCGATTTCCCCGATCCGCTCGGGCCGACAATGCCGAGAGCCTGACCAGCCTGCAGAGTAAAGGACACGTTCTGTATGAGCGGCAGGGCCTGTCCGGGGGCAGCGATGCTTGCACCTTCGACTGAAAGCGATGACTTCGGATCTGGCAGCGGCATTGGAATCGGGTCGGCAGGAAGATCGGCAAGCTTCTCTGATAAGCGCGCCCATGCTTGGCGCGCATTGACGAACCCCTTCCAGTTGGCGATGGCGAGGTCGACGGGCGCGAGTGCCCGGCTAACCAGGATAGTCCCTGCGATGATGACGCCAGCTGTCGCCTGTTGCTGGATTACGAGATAGGCCCCGATGCCCAGCATCGCTGACTGCAGCGTTATGCGGAGCACTTTCGATAACGAGCCGAGTCCAGTGGTGACGTCCGAGATAGCAAGCTGGGTCGCGTTGTGCTCGGCGTTCGCGGCGTCGAACCGATCGCCCATGCGCCTGCTCATACCCATGGCAACCAGCACCTCGGCGTTGACACGGCTCTGCTCCGCGATGCCGTGGCGGTTAGCGCCGGAGGTAGTCGCTGCACGACTTGGCTCGGCCGTCAACCGACCTGTCAGGAAGGTGAGTGCAACGAGCATTGCGGCGCCCAACGTCGCCGTAAGGCCGAGCACCGGATGGAACATAAAGATGACGATCAAGTAGAGGGGCATCCACGGCAGATCGAAGAACGCGATCGGCCCCCCGCAGGAGACGAACGCACGGATGCTTTCGAAGTCGCGCAAGTGCTGTAGCCCGCCCGAGCGATAGCCCTTGAGCAGCGGTAGGCGCAGAGTAAGCTCGTAGATGTACCGCCCGACGCTGGCGTCAAGCACCGCACCGACCCGCCCCAAAACGCGCGCGCGAAGGATATCGAGCGCCGCTTGGGCCGCGTAAAGCAACAGCACCAAAATGGATAGGCCGATCAGCGTCGGAACGCTGCGGCTGGGCAGCACGCGGTCATAGATGTCGAGCATGTACATCGAGCCTGCGAGCATCAATATGTTGCTGAAGGCGCTGAACACCGCGACGCCGATGAGCGGCTGTCGGCACGAGCGCAGCGCGGTCGGAAGCTCGCGGCCCCGAGGCACAGTCTCCTTGGCAGCCCCCGGGCCGCTGACGTGCGCGGGCACCGGGTCTGACAGAATAAGTCGCTCGTCGTCGCGAGCCAGGGAGAGGTGCGACCTGAGGCGAAACCCTGCCCAGATAAGCCCCCCAGTTAGCAGTAGGAGCCAAAGGGGTATCTGCCAGCTCAAGGGGCCGGATTGGGGCGTGAAATTGGAGATTGCATCGCGCAGACCGTCGGACGCGAAGCCGAAGCGCCAATTGTCGTGGTCGTCAGATGCGGCTTGCGCCACAGCATCAGCACCAGCAGCGAGCGAGGTCCCGAGAACGGCAACAAAGACAAAGAGCAACGCCAGTGCGGGGATCATGAGACGGCGCGGCGCGGCCCGCTCAGGCAGCAGGCGAGCGCAACAAATTAAGCCGCCGCGATGTCCCGTCATGCCCTCCCCCGCATAAGCCCCGCAAGAATGTTGCCGCCAGGCGGGCAACCGTCCAGCGGCTCCGCTGAACTAAGTGGGAACAACTCGAAGGCGCTGTTGAAAATTCGAATTGGCGGGGGCGGAATCCTGATGAGGGATCAGCCCCATGAGGGACAAGAGGCAGATGGAGTGGTGTGGACTTCCGGTCACGGGACTCCGCGACCGCGCTTGATCCCGTAAGTCTCCCCCAAACTGGGGAGTAGTCTCTTGCACGAATCACATTCACTCGTGAGCCTCTTTGGGTCTCAGGACAGTCGCTTCTGTCCAGGTCCGTTGCAAGGTCCACAGCCTAACGCCGCCGGGATATTGAACGAAGGACTGATGGCATGGCGACGCCCTCTACCACGCCCTTCCCACTCACGTTTGACGCCGCCGTAGACGTGTCGACCACAGGGTACTGGTGGATTTCAGACGCCGACCGGACCATCAACTGGTCGATATCAGATGGGTTCTTCGGCGAAACCTGGGTAAATCCAGACGATGTCGTGTCGTACGCCGAAGCAGCATTCGGCACTTTTTCGTACTATGCCGACGTGTCATTTGGGTTTCGTTGGATATTTTTACGACCCCAGCGAGGCAGCCTCAGCCGCTTCAGATATAAATATTTCTCTTGATATGTATTTTCCGTATCCCGGCCCCCAGTATGCCTTGTCATTTTTCCCAACTTTTGCAGAAGACATCGATTATGCGGGACAGTCTGGCGACGTTCAGCTGAACGTTAATAGCCCAGCTGCTTCTCTCCCATCATATGAACCTGGCTCGGCTGGTTGGTTTCTCCTAATTCATGAGCTGGGTCATGCCTTAGGCCTTAAAGCCGGGTGACTTCTGGAGCACCGACAGGCCCGCAATTTATGAGACAAGTCTCGACCTACCTGATGTCGACTGGCTCACCGTGATGTCTTACGGAGACGGACTTGACTTCACGCAGGTCGCATTTGAGCCAGCCACACCAATGCTGCTTGACGTGATTGGGCTTCAATACACCTATGGAATTAACTGGGCGACAAACGCGGGGGACGACGTCCACACCCTGACCGAGTTCAACTATTATTATACGATTTGGGATGCGGCGGGAACGGACGCAGTCAGCGCCACCGGCGCAACCACTGGATGGACAATCTTCTACCCAACGAGGTCGTGTCGCCCCTCGTTGGAGAGAAGTGGGGGTTTGCAGAGCCCACAATGAAGCAGATTTGCCATCCCCACTCACTTTTGTTTGGCTTGAGGGCGACATAAAAAATGCCTTCGGAAGCGCCTTCGCCGATACGATCTTCGGCAACGACTTGGCCAACAACTTGAAAGGCAATGGTGGTGACGACACGCTGGAAGGGGGCGGGGCCAACGACACACTAAACGGAGGGGGCGGCGGTGACATGCTGCGCGGCGGCTTGGGAATGACACCTTTATCATCGACAACAAGCTCGATCAGGCAATCGAAATTGCCAGCCAGGGCATCGACTCCGTGCAGACGTCCGAGACTTTCACGCTCGGCACAAATATTGAGAACGGACTGGTAATCGGGACATTGGCCAGAAATCTGACCGGTAACGGGCTCGCGAACACGCTGGCCGGCAACGGAGCGGCAAATGTGCTCTCCGGCGCAGCGGGCAACGACACGCTGGACGGAAGGAGCGGAGTTGATCGCCTGGTCGGCGGCCTCGGCCGGGACCAAATGACCGGTGGTGCCGATAGAGATATTTTCGACTTCAACGCAATCGCTGAGGCCGGAAACTCCTCGACCACGCGTGACAAAATCACGGACTTCCGCCACGCAACCGATGACATCGATGTCAGCACAATCGACGCGACCACTCTTCTAACTGGAAACAACACTTTCGTCTGGAAGGGCACCGGGGCATTCACGAAATCTCCGGTGGGTGAATTGCGGTTCAAATTATTTGATAACGCCGGGACTGCGAACGATTACACAATCGTTTACGGGGACACTGACGGGGACACGGCAAACGAATTTCAAATCCAGCTAAGGGGCTCGTGCTCCTGACATTCGAGCGACTTTATACTGTGATTTGGCAGGGTCCGGCTAATAGGTCCGTTTCAATTAGATGTTCTCAGACCGCCGAGGCTGTCCCCTCATTACGATACTAAGGTCTAAGTTAGAATGCGGCCTGCTCGTGGGTCGCGCTCGGGCCGGCTGCACCACGGCCGCGCCGTCCAAAATTCGAATTGGTGCGGTCGGAATCTTGATGGGGGATCAGCCCCATGAGGGACGAGAGGCAGATAGGAGTGGTGTGGACTTCCGGTCACGGAGCAGGCCGCTTGACCGGCAGAGGCGTCTGATCCTGTAAGTCTCCCCCAAACTGGGGATTAGTTCTATTACACGAATCACATTCATCCGAGGTCCAGTACCTCTTCGGGTCTATTCGCCTTCTGTCCAGGCCAGTTGCAAAACTCAACGGCGCCGGGTTTCGATGAAGGACTGATAACATGGCTACTGCCTCTATCACGCCCTTCCCACTCACGCTTGATGCTGCCGTTGATGTGTCAACCACTGGGCACATGTGGATTCTGGACGCCGATCCGACCATCAGCCGGTCGATTTCATGTGGGTGAATTTTGACCCAGAGGCGACCTGCGCCGCCGCCTGGTATCGGTCTCTGCGCAAGTGCGAAGCGAAAAACAAAAATTCTGCTCTGCTACTTCTGAGATATCTGCAATGCAGATAACATTCCACTCGGCGGGGGCTGATCAAAATGGCTGACGATTATCCACTAGGCAGCTGGCGGGGCGTTGTCGCCGTGGGCGGCTCGGCCTCGTCGGGTGTCATTGATTTTGGCAACGATTATGACGTGTTCACAGTCTTTCTTACTGAGGGTGTAACCTATACGTTCAACTTAAGTTCGAGCAGTTTTCGATACGAACTTAGTGCTGTATGCCCCGCATTTCTTCACTTTGGTCTCCTCCAACGATGACTTCGGCTCCGGAACAAATTCGCAAATCACGTATACGGCTACGTCGTCTGGGACACATTATTTGGCGGCCTTCGGATCCGATTGGACGGAGGTCGGATCGTATCAGATTAGCGCTGGAATCGCCGACGATTATCCAGTAGGCACGGCTGTTGTCACCGTGGGCGGCTCGGCCTCGTCGGGCGTCATCGATTTTGGCAACGACCATGATGACTTCTCAGTCTTTCTTACTGCGGGTGTAACCTACACATTCAACTTAAGTTCGATCAGTTTTGATACGGATCTACAGCTATATGCCCCGGACAACACTTCTCTGCTCGCCTCCAATGATGACTTCGGCTTCGGAACAAATTCGCAAATCACGTATACGGCTACGTCGTCTGGGACACATTATTTGACGGCCTGGGGATTCAATTCGACAGACGTCGGTTCGTACCAGATTAGCGCTGAAATCGCCGACGATTATCCAGTAGGCACGGCTGTTGTCACCGTGGGCGGCTCGGCCTCGTCGGGCGTCATCGATTTTGGCAACGACCATGATGACTTCTCAGTCTTTCTTACTGCGGGTGTAACCTACACATTCAACTTAAGTTCGATCAGTTTTGATACGAATCTACAGCTATATGCCCCGGACAACACTTCTCTGCTCGCCTCCAATGATGACTTCGGCTTCGGAACAAATTCGCAAATCACGTATACGGCTACGTCGTCTGGGACACATTATTTGACGGCCTGGGGATTCGATTCGACGGACGTCGGTTCGTACCAGATTAGCGCTGAAATCGCTCCTATCATTGGAACCGCGCAGGGCGTGGCAATTGACGGGTCACCGACAGAAGGCGCCAATCCGTTGATCGACAGCCTCGTTTGGGGCCGCGCTTGGCAAGACACACCAGGTCTTCCCACCTCTGGCGGCCCCGTAACAATTACCTACGGGGCCCCGGATGCTCAGGAGCTTTGGGACGAATATACTTTTCAATATACGCCATCAATGGTTTGGTCGGAGGCGGGGCTTGGCGCGGTGTCCCTAGCTCTTGGATCGTGGGCCTCAATAGCGAACGTTGAATTTGTAGAAACGACGGACATCGATAACGCTGATGTCTGCCTGATCCAGACAACCGGAGGGACAACTCGACGGTGCCCTGGGTCGCAGTGATATTCCCGATCCTGGTGCTGCGGAGCCTCTCTACGTCCGGTTTAACGGCGAAGATCCAACTTGGAGCTCCACAGGCCTCGCGCTTGGAGGCTATGCGTACATCACTCTGATCCATGAACTTGGCCATCTGCTTGGCCTTGCTCATCCGCACGATGGGGGTCTGGTCGATGGAGAAACATTTCCGGGCGTTGAAGGAAAATATGATTTTGGAATTAATATTCTAAATCAGGGCATCTTTACAACGATGTCCTACAACAGTGGTTGGGGATCTCAGTTCCCCAGCCATACAGTAGACGAATACGAGTACGGCTGGGAGGCAACGCCGATGGCTCTGGATATCGCCGCTATTCAGGTCATCTACGGCGCAAACATGACCCACGCGTTGGGAAACGATACCTACCACCTGCCAACTAGCAATACCGCCGGAACTTATTGGTTGTGCATATGGGACGCTGGCGGAACCGACACGATATCGAATGCAGGAGCCTCTAGTGCCTGCATCATTAATTTGAACGCCGCTCCGCTTGTTGGCGCGAATGCAGGAGGTTACGTTTCCTGGAATAGCGGCATAGTTGGCGGTGTTACGATAGCGAATGGCGTAATTCTCGAAAATGCGATCGGTGGCTCTGGAAACGACACGCTAACTGGAAATTCAGCAGCCAACAGCCTCGACGGCGGCGCTGGCAGCGATACGCTGATCGGCGGGCTTGGTAACGACATCTACGTCGTCAGCATCGCCACCGACAACATCACCGAGACAGCTGGTCAGGGTACCGCTGACCGGGCACATGCTAGCGTTAGTTTTACCCTCGCGACCGGTGACAATATCGAGTTCCTTGAAACCATCAACGCTGCCGCAACCACTGCCATTAATCTCACCGGCAACGAAATTGCCCAGACGATCACCGGCAATGCGGGGGCAAATAGGCTATACGGCTTAGCTGGCAATGACACCCTCAACGGTGGTGCTGGCATTGACACACTGACCGGTGGCGCCGGTCGGGACCAAATGACCGGCGGCTCACAGCGCGACATCTTCGATTTCAATGCAATCTCAGAGACCGGCAACACGGCGAGCACCCGTGACTTCATCGTGGATTTCGTAAGATCGGTGGACGACATCGATGTCAGCACAATCGACGCGAGCACTCTTTTGGCTGGCAACAACGCCTTCGTTTGGAAGGGTACCGGCGCATTCACGGCATCATCGGCAGGTGAATTGCGGTTCAAGCTATTTGACAATGCCGGGACAGTGAACGACTACACAATCGTTTACGGGGATATTGACAAGGACACGGCAAGCGAGTTCCAAATTCAGGTAAAGGGGCTCGTTCTCCTGACTTCGAGCGACTTTATTCTGTGAATCCCAGAGGACAATCTGCAAGTTTTACCTTCTTGACTATCAACAGTTCGGCGTGACGTTCTGTCGATGCAAGAAACGGTCTGGGCACAACGGGACCTACTCTCAGACACACGAATCACTTTCAATCAAGATCACTCGATCTTCATTTACTCTTCGGGTCGCAAGTCTGTTGTCAAACCGCCAGGCGTTCTGTTCCGAGTTGAGAAGAAGGATTCCTCATGGCCTACGCTGCTGCCACAGGCGCGACAGTTTACCAAGATGCAATAACACTATTCTTCAGTAGCTCAATTGTTGCTGGTGACTTCGACGAAAGCCGATGGATCGTAACGATCAATGGCGTAGACATTTTGGCTACTTCGGTTGAACGTGATAGCCGAGCTGGTGCTACGGCCACTAATCAGACACTTCGCATTTTTCTCCCAACAACAGTTCAGGAGACAGACTCTCGAGTCGTATCCTATCGACCGGTAACCGGGTCGGACGGCGCACTAGCGTTCGAGAATGGCGACGACCTGTACGGCGTGGAAGACGGACTATGGTCGATGCACGTGTACCAAAACCTGGGTTATGGACCTGGCGCATGGGCGCTGATTGAATCGAAAACAAACGTCATACAGAATGTAACTGTTTGGTCGGGTCAAATCTTTGATAACAACACCGAACATCATCCCCAGCTATACTTCTGGATTCCCGCCGAATATCCTTGGCGGTCATGGCGTTGGAGACAATGGGTATAGCGTCTCCCCAGGATACTACGCCGCCCTGCTAATCATAAATACCGAGTACTATCCAACGCGATTAACATGCCTTTTGAGCGCAAATTATTGGAACGGAAAGGCAGTGGATGAGACCTTCTTCAAGGTAATGCTAGATTGGCAGGCGCTTGCAGACGACCAGAGTTTATTCGTTGTCATTGACGGTTCCATTACAGCCGGTAGTGGCGGGCCCGGATCAGATCTTCTCGGCAATTCAATCGGCAATGCACTTACCGGCAAGCAAGGCAATGACTACATCGTTGGCGGCGCGGGATCAGATACTCTAACTGGCGGAGACGGTAAGGATACGGTTTTCGCAGGTAACGGTGCAGACCTAATTGTCGTGGTAGTGGGGCGGGCAACGATTTTTATTTCGGCGATGCCGGTTCTGATACCATAAAGTATGCGAGCGCCTCACAAAAAGTCACGGTCGATCTTTCAACAGGCCTCGGCTCGGCGAAAGAGGTCGGCATCGACAAACTGAAGAGCATCGAGAATATTACAGGGGGCAGGGGTGGCGATCTGCTCGTTGGAAGTGTTGAGGGCAACCGGATCGATGGTTACGTTGGGAATGATATTATACGTGGGGGTGATGGAAGCGATCGGTTGATCGGCGGGCTCGGTCGGGACCAAATGACCGGTGGAGCCGATCGCGATATATTTGACTTCAACTCAATTGCGGAGAGTGGAAACTCGTCCAGCGCGTGTGACATCGTTAAAGACTTCCGCCACCTGACCGATGACATCGATGTCAG
>CAVUEM010000014.1:0-23040 GCA_963740475.1 uncultured Alphaproteobacteria bacterium | reverse complement strand
CGAGCGCATGGCGCGAACGCTACCCGGAGCTGCGGACCTCGAACGCATGGAACACCCCCACGCCCTCGCTGATGATCTCGACTTTGGTCACACGAGCCCCCTGGGGCCCGCTCTCGCAGCGCGCGAGCATATCCACAACTTTATCCGCCTCGCCCTGGAACACGGCCTCGACCGACCCGTCGGCCCGGTTGCGAACCCAGCCCGTGAGCCCGAGCCCGGTCGCAAAATGCTCCGTCCATGCCCGGAAGCCCACGCCCTGGACGCGGCCTTCGATGCGAACGTGGACGGTTCTAGTGGCGGACGTCATGGATGCGGCCGGACTGCGGCTGGCGCGCGCTCACGCGAACTCGAGGATGATGGCATCGACGGCGAGGCTGTCGCCGGGCTTGGCGTTGACCTTCTTGACGGCCCCGTCGCGCTCGGCGCGCAGAATGTTTTCCATCTTCATGGCCTCGACTACGGCGAGCGCGTCGCCGACCTTCACTTGCTGGCCCTCTCCGACATGGATCGCCTTGACGAGCCCCGGCATCGGGCAAAGCAGGAACTTCGACATGTCGGCCGCAGCCTTGACCGGCATCAGCGCGGCAAGCGCCGCCTCGCGCTCGGTATAGACGTGGACTGGACATTGGATGCCCCTGAACGACAGCGTCATGCCGTTGAGGATCGGCCGGATCTGGACCCAGACCTGCTTGCCGTTGGTCGTGCCGCGCCAGACCGGCTCTCCCGGCCACCAGTCGGACGCAATGTCCACGGTCTCCCCCGGCTTTCCGTCGGGCCCGATGAAACTCACGCGGCCCCGATGTCCGTCGCCCTCGACCTCGAGGACCTGACGCGAGCCGCCGATACTCACGATGCGCCGCTTGGCGAACTGCACCCGCTGGCCCGACATCTGGTGGCTGATGCTGCGCCGGCGCTGATTGCTGAGATGATCGACCGAGGCCGCAACCGCCGTCAGAACCTTGCGTTCCTCCCCTTCCGGCAGGCGCGGCTTGAAGCCGTCCGGATACTCCTCCGAGATGAAGCCCGTCGACAGCCGCCCCTCGCGCCAGCGCGGGTGCTGCATGATTGCGGTGAGGAAGGGAATATTGTGCTGGATGCCGTCGATATAGAAAGCGTCGAGCGCCTCGGCCTGGGCATCGATGGCCGCGATGCGCGTGGGTGCGTGCGTCACCAGCTTGGCGATCATCGGATCGTAGAACATGGAGATCTCGCCGCCCTCCTCGACGCCGGTGTCGTTGCGCACGGTGACGCCGGCTTTCTGCCCCTCGGCGGGTGGGCGATACTTCACCAGACGTCCTATCGAGGGCAGGAAATTCCGGAACGGATCCTCGGCGTAGACGCGGCTCTCGACCGCCCAGCCGGTGAGCTTCACGTCCGATTGCTTGAAGGGAAGCCCCTCGCCGGCCGCCGAGCGGATCATCAGCTCGACGAGATCGACGCCGGTCACGAGCTCGGTGACCGGATGCTCGACCTGGAGGCGGGTGTTCATCTCGAGGAAGAAGAAGCTGCGGTCCTGGCCAGCGACGAACTCCACTGTGCCGGCCGAGTCATAGCCCACCGCCTTGGCAAGGGCGACCGCCTGCTCGCCCATGGCGCGGCGCGTCCTCTCGTCGAGCAGCGGCGACGGCGCCTCCTCGAGCACCTTCTGGTTGCGCCGCTGGATCGAGCATTCGCGCTCGCCGAGATAGATGACGTTCCCGTGCTTGTCGCCGATGAGCTGGATCTCGATATGCCGAGGGTTGACGATGAACTTCTCGATGAACATGCGGTCGTCGCCGAAGCTCGCCTTGGCCTCGTTGCGCGACGACGTGAAGCCGTCCACGACCTCCGCCTTGCTCCAGGCGATGCGCATGCCCTTGCCACCGCCGCCGGCGGACGCCTTGATCATCACCGGATAACCGATCTCATCGGCGATGCGCACGGCATGCGCCGCGTCGGCGATCTCGCCGAGAAAGCCCGGCACGGTCGAGACTTTGGCTCTTGCAGCGGCCTTCTTGCTTTCGATCTTGTCGCCCATGGCGGCGATCGCCTTGGGGTTGGGACCGATGAAAACGATGCCGGCCTTTTCGAGCGCGATGGGGAAGGCTTCACGCTCGGACAGAAAACCGTAGCCGGGGTGGACGGCCTCGCCGCCGGTCGCCTTCGCCGCTTCGACGATCTTCTCGATCACGAGATAGGACTGGGCTGCGGGCGGCGGTCCGATATGAACCGCCTCGTCCGCCATGTCGACGTGGACCGCGTCGCGATCGGCATCGGAAAAGACCGCCACCGTCTTGATGCCCATCTTACGCGCCGTCTTGATGACGCGGCAGGCGATCTCGCCCCGATTGGCGATCAGGATCTTCTTGAACATTGCCCCGATTGTCCCGTCCTCATGGTTGCAGTGCGAAATGGAGCTGCTCGGGACTTCTAGACGGAGGATCGGGCCGCGTAAACTGCGATCGGGGGTGGCAAATGTGGCCGGGCGCGTTTGGGCGCGAGCTGGGTTAATGGAGAAGCGGTCAAAGGACCGCGGACGGGCTTGCCGGAGGATTGAGAGCTTAGAAGGCCGTCAGGCAGCCCTACCCTTGCCCGCCCTCTGATCCTTGAGTTGGCTCAGCACGCTTGCCATCTCGTCCTCGAAATAGGCGGCCAGCGACGCGGCCACGGCCGAGAGGGTCGCCGCGTGGGCGAGGCGCGCGATGAGCCAGCGAGGCTCTGCCTCCTTGATGGGCTCGCCCGTGATGATCTCGATGCGCTGGCGCTCGAGCCGGGTCAGCCCGCGCTCCTCCTGCGACTGTTCGTGGTAGAGCGTCCTCAGCGAGCAAAGGCAGGAGGCAGTGAGAGTTGCCGCCGAGAGGTCGTCGTCGGCTGCGTCCTTGGAGGTCGCGGCGCGTAACGCCTCTTCCCGGGACGGCACGGCATAGCCCGCCGCGGCCATCATGGCGTTCCCGATCGCCTTGACGAAGAGATCGGTCCAGGCGGGATTAAGCGCGGAAGCCGCAAGCGCCTCGTCGATCTCGAACAGAGCCTCGGCCTCGCCGCGCGTGATGGCGATGCCGCCCTCTCCGCCGAAGGCCGTGAGGATGCGCCGGATGAGGTCGATCTCGGCCGCCCTGATCGTGCCGGCGAGCGGAATCTGGCCGGGGCGCAACGGCCCGGCTCCGGTGCTGACCGTTCCCTTGATGGCATCGAGCGCGAGCCGGACCAGGCACCCGGGCGACCAGCGGGCCCGCTCGATCACGGCAACCAGGATATCGAGGCCGGCCTTCGTCTCGACACGCCCGTTCTCGGCAATGCGCGCGACGAGCCAGCGCGCCTTCTCGGCCGTGAGATAGCCTTCCGGCTCGTCGTGCGCGACGATGAAATCGGCGACCGTCTCGGTCAGAAGGCCGGGCCAGGACGGATCCTGGACGCGACACGCTTCGTTGATGGCGAAGAGGTCGTCGGCTTCCGCACGCGTGAGAACCGGCGCGTTGCGGACCGCCAGGGCAAGACGTGAGACATCAGAGTCCTTGATGCTGCCGCGCCTTTTCACTTCCTCGACTGCAACCGACTTGAGAACGCTCATCCCAACCCCCGCCCACGGCACCACTGACCCCGGGGATGAGGCTAGGCGATGATGCTTACCAATCGGCTAATGAGCGTTCCGTCTTGGCGCGCGAGGGATCGCCTCAGGCCCCGACGGGCGCCGGGATCGTCGTGAGCGGCCAGAGGAGGCGAAGGCCGACGTAGCCGGCGGCTCCTGCGGCAAGGGCGAGCAAAGAGCCGATGGCAAGCCGCGTGCCCGGCCCGCGGCCGCCGGCGACCCAGCCGAGCACGGCCTTCGTCACGGTGTTGACTGTGGCGGCGAGGAGAATCGCAACAGAGGCGTCCTCGAGACTGAGCGAGCGGCCGCCGAGCCGGGAGAGCGATAGCGTGATGGCGTCGACGTCGGCGATGCCCGACACCGCCGCGAGCAGGTTTGCTCCGCGGCCGCCGGCGGCTTCGGTCAATCCCTTGGCGGCGACCATGATGACGGCGAGAAACGCGCCGAACTTGAGCACTGTCGAAAGCTCGAACGGGCTCTTGAGCTCGAGCGGCGCCGCGACCGCTTGTCCGGAGACCGTCCTGAGCTCGACGTAGGCATAGAGAGCCATCGCGGTCGCGGCGAGGACGAGCGGCGGCGCGAGCCAGGCCAGCAACGGGGGGTTGATCGATCCGGCGACCACGAGGATTCGGAGCATCATCGTCGCACCCGCGAGGAGCGCGCCCGCCATGAGCGCCCCCTCGGGGGCCTTGCCTTCGCGGGCGAGACGCGAGAAGGCGAGAGTGACGGCGGTCGACGAGACGAGCCCTCCGGCGAGGCCGGAAATCACGACGCCGTGTGCTCCCCCGAGCCACCTCATGGCGACGTAGCCCGCCGCCGAGACCGCCGCGATGAGGACGGTCATGAGCCACAGCTCGTAGGGGTTGAGCGCCTCGTAGGGGCCATAGCCGCGGTTCGGAAGCACGGGGAGAAGGATGAGCGTCATGGCGAGCAGGACGAGGGCGGCCCTGAGTTCCTCCCAGGTGAGCGTTCTGAGCCAGGCATGGAGCACCGCCTTGAGGGCCAGGAGCGCCGTCGCCGCGACAGCGGCCGCCGCCGCGACCGTGGTCTCGCCGAGACCCGCCAGAGCCCCGAGCGCAAACGCGAGATAGGCGGCGACGACCGTCGTCGCCCCGAACGTCTTGTCGTGGGCCATCTCGCGGTAGCGCAGAAAGCCGATCGCGAGCGCGTAGGCGAGGAAGGCGAGGCCGAGCACGATCGCGCCGCCCTCGATGCGGGCGGCAAGCGCGGCAGAGACGCCGCCGAGCAGCCCCGAGAGCGCGAGCGTGCGCAGGCCGGCGGTGCGTTCGCCTTCCGCCTCCGCGCGCATCGCCCAGCCGCGCTCGATGCCGAACATGAGACCAATCGCAAGTGCGACGGCGAGACGCTGCAAAAGCTCGAGATGGTCGGTCATCGATAGGAGCACTCGCGGTCTCGGGGCCCCCGCGCCAGGCCTGCCCGGCGATACCCACCCGAGCCTAGCTCAGCATGGGGCCCCTGCCGAGGAAAGGCTATTGCGAGGGCTAATTGCTGGAGTGGGGTTAGAAGTCGTAGCCGAACTCGCGGACTTCGTTGGCGTACCAGCGGGCGACCGTGTCGCGAAGGTCATCGTCATAAAATTGACGGTAGGCGTCGCGCGGCTTGTCGCTGACGTTGGCCATGGGCAAGGCGATAGGCTCGGTGATCCCGACCGCGGCTAAGGCCTTTGCGAAATCCAGATCGATCGCCTCGTAGCGGCCGACGAAATCGACGGCGATACGGTCGTCGACGGCGAAGATCTCCCACGACTGCAGCTTGGCGCGCTTCTGGCTCGCCATAAACGCTCCGAAACTCGGCCGCTCCCGATCGTTGCGGGTCTTGTAGAAGTAGAAGGAGACCTGCGCATCCCACGGGTTCCTGACGAATGCGAATTTGAAATAGCTGCGCCATATGTCCTCGCCAACGTATTGGCGCACGCGCCAGGCGGGCATGTGCTCATAGTAGCCGATGGTCGGGTGGTAGAAGCGCTCTGGCCGGTGGAGGAGGCGCTTCCAGAGCGGCCGCTTGGGCTTCAAGGGATGCTCCAAGCGGAAGTTCTGGGCAGGGATTGCGCGCTGCTCGCCGAGATCCTCGCGCGTCGGCGTGATCACGTCCTCGGGCCCGCAAAGACTGGAGAGCGCGATCTCCATGCTCGAGCTCGCGGTCTTAACGGTCTTGAGAAAGATGAAGCGGTGCTTGTGCGAGATGATCATGGAAGCATGGGCTGGCGCGCGGCCGTGTGGTCTTCCGGGTCGCCGTATCGGGACCTTCCCGTGGCACGCCGGCTCCAGTAGCGAAACTCCTCTCCGGCGCGCAGCGCCAGGTACGACAAGGTCTCGAGCGGGCTGCGGCGCCAGGTCCTGAAACCGGCGCGCGAGTGGCGCGCCGTCGCGATCGGGTCGAGGCGCCCGAAATGCGCCGAGAGCCGCTCGCGCCACCACGCGTGAGGGCGGATCGTGACGTGCGCGTTGCGCCCGTCCGGGAGCAGCTTCGACGCGGGCTTTGTGTCGACGATGATCAGGGCCTCGCGGCCGAGCGAGCGCATCTCCGCGATCACGGCGTCGAGATCCTTGTCCTCGATGTGTTCGAGCACGTCGACATTGATGAGGAGGTCGAAGACTTGTGCCGGCTTCTCGGCATACTTGGGGATGGCCGGATCGTAGCGGGCAAGCGCCGCCGGATAGCCGAGGTCGAGCCGGTCCAGGAGCCGCGATTGCCCGCACCCGTAGTCGAGGATCGACGACGGTCTCAAGAGCTTGATCTCCGGGCGGATGAAGCGGAGGTTCTTGACCGAGGTCGTGCCGTAGGCGCTCGTTTCGTGAATGCGCCGGTACTGCTCGATCAGCTCAGGATTACCCGTCAAGATTCCCTCCGTGGCGGCGCCTCCTTTTGCCCCCGGCCGCGATCGAAGTCAAAGCGGGTCGGGTCCGGCCTTGGAAGCACTTGGCGTTGCGCAAAAAAAATGGGCGGCCCTAAGGCCGCCCGGAGCGCGATGGCAAGAGGAAGAATCGGATGCCCGACTCAGCAGCCCTGGCGCGCTTCCGACGCCTTGATCATGTGAAGCGTGCGCCGCTCGGACTTGGAGAACGGCACGGCGTCGTCGTCGTGATAGATGCAGCCGCCGTTGCCGAAGTAGGTGATCGCGCGGGTCGACTGGAAGCAAAAGGCGTTGTCCTTGTACATCTGGTTGCGCATGACCCAGAGCTCCTCACAGGAGTAGGCGTCGCCCTGGACGTCGCCGGCCTGGGCTGCGAGCGAGAGGGGCGCAATCAAAGCGAGGGTCGCGAGAGCAGCAAGCATAGGGGTCTTCACGGAAGTCTCCTTGGGGTTGTTTGTTTTGTTTGCGGGGGTTGAGCGCGCGCCGTTACTTGCCGAAGCGCGGCATGAACCACAGCCGGTGCCAGCGGTCGGACGATTCGAACGCGATATGCTGGGCAGCCTCGTCGAGCATCTCGTTCAGCGTCCGACGCTCGGACTTCGTGAGCTTGCCGTCGTCGACCAACTCCGCCTCGAGGCGCGCAATCTCGCGCTGCTCCTTCTGAAGCATCAATCCCTCGCGCCACGTGATGGCGCCGGACTCGCGGCCGATCTCGATTTTGCGGCCCTGCGCCTCCTGGCGGTCGTCGATGGCGTTGGCGAATGCGGTGGCGGTCGTGGCGACCAGCAAGCCGGCCGCAAGCGTCATGATCTTGGTCATAGGGGTCGTCTCCGGTTGGTTAAGGTGGGCGGAGACTGCCCGAACGCCTTTGAATTCAGCCTGAACGCTGTTTTAATGTGGCGTTCATCCTGGAAGCGTCCACTTGCGGAGTGCCGTCGGGCTCGAGAATGCGCCGGGACAGTTCGACAATCTCGCCGCCGGGCTCGGCTAGCCCGCGGACTTGCCACGCGATTTCTACGCGGCCGGCCGCCCGGCCCAGCCGGAACAGATTGTAGCGCGCGACCGGCTCCGCCTTGTGCGGCCGGCCGGCCGAACCGGAGGCGACACCGACGACCGGCACGTGGCTCCGCCTCCATTGTCGCCACGCGAGCATGTCGCGATGGTTGTGGCCGTGGAGGACGAGCTCGGCACCCTCGCGAACGAGCGTCTCCTCGAGGAGGGCGGCATCGGCGAGAGCGCGGCGCGGCGGGGCCTGTCCGGGCAGTGGTGGGTGATGGATGAGGACGACGCGGATTAGATCCTCCTCTCCCAGTCGCGCAAGGATGCGTGCGAGGGCGTCGATCTGCTCGTGGCCGAGGCGGCCGGCGGCCACAAACGGCGGCGTCGGCACGGCGGAGTTGAGCCCGATCAGGGCCACATCGCCAAGCCTGCGCACGAACGGAAACTCGCTTGCCCCCGTCACGCCCGCGCCGAACGCGTCGGAGGTCATGTACGGCGCCCATCGCCCGAGGCACGACGCCCCGTGCAGCCGTGCCGTGTAGATATCGTGGTTGCCGGGCACCACGGAGACGCGCTCGGGGGGCCCGAGGGCTGCGAGCCAGGAGAACGCCGCGTCGTACTCGGCGGGAAGGCCGATGTTGGCGAGGTCACCCGTGACGGCGATGTGATCCGGGTTCTGCGCCAACGCATCGGCGGCAATCCTGTCGGCGACCTCCCTTTGGTGCACGAACCGGCGGCCGCGATGCCAGTTGAGGAAGCCGAGCCCTCGCTTAACGTTCCAATAGCGCGGATGGAAACCCGTGATCGGCGCCAGGTGAACGTCGGAGATGTGGGCAAGCGTAATCGCGTCGGCCATCGGGGCTGTCATTCTCTGCGATCGCGGTTTCTCAGCCTACCATGCCCCGCCGTTGGTCATCTTGCCAAAGCGGCCGATTGGCCTGTATCGGGGCATGAGGCAGTAGCGGAGGCGCGGACGGTGCCGAAGGCGAAGCTCGTTACCAAGGTATTGCAGCACTATTGGCGCCAGACGCGTGGCCTGACGCTCGGAACACAAGGCATGGTGCTCGACGCGGCCGGCGGCGTGCTTCTCGTCCGTCACACCTATCAGCCGGGCTGGCATTTTCCGGGCGGGGGCGTGGAGAAGTCGGAGACCGTGACCCAGGCCCTGCGGCGAGAGCTCGCCGAGGAGGCGGGCATCGTCATCGAGGGCGTGCCGGAGCTGTTCGGTGTCTACGCCAACTTTCGCGCCTTTCCCGGCGATCACATCGCCTTCTTCGTTATTCGCAGCTGGAGCCAGCCCGTGGCGCCCGAGCCCAACCGCGAGATTGCCGCTCACGGTTTCTTCGCACTCGAGAATCTGCCGACGCCGCTCTACCCTCCGGTCGCATCACGTCTCGCGGAAGTCGTGGGCGGAAGAGCGCGCTCGGAGCAATGGTGAGGGACCAAAAACCTGGGTGACACGCGCTTCGCTTTGGGCAATCGTGGCGCGACGGCTCGCATTGCAATTCCGAGATTGACCCCGAAGCTGTCCGGCGAGGCGGGGGGGACACCATGATGGCTAGAATAGTTTTCTCCCTCGTGGCGATCGCCGCGGTCTCGCTCTCCGCGTGCGGAGACGGCGGCGAGAAACAAGCGGCCCCTCCGCCGCCGCCGGCCGTCACCGTCGTCAAGGTCCAATCCGAGGACCTGCGACCTAGCCTCACGTTTACCGGCCGCGTGACTGCCACCGATAAGGTCGAGCTGCGGGCGCGCGTCGAAGGCTTCCTCGAGAAGCGGCTGTTTACCGAGGGCGCCGACGTCAAAGAAGGCGACCTGCTCTATGTCATCGAGCAGGCGCCCTACAAGGCGACGATTGACGAGACGAAGGCGAGGATCGCGACGGCCGAGGCCGCCCTCAAGCTCGGCGACATCGAGGTCGAACGGCAGACGGAGCTCGTCACCCGCCAAACCGGGACACAGGCGAGACTGGACCAGGTGACCGCCGAGCAGGGCAAGGCGCGCGGCGACGTTGCGGGCCAGAAGGCGGCGCTCGAGAAGGCGGAGCTGCAGTTGAGCTACACCGAGATTCGCGCCCCCATCAGCGGGCGCATCGGGCGCTCGGCGGTCTCGGTCGGCAACTTCGTCGGTTCCTCGAGCGGAGTTCTCGCGACCATCGTCAGCCTGGACCCGATCTATGTGATGTTTCCCGTGACTCAGCGCGAGATCCTCGCCGTCCGCAAGGCGCACGGCGGGGACCCCGATGTCTCGAAGGTCATCGTCCACATCCAGCTCGCCGACGGCAGCCGCTACCCGCAGGCCGGAAAGATCGATTTCGTCGACGTTAGGGTAGACCCCGGCACCGATACCCAGCAGGTGCGCGCGGTGTTCCCCAACCCCAACAATCATCTCGTCGATGGACAGCTCGTCACCGTCGTCACCGAGGCCGGCAAGGCCGAGCCGGCCGTGGTCGTGCCTGAGGCCGCCCGGCAGATCGATCAGTCGGGCCCCTACGTGCTCGTCGTCGATGCGGAAAAGAAGATCGAGGTCCGGCGGATCGAGACGGGCCAGACGCGCGGCGCCAACATCGTCGTCACCAAGGGCTTGTCGGACGGCGAGCTCGTCGTCACCGAAGGGCTTCAAAAGGTGCGCCCCGGACAGGTGGTCGAGCCGACCGAGGTCAAGCTCCAGCCGGAGGCCTAGCCCATGATCTCGGGCGTGTTCATCGACCGGCCGCGGCTCGCCATCGTCATCTCGATCGTGATCACGCTCGCGGGCCTCGTCGCGCTGACACAGATCCCGATCGCGCAGTTTCCCAACATCGTGCCGCCGCAGATCTCCGTGACCGCGCTCTATCCGGGCGCCAGCGCCTCCGTCGTCGAGGCCACGGTAGCGCAGCCGATCGAGGCCCAGGTCGTCGGCGTCGACAACATGCTCTACATGAAGTCGACGAGCGGCAACGACGGCAGCTATACGCTCACCGTCACTTTCGCGGTCGGCACCAACCCCGACATCAACACGGTCAACGTCCAGAACCGCGTGAACCTTGCCTTGCCGAAGCTGCCCAAGGAGGCGCAGGCCCAGGGCATCAGCGTCAAGAAGAAGTCGTCGGCGCTGCTCCAGGTCGTGGCGCTCTCGTCGGCGGATGGGCGCTACGACCAGCTTTTCCTGTCGAACTACGCGACGATCAATGTCATCGACAGCCTGAAGCGCGTGCCGGGCGTCGGCGATGTGTCCCTTTTCTCACCGGCCGACTACAGCATGCGCGTGTGGCTCGACACCAACCGGCTCACGAACTTCAATCTCACGCCGAACGACGTCATCAGCGCGCTCCAAGGGCAGAACGTTCAGGCGGCAATCGGGCGTATCGGCGCCCAGCCGGCGCTCCCCGATCAGCAATTTCAGCTCTCCATCCAGACCAAGGGGCGGCTCACCTCGGTCGAGGAGTTCGAGAGGGTCGTCGTGCGCGCAAATCCCGACGGCTCGTTCGTCCGCATCGGCGACGTCGCGCGCGTCGAGCTCGGTGCGCGCCTTTCCGAGTCGGTGGGGCGGCTCGATGGAAACCCTGCGGCCGTGATCGGGCTCTACCAGGCGCCGGGCGGGAACGCGATCGAGAGCGCGGCAGCGGTGCGCAAGATCTTGGAGCAGCTTGCCCCATCGTTTCCCGAAGGGCTCACCTATACCATCACCTACGACACCTCCGTGTTCGTCACCGAGAGCGTGCATGAGGTCGTGAAGACGCTCTTTGAGGCGTTCGCCCTCGTCGTCATCGTCGTCTACCTATTTCTCGGAAATCTGCGGGCGACCTTGATTCCGCTCATCGCCGTGCCGGTGTCGTTGATCGGCACCTTCGCCGTCATGCTGGCGCTCGGCTACACCGCCAACACGGTGTCGCTGCTGGCACTGGTGCTGGCGATCGGTATCGTCGTCGACGACGCGATCGTGGTCGTGGAGGCGGTGGAGGCCGAGCTCGAGAAGGATCCCAAGACGACACCGGCCGAGGCGGCAAGGCGCGCGATGGGGAAGATCACGGCGCCCATCATCGCCATCACACTCGTGCTGCTTTCCGTCTTCGTGCCCGTGGCTTTCATTCCCGGCATCGCCGGCGTCCTCTTCCGCCAATTCGCGGTCGCCGTGTCCGTGTCGATGGTGATCTCGGCTATCAATGCTCTGACGTTGTCGCCGGCTCTGTGCGCCGTACTCCTCAAGCCGCATCACGGGCCGAAGCGCGGCCTAATCCGCTTCGTCCTCTCAGGGATCGACAAGGCGCGCGACGGCTATTCGGGGATCGTGAGGCACCTCGTGCGTCGGGCCCTGCTCGGCCTCGTCGCGCTCGCCGTCGTCCTCGCGGGCACGGCATGGCTCTTCAAGGCGACGCCGACCGGTTTCCTGCCGGCCGAGGACCAGGGCGCGATCTTCGCCGAGCTGCAGCTTCCCGAGGGCGCCTCCGTCAACAGGACCAACGCCGCAACCAAGCGGATCGAGGCGATGCTGCGCGAGACGGAGGGGGTTGCCAACGTCACCTCCGTCGTCGGCTACTCGTTGCTGGACGGCATGACCAAGTCCAATGGCGCTCTCCTCATCGTGGCGCTCAATCCGTTCGACGAGAGACGCGGGCCGGAGCTGTCGGCGAACGGCCTCATTGCCAAGCTCAGGGGAGAGTTTCAGTCGATCCAGGAGGCGAACGTCATCGTCTACAACCTGCCTCCGGTCATCGGCCTCGGCACCGGCAGCGGCTTCGAGTATCAGTTGGAAAGCCTCAGCGGCGGCTCGGCGGAGGACATCGCCGCGGTTGGGCGCGGCCTTGTCTTCACGGCGAACCAGGACCCGGCTTTGCGCGGCGTATTCACCACCTATGCCGCGAATACGCCGCAACTCTATTTGGATATCGACCGCGAGAAGGCGCAGACGCTCGGCGTCGACATCTCGGCCGTCTTCGGCGCGCTCCAGTCCGTGCTCGGCAGCGCCTACGTCAACGACTTCAATCTGTTCGGGCGCACCTGGCAGGTGACGGTGCAGGGCGAGGCCTCCGAGCGCGCCAAGATCTCGGACATCTACCGCATAAACGTGCGCAACAAAGCCGGCGACATGGTGCCGATCCGCGCCTTCGCCGAGGCCAAGCTCATCCTCGGTCCGCAGTCGGTCATCCGCTACAATAACTTCCGCAGTGTCACGATCAACGGCAACGCCGCGCCCGGCCGCAGCTCCGGCGAGGCGATCGCGGCCATGGAACGGCTTTCGGCAACGACGCTGCCGACGGGCTACGGCTACGAGTGGACGGGCACCGCGCTGCAGGAGAAGGAAGCCGCCGGCAAGACGACGATCATTCTCGCCCTCGCAATTCTGTTCGCCTACCTGTTCCTCGTCGCGCTCTACGAGAGCTGGACCATTCCGATCCCCGTGCTGCTCTCCGTCTCCGTCGGCGTAGCCGGCGCCATGCTGGCGCTGCTCATCTCTGGCCTTCCCTTCAACCTCTATGCCCAGATCGGCATCGTCGTCCTCATCGCGCTTGCCGCCAAGAACGGCATCCTGATCGTCGAGTTCGCCAAGGAGCGGCGCGAGGCGGGGCTCGGGATCGAGGAGGCGGCGATGGAAGGGGCGAGAGAACGCTTCCGCGCCGTCATGATGACGAGCTTCGCCTTCATCGCCGGCCTCGTGCCCCTCGTTGCCGCCGAGGGCGCGGCGATGCTGAGCCGCCGCGGTGTCGGCACCGCCGTCTTCGGCGGCATGCTGGCGGCCGCCCTCCTCGGCATCTTCCTCATCCCGGTGCTCTACGTCGTCTTTCAGAGGCTGCGGGAACGGGTCAAAGCGTGGGGAGGAGCCGCGCCCCCCCATCCGACTGCGCACGAGGCCAAGTCCTGAGTCTTGCCGGTATTGCGGCGCGGAACCCTCACTGGACCCACGTGCTGCGATCATGTTAAAGGCCGCGCCATGACCCTCGGACGGCTGACCCTCCTGCCTTTAACTCTTCGGCGAACGGCTCGCCCGGTCACGCGCCGACGCTGACCGCCGCCGACCACGCTTCGCCGTTTGCCTCAGCCGCGCCGTCCTCTCGAGAGTCTCTCTCATGTCGCCCAAGGTTTTGAACCGGTCCGTCGCGCCGGCCGATCTCCCTCTCATCGCCAAGCTCCATGCCGATGTCTTCGGGCCGGGCCGCTTCACGCGCACGGCCTACCGGGTCCGCGAGCGCCGGCCAGGCGCGGCTCACGCGATCTCGCCCTTCTGCCGGGCGGCCTTCCTCGGCAACCGCCTTATCGCCGCCGTCCGCTTCACGGAGATCACCGTCGGCGGGAGAGAAGGCGCGCTGCTGCTCGGTCCCCTCGCGGTCGCGACCGATGTGGCCGGACAGGGCTACGGTCGCGCCCTCGTGGCGGAAGCGCTCGAGGCTGCGAGAAAGTCCAAGGTTCGCTTGATCGTGCTGGTCGGCGACGAGCCCTACTACGGCCGCTTCGGCTTCAAGCCGGTGCCGCCGGGGCAGATCATGCTGCCCGGCCCCGTCAACCCCGCGCGTCTGCTGGCGGCCGAGCTCGAGGCGGGCGCGCTTGCCGACTATCGCGGCCTCATCGCGGCGGCGTAGCGAGTCGTGGCCGTCGCTCAGACGGGATCAAGAATGTAGCCGCGGCGTCGCGCGTCGGGCCCGGTCACGCGGATGATGGTCGCAAGCTCCTCCTCCGATAGCTCGCCGCGCCAGCGCTCGGCGAGCCTGATGGTGCCGTCGAAAGCATCCATGGAGCGGCTGCCGACCCAGTGGCTCGGCTTTGGGATCGGGTGCAGAAGAGACTCGCGGGGAAGGCCTAGCCAGTCGAGGATATTCGCGAGGTGAGTCTCCGGCTCGGCGCAGAAGTCCTCATAGCGTAGAATCAGCGCTCTCTCGCTGGTGAGGCGCACGATCGTGTCGACGCGCCGGTGGAACGCCACCCAGTCGCGGCTGGCTTCGTCGACCGTGACAGACTTGAGCTTGGCCGCCGCCGCGAAGGCTCTTGGGTCGCGTACGAGATGAATGAGCCCGGCGATTTCCTGCCGCCCGTCGGCCTTGAGCGCCAGGTAGCGGATGATGCTCTTATAGCCGTCGACGAACAGGTCGAAGTCCTTTTCTCGGCGGCAGACGCCGAGAAAGCTCGCATTGGCTGCCGCGAACTTGCGAAACGGGGCACGCACGCCGCTTTTGAGGGCTGCGAGCGAGATCGTGGCGACCGCAGCCTGGTTCATCGCGTTGCTGGCGAAGAGGCGCGGGCGAGCGGGGATGAGTGAGTCGCCGCCACCTTCGCCGACGGCGCGGACCACCGAGGTCCAGAATGGACATTCGCACGCCTCCGCCCCGCAGCGGCAGCGGAATCGGTCGCTGTGCGGAATGGTGTCCCCGAGCGAGAAGGCGCGCGAGTGGTTTCCGAGCACGAGCGAGAGGAGGGTCGCGCCGTGCCACGACGGGCACAGCACGAAGACCGTCCGCGGAAGCCCGGCGACGGCCTTCGCGGCGGCGTTGGTCGGCGAAGGTCCCATGCTATCGGTTCGTCAGCTTGAGCTCGATGCGCCGGTTCCTGCGCAAGCTCTCTTCGTCCACGCCGGATTCGAGCGGCTGGAACTCGCCGTAGCCGGCCGCGACGAGATGGTTGGGGGAAACGCCGCGCGAGATCAGGTACTTGACGACGGAGGCCGCGCGCGCCGTCGACAGCTCCCAGTTCGAGGGGAACTGCGCGCTCGCGATTGGGCGGATGTCGGTGTGGCCGTCGACCTGGAGCGACCAGTTGATCTCCTTGGGGATCGTCTTCTCGAGATCGACGATAGCGGAAGCGAGCTGATCCATCGCGCCGAGCCCTTCGGGCGTGAGCGTCGCCTGGCCGGAAGGGAACAGAACCTCCAACTCGAAGACGAAGCGGTCGCCGACGACGCGAATGTCCTTCCGCCCCTTCAGGAGCTCGCGCAATCTGCCGAAGAAGTCCGATCGGTAGCGCTGCAGCTCCTGCACCTGGCGCGCAAGCGCCGCGTTGAGCCGGCTGCCCAGGTCCTTGATGCGATCCTGGCTCTCCCTGTCCTTCTTTTCGGACGCCTCGAGCGCTTCGTTCAGCGCCGCGAGCTGACGGCGCATGGCGAGGATCTGCTGGTTCAGGATGTCGACCTTGGCGAGGGCCTCGTTCGAGATCTTCTTCTGCGCGTCGAGCTCGGTCGTGAGGCCCGAGAGACGCGATTCGGCGGCCTTGGCCTTCTCGTCGCCCGACAATGCAAAGCCCGAGAGCTTCGTCTGCTCCTCCTTCATCGCGCCGAGCGTGGACTGGAGGGAGGCCAGCTCGTCCTCGGCGGACTTCGACTTGCCCTTTTCCAGCGAGAGGAGGTTCGTCAGCTCGGCGATCTGGCGGTTGAGCCGCTGGAGCGCGGTGTCCTTGCCGGAGGCTTCCTGCATGGCGAAATATTGCGCCAGCATGAAGATCGACATGAGGAAGGTGACGACGAGGAGCAGCGTCGACAGCACGTCGACGTAAGCCGGCCAGAACTCGCCGTACTCGCCGCCGCGCCGCGAACGCCCGCCCGCCATGCTACTTGCCCTTGCGCTGGATGTTCTGGGCAAGATCCTTCAGCACGTTGGTGACCTCGCTCTGCTGGGCCGCCTGCTCGTCGACCCATTCGCGCACGACCTTCTGCTCGGCGCGCATCTGCGTCACGAGCTGATTGACGCCGCGCGCGAGATCGCGAACCGTGTCGTCGCCGCCCGGGGCGGCAGGGCTTCCCGCGGGCAGGCCCGCCTGTCCCCGCATGCGCGCCGAGAGGTCCTCGACGGCGCGCTGCATCTCGTAGACGGCAGTCGTAAGCTGGCGGCTCGCCTGGTCGGTTGCGGAAAGCGAGCCCGGCGTCAGCTCGGTAATCCCCGACAGCCATTCCTCGAGCTCGTTGTAAAACCGGTTCTGCGCGTGGCTGGCCTGCAACTCGAGAAACCCGATGATGAGGGAGCCCGAGAGACCGAGGAGGGAGGAGGAAAACGCCGTCCCCATGCCCTTGAGCGGCGCCGCGAGCCCGTTCTTCAGCTCGTCGAAGACGGCCACCGTCTCGCTGCCCGAGGTGTCGAGCGACCCGATGGCGCGGCCGACCGATTGGATCGTCTCGAGCAGGCCCCAAAAGGTGCCGAGCAGTCCGAGGAAGACGAGGAGGCCCACCACGTAGCGCCCCGTGTCGCGTGCCTCGTCGAGCCGCGAGCCGATGCTGTCCATGATCGAGCGCATCGACGCCGTGGAGAGCGAGAGCACGCCGGTGCGGTCGCGCAGCATCGTCGCCATCGGCGCCAGCAACTTCGGCTGATAGGCGATGGCGAGGCCGGGGTCCGAGATGCGGAACGCATTGACCCAGCGGATCTCGGTATAGAGGCGGATCACTTGGCGAAATGAATAGAGGATGCCGAGGACGAGCACGCCGAGGATCAATCCGTTGAGGCCGGGATTCTGCATGAACGACACGACGAGCTGCTCGTGCAGGATGGCGGCGAGGAATCCTACGAGCGTGAGGAAGATCAGCATCCGGATGACGAAGATGCCGGGCGGCGTCAGCGTTCTGTGCTGCGGACCAGGAACAATGTCGCTCTGTCGCTTACGGGCCATGGGTGTCTCCGGCAGGCGCGATGGTCCTAGTGTGGCGATTCACGATTGAGAAGCTCCTCCTTGTTCCCGTCTGGCGAGAAAGGAGCTCTTGAACCAAAGCCACACTAGCGAGCCATTAATCTCTCGTGTCCCTTTGTAACCGAAGTTCGCCAATGTGATCTTGGTGCCTGGTTTGCGATCTTCGGATGCCGGACACGAGCGGCGCCCGAACATAGCCGAACGGAATGGCAGCGGAAACGGGCAACATCGTGCCGGCGGCGGGCGACCCGCAGCATAGGTTCGGCGCAGTTTGGCCGTAATTGAAGAGGGGCCGCGCATGGTTGTTAGCGGCCGTGGCACGACGGTCAGAGGAGATTCTTGATCCCCGCTCTCAGGGGCGACCCCAAGTCCTCGCGCTCGAGCGCATAGGCAACGTTGGCGAGAAGAAAGCCCATCTTGGATCCGCAGTCGTAGATGGTCCCGTCGAAACGCACGGCATGGAATGGCTGCGTGCCGGATTCGAGCAGCGTCTTCATGGAGTCGGTGAGCTGAATCTCCCCGCCGGCGCCCCGCTCCTGGCGTTCGAGGAGGCCGAAGACTTCCGGCTGGAGTATATAGCGGCCGGTGATGTGCAGGTTGGAGGGAGCGGTGCCCTTTGCCGGTTTCTCGACCATGCTCGTGATACGCGCAACCTTGGCCGTGGCGTCGTCGACGCCGACGATGCCGTAATGGTGCGACTGATCCTCGGGGACTGGGGCGACCGCGATCAGGTTACCCCCCGTCGACGCGTAGGCCTCGATCATTTCGCCGAGGCACGGCGAAGCGCCGTGATGGAGCATGTCAGGCAGGAGGAGGGCGAACGGCTCGTCGCCCACGATGACGCGCGCGCACCAGACTGCGTGCCCGAGGCCGAGGGGCGCCTGCTGGCGCGTGAAGCTCGCCTGGCCGGCGCCTGGAAGATCGCGGACGAGGAGCTCGAGCTCGCGTGCCTTTCCCCGTTCCGTGAGCGTGCGCTCGAGCTCGTACGAGGTATCGAAGTGATCCTCGATGATGGTCTTGTTGCGTCCCGTGACGAATACGAAGTGCTCGATCCCCGCCGCGCGTGCCTCGTCGACCACGTGCTGGATGACGGGGCGATCGACCACTGTTAGCATCTCCTTGGGCACGGCCTTCGTCGCCGGCAGGAACCGCGTGCCGAGTCCGGCCACGGGAAACACCGCTTTCCTTATTCGTGTCCTCAATTGCGACATGAGGGCTCCCACAAAGACTGACCTACGGCTTCGGGCACTCTGGCACGAGATTTGATGGTCATTTGACGGTTAATGATCAAATGCACCGGATTGACTTCAGCCGTCATCAATCCTGAGCTGATAGTCACCATTGACCGTGGGGCGCAATTGGGGAAGTGGTCAAAATGACTGTCTTGGTTACGGGCGGCGCCGGCTATATCGGCAGCCACATGGTTCTCGAACTCATCGAGGCCGGCGAAAAGGTCGTGGTTCTCGACAATCTGTCCACGGGGTTCCGGTGGGCCGTGCCGGCGGAGGCGACGCTCGTCGTCGGCGACGTGGGTGACCAGGATCTCGCGCGCACCGTCGTGCGCAAGCACAGCGTCGACGCCATCGTGCATTTCGCGAGCTCGATCGTCGTCCCCGACTCGGTCGTCGATCCGCTCGGCTATTATCTCAACAACACGGTGAAGTCGCGGGCCCTCATCGAGGTCGCGGTGGCGACCGGTATCCGTAACTTCATCTTCTCGTCCACTGCGGCCGTCTACGGCAATCCAAAGGAGACACCGGTCGCCGACGACGCGGAAGTGCGTCCCGTCTCTCCCTACGGCACCTCGAAGCTCATGACCGAGCTGATGCTGGCCGACACGGCCCGCGCCCACGACCTGCGCTACGTCGCGCTGCGCTATTTCAACGTCGCCGGCGCCGACCCCAAGGGCCGCGCCGGCCAGTCGACACCGCGCGCGACCCACCTCATCAAGGTCGCCTGCGAGACGGCGCTCGGCAAACGCCCTCAGATGGAGGTATTCGGCACCGACTATCCGACGCGCGACGGCACCTGCATCCGCGACTACATCCACGTCACCGATCTTGCCCGCGCGCATATGGCGGCGCTCGCCTATCTGCGTGCGGGCGGGGTGTCCGACGTGATGAACTGCGGCTACTCGCGGGGCTACTCGGTGCTCGAAGTGATCGACGCGGTGAAGCGCGCCTCTGGACGCGAGTTTGCGGTCCGGCCTACCGAGCGCCGGCCCGGCGATCCGGTGGCGATCGTCGCGGCGTCGGACAAGATCCGCAGCCGTCTCGGCTGGCAGCCTGCCCATGACGACCTTTCCATCATCGTCACCCACGCGCTCGCCTGGGAGGACCATTTGGCGCGCTTCAAGGCAGCTTCCTGAGCACGCCCAGGGGTATCGCCGAGGGTCGCAAAAAAGCCCCGAATTGCCGACAGGAAGGCGCCGGAGCGTGCCATCCGCTCCGGCGAAGCGGGGCTCTCAAAGTGGGTCTCATCCACTCCGGAATACGTGTGATTTTCGGCATCCGCCTGCGCGCGGGCATGCGCCTGATGCTCTTACTCGCCGCGCTCGCAGGCCTAGCCAACCCGGTGCGGGCCGACGCACAGTTCCGCGCCTGGGTCGAGGGCCTCAGGCCCGAAGCAGAGACGCGTGGCGTGTCGCGGCCGACATTCGACGCCGCCTTCCGCGGCCTCGAGCCCGATCTCAAGCTCCCGGATCTCCTCTTGCCCGGCCGTGAGAAGAAAGCCGACAGCCGCGGGCAATCCGAGTTCACGAGTCCACCCTCGCAATACCTCGACAAGAGCTACCTCACGCGCCTCGCCGTCGACGGCAAGGCGCTCGCGGCCCGCCACCAGGCAGCGCTCGACAAGATCGAGAACGAGATCGGCGTCGACCGCTATATTCTCCTCGCGCTGTGGGGTCGCGAAACCGCGTACGGGAACTACAAGCTTCCGCACGATGCGATCCAGGTGATCGCCACGCAAGCCTATCTCGGCCGGCGCAAGGATCTCTTCCGCAACGAGCTGCTCGAGGCGCTCCGGATGCTCGAAGCGGGCGTTGCCCGCGCCGACATGCGCTCCTCGTGGGCGGGGGCGGTCGGTCTCACGCAGTTCATGCCGTCGGAATACTTCGAGCATGCCGTCGATCTCGACGGCGATGGGGTGAAGGACATCTTCCGCTCGGTCCCCGATGCGCTCGCCTCCGCTGCACACCAGCTCAAGGGCAAGGGCTGGGTCGCGGGTGAAACATGGGGCTATGAGATCGCGATCCCAGCGGGCGCCGATTGCGGCCTCGAAGGGCCGAACCAGGCCCGTCCGATCGCTGAATGGGCGAAGCTCGGTTTTGCGCGCGTGAACAAAAGGCCGTGGATGGAACGGCAGCTCGCGCTCGAGGCCTATCTCATGAGCCCCGGCGGCGGCTACGGGCCGTCCTTCTTGGTGCTCGAGAATTTCAAGGTGCTGCGCCGATACAACACGTCGGACCTCTATGCTGTGTTCATCGGCAATCTGGCGGACCGCATCGCCGGCGGCGGCGACTTTTCGGCGCCGTGGAGCGCAGGGGCCCAACGGACTCATGTCATCGAGGAGATCCAGGAGCGCCTCAAGGCGGCGGGCTACGAGGTTGAGAAGATCGACGGCAAGGTGGGGTCGAATACGCGCCATCTGATCGGCACCTATCAGCGCGATCACAAGCTCAAGGTCGATTGCTGGCCGACGGACGCCGTGCTTGCCCACATGCGCACCACCGCCTCCCGCTAGTTGACTTTTTTAACGGGGAGAGTCGCGCTAAAAGGACTGACGTAGCGCGGCGTGCGCTCATCGGAGGACGCGACGGCACGATGCCCGGTATTGACCGCTGGATGTTGGCGATTCTTGTGCTTGCCGCCGCGTTCGGGGCGGCCTCCGGCGGCGTGCGCGCGCAGGAGGACGCGTACGGCGCGAGCTTCATCACGCCGTTTCCGGAAGGCGACGTCTACAAGGTCGTGATCATCGGCGACGATCTAGCGGAGGGGCTGCTCGAGGGCATGACCGAGGCCTTCCTCGGCGACACGCGCGTTCAACTCCGCCCGAGACGGCTGCCCGTCAACGGATTGATGCGGGCCGACTTCGACGACAAGCTCAAGGACGTCGACGCCGAAATAGGGAAGGATACACCCCACATCGCCATCGTCATGCTGGGCGCCTGGGACCGCGTCACCATCAGGGACCAATCCGGCAAGCGGGTCGCCATCGGGTCCGACGCCTGGCGCGCAGCCTATACGCAGCGGGTCGACCGCATGGCAAAGACCTTGAGAAAGCGCAACATCGGCGCCTATTGGGTCGGGCTTCCGAACGTGCGCCGCTACGAGGCCAACGAGGACGCCCAGATGATGAACGAGATCATCCGCGAGCGGTCGTACTTAAACAGCATGAAGTTCATCGACTCGTACGCGGGCTTTGTCGACGAGAGCGGAGGGTTCAGCCCGTACGGTCCGGATATCACTGGCAAGATCCGTCTCCTGCGCGACGGCGAGGGCGTCTACTTTACGACTGCGGGCAATCGCAAGCTCGCCCATTTCGTCGAGCGCGACGTGCGCCGTGACCTCAATCAGGCAAAGGCCGCGCGCACGATCCCGCTTGCCGGCAGCGAGGCCGAGCAGGCCAAGATCAATCCCGACAAGGTCAAGCTCGCCGTCCCGGTTCCGGGTACCGCGGAGGTGAAGTCCGGGCAGCCGGCCGCGCAGGCAGGCGCGCCCCAAGCGCAACCCGCGACCGGCCAGGCCACCGGTGAGCAGAAGGCCGACAACGGCAGGATCAGCTTGAAGACCGTCAACCAGGCGGGCCGCGAGGAGGTGGTGACGCTCGACATCGTGCGCCCGGCCATCTCGGCGTCCGTTGTGCAGCTCGTCACGCGCCGCGAAAGTCCCGACCGGCCGTCGCAGATCGGCGAGGCGGTCGTCGACCAGATCGCGGGCGGGCTCACGGTGATGAGCACGGTGGCGCTGGCCTCGGCCCCCGGGCCCGGAGGCGCGCGCCGGGGGCTCGCGACGGTGCAGACGCCCTACTATCGCGTATTGTTCAAAGGCGAGCGGCTCACGCCGCGGTCCGGACGGGCGGACGACCTCCCCTGGCCGCGTCCCGAGCCGACCGCTGTCCTCGATACGGTGATCGACGAGACGGGAGCCTTGCCGGCGGGGGGCCCGGAAGAGAGGAAGCCTCAGCAAAAGGCGCCGGCAGCGCGCAAGTAGCCTATCGCAGGGTCTTGCCCGTCACTCTTTTACCCGTGGAGCCGGCTTGCGTCGGCCGCGTTCGGTCTTGGCGGTGCCCGACATGCGGGCCGCGCTGTCGTCGAGGCGGCGCTTGACGGCGTCGAAGGCATCGCGGATCGCGACCAAAAGGTCCTCGTGAGCGTGATTGACCTCTGGGTCGTGAGCGATCACGACGGGGGCCCGCTCGGGCAGGCCGACCTCGATTTTGATCTGGTAGATCTTGCCCTTGTGGGAATGGCGATGCGGCGCCGCAACGACCACGCGCATGTGGGTGATGCGGTCGAAATGCCGCTCGAGTTTGGCCGCTCGCTCGGCGATTTTGGCCTCGATGGCGTGGCTCTTCTCTACGCCCTGAAACGTAATCTCGAGCGGGGTGTTCATCGGGGTTCTCGGTTGCCTTACAATTTCAAGATAGTCATTAGCGCGGTCCCTGAGAACGGACTTTTCGCGCGTCAATGTGCAAGCGCCGCTTGGGTGGCCGTTCAGCGTGGCAAGGTCGTCGTCCCCATCAGGAATTTGTCGATCGCGTGGGCGGCCTGTCGACCCTCGCGGATCGCCCACACGACGAGCGACTGGCCACGGCGCACATCGCCCGCCGCAAAGAGCTTGCCGCGGTCCGCGAGCTTGTAGTCGGCCTCGCTCGCGGCAAGGCCCTTGAAGCGTCCTCGCGGCACCACCTCGAGGCCAAGCTCACGCACGACGTCGCTCTCGATGGGGCCGGAGAAGCCCATGGCGAACAGCACGAGCTCGGCGTCGAGTGCGGCCTCGGTCCCGGGGATGGGGGCA
>CAVUEM010000013.1:0-80753 GCA_963740475.1 uncultured Alphaproteobacteria bacterium | reverse complement strand
GACGGCTCCTCCCACTGGGCGCGCAAGCGCCTTGGAATCGGTTGCCGATGAGGCGACCACGATCCCGGAGGAGCTCATCATGCAGGCAATCACGACGGTCGGCTTCGACATCGCAAAGTCGGTCTTTCAGGTCCATGGCGTGGACGCGCGTGGCAGTGTCGTCGTCCGTCGCCAACTGAAGCGTCGGTACGTGCTGGCGTTTTTCAAGAAGCTGCCGCCCTGCCTGGTTGGCATCGAGGCATGCGCCACGTCGCATCATTGGTCGCGCGAGCTGCAGGCTCTCGGACATACCGTGCGTCTCATCCCTCCGGCCTATGTGAAGCCCTACGTCAAACGCCAGAAGAACGACGCGGCCGATGCCGAGGCGATCTGTGAGGCGGTGCAACGGCCGAACATGCGCTTCGTGCCGACCAAAACGCCTGAACAGCAGAGCTGCCTAGTGCTGCATCGCACGCGGCATCTCTTCATCCGGCAGCAGACCGCGGTCATCAACACGATCCGCGCACATCTGGCCGAGTTCGGCATTGTCGCACCGGTCGGACGCAACGGCGTAGAGGACCTGCTCTATGCCGTCGCCGATCAAAGGGACGAACGCATCCCCGAGGTCGCGCGTGCTTGTCTCGAAGCCTTAGGTACGTTGCTCAGCAAGCTCAAAGCTCAGATTCTGGAGTTCGATCGGCAGATCAACGCCTGGCATCGCTCAAACGAGACCTGCCGCCGGCTCGACGAGCTGCCTGGTGTCGGCCCTGCCCTTGCAACCGCGCTGGTCGCCAGCGTTGCCGATCCGAAGGCATTCCGATCGGGTCGCGACTTCTCGGCCTGGATCGGTTTGGTTCCGAAGCAGAACTCGAGCGGGGGCAAGGAGAAGCTCGGTAGCATCACGAAGCAGGGAGATCGATATCTGCGCAGCCTGTTCACGGTCGGGCGCGCTGTCGGTCATTCGCTACGCCAAGATCCACGGCACCAAGCACCGTCCGTGGCTTGCCAGACTGCTCGAGCGCCGGCCGACGAAGGTTGCCGCAATCGCGCTCGCCAACAAGATTGCGCGCATGGCCTGGGCCATGATGGCCAAGGGCGAGAGCTACAGGGAACCCGTCGCATTGGCCCGATAGGGCAAGCGACGACGGGCAAGATCGCGCCGGCAACGGCGTGATGAAACGGTTGGAAAGGGCCGACAGCACGTAATGCAGAACCGGTCGATCCGGTGATCAGGACAACCCACATGGGCCATAGCATCGTCGAATGCGGGGTATTGACCGGGACCTGATCCGCGGAGGGCATTATGGCCAGCGGCCTTGTGAGCCGCGCTAATAGGCCGAACACATGGCTGCTCCGACCAGCGCTGCGACGTGACCAATCCCTTGACAACCCGGAGCCGTCCACACATGGCCCAACTCGGATCGTCGCTGGCAGCCGTATCTCTCCTTATCATGGCTGGGTCAGGTGTCGGGGCCTCCACGAGCTTGCCTTCCGTACTTGCCTTGGGCTTGTCCTAGTATGTAAGGGTGTCAAACTCCGGTGTCGATATTGGCGGAGCAGCCCCTATCTTGGAGTTTGGGCATGACAGTAATTGCGCCCAATTGCTGGAGTGAATCCGACCAAAAGGCCATTCGGGAGCAACTGGGCCGCATCCTCCACAGCGGCCCGTTCCTGCAGTCGCGCCGGCGGCAGCGGTTCTTGGAGTTTATCGTCAATGAGAGTCTTGCCGGGCGCAGCGAGCGGCTCAAGGCCTACAACGTCGCCTTGGAGGTCTTCGACCGTCCCGAGTCGTTCGACCCCGTCGTCGATCCTCTCGTACGCATCGAGGCCGCGCGCCTGCGTGACAAGCTTCGCGAATACTACGAGGCCGACGGCCGAGGCGATCCCATCCGCATCGAGTTGCCGAAGGGCAGCTACACCCCGCACATCGAGTTCCGGCAGGCGCCAACACCTGAGCGTGGGCCGGATCGACAAGGCCCGGTGATCGCGGTCCTCCCCTTCGTCAACTTGAGCGGCGACCCGAAACAGGAATATTTCAGCGACGGCCTGACCGAGGACATTTTGACCGCGCTGTCGCGGGCGCGCGACCTGCGCGTCCTCGCGCGCCACACCACCTTCCAGTACAAGGGGAGGGCGGTGGACGTTTCCAAGCTCGGGCGCGAGCTCAAGGTGCGCTACGTGCTCGAGGGCAGTATCCAGCGCGCCGGCGACCGCCTCCGAAGTTACGACGCAACTCGTCGACACCGAGACTGACACCCACATCTGGGCAGACCAGTACGATCGCGAGATGGCGGACGTCTTTGTCGTTCAGGACAAAATTGTAAGCGAGATCATTGCCAAGATCGCGAGCGGATACGGCGTCATAGAGAGCACGGAGGTCAAGTCGGCCGCGCGCAAGAGCCCTTATGAAATCCAGGCTTACGACCTAGTCCTGCGCGCGCATGATGTGATGCAGTACGACTGGAATCGCGCAAACTTTCGCTCGGCCAAAGAGTCGTTGCTCCAAGCGATTGCGCTCGATCCTGTGAACGCGCGGGCGCGTCGCGAACTCGCCTACCTCGCTGCAATTGGCTGGGTATTCCGCTTCGATGCGCAGCCGTTGCCGCCACAGGAGATCACGGCGCAGGCAATCAAGGCCGTTCAACTCGACCCCGCCGACGCTCGCGCGCGGATGGTGGCCGCCGCCGCAAACTTTTGGACCCAGCGGCTCGATCTGTTCGAGCATGAAGCCGAGCAGGCGATGGTGCTTGCCCCCTATGACGCCGAGATTCAGGTTACTCTCGGGTTCATGTTCGCTGTCTCGGGTCATTGGCAACGCGGCGTGGCATTGGTGACAAAGGCGAACGCGCTCAACGCTGACGCCGCCGTCGGATGGTATCATACAACCATGTGCCTCAATTACCATTTGAACGGCGATTACGAACGCGCGCTCGACGTCAAACGGCAGGACCCGGTGCAACACTCGCTTTTCACATATATTTACTACATCCCAGTTTATGGCCAGCTCGGTCGCAAGCAGGAAGCACTCGACAATTGGCGCAAGTTGCTCGTGGAGGATCCGAGTTGGACGGCTGAGAGCTTCGAGAACTGGTACCGCTTGTGGAACTTTCGCGATGAGGACATCGCCAAGCTGATGGACGGCGTCTACAAGTCGGGCGTGCTCGGTGTCGAGGCGAAGCCCGGCCAGTGACCCGGGGCGCTGAATTCAGCTTCTGGCCCTTACCGGCAGTCGACGTCGAGCCCAGGATATGTCCGCTATCAGGGGTAAGGCGTCCGTCGAGCGGACATAGCCTGTGGGCCCGTCTTTGACCCGTAGCCGATTACTCTGACGGCAGCCGTGGTATTCGTGTACCCCGTCTTTGCGGGATTCGGCCTATGGAATTTCGACTGAGCGAGCCGCAGCGCGGCCTCGTCGCGAGAATGAGGTCCTTCGCATCGGACATGCTGGCGGCCGCGGGCGATGCCGCCGAGGGGCACCAGTTCGGCGCACTTTGGCGGCGCACGGCCAAGGCCGGGCATGTGGGTTTGACTCTGCCGCGGGCGCAGGGTGGTGAGGGCTATGGCCTTCTCGATGGCGTCCTCGCATTCGAAGCCCTGGCCGACGGTGGCGTCGATCCGGGGTTTCTGTTCAGCCTCGGTGTCCACCAGTTCGCGGTGGCCGGTCCGATGGTCAATCTCGCAACCACCGAGCAGCAGGCTAGGTGGCTGCCGGCCATGGCCAGTGGCCGTGCGCTCGGCGCTTTCGCCATCTCAGAGGACGGCGCCGGCTCCGACACCTTCGCCCTCGCGGCCGTCGCCCGGGAGGTAGAGAACGGCTTCGCACTCTCCGGCGAGAAGACGTGGGTCACGAATGCCCCCAATGCTCACCTGTTTCTGGTCTCGGCACGGACCGACGATGTCAGAGGTGCATTCGGCGTGAGTTGCTTCCTGGTGTCGAGGGATACGCCGGGGTTGTGGATCCGGCCCGGCCCCGCCAAGATCGGGCTCGAGGGCGCGCCCTGGGGGACGCTCGTGCTCGAGGACGCCGTTCTGCCCGTTTCGAGCCTGCTCGGCGCGCGCGGCGGAGCGGCGATCGTCTTTCAGGAGGCGATGCGATGGGAGCGCTGCGGTCTCTTCGCAATTCCGCTCGGAGCCATGCAGAGGGGCTTCCGCGAATGCGTGGCCCGCGTTGCGGCGAGGAAGCAATTCGGCCAGCCTCTGATCGAGAACCACGCGGTCGCCCGCGCGATCGCGCTCGTCAAGTCGCGCATCGAGGCGGCCCGGCTCTTGCTCTACAAGGCCGCGGCCTCGGTCGATGCGGGGCAACCCGACGATATGGCGATCTCGCTGGCTAAGGCCTTCGTAAGCGAGGCGGCTCTCGACAACGCCCTCGAGATGCAGAAGCTCTACGGCGCTCTTGGCATGCTCAGCGGCAGCCCGCCGGCTAAGCTCGTCAACGATATGCAGCCGTTCCGCGTGCTTTCCGGGGCGAACGAGCTGCACTATCAGATTATCGCGCGCCTTCTCCGCGTGATGGGCGGGTGACCGGCGCCTCGCTCGGCCAGGGACTTTGCGATGCTGCTTCACGATGTACTCGGCTTCGACCGCACCGGCGACTTGGACGGCGATCGCGCCGTGCTAGTTGCGGCAGACGGCGGCCTCAGCATCCACCGCGCGGAGCTCAGAAACCAGGCAGCCGCCGTCGCGATGTTGCTCAAAGCGCTCGGCTTCAAGCCCGGCGACCGGGTTGGGGTATTGAGCGACAAAACACCCGAGGTGGTCGCGGCATTTCTCGGAGCCTCCCTGGCAGGCATTGTCTATGTGCCTGTCGACGCGGCCGCCGAGCCCGCCTACCAGACGCGGATTCTAGCGGAGCTTGGTATTGGCGTGCTTTTGGCACGCGAGCCAACGGCCCTTGGCGATCTCGCCCCCATCCGCGTCGTCGCCTTGCCTCATTTCGGCTCGGCTGTGCGGGCGTTCGCGCCTGAGGAAATCCTCCGTCTCTCGCCTCCATCCCGTTCAGAGTTCGATGCAGCCTATGTGCTTCCGACCTCCGGTTCGACGGGTGCGCCAAAGGGTGTTGTGGTTTCCCACCAGAACGCGCTCGCCTTTGTGCAGTGGGCGACGAATGCAATAGCACTCGAACCCGGCGACACGGTGCTCGGCGTCGCCCCGTTCCATTTCGACCTCTCCGTGTTCGACATTTACGCGAGCCTCCTCAGCGACGCGCGCCTCGTCCTCGCTTCGCCGCAGGCGGCCAAGTTTCCGGGAGAGCTCATCAATGCCATTGAGACCTATCGCGTGACGGTCCTCTACAGCGTGCCAACGGTACTACGCCTCCTGCTCGATGCAGGCGCATTTGCGGACGGTGCAGGCCGCTCGCTCAGGACCATCATGTATGCCGGGGAGCCGTTTCCGGTGCCGGCGCTGCGCCGACTCATGGCGGCTCTCCCGCACGTTGTCTTTCACAACTTCTTCGGGCCGACGGAGACCAATGTCTGCCTCGCCGAGCGTCTCGCGGCACCGCCAGCAAGCGATGACGCGGAGGTTCCCATCGGCGTGCCGGCAAGCGGCGCGCAAATCACGCTGGTGGACGATGAGGGCTGCCCCGTCGGCGATGGCGAGCTGGGCGAGATTGTCGTCGATGGTCCGACCGTGATGCTTGGATACCAGACGGCGCGCGGCTTCGCGCCCGCGGCGCGTCCCTTTCGGACCGGAGACTTCGCGCTTCATGGCGCATCCGGCTCGTTTCTCTTCCGGGGGCGACGCGACGACTTAGTCAAGGTCCGCGGCCATCGTATCGAGCTCAAGGCCGTCGAACGCGTCCTTGAGTGCGTTCCGGGGGTCGCAGAAGTGGCCGTGCTTGCTATCCACGACCAGCTCGTCGCCTTGGTTGCGGCCCCGAAAGGGGTCGAGTTGGCGGCGCTTAGGACGGCGTGCTGCCGGAACCTCCCGCCGGGCTCGATGCCCCACCGCTTCCTCTTGGTCGCGGATTTCCCGCGGCTCTCGAACGGAAAGCTGGATCGGCGCCGCCTGGCGACAGACGTCACCACGCCCGCCTGGAGCGCGGGCGAGGGCCGCCGCGGTTGATAGCTCAGTGGGAAACGAGGAAGGTATGACGGACGCCGTTAAGCAGGAAATTCTGGGCTTCATACGCGAACTCAAGCCCGAGCATGCCAGCATTGATGCCGACACCGATCTGATCGGCGGCGGCATCCTGGATTCGCTCGCGGTGTTACAACTGGTGTCGTTCGTCACTAAGCGATTTGCCGTGACGCTTCCGGCGCGCGACTTGACGCCAGCCAATCTCAGAAGCGCTGCCATGCTTGCGAAGCTGGTCGAGGCACGCCGCGTATGAGCGAGACGCAAGACGCCGGAGTCGCGCCGGCGCTCGAAGTCCGACCGCTTTCGGAGACCCCAGATGCGGTGGCGCGGTTCATCCACCAAGTCTACGACACACACGATCACGGGAGCTCGTTTGTCCCGCGCTGGACGGGCAGCTTCCTCGCCAGAGTGGTCTTCGAAAATCCAGGCCATACGGCGGACCACACGCTCGGCGCCTATCTCGGAGACCGGCTCGCTGGCGTGCTGCTCTCCTATCCGCATGCGATCGAGTTTGGCGGCAAGCCGTTTCAGGGCGCATATGCATCGTGGCTGGCCGTGACACGCGAGGGTGCGCGCCAACTCGCGGCTCTCGCGCTCATCAGCGAGCTGCGCCACCGCTTGGCGGCACAGGGCGCCCATTTCATCGTTGGGGTGACCTATCGCTCGGGGCCAAGCTCGGGGTTGGACTTCTGGCAGGCATTCTCGAACGCCTTCCCCGAGGACGTTCAAGTCGGCCCCGAGCTCAAGTTCTGGGTGCGGGTAACTGACGGCGTTGCCCTCGCGCGGGCGGCGAAGTCGAAGCTCATCCAGCTCGGAGCGCACCTCGCGCGCCTCCGCCCGCCTTGGAAGCCGGACGGGGCCCAATTCGTGCGCCGCACCGCATCCGCCGACCTCGACGCCTGCAAGGCGCTCTTCGCGGCCTCCGCGGCCAAGGCCAAGTCCTTGCCAAGCGCCTACGAACTCACGGGCGCACCCGGTACCGATGCGGGGCCGGAGACGTTGGTTCTTGACCGGGGTCGCGGTGTCGAGGCCGTCGCGACCTACCACATCTTACCTATGGAGGATGCGGCCCCGCTCAAGATTGGCATGATCGACCATTTGCTCGGCCGGCCAGACGGGGACGGCGTGAGCACGCTGGTCAACGAGATATTGTGGCGATTACGACAATCCAGCACCTGTCTTGCACTGCTGCCGCGCGCGCCGGATCTGAACTATGGACGGCTTCTCCGCTCGCGTTTCTTTCCGTACCCTGAGGCATTCCAAATGATCTACATGCGCCTGACCGTTGAGGCTCCTGACCACCTGCCCGAATCTTTTCAGCTACCGGTCCGTTGAAGCCGGCCGGGGCATGCAGGAGGAGCGCGATCGTGGTTCGCATCGTTCAGATTCGCTGCTCCTGCCGTTTTTGCTCGCGTCTGAGGTATTTGTTTAAGATTGTGGCCACCAAAACTTGCCTCTGCTCCTGGAAGTTGAGAGTGTTTTCCTGGCGAAGTACCTGAACCGACGTGTTGGGACGATGCCTTCGGTACCCATCCTGGCCAGCCAAACCTGGAACCGTGCTGCATCGACCGGTCAGTCGGCCACATCCGACCGGATGCCCGCAGGCGGGCGCATCGCGGTCGTCGGCAGCGCGTGCCGCCTTCCGGGCGCGGACAATCCCGAGGCGCTTTGGGCGTTGCTGAAGGCAAGGCGTGACGGCATCTCACGGGCGACCGATGATCGCTACCGCACGATGCGCATCGCCGCGGATCGCATCGAGGAGGCACGCCGGCTCGGCCTCGACTTCGGCGGCTTCATCGAGGCCATCGACCAGTTCGACCCCACGCTGTTTGGTATCAGCTTCGGCGAGGCCGCCGCCATGGACCCGCAGCAGCGCATCCTCCTGGAGGTGACATGGTCGGCCCTCGAGAACGCCGGTATCTCCCCGGATTCTATCGCCGGTTCGCGAGCCGGTGTTTTCGTTGGCATCGGCAGTTTCGACTACAGCCTGCAGCAGGCGGGCCTCGATCCCTTCGGCAAGCGCATTACGCCCTATACCGCACTCGGCAACGCGCACTCGATCGCCGCCAATCGCCTGTCTTACGTTTTCGATCTCAAGGGCCCGAGTCTCGCCATCGATACAGCTTGCTCCTCCTCGCTCTACGCGCTGCACTTTGCGCGGCAAAGTCTTCTCAACTGTGAGTGCGATTCCGCGATCGTCGCCGGTATCCACCTCATCATGTCGATGAACGTGCAGCGGGCGTTCAATAAGACGGCCATGCTTGCGAAGGACGGGCAGACCAAGGTCTTCGATGCCGCGGCCGACGGTTACGTGCGCGCCGAGGGCTGCGTTGTCGTGGTGCTGAAGAGGCTCGCGGACGCAATTGCCGCCGGCGACCGCATCCTGGGGATAATCGTCGGTTCCGCCATTAACCAGGACGGCAAGACTGCGGGCATCACGGTGCCGAGCGGCGACATGCAGGTAGCAGTGATCAACTCCGCTCTGGGCTCGGCCGGCCTCGACCAGAGGTCGATCAGCTATGTAGAGGCCCACGGCACGGGGACCAAGCGCGGCGACACGATCGAGCTCGCCTCACTCGCGCGCGTGTTCAGCGGCGATCGGACGAGCCCCTGCCATGTCGGCTCGATCGCAGCCAACGTCGGGCATCTGGAGCCGGTGAGAGGGCTGGCGGGACTCGTCAAGGTGCTGCTGTGCCTCGAGCACGAGGAGATTCCCGGCCAGGCGAACCTCAAGACCCTCAACGAGGCGGCCGAGGCTGAGGGGGCGCGGATCGTCGTTGCCCGGGAAACCGTCCCGTGGCCGCACGGCCGCGCGCCGCGCCGGGCGGGCCTATCGAGCTTCGGCTTTGGCGGGGCCAATTCGCATGTCGTGATCGAGGAGGCCCCGGCGGTCAAGCGTCAGAGTCGTTCGGGAATGGAAAGGCCGATCCACGCGCTGAAGATCTCCGCCAAGAACTCCACGCAGGTAGCCGAGATGGCTGGCCGGCTTGCCGCGGCTCTCGCTGCCGATCCGGATCTCGAACTCGCCGATGCCTGCCACACTGCTAACGCCGGCAGAGCCGACTTCAGGGAGCGCGCTCTGGTCGCAGCGCGCAGCCGTGACGACCTAATCGGGCAGCTAAAGGCCGTTGCCGCCGCGCAACCGGCGCGCGCCGCCGCACCAGCCTACGGCAAGAACGCCAAGCCGCGCACGGCCTTCCTGCTCACCGGCGAGGGCGCGCATTACAGGGGTATGGGCTCGGAGCTGCTCAAGACCGAGCCGAGATTTGCAGCGACGCTGCACGAAGCCGACGAGGTCCTCCGCGTCTGCGCTGGCTACTCGCTCATCGGATTTCTGTACGGCGAGGATCCAATAGATAGCGAGACCAGCGACCACGCCCAATTCGCGCAGCCCGCGCTCTTCAGTGTCGATCTCGCGATCGCGCGGGTGTGGATGAGCTGGGGCATCGAGCCCGAGGCCCTGCTCGGTCACGGCACGGGCGAATACGTGGCCGCCGTGCTCGACGGCGCCATGTCATTCGAGGACGGGCTGCGCCTCGTTGCCCGTCGCGGCGAGCTAATTGGCTCGGCCGTAGAGCCCGGAGCCATGGTCCTCGTTGCCGCCAATGAGGCCCGCGTCGCCACCATGCTCGCGACGGTCACGGGCGAACTCGGCATCGCTGCCATCAATGGCCCGAACAGCACTGTGCTCTGGGGCTCCACAGCGGCGGTCGAGGCCTTCGAGGCGCTTGCCCATGGGGCGGGCATCAGGTGCCGACGAATTAATAGCGCCGACGCGGTCCACTCGCCGCTCATGGATCCGGTGCTTCAAGATCTCCGGCAGGCGGCGGCCGAATACGGCTACAGGCAGCCGTCGCAGAAATTCATATCCGCCGCATTCGGCCGGCCGCTCCGCGAGAACGAGCGCCTCGACGCCGCCTACTGGGCCGAGCAAGTCCGTCGGCCAGTGCGGTTCTGGCACGGCTTAGAGGCGATGCAAGCAGCCGGCGTCGATACCATCGTTCAGATCGGCTGCGACACCGCACTGCTTCCCAGCATCACCGACGAGATGCGCGAGCGCGGCATAACCGTTGTCCCAAGCCTTGCACGAGGGGGGGATGACTGGGGCACTCTCACGAACAGCCTCGCGACGCTCTACAAAGCGGGCGCGAAGATTGATTGGAAGGGATGGGATGCCCCATACCGACGTGAGCGGGTGGTGTTGCCCAACTATCCCTTTGCGCGCGAAAGATTTTGGTACAGCAGCGAGGTGTCGGGCGGCGGCGAGAAAGCGCGCGTCGAAAGCGTCGAGCCAATGGCACCAGCCGCTCGGGCCATGAACCGGGTGGAGGTCCTCGATATTCTACGCCGGCATCTGTCGGAGGTGACGGGCACGCCCTTGGACCAGCTTCGCGAGGACACCGCATTCCGCGATACAGGGTTTGATTCGGTCGTCGGCCTGGAGATCATGCTCCGACTTGAGGGCACCATTGGTGTCGTACCGCCGCCGGACCAGCTCTCAGAAGAGTCGACACTGGGCGACTTCGCAGATGTGATCATCGAGGCCGCGAGGAAGATCAGCGGTACTGCCATCACGACGCAGAACCGCATGGGCTCGAATGGCGCCGCACATTCCGCACCCAGCGTCGTGCCGGCACTACCGGCGCTCCCCGCCGCGTCGTCGGCGTCAAACCCGCGGGTGACGCTCGACTGCGTCGCATCGAGCTCAGCCGACTATTGCGACGCAGTCCGTCCGGACTTTTCAGGAGCCGTGCGCGATCTCGCCCTCGATCTCGACTGCTATTGGGCAGAGGGCGATCGTGTCAAAGGCCGCATCAACGGCGTCGATCTCGAGGCCATCGACATGCTCGGCGGCTATGGCTCGAACTCTGTTCGGGCACAACCATCCCGCCCTCGTTGCGGTCATGCAAGAAGCCCTACAGTCGTTGCGACCGCAATTCGTCCAGATGACCAATCGCACCGCAGCCGGCATGCTCGCCAAGGAGCTCATTCGTCAGGTCCGCACGCTCACGGGCGAGGACTACGTCGCGGTGCTCGGCAGCACAGGAGCCGAAGTCGTCGATGCCGCCGTCAAACATGTGCTCATGGAGTGGACGGCCCGACGCCGCGAATGGCGTTTCGCTCAGGGCGACGGCGCCCCGGGCTTCGACCTGCCGCCCACAATTGTCGCAATCGAGGGCAGCTATCATGGCAAGACGCTCGGCGCGTACGCGCTTACTTGGAACGCGCCTGGCCGCGAGGAACTCGGCCTTAAGGTGCCGTTCGAGGTGATCTGGCTCAGGCGTGACGATCCCGATCACGTTTCCAAAGAGTTCGCGGCACAGAGGATCACTGGTCGGTCCGGGGCCGGCTCCTGGAGTCGCATCGCCGGGGTTTTTGTAGAACCCATCCAGGGCGAGGGTGGCATATTTCCGCTTTCCAGGCCCTTCCTCGAAGCCATTCGCCAAGCGGCGAACGCGGCCCGATGCCCGGTGGTCGTGGACGAGATCCAGAGCGGTCTAGGACGATGCGGCAGCCTGCTCGCCTCATCGCTCAGCGGGTTGAAGGGCGATCACTACCTGTTCGGAAAGGCGCTCGGCGGCGGGCTCACCAAGAGTTCTGCGCTGCTGCTGTCAGCCGAGCGCTACCAGCCTGGTTTCGGTTTCGTCCACACGTCAACCTACGCCGAAGACGATCACACCGCGCTGGTCGGGCTTAGAGCGCTTAAGCTCATCGAGGAGGACGGACTGGCTTCACGTGCTGCCGAGACGGGTGTCTACCTGTTCGATCGACTTGGCGCCCTCAAATGCAAATATCCGGCTGTCGTCGCGGATGTCCGGGGACTGGGGCTGATGATCGGTATTGAGCTGGCTGACCAATCCGATAACTCATCACCGCTGATCCGTGGCCTCCACGCTCAGAGCTTACTCGGCGTCGTCGTCGCTGGTTGCCTGCTACACCAACACCGCGTTCGGGTTGGAACGACGCTGTCGTGCCCGTCGACGCTGAGGCTCGAGCCCTCGGCCTATGTGAGTAGAGTCGACATCGACCATGTCCTCGGCGCGCTGGACGAGGTCTGCCGTGTCATCTCGATTGGCGATGCAGCGACGCTTGCTCGTCACTTGGCCCAAGCGGACTCGGGTCTTGGCCGGTCCCGCTTTCAGGTACGGCGCGAGGCACAGAGGGCGGACCGAACGGAGATGTCGGCTGGCGCCGATCCCCTGCACCGGGGCACGGCGGTGTTTCTCGGCCACATGATCAACGCGGACGATATCGGGCAATGGGACGCTTCGCTCATGTCTCTCGATCCGCAGGAACGGGAGCGACTGGCAAAGAGGATCGCTCACCCGATCCCAGTCATGCGCACTCTGAATTCATGCAGTCACTGGTGAGACGGCAGAGCTCGCCATGCATTCGTTGGCGCTCACCAGCTCGGTCATCGAGCAGGCTTTCCGAAGCGGACAGCGTAATCGGGTCGTCGCCCTCGTGAATAATGCAGTCGAGCAATTTGCTGAACACGGCGTGCGTGTCGTCGGACTGGGCGGGCTCTTGTCGGTCGTCACCGGCAATGGCCTCGATGTCGTCAGGCGGTATCCCTCCCTCGTCGTGACCACAGGCAACACCTACACGGTCGCCTTAGCAAGCGAGGCCGTTCTGAAGGCAACGGCGGAATGCGGCCTCGACCCGGCCACCACACGGCTCGGCGTCGTTGGTGCCGGTGGTAATATAGGCAGCACTCTTGTCCGGATCCTTTCGGACCGTTTCGGGAAGCTCAAGCTGGTGGGCCGGAAGGCAAGCCTAGCGGCGGTCGAACGTACAGCAGAGAAGGTTTACGAGGACGCCTGGCAGCGCTGGGTGGTGGAGGGCGCAAATGCCGGCGCGCTCGCAGCAGCGCTCGGCGAAACGGGCGTGCTTGGCAGCACCCGGCGCGCGGGCAACGGCTCGGAGACCACGGGAGCCATTGGCGCGCATATCCGAGCCGCACTTATCGAGCGTTACGGCGAGGACCCGCTGGTCAGCATCACCGACAGAATAGAGGACCTGAGAGACTGCCCTGTGATCGTGACGGCCTCAAATAGCACTGAGCCGATCTTCGGGCCGCACAATGTTGGAAAGGATGTCATGCTCCTCTGCGACTTATCTGTTCCGAGCGATATCGGTGCCGATCTGCTGACAGCGCGGCCTGACCTGAAGCTGATCCGCGGCGGCGTGGCGCTCGCGCCCGGTAGGACAAACTTCAGGGTCGAGAGCACGGGTCTTCCGGAGGGGCACCTCCTTGCGTGCATGGCCGAGACCGCCATCTTGGGGCTTGCTGGCACGAATGGCTATCCCGCAACCGGCGAGATCACGGTGGAAGGTGTAAGGGCCTCAGCCGAGCTCGGACGGAAGTACGGTTTCAGCCTTGGGTACATCACTTTCGACAAGCTGTTCTCGATCAATCAATCGTAGCCGTGCCAATGACTAATCTCGTCGAGTTTTTTGCCGTTGTCGATGCCGACGCGACAATTGCGGGATAGGACTTCGCAGCCATCGCAATGCTCGCTGTCGCAGCAGCACGGCCGGACCACCCCATTAACGGACATGCTCAATCTAATGGCGAGGGACCCCTATGGCACCCGTTTGCACGGTAGCCGGGTCGTGCTGGCGCGCCAGCGTGACCGAAGGTGGCTCGTCTATAGCTACGATATCCAAGAGACCGATCCCGTCGGGCCAGGCACCCTGAGGGAGGAGGACCGGATGCTTGTATTGCGTGTCGCCGGTACCCCACTGCCGGCTCGCGATTTCGGTGTGCCGCGACCAGGACCCGCGCGACAGCCGCAATAGCCGCGGTGCCCCGATCGAGGAGTCGCCGCGTTTCTGGCGATACATGACGTTCATCGCGGCGAGCGCCTGATCGAGTGCGGCAAGAAACCGCCGGGCCATAGAGTCGTCGCGGAGAGCTTCAGAGTCGCTGAGAATGCCGTAATAGGAGGGCCGCTGATCTCCTCGCGTCGGCAGCGCGCTGACCAGCTCGGGCGGCAATTCGAGACGGCGGAATGTGCTCTCGACCGCCTGGGCGATCTGATGACCACTGATCTTCTCGCCCTCCATGTCCGAGTACTGTGCGGTCTTGTGCAGGAACTCCAAGATGGGAGACTGGCCGAGAAACCCCTTGCAACGGACCACGTCGGTCAAGTCGTAGCGGAAAAGCCCGTTCGAGGTCGAGATGATGGGTGAATAGTCGCAGCCAATCTCCAGCTCGTGTGCCTCGAGCGTGCGCCGATCCGGGCCGCTGTCGTCGCCCGGGGCGGCGAATTCGTAATAGGCACCATGAGGAAACAAGACACCATCGGACGTTTGGTCGCCGAGGGGAATGGTATGGCGCCCCTCGGTGGAGATGTAGCCAAGGTCTCTAGCCGATACGCTGCCGTAGTATTCTGCGAGGCGCGACGACTGATATCCGACCGTGCCGCCGAGCCAGCAGCTGATGATTTCGAGGGGCCAGTAGTCCTTGGGATAGAGCGTTCCTCTGCGCTCGATAATCTTCTCGAGCTCGCGGGCGCGTTTGGGCTGGCGCACGCGTATGCGCCGGTCGATGCGCGCTCGAAACCCTGGCTCGAGGACGATGTCGCGGTGCAGCGTCCCGTCGTGCAAATCCCGGATCAGGTCTTGGCGCCTCTCGTTGCTGACTTCTGCGAGGTGTATGAGATTGGCCGGCGTGATTGTCAAAATAAAGCTGACCTTCGATCCCATCGAGAGACGCAGGATCGTGTAATTGCGATCGAACGAATTGGCGATATCCCCTGTGTCAAACGGCACTACATAAAAGGTTCTAAAGAGCTTCAAGATAGGGTTATGAAAACGCAGGGTCACCGCGCTTCCCATGCCAATCGGCATGCCGTTCTCAGCCCGAGACACATTTGCGGGGCCGGACAATTGAAGCCACTGCGTTCTCACGATCTTCATGTGGTCGATTACGGCCTTGACGCCCCATAGCTCCCATGCCTTCCGGTATTCCCGCAGCCACGTGCGGGTTACGAGAAGGACCTTGGGCGTACCGGCCGATCCGGTCGTGCAGGCGAGCGCCAGAATCTTCTCGGATGGGGGCAGCAGCGCGTCTGTCTCGCCGCGTATCGCCTTGGTGATGTAGGGCGAAAGTCTCTCGAAGGACGAAATCGGAACCGCGCGACGAAAGTCCTCCAGGTTGCGGATCGCTGCGAATTCGTGGTCGCGGCCGAATTGGGTATCGGCCGAGCGGCGGATCCGCTGGAGCATCGTCTCTCGCTGCACGTCGCGTGCGCTCTCGAGCGAGCGCAGGAACGCCGCAAGTTTAGCCCGATGATACGGAAGGAGAGTTACCTTCCCGATTGCGCCGATGATCGACATGCACTGAGCAGAATACACCCGTACACAAACTTCACTAGGGCTTAATCTCCCCTCTGCCTGAAGCTGTCCCGCCTGCGTGAAATCCCGCAAGAGCTCGCAAGCGACAGGACCCGGTTCCCCAATAGGGACTGTCACCATGCACCTATTTGGTGCGAATCCCGTCAAGCAGTGTATCGCTGAGTCCAGCTCCTGGCCCCGCGATCTTGACCGATACCGCCAACACGACGCAGACGCCCGGGCCGATGCAGCAAGCGCTGCAAGCGCTCGTAATGCAGCTCGCGGCTCTCGAGGTACAGATCGGTCAAATCGAGCGCAGCATTCACGCCCAGCATCGCGCGAGCGATCAAAGCTGCCGGCTCGAGACTATCCCAGGCATCGGCGTCATCGGTGCCACCGCGATCGCGGCAACCGTCACCGAAACAGGCCGCACACATGACTTGCACCCGACCGCAAGCAGTTACGTCAAATTCCTCTTGCAACACGGGGCGTCGTCCACACATGACCCAAACTCGGACGTGCCAACAACCCTGCAGCGTCCTCACCGCTGTAGGAAAAACACTTACTCTTTAGTTGGATTGACTTTGCTTGAGAAAGGTCAAGGTTGGACGAAGCCGTGCGCCACACCTTGCCTTCAGGAGACGCATGATAGCTGAGCTTGTCGGCCTCTCGGTACGTCGGGGACAAGCTCTATCCACACTGAAAGGGTGCGCTCAGATGAAAAAGATGGGCCGAGAATTGCTTAAGATAGCCGCGGTGTTGGGCTTGATGGTTGGATTGGGGACGCCGCCAGGAGCGAAAGCCGATGAGGCCTACGCCAAGGACCGGCTTAAGGCCATGTCTGATTACCTCGCAGCGCAGAAGGCCATGTCGTTCGCGTTTGATACCAACCTTGAGGTTGTCACCAAAGATCAGCAGAAACTCGCACTTGCGAGTTCAGGCCAAGTCGCTGTCAACCGGCCTGACAAGGTTCGCGTCAAGCGCTCCGGCGGGTTTGCAGATGTCGAGATGCTTTTCGACGGAAAAACGCTGACGCTCCTCGGCAAGAACAAGAACCTTTATACCCAGTTCGATGCTCCCGGGACAATCGACCAAGTGATCGATGAGTTGAGGGAGAAATTCCGCCCCCTCCCTGGAGCGGATTTGCTTTTGTCGAATGTCTACGATCAGCTGATGACGGATGTGGTTGAGGCTAAGGACCTCGGCAGCGGCGTTATCGGCGGCGCTGAATGCGATTACCTCGCTTTTCGGGCCAAGGAAGTCGATTGGCAGATATGGATCGCTCAAGGTGATCGTCCCTATCCTTGCAGATATGTCATTACCTCCAAGCTCGTTGCCAATGGACCGCAATACAGCATTCAAACTAGAGACTGGAAGACCGGGGACGAAGTCGCATCAGATGATTTCGGCTTCAAAAACTCAACGAACGCCAAAAAGGTCGACCTGGATGAACTTGACGATACCGATGAATTGCCGAAGCATTTTGTGATAGGAGGCGCCCAATGACCTTGTCGAAACACTTTGGCATCTTTCTGCTGGCGGGGATCATCGGGCTCGTTGGACTCGAGCTTGGAGAACAGCTTTCGATCCCCGGCGTACACGGCTTCGTCTCGTCTGCCGATGCGAGAGTCGGGCGTCCACTAACGCCTGTCAGCGTTGCCGGGGTAGGACGGCGCACAGTGCGCCGTTGCGCAGCTGAAGTGTATGAAGTGTATAAGTGCTAGACGAGCCTCGCTGGGCCCTAGGGACTTCGTAGAGAACGGTATTCTCGAGAAATGAACGGGCAAGGGAACTATGGAGATTACACGGGAAGAGGCAACCTCCAGAGCGCGGCGGGCGACCGGTACGAACGCGCAATGCTCAATATGATCTCAAGTGAGCCTTTTCGCATCTGCTAAGTCTTTCGCGCTTGCGAATGAAGCCGTCCGCCGGTTTGGGGACTGTACACGTTGGGCGAGGTGGACGTATCCTTTGAACGCACGAGCTATTTGGGCCGATCGCAGTTTGCCGACCGACCTCGCTAATAGGCTTTCGCGCCTCGAAAGCAGAACAAACGCTTCGGGTCCTCTTGAAGAACTGCCCTTGTGGGGTGCCAATACCGGAACTGGGGGGACGTGTCTCTCAAGGAGAGGTCCCATGGCGACCAACCTCATCACAACCATCTCTCACGTTCTCACCCCCGAATTGCGCGCTCGTATCGCATCAGCCCTGGGCCTCGATAGAAGCGTTGTTGAGAAGGCAGTCAGCGCCGGCGTTCCGGGGCTGCTTGCCGCGTTCAGCTCGCGTGCCTCGACACGGGAAGGAGCGGCAACTCTCAATGCGGCTGTTGCAAATCAAAAACCAGGAACTCTCACAAACTTGGCCAATGTCATCGGCGAAGCTGGCCAAGCGGCCGTGATTGACAGCGGCCTCAACACCCTTACCTCTTTTCTTGGCCGCACGACCACGAACGAACTCACCAATGCGATGGGAAAGTTCGCTAACATCGGAGCAGAAGGCTCAAAAAGCCTATTGGGATTGTTTGCACCTGTGGTGATGGGCGTGCTGGGTCAACAGCAGAGCGGCACGGGGCTTAGCGCCGCCGAGCTCCTCGCCTCGCAAAAGAAGAATATTGCCCACGCACTACCCGAAGGTTTCTCGGATTATCTCAGAGGAACCGAAATCCTCGATGACATTGCGAAGGCGGACCAAAGGGTCGCATATTACGAGGCCGACGTGGCCAAGATGCAATCGAGCTGGTTGCTACCGGTGTTGATTGTAGCGGCGCTTGGTGGGTTGGCTTGGTACGTCCTCTCCTCGGGCCCAACCCTCACGAAGAGGGTCGAAAGGCAAACCATCCCGAAGCCCGCAGAGGAGCAAATCGTGACAGGGGCGCTCAAGCCGGCTGGGCTTGATGCGACTGAGGCATTCCGGTCGCTTAACGGCGTCAAGGTCGGCGACGTCGATCTTGGGGCGCAACTGACAAAGGCCGTCAATGGCCTGCGCTCGTCGCTTGAAGGCATCAACGACGTGCCCACCGCGCAATCAGCCCTACCGGCCCTAACCAGCTCCAAAGATGAATTCGACAGGGTGACCGGACTAATCGACCAACTCACACCGGAAACGCGCAAGAGCTTGGCAAGCGCCATTGCCGCCGTGAAGCCGGCCCTCAATCAGTTGTTCGATAAGGCGCTGGCGATACCGGGTGTTGGCTCGGTGATCAAACCGACCGTCGATACCATCCGTTCAGGGCTCGATGTGCTGGCCACGGCCTAACCTTCTCAACGGTCTTCAGCGGAACCAAGGGAAACCACGGCCGTCCAATCAGGGCGATATCCGGCGTCACCGTCACCGCGGCTGATCCCAGTTAAAAAAGCCCGGCCGCCGCGAAGGCGTCGGGCCAAGGGGGCAAAGGGCGGGGGGACCCGCCCAACTTTTGGGATACCGGCTACAAGTGCCGACAATATGACTGATGGCGCTGCAGGATGGGGCCGCTTGCAGAGTGCCGCTTACTGGGGTCGACCGACGTGCCGCGGACGTGGCGCGCTCTTCTCGTCTTGACCCCTGGCCTCTATTGCCTGCCCTTGTAGCTACGTGATTTTGAGCGCCGAAGCGCTGATGTGCGGCCTCGGCGAACAAGGTCGCGATCTGGTCACCGCAACTGAGGGGACAGCAGCGGTCGCTGCGGACAACAGAGCTCCAGACGCTCAGGATGTCACTGCGCAGGCCTCGAATACTGCAAGGCTCGGGATTAATAACCAATTCACGCTATTCGGCGGGCAAAGGGGACCAAGTGGGGCCGAGAGACTATACTTCCCGCGCGGGCCGTAGAGACGACTTCAGGAGACTTCTCCATGTCTAAAACGACTTCCTTCGCAGCCGCCGTTGTGGCTGCCGCTCTTGTCTCAATTCCGGCTGCGTCGCAGGCGCGCGACTGCAGCCGTCTCGACCGCGTCGGCACCGGGGCCGCCGCCGTTGTCAAGGAAACCGGGCGTGCGATGGCGCGTATCGGCGACCGCATCGTCCGCGCTGGCGACAGGGTGTTCTCGCGGGTCTTCGCCGACCGGCATCGGAATTGATCAACTTGCTCACCAGGTCGTGCAGGTCTGTTTTTGAACTTGCTCTCAGCTCCAACCGAGCCGCGCCTCAATTACCGCTTTGGCTGACATCTACCCAGACTTACCTTTCTAAGCAGGTCCGGGGATTTCGACATGGAGCCAGTTGGTAAGACGAAGTCACGGAAAGACCGCCGTATTTCCGAGCAGATTCTGCCAAAGGATGTGCGCGACGCGGTTGTTGCGGAGCTAAGGCATTCGGCAAAGTTGCTCCGCAGTGGCGTCCGTTTGGGTCGTCGAGTGCTTATCCTGGGAGGAGAAGCTCAGTGGCGCATGCTCCTTCTTGATGGAGACGCCATAGAAGACGAGGTCGTGAATGCCGCTGCCGTACAACTAGCGATGATCATGACCTCGGCATCGGCATTCGTGCTGACGTGGCGCTATGTCGATGACGACGATTCCGCCTGGTTTGCTACGTGCGGCGTAACGCGCGGCGCGAGTGCCGGCATCATTGCACCGCTCGACAGCGCGGCGGGCCCCGAGCTTTCCATTTGGGGGCCTGAACTCCATGCCAATCTAGCCAATTGGCTCCCTCCCCCAAGCTATGCAATTACTTCTGACGTCAACGCTGCCATGCGTCACGCGTTTCGTCCTGGTGGCCTCTTTGAGATGACACGAGTCAAGACTGCCACGCAGCCCGCCTCGATCCGTAGGGGGATCGCAGACGACCACTGGTCCAAGGCGAATTAGCAAGATCCCGCGCTGTTTCCGGTTTTGACCCAACTCGCCCGTTCGCTGCCACCGCAGGTGCAACGAAGAGAGCCAATATTGCCGCAATTGCTGATTGGAGGCGGGAGGTGTTGGAAGACTGCGGCGTCTACTCGCGTTTGCCTCAGAGATCGACGGACTGAATACAGCCGTGGCGCGCCTGAAAGCAGACCTGCGCAATGCCGAATTCGATCTTTTGGAGACGAAAGTCGTTGCGCCAACCGACGGTTACGTGACGCAGTTGTTTCACCAGCCCGGAATGACGGCGAGCCCCTCCAGGCCGACCATGGTGTTCATTCACAGCGGCGACAAGCTGCTTGGTGCCTCGTTCCCGCAGCACGCGCTGCAGCGCGTGCACCAGGGTGATGAGGCACAAATGGCGCTCGATGCCGTTCCCGGTCGCGTATTCACGGGCAGGGTCCACGTCATGGCCGATGTCATTGCCCAAGGTCAGGGGCACAAGGAGGGGAATAGCGTCTTGCAATAACGGACAAATGCAGGATTTAGTTGCATCGGACCGGCTTCGCGCGTGCACGGGGCCTGCCCCCAAACGCTTCAAGGAGGCACGACGTGACCTCGCGCCCTGACAAACCTGACAAAGATGATGCCCCAACCGGTGAACGGGGCATCTCTTCGGGCGCGAGGCGGCTCGAGCTCAAGCAGCTCGCGGCAGTCGCCTTAATTGGAGCGGGCGCCGCGTGTCTTGCGGTATTCGCCGGCCTCGTCATGGACGGCCGAACCCGGGCCTTCGACGAATGGCTGCTCTTGTGGCTGCGGGAGGGTGGAGATCCGCGAAATCCGATCGGACCGGCGTGGTTCGAGGAGATGGTACGCGACGTGAGCGCGCTCGGGAGCACGTTCGTGCTGACGTTCGCGGTTGCCGTTGTCGCGGCCTACCTGTGGATCGTCAAGGCACCGCAGAAGGCGGCCTTCCTCGTCGCGGCATGCGCCGCCGGGGCATTGATGAACCAACTTCTGAAGCTCGGATTCGGGCGTGAGCGACCCGACATCGTCCCCCACGAGACGCTCGCCACCGGGGAAAGCTTTCCCTCCGGCCATACGACCAACTCGGCGATCATCTACCTGATGCTGGGCATGATGCTCGCGCGCGTCGAGACCAGCTACCCGGCGAAGGTGTTCATATTCCTGGTCTGCGTGCTCATGACCGTGCTGGTCGGGCTCAGCCGCATCTACCTTGGCGTCCACTGGCCGACCGACGTCATCGCCGGCTGGGCGCTCGGCGCCATCTGGGTCCTGTTCTCCTGGTATATGCTGATCAGGATCCAACCCAGCGGCACGCGGCGATGACCTCGCGACAATGGCCAGACCAAATATGTCCTACATCTTGGGCATGGGACAGTAACGATGACGTGGTTACGCCGTTCGAGACTGCGACATCGGCGGTCACGAGATTGGGCTCGGTCGATCCTAACGGCTCCTCTGTCGAGGCGGAAATAGCCGGATTCGCCCATTTAACTTGGCCTCGTTTCAGGAGCAGACCACACCGTTGCAGGGAATGTCTTGTTGCAATCTGACTTGCTCAGGTTCAGGATCGCATATCTGGCGGGATGGAGGTTAAGAGTGAAAAGCTCAACGAGCGTGGCTTGAATCCGCTACGCTTAGTCGGCAACGGAATAGTAACGCATGAAGTACGACCACGAGATTCTGCTGCTACAGGGCGGGGGTGCGCTTGGAGCCTACCAAGCCGGTGTATATGAAGGCCTCGTCGAAGCGGGCGTGGCGCCTAGCTGGGTCGTCGGCATCTCGATCGGCGCCATCAACGCAGCGCTGATTGTCGGAAATCCGCCAGAGCGGCGGGTCGAACGACTGCGTGAGTTCTGGGAGCGAATCTCCGTAAATGTTGGGCCTCCCTTGCCGCCATGGCTCGACTCACTTCGACCGGCCGTCAACTACATGGCTGCGATGTCAGCTGCCGCCATAGGCGTTGCAGGCTTCTACAGGCCTCGCATGCCACCAGCGTGGTTCGCCGCGGAAGGCACCGAAAGCGCCCTGAGTGTGTACGACACAACTCCGCTCAAGGCCACTTTAGAAGAGTTAGTGGATTTCGATTTGATCAATCGCGGGCAGGTCCGGCTTTCGGTGGGTGCCGTGAACGTATGCAAGGGCACCTCCACCTATTTCGATACGAAGAATACCCTTATCCACTCGGACCATGTCCGAGCCAGTGGCTCTCTGCCCCCCGGCTTTTCCCCGGTGATGATCGATGGGGAACACTATTGGGACGGCGGCGTGGTTACCAACACGCCAATCACTTATGTAGCGGACGAAAGACCATTGACCACCGCCCGCATCATTCAGGTCGATACCTTCAACGCGCAAGGAGAACTACCGCGGAATTTAGGCCAGGTATTGCAACGGGCCAAAGACATCCAGTACTCGAGCAAAAGTCGTTTCAACATCGACCGAATACAGGAAATTGGCGAGCTCGCTGCCGCAGGCCGTCGGCTGGTGGACAGACTGCCGCCACAGTTGAAGTCTGATCCTGACGCGCAGAAACTAGCCGCCGCCTGCGACGAGAGGGGTTGGCTAATCATTCGCCTGATCAATACGCGCCCCTCACGCTCGGGCTTCGTAAAGGACTTCGAATTTTCCCGCGCTACTATCGAGGAAGCTTGGACAGCTGGTCTTGAAGACGTGCGCCGTTCCATTTCCGGCTGGGACACGATCCAGCCCGAGGAGGCGGGGCCGGACATTGTAATTTACCGGCCGACCGAAGCTCTGCGATTACCTAAGCACGCGGCCGAGTAGCCCGTGGCCCGTGCATTTGTGAAAGATCGCATCACTGGCGTGTCCGCTTGTGGCAGATTTTGTTGCAGAACCCCCATTGAGGGCGTGTGCGAAGCGTCATTCCATCGTGTCGAGTGTACAGGACACGGAGGCGGGGATGCGAAGTGGACCGAGCAACTTTGACGTCTCCGCTGCTTTTAGAACCAGGTGCCAACGTCGACCGTGTAAACCATTCCGGTGCCGCCGACCACATACGGAACTGCCGTGTAGCCGACTGCCGAACGGTCCATGTAGAGAGCCTGAGCGTTCATGCGCACCTCCTTCTTGCCAAACGGAAAGTACGTCAATCCGACTCCAAGGTCCCACGGGTCTCCATAATCACCGAAAACCTTTGATCCTGAGATATAGCCTTGCAAATATTCCTGTCTGAGCATGGTTGACGCATACACCTGGAACCCATGATCGAACAGGCTGTCTACAGGTATGTCTCCGATGACCTCGAAGTCGTTCAACCATCGAAAATAATACTCTACGTCAAGCGACCAGCCCTTCCACTTTAGCCCAGCGTCCAGGTCCAGCATGCTGTATGTCGCCTTATTGATCATGCCACCGGTGTTGAAAGCATTAGGGGCGAAGAGCAGCGTTCCATCCGAGAGGCGTATCTGACTGTTTTCGAAAGAGTTGACCCCTGGCTGCTCCTGCGCATCCTCAGGGCTGTAGGTGAAATGGAGCCCAAATAGCGTCGCAAGCTTTTCGTGATTCTCATAATCGCCGAAGCCTAGACCTGGCCCGAACTCACCTGTAGTCGGCAGCCAGTAAAGGACGCCAGAGACCGTATTCAATTCGGGATCCAACTGGCTTGCGCTGACGCCAAGTGCGCTAAGATTGTTGGCGATTGCCACCTTGTATTGCAGGGTATCCGTAATCTTTCCGTTCGCCATGTATCCCTGTATGTACGATGCGCGGAAATATTCATCTGCCATCGACCGATGGTCGATCCTAAGCCAGTTCGGGAATGACTGAGCGGTTGAGCGTGTTGAAGGCAACGAGAAGATACCGGCCGTTGCGGTCAGGGCATCACAGAATTTATAGCTAATATTGCCGCCAACAACGACTTGGGCAGCGTCACCCTGGCTCACATTTTGTGTCCAGGCATACCAAAAGTAGCGGAACCGTTCGTCAAACAGCCATCCGTGAAGAATAAATTGAAGTCTATTCAACTGGATGTCTTGTCTCAGATCGAGCTCTGTAGTGCGTCCAAACGCATCCGTGTAGAAGGGATCCAAGTCCAACTGGTTCAGGTAGCGTACATAGCCCTTTGCGGAGAAGTCGACCTCCCCGTTAGGTCCGCGAGCGAGAACGAAGCCTAGAGGGGGTTCGTAGGGACCCCATGAGGGACCCCACTTGTCTTTGCTAAAGTAGGAACCCCCTTTGTCTCCGCTTACATAGTCTCCGCCTACATAGTCTCCGCCTACATAGTTCCGAGCTCCGCCTACATATTGTTCCGAGCTTTGGGCATACGTCGCGCTTTGCTCAGGAGGCGCCAGAACCGCCGTCCAGCCTTTGGCATCGCCCCCCTGGGGGGGTTGATCCTTCGATGGAGGAACGCCCCGGTTCGCTTCAATCGCCGCGATCCGTGCGTCGAATTCGTCAAGTTGCTGCTGAACGGACTGCTGCATCTTCAATAGGCTCTGTTGCAGGTCCCGCCTCGAGCGGTGCAGCTGCTCGAGGTCCGCCGAGGGCGTCGGAGCCGTCTGCGCCTGCGCTAGGCCGGGCGTCAGCAACAGGATAGGCAGCAGAAACCTGAATGAGCGCAAGTCTCGCACGATAAAGGCGAGCGCTTTAAGCCTTAAGAACGTCAGAATCGGCTCTCGGGTAGGCGAGAAAGAAGCGGTGTTGGCCAATACGGACGTCGAGCCGTCGCCTGACAGGCAGGTGAGAGGCGATGTTACCTTTGCAGTGAGCGCTTCCACGTTACGCGCTAAAGTTTGAACGGTTGCCTGCAACTGATCAACCTTGCTGGCGGTCTGCGCGACGAAGTTATTAGGTGCCGGCCCTCGTTGAAGCACGGAGCCGACCTCACGCTCGTGACTCTGAATTCTCTCGCCGTCACATGCATGCCGAGGCAAAGGCGCGATTGCTGCCCTCATTCCTCCCTCCTAGCTAACCAAGCTACGCTAGGCCGAGTCGGGCGGCTTATTGCGACGATATCGACAGGATTCTCCCGGGTGAGCGCCCGGGTGCGGTTCTGGCGATACGCGCCAGCGACCTTGGGCGGCCGTTCACGGCAAACGGCCCGCTTCTACTTGACATTAAGAATTCACCATGGGCCAAGGTCCGCAGTTGAAAGTAATGCGGACGACGAGCAGACATGACGTTGATGGCTCCGAGCAGACCTGGACGTTATGTGCGAATCAATCCGCGCGAATTTCCCCCAACCTGAGGTGCCGCGTCCCCCGTTTGGGGGACTCGCGTTGCTGCCTCTTACGAAATGTCTGTCAAGAGCTTACGATGTCGATCAGCCGCTGACCCGCCCGTCTTGCGCTTCCCCATTCAACCGACGCGTAAAGAGTTACCCTTATGAACAAAATTGAGAAAATAAAAGCATACCGCGGCAGTCTCGTAATTCCGGGCGGACCGGTCGGCGTGCTCATGGTTCATAGTCTGGGCGGCAATCCCGTCGAGTTGAGGTTCGTAGCTCAAGGTCTCGCGCGCGCCGGACATACGGTCTACTGCCCCTTGCTGTCCGGCTTGGGCGCAAAAACGGACTCCTCGGGTCTTTCCTCGTGGAAGGATTGGTACGCGGCACTCGAGGCCGCCCACGACGAACTCAAGTCCCACTGCGACATCATCCTGGTCGGCGGCATCTCCGCCGGATCGATGCTCGCTCTGCGCCTCGCCCGCGAGCGTCCGGCCGACGTGCACGGTCTCATGCTGTTTGCGCCGACGATCTGGCCTAACGGCTGGGCGATCCCGAAAGCCTTCAACCTTTTCAAGCTCGTACTCTTTAAGTGGTTCGCGCGGCTGTTCCACTTCCAGCAGCGCCCGCCGTTCGGCATCAAGGACGAGCGCATCCGCAATTTCGTCATCGAGAGCTTCAAGAGCGACGATCGGCCGATTGAGGATCTGTTCGGACGGGGCGGCGGCCTAGTTTGGGAGTTCAAGGCGCTCGCCAGCGACGTGAAGCGGCGCCTCGGCATGATCAGTCAGCCGACCCACATCTTCCATCCCCGCGACGACGATCAGAGCGACCTGGCGAATGCAGTCACGATCGCCCGCGGCCTCGGCGGCCCGGTGGAGCTCACCATCCTCGACGACAGCTATCACTTGGTGACGCTCGACAGGCAGCGGAGCGTGGTCGTGGAGCGCACGGTCGATTTCGCCCGCGCCTCACGCAACGCATCGAGCAGCGGGCGGCCGTGGTGTGCCTTTCGAAGACCAAAGTCATCGTCGAGTAACGCCTTCCCCTGTTTCGGGTCCTCTCCCGATGACTCCCGCGTCCCGTCATTCGGACACCACCAACTTGGTCGACCGCCACTGACGTGCCTTACGAATACCGGGGATCTTCGCCCTCCGGTATGAAACGGAACCTCCTCAAACCCGTCGTAAATAAACCTTAACCATGCGAGGGTTGTGAGGTTATCCACAGCCGCCTGCGGAGACCTGGGAACCCTGTCTCAAACCGCATGTTGAGTCGGCAGGCCGAGTTGCAAACTGCTCCCCCGCAGTTCGTCCTCGTGACTCGGCAACCATTCAAGCCGGCCCATGGCTTTGTGAGTAGCCGCGTAGGGCCGGCTTTGCTTGGGCGACGCCTAGTCCGGGGTGTTTGTGGCCGGCGAACTGCGAACACATGTCTTAGCAAACAGCACGGTGCCGGGGACCGGCGATGGCACACTACCTTGCCTGTCTCAGCGCATAGAGAGGGACGATTATCACAGCAACATCATTACTTGTACGTGTTCGCGCCCGACTTCACGCTCATCGGCCGCATCGTCACCAACGAGACGACTGCCAACGTCGCCTGGGGCGACGACGGCACCGCATTCGGGATCTGTCCGCTCATGAGGGCAAAGCGGACAACATCGGACGTGGTGCTGTCATGCTTCCGACCCGAAGCGGTATTCACTGACGGCGAACCGACTTTGCGCGTTGCCTTGGGTGAGCACGATGCGGAGGTCCGCAAAAAGGAAGCCAAGTCGGGCGTTGCCGCCCGGTTAGTAGCCGATGCATAATCTCGACCTCTCGCAGTTAAAGCCATATCCTCCGCGGCAACGCGGCTTATACGGTGGTTCCGTGCGGCGCATCCTGGTGACCGGAGCGACCGGCAGCCTCGGTTCGAATGTAACTGCTGAGGCGGCCCGACGCGGCTTAGCGGTTCGGGCGCTGGTGCGCGATCCAGCACGCGCTGAGCGCGGCGACGGCGTTGAGTTGGTGCGGGGGGACGCCCGCGACGCCGCGGCTCTCACGCGTGCACTCGATGGCCGGGAGGCACTTTTTCACTTGGTCAACGTGGCTCTCGATAAGAATTGGGTCGAGACCACGGCCCAGTTGCTCGATAGCGCGCTCGTCGCCTGTCGCGAGACCGGCGCCAGGCTGATATTCCCGGGCAACGTTTGGATTTACGGCCGCGGCGCCCCCGGTGACGCCATCCCAGAATCGCGGTCGCCCGCCCCTTGCTCAAAGCTCGGCCGCGCCCGGCTGGCCAAGGAAGAGCGTATCCGCGCCTCTGGGGTGCGGTTCGTAATAGTGCGACTTCCCGAGTTCTACGGTCCTCACGTCCAAACGCTAACTGGGCCCCCTCTAAAGCGCATCGTCGGGGGACGCACCGGCCACTGGTTCGGTCCACCCGATGTCGCAGTCGAGTTCGTGTTCATGCCCGATGCCGCGCGGGTGCTGCTGGACGTCGGCCTCGCCTCGGACGTCGACAGCGAGACTTTTCATCTGCCAGGCGTCGCTCCAACCACGCCTAGGGCCTTCTTTTCTGAGGCGATCCGCTTGGCGGGTACGGGCGCATTCGCCGCTCTACCCGGTTGGACCGTTCGCATGGCAGGCGTTGCATCGCCGATTGCACGGGCATTTGCCGATATACTTCACCTTTGGGAATTTCCAGTGCTGCTCGACGGCGCGAAGTTACGCGCGCGGCTGCCTGCCCTACGCAGCACTCCCTACGAGGAGGGTCTCTCAGCCACCATCACCTGGCTGCGCGCGAACCCTCATGTGCGAATGTATTTCTGACGCCCCCACTTCCGGTATTGGCCCTTAGCGGTAGTCTGCGTCGAGCCCAGGATCTGTCCGCTGTTGAGGGTAAACCGGACGGGGAGCGAACGTCGCTCCGACCACCGCTCCTGACCTTGGGCTTGCTAGTCCTCATCATCATCGCATGGAACGGGGTATTCGATGTCCGGTGCCCAGCAACTTTCGTCCTGGATTGTGGCCCGCGCCGGTTCGCCCGAGCCGGTGAATGCGATCGTCAAGAGAATGACTCCCGTAGCCCATGACCCTCACGAGACGGAATAGAGGATCGAGCGGATCCCTCGAACCCGGACGATACGGCGATCATTGACTGAGCGGGCCTACCGGGCCGCGGGCGGATAAAGCTCATCGAGTGGGATGGACCGTCCGCTAGCTTGAACGATTCGGCAATGATAGCGCTTCAGTGCGCGTGGATGGGCCACGCCGCACGACCGTGCGATGATGTTCAGATCCTTCTGCATCTTCTCGACGTAGTTCTTTACCCGAACGGCCTTATCCATTGGATTTAATCCGCGTTGAAGATGTCGATCATGCGTCGTTATGCCGGTCGGACAAGTATTCTTGTTGCATTTGAGGGATTGGATGCAGCCGAGGGCGAACATGAATCCGCGGGCCGAGCTGACACTATCGGCGCCAGCGCAGTATGCCCAGCCGACTTCCGCTGGCGTTATCAGCTTGCCGGCGCAAAATACCTTGATGCGATCGCGGAGTTCGTAGGCGCTGAGAAGGTCGACGACCATCGGCAACGCCTCGCGAATGGTTAGTCCGACGTTGTCCATGAGCGGCAACGGAGCCGCGCCCGTGCCGCCGTCGCCAGAATTTATCGTTATGAAATCGGGCGCCGACTTAACCCCGCGCCGGTGAATTTCCTTGCACATAGAGTCGAGCCAACCATAGGCGCCTATCACGGCTTTGAATCCGACCGGCTTACCGGAGATCGCTCGTATATGTCCGATGCAGTCCAGGAGCTCCGAAACGTTGCCAATCTCGGGATGCCGATTGGGAGAGATGGAATCCCTGAACGGCTCGATGCCGCGGATTTTCGCAATTTCCGGAGTTACCTTGATGGCGGGAAGGATACCGCCTTTTCCGGGCTTAGCGCCCTGGCTCAGTTTCAGCTCAATCATGCGCACCTGATCGAGAGCTGCGATCTCGGCAAGCTTTGCATCGTCAAGCTTGCCATCAGCCGTCCGCACGCCGTACTTCGCAGTGCCAATCTGAAAAATGATGTCGGCGCCGCCCTCTAGGTGATATGGCGCTAGCCCGCCCTCCCCCGTGTTGAGCCAACAGCCCGCGGCCTTGGCGCCAAACGACAGAGCGCGGACTGCGGGCTTCGACAAGGCGCCGTAGCTCATGGCGGAAATGTTGAGGATAGAGCTAAACATATAGGGACAGCGAGTGTGGGGACCGACGGCGATAGCGGGCGTTGGAGTCGCGTCCTCGTCGAGTGTTGGAAAGGGACAATTGACGAAGATCACCGTGCCCACTGGGGTGAGACTTCGTGTGGAGCCGAACGCGACCGTATTGTCCAGGCCCGCTGATGACCGGCTAACCCAGTCGCGCTCCGCCCTGTTGAAAGGCAACTCTTCCCGGTCTTGCGCAAAAAAGTATTGGCGGAAGAACTCGCCGAGCGTCGTAAAGAAATAGCGAAAACGGCCGATGACGGGAAAATTACGACGTATCGCGTCCTTCGTTTGCATGACGTCGCGAACGTACGTTACAAGAACCAGTAGAGTTAAAAGACCAATCACGAATACAAAGAGAGATGCTAGATACGAGATTGCCTCGGCCGTAACCATGCTGAAGGGATTCATGCCCCGTCTCCGCGGATGACGATGTTCTTCGCTGTTGTGCCGGCAGAAGACAGCCCACTCCGGCAGGCTCGTGGCGCGCAAGACCAAAGGGAGCTACGCTTGCTCGCAGGGCTTCGTTTCGCGCGAGCCGGGTTATTTTTTCGGACACTTTCGCGTGGCGCGAGCATGGTCTCCTTGGCCTGTGAAGTTCACAACTAGGCCCGCTAGTTTCCCACCACGTCTCTTCTGGCTTAAGTCTTGCGCTTAAGGTTGACTTTCATACTCGACAGCGCCGGTGATCAATCGCGTGCTCGGGCGGTAGGTGATGTACGACCAAAGCCAATTCAGGATGACGGTGAGACGGTTGCGGGCGCCCACAAGAAAGAAGACGTGAACAAGCCCCCAAAACCACCATGCGAGCGTGCCGGTCAACCGCGCCCTCCCGAAATCCGCGACCGCGGCCTTTCGTCCAATGGTTGCGAGACTACCGAGATGCCGGTAAGCGAACGGCAGAGCCGGCCTTTCCGCGAGACGCCGAAGGATGGCTCTTGCGGCGTGTGGCGCGATCGGCGATCACGTCGTCGCTGACCTCCACGCGGAAGGCGACGCAGGCGCGAATGAGCATTTGTTCGACGTCACCTTTGTTAAAGAGGCCGAGGCCAATCGGGATGGTTCCGCAATGGTCGCGGGTAGTCACGGCGATCATGCTCCAGCTTCCGTCGAACTTGGCCGCAATTGCTGGCGGACCGGAACAAATGATTGCAGAAGCGGCCACCAGAGCGAAGGCGGGCGTACGATTGCCCATCATGGCAATCCCCGATGCTATTGTGTTGAAAGATGTGCCCAATCCCGGTGTCATAGCCAGGGTGGTCGGCTGTCAGAGTCAATTCTCGTGGACTTTCGTGCGTTCTGTCTTCGGCATCGCGCGTTACTGCGTGTGCTGCGAGAGGGACCAATAAGAGGCTGTCCGAGCGTCGAGATCTGATGATGGTTGTTCAGTCCATCCCGCTACTCTTCAATTCCGCTTGGCAGGCCTTGATGAAGGTCCGAAGCACGTCGTAACTTTGAGCGTCACGTATCTGCTGATTCTGAAAATCAACATTAGGACTGTAATAGGCTTCGACGATGCGTGACATAACGCTATCGGCGCATACGACGGTTTCACTGGAGGCGTAGAGCCGCAGCTTGCCGATAGTTGCATATAGCGGAACCAGCTTGGACGGATCGTCTAGCTGATGAGTGAGTGCATCGGCAAAAAGCCGCGACGCTTGATCGATGAACCACGGACTCGCCGGGCTTGGTGTAGCTCTTCAGGTAGTCGAGGCTCGGCAGCTCCTCGAGCTTCTGGGATCGCTATGATGGACGAGGCGGAGGCAGGCAGTCTCAGGGACAAGCGTCGCGCCGTCCTCTACCGCGACGGTCTACTCATCGCGTTTCTTGCGCTCTGTCCGCTGCGGCTCAGGAACGCACAAGCCTTACGGGACGGGCACCATCTCAACCTTGGTGAGGGTAGCAATCGACTGAGCATTCCTGCAGAAGAGATGAAGACCCGCAAGCGCGACTTCGAGGTGACACTTCCCCAAGAGCTTATCGACCGCCTTCGGCGCTACATGAGCAATTTCCGTCCGATATTGGCGTGGCGCCAGGGTACGGACGAGACGGCCTTATGGCTTACTACGCGAGGCACCATCATGACGCCCTACACGCTGGCCGATCGGATTAAGCGTATCGTCTGGGCTCGCAAGGGTATCAAGTTCTCTACGCACATGTTCCGCCACTCGGCCGCGACTTTCATCGCGGAGGTGGCTCCGGACCAGGCGCTAATCGCAACCGGTGTCCTGGGGCATACTAAGTTCCGCATTACAAAAAAACACTACATTCGCGGTCAGCAGATCAAGGCCGTGCACTCGTATCAAGACGAGGTTGCTGCCATCATCACACGCGGCGATAATGCTATGAGTAATGACCTTTAGGGGGCATTGGATGCGCGCCGTTGTCTACAGCAGGTACTCGACCGACCTTCAATCAGGGGCCTCGATCGAGGATCAGATCCGGATATGCCTTGAACGCATTGAGCGTGAAGGATGGACTTTCGTACGCGCCTACCAAGACCGTGCAATGAGCGGTGCGTCGCACCTCCGGCCCGGATACCAGAAGTTACTCGAGGACTCACGTCGAGGCGAGTTCGACGTGGTCGTCTCTGAGTCTCTTGATCGGCTATCCCGCGACCAGGAGCATGTTGCGCATCTTTATAAGCACCTGACATTCTCGGGCGTTAAGCTCCTTACTCTGAGCGAAGGCTGGATATCCCAGCTGCACGTTGGACTGTCGGGCACCATGGGTGCCCTCTACCTCAAGCAGCTCGCCGAAAAGACTTATCGTGGCCTTCGGGGCCGGGTCGAAGCTGGTAAGTCGGGTGGCGGCTTAACCTATGGCTACAACGTTGTGCGGAGGCCAAGGCCCGACGGCACGTTCGACGTGGGTGATCGAAGAATAAATGAGATGGAGGCGACTGTAGTGCGTCGCATTTTCGAGGCGTACACGTCCGGCGTGTCGCCCAGGAATATCGCGTTGATGCTGAACAAGGACGGCATCCCGGGACCACGCGGGCGAGGGTGGGGAGCTTCGACCATCAATGGCAATTCCGAGCGTGGAACCGGTATCATCAACAATAAGCTCTACATCGGCAAGCTTGTCTGGAACAAGCTCAAGTACCTGAAGGATCCAGAAACCGGGAGGCGTCGCTCGCGGGTTAATGACGCGAGCGCGGTCATTGAGAGAAGTGTTCCCGAGCTTCGCATCGTGGACGACGAGCTTTGGAAGCGGGTCAAGCAACGCCAGCGGGAGGTCAAGATGTCATCCGCCGGCAAGACCAAGAAGCCATGGGAGCGTCGACGGCCGCGCTACCTCCTCTCGGGGCTCGCCAAGTGTGGTTCTTGCGGCGGCAGCTACGTCATGATCAGCCAAACACACCTTGGCTGCGCGACGTCGCGCAACAAAGGACTGTGCGGGAACCGGCAGACCATCTCTCGGGCATCCCTTGAGGGTATGATCATCGAGGGGCTCAAGAAGCATTTGATGGCGCCTGATCTCTTCAAAGAGTTTTGCGAGGAGTTTCTGCGCGAGGTCAACCGCGCGCGACAAAGCGCAAACGCTGACCGCGCGTCATCGGAGGCCGAGCTAGCGACAACAAAGAAGCGGCAGCGGCAGATCGTGGAGGCGATCGTCGACGGAGTTCCTGCGCGCAGCCTGAAGGACGAGCTTCTGGCTCTCGAAGCAAGGGAAGATGAGCTGAAGGCAAGGCTTGCAAGTGAGCCGGAGCGGAAGGTGTTGCTTAATCCCAATATGGCAGAGTTGTACCGCGCCCGTGTCTCGGAACTACACGAGGCCTTGGCGCAGCCTGACGGCGACAAACAGGCGTTCGAGGCCATTCGATTGCTCATCGAGCGCGTGGTCATAACGCCAGTGGATGGCAAGCTGACGATAGACCTGCATGGCCAAATCGCTGCAATCCTACGGCTGTCAGCGGAGAAAAGGGCTGGTGACGTTCGCGGTCCGATCGCAGAGCAATTAGTGGTGGTTGCGGGAGTAGGATTTGAACCTACGACCTTCAGGTTATGAGCCTGACGAGCTACCGGGCTGCTCCATCCCGCGTCACCGAACGTTCATCGACCGGACACGGAAGCGCGCCGCGCTTCCACCAAGTCACGCGGCGGGGCTCGAGATGCGTCCTTCGGTCGATTGGCGCCCAGGGGCACCGAGGCGGTCTATAGCACTTTTTTGCGTCTTGTGAAGCCCATCGATCGGGGGCGATCCACTTAGCCCAGCGCCCAGGTTCTGAGCCCGTGAATACGGGCGGCTTTGACCGCGAGCAGCACGGAAAGCAGGACGGCGGCGCCGGTCGACGCCCAGGCCGCGCCGTCCATGCCGTAACGCGGGATCAGCACGACGTTGAGGGCGACATTGACGGCGACGCTCGCCATCCCGGCAAGGACCATCTGGCTCTCGCGGCCCGTCATGCTGAGCACGGTCGACGCATACCCGATCAGGCATTGGGCGACGGCGCCGCCGGCGATAACGGCGAACACGCCCGAGCCGCGGGCGAACTCGGCGCCGAACACCACCCCCAGCAGCCACGGGCCGAAGGCGAGCGCGATCGCATAGGCGGGAAGTACGATCGCGAGGGAGACGCGGGCGGCGAGAGCGAGCAGCCTCTGGAGCTGCCGGTGGTCGCCCTCAGCGTGCAGCCTCGCCACGTAAGGCAAGAGCCCGGCGCCGACCGCCGTCGTGACCATGAAGAAGAGGCGGCCCGCCTGCGCCCCCGCGCGGTAGATGCCGACGTCGTGGTCGGGCAGGTACCAGTCAACCATCAGGATATCGAGGTTGTTCTGGATCGATGTCAGACCCAGGACGAAGGCCAACGGCGGCACGCTGGCAAGCCAGGCGGTCGTGCCCGCGGGTCTGCCCCAAAAGGCGCTCGCGGTGGAGTGCGCCACCCCGCGCTCGCCGAGTGCGAGCCTCGCGATCGCGAACGCGACCACCGCCGCGAATAGAGCGGCGAAGACCTGAATAGACATCGCCAGCTGCGGGCTCGCCGGCCCGAGCGAGGGCCACAAGAAGATCGGGATTACGCACGCGACGAAGACGAGCGGCCTCAAGATCAGGTCCGGAAGTCTGCCGAGGACGATCCAGCCGGCCCCGCGCGCCGCACCCGAGAAGATGTAGAGCACCGCCACCGGCAAAGGCAGCGCGAGAGCGTAGAAGACCGTCGTCGCCTTGTCTCCGGCGAGGTCGCCGAAGCCGACGGCCGCGCCTACGCCGATGAGGGCCGTCATGCCGCCGACGAGCCAGACGCCCGTGCGCAGCGCCCAGCGAATTGCATCGCGCGCCCCTTCGGGATTGCCCCGCGCCTCGGCGCTCGCCGTCTCGCGCAGCACGATGTTGCCGAGAGCCGAGGAGAGCGGCGCCGCGAGAATGCTCATCAAGGACGTCGCAAAGGCATAGACGCCGAGACCCGCCGCGCCCAGGGCCCGGCTCAGCAGCACCGCTATCAAGAGGCTGAGTAACGTATTGGCTGCCAGGATCCCGACGTTCCCGAATGCGCCGCGTGCAAACTCCCGCGCGATCGATCGGCCTTCACCGGTCCTGGCTTTCATGCCCGCGTCTATAGCGTTTTACTTCGCTCGAAGGCTAGCGATCCGTCCCGCCCCTTTCGCGAGCAAACACAGAGTTGACGGGCCTTGCCAAGTCGATCAAACACGCGGTCGATAAGCCTCTTGCCACGTTTGCCCTGCCGTTCCCCGACGAGAGCCATGTCAGCCAAAATCATCACCGTCGTGGGTGCGCGGCCGCAGTTCATCAAGGCGGCGGCCGTCAGCCGCGCCCTTCGCAAGGCGCACGGGATCAGGGAGCTCATCGTCCACACCGGCCAGCATTTCGACGATGCCATGTCGGCGGTGTTCTTCCGCGAGCTCTCGATTCCCGAGCCGGCCTATAACCTCGACATCCACGGCGGCGGCCACGGCGCGATGACGGGTCGCATGCTCGCCGCGATCGAGGAGGTGCTCGCAGCCGAGAAGCCGGATCTCGCACTCGTCTACGGCGATACCAACTCGACGCTCGCCGGCGCGCTGGCCGCGGCCAAGCTGAACATTCCGGTCGCGCACGTCGAGGCGGGTCTCAGATCCTTCAATCGCCGCATGCCCGAGGAGATCAACCGGATCGTCGCCGATCATGCGAGCGCGCTGCTCTTCTGTCCAACGCGCGCTTCCGTCGAAAACCTCGCAGCTGAAGGCATCGTCAAAGGCGTGCATCACGTGGGCGATGTCATGTTCGACGCGACGCTGTTCGTGCGCGATGCGGCGATGAAGGATTCCGCCATACTCGAACGGCTCGGCCTCGTGCCCGGAGACTATGCGCTCGCGACCCTGCATCGCGCCGAGGCGACGGACGATCCCGCAAGGCTAGCGGCCCTCATCTCATATCTCGAGCGGGAAGCGGGGGCGCGGTCCATCGTCTTTCCGATCCACCCGCGCACGCGCCAGGCGTTTGCTCGCGACGGCCTCGCGTCCCAACGCCTCACGCTGATCGAGCCGCTCGGCTATCTCGACCTTCACCGGCTTCTCGCGTCGGCGGCAATTGTCTTCACCGACTCGGGAGGGCTGCAAAAGGAGGCCTACTTCCATGGCGTCCCGTGCGTCACCCTGCGCGCGGAGACCGAATGGGTCGAGACGGTTGCGAACGGCTGGAACCGGCTGTGGACTAGCCCGAGCTTCGCCGAGCCACGGCGGCCGATCGCAGATTATGGCGAGGGCGACGCAGCGGAGCGCATCGTTGCAATCCTCGACGAATTTCTCGGGCTGGGCAGCCGCGGCGCTGACCGGACCGTCACACGGTGCTGAAAAGAGCGGTCGGCCGGCAATGCGCATCCTGATGGTCAATCTCATCGACTGGAGCTCGCCCACGGGCGGGGCCAACCATCAGCTCGGCCTCATCCGCGCCTGGGCCGCCATGGGGCACGAGGTGCGCACCGTGTCTCCCGGGAGCGAGCCGCTCAATCTGCCGAGGGAGCTGCCGCGCGATGCGCTCGCCGCCTCGCCGAGCCTTCGCCGGCTTCGCCTGCCCCCGTCGCTCGATACTCTGCCGCAGCTTTTCTCCCTCACAGCCCACTCGCGCAGCTTCAGGCCGGACTTCGTCTACTCCCGCGTCAACATGCTGACGCACCTCATCGCCGACGCCGGCCGCCTTCTCGGACTCAAGGTCGTGCTCGAGCACAATTCGTGGATGGCCAAGGAGCGGCTCCTGGTGGGGGGCAGCCCAAGCCTTGCCAGGTACGAGAACTGGTCCCAGATCGCGGCGGCCAAGAAGGCATTCGCGTCACGCTGCGTGACGCGCGGGCTTGCGGCGCATCTCGCCTCGCTGGGCGTGCCTCGCGCGAAACTGCGCTTCATCGGCAATGGAACGGATATCGACCGGTTCTTTCCCGTCGAGCGCGCGGACGCCCTTGAGACTTTCGGTCTGCCGCCGGATCGGACGTATGTGGGCTTCATCGGCAACATCATGGGCTGGCACGGCCTCGACGTCGCGATCGAGGCCTTCGCAAAGGTCGCAGAACAGATGCCGGCGACGGACTTCATTATTTTCGGCGACGGCCAGTCGCGCGATGAGCTTGGGCAGCTCGCACGCCTGCGCAGCGTCGGCGATCGCGTGCGCTTCATGGGCCGCGTGCCGCTCGCGAAAGCCAACGCCGCCATCAACTGCTTCGACATAGCCGTCCTGCCCCTGACGGAAGCAAACGACGTCGCCTTCGGCTTCTCCTCCATCAAGCTGCGCGACTACGCGGCGGCGGGCCGGCTCGTGCTCACCGGCCACGTGCCCGACAATACCGACCACTTGAACCAGGGCTGGATGTTCACCCATCGGCCCGACGATGCTCAGGATATGGCCCGCATGCTCCTCAAGCTCCACGACAGGATGAAAAATCGGACGGAGATCTCACAGCTGGCGCGCCGCTATGCGGAAGCGAATTTCTCGTGGAATACGATCGCGCGCCAAATCCTCGAGATCATCGGCAACGAAGCGCCCGGGTCACAGCAACGATGACGCGCGCCTGGTCCGTCTCCGACAGATAGGGGTGCATGGGCAGGCTGAGCACCTCGCGTGCGAGACCCTCGCACACGGGGATGCCCCCTTGGGCGAAGGGGGCATCGCGGTAGGCCGGCTGCTCGGAGAGCGCGCGGGGATAATAGACGTGAGCCGGAATGCCGTCGCCGGCGAGCGAGGCGATCAAGCCTTCGCGCCGGTCGGGGGGAACCCGAATTGTGTACTGGGCCCAGACCGAGCTCATGCCTTCTGCGATGACAGGAATCTTGACGATGCCTGCAAGCGCTGCGCTGTAGCGGCGGGCAACCGCCTCGCGCAAGGCAATCTCGTCGGCAAAGATCGCGAGCTTCTCGATCAGGATCGCGGCCTGCAAAGTGTCAAGCCGGCCGTTCACGCCAACGCGGACGATGTCGTACTTGTCACGCCCCTTGCCGTGCAGACGAATGGAGCGCATGGCATCGGCGAGCCCGTCGTCGTCGGTGAAAATTGCGCCCCCGTCGCCGTAGCCCCCGAGCGGCTTTGCCGGAAAGAAGCTCGTCGCCGTCACGCGTGCGAGCGTTCCGACCCTGCGCCCCTTCGCCTCGCCCCCGAAGCTCTGCGCCGCGTCCGCGACCACGACGAGGCCATGCTCGGCCGCGAACGCGCCGATGACATCGTAGTCGGCCGGCTGGCCGAACAGATCGACGGCGATGATCGCTCGCGCGACGAGGCCCCGCGCCTTGGCCGCCGCGAGCGCCCGGCCGAGCTTTCCGGGGTCGACGTTGAACGTCGCCTCGTCCACCTCGGCAAAAACCGGCGTCGCGCCGAGAAGCGCGATCGCTTCGGGCGTCGCCGGAAACGTGAAGCCCGGGGAGACGACGGCATCGCCGCGCCCGATGCCGAGCGCGAGTAGCGCGATGAGCAGCGCGTCGGTCCCGCTCGAGCAGCCGATCGCGTGCCTGGCGCCGCAGAAGCGGGCGAGGCGCGCTTCGAGCTCTGCGACCTCGGGCCCCATGATGAAAGCGCCATGATCGAGTACGCGGGCGATCGCGCGATCGAGCGCGGGGCGGATGCGGGCCTGCTGCGCCTTGAGGTCGATGAAGGCAATCGGCGCAGCCTTCTCCGCGCCGCCCTCAGGCGGGCTCGAGCCGGCCATCGGACGTCTCCCTGTAGCGGCTGCCGTCGATTGCGCAGACGAGATCGGCGCCGAGGCGCGCCCCTGCCCGGCTCATCCAGCCGATGCGCCGCGCCGGGACGCCGGCAACAAGCGCGTAGGCGCCGACGTCGCCGGCGACCACGGCGCCGGCGGCGACGAAACAATAGTCGCCGAGCGTCACCCCGCAGACGATCGTCGCATTGGCGCCGATCGTCGCGCCGCGCTTGACGAGCGTGCGCTTGAACTCGCTCTTCCTGTCGATCTCGGCACGCGGGTTGAGGACGTTGGTGAAGACGGCGCTCGGCCCGCAGAAGACGCCGTCCTCGAGCTCGACGCCCTGATAGAGGCTGACATTGTTCTGGATCTTGCACCGGTCCCCTACCCTGACGGCCGGACCGATCATCACGTTTTGCCCTATCGAGCAGTCGCGCCCGATGTCGCAGTCCTTGAGGATGTGGACGAAATGCCAGATCCGTGTGCCGGCGCCGATGCGGCAAGGCTCGTCCACGTAGGCGCTCTCGTGAATCTCGACGCCGGGAAAGCGGGGATCGGGGACCTGGGCCCTAGGTGGGCCAGCCATGCTTGTATCTCCCCTCGTCCTCGAGGACCGCCGCAAGGAACGGGTGTTGCTCGCCTTCGCCGGGCTCGAGAGGCGCCTTGCGGATCTGCGCGACCGTCTCGACAGATGGGCGAACGTCGTCGAGGCGGAACCCGCGCCCGGCGATGATCTCGCTGTAGCTCTTCGTGTGCAAGTCTCCAAACCCTTCGGAAAGCTCGAATTCGCGGCCGTCGACCGTGATCGAGCGGAAGGTCCGCTGGCCTGCGGCGAGGTCCTTCGGCACGTCGCGCAAATTGATCGAGAGGAACCAGCGCACCCGCGCCCGCTCGTACTCGAGATAGCCCGAGGCGCAATCGACGGCGCGGTGGTGGACGATATTGCGCTTGAGTGGCCCGAACACGAAGCCCAGCATGTCGTAGAAGTGCACGCCGATGTTGGTCGCTATCCCGCCCGACTTCGACTCGTCCCCCTTCCAGGAAACATAGTACCAGCGCCCGCGCGCGGTGACGTAGGTAAGGTCCACGTCGTGCACGCGCCCGCCCTGCTCGGCGCGCACGCGCTCGCGCAAGGCGACGATCGCCGGATGGAGCCTGAGTTGTAGGATAGTGTTGATCCTCTGTCCGCTCGCCTTCTCGACCTCGGCGAGCCCGTCGATGTTCCAGGGGTTGAGGACGAGCGGCTTCTCGCAGATCGCGTCGGCCCCTGAGCGAAGCGCGAAGCGCACATGGGCATCATGGAGATAGTTCGGCGAGCAGATGCTCACGTAGTCGATCCTCTCGCCCATGCGCCGGCAGCGGTCGACGTAGCGGTCGAAGCGCTCGAACTCGATGAAAAAGCGCGCGTCGGGGAAATAGGAGTCGAGGACGCCGACCGAATTGGAGGGGTCCAAGGCCGCTTTCAGCACCCCGCCCGTATCCTTGATCGCGCGCATGTGGCGCGGAGCAACGAAGCCGCCCGCGCCGATGAGAACGTAGGATTTTCCGAGCCCCGTGGCGGTCATGGGAGTGGCCCTTAGCCCACGGAGGCGAACGACGTCAACAAAGGCTCCGCCGCGGAGAGGGCGAGAGACCGGCTGGACATTTGCCCGCCGTTCGAGGCACTTGCTCCTGATGGACGGCAGGAACAGTTCGGCGCACCCCAACCCTTCGAGGAGGTCGGGATAGATGTGCGGCATTGCGGGCTTTCTCGCGGTCAAGGGCGCGCCGGCCCCGCTCGAGGTAATTGCGCGGCGCATGGCCGACGCCATCGCCCACCGGGGCCCGGACGACCAGGGCGTGTGGGCCGATGCCGAGGCGGGGATTGCGCTCGGGCACCGGCGGCTGTCGATCGTCGATCTTTCGCCCGCCGGCCACCAGCCCATGGTCTCGGCGTCGGGGCGCTATGTGATCGTCTTCAACGGCGAAATCTACAATCACCGCGAGCTGCGCCAGGCATTGGAAGCCGAGGGCAAGGCGCCCGCCTGGCGCGGCCATTCGGACACCGAGGTCCTGATCGAGGCGATCGAGGCCTGGGGGCTTCGCCGCGCGCTCGAGAAATCCACAGGCATGTTTGCGTTCGCGCTGTGGGACCGGGCGCGGCGCACGCTGGCGCTAGCCCGCGACCGCCTCGGCGAGAAGCCGCTCTATTACGGCTGGGCCGGCCAGTCGTTCCTGTTCGGCTCGGAGGTGAAGGCGCTCGCGCGCCATCCCGAGTGGTCGGGCGAGATCGATCGCGACGCACTTCTCCTCTTCGCGCGCCACAACAACGTTCCCGCCCCGCATTCGATCTTCCGGGGCGTCCACAAGCTCACGCCGGGGAGCTACCTGCTGCTCGGCCCCGGCGAGCGCGAGGGCACGCTCACGACGTATTGGAGCGCCGACGAGGTCGCCCGCGCGGGCGCCGACGTGCCCTTCGCCGGGGCGCCGGAGGAGGCCGCCGATCGCCTCGAAGCCTTGCTGCGTCAATCCCTTGCCGGACAGATGCTCGCCGACGTGCCGCTCGGTGCCTTTCTTTCGGGCGGCGTCGATTCCTCGACCGTCGTCGCGCTCATGCAGGCCATGAGCGCGAGACCGGCCAAGACGTTCTCGATCGGATTCAGGGAAGCGGGCTACGACGAGGCGGCGCACGCGCGCGCCGTCGCGCGCCATCTCGGCACGGACCACACCGAGCTCTACGTGACGATGGGCGATGCCATGGCCGTCATCCCGCGACTGCCTGCGATCTATTGCGAGCCGTTCGCCGACGCTTCCCAGATCCCGACCTTCCTTGTCGCCGAGCTTGCCCGCCGCCACGTTACCGTCGCGCTCTCGGGCGATGGCGGCGACGAGCTTTTCTCGGGCTATACCCGCTACGCGCTGGCCGAACGCCTCCTGCCTGCCCTTTCGCGGACACCCGCCGGCGTAAAGCACGCGCTTTCGAGCCTCGTAACCGGCGTGTCGCCGGAGCGGTGGGATCGGCTCCTTGGACTACCGCTCGCAGCGTTGCCCGGCCGGCTGCGCCCGTCGCGCGTCGGCGACAAGCTGCACAAGGCAGCCGATGTCATCACCCACGACGGCGAGGACGCCATCTATCAGGCCCTAATTTCCCACTGGCCGCGCCCCGGCGAGATCGTCATCGACGGCAGGGAGCCGCGTCTAGCGCGCGGCGGCGCGGCGCCGGCGGCTCCCGTGCGCCGCATGATGCTCGACGATCTCACCGGCTATCTGCCCGACGACATCCTGGTCAAGGTCGACCGCGCGGCCATGGCGGTCTCGCTCGAGAGCCGCATCCCGCTGCTGGACCACCGCATCGTCGAATTCTCCTGGTCGCTGCCGATGGGCATCGTACGCCGCGGCGGGCAGTCGAAGTGGCCGCTGCGTCAGGTGCTCTACCGCTACGTGCCGGCCGAGCTGATCGAGCGGCCGAAAATGGGCTTCGGCGTGCCGATCGACAGCTGGCTCCGGGGGCAGCTCAGACCCTGGGCCGAGGACCTGCTGTCGGAAAGCCGCCTCAAGCGCGAGGGCTTCTTCCGGCCCGAGCCGATCCGCAAAGCCTGGCTCGACCACTTGAGCGGCCACCGAAATCTTCAATACCGGCTGTGGCCGGTGCTCATGTTCGAGGCATGGCTCGAGGCGCGGGCCGCGGCCCGCACGGGCACGGACTCGGCCGGAGCCGGCGCGCGGGCGGCGGCTCCATGACGCCGGACGGCGGCGGCACGCCCGGGCCAGCCAGAAGGCCGAAGCTCCTCTACACTGTGACGGAGGATTGGTACTTCGTCTCGCATCGGCTGCCGCTCGCGCTCGCCGCGAAAGAGGCGGGCTACGACGTGTCGGTCGCAACCAAGGTCGGCCAGGACGGCGCAGCCATCGAAAGCGCCGGGCTTCGTCTCCTGCCGATCGGGTTCTCGCGCTCGGGCGTCCATCCCCTTGAGGAGGCCGGCACGATCCGCGACCTGGTCCTGCTCTACCGGCGCGAGGCGCCCGATCTCGTCCATCACGTCGCGCTGAAGCCCGTGGTCTACGGCTCGATCGCGGCGCGGATTGCCGGCGTCAAGCATGTTGTGAACGCGCTCATGGGGCTCGGATATGTATTCAGCTCGGAGACGGCTAAGGCTCAGACGCTTCGGCCCTTCGTCGAGCTCCTGCTGCGCGGCGCATCGCGTCACCCCTCGTCGCGCACCATCGTGCAGAATCGGGATGATGCGGCACTTCTCGCGGCGCGCCGGATCGCGACGAAGGATTCCATCCGCCTCATCCGCGGCTCAGGCGTCGATCCCGCTCGCTACACGACCGACCCGCCGCCCGCGGGCGACCCGCTCGTCATCCTCCCGGCGCGCCTTCTCCGCGACAAAGGCGTGATGGAGTTCGCCGCGGCCGCGCGCCGGCTCAAGGCCAAGGGGCTTAAGGCGCGTTTCGCCCTTATCGGCGCTCCCGATCCAGGCAATCCGGCTTCCGTCAGCGAGGTCGAGATCCAGGCGCTCGTCCGCGAGGGCAGTATAGAGCACTGGGGCTGGCGCAACGATATGCCCCGCGTTCTCGCCGAGGCCTCGCTCGTCTGCCTGCCTACGACCTACGGCGAAGGCCTGCCCAAGGCGCTGCTCGAGGCAGCGGCAAGCGCGCGCCCAATCGTGGCGACGGACATATCTGGCTGCCGCGAGATCGTCCGGCCGGGCGTGAACGGCTGGCTCGTCCCCCCCCGCGATGCGGCAGCCCTTGCCGGCGCCCTCGGCGAGGCGCTCCGCAATCCGGACCTCTGCGCTCAATACGGAAAGGCCGGGCGCGCCATTGTCGAGCGCGAGTTTTCCATCGCCGAGATCGTGCACCAGACGCTCTCGGTCTACGGCGAGCTCGTCGCCCCGGCGCGCGAGGCCTCTTGATAGGGGTCGGGACCGCGGTCTGCCGGGCCAGCTTCAGTCATCACCGGCGCCAGCGTGCTCGCCTTCTCGCCTTTGAGAAGCCCTTCGTACAGGCGCTCGTAGTCCGCGACGCACCTTTCGATCGAGAACCGCTCGCGCGCCCTCCGCGCTGCGGCTTCGCCCATCCGCAGGGCCCTGTCGCTGTCGTTGGCGAGCGTCACGATAGCGTCGGCAAGCGAATGCGGATCGAGCGAGGGGACGACGAGCCCGGTCGCGCCATGGATCACCGCCTCCGCGTTGCCGCCCACATTGGTGACGATCATCGGCAGTCCGGCAGCCATGCCCTCAAGGATGGCATTGGAAAAACCCTCCTCGTGCGAGCAGAGAAGGCCAATGTCGGCGGACCTGAGGAGGGCCGGAACGTCTGGGCGCGAGCCGAGAAACACCACCTGGTCGGCAATACCCTGCCGGTACGCCACATCCTCGAGCGCTTCGAGATAACCGTCGTCGCGGCCCGCGCACAGGAGCACCCATGGCTGCGGCAGCCGATCCTTGACGCGGGCGAGCGCGCGAAAGAGATCCGCATGGCCCTTGTAGGGAAAGAGGTTGGCGACAATGACGAGCACAAGGCGCGCGTCCTCAATGCCAAACGAACTCCTCACCGCCGCACGATCGACCGGCTCGGTGAAGCGCGCGATATCGACGCCATTGTAGATGAGGCCGACGCGCTCCGGGTCGCAGCCCTCCATCTCCGTCAGCTCGCGGACAACCTCGCGGGAATTGCCGAGAATCGCCGTCATCTTCTGGTGCAGAAAGCGCTCGATGCGCCGCGCGAGCGGGCGGCGCGTCTGGTAGCGATTCTGGTTGCGCCGGCTCATGACGCGGACGGGACGGCCCGTTAGCAGCGAGAGCGGACCGCCGATGAGATAGGGCCCGGGAAGATAGAAGTGCACGATCGTGGGGCGGCGCGTGGCCATCACATGGAGGAGCTTGCCGGCGGCGAGCAGGAGATGGACGATCGAGCGGATCTTGAGGACGCCGCCGCGCAGACTGACCGGAGGGCCGATCACAGTGACGCCCGTGACGGAGACGGCGTCCGCCATGACGCCGCGGCTCAGAGCGCAATAGACGGTGATCGGCCAGCCGCGGGCTGCAAGCCGCGGAGCGATCTCCGCGAGATGCTTCTCCGTCCCGCCCCGGTCGAGGGACAGCGTCACATAAAGGATGCTCGATCGTGTCGGCATGGGGGTCAGGGGGAAGCCTCGCTCCGGTCCGTTTCGGCTCGCCAACCGTCGAGCCGGGCGAGATACTCTGGCCCTGATCCAACGATCCTCGAGTCGGCCTCGCCAACCGCCTTTGTGTCCTTGCCCACATAGTCGACGGCCAAGAGCACGGCCCGCATGCACTCGAGACGCGCGCGGCGTTGGTCATTGGCATGAACGAGGGTCCAGGGGCTTATCGCGGTATGGGTGAAACGCAGCATGTCGTCCTGCGCCCGGCTGTACTCGTCCCACTTCGAAATTGCCGCCAGATCGATCTCGGTGACCTTCCATTGCTTGAACGGATCGTGGCGCCGCTCATGGAAGCGCATGAGCTGCATCTCGCGCCCGACGAGAAGGTAGAACTTGAAGAGACGGATGCCATCGCGCACGAGGACGGCCTCGAAGTCAGGCGCATCGCGCAGGAAGGCCGCGACCTCATCCTCTGTGCAGAACCCCATCACTCTCTCGACGCCGGCGCGGTTGTACCAGGAGCGATCGAAGAGAACGATGTCGCCCTTGGTTGGGAAGTGGGCGACGTAGCGCTGAAAATACCACTGGCCGCGCTCTGCCTCCGTCGGCTTGGACAGCGCCACCGACCGCGCGTGACGCGGGTTCATGCGCTCGAGAAATCGTGCGATGCAGCCGCCCTTCCCCGACGTATCGCGGCCTTCGAAGAGGGCGACGATGCGCTCCCCTGCCGCTTGGACATGGGCCTGCAGTTTCAGGAGCTCGAGCTGCAGCTTGAGCAGCTCCTCCTCGTAGACCTTTCCCTTGAGCTTGCCGTCATAGGGAAACCCCCCTGAGCTCCAGGCCCGCTCCTCGATCTCCTTGGGCAGCTTGGGATCATCGATGTCGAATCTCGCATATGCGTCAGACGCCGCCGGCTCTTTCCCGTCGCCCTTGGACTTGTCCGATTTGCCCATGGCACCAAACCTGCCGTAGCGGCGCTGTCACAAATGTGATGTTTAACTTTTCGCCCGAAGCCGAGGCGCGCGCAAGGTAGGGCCTTGACCTCGTAGGCTTGCATTAACACTGCGTAAGGTCGCGAAATATGCCCGTTCGGGACTGCGCTGCAATCTGAGGTATCATCCGTGACGATGACGGACGTGAAAAGCGGTGCTCAGCGCCTGGCGGACTTGGCCCGGGACCGGTTCTCCCCGACGCTTGAGCTGGCGGGCGAGCTGCGCCGGCGCGCGTCGGCGCGCAGCCACGCTCTTCTCCTCGAGGCGCTCGTCTTTCTCGCCCTCGTCGCCGTCGCCGGCCTCAAGCCCGCCTGGGCGCTCGCCTCATTCGTCGTCGTCGCGGCAGCGACAATTGTCGCCCATAGCGTCAGCGACAGCGCGGATGGCGACGACGGCGGACGCGAGGGCGGCTGGGGCGAGGGCCCGAGAGGCGGTCCGCGAGAGCGCGACGGCGACAGCTGGCGCGCGCTCGTCGAAGCTATCCCCGAGGCGACCGTGGCCCTCGATGGAGCAGGGACCGTCCTTCACCACAACAGTCACGTGCTCGAGATCTTCCCCAAGGCGCGCGCCGGCCAGCCGCTCGCTCACATGTCGCGCAATCCGGCGCTGAACGCCGCCGTCGACAAGGCCTTCGCGGCGTCGGAGCCGATCGTCGTCGAGCTGTTCGAGCGTGTTCCCGTGGAGCGGCGGATCTCGGCCACGATCTCGCGCCTCGCGGGCGGACGCGTCCGCAAGGGCACGCCGGTGCTCCTCATCACGTTTCGCGATCTTACCGAGCAGGACCGCTTGGCCCAGATGCGCGCCGACTTCATCGCCAACGCGAGCCACGAGCTGAGGACGCCGCTCGCTTCTCTCAAGGGCTTCGTCGAGACGCTGCAGGGGCCGGCGCGCGACGACCCGGCCTCGCGCGAGAAATTCCTGGGCATCATGGCGAGCCAGGCGGCGCGCATGACCCGCCTCATCGACGACCTCCTGTCGTTGAGCCGGGTCGAAATGCGCGTGCACTTGCCGCCCAAAGGCATCGCCGACCTGAACGAGGCCGCTGCCTACGTCGCCCAGACCCTCGAGCCGCTGGCGCAGGCCTCGAATATGACGATCGGGCTAAAGAAGCTCGAGGGGCACGCGCGCATCCGCGGCGATCGCGAGGAGATCGTCCAGGTGCTGCAAAACCTCGTCCACAATGCGATCAAGTACGGGCGCGAGGGTGGCCACGTCGAGATCGCCGTTTCGCGCGTGACCGACGGTGCGCCGCCGGCGCCGCGCCTCATGATCGCCGTCGCCGACGACGGCCCGGGCATTGCGCCCGAACATCTGCCGCGCCTCACCGAACGCTTCTACCGCGCCAACGTCTCCGCGAGCCGGGAGAAGGGCGGCACCGGGCTCGGCCTCGCAATCGTGAAGCACATCGTCGTGCGCCATCGCGGCGAGCTCAGGATCGCGAGCGACCTCGGCAAGGGCTCGACTTTTTCGGTGCTTTTCGATGAGTTTGGCGGGGTGAGGGGGGCCTAGAGTTCGAGGGTCTTATCCGGGGTTGTGAGGCAATTTTTGTCAACTCCAGATAAAATCAAGTTTTTATATTAAAATTCAAAGCATTATATTGTCATAAATCCGAAGCGTCATATCGCTAAGACTTGGGCGCCGGCGCGAGGGGCGCCGGGTGCCTGACAGGCGGAGGGCCGCGTCAGTTGCATAGTCCCTGAGACAATGGAGATTAGCGTGAACAGCAAGTTCATCGCCTTCTCGACGGCTGCGGCCGTCGGCATGGCTGCGTTTGCCGGTGCGGCATCGGCGCGCGACCAAATCCGCATCGTCGGCTCCTCGACGGTGTATCCGTTCACCACCGCCGTTGCCGAGCAGTTCGGCAAGTCGGGCGCTGGTAAGACGCCGGTCGTCGAGTTCGACGGGCACCGGCGGCGGCATGAAGCTCTTCTGCGCCGGCGTCGGCGAGGACCATCCCGACGCTCACGAACGCCTCGCGCCCCATCAAGAAGGGCGAATTCGAAGACTGCCAGAAGAACGGCGTCAAGGACATCGTCGAAATCAAGGTCGGCATCGACGGCCTGACGATTGCCCAGTCGCAAAGCAGGCGGCCGCCGTCAAGCTGACCCGCAAGCAGGTGTTCCGAGGCGCTCGCCGAGCAGGTGCCCGACAAGGACGGCAAGCTCGTTGCCAACCCCTACAAGAAGTGGTCGGACATCGACCCGTCGCTGCCCGACGTCAAGATCGAGGTTCTCGGGCCCCCGCCGACCTCCGGCACGCGCGACTCCTTCCACGAGCTCGTTCCTGGAGAAGGGCGCCGAGGGCTTCGACTAGCCTCAAGGCCATGAAGGACGACGACAAGAAGAACAACACCAAGAACTTCGAGAAGGTCTGGAAGTCGATCCGCAAGGACGGCGCCTACGTCGAGGCCGGCGAGAACGACAACGTCATCGTCCAGAAGCTCGAGGCCAACAAGGACGCGTACGGCATTTTCGGCTACTCCTTCCTCGAGGAGAATGCGTCTAAGCTCAAGGGCGTCCCCATCGAAGGCGTCGATCCGACCTACGACACCATCTCCAGCGGCAAGTACAAGGGCTCGCGTCCGCTCTTCGTCTACGTGAAGAAGCAGCACGTCGGCGTCGATGCCCGGCATCGACAAGTTCGTCGCCGAGTACGTGTCGGAGAAGGCGATCGGCGAAGGACGGCTACCTTGCGCGCAAGGGCCTCGTCGCCCTGCCCAAGGAGGATGCAGACAAGAGCCGGGAAGCCGCGCTCGCAATGAAGACCTTGACGCCGGACCTGGTGAACTGATTTGAAGATGATAGGGGCGGCCGCCGGTTTCGAATTCCGGCGGCCACCTTCCTCGCCGTAATGCCGGCTTCCGGCGCCAACGCGGGCCGGCTGTCGTCGAGCGATACGCGCTCGATGACAGAAAGTAGTGAAGGAACCTGGTCGAATGTCGGGCTATTACTTCGCCACCATGGCATTGCTCGTGCTCGCCGGTTTCTTCCTTGCGCGGTCCAGAGCGACGGGAATCTCCGCCAAGGGAGCGGGATCGCTTCATTCCCTGCCCAATTACCACGGCCTCCTCGCCGCGGCCGCCGTCGCCGTGCCGATGCTGATCATCTATACCGTCGGCGCGCCCCTGCTCGGAAAGCTAGCCGAGTCGCGGGCCCTTGCGGTTCTGTCTCCGGACATCGCCGCCGATCCGCTGAAGCGCGCCACGGCCTTGCGCGAGATTTACAATATTGCGGCAGGGCAATATTCCGGCACGGCGTCGGAATCGGTCGTTCGTGCCGCGGAGACACTGTCGAGCACCCTCACCTTCGGACATTGGCTCATCTTCGGCCTCGGCGTGGCCGGCGCGCTTGCCGCGGCGATGGTGAGCGTCGGCAAGATCAGCGTCTCGTTCCGGGCGCGCAACTACTTCGAACGCTTCGTCCTGGTCGTGCTTTTTCTGTCGGCGACGGTCGCCGTGCTGACGACGATCGGCATCGTGTTCTCGGTCCTCTACGAGACCATCCGTTTCTTCTTCGATCCCGCCCTCAGGGACAAGCCGACGATCCCAGATTTCCTGTTCGGCACCGAGTGGAACCCCCAGTCCGCCATGCGCGCCGACCAGGGCGAGATACGGACCGCGTTCGGTTTTGTCCCGCTGCTCACTGGGCACGTTGCTCATAACCTTGATCGCGATTTTCGTTGCCGGTCCTCTCGGCCTCTTCTCCGCGATCTATCTCTCCGAGTACGCGACACCGCGGTTTAGGGCGTGGGCCAAGCCCGTGCTCGAGATCCTGGCCGGCATTCCGACCGTCGTCCTCGGCTTCTTCGCCGCGCTCACCGTGGCGCCTCTGATCCGCGGCTGGGGCGCCTACTTCGGCCTCGATATAGCCTCCGAAAGCGCGCTCGCCGCCGGCCTCGTCATGGGCATGATGATCATTCCCTTCATCTCGTCGCTCTCCGACGACGTGATCAATGCCGTACCCCAGTCGTTGCGCGACGGGGCCTACGCGCTCGGCGCGACCAAATCGGAGACCATCAGGAACGTCGTCCTGCCGGCGGCCCTGCCCGGCATCGTCTCCGCCTTCATGCTCGCCATCAGTCGCGCGATCGGAGAGACCATGATCGTCGTCATGGCAGCCGGCCTCGCCGCCAACTTGACCTTCAACCCGCTCGAGGCCGTGACGACCATCACGGTGCAGATCAAGACCATCCTCGTCGGCGATCAGGAGTTCGACAGTGCCAAGACGCTCGCGGCCTTCGCCTTGGGATTCGTCCTCTTCTTCGTAACGCTCATGCTCAATATCATCGCCCTGTCTGTTGTTCGTAGATATCGAGAGCAATATGACTGACGTCACAATGACCGGCGCACTTCCGTCCATACGACGTGTCGACATCACCTCCGACGCCGCCCAAGCCCGCGTTCGCGCCCGCTATCGGGCGGAAACCCGATTCAGGGCCTATGGGCTGGTGGCGCTGGCGTTTACGACGCTCTTCGTCATCGTGCTGATTTCCGATGTCGTCACCAGGGGACTGTCTGCTTTCTGGGAGCACTCGCTAGTGCTCGACGTCCCCGTCGACGCCGAGATCGTGGCTCCGGGAGGGAAGACGGACGCCTTGACGATCCGCGCCGCCGATTATTACCCGCTGACGCGCAAGGCCCTCGAAGCCGCCATCCCGGGCATCGAGAGCAGCAGCGCCCAGAAGCAGCTGATGCGCCTGCTCAGCAGCGGCGCGGCCGACGACCTTCGCGAGAGACTCGTTAAGGAGCCGGGTCTCATCGGTACCACCGTGAAGACGCCTCTTTTGCTCTCGGCCGACGCGGACCTCTACTTCAAGGGTCATGGAACGCCGATCTCGACGCGCCCGATGCGCGGCATTGCCACGCCGAGCGGAACGTCGGGCGAGATCACCGTATTGACCTCGGCCAACGATTTCGCCGACGAGATCGTGGCCTTGAAGAAGCGCCTTGCGGCGCGCGCCGCCGAGCTGAACTCGGAGGCGAGCCGCCTCGAGCTATTCGCCGGAGAGTCGATCGCTGGCCGCGTGAAGGAGCTGCGCGAGGAGGCCGCCGCTTTGCAGGCACGTGTCGATGTGCCCAAGGTCGAGGAGGTGCTCGACGATCGCATGCCGAGCCTCTTGGTCGCGATCAACGGCGGTCTGGTCAAGATCACGAAGATTACTGATATCGGCGTTACCGGTGAGGTCCTGCTGCCCCTCAAATCCGTGAACGAGGCTAAACCAGGGGATTGGAAGCTCGTCATCTATGAGACGCCCGAGAGCAGCCGCAGGGCGAGCGACCAGGACGTCGCCTTCCTCGAGCAACTTCAGGGAGCTCGGCGCGGTGCAGAAGTCATTCAACTGGCGCTTCCTCAGCGCCGGCGACAGCCGCGATCCGGAGCTCGCAGGCATCCGCGGCGCACTCGTCGGCACGGCGCTGACGCTGTTCGTCACGCTCGTACTCTGTCTGCCCATCGGTGTCATGGGCGGCGATCTATCTCGAGGAGTTCGCGCCGAAGAACCGCGCCACGGACCTGATCGAGGTCAACATCAACAATCTCGCCGCTGTGCCTTCGATCGTGTTCGGTCTCTTGGGCCTCGCGGTATTCCTGAACTTCTTCGGCCTGCCGCGCTCGGCGCCTCTGGTCGGAGGCATCACGCTGGCGCTGCTCGTTCTCCCGACCATCATCATCGCCTCCCGCGCCGCGCTGAAGGCCGTCCCGCCCTCGATCAAGGAGGCGGCCCTCGGCGTCGGCGCCTCTCACCAGCAGGCGATCTTCCACCACGTACTGCCGCTGGCGATGCCCGGCATCATGACCGGCACCATCATCGGCATGGCGCACGCGCTCGGCGAGACCGCGCCTCTCCTGATGATCGGCATGATCGCCTTCATCGTCGATGTCCCGAAAAGCTTCACCGAGGCGGCGACCGTGCTGCCCGTGCAAATCTATCTATGGTCGGATCTGCCGGAGGCGGCGTTCAAGGCCAAGACGGCCGCTACGATCATCGTCCTGCTCATGTTCCTGTTCGTCATGAACGGAACTGCGATTTGGCTCAGAAAACGGTTCGAGAGGCGCTGGTAGAATTCCACCCGTAGAGGTTCACATGGAAATGTCTGTCGTCGCTCAGTCCCAAGCGAGAAAAATGGGCGATCCCGCTCAACTGCCGAAGGTCGTGGCGCGCGACGTCAACGTCTACTACGGCGAGAAGCATGCGCTCAAGGACGTGTCGGTGGAAATTCCCGATCGCGGCGTCATGAGCTTCATCGGGCCGTCGGGGTGCGGCAAGTCGACGTTCCTGCGCTGCATCAACCGCATGAACGACACCATCCCGATCTGCCGGGTGACCGGCAAGATCGCGATCGACGAGCAGGACATCTACGATCCCTCCCTCGACGTCGTGCAGCTGCGTGCCCGCGTCGGCATGGTGTTCCAGAAGCCCAATCCATTTCCGAAGTCGATCTACGAGAACGTCGCCTACGGGCCCCGCATCCACGGCCTCGCCAAGTCGAAGACCGATCTCGAAGAGATCGTGACGGCCAGCCTGGAGAAGGCCGGTCTATTCAAGGAGGTGAAGGACCGGCTCCAAGATTCGGGCACCGGGCTCTCCGGCGGCCAGCAGCAGCGCCTCTGCATCGCCCGCGCCATCGCCGTCGGCCCCGAAGTCATCCTGATGGACGAGCCGTGCTCGGCGCTCGACCCGATCGCGACCGCCAAGATCGAGGAGCTCATCGACGAGCTGAAGCGCAACTTCTGCATCATCATCGTCACCCACTCCATGCAGCAGGCGGCCCGCGTCTCCCAGCGCACGGCATTCTTCCATCTCGGCGTCATGGTCGAGGAAGGAGCGACCGCCGACATCTTCACCAACCCGAGCGACCAGCGCACGCGCGACTACATCACGGGCCGGTTCGGCTGAGGACAAGGTGCGGCGGCCAAGAGCGGGGGTCATGGAGACACAAAAGCGAAATCTGATGGCGGGCTTCAGGTTCTGGGGAAGCTCGCAGCCTGAGTCCAGTGCCTGCGCCGGCAACCGCCTCCAGTTCCGAGGACCAATCAATGAACGAGCACACCGTCAAATCCTACGAGGAAGAGCTTTCCCTTCTCGACAAGAAGATCGCCCACATGGGTGGGCTCGCCGAGCACATCCTCGGTCAAGTCCTTCGACGCGCTCGAGCGGCGCGATCCCACGCTCGCCGAGCTCGTCGTCAAGTCCGACAAGCAGATCGACAACCTCGAGCGCGAGATCGAGGACCAGGTGATCTCCATGATCGCCCGCCGCCAGCCGATGGCCGACGACCTGCGCCACGTCATCGCGGCGCTCCGCATCACGGGCGATCTCGAGCGCATCGGCGACCTCGCCAAGAACATCGCCAAGCGCGCGCTCGCCATCGCCCACGAATCGCACCCAAAGCCCCTGATGTCGGGCCTGCGCCACATGGGCGAGCTCGCCCTCGAACAGCTCAAGGACGTGCTCGACGCCTATGTCGAGCGCGATCCGATCGCGCGCTCACCGTGTGGCGCAAGGACGAGAAAATCGACGCCATGTACAATTCGCTGTTCCGCGAGCTCCTGACCTACATGATGGAGGATCCGCGCAACATCGGCCTCTCCACGCACCTTCTCTTCGGCGCCAAGAATATCGAGCGGGTCGGCGACCACACGACCAACATCGCCGAGACCGTGCACTTCCTCGTGCGCGGCGTGAACATCACGGACGACAGGCCCAAGGGCGACGACACGAGCTCGACGCTCTTCTCCCGGGACTGAGCGCCCTAAAGATAAGCGAGGACACAAGACGAAGTTATGACGGCTAAGGTTCTGATCGTCGAGGACGAAGCTCCGCTCGCGGAGATGCTCCGCTACAATCTCGAATCCGAAGGCTTTCGCGTCTCCCACGCGGTCACCGGCGAGGATGCCGAGATGCTCGTCGCCGAGGAAAGGCCGGACCTCGTCGTGCTCGACTGGATGCTGCCCGGGCGTCTCGGGCATCGAGATCTGCCGGCGCATGCGCTCGCGCATGGAGACGAAATCGATCCCGATCATCATGCTGACGGCGCGCGGCGAGGAGGGCGACCGGATTCGCGGGCTTTCGACGGGCGCCGACGATTACGTCGTGAAGCCGTTCTCGCTGCTCGAGCTCATGGCCCGCGTCAAGGCGATCCTGAGGCGGTCGGCCCCCGACCGGCTAGCCGAGGTGCTGAGATTCAGCGACATCGAGCTCGACCGCGCCGCCCACAAGGTCGTGCGCGGCCTGCGCGAGGTCCATCTCGGGCCGACCGAGTTCCGCCTGCTCGAGTTCCTCATGGAGAGCCCGGGCCGGGTGCTGTCGCGCTCGCAGCTTCTCGACGGCGTATGGGGCCGCGATGCCTTCGTCGACGAGCGCACGGTCGACGTCCACGTGGGGCGACTGCGCAAGGCGCTGATCCGGGGCAAGGAGCGCGATCCGATCCGCACCGTCCGCGGGTCCGGCTACGTCTTCGGAGAGCGCCACGGCGCCTAATAGCCGTCGCCTCTGCCGAGCGGGGGAGCCGTCTGCCCGCTTCTGGCGGACCAATGACGCCACGCCTCGGTCGCAACTCCGACAAAAACCCTCGCTATTCCCTTCTGCGGATCACTGACGCCGGGGCTGATCGGCAGTGTTGAGCGGGCTCGTCGAGGGACGGAGCGGGGCGGGGGCGTAAGCTCCAGGACCGCCGAAAAAATCCCAATCGGGCCGGTGTGGCGGATCGGGCCAATGATGTACGCGTCGGATGCGGGACCCACGCGCGGGTTATTGGCGCGCGCTTTCAAAGCAAACCTCTTGCCGGATAGCAGCGGTCTCGCGGGTGACGACGACCAGCCCGCGCGCGACGTGAAGAAGCTCGTGCTCGTCGCCGGGCTCGGCATCCTGTCGTGGGTTGCGACTTATGTCGGCATGCTCGAGCTCATCGAAGCCAACATGGGCGTCCTGCCGCTCGTCCATAAGCTGATCATCGGCTTCTCCGTCGCCATGCTGATGACGATGATCATCTGGCTCCTCGACCAGATGTTCTCACCTGTAGGGGCCTTCACCCGCCTCTGCTACGTCGCAGGCTACGTCTTTCTCTCGATCATCTCGGTCGGGTTCGGGTTCGGGTTCTATTGGAAGGTGCTGGAAAGCCGCGCCGAATCCTCCCGCTCCGCCGAAACTGCGGTGTCCGCCGTGCAGGGCTCGCTCCACGCCGCCGCCACGCGCCTCGAGCAGCTCGACGCGGTGCTCGTCCAGCTTGCCCAAGTCTCGCGCGAGAAGGCCGAGCTCGAGCGCACGAAGGGCACCTCGTGCCCCAACAGCAAGCCGGGCGACGGCCCGCGACGCAAGATGCGCGACGAGGACGCGAACCGCTTCTCGTTTGCCTCCGAGTTCGTCAAGGGCCGCGTCGGCGCCGTCAAGGGCGAGATGAGCGCGCTCGATGCCGACCTCGCCAAGATCGCCGCCGACGACCCGTCGCTGATCGACCCCAAGACCGGCACCCGCAACGAGTTCATGAAGGGGCTGTCGCGCAAGCTCGACATGACGGTTACGGGCTTCAACGCGTTCCGCACCGATCCCCAGCTCAAGGAGCTTCGCTCCGAGCTCGCGGCTCGCGCCGACAAGACCACCTTCGGCGACCCCAAGAACGGCGGCTTTCTCTGCCCCGATCTTCAGCTTTCCCAGGCGCTCCACGGCGCCGTGCGCGCCATCGACCAGATCCCCGAGCTCGAGAGAGCCGGTGATTGCCGCCGTCGAAGGCTCGGAGGCGACCATCGAGGCGTTCCGGCGCCTCACCACGACCTTCTACGGCCTTCTCGCGCTCAAGCTGCCGCCTTCGGCCGACGAGCTGCGCGAGCTGCAGAAGAAGGCCATCCAGTCCGTCGAAAGCGGCGTCCATCCCGACTTGGCTGCCGAGGGCGGCCTCTCGAAGCGAGATTACGTCCCACTCGCCATCGCCGTCTTCGTCGACCTTTGCCTGTTCCTCGTCTCCATGGGACGCCCGGCGGGGCGTCTGCATTCGCTCGTCCCCAAGATGCGGGAAGCCGAGCGCGGCCCCGTCATCGAAATCCTCTCGAGATTCAACGACATCCACCGCGATCGCGAGATCCGCGAGAACTTCGAGCTGTTCCGCCACGTCGTGTTCGACGTCCACGGCGCCTACTTCGTCGCCGTCCCCCTCGATGCCCCTCCTCGGCTCAACCCGCGTGAGCGCGAGGAGCTGCGGCTCGAGGCACAGCTTCTCGCCAACTTCTTCACGAGCTTCGAGAAGGATCAGATCTTCAAGCGCACGTGGACGCCGTTCCCGAGCGCGATCAGGAAGAAGCTCCGCCAGCAGGGCTCAAAGTTTGCGGAGTCGGAGGCTTTTCGCGTCTACCGCTTCCGCGACGGCGCCTGGGCCGAGATCATTCTCGGCGCCGTCATGGGCGCCGCGCGACGCGCCGAGGCTGAGGCCGCGCGCCGGCGCATCGAGGAGGGATTAGCCCTCGCATCGAGAGACGCACTCTCGCCTGACGAAGACGCGCCGTTGCCGTTTCCCTCCACCCGGAGCACAAGCACCCGCGCGGCCTTTCAGCGCCCTCGCGAAGCGGAGCCTCGCGGACCCCGTCCCGTGGCCGCAGTTGAGGTCGAAGCCAAGTTCAAGACCGGCTTCGGCGCCTATGCCAGGGGCGCGCAGACTGAGCTCACGACGCGGCCGGTTCGAGAGCCCGACATCGGCGAACCCGCCAACAGCAATACCGGTCCGGCGGCCCGTGCCGCGACGACGCCGCCTTCCGCCGAGACCGCCGCGTCCGTCGTGCACACGATGCGGCCGGCCGAGACAGTCGACGTGGTGCTGAAGCGCGAGACGGCCACCGTCAGCCTGCCGGCGAGCAGCGCCGCGCCCGACGGCCTGATCGGCCGCCTCGGCCAGGCGCTCGAGACGATCGACGCGACAGAGGCCGGAGCCGAGAGAGGGCCGCAGAATTCGGGGCCGGCCGTCACCTTGGTCGCTCCGCCGGCGCCGCTCGAAATCGCCGGCCCTGCCGGGGCCTCGCGCCCCGCGAAAGCGGACGACAAACCCGATCTCGAAACCGACCCATCCACAGCCGATGCAGTGGATATCGCCGGCCGCCTTCGCCCTGCCATCGCCCGGGGATAGACGAGAGACTTTCGACCATTGGCCAAACAGGACCTCAACCTTTGCTTAACCGTCTTTGCCGCTAAATGTGACCAACGATGACGAAGCGCGGGGCCGGCCGTCCAGGTACGCCCGGGCCCGCCTTTAGGGAAATGCTGTCATGCGCCTCAAAGCCTCGACCACCATGCTCGTCGTCAGGAAGGAAGAGAAGGAAGCGAGGCTCAGAAATTTCATCGAGAAGGATCTCGCAGACAGAAGGGCCGCGCCGGCGCCGGCTGGCGTAGGCGCCGACGGCTACAGTCTGCTTGCTCTCTCGACCGAAAGCCCGGCCGCAAAGGCGCTCCTGGCGTTGGCGCCCGAGGCGGCCGCCCACGGTCTCGAAATTCGTATCATTTTCATGACGCATGACCCCGCGAACGCGGTGACCGGAACTACGGCGCTCGATTCCTTCGCCGGGCTGCGCTGCAGGCTCGTTACGGATCCGCGCCTGCTCGACGCTCACGAGCAGCTCGTCCTCGGCGAGCACAGGGCGTGGATCGGCGATTGCATGCGCCGGGAGCCGAGCAGGCGTGACGCTCTGGAAAATTACTCCGAGGACTGCGCCACGACTGCCGTTTGGGCGCAGCGCGCGTTCGAGCGGATCTGGGTCGCAGCCGACGCCTACAAGGTCGACGCTGCGCGTCCCGTCCCGCCCCGTGACCTCGCAAGCCTCTCGGTCGCGCTTCAGACGGCTCTGGACGGCGCCCCGCGCGAGGCATTGACGCTGCACTGACGCCGGCCGCGTAGTCTCCCGTGTCATTGGATTAACCGAAAAAGAGCGCATCCGACGGGATTTGCCGGTATCTCCGGCATTGCCGCCCACGTTTGGACAATTGCATTTGTTGGGCTTTTCCTCGGGGGCCTTCCGGGCCGATACTGAACCGAGCCGGCCGACCGAGTCCGGTCTTATCTCTCCCTGACCTGCGGGGCGAGCGAGCAGACAGCTTCAAGGGGTATTCAGACATGCGGCTTCTCAGCAGCATTCTTTTCTGTCTCGTCTTCGTCGTCGGCGCGGTTCCTGCGAGCGCGCAAGAGCGCCCGTTCGTCCACAAGGGCGTCGCCAACGACGCCGCGCGCTACGAAGCCTACATCAAGGAGAACTGGAAGCCCTCGGGGCGCAAGGCGACCGACCTCAAGCTCGCCGCCCAAAAGCTCATGGCGACGGACGCGCGCGCCGCCTCGCGCTCCTTCGCCGAAGCGGTCGCCGCCGACGGGCGCAGCTCCGAGAGCTGGCTCGGGCTCGCGCGTGCCCTCCTCGCCATCAAGGCGGATCCCGACCAAGGCTCCGAACGCTACGATCTCCCCGTCAACGCCTCCGGCGCGGCCTATCTCGCCTATCAGCGCGCGACCGAGCCGGCCAGGAAGGCCGAGGCACTCGCCGTGCTTTCCGAGGCAATGGCGCGCCGCGCCTTCTGGCGACCGGCCATCGACTCTCTCAAAGCGAGCCTCGCTCTCGTCGAGGCGCCCGACGTGCGCGCCCTGTACGAGACGCTGCGCGCCGAGCACGGATTCCGCATGACCGACTATTCGACCGAGTCGGAGGCGGCGAGCCCGCGCGTGTGCATCCAGTTCTCCGAGAACCTGGGCCGCGGGCAGATCGATTTCGCCAAGTTCGTCTCCGTCGACGGCCGCGATCCGCAGGCCGTCGTTCCCGAAGGCCAGCAGCTCTGTGTCGAGGGCCTCGCCCACGGCCAGCGCTATGAGATCCAGATTCGCTCCGGCCTCCCCTCCGACGTGAACGAGGCGCTTGAGAAGCCGCTCACGATTGCCGTCTACATGCCCGACCGCAAGGCCTCCGTCCGCTTCACCGGAAAGAGCTACGTGCTACCTACCCGCGGCCAGCAGGGCATTCCCGTCGTCACCGTCAATACGACACGCATCGGCATCGAGATCTATCGCGTCGGCGACCGCAACCTCGCCACCGCCCTCAACGAAGGCGATCTCGACCGCCAGCTCTCGGGCTATGAGCTCGAAACTTTGAAGAGCCGGACCGGCAGCCTCGTCTACACGGGCGAGATGGACGTTGCGACGAAGCTCAACGAGGAGGTGACAACCGCGTTTCCGGTGACGGACGCGCTCGGCGAGCTCAAGCCGGGCGCCTACGCCATGGTCGCGCGTCCGACCGACAAGGACGAGGACAGCTGGCGCGAGGTCGCGACCCAGTGGTTCGTCGTCTCCGACCTCGGCCTGACGGCGTTTTCCGGCGACGACGGCATCCACGCCTTCGTGCGCTCGCTCGCCTCCGCCGATCCTATCGGCGCGGCGTCCGTGCGCCTCGTTGCACGCAACAACGAGGTGCTCGCCACGGCGAAGACCGACGCCAACGGCTATGCCAGCTTCGCGGCCGGCGACGCCCGTGGCGAGGGCGGCCTGCAGCCCGCGATCCTCGTCGCCGAGAACGGCGCCGGCGAGTACGCCTTCCTCGATCTCACGACCAACGCCTTCGATCTCTCCGACCGCGGCGTCAAGGGCCGCGAGGCGCCGGGACCGCTCGACGCCTACCTCTACACCGAGCGCGGCGTCTACCGCCCGGGCGAGGAGGTGAACTTTACCGCCCTCGTGCGCGACCAGGCCGGCGTCGCGGCAACGCTGCCGGTGACGCTCATCGTCTCGCGCCCCGACGGCGTGGAATACGGCCGCTACACGCTCTCCGACGACAACCTCGGCGGGCGCGCCCTCCACCTCGAGCTCGCGGGCTCGGCCCAGACCGGAACCTGGCGCGCCAAGCTCCACGCCGATCCCAAGGACGATCCCCTGACGCAAGTCACGTTCCTCGTCGAGGACTTCGTACCCGAGCGCCTCGATCTCTCCCTCGAGGAAGGAACGGGCGTGCTCGCGCCCGACGAAACCAAAACCGTCAAGGTCGACGGCCGCTACCTCTACGGACCGCCGGCCGCGGGTCTCGCCCTCGAGGGCGAAATCATCGTGAAGCCCTCGGCCAAGGACGTGGAGGGCTACGCCGGCTACCAGTTCGGCCAGGCCGACGAGACGATCAGTCCCGTGCGCCAGCCGCTCGAAAACCTGCCTGCGACCGGAGACGACGGCAAGGCCGACATCGCGGTCGCGCTTCCCGCGGTGACGAAGACCGCCCGCTCGCTCGAAGCCAGCGTCATCGTGCGTCTGCGCGAGCCCGGCGGACGCACGATCGAGCGCCAGATCACGCTCCCTGTCGACATGCAGGCGCCAAGGATCGGCATAAAGCCGCTTTTCACCGCGAGTGCCCTCGGCGAAGGCGAAAAAGCGACCTTCGAGGCGGTGCTCCTCGACGCGGACGGAAAGCGCGCGGCGGGCCAGCTCTCCTGGGAGCTCGTCCGGCTCGACACGTCGTGGCAGTGGTACAGCCGCGACGGCTCTTGGAACTACGAGGCGCAGACCATCACCCGCAAGATCGCGAGCGGAACGGCGGACGCGGCCCCGGAGGCCCCGGCGCAGATTTCCGCCGACGTGAACTACGGCCGCTACCGGCTCGAGGTGTCGTCCACCGAGCCCGGCGGCCCCGCCTCGAGCGTCGCCTTCACAGCCGGCTGGTACGCCGGCGAAGAGACCGCCGACAGTCCGGAGACGCTCGATGTGGCTCTCGACAAGGCGAGCTATGCGCCGGGCGACACGGCCAAGTTCCGCATAGCCTCGAAGCAGGGCGGCAAGGCGCTCGTGGCCGTCCTCGGCAGCGGCCTCATCAGCATGCAGGAAGTCGAGATCCCCAAAGGCGGCGGCGACGTCGAGCTCAAGATCGGGGCCGACTGGGGCCCCGGCGCCTACGCGACGGCGCTTCTCTACCGGCCGATCGATGAAGCCGCGAAGCGCATGCCCGGCCGGGCCATCGGCATCAAATGGATCGGCGTCGATCAGTCGTCGCGAACCTTGAAGGTCGAACTCACGCCCGAGGCCAAGATCAAATCCGCGAGCACGCTCACGGTGCCGGTCAAGATCGGCGGACTGAGCCCGGGCGAGGAGGCGCGCGTCACCGTTGCCGCCGTCGATGTCGGCATCTTGAACCTCACCCGCTATCAGGTGCCGGCGCCGGAGCTCCATTTCTACGCCCAGCGTCAGCTCGCCCTCGAGATACGGGACTTCTATGGCCGCCTCATCGACGGCATGCGCGCCGAGCGCGGCGCGATCCGCTCGGGCGGCGACGGCAGCGAGGGCATGGGCCTCCAAGGGAGCCCGCCGGTCGAGGAGACGGTCGCCTTCTACTCTGGGATCGTGCGCGTCGAAGCGGACGGCACGGCGCGCGTCGACTTCCAGCTTCCCGACTTCAACGGCACGGTCCGCGTCATGGCGGTCGCCTGGTCCAAGGACAAGCTCGGCCACGGCACGGCCGACGTCATTGTGCGCGACGCGATGGCGCTCACGGCCTCCGGGCCTCGCTTCCTCACGCTCGGCGATGAAGCCCGCTTGGATCTCTCCGTCCACAACGTCGACGGGCCTGCCGGCGCCTACAAGGTATCGGTCGACGAGACGACGGCGTCTCCCGCCTCCCTCGCCGCGAGGTCGCTCGACCTCAAGGCTTCCGACCGCAAGGCCGAGCGCATTGCCGTCAAGCCGGCCGAGGTCGGTCTGCATACCTACGACGTTCGCGTGACAGGTCCCGACGGCATCGAGGTGAAGCGCCGCCTCACCTTCGACGTGAAACCGCCGGCCGGTGACGTGAAGCGCACGACCGTGAGCCAGATCGCGCCGAAGGGCGGCAAGCTCACGCTCTCCAAGGACCTGTTGGCCGGGCTCATCTCGGCCCGCACGCGCGTCAACGTGTCTGTCGGACCCAACGCGACGCTCGACGTGCCGGGTCTCTTGACCGCCCTCGACCGCTATCCCTACGGCTGCGCCGAGCAGACGGTCTCGCGTGCCCTCCCGCTCGTCTACGCCAACGCGGTCGCCGAGCAGATGGGACTTGCCACCGACAAGGAGCTCAAGGCGCGCGTCCAGGGCGCGATCGCACGCGTGTTCGAGATGCAGGACTCGGGTGGTGCCTTCGGCTCCTGGGGTCCCGGCAGCGCCGATCTCTGGCTCACGAGCTACGTCACCGACTTCCTGACACGCGCCAAAGAAGCGGGCTACGAGGTGCGTGAGCTGCCGATGACGCAGGCGCTCGACCGCCTCAATAACTTTGCCGCCAACGGTCAGGACTTCAAGAGCGGCGGCGAGGACCGCGCCTACGCGCTCTACGTGCTCGCCCGCAATGGGCGCGCACCCATCGGCGAGCTGCGCTACCTCGTCGACACGCGCCTCGACGACTTCTCGAGCCCGCTCGCCAAAGCCCAGCTTGGCGCCGCGCTGTCGATGGTCGGCGACAAGGTGCGCGCTGAAGAGGCCTTCAAGGCAGCGCTCTCCGATTTCGACGAACCCGAGGGCTCGGTGCCACTCGCCCGCGACGACTACGGCTCGCAGTTGCGCGACGGGGCGGCCCTCGTGACACTCGCCTCCGAGACCGGCATCGCCAGGGCCGAGGCCCCGCGCCTCGTCAACGTCGTCGCCAAGGCCTACATCTCGCGCCGCTATACCTCGACCCAGGAGCAGGCATGGATGCTGCTTGCCGCGCACGCGCTCGGCGAGCAGGCGAAGGCCGCCACGCTCGCAATCGGCGGCGCTCCCGTGCAGGGATCGATCGTGCGCTCGCTAAAGCCCGAGGATCTCGAGATGGGTCTTACAATCACCAACAACGGCGAGACCGCCGTCGACGCGGTCGTGACCGTGATCGGCGCGTCCTTGACGGCGGAGCCGCCGGTGTCCAAGGGGTTCAAAATCGAGCGCAGCTACTACACGCTCGACGGCAAGCCGGTGGAGCTGAAGAGCGCCAGCGGCGGAGCCGGCGAGATCGCCCAGAACGAGCGCCTGGTCGCGGTCCTGAAGCTCGAGAGCGACGAGGACGCGGGCCGCGTCCTTCTCGTCGACCGGCTACCTGCCGGCCTCGAGATCGAGAACCCGCGCCTCGTCGACAGCGGCGACATCAAGACGCTCGCCTGGCTCAAGAGCACACTGCGTCCCGAGCATACCGAGTTCCGCGACGACCGCTTCGTCGCGGCCTTCAATCTCTCCGCCACGAGCTCGAGCAACTCCGAGGAGCAGGACCAATCCGGCACGTCCGATGATTCGTCGGCGACCGACGAGACGACCGCGCCGGAAGCCGACGGCGGAGCCGCCACGAGCACGGAGGCCCAGGCGCCCGCGGCCACGGCCACCGTCGCCTATATCGTGCGCGCGGTGACACCGGGTGCGTTCGTCCATCCCTCGGCCACCGCGGAGGATATGTACCGGCCCGAGCGCTATGCGCGCACCGCATCAGGCACGATCTCGGTCACGGCGAAGGACTGAGGCGGCGGCGATGTGGTCAAAGCTTCGAAGCTTTGGATTCCCCTCTCCCCGCTTGCGGGGAGAAAGAACGGGGAGAGGGAAATTGCTGGTGCGCTACGGAGTTGTCGCTGTTGTGGCGGCAGTTGTGTTGATAGGGGCAGCGTATGCCTCGCTCCGTATCGCGGTCGCGCGCTTGGGGCCGCTGCCGCTCGCTGATGCGAATACCGTCTCCGTCACCGTGCTCGACCGCGAGGACCGCCTTCTGCGCGCCTTCACGACCAGCGAGGGCCGATGGCGTCTTCCGCTCGACCCGGCCGAGGTCGATCCACGCTATCTCGCCATGCTGATGGCCTTCGAGGACAAGCGCTTCTACGACCACGGCGGCGTCGACACCTTCGCGCTGGCTCGGGCCGGCCTGCTGCTAATTCGTCATGGCCGCATCATCTCCGGCGGCTCGACGCTCACGATGCAAGTGGCGCGCCTGCTCGAAGGCCGCCACGAGCGCACGGGCGCCGGAAAGCTGCACCAAATCGCGCGCGCGCTCCAGCTCGAAGCCGAGCTCAGCAAGACGGAGATACTCCGCCTCTACCTGCGACTTGCCCCCTTCGGCGGCAACATCGAGGGCGTGAGAGCGGCCTCCCTGGCCTACTTCGGCAAGGAGCCGCGCCATCTTTCGGTGGGCGAGGCGGCGCTCCTCGTCGCGTTGCCCCAATCGCCCGAGAGCCGCCGTCCCGACCGCAATGGCGACGCCGCCCGGCGTGCGCGCGACCGCGTCATCGACCGCGCCGTCGAAGCGGGTGTGCTGCGCCCGGCCGAAGCCGCCCGCGCCAAGGGCGAGCGCATGCCGATGGTGCGTCTCGAGTTTCCGAAGCTCGCGCCACACCTGTCGGAAAGCGAGCTCGCCAACGCGCCCGGCACCGCCGTCCATCGCTTGACGCTGGATCGCGACCTTCAGGCGGTTCTGGAAACGCTGGCCGAGGAGCAGACGAAGCTCCTCGGCCAGAAGCTGTCCGCCGCGATCCTCGCCGTCGATCACACGACAGGCGAGGTGCTGGCTCACGTCGGCTCAGCCGGCTACCTCGATCGCGACCGGAAAGGTGCCATCGACATGGTGCGGGCCGTGCGGTCGCCCGGCTCGACCTTGAAGCCGATGATCTACGGCCTCGCGTTCGAAGCGGGCCTCGCCCACCCCGAAACGCTGATCGAGGACCGACCCGAGCGCTTCGGCACCTATGCGCCGCAGAATTTCGACGACGACTTTCACGGCACTGTCACGATCCGCGAGGCGCTCGGAAACTCCCTCAACATTCCGGCGGTCAAGGTGCTGGCGGCCGTCGGGCCGGGCAAGCTCACCGGTCGCCTGGCGCGGGCCAGCATCGCGACTGCGCTGCCGGCGGCGAACGAGCCGACGCTCGCGGTTGCCCTCGGCGGCATCGGCATGCGGCTTCTCGACCTGACCGAGATGTATGCCGGCCTCGCCCGCGGCGGCGATCCCGTCTCCCTCAAATGGGTTAGGGACGAGAAGGCAAAGCCGGCCGCCGCTCCTTCGCCTGCCGAGGCCCAGCGCCGCCGCCTGCTGTCCCCGGTCGCCGCCTGGTACGTGACCGACATCCTGCGGGACGCTCCGCCGCCGCCCAACACGAAGGGCGGCGCCATCGCCTACAAGACCGGAACCTCCTTCGGCTATCGCGATGCTTGGGCGCTTGGCTACGACGGCCGTTGTACGATCGCCGTCTGGGTCGGGCGCCCCGACGGCGCCTCGACGCCCGGCCTGATGGGGCGGCTTGCGGCCGCGCCGATCCTGTTCGATGCCTTCGCCCGCATCGGTGCGCGGGTGGCGTTCAAGTCCGCGCCAGCAGGCGTCATCAGATCGACAGGCGCCGACCTGCCACCGCCGCTCAAGCGCTTCGGCAACGGCCGCGACACCGTGGCTTCGGGCGCCTATCTCGACCCGCCGGTGCTGATAGCCTTCCCGCCCGACCGCGCCGAGCTCGATGTCGAGGAGCGCGAGGAGGAGCCCGTCGTGTTGAAGGCGGAGGGCGGGGCGCTGCCGCTGACCTGGCTGATCGACGGCAAGCCCATCGGCTCGGAGGCTCACCGGCGCGACATCCCGTGGCAGCCGGACGGGCGCGGCTTCGTCAAGGTACAGGTTGTCGATTCCAAGGGCCGTGTCGACCGCGTGACCGTCCGGTTGAGATGATCCGTCGCCTCTGCATTAAACCTGTGACGTGTGCGGCGTCGGGACGTGCCGCGCTTCCTTCGCGAAATCCATCGACCGATGCATGATGTTGATCTTCTGCCAGATCTTCTGGCCGAGTTGGGTCGTGAGGCGCTCGATGTCGCCCACCGCATCGATGACGACGGGATCGCGCAGCTTGTCGGCGTAAAGCGCCGCCACTTTGCCCGCAAGCGAAAGCAGCTCCGAGCAATAGTCGAGATACCTGACGAGCTGGTGCGGGGTCATGCTGCGGTCGGGAGAGGACGAGGTTCGCGGGGCGCCGAACGCCGCCGGGTCCTTGGTCAACTGGTGCATATCGATGACGTGCACGATCGACCGGAACTCGTGCAGCGCGGTCAGCGCCTGATCGCGCCGCCAGCGGCTCTCGAGCGTGGAGAGAAACAGCGCTGCGCCGCCGAGCACGATCAGCAGGCTGACGCCGGAATCGATCCCCTGCATGACGTTGGTGAGCTCGCTCGAGGCTTCCATGTTGAGCGCCTCGCGGACAAGCCACGCGATCCATGCGGCACCCGCGGCGAGGACAACGCCGGTCAGGATTCGCAGCCCCACATAGGGCCGTGCGATGTAGTCGATCTTCTCGGTCGTCAGTCGGGCGATGTTGGTGAGGTCGGTACTCACGCTTGCCAGCCCGGATCTCGGAAATCGCTCCCCGATGCGCCGCTCGAGCGTCGCGAGCGTCGCAATGATCTTGTCGGCGTCGAGCGTGCGGTACATGTGGCACCCCCGTCCTAACCCGTCCTTCAGTCCCGCAACAGCTCGTTGATCGAGGTCTTCGCCCGCGTCTTCTCGTCGACGCGCTTGACGATGACCGCGCAATAGAGATTGGGGCCCGGCTCGCCGTTGGGCAGCGGTTTGCCCCCCATGGTGCCCGAGACCACGACGGAATAGGGCGGCACGCGGCCGAAATGCTTTTCCCCCGTCGCCCGGTCGATGATGGTGGTCGAGGCGCCGAGGTAGACGCCCATGGACAGCACCGAGCCCTCGCCGACGATGACGCCCTCGGCCACCTCCGCGCGCGCGCCGATGAAGCAGTTGTCCTCGATGATCACTGGGCCGGCCTGGAGCGGCTCGAGCACGCCGCCGATGCCGGCGCCACCCGAGATGTGGCAGTTCTTGCCGATCTGGGCGCAGCTTCCGACCGTCGCCCACGTGTCGACCATCGTGCCCTCATCGACATAGGCGCCGAGGTTGACGAACGATGGAAGCAGCACGACGCCGGGGGCGATGTAGGCCGACCGGCGCACGATCGCGCCAGGGAGCACGCGAAACCCCGCCTTCTTGAAATCTCCCTTCTTCCAGCCCTGGAATTTGGGCTTGACCTTGTCCCAATAGAACGATTTCGCGGGGCCGCCCGGGATCAGCGCCATGTCGTTCAAACGGAACGAGAGGAGGACGGCCATCTTCAGCCACTGATTGACGGTCCATTTTCCGTCCGTCTTCTCCGCGACCCGAGCCTTGCCCGCGTCGAGGAGGTCGAGCGCCTTCTCCACTGCCTTGCGCACGCCGCCCTTGGTCGCCGGCGTGAGGTTCTCGCGATCCTCCCAGGCATCCTCGATCGTCTTTTGAAGGGTTGCATCGGCCATCGGGGTATGTCCTGCGGTCGTCGGAAATCGGGCTCGCCGCCGCGTTGTCGCCGGGCGCCCGAGGCCTGTCAATCCCGGGCCTCGCGGCTCACCCCGTGCCAATTGAGGACATTGGATAAAGCGCTGATTAACCATATGAATACGCGCCATTAAGCGCACGGCGATAGGCTCGTCGTGTCCGCCAGCCAGCGCGGCGCGGGGTCGGAAAAATAAGTTCGGGGGTATGCGTGCTGAGCACGGGAGACAAGAGCGGCGTCGTGAAGGCGGGCCCGTGGGCCGCGCGCGACAGTTTCATCGCGGAGACCGCAATCAAGCTCGATCGGCTTCAGGCCAAGCTCGATCGGATGCACTCCGAGGGCGAGATCGTAAAGCACAACGTGATGGAGCTCATGGAGAGTGCCCATCAGCTCGATCGTCTCCACGCCTTCGAGGAAAGCCTGAGAAACGGCCGCGAGTACAAGCTAGACGAGCTCGTGCGGAGCGTGAAGGACATGAAGACGCGCCTCGACGTGATCGAGGGCAGTCGCGCGACCTTCGGCGGGCTCACCTACAAGAGCTTCGAGGCGATCGACAAGAAGCTCGCCGAACTCAATGCTTTCCAGCTCCGCGTACGCGCGCACGAAAAAGCGACACGACTCAACGCGCTCTTCTTCTTCGGCGGCATCTTCCTGCTCGCGACTACGCTGATCGCGCGCTTCGCGTAGGCTTTATCGCAGCGCGGCCTCGACCAGGTTCTTGGCCTCCGCCGAATCCCAGGCCGCGGGTCCGGGAAGGCGGCCGAGCTCGCGGCCCTCCTTGTCGATCAGGATGGTGGTGGGCATGCCGATGGTCTTGAGAGTGGGACCTGCGCGGGTCGTCGGATCGGCATAAAGCTTGAGGTTCTCGACCTTGACGCTGTCGAGAAATTTGCGGGCGGACTCTACGCCCCCGCGGTCGACCGCGAGCGCCACCACCTCGAACGCGTCGGAGCCCGCCTCCTTCTGCAGCCGGTCGAGTGAGGGCATCTCCTCGCGGCAGGGGGCGCACCAGGTCGCCCACAGGTTCAAGAGCACGGTCTTGCCGCGGAAATCCTTGAGCGAGCGCGGGGCGCCCGTCCCGTCGACGAACGCGATGTCGGGAAGCGCTTCCGGCGCCTTCTTCCACACGAAGGCCGCCAATTTGCCCGTGCCGACGTTTTCGTTAACGGAGGTCTCGCGGGCGGAGGGCGCCGAGCCCTGAACCGTGGCATTGTCACGCGGCCCATAGCTGACGTATACCGCCCCAAATCCGAGAACGGCAGAAATCGCTGCTACCCCGAGCAGAGTACCGATCGGCAACGGGCGGCGTTCGGCGATTTTCGTCTTCTCGATCATCGTTTCCAAGTCCCGAGGGCCAACTCTGGAGGGCCCTTCCCCATGACCGACAAACCGGCCAACAAGATGTGGGGCGGCCGCTTCGGCGCCTCGCCCGCAGAGATCATGGAGGAGATAAATGCCTCCATCGGCTTCGACAAGGCGCTTGCTCCCCAGGACATTCGCGGCTCCAAGGCGCACGCGGCGATGCTCGCCGATTGCGGCATCATTACGAAGGCGGATGCGCGGGAGATCACACGCGGGCTCGACCAGATCGCGGCCGAGATCGACGCCGGCACGTTTCAGTTCTCGCGCGCGCTCGAGGACGTGCACATGAACGTCGAGAGCCGGCTCAAGGAGCTGATCGGGGCGCCCGCCGGTCGGCTGCACACCGCGCGCTCGCGCAATGACCAGGTGGCGACCGACTTCCGCCTCTATGTACGCGACGAGATCGACGCCTTCGATGAAGGACTCACCGCGCTTCAACTCGCCCTCGCGGATAAGGCATTGACCCATGCCGCGACCATCATGCCGGGCTTCACGCACCTCCAGCCCGCGCAGCCGGTGACGTTCGGCCACCATCTGCTCGCCTATGTCGAGATGCTCGCCCGCGACAAAGGCCGCTTTGCCGACGCGCGCCGCCGGCTCAACGAGTGCCCGCTCGGTTCGGCGGCGCTCGCCGGGACCTCGTTCCCCATCGACCGGAAGAGGACCGCCGGCACCTTGGGCTTCGACCGGCCGACGGCCAACTCGCTCGACGGCGTGTCCGACCGCGATTTCGCGCTCGAGACGCTAGCCGCCGCGTCGATCACGGCCGTGCACCTCTCGCGCCTCGCCGAGGAGATCGTGCTGTGGACGAGCTCGCAGTTCGGCTTCGTCGCGCTCTCGGACAAGTTCACGACCGGCTCCTCGATCATGCCCCAGAAGCGCAACCCCGACGCGGCCGAGCTCGTGCGCGCAAAGACCGGGCGCATCGCCGGCGCGTTCCAGGCCCTCCTCATGGTCATGAAGGGGCTGCCGCTCGCCTATTCCAAGGACATGCAGGAGGACAAGGAGGCGGCCTTCGACGCGCTCGCCGCCCTGCGGCTCGCGCTCGCGGCCATGACCGGCATGGTCGCCGACATGGAGCCTCGCCCCGCCGCCATGCGGGCCGCCGCCGACCGGGGGTACTCGACCGCGACCGACCTTGCCGACTGGCTCGTGCGCGAGCTCAAGTTGCCGTTCCGCGACGCCCATCACGTCACCGGATCGATAGTGCGGACAGCGGAGGAACGGGGACTCACGCTGGAAAAGCTGCCGCTTTCCGTCATGCAGGCGGTCGAGCCGCGGATTACGAACGCTGTTTACTCGGTGCTCACCGTTGAAAATTCAGTGAAAAGCCGGCGGAGCTATGGGGGAACCGCGCCACAGAACGTCGCAAAAATGGCCCGCGCATGGATCAAGCGGTTGGAAAAGGAGCGCCGCAGGGGCTAGATAGGGGGACAAAGTGCCCGCGCGCATGCGGAGCGCCCAGAGGGCGATGGGGGAAGTAGGTCCGTTTGCCGATGAAGAGCGCAGCGAAGAGCGTGATGATTGCCGCCGCCCTGGCGCTGGTGCTCGCCGGCTGCGGCGTGCGCGGCTCGCTCGAGACCCCGCCCGAGGCCAAAGCCGCGACCACGGCGGACGCCAACTCGGGCCAGGGCAAGGCCCCGGAGGACGCCCCGAAACCCCACAAGGGGTTTATCCTGGACGGCCTCATCAGGTAGTGCTTCCGTCTTGACCGGTTCTCCGCGCGGGCTCGACCCAAGTCCGCTCGCGCCAACACGCAGAAGCACGACCCTTCCATGCACCACTTCTCCTACAGGGGCGGCGTCCTCCACGCCGAAGCCGTGAGCCTCGCGCGGCTTGCGGCCGATGTCGGCACGCCGTTCTACTGCTATTCGACGGCGACCCTCGAGCGCCATGTGAACGTGCTGGCGCAGGCCTTCGACGGCCAGGACGCGCTCATCTGCTTCGCCGTCAAGGCCAACTCGAACCAGTCCGTGCTGAAAACCTTGGCCAGGCTCGGCACGGGCATGGACGTCGTCTCCGAGGGCGAGCTGCGTCGCGCGCTTGCGGCCGGCGTCGGCCCCGAGAAGATCATCTTCGCCGGCGTCGGAAAGACGCGCGATGAGCTTGGCTTCGCGCTCGAGCACGACATCCTCGCCTTCAATGTCGAGAGCGAGGCCGAGCTCGAGGCCCTGAGCGAGATCGCCTCGCGTCTCGGGCGGCGCGCGCGCGTGGCCATCCGCGTCAACCCGGACGTCGACGCCCGCACGCACGCCAAGATCTCGACCGGCAAGTCGGAAAACAAGTTCGGCGTGCCTTATCTCGCCGCGCCAGCCCTTTACGCCGCCGCGCGCCGCCTCCCTAGCCTCAGCGCCGAAGGCGTCCACATGCACATCGGCAGCCAGATCACGGATCTCGCTCCCTTCCGCGACGCGTTCCGGCTCCTGCGCGACCTCGTCCTCGACTTGCGCCGCGAGGGCCACACCATCCGCCACCTCGACATCGGCGGCGGCCTCGGCGTGCCCTATCGCACCGACGACCCGCTGCCCCCGCACCCGGACGAGTACGCCGCCCTCGCCAAGGCGGCTCTCGGCGATCTCGAGACGCGCCTCGTGCTCGAGCCCGGGCGCATGATCGTCGCCAACGCCGGCATCCTGGTCACGCGCGTCATCTACACGAAGGAGGGCGCCGACCGCGTCTTCACCATCGTCGATGCGGCCATGAACGACCTGATCCGTCCGACGCTCTACGAGGCCCATCATGACATCTGGCCCGTCGATGAGGCGCGCGCCGCGCAACCGTCGGTCCTGCAGGACGTCGTGGGGCCCGTGTGCGAGACCGGCGACTACCTGGCGCTGCGCCGGCCGCTGCCGCCGTTCGAAGCCGGCGACCTCATGGCGATCATGACCGCCGGCGCCTACGGGGCGGTCATGTCGTCCACCTACAATTCCCGCCTCCTCGTGCCCGAGGTCTTGGTGAATCGAGAAAGCTTCGCCGTCGTCCGGCCACGCCAGACCTACGAGGAGCTGATCGGCCTCGACAGCATCGCCCCCTGGCTCGCCGGATAAATGCCCAGTTCACCACGCATTTATCCCCGCAACTTATGCCCTGCCCCTGCGTTTCATGAATTCCGTTTAATGATGCGGACCGCTACGCACGTGCTAGGCTTTGCCAATGGCCAACGACACGAGCCGAGAGGCGTCTGACCGGGCCTTCGAGCGCAAGGTGCGGCTCGCCAAGCTGGCGGCCGTCTTCGAGGAGCTGTGGCTGCGGGTCTGGATCATCCTCGGCATTGCCGGCCTGTTTCTTGTCTTCTCCTATGTCGGCCTTTGGGCCCGTCTCGGCGACGGCGTGCACCTGGCTTTACTCGGTGCCTTTGCGACCGCCCTCATTGCGGCAATCGTCTATGCCGCACGCGTCCCCTGGCCTTCGCGCGCAGAGGCCATCCGGCGCATCGAGCGCGTCTCGGGCGTGCCCCATCGTCCGGCCTCCTCCTACGAGGATACGCTCACGGCGTCGGCTGCCGACCCGGCCACGCGCAGCCTCTGGCAGGCCCATCGCGCGCGCATGGCGGCGCTGCTCGCGCGCCTGAAGCCCGGCGGACCGCATCCGCGCACGGACCGGTTCGACCCCTTCGCATTGAGGGCCCTCGGTCTCATTCTCGTGCTCTTGCTTACAGCGCTTGCCGGCGACGGCGTACTCGACCGCCTGCGCTCGGCGTTTCGCCTCGCGTCAGCGGCAACGCTGGCCGAAGCCCGCCTCGATGCCTGGGTCACGCCGCCGGCCTATACGGGGCGTCCGCCGGTCATGCTTTCGGACGGGGCCGCGCCCCTCGGCAAGGCCGCGGCCGCGGCCGGCAAGTCGCAGGAGGTCCCCGAGAAGAGCGTCGTTATCGTGCGCGCGACCGGCGCCGGCTCCGAGCGACTGGCGCTCGAGCTCCCGTCGGCAACAGCGCCCAAGCTCATCGAGGCCGAAGGCAAGACCGATGCCCATGGCGTTCAGGAGATCCGCTACGTGCTCGAACGCTCGACGGCGATCCGCGCCCTTCTCGGCAAGCACCCGGTCGCGGCCTGGCAGCTCGACGTGATTCCCGACAAGGTGCCGCTGATCTCCTTGAGCAAGCCGCCTGAGGTCACGCCGCGCGGCTCCATGAAGCTCACCTACAAGGCCGAGGACGACTACGGTCTAGCGTCGGGCGACGTGAAGCTCGAGAAGCTGGCGCCGACTGAGCCTGATACCGCAAAGAGCTGGGCCGCCGCGGAGCGTCCCAAGGGGCCGCGCCCGCCCTTGCAGCGGCCACCGCAGCTCACGCTGCGCCTCCCTCAGGCCGGAGCCAAGGTGGCCGAGGCCTTCACCTATTTCGAGTTTGCCTCCCATCCCTGGGCCGGCCTCAAGGTGCGCATGACGCTCGAGGTCAAGGACGTGGCCGGACAGACGGGACGCAGCGTGCCTCTCGAGCTCATCCTGCCGGAGCGCAAGTTCACGAAGCCCTTGGCGCGAGCCGTCATCGAGCAGCGGCGCAAGCTCCTCGACGACCCGCGCTATCGCGACCAGGTCATGACGGCGCTCGATGCGCTGACGCTCGAGCCCGAGGACTTCATCGACGACCTGCGCGTCTACCTCGGCTTGAGATCGGTCTATCACCGGCTCGAAGACGACCGCTCGCGCGCCGCGATGGCGAGCGTCGTCGAGCAGCTCTGGCACATCGCGCTGAGGATCGAGGACGGCAGCCTGTCGGACGCCGAGCGCGCGCTCAAGGACGCGCAGGAGCGTCTCGCCAAGGCGCTCGAGAATGGCGCCTCCGACGAGGAGATCAAGAGCCTCATGGCAGAGTTGCGCCAGGCGCTCGCCGAGTACATGAAGCAGCTCGCAGCGAAGAACGGCGAGAACGGCGAGCCGCCGCCCGAAGGCCAGAACAGCCAGCAGCAGATCCTTTCCCAGCAGGACCTCGAGCGCATGATGAAGAATCTCGAGGAGATGGCGAAGAACGGCTCGCGCGAGCAGGCCCAGCAGCTCTTGTCGGAAATGCGCGACCTCATGGAGCGCATGCAGGCCGGCCGGATGAGCGAAGCCGAGGCTCAGAAGAATCGCGAAATGATGCAGATGATGGACGACCTCGGCGACATGGTCGGCGACCAGCAGAAGCTGCTCGACGATACGTTCGAGGAGCAGCGCGGGGGCGACCAAGGCAGGGCCAGAAGCCGCCGCCGGGCATGAAGGGCATGGGCAGCGAGGACGGCCAGAAGAGCCAGGGCGGCGCGCCGCAAGGCAAGGGTCAGCGCGCGCAGCGCGGGCAGCGTGGCCAGCAGGGTGGTCAAGCCCAGCAGGGACAAGGCGACCAGCTCGGCCAGGGCCAGGAAGGACAAGAAGGCCTGAGCCAGCTCGGCGAGCGCCAGCGCGAGCTGCGCGAGCGACTCGGCCAGCTGCAGCAGAAGCTCAGGAGAAGGGCGGGGGCTCGTCAAACGAGCTCGACACGGCGCGCGAGGCGATGGAAAGCGCCGAGCAGGCCCTCGAGCAGGGCGATCTCGAAGAGGCGGTCGAGGAACAATCGCGGGCACTCGATCAGATGCGCCAAGGCGCGCAGTCGATGGCCCAGGAGATGCTGCGCAACATGCCCCAGCGCTACGGCCAGGGCGGTGATACGCCGCGCGATCCCTTGGGCCGCCCGCAGCGCTCGCAGGGGCCCGATCTCGGCACGTCGGTCAAGGTTCCCGACCAGATCGATATCCAGCGGGCGCGCGAGATCCTCGAGGAGCTGCGCCGGCGCCTCGGCGAGGCGACCCGCCCACCGGTCGAGCTCGATTATCTCGAGCGCCTCCTGCGCCGGTTCTGAGGCGCCACGGCCGGCCAGTCGAGGGGGCAATACGATCAGCGCGGGGCGGCCGGAGCGATGCCCGGCCACACGTATCCGGCTCCAATCACCACCTCATGCAACGACAGAGACGTCGCGAAAGTGCCCTCCTTCGGGGCTTGCCCGCTCCGCCAGCGCGCAAGCTGGCGCCACAGGTCGCCCGGCATCTCCGTGAGCCCCACGAACGGCTCCACGAGCCAGCGGGGCAGCCACGGCGATTTGAGATCCTTGAGCGACCAGGATCGGCCGCCAGTGAGCGCGCCGCTGAGCGAGGCCCAGATGAACTTGTACTCGACGAAGTAGGAGCCGCGGCCGACGCGCAGCTCGAGGCCGGCCACGAGCTGCGCCGCGGGTCCCGCGTATTGGTATTCGTGGGTCCTGCTCTTTGCACTCTCGCCCGGCGAACCACACCTCGACGTGGGGCACCGCCACGCCGGCCCCGACGCCGAGATAGGGCCTAATGCGCGGCGTGAGCGGGGCGAGCCGCGCGAGACCCGTGAGCAGAAGCACGTTGTGTCCGTGCGTGAACTCGAGCCGATCGAACAAATCGGTTAGGCGCAGCGGCGACGGCGCGGGCTGCCCTTTCAGCGTGCCGGCCGTCTCGACGTCCTCGATGACGCCGTTCTCAATTCTGCGGCCGTGCGCTCCCTTGCCGAGCCGGGCGATCGCCTTGTTGTGCAGGAAGTCGATCATGAGCCCGGCCGAGCCCGACCAGCGGACGGCGCGCACGCCGCCGTCGATCGGGAAATAGAGCGCATCGCCGTCCCAGCCGAGGCGTTTGAGCTCGAGGTCCGTGCCGTTCGGCCGCTTGATCTCGACGTTGCTGCGATAGTAGTAGGGCGCCCCCACGTAGCCGCTGACGACCGTCTCCCGTCCAGCCGGCCGCCATGCGGCAGAGGCCCCGTCGGCCGCTCCAGAGCCGGCAGCCTGCGTACCCCGTGGCGCGTTGGTCTGCTCGAACCACGGCGCCAGGACGACCGCGGTCAGCATCAGGATTGCTGCCACGGCTGCAAAACCCTCGATCGCGGCGGGCACAAGCGACCCATCGCCGGTTCGCGGAAGCCGCGGCGCGGCTACGGTCGCGTATCGCATGCTGACGAGGTTCGCTCGCGGTGCGCCGGCCCATCCCGGCAATCGCTCGATCTGTCGTGTTTTCCCATCGGCGCCATGAGATTAGCCGAGGCCGCCGCCACACCAGAAGCGATTTCTGCACCGACTCAACAAGGCCGCGCGGCAGGCCGTAACGACGGTCATGAGGAGCCCGATCTCGGGGCACCCAAGCGCTCGAGCATGCGATGGACAGCCACAATCTGCGGCGCCTCGCGCGTCAGATAGGCGCGCCCCGTATAGCCCCACCAGTCCCAGCATCCCTGCGGATTGATCGCGCTCGTCTCCACCTGCGGGAACAGCACGATGAGCCTGTTGGTATCGGCCCAGCGGGCGAAGCCCGTGTCGCGGACGAAGGCGTCGCCGGCCGCCTCCTTGTTCTGCGCGCAGCCGTGAAAGGCGATGTGAACCCGGCAGCGCTCAGATGTGGCGCACGCCGTCGGAATGTACACGGTGCCCTCGTCGGCGAGCCCATGCGTGTCGAGACCCTCGGTGAACGGGCGCTGATCGAAGGTCGACGAAGGCGCCCGACGGGGCGTCTGAGCGCGGATTTAACGCCCCGTAGATGTGGGCGAGCAGATCGCCGGCCTGATCGTAGTCGCAATCGACGACGAAGGGGCGCGAGGAGGCCGAGCACGCGAGCCCCTCGGCGTCGGTCACGAACGCGTGGCCGGCCGGCAGGCTCACGACTTTCTTGAGGTTCTCGGGCGGGAGCCCGAGCCTCGTGTAAAATTCCGCCGCCGCGTCGACGATCGCGGGCACGACCGTGTGATCCTCGGTCCCCGAGAAGAGATAGACGCGATCGTCGCGCACGTCCGCGATGGGATCGATCCGATTGTCCTCGGCAAGCCGCCTCGCCTTGTCGGCGAGCATCGGCGGGTTCGGCACCCCCCACAGCGCAAGCGCGTTCAGCATGCAGCCGTTGACAGCCTTCGACAGATTGAGAAACGCCACGCCCGGCCCCGGCATGAGATCCGCATACAAGCTCTCCGCGCAGCCGATAGGGTCCACCGGCGATGATGGCCGCGCCTTTGACGAGACGCGAATGGGCGATCTCGAACTGGCCGGCCATATAGGCCCCCGAGGAAATGCCCGACACGGAGGTTTGCGTCGATCTCGGCATCGAGGCGCGGCAGGTCGCGGCGATCCTCATTGCCGCAGGCTGCCGTAACGGAGGTCAAGATCGCCGCGACGAGGCCGGCGAATGGCTCGCGCCCGAAAAAGATGTGTCGTTGACGTGGGCATGCGCGAGGAACTCTTGCGCGATCGTCAGACTAGCGCTGCCCGCTCGGGAAGGTCGATGAGAAGCGCGTTTCCTTGGGCTAACGATCTCAAGGCACGGCAGCGAGCATGCCCGCCACATGCTCGCCGATGGCGAGGCTCGAGGTGAGACCCGGACTTTCTATCCCATAGAGCGCCACCAGCCGCTCGATGCCGTGCTCCGCCGCCCCGTGAATGGCGAAGTCGGGCACGGGCTCGCCCTTGCGATAGATTTTGGGACGAATTCCCGTGTACCCCGGCTGAAGCGACGCCTGCGGGCAGGCCCGGCCAATAGCGGCGCACCTCCCGCTCGAAGGTCTTCGCCCGGTCGCCCGCCTCGTCCTCGAACGCATAGTCGATCTCGTCCTTCCATTCGAGATCGGGGCCGAACCTCGCCTGCCCCCCCACGTCGAGTGTCAGGTGAATGCCGAGCCACGCACCCTGCGGCACGGGATAGACGAGATGGCGGAACGGCGACTTGCCCGTGAGCATGAAGTAGTGGCCCTTGGCCGGATATGTTTCGGGCACTCGATAGTCTCCGGCCGCACCGAGCGACCGGCCGAGGGCAGCTCCCACCGAGACCGGCGGCAAGGACGAGGTTGCGCGAGGTGAGCGGCTGCTCTGCGCCCGCGATCGCAAGCTCGAAATCGCCGCCGGCGTCCCTGCGGATCTCGGCTCACCGGCGTTGAGAGGACGATCGAGCCGCCTGCGCCCTGTAGGTGGCCCTCGAGCGCGAGCATGAACGCATGGCTGTCGATGACGCCGGTCGAGGGCGAAAGGTAGGCCCCGACGCAGGCAAGCTCGGGCTCGAGAGCGCGCGCCTCCGCGGCATCGAGATAGACGAGGTCGCCGACGCCGTTGCGCTCGGCCGTCGCCTGAATGCGCCGCAGCACCTCGATCTCGCCTTCGCTCGTGGCGACGAGAAGCTTGCCGTAGCGTCGGCAAGGGACGCCGTTTTCCGCCGCGAACCGGTAAATGAGCTCCTTGCCCTTGACGCAGAAGCGCGCCTTTAGGCTCGCGGGTGGATAGTAGAGTCCCGCGTGAACGACCTCGCTCGAGCGCGAGCTGACCTCGCTCCCGACCTGCCCGTGGCGTTCGAGAACGAGCACCTCGTGGCCTCCGAGCGCGAGGGCGCGCGCGATCGCAAGACCGACCACGCCAGCCCCGATGACCACCGTCTCAACGTCCACTGTCATGCAGCAAATTGGGTTCGTTTTGCCAAAGCTACCGCAGTGGGCCTCACTTGGATCGCTACTCCGGCCCCGATGACCGCCGTCTCAAGGTCCGCCGGCACTCGCGTCCCCGCATCCGCAAGCTTTCACGACCGCGCGCCAGGCATAGCCTATCGTCAAGCCCGATGACAGGCGTCGCCGCGCTTGGGCGCGGGGCCGCTGTTTTCCCACGTGAAATTGGGTTCGTTCTGCCAAAATGCTCAAGGACGGCCGGGGGCCTCGACCACGGCGGCAGTCACCCTTTCGCTCGTGGCAAGGAAAATTGGGTTCGTTTTGCCAAAAGTAGTCAGCTGATCAGTCTGCTGATCATTGTATCCTTTTCTGACGGGCCAGCCTCCGCGACGTTAGCGGCCTTCAGTTGCATCTAGAACTCGATCGGCGGGCGTTCCCGCACCGTCCAGATCTCGACCGAGTCCCAGTTAGCACGGATGCTGCCGTGATCTTTTAATTCGACCACGTCGCCCGAGGCCGCCACGAATGTGAGCGATGGTTGCGGTCGTCATTGATGGTGCGAAATGGCCTTTTCGGACTCCCAATCTGCCGGCTGACACCCACTCACCTGTGGACTCGACTCCGCATAGCCCTCAACCAGTGGCGAATCGACTTACACCCTTTGCTGTGCCAGCCCTCAATGGCACACTCCCGATACAAGGGCCCCGGTTACAAGCCGGGGCTCTTCTTCTCTGGCGAGCCCACTTCGACAGACCTCGCTCATCGGGCGAGCGTTCGCGCATGACCGAACGCCGATTGCTTGAATTGAGCCCATGCGTGAGACGCGGCAGCTTCACACCCGAGAGCGGTCATACCTTCGACCCGACTGTACGTCGGCGACATTCGATCGGTCTTGAACGCGAGGCTTCTCTCGAGCGCGGATACCGGACACTCACCTAAACGTCCGCGTCAGACGTTGCCGCGACCGCGCCGGCCCGGATCTGTCGGCAATCTCGACCCAACTGGCCAACTGGTAAGTGAGTTTTATTACACCGTCATTGAGGACCAGGAGCTGCCGCATCTGATGCTGGCGGCTCACTGACCGACCCGACTTATTCATCTGAGGGTCGTAGCCGCTCCCAATGACACTCAAGGTTGACTTGCTTCGCACTGAGCGGCGTAGATTTCCTTAAGGCGAATAAAAGCTTCCATGCGTTTCTTCTCGGCAGCAAATCTATTGACCTGGTCCGATGGTCCTGCCCTAAGCAAATCAAGAACCGCCTCCGTGTATTGGATCGCCGCGTCACGATCAATCCGATAAAACGCCAAAGCAAGGTGAACAAGCCCAGTTGCCGCGAAGCTCAAAGAACTGAATCCGGTCTCCTGGCAATAGGCGAGCATCGCCTTTGTAAGCAGTGCCTTTGCTTCTTCGTCGTCTTCCGCGACTATGACTGTTGGAGTCAACGGACAGCTCGCATCGATCCAGAGGATGCGGTCACTATAGCGCATAGCGCGTATTACGTCGAGCAGGACGGGAGAGCGCGCGGAACACGCTCACACGGTCACTGGCGTATCGTCGTTGCGCTGATAGTACGTCTTCGTCCTCGCGCTCGCTCTTGTCCCAGACAGGATATACGGCGTGATCTTCTTATCCTTCACGGGCGAGCCGCGGAACTTCGCCGTCCCGTAGGCGCGGCGCGGTGTCAGCAGCGAGCCGGTTGGGCCAGGCCTCGTCCCGGAGTTGGTCAGAGCGACAAACAAATACTCAATTAGCCGCTGTGATGGGTCGTTCGACTGCGATCTACCCGCCTTGGAGTCCTCACCCTCGATCGGGACCTCTTGCGCAAGGCGCGGCTCGTGGCCGCCAAACGTGGGACATCAATTAGCCAGCTGCTTGCCGACGGATTGTGTCGCCTCGTCACGGACGCGGACCGATATGCTGCTACCAAGGATCAGGCGCTCCACGAACTTGCCAACGGACGTCATCTAGGTGGGCGGCCCGCCGGCCGCGATACGGTGCATGAGCGATTTGGGTTTTTGTCGACACGATCGTCCTGATTTAACGACCTCGATGCGGGGCGCAAGCATGCGATCGCGGCTGATCTCCTTCAGGAAACTGTGGCACTTGAAGATAGGCCTGCTCAGCAGCCAGGTCCTTCAGGAATTTTATGTCAACGGGGCGGCCAAGATGAGCAATCCGATCACGCCGTCCGCGGCACGATCCATCATTGCGCGTCCTCGTTTGGCATTTGGAAGCTAATACACCCGAGAGTGTCCTGAGCGCCTCCGAGATTGAGGAGCGTCAACGGCTCTCTTTCTGGGACGCACTCATCGTCGCCGCGGCGTCCTGGCCTGAGCGGTCAAAAAGCTGCTGGGCAGCGCGCTGATCCAAGTTTCGCGGCCATGAGCGGATATCCCGGTCTCTGTCAAACTTCAGGCAGCCTGCCTTCGTCAGGGCAGCGGATTCTTTAAACAATCAGGCCAAGGCTTTGCGCTGTCGCCTCACGCGACTTGCGGCTGAGACGCAAGACTGCAACCAGTTGTGCCAATATCAGAAACCTTGAACGTGGATCTGAACCGAAGTATATACGTAGCATATATACATGCAATGGAGGTGGCGATGCCAAAGGCAAAGCTGTTCATGAACGGAGGCAGTCAGGCCATTCGGCTCCCCGCTGAATTTCGGTTCGAAGGCGATGAAGTTGATATCCGGCGCGATCCTGTGACGGGCGATGTGGTGATTTCGAAACCGATGCAATCCTGGCAGGAGTATTTCGACTGGGTGCACACGTTGGCTCTGCCCGACAAACTTATGGCGGGCCGTGATCAGCTTGAGGACGCCATGCGCGATCCGCTAACGAGACCGAGGCGTCGGCGTGGCTGAGTTCTTGCTCGATACCGATACCGCCTCGCGGCTTATTCGGGCTGAGCGCGCGAGTGTCA
>CAVUEM010000012.1:0-235875 GCA_963740475.1 uncultured Alphaproteobacteria bacterium | reverse complement strand
ATGGTATCCGCTGCCGAGCAGCTTGCTGCAAATCTCAACCTCGGCGCCTTCGCCAAGGCCGAGGACCTCAAGAAGCGCATCTGGTTCACGCTTGGCGCGCTCCTCGTCTATCGTCTCGGCACGTTTATCCCGATCCCCGGCATCGACACGGCGGCATTCGCTGAGGCCTTCAAGTCGCAGTCGTCGGGCATTCTCGGCATGTTCAACGTCTTCGCCGGCGGCGCGGTCGAGCGCATGGCGATTTTCGCCTTGAACATCATGCCCTACATCTCGGCCTCGATCATTCTCCAGCTCATGAGCTCGATCTCGCCCAAGCTCGAGGCCTTGAAGAAGGAGGGAGAGTCGGGACGTAAGCAGATCAACCAGTACACCCGCTATCTGACCGTCGTCCTGGCCGCATTTCAGGCCTATGGCATCGCCATCGGCCTCGAAGGTTCGCGGTCCGCGGGCACGGCGGTTGTGACGGATCCCGGCCTTTTCTTCCGGATTACGACGGTCATTACTCTCGTCGGCGGAACGGTGTTCCTGATGTGGCTCGGCGAGCAGATTACGCAGCGCGGGGTCGGCAACGGCATCTCGCTGATTATCTTCGCCGGCATCGTCGCCGGGCTGCCGTCGGCCCTCGTCGGACTGTTCGAGATGGCGCGCACGGGCGCCATCTCGACGTTCCTTCTTTTGACCCTCCTCGTTCTTATGCTGGCGGTGGTCGCCGCCATCGTCTTCATCGAGCGCTCGCAGCGCCGCCTCCTCATTCAGTATCCGAAGCGCCAGGTCGGCAACCGCATGTTCCAGGGCGACGCCTCGCACCTGCCTCTGAAGCTCAACTCGTCGGGCGTCATTCCGCCGATCTTCGCCTCCTCGCTCCTGCTGCTGCCTATCACGGCGGCGCAATTCACGAGCGCTCAGGGCGGCGGCCCCGAGTGGCTGTCAAATATCGTCGCAGCGCTCGGACGCGGCCAGCCCCTGCACATCCTGGTCTACGTGGCGCTCATCATCTTCTTCGCGTTCTTCTACACCGCCGTCGTGTTCAACCCGAAGGATACCGCCGACAACCTGCGCAAGTACGGCGGGTTCTTGCCGGGCATCCGCCCCGGCGAGAAGACGGCGGAGTACATCGACTACGTGCTAACCCGCATCACCGTCGTCGGCGCGATCTACCTCGCGGCCGTCTGCGTGCTGCCGGAGATCCTCACCTCCTACGCGGCCGTGCCGTTCTACTTCGGCGGCACGTCCCTTCTCATCGCCGTCAGCGTCACCATGGATACGGTGTCGCAGATCCAGAGCCATCTGCTGGCGCATCAGTACGAGGGTCTCATCAAGAAGGCCAAGTTAAGAGGGGCAACAAGCCGGGGACGGAGATGAATCTCATTCTCTTGGGGCCGCCGGGGGCCGGAAAGGGCACCCAGGCGCAGAACCTCGCCGAGCGGCACGGACTCGTCCAGCTTTCGACTGGCGACATGCTACGCGCCGCGGTGAAGGAGGGAACCGAGATCGGCCGCAAGGCCGAAGCCATTATGAAGAGAGGCGGGCTGGTGCCGGATGATATCGTGATCGGCATCATTGCCGATCGGATCGACAAGCCCGATTGCGCGGGCGGGTTCATCCTCGACGGCTTCCCGCGCACGCTGAAGCAGGCCGAGGCCCTCGACCGGCTGCTCGCCTCGCGGGGAAAGGGTCTTCACGCCGTGGTCGAACTCAAGGTCAACGACGAGGCCCTCCTCTCGCGTATTGAGAACCGCGCCCGCGAGACGGTCGCTGCCGGCGGCACGGTTCGGGCCGATGACAACGCGGAGGCCTTGAAGACGCGCCTCATGGCCTACTACCGCGAGACGTCGCCGCTCATCGGCTACTACTTTGCGCTGGGCAAGCTGCGCACGATCGACGGCATGGCCGCCATCCCGGATGTCGCACGCACCCTCGACGACGTGCTTGCCGGCGTCCGCTTGAAGGAAGGAATGGCGGGGTGACGGTTGACGAGGGACTATGGCCGGGCTACAACACCGCGTTTTCGTGACCCGGGAAAAGTGGGATTGGGCCGAGCGGTAGCAAACGCCGGGCCGATCTCGTTGCGTTTTTTCCGAAATAACAAGGGGTTAGGCGCCGGCATGCCCGCGCACCTCCCGCTTCGAGGAGAGAGAAGTGGCTCGCATCGCAGGCGTCAACATCCCAACTCAGAAGCGCGTCGTGATCGCGCTCCAGTATATTCACGGGATCGGGCCGAAGTTTGCACAGGATATTTGCACCAAGGTCGGCATTCCGGCCGAGCGGCGGGTGAGCCAGCTCACCGATGCCGAGATTCTGCAGATCCGCGAGACGATCGATCGCGACCATGTGGTCGAGGGCGACCTCAGGCGCGAGGTGGCGATGAATATCAAGCGGCTGATGGACCTCGGCTGCTACCGCGGCCTGAGGCACCGCAAAGGGCTTCCGGTGCGCGGCCAGCGGACTCACACCAACGCGCGCACGCGCAAGGGCCCGGCGAAGCCGATCGCCGGCAAGAAGAAAGCGACTTGAGGCAACAGGGCTTTGCCGGCGGGCAATTGGAGTTACTAGACCATGGCGAAAGAGCAGGCTCAAGCGGCGCGCACCAAGGTGCGCCGTCGTGAGAAGAAGAACATTACGTCCGGCGTTGCTCACGTGAATGCGTCGTTCAACAACACGATGATCACCATCACCGACGCTCAGGGCAACACGCTCGCGTGGTCGTCCTCGGGCACCATGGGGTTCAAGGGCTCGCGCAAGTCGACGCCGTTCGCCGCCCAGGTCGCCGCCGAGGATGCCGGCAAGAAGGCGATGGAGCACGGCATGAAGGTTCTCGAGGTCGAGGTGTGCGGCCCGGGCTCGGGGCGCGAGTCGGCGCTGCGCGCGCTGCAGGCCGTCGGCTTTCAAATCACCTCCATTCGCGACGTGACCCCTATTCCGCACAACGGCTGCCGCCCGAGAAAGCGGCGGCGCGTTTAGCGCAGGTTTTGCCGAAAGGCGGGATCCCGAGCGTCGGCAAGGCCCGGCTCCCGCTACGAGTTGATCCCTTGCGGATCCCCGCGGCTCTCCGGCGAAGCCGCTCCTCGAACCATGACGAGGCCACCCGTGATGAACGTACTGCAGAAAAACTGGCAAGACCTCATTAAGCCGTCGAAGCTCAACATTGCGCCTGGGCGCGATCGCATGAAGGTCGCGACCGTCGTCGCCGAGCCCCTTGAGCGCGGCTTCGGCATGACGCTCGGCAATGCGTTGCGCCGAGTGCTGCTCTCGTCCCTGCAAGGCGCCGCGATCAAGACGGTGCACATCGACGGCGTGCTGCACGAGTTCTCGTCGATCCCCGGCGTGCGCGAGGACGTGACGAACATTATCCTCAATATCAAGGAGATTGCGCTCCGCCTTCATTCCGAGGGCGTGAAGCGCATGGTGCTCAAGAAGGAGGGGCCCGGCGCGGTGAAGGCCGGGGACATCGAGGCCGGGTCCGACGTCGAGATCCTGAACCCCGAGCACGTCATCTGCCACCTCGATCAGGGCGCCCAGCTCAGGATCGAGTTCACCGCCGACATGGGCAAGGGCTTCGTGCCGTCCGAGCGCAACCGGCCGGACGACGCGCCGATCGGCCTGATCCCGGTCGACAGCCTCTACAGCCCGGTGAAGAAGGTCTCCTACAAGGTCGAGAATACGCGCGAGGGCCAGATCCTCGACTACGACAAGCTGACGATGACGGTCGAGACGGACGGCTCGGTCAAGGCCGAGGATGCGGTGGCGCTCGCCGCGCGCATTCTGCAGGACCAGCTCGCCGTCTTCATCAACTTCGAGGAGCCGAAGAAGGCCGTCGAGGAGACGCGCCACCCCGAGCTTGCCTTCAACGCGGCGCTCTTGAAGAAGGTGGACGAGCTCGAGCTCTCCGTACGCTCGGCCAACTGCTTGAAGAACGACAACATCGTCTACATCGGCGACCTCATCCAGAAGTCGGAGGCCGAGATGCTGCGCACGCCGAACTTCGGCCGGAAGTCGCTGAACGAGATCAAGGAGGTCCTGGCCGGCATGGGCCTGCACCTAGGCATGGAGGTGCCGAACTGGCCGCCCGACAACATCGAGGAGCTGGCCAAGCGCTTCGAGGACCAGTACTAGGCAGTCGGGAGTGGGCAGCAGGCAGTCGTGAAGAGATTTTAGTCCCGACTGCCTCACCGCCTACTGCATACTGCGCAACTAACGAGGCGAGGCCGAAGAACCTCCCCGTAACAACCGGAAGAGAAAGAGAGACCGATGCGACACAAGAAGCTGGGGCGGCGTTTCGGCCGCCAAAGCGGTCACCGTCAGGCCATGTTCTCCAACATGGCGGCCGCCCTCATCCGTCACGAGCAGATCGTGACGACACTCCCCAAGGCCAAAGACCTGAAGCGGGTGATCGACAAGTACATCACGCTCGCCAAGCGCGGCGACATGAACTCGCGCCGCATCGCGGCCGCGCGCCTGCGCGACGAGGACATGGTCAAGAAGCTCTTCGACACGCTCGCGCCCCGCTACAAGGATCGGGCCGGCGGCTATTCGCGGGTGCTGAAGGCCGGCTTCCGCTATGGCAACTCGGCCCCACGCGCCGTGATCGAGCTCGTCGATCGTGACACCTCCGTGAAGGGCGCCGAGGACAAGGCGCGTCACGCCGAGGAGGAGAAGGCGCGGGCAGACGCTTCGGCCTGACAATCGCCGAACCCGCCTCTTTAGTCCGCGAGCGCCGCATTTCCCGGCGCGTCGGAGCTTGGAATCACGGCCTGCCTTCGCGCGGGCTCGCTGCCGACCTTCCTGCTCAGGCCCGCGCTCTGTATCATGTCTCCATACGGGGCTCACTACGGGAACGGCAGGGACGAGAGCCGATGCATCGCAGCGTTCGAAGGGGTCTTGCCGGCGCGGCGGCAGCCGGTTTGGGGCTGACTTTGTTTTTAGCAGCCGGCTATCCGACGGCTGAGGCCGAGAAGCGCGAGGTTCCACCCTCGCGCGAGATTGTGCAGTACTCCTATGCGCCGATCGTGCGCAAAGCGGCGCCCGCGGTCGTCAACGTCTACGTCCAGCGGCGGGTGCAGACATTCACCTCTCCGTTCGCCAATGATCCGTTCTTCCGCCAGTTTTTCGGCGACCAGTTCGGCCAGCCTTCCGAGCGCGTGCAGAGATCGCTCGGCTCGGGCGTGATCGTCTCGCGCGACGGGATCGTCGTCACCAATACGCACGTTATCAAGGGGCGCGGCGAGACGGAGATCCGCATCGCGCTCGCCGACAAGCGCGAGTTCGACGCCAAGGTCGTGAGCCAGGACGACAAGAACGATATCGCCATACTCAAGATCGAGAACGGAGACACGAATTTTCCGACGCTCGCGCTCGAGGACTCCGACACGCTCGAGGTCGGCGACATGGTGCTCGCGATCGGCAATCCGTTCGGCGTTGGGCAGACGGTGACGAGCGGCATCGTCTCGGCGCTGGCGCGCACCGAGGTCGGCGCCTCGGACGCCCAGGTCTTTATTCAGACCGATGCGGCCATCAATCCCGGCAACTCGGGCGGGGCGCTGGTGGATATGTCCGGCAAGCTCGTCGGCATCAACACGCTGATCTTCACCCAGTCGGGCGGCTCCCACGGCATCGGCTTCGCGATCCCCTCCAACCTCGTGCGCCTTTACGTCGACAGCGCCGCCCAGGGCCGAAAGGTCGAGCGACCCTGGCTCGGCGCACGGCTCGAGACGGTTACGCGCGAGCTCGCCGAGGGGCTGGGTCTCACCCGCATCGCAGGCGCCGTCGTCGCCCGCGTCTCCGATACGGGGCCGGCCGCCGAGGCGGGACTCCTCGCCGGCGACGTGATCGTGAATGTCGACGGCTTCGAGGTCATCGACCAGAGGAGCGTGCAGTACCGGCTTACGACTCGGGGCATCGGCAACACTGTGCGCCTCGACGTCATTCGCAAGCGCCAGCCCGTGACCGTCAATTTGAAGCTCGCGCCCGCGCCGAAGCCCGGGCGCGACGACGTGCGCAACCTTGCCGGCCAGCATCCCCTCGACGGCGCGAGGGTCTCCAACATTCTGCCGGCCATCGCCGATGAGATGGGGCTCGACGATACGAACGGCGTCGTCGTGCTGTCCGTACGTGCGGGCTCGCTTGCGGCGCGGCTCGGCTTTCAGACCGGCGACATGATCGTTCAGATCGGCGACAGGCCGATAGAGAATGTCGCAGGTCTCGAGACGGCGCTGGCGCAGCGACAGCGGGCCTGGCTGATCGGCGTCAAGCGCGGCGACAAGGTCCTGCAGCTTCAGGTGCCGGGGTAGAGGACGACGCGATGCCCTCAACGATTGGCATCCTCAGGGCGCTCGCAGGGTTCGCAGTGGTCGCGGGCCTGCTCTATGCCGCGATCGCCCTCGCTCAGGCCATGCGCCTGCGCGACGTGATGGTGAACGGCACGGAGGCGATGGCGCTCGTCGACGGGGGCCCGGAGGCGCTCAGCCCGCGCGCGGGCGAGACGGTGTGGGTCGATCTCGTCTGGCAGGATCGTGCGGGAGCCGAACGGCGTGCGCGTCGCGCGATCGGGAGTGTGCTGGCCAAGCAGCTCAAGTCGGGAGCGCTCGGCAATCCGCCCGGCCTTCTGATCAAGTACGCGCCAGAGGCCGAGGACGGCGCGCCGGTCGTCGTTCTCGAGGCGGCCCAGGATCAAGAGGCAAACCGGTTCCGCATCGTCACCGCCATGCTGGGCGCCGGATTTTCTCTGCTCGCGTTCGTGCTGTTCGCGCTCCTGGGCCGCCGCTAGACTGGGCACATGACAAATCTCTTCGAAGCAGCGGGCCTAGAGAAGACGGCCCCACGCCCGCTCGCCGATCGGCTGCGCCCCAAGTCGCTCGCCGAGGTGGTGGGGCAGGACCACATCGTCGGACCGGAGGGGTCGCTGACGCGCATGCTCAAGGGCGGGCGGCTCTCGAGCCTCATCCTGTGGGGTCCGCCGGGCTCGGGTAAGACGACGGTCGCGCGGCTCCTCGCCGACGAGACGGCGCTCGAGTTCGAGCAACTATCGGCAATCTTCTCGGGCGTCCAGGATCTGAGAAAAGCCTTCGACCGCGCCAAGGCGCGCCGCGAGCAGGGTCGCGGGACGCTGCTCTTCATCGACGAGATCCACCGCTTCAACCGCTCTCAGCAGGACAGCTTTCTTCCCCACATGGAGGACGGAACGATCACTCTGGTTGGCGCCACGACCGAGAACCCGTCGTTCGAGCTCAACGGCGCGCTCCTCTCGCGGGCGATGGTATTGACCTTCAACCGGCTCGACGACGCGGCTCTCGAGCAGCTTCTCGAGCGCGCAGAAAGGGAGGAAGGGCGCGCGCTTCCCCTCGATGCCGACGCTCGCGAAGCCCTGAAGAGCATGGCCGACGGCGACGGTCGCGCCGCCATCAATCTCGCCGACGATGTCCTGGGAGCCGTGCCGGAGGATGCGAAGCCGCTCGATCGGGCCGGGCTGGTCAAGCTCGTGCAGCGGCGCGCGCCGCTCTACGACAAAAGCCGCGAGGGCCATTACAACCTTATCTCCGCCTTGCACAAATCCGTGCGCGGCTCGGATCCGGATGCGGCCCTCTATTGGCTCGCGCGGATGCTCGACGGCGGCGAGGATCCGCTCTTCCTGGCGCGCCGCCTCGTGCGCATGGCGGTCGAGGACATCGGGCTTGCCGATCCCAACGCGCTTCTCCAGGCGATTGCCGCCAAGGACACCTACGATTTCCTCGGCAGCCCCGAAGGCGAGCTGGCGTTGGCCCAGGCGACGATCTATCTCGCCACCGCGCCCAAGTCGAACGCCGCCTACGTCGCCTACAAGGGAGCGATGCGAGCAGCCAAGGAGCACGGCAGCCTGATGCCGCCCAAGATCATCCTCAACGCGCCCACCCGGCTCATGGAGGAGGAAGGCTACGGCGAGGGCTATGAGTATGACCACGATGCGCCGGAGGCCTTCTCGGGCCAGAACTACTTTCCCGAAGAGATGAAGCGGCGACCTCAGCTCTACGATCCCCCCGAGCGGGGCTTCGAGCGCGAGGTGAAGAAGCGGCTCGAATATTGGGCAAGCTTGCGGAAAAAGAGAGGGGCGGGTCCGAAGTAATCCAAGGCCCGGGAAATCCCAAGGATCACAACAGCCTAATCCGCGTGATGCCGCATCTGGCCAAGCGGGCGCCTGCCAGATTATAGTTCCGGGACGGGTGGAAACGGGGGCGTCTACGTCTCATGCCCGCCGAGTGGGAGTGCGTAGCATGATTGAGTTCACCGATCTCTGGCGCGGGCATCCGATCAACGAGAGCGTGCAAACGCCGTGCATCGCTCCGCACGATCTCACCAATCTCGAAGGCGAGTTCGTTCCGCTCGGCTTTCCGGTGTTCCACAATCAGTGCGCGATACGCATGGGGACCGCGCTGCGCCGCGCCGGCGTCCAGCCCTCGCAGCTCTCCGGCGTCTCTCACTGCTCCGTCCACTCGCGCGAGATGATGCACTTCATCAACGCCAACCAGCTCGCCAATGCCATCGCTCGCGCCAAGATCGAGGGGATCGGCCCCACCGAGAAACTGACCGGAGCCGACCCCGCGCAGTACTATCCGAAGATCTTCGGCCGCACGGGCATCGTCTATATCCAGGACTACTGGCGCCGCTCGACCGACGCCGACCGGGCCACCGGCGACCACATCGACGTGTGGAACGGCTATCGCTCCTCGGCCAAATGGCTCATGGAGTGGTTCTCCTGGCTCGGCTACTATTCAAACTACGCAGGCGCGGGCGAGATCTGGTTCTGGGAAGTGAAATAGCACACGCTTCGCCTTTGCCGAGCTAGGGGAGGGCGGCACCTCGGCCGCGGGAGGGACCTATGCGCTATCTAGTCGCCATCATCTTTGCCATCGTCGGGGCAGCCCTCGCCATGAAATTTCTCAGCGGGCCGGTCGCGGACTGGGCGGCGCTTCAGTTCAAGTTCGACAGCTCGGACGATGCCGAAAGCATGAACCAGATGGTGTTCATGGCCGTGAACCTCGCCGGCCTTGTCGTCGGCTGGACCATCGGCTGGGCGATCGGGGGACCGTTGTCGGGCGGCCAGCGGCCGCAGTGAGGGCCGCCGCAAGGTTCTAACGCTCTATTGTGCCTCGGGCCCGCCGTTGCCGTAACGCAGCACCTGAACCTTCTCGAGCGTGACCAGGCCGCCGCCCATCATCGCCTCGAGGGCGGGCAGGAAGGCGTTGATCTTCTCCTCGGCGTCGACGATCTCTATAACGATGGGGAGGTCCTCAGAAAGGCGAAGGATCTTCGTCGTATGCAGCCGGCTCGAGCGGCCAAAGCCCATCGGGCCCCGGAGCAGCGTAGCGCCGGCCAGCTGCATCTCGCGCGCCTTGAGGACGATAGCCTCGTAGAGAGGCTGGCGTCCGGCCTTGTCATCCTCGCCGATGAAAATCCGGAGCAGCACGGCATCGCGGGGGACTTGCATGATCACACCCATTTCAAGGCGTTCACCTGGACCGCGGCGACATGCCCGAGCCAGACCGCCAGGAGACAGAGGATAACAGAGGCGCCGATGTTCAATCCGGCCAGAAGCCACTCGCCGTCGTGCATTAGGGTCAGCGTCTGAATGCTGAACGAGGAGAATGTCGTATAGCCGCCGCACAAGCCGATCATGACGAACTGGCGCTCGAGCGTCCCGACGAGGAAACGGCCATCCGGCCCGGTCACAGTGAAGAAGAAACCAATGACGAGGGAGCCGAGCACGTTGACGATGAGCGTTCCCCACGGGAATGTCTCGCCGATGAGAGCGGCGGCCATGCCGGAGCACCAGTAGCGGGCCATGCCGCCGAGCGCGCTTCCCAATCCGATCCAGAAATAGGTCTGCATGACGTCTCCCGGTGGCGGCGCGCCCTCTCGTGCACGCGGGCACGAAAAAGCCGCCCTGCGGCGGCTCGGGAAACAACGGTCCCTACCGCCTAATCGACGCGGTAGGAGTTATCAGCCCACAAGGGCGGTTAAAGGGGAACTCCATCCCCATCGTTCGCCGGATAAGAATAGTTGCAAATCGCAGGACTGCAAGCGGCTGAGACGCTTGACCACAGGCCGATTTCGAGGCTCACCCTTCCTCCCATGAGCGTCGAGACAATCGAGGTTGACGAGCGCGAGGACGGCATGCGCCTCGACCGCTGGTTCCGCGCCCGCTTTCCGGACGTCACCTACACATATCTGCAGAAGCTTCTTCGGACCGGGCAGGTGCGTGTCGACTCGAAGCGTGCCGAAGGCAACGAGCGGCTCGCGGCGGGATCAAAAGTGCGCGTGCCGGCGATCGTGCGCGAGCTCAAGGCTCGGGCGGGCGCCACCGGCGCGGTGGCGCCGTCTCAGGCCGATCGCGACACGATCGAACGCATGGTCCTCTACGAGGACGACGACGTCCTCGTCCTGAACAAGCCGTTCGGGCTCGCCGTGCAGGGCGGCACCGGAACGCGGCGCCACATCGACGGCATGCTGGCGGCGATGGCGGACCGCTTCGGCGAGCGCCCTCGCCTCGTGCACCGTCTCGACCGCGACACGACGGGCGTTCTGCTCGTCGCCAAGCACCGCGACGCGGCCGCCAAGCTCGGGCGCATCTTTCAGACGCGGTCGGCGGCCAAGACCTATTGGGCCCTCGTCAAGGGCGTGCCGCGCCCGCCGCAGGGTAGAATAGAGGCCGCGCTCGTCAAGGCTTCCGGCCCCGACGGCGACCGCGTGAGGAAGGCCCGTCCGGGCGAGCAGGAGGAGGCCATGCACGCGACGACGCATTACGCGGTGATCGATCGGGTCGCGCACAAGGCGTCCTGGGTGTCGCTGAAGCCCGTGACCGGTCGTCAACATCAGCTGCGCGCCCATATGGCGCTGATCGGACACCCGATCGTCGGCGACAACAAATACGAGGGAGAAAGCGTGCTCGCCGATTCGGGCGTAGAGGCAAAACTCCATCTCCACGCCCGGCGAATCGCCATCCCGCATCCCTCCGGCCGTGGAAAACTCGACGTTACCGCGCCCCTCCCCCCGCACATGCTGGCTTCCTGGGCGCTTTTGGGACTCGACGCAACAAAGTACTCTGAGGGCGAAATCGAGTTGGCCGAGCCACGAGGGAGACGGCGATGACTGGCGGAAATTGGACGGCGATGCTGATGGGCTGGCTGCCGGTCCTGCTGTTGATTGCGGTCTGGGTCGTTATGATGCAACGCGGCAGGTCCGCCTATACGGGCAAGGGCGGCAAGACGCATGGCGAGATGCTCGAGGAGCACCTCGTCGAGATGCGGCGCCAGAACGATCTCCTGGAGACGATCGTCAAGGACAACGAGGCGCGCATCGCCAAGCTCGAGCAGCGCCGGACAAACACGACGGGGGCCAGCGCAGCCCGGGAACGGCCGGCGGATCGGAGATAGAGCGCGCATCGATGCTCTTCCAACTCCTCCTTGTGCTTTCCATCGTCGGCGCTGCGGCACTGGCCTTGCGGGTCGTCGAGCGCGACTTCTCCGGCTGGCGCGGCAGGTGCTATGCCGACATCTGCCACGACCTTTACCGGCAGACGGAGCGGCGCGGCCGGATCTTCGTAGCCTTGGCGAGCAGTCAGGCGGGGCGCGTCGGAAAACTGGAGCGGCGTTGAGCGCGCGCGTGAGCTCATCATCTTCGACCTAGTTGCTCTCTCCAATGACAGCCGGGGCGCACAATTCTCAATTCAATCGTTTTGTTTTCCATTTCTATAACCGTCTTGATCGCCAGAGATTGCCAACGAGAAACCAAGAAAGTAATTTTGATCGAGGAGAGCCGTAGAGGGAAATAATGCAGTTAGTAGTCAATGCTCCCGTCGCAACTGGCTTTCCCGGTTGTGAAGAGCGTGGCAGCGCGACCACCTATCTTTGCACCGAGATCATAGGCAACTTGAGCTCGGCGATCCTTGTGACCAGCGCGATGAACAACGTCGTCGCCTACAAGCAGATCTCGGGTATCGACGCCATATTCAGATATTTGCCATGCGAAATGTCTTTGACGAGGGCGCGCTCGTTCCTGTCGGCGCATGCGCCGCACTTCGCCGGGGGCGCGCACGCAGAGATAGATACGCTATTCGACGAGGTTCAGAGGGGAACGGTCTGGACCAAGCGCTGCGAGTTTTTCGACGGCAGCTCGGAAAAGCAAGATTGGGGGGACCTCTACGATTTGTCGCTTCATTGGCGGCACGTCTGCGCGCTCGGCTTCGGAGCGCTGCGCGATCTTGGGCGTTCTCTGAGAGAGAGTTGTCCGGCGGAGGTCAGTCCGGCGATGGGCGGGTTGCTTCAGATGCTGCGCGATGTGCGCGACGGCAGCTGCCCCTACATCGGCAGCGATGGAGAGTTTATCCTTCCATCCTGGCTCAATCGACGGAGCGACGAGCGCCAAATCGTCAAGATGGCCGCCCGGGTTTCCTGCGGCAATGAGGTGCAAGAAGGGATTGTTCGCGACATATCGAGACACGGTGTGGGCCTCGATGGTGTTTTCGGCCTGAGACGGGGACGCCGTGTCGCCGTTGAGATCGAGAACGGATGCCGGTTCGAGGGTGTGGTGATCTGGGCAGCCGGGGGACGCGCGGGCGTAGGAGAGCAACGCTCCTAGCTCGCTCACGGGGTGATTGGGGTGCTTGGGGCCTCCCGCCTCCGTCCTTGACCGGGGCAATCACCGGATTGGGGCTACGATTACGCAGGGCGCACACGGTCTATGGCATTCATTCCTGCGCCGGACCGATGCTATCCTGTCGCCATGAAGCTCATCATCTTCGATTGCGACGGGACCCTCGTCGACAGCCAGCACGCGATCTGCGCGGCCATGGACGAGGCGTTCCGGGGCGCGGGCCTTGCGCCTCCCTCGCGCGCGGCCGTGCTCGACGTTGTCGGGCTCTCGCTCACGACGGCCGTGGCACGGCTCTTGGGTAAGGCCGCGCATGCGCCGGCCGTCGTCGAGCTCTCGGAGGCCTACAAGGCGGCCTTTGCCGAGCGGCGCCGGCGGCCCGACCATCACGAGCCGCTCTATCCCGGCGTGCGCGAGGCGCTTCTCAGCCTAGCGGCCCGCGAGTCCGTGGTGCTGGGGATTGCGACCGGAAAGTCCCGGCGCGGCGTCGACGCGGTCCTTGCCCGGGAAGGCCTAGCCCCGCTGTTCGCGACCATACAGACCGCCGACACGCATCCTTCCAAGCCCGACCCCTCGATGGTCCGTGCCGCCATGGCGGAGGTTGGCGCGGAGCCCGCCGGCACGGTCATGATCGGCGATACGACGTTCGACATGGAGATGGGTCGCGCCGCCGGCGCCCACGCTCTCGGCGTGGCGTGGGGTTATCATCCGCCGCGGGCGTTGATGGAGGCCGGCGCCGCGGACGTCGCCCGAGACAGCGCTCATCTTGCGCGGACGCTCGACACCCTCCTCCTCGATCTCGAGGCCATTCCATGACCGACCGCGACGAGCGGGAGGGCGCGGGCAAAACGGAGATGCCGGGCCGGGAGGCGTTGCGGCCACCGCTGCCGAAGCGCTTCTACAAGGCAGCGACCGTCGAAGGGGCCGACCGAGCCTACCGCATTCTGCTCGACGGCCGGCGCGTCAAGACGCCTGGCAAGCGCGATTTTGCGGTGCCCTCCCGGGCCCTTGCCGAGGCCATCGCCGGGGAGTGGGCCGCCCAGGGCGAGCGCATCGATCCGGCGACGATGCCGCTCACCCGCATTGCCAATACGGTCATCGATGGAGTGGCCGACGAGGCGGCGAAGGTCGCCGACGATATTCGCGCTTTCGCCGCGAGCGATCTCCTCTGCTACCGCGCGCCCAGCAATGAGGAGCTCGCCATGCGCCAGCGCGCGGCGTGGGACCCTGTGCTGGCCTGGGCGCGCTGCGAGCTCGGCGCACGCTTCGTCCTCGCCGAGGGAGTGATGCCGGTCGAGCAACCGGTAGAGGCGCTCGCACGCGTGAGGGCGGCGCTCGAGGCGCTCGATCCGTTCCGTCTCGCCGCCCTTCACGTCATGATGACTTTGACGGGCTCGGCGCTGCTTGCGATCGCGCTCGCGCGTGGCCGGTTAACGTGCGCGGAGGCCTGGGCCGCGGCGCACATCGACGAGGACTGGCAGATCGAGCAATGGGGCAAGGACAGCGAGGCCGAGGCCCGCCGGCGCCACCGCTTTGCCGAATTCCAAGCGGCGAGCCGGCTCCTCGACACGCTCGCTTGAACTTCCCCGCTTTCGTCAAGCGACGCTGTCGTCAAGCTCGGAGTCATCGGGTTCGGGAGAATTTTCCAGCTCCTGCGCGAGGGCGGCCTTGCCATGCCAGCGCGTTCGCATGACCTCGCGCACGAAGGCGCCCACGGCGGGTGAGTGCTGGCGTCCGCGAACCGTCACGAGATTGACCGTGCGGGAGATCGCCGGGCGTGCCAGGGGCCGCGCAACGACCCCGGGATATATCGCCGACGATTGTGCCAAGAAACCATAGCCCATGCCGGCCGCCACCATGGCCAGCACCCAGTCGTCGCGCTCGCTCTGAAAAGCTGTCGGTCCCGAGACGCCCCAATCCTCGAACAGCTTGACGCCGTAGTTGCCGAACTCGCAGTTGATGCGATCGAGGTAAGGAAGGCCGTCGAGATCCGCCGCCTCGATCGCCGACTTGAACGCGAGAGGATGGTCTTCGTTCACCGCAACCACCATCGACTCCATGAAGAGCGGCATGGCGTGCGTCAGCTTGTGCTCCTCGGCGCCCGGAATGCAGTAGATGGCGACCTCGAGCTCGCCCATGAGCAACGCGCTCTGCAGATGCTCGGCTGTCGCATCGAGGATCTTGAGAGTCACGGCGGGATTGCGCTCGCGGAAATTGCGGGTCAGCTCGACAAACATGTGGGGCGCGATCGTGCACATGACGCCGAGCGACAGCATTTCCGTGTCCCGATTGAGAAACTCCTTGGTCTTGCGTTTGGCATCCTCGGCTTCCCTCAGGACCTGCTGGAGATGGGGGAGCACCATCTTGCCGAGCTCAGTCAGGTGCGTGTTGGTGCGCTCGCGGTTGAAGAGGCGGCCGCCGAACTCGATCTCGAGCAGCTTGATTGCGCGAAAAAGCGAGGGCGGGCTCACCGAGCAAAGATCCGCCGCGCGGGTGAAATTACGCGTCTCAGCCGCGGCGATGAAATAGCGGATCTGATGCATTTCCATGGCGGAAGGGCCTCCGGCGCCATGTACGCGCGCGCCTTGCAGGAAGTTTCGCTGGGAAGGCCGGTATAGGGGCCCCTTCGGTCCGCACAATGACGCTCTCGGAGCGAATTTATCCCTTTCTCGCGCTTCAGTTTGCGCCGCCGAAAACCCATGCTAATGAGCCCCTTGAATATAACAAGTCCATGACGGGGCGGGTCCCATGAAGGAAGTAATCGAAGAGCTCGAGCGGCGGCGCGACAATGCCCGGCTCGGCGGCGGGCAAGCGCGCATCGACGCCCAGCACAAGCGCGGCAAGCTCACCGCCCGCGAGCGCATCGAGCTGCTCATGGACGAGAACTCGTTCGAGGAGTTCGACACCTTCGTCGAGCATAGGTGCGCCGAGTTCGACATGGAGAAGCAGAAGACGCCGGGCGACGGCGTGGTAACGGGCTGGGGCACCATCAACGGCCGCGTCGTCTACGTGTTCGCCAAGGACTTCACCGTGTTCGGCGGCTCGCTCTCGCAGGCGCACGCCCAGAAGATGACTAAGATCCAGGACATGGCGCTGAAGAACCGCGCGCCGATCATCGGCCTGTTCGACGCGGGCGGCGCGCGCATCCAGGAAGGCGTCGATGCGCTCGGCGGCTACGGCGAAGTCTTCCTCCGGAACGTGCTCGCGTCGGGCGTCATCCCGCAGATCTCGGTCATCATGGGCCCGTGCGCGGGCGGCGACGTCTATTCCCCCGCCATGACCGACTTCATCTTCATGGTGAAGGACACGAGCTACATGTTCGTCACCGGCCCCGACGTCGTGAAGACGGTGACCAACGAGACGGTGACGGCGGAGGAGCTCGGGGGCGCGCGCGTGCACACGACCAAGTCGTCGATCGCCGACAAGGCCTACGAGAACGACGTCGAGACCCTTCTCCAGATGCGCCGGCTCATGGACTTCCTTCCCTCGAACAACCAATCGGGTGTGCCGTTGCTGCCGACCAAGGACAGCCCCGACCGCGAGGACTTCTCGCTCGACACTCTGATCCCCGATAACCCGAATAAGCCCTATGACATGAAGGAGCTGATCCTCAAGGTCATCGACGAGGCCGATTTCTTCGAAATCCAAGAAGTCCTACGGCAAGAACATGGTGGTGGGCTTTGCGCGCATTGAAGGGCGCACGGTCGGCATCGTCGCCAATCAGCCGCTGGTGCTGGCCGGCGTGCTCAACTCGGACGCTTCCCGCAAGGCGGCGCGCTTCGTACGTTTTTGCGATTGCTTCGAGATCCCAATCATCACCTTCGTCGACGTGCCGGGCTTCCTGCCGGGCACGGCGCAGGAGTACGGCGGGCTCATCAAGCACGGCGCAAAGCTCCTGTTTGCGTTCGCAGAGGCGACCGTGCCGAAGGTGACGCTTATCACGCGCAAGGCCTACGGCGGCGCCTACGACGTCATGAGCTCGAAGCACATCCGCGGCGACGTGAACTACGCCTGGCCCTCGGCCGAGATCGCGGTCATGGGGGCGAAGGGCGCCGCCGAGATCCTCTATCGCGCGGACCTAGCCGACCCCGCGAAGATCGCGGGCCGCATCGACGACTATAAGAAACGGTTCGCGAACCCGTTCGTCGCCGCCGAGCGCGGCTATATCGACGAGGTGATCCTCCCTCACAACACGCGCCGCCGGATTTGCCGCGCGCTCAACATGCTGCGCAACAAGACGCTCGAGAACCCCTGGAAGAAGCACGACAACATTCCGCTTTAGTAGCCTGCGCCTTTCTCTGTCATCCTCGGCTTTATGCCGAGGATCAGCTATCCCTCGCTCCGGGGCAAGTGGCGAGATGGATCCTCGGGACAAGCCCGAGGATGACAACTGTGGTGTGGAAGAAGAACGACAACATTCCATTTTAGAAGCCTGCGCCTTACTCTGTCATCCTCGGCTTTATGCCGAGGATCAGCTATCCCTCGCTCCGGGGCAAGTGGCGAGATGGATCCTCGGGACGGGCCCGAGGATGACAACTGTGGTGTGGAGGGAGCACGACAACATTCCGTTTTAGGCGCGGCTGGTCGTTGATGCGGATCGAGCGTTGACCCTTGCGTTTGCCAGATGGCGCCTCGAGCCGGTTTCCACCAGGCGCTCCGAGGCCGGCGGAGCAGGTTCTTATGCTCAGCCCCGAAGAAAGTTTTGCCTCAAGTCAGCCCAATCTCGGCGCTAGATTGGTGGCGTGGGGCCGTGGGAGGCATGGGGCGTGAAGTTGCATCAGTTCGAAATGCTCGGCGTTGGTCGCGCGATGCAGGTTCATCTTGTCATCGGCGACGCGGCTGATCCGTCGGCTTCGCGACAACGGATCGAGGCGACCGTGGAAATTCCTGTCAAGGGGACCATGGACGAGGAAGGCTTGCGCACGGCCGCCATGACGCTGCTGCGCGACGCACTCAACGCCGAGATCGCCGCCCTTAGAAGTGGACCGTTGGGCTAGACGGTCTTGGCAAAGATTACGCCGCGAGCTTGCCGTCGAGCTTGGAGAGCGCGCGGCGGAGCGCGGCAAGGCAATCGGGGTCGAGCGCGGTGTTGACCATTTCGTCCATGATCTCGAGGGCTTTCGAGATCGGCATCGAGGCTCTATAGGGCCGGTCCGCCGTTAGCGCATCGAAGATGTCCGCCGTCGTGATGATCCGCGTCTCAAATAGAATCTCATCTCCCCTGAGGCCGCGCGGGTAGCCCTTGCCGTCGAGGCGCTCGTGGTGGGCCCCGGCCACGGAGGCTAGATCCTTGAACGCGGCGATCCGCGAGAGGATCCTCTCCGAAAAGGCCGCATGAATTTGCATGGCCGCCCATTCCTCGCCGTCGAGCTTGCCCGGCTTGTCGAGCACCGTGTTGCTCACGCCGAGCTTGCCGATGTCGTGCAGCAGCGCGGCGCGCTTGAGCCAGCGCCGCTTGCCGGCCGAAAGTCCGAGCTGCTCCGCAATCAAATCCGCGTAGAGCGTGACGCGCTCGCTGTGCCCGCTCGTATAGGGGCTCTTCGAGTCGATCACCTTGGCGAAGGCCGCCGCGATATCGTCGAGGTAGTCCTCGTCGATGATCGTGATCTTCTGCGCCGGCTCGAGCGCGAAGATCGCCTCCTGCAAACGATCGGACCGCAGCACGGTCCAGAATTCCGGCCGCATGGCGACGCGCCCGAAGGCTTCCGCGAGCCGCGGGTCGAACCAGGTGCCAGCGCGGCTCTCGACCTCCTGGCGTGCCCCTTCGACGCCGTTTGCCGTATGGAACACGTCGACGACCTGAGACAAGAGGGCGATGCGAGCGTAGATCGGAATGGCCGACCCTCCCACACCGAGCGGCATGCCGCCGCCGTCCCAATGCTCGTCGAGGTTCTGAATGCCGTCCGCGACCGCGTCCGAGAACCGCATCTTACGCGCGATGTCGGCGCCACGCGTGCAGCGCGTCTCGATCAGCTCGCGGGCAATCTCGCCGCTGTTCTGGGTGACGTTGACGAGAGCTCGAAACCGCTCGGCCAATCCCGCCTTGAGCCCCGTGTGCCCCAGGACGAAGCGGAGCGCCTGCGAGAGGCTGCTGCCGTCTACAGTCTTGACGTCGTGCTTGAAGGTGAGGTCGTCAGTCAAATAGAGCTGGCAGATGCGCGCCGCGTTGCTGGAACAGCCGAGATCCTTGAGCAGAAGCGTGTAATAGAGGTCCCAGATCTCCGCGTCGGAGAGGCCGATCTCCCGGCCGATGTGAATGCCAATCCAACAGCAGCGTGCGCAATGCCCCGCCGGCTGCCCTTCGACCATGTCCAAGGCGTGGCTCAATGCGCCGAGAAGTTCCGCAAGCCGGGTGCCTTGCGTGCCTGATCTCTGCGCCTCGGCGGCGCCGATCGGTGTCATCTCCATGCGACCGTCTCGATCACTCGGGGAGCCAAGGGGCGGAATCGCCTCCAGCCCGCGAGCCAAACACATCCGGCTTAATTTCCATTTAGCCTCAGTGAACATGCAACTCCGAGGCTCTTGAAATCGCTGTGCATTGCGCGGGCGGGCCACAGAGCGGCCGGCACGACTCGGGGTAGGGCATCGTGACAGGCGTCAGGTCCGTGTCGCGATCCCCCCTCAGAAACGTGGAAATTAGAATGCCCGCCGCGAGGCCCCTTTTCACTGCTGTCCTTGCCACGATCGCCCTTTCCGGATGTGCCACTTGCTCGCTCGACGGGCTTGTCAGACGGGACGCTTCCGTCCGCAAGCCCGTTCGGGTTTCGGCGGCGCCAGTGCCGGCGCTCAAGAGGACGGTCGCGGACGACGCCGTAACGGGTCGCAACGTTGCCGAGGACAGGACCGAGGAGACGCGCCGCTGGTGCGGCCAGCGCTTCATCGACTATCAGGACGGCAAGCGACCCGGAGGAGCCGAGACGCTGGCGCAGAAGAAGGCTGACGACGCGACCTGCGCGGCGCTCCGCAAGGACTAGTGTGATGATCGAGAAATTCGCCGTACGCTCGCGGCTCACGTCAGTGCGAATTTCTCGATCTGAATCACACTAGCAAAACGATGATTCTAGTGTCCCTCTTAATTCCGAAGTTCGCTCGCGGCGCCAGCAGCGAACTCAGGCGAACTTCGGCATCGGGACACTAGCCTTCGCCGCCACGCTCCTCTCCCCAGCGGTAGAAGAACGTCAGATACCCGAGCGCGAGATAGAGCGCGACGAAGGCGCCCAGGCCGAGCAGGGCGCCCGCCTGATAGAGCGTGAGCCCCTGCAGCCAATCGGGCCGCTCGCCGCCGAACGTCGTCACCTCGATCGTATTCCGCGCGAGTTTCGCCCAGGACCGGTCGGTGCCCAGCATCAGCTCGTGCAGCCCCCATGCCAAGTATCCCATGAAGTCGAGCCCGACCGACAGAAGCCCGAAGCCGAGGATGCGCAGCGTCAGCGGGGCGCTCTTGAGGAACAGCCATAGCCCGGCGATGTAAGCCGAGATCATGCCGAAGCTCACCGAGACGATCGAAATGACGAGCCCCGTGAGCCCGATCCGGATCGCGAGAATTTCCGCCTCCGTCATCGCCTGCTTCCCTCCATCTTATTGGCCCCGCGGCGACTGGCCGCCGGCTCTAGTTTCAGTCCCGCGGCTGGGTTCGCTGGCGGACTTGGGAACCTGAACCAAACTAGATCGGGAAACTGGATTGAAACCCGTCCGTATTGATCCGACTTGATGGTGTGATGCTCAACGAAAATCAGCGGTGACCTCCATGAAAATCGACCTTTCGGAGAAGACGGCCCTCGTCACGGGCTCGACGGCGGGCATCGGCCGCGCCATCGCCAAGGGCCTTGCCGGCACGGGCGCGAAGGTGATCGTCAATGGCCGTCGCGAGGAGAGCGTCGAGAAGGCGGTTTCCGCGATCGCCGCCGCGGTCGGCGGCGGAAAGGCGCGCGGCGTCGCCGCCGACGTGTCGACGGCCGAGGGTTGCGCCAAGCTCGTTGAAGCCGCGGGGGCCGTCGACATCCTCGTCAACAATGCCGGGATCTTCGAGCCGAAGCCCTTCTTCGAGATTCCCGACAGCGATTGGACCCGCTTCTTCGAGACCAACGTCATGTCGGGCGTGCGCCTGTCGCGGGCGCTGATGCCGGGGATGCTCGAGCGCAAGTGGGGGCGCATCGTCTTCATCTCCTCGGAGTCCGCCCTCAATATTCCCAAGGAGATGATCCACTACGGCTTCACCAAGACAGGCCAGCTCGCGATCGCGCGCGGGCTCGCCGAGCTCACGGCAGGCACCGGCGTCACGGTGAACTCGGTGCTGCCCGGACCCACGCGCTCGGACGGCGTCGAGGATTTTCTCGTGGCCATGGCGAAGGGCGCCGGCACGTCTCCCGACGCAATGGCGGCCACCTTCGTGAAGTCGTTCCGGCCGACGTCGCTCATCGAGCGCTTCGCGACCGTCGAGGAGGTGGCGAACATGGTGGTCTATGCGTGCTCGAAGGAAGCCTCCGCCACCAACGGCGCGGCGCTCCGCGTCGAGGGCGGGCTCTTGCGCAGTATCGCCTGAAGCCCCTGTTGCGGCCGGGATACGGCGCCACCGCGAACGCATCCGTGGAAATCCTTGTGCCCGCTCTTTGCCCGGGCGGCCAATCGGGTCCATGATCGGTGGCGACAGCTCGCTCCGGTGGCGCGGCCAGGATTGGCGGGACCGCAATGACGCTTCATCTGATCAAACTCTGCGTAGGCGCGTCCTCGATCGAGGACCTTGCGGACTGGCAGGAGGCAAACCGCAAAATGAGACACAAGGGGCGCGCCTGCGTCTACCACACGACGTTTCAGACGCCGAAGCGGCAGGCGGAGCTATTCGACGGCGGGTCGCTCTATTGGGTGATCAAAGGGGTCATCCAGGCCCGCCAGAGGCTCGTCGGCTTCGAGGACGGCACGAAAGACGACGGCTCGCCGTGCTGCCTTCTCCTGCTCGATCGCGAGATCGTCGCCGTACGCCCTGTCCCCCGGCGCGCCTTTCAGGGCTGGCGGTATTTCCCGGCTGGCGACGCGCCGGCCGATCTCGCTGGAGCTGCAGGCGACAGCCTCGCCGGGCTTCCGCCCAAGATGCGCCGCGAGCTTGCCGAGCTCGGATTGATCTGATTTTTGGGCGTGATGGGTCGCCCACAGTTGACAGACATCCAACGAAAGCCAGTTCGAGCCGAGCCCCCCTCTCGACCGCCGCATCCGGATTTCTTGCGGCCACGATGGGGATCTCGACCTCCTTGCCTAGGAATTGGAGGGAGCCGCGAAGGACGCTCGGGCGCGCTCCATGCGCCGCGCGCTTCAATCAAAGGCTACTCTAGGCTGGCTCAGGGGTCGTCCCCATATCAAATTCGCGCGCCCACTGATCGAGACTCACAGTTCGGGTGTATAATGGACATGAAGGTCGATGGAGGCCGCATGATTCGCCTTACCAAACTCAAGCTGCACGCGCTCACCGCAGCGCTCGCCGTGGTCGTGCTTGCCACCCCGTCCGTCTCAACCCAGGCCGCAGCCGATGATCTCGAGGGATCATGGAGCGGCGGCGGAACCCTGACATATGCGTCCGGGGAGCGTGAGAAGGCTCGCTGCCGGGCCACGATCAGCCGCAGCTCGCCGACGAGCTACAGAGTGAACGGGAGCTGCGCGACGCAGTCCGGGAAAGCAACGCAGGTTGCCGAAGTCTTCAAGACGGGCGCGAACAGGTATCGGGGTGAATTCCGCAATCCCGAGTTCGACGTTTCGGGATCGATGTCGGTCGTCGTCCACGGCCGCAGCCTGACGGCCACGCTGAGGGGCACCAACGGTGCGGGCGGTGTCATAAATCTCAGCCACTGAAGGGCGTGGACGTCCTCAGCGCTGCGGCCAACGTCGCAGCGCCGTGTTGAGAAAGACCCACTCGGGCGTGATGAGTTGCTCGTTCCCCGCCGGGACCGAATACCACGGTGTGCCGTCGGCCGATTTCGGGTTCTTGAGGACGTGCATCTCCTGGGCGGGCATGTAGCTCTGGACGAGAAGGAAACGCTTCTCGCCGGTCGCGGAATTGTAGGCCATGTCAGCGACCAGAACGGCGTGGCCCGGGAACCCGCCCTTGATGAACACGTCGCCGACGGCGATGTCGGCGACGTCGACGCGCTTCAGCTCGCGCTCGAGCGAGTAGGTCCCCGCATAAGCGAACACGAGGTCCATGTACTTGCGGAAGGCCTTGTAGTCGCTTCTGCCGGCGCGCGAGACCGGGTGGCGGCGCCCGTCCCAGTCGAAGGCGATCTCGGAGGCCCGGCCTGAGGCAAAGAGCCATTCGGCGCGCAGCCGCATGATGGCATCCGCGCACTGCTGGAGGTCCCGGCTTCCGACATCGATATCGATGACGGCCACGTGCACGTCCTGCCGCCACTTGGGCTTGCCCGTGTAGGTGAGCACGGGCGCCCCCTCCGGCTTGAGGGGGAGGCCCCTCAGCCAATCCGCCCATGTGCCGGCCGGCCCAGGAATGCGCTCGAAGCCGGGCGGCGGGGGAACGCGGCTCTCGATCGTGCCGGAAGCGGAAGAGGGCGGGGTCCACGCATAGCGAGGAGCGGCAACCGCGGGGGTGGCCATTGTCACGGCGAGCGCGGCAACGATCGGACGGATCAGCGCAGAGGGCGGCATTGTCGGCAATCAATCGAAAGGACGGCGCAGGTCAGGTCCAGTCTGCGCGTGGAGGATGGCCGATAGAGGGCGCCCTATCCTCAGAAACGATCGAGCCCGGCGGGACGATGATCAATCCCCCGGGCTCGCCGGATTTTGGGGCCATGGGACTGGCGAGGGGCCTGAGAACGGAATGCCGAGAGCGCTTGGCTCCGGACGACCCGTCAGTGCCATCCTCCGCCAAGGGGCCCGACCTAATCATGGGAAGGTTTTTGCGGAATTTCATAGACCCTGCAGTGCCCTCTACCTGCCCAGTTCCCTTCAGGTCTCCTGTTTTTGGGGGCAAGTCGAAGATCCAAGCCAAGGTCTGCGAAGTAACCGCAGATTTGCAGCAAATTGTCGGAGATGGCCGCGAAACCGCGTCGGCTCGATGAACCTGCCGCTTCGCGGCTAGTTCTGGCCCGGAGGTGACATTTTCTTAGACCTCCCTTGTTGAGCGTTGGTGGAAAGACTGCCCTCGCCGGCCGTCTCCTGTCAATTCAAATGAGGCTTCCCTCGGCGCAACAAAGGGGATTGTCATGGTTAACCGAATATTGACCGCGGCGGCGGTAGCCTCGGCGAGAGGCGCGACGAGCGCCCTTCGTCAGATCCGCAGCCAAGGATGAGGGCGATGAGATCGGTCTTGAGCGTAGTCTCGCTTCTGGCATTCGGCGTGCTGGGCTTGGGCGTCCTTGCCGTGGTGGGAGCGGTGCCGCTGTCACAGCTTCATGTCGACACGACATACGGTTATGGCGACGGCATCGATCTCGACGCCGCCTCCCTGCTGCTCGGCCTTGCCGGCGGCATCCTGCTCTCCACGCTCGCCCGCGTCTCGTGGTCGGAGGTGCCCGGCCACTTCGCCACGTGGCTGCTCGCGAACGAGCGCAATTTTGCGCGCCTCGCATGGGGGCTTATCTTCGTGGTGATCCTGTACTTCTATTGAGTTTCCCGGGCGCCCGCAAAATGCAAAAGGCCCGCCGGGCGTGGCAGCCGGGCAGGCCCTCGCGCAAGTCCCCGTCTCAGACGGAGTAGTACATGTCGTACTCGACCGGATGGGGCGTAATCTCGTAACGCATGTTTTCCGCCATTCTGAGCTCGATGTAGGCGTCGATCATGTCGTCGGTGAAGACGCCGCCCATCTTGAGGAAGGCGCGGTCCTTGTCGACCGTCTCGAGCGCCTCGCGCAGCGAGCCGCAGACCGTCGGGATCTTGGCGAGCTCGGCCGGCGGCAGATCGTAGAGGTTCTTGTCGACCGGATCGCCGGGGTGGATCTTGTTCGTGATGCCGTCGAGCCCGGCCATGAGCATGGCCGCGAAGGCGAGATAGGGATTGGCGGCAGGATCGGGGAAGCGCACCTCGACGCGCTTGCCCTTGGGCGACGACACGACTGGAATGCGGCACGAGGCCGAGCGATTGCGCGCCGAGTAGGCGAGCAGCACCGGGGCCTCGTAGCCCGGAACGAGACGCTTGTAGGAATTGGTCGTCGGGTTGGCGAAGGCGTTGATTGCCTTTGCGTGCTTCAGGATGCCGCCGATGTAGAAAAGGGCTGAATCCGAGAGATCGGAGTATTTGTTGCCGGCGAAGACCGGCGTATCGCCCTTCCAGATCGACTGGTGTACGTGCATGCCCGACCCGTTGTCGCCGTAGACCGGCTTCGGCATGAAGCACGCGGTCTTGCCGTAGGCCTGGGCGACGTTGTGGATCGCGTACTTGTAGATCTGCAGATTGTCGGCCATGCGCACGAGCGTGCCGAATTTCATGCCGAGCTCGTGCTGGGCGGCGGCGACCTCGTGATGGTGCTTCTCGGTCACGACGCCCATCTCGGCCATGACCGACAGCATCTCGGAGCGGATGTCCTGGCAGCTGTCCACCGGGGGCACGGGGAAGTAGCCTCCCTTGGTGCGCGGCCGGTGCCCGAGGTTGCCCATCTCGTACTCGGTCCCGGAATTGCTGGGCAGCTCGGCAGAGTCGACCCGGAAGCCGGTGTTATAGGGATCTACATTGAAGCGGACGTCGTCGAAGATGAAGAACTCGGCCTCGGGGCCGAAGAACGCCTTGTCGCCGATGCCGAGGGAGGCCATGTAGGCCTCGGCCTTGCGGGCGATCGAGCGCGGATCGCGCTCGTAGGGCTGGCCCGTGATGGGGTCGGCCACGTCGCAGAACATGGCGAGCGTCGTCTGGGCGAAAAACGGATCGATGTGGGCGGAGACCGGATCCGGCTTCAGGTTCATGTCGGACAACTCGATGCCCTTCCAGCCGGCAATAGACGAGCCGTCGAATGCGTATCCCTCGAATGCACCCTCGTCGATGCAAGACGCTTCGGCGGTGACGTGCTGCATCTTGCCCTTCGTATCGGTGAAGCGAAGGTCGACATACTTCACGTCCTTGTCCTTGATGGTCTTCAGGACGTCACTGACAGTTTTCATAGGCACTCCCCTATTGCGAACTATGATGTGGATGGCGAATTAGCGCCGGCCCTCACTCAGATCGCCTCGACTCCGGTCTCTCCTGTCCGGATGCGGATAGCCTCCTCGATCGTCGAAATGAAGATTTTTCCGTCGCCGATGCGCCCCGTCTTGGCGGCCTTTTGGATGGCTTCCACGGCCTTATTGAGCATGTCGTCGTTGAGGACCACCTCAATCTTCACCTTGGGCAGGAAATCCACGACGTACTCGGCGCCGCGGTAAAGCTCGGTGTGACCCTTCTGTCGCCCAAAGCCCTTTGCCTCGATGACGGTTATGCCCTGCAGGCCGATTTCTTGCAGGGCTTCCTTCACTTCGTCGAGCTTGAAAGGCTTGATGATGGCTTCAATTTTTTTCATGCGCCCTAGACCTCCAGCGTTTTCAGATTCTTGAGTGTTTGCCGGACGGGCCAAGCGGTAGCACGGCCCATGCCAAGTAGTGACCAAAAAATGAATGCATGTGATTTCAGCGAGTTAGGGGAGATTCTGCCACTGCACGAGGCAGCAGCCTCCGTCAACTATGCACAAGGCATTGGCAGAATGCCAGGTTTCTAGGCATTTATTCTACGAACTTGGTGAGATCGTTGATCCGTGCAGAGTGGAACGGATTCGAGCTTGGGCAAGAGACGGCAGGCAATGGCGACGGATGGCGGCGGGACGGGGCTTGAGCTTTTGTCCGCAAAGGAGATGGGACGCGCCGACCGCCTCGCCGTGGAGCGGGGCGTGGTGAGCCTCACCCTCATGGAGAATGCCGGGCGCAAAGTCGCCGACGAGGCGCGCGCCATGAAGCCGCCCGGCTCGCGCGTGCTCGTGCTGTGCGGCCCCGGCAACAACGGGGGCGATGGCTTTGTCGCGGCGCGTCACTTGAAGCGGGCGAGCTACGATGTGCGGCTCTATCTTCTCGGCGACCGGTCCGCGCTCGAGGGCGACGCGGCGCAGATGGCTCGGAGCTGGGACGGCCCGGTGCGCGCCATGGACCCGTACGCCGTCGAAAGCATGCATCTCGTCGTCGATGCGCTGTTCGGCGCCGGGCTCGCGCGCCCGCTCGAGGGGATTGCGGCCGAGGTCGTGGAGGCGGTGAACGCCTCCGGCGTGCCGGTCCTTGCCGTCGACGTGCCGAGCGGCCTCGACGGGACGACGGGTTTGGCGGCAGGGCCGGTGGTGCGCGCGGCGCGGACGGTGACCTTCTTCCGCAAGAAGCCGGGGCACGTACTCTATCCGGGGCGGGCTCTCTGCGGAGAGCTGCGCGTCGTCGATATCGGCATCCCGGCCGAGGTCCTGAGCTCGATCAGCGTCAGAGCATGGGTCAACGCGCCCGCGCTCTGGCGCGCGAGCTGGCCCGCGCTCGCCCCCGACGGGCACAAGTACGATCGCGGCCACGCGGTCGTCGTCTCGGGGCCGGCCCACGCCACGGGGGCGGCGCGGCTCGGCGCGCGCGGCGCGCTGAGAGCTGGCGCCGGTCTCGTGACGGTCGCGAGCCCGCTCGATGCGGTCGCCGTCAATGCCGCGCACTTGACGGCGATCATGCTGAAGCCGTTCGCAGGAGCGCTGGGGCTCGCTGACCTTCTCTGCGACAGACGCAAGAACGCCGTGTTGATCGGGCCGGCCGCGGGCGTCGGCCGCGAGACCGCGGCCGAGGTGATGAGCGCGCTCGCCTCGGGTGCCGCTGTTGTCCTCGACGCCGACGCCTTGACCTCGTTCGCGGCCGAGCACCGGGAGCTGTGGCGCGCGATCGGCGCAAATCCGCAGCGCCCCGTCGTTCTGACCCCGCACGAGGGCGAGTTCGCGCGCATCTTTCCAGGCCTCTCCGGCTCGAAGCTCGAGCGGGCGCGAGCGGGGGCGAGGACGAGCGGCGCCGTCCTCGTCCTCAAGGGGCCCGACACGGTGATCGCGGCGCCCGACGGTCGCGGTACGGTCAACGACAATGCCCCGCCGACGCTTGCAACCGCTGGCGCGGGAGACGTACTTGCAGGGTTCATCCTGGGACTGCTCGCTCAGGGGATGCCCGCGTTCGAGGCGGCGTGCGCGGCCGTGTGGCTCCACGGCGAGGCCGCCTCTCAGTTCGGGCCCGGGCTCATCGCCGAGGATCTGCCTGAGATGCTGCCGAGAGTGTTGAAGGACTTGTGGCAATAATGGGCCGTTAGGACCGCCTTGGTTGCGGCCCCGCCTTCGACACGCAATGGTGATCTTCGTCGACCTGCGGGTTCACGGCTTGCATCGCTGGAGGGCGCTGCCCATAGTCGTTGCCCGCGACAACGGGTGATATTTCTGCCCGTTCCCGACACGGGAGGTCGGCAGTGGACCCGCGAGACGTCTTTGTCCGCTACACTCGGGCGATCGACAAGGGGGACATCGCGGCCACATTCGCGCCGAGGCAGACGAGGGCAGCAAACAGTGCGAGCATTCCCACCGTTCCACCGGCTGACATGGCGCTCCCCCACTTCTTCCTGGTTCCTGGCGGGTTTCCCACGTTCACGCTGCTTTGATGGTTGGGATTTTTCTCGTGTCGACCTCGCGCTCGGCATGCCAGGTGTCGTAGGCGCCCTGCATGCGCACCCATAGCCCGGGCCCGTTGCCGAACAGCTTGCCGAGCCGCACGGCAACCGCGGGCGAGATCGGCTTCTTCTCGCGAAGGATGGCGTTCAACTGCTGACGCGAAATCCCGAGGAGCTCCGCGATCTCAGTCTTCGTCCGCTTGACGGCCGGTAGCGCGTCGTCGCGAAGGATCGCCCCCGGGTGCGTCGGGCACCGGTTCGGGTTGCGCTTGGCGGTGTACTCGGTCATTGGCAGCGTCTCCTAGTGGTATTGCTCAAAGTTCACCCGGAAGGCATCGCCGGCGTTGAACTCGAATGTGATGCACCACGGCCCATTGACGTGGATCGTGTGACGCTCGGGCGTGAACCCTTTCAGCGTGTGAAAGTCATAGCCGGGCAGCGGCGCCAGATCGCTCAACTTCGCGAGCTCGTCGAGCACATCCAGCCTAGCTAGGATTTGTTTGTGCATGCGCATATCGATACGCGCGGTCTGACCTGTCTCCCAGAGCTCGGCCAGCCCTTTGTGGCTGAACGATTTGATGGCCATGCAAGTGTAACCTAACAGAAGACTGGAAACAAGTTGTTTACACTAAGGTCACACTTCGGCGCGCCACGCGCCAATTGCCGTGCGGCCGGTCAGGATGCGGCTCCAGCGTTAAATTAATGGCAAAGTTTGGCAAGGAGGAAAGGCCAGAGCCCGTAATAGCGAAGATCAGCCAGGAGGTTCTCGCCGAGATGATCGGTACGAGAGGTCGCGAGTGAGTTTTTGACGGCGAATGATCGGTGGGTGAGCATTTTGACTAGTTCTTTGTAGGGCTTCCCAATAAGCTTATTTAAGCGGCCACGTCGCACGTCGATAGTCCCTCCGTCAAGCCGTCAATGTGGTCTGTTTGCGCCGGCCTTTTCCCTCGCGGCGCGCCCGCCAAACGCGCTGAGGCGTCCAGCCGCACGTAGCGGCTGGGCGTATTCTCTCCACGAAGGGATAAATACGGAGAAAAAAATGATCAGGTTGATCGCTGTTGCTGCCTTTGCCCTGGCCGCCGCGACCTCGGCGCAAGCAATGACACCCGCGCCGCTTCATCAGTCGGACGGCATGAGGACCGAAGCCCAATATGTTGGCTACCGCCACCCAGGCGTTGCCCGCGGCTACGGCGTGTTTAGACCCTACGGCGACGGCGTGTATAGGCGCTACGGCTACTTGCGCTACGGCTACTACGGCTACGGCTACTACGGCTACGGCGGGTATAAGCCCTACGGCTACGGCGTGTTTAGGCCCTACGGCTACTATAGGCCCTACCGCTATGAAGTCGCCCGCCGCCAAGTCCGCAGGTGCGCGTTGTGGGGCGCAGGCGACGTTTGCCGTCGGTGGTATTATTGAGATGCCCGACGCACTGAGCCAGGAAGGTTTGGCGAACGCCAACGATTGTGGAGGGGCGGCGAGCAACTACCCGCCGCCCCTGCCCGCGCCATGACTGAAAACGCCGGCTTTCCGCGCCGGGAAGGAGAAGACCGGCTGCAGGTTCGCAAGCCGCGTTTTGACAACCTAACGGGCAATACTGTGGGAAATCCCCCGGCACCTTGCCCCTCGCGCACAGAGAGAAGGGAGACCCAAATACCGGCAGCAAGTGCCGGCAATCCTCACCGGAACACACCCTCGTCCAAGTAGAGCCCACTCGAGGTGTCCGGCCGGGCGTGAAGATAGCCGCTTCACCGCAGCATCGCTCGCACGCTCTTCGGATTGAAGGGTTGGCCGCGCTCGTTGAGGTAGCCCGCTTCGATCTCGAAGCCGGCGCGCTTGGCGAAGCCCTCAACGGCGTGGCGCTGCCGCTTCTCGCTGTCCTTGTCGGTGCCGACGTTGGCGGCCGAGCTCGTCCTGAGATAGGCGATAGCTGGGGCGCGGTTCTTGTTGGTTCTCGCCATGGGTTTCCGCGGCAGTTCAGACGGTTCTAGCTCTCGGCTCGCGTAATGACCGGAAGTAAATCGGGACGCGAGCTCTACGCCCGTAGCAGCGCGACTGCGGCATGCGCCAGGACCCGGTGGCTCAGCGTGCCCTCGCCGCCGCTCGGTACGGTCAACGCGGCTCCATCGGGGGCTGCTTCAATGCCTCGTCCGTCGCCAGGAAGGCCTCGACCTCCGGCGTCGGAGGCGGAGAGGCGGCCGACGCCCCGACCTCGTCCATGAGACGCGCAACCGGAACGTAGTCGCGCGCGGCGCGGTCGTAGAGCCCGCCCTTGACGAGGGCGCGTGCCGCGATCTCTCCGTTGCGCGCCGTGCCGTCGAAGAGGAACACCTGCTCCATGACGACAGCCGTCTCATCCCAGGCGAGGATCCGCGTCTCGAGCCTATGGCGGTCGGCCAAGCGCAGCTCGCGGCGGAAGCGGATGACGACGAATTGGCGACTGGCGTCCATCCGTGCTTCAGCACGGCGGAGAGAAGCCCCGTGCGCACGATGATATCGACCCGTCCCAGGTCCATGATGGCAAGATAGCGCCCGTTGTTCATGTGCAGGCTCGGGTCGAGGTCGTGCGGCCACACCCGGAAGGAAAGCCTGGACACGCCAAGGAGCGCGAGGCGCGTCCTCGAGCGGGCCGTGAGGAGCAGCCACATGAGGCGAAACCAGAGGTTCATGCTTCCCTCGTGGAATGAAGGGCCGGGGCGCGATCGGCCCCGCCCTGCGAGTTCATGCCCGGTGGCGGCAAACCGGGCAATCCGTGCTAGATTCGGGCTCGGAAGGACGCGTTCGTTCCCGGGCCACAATCGGCATTTATTGACCGAAAGCCCTGGGAAGACGGAAGGTTATCCTCTCCTCGGGAGCCAATTAGAGGTACGCAACCGCGGCGGGAAGCGTGCAAGGATATGCGGCAAGTGAAGGCGACGTCGATCACGTCTGTGGTGGCCCTTTTCGCGCTTACTTGCGCGCCGACCTCCGCTGCGCGAGCGGCCGCCGCTGAGACGACCGCTCAGATCAATCAGGCGGCGACCGCGCTGACGCGGGGCGATTTGGTCCAGGCCGTCACAGCCTATAGCGAGGCGCTCAAGGACGCGGCGCTGTCGAACGACCGGCGCGCCTCCATCCTCAATGATCGCGGCGTCGCCTACATGCGCCTCGGACAGGCGCGCGCCGCGCTCGAGGACTTCAACGCCGCGGCCCAGCTCTTTCCCGAGTACGCCGCGGTCTACAACAACCGGGGCAACCTCCTCTTGTCGCTTGGCCTCCTCAAGGAGGCGATCAAGGATTTCGACCGCGCGATCGTGCTCGCGCCTGGCTACACCGCCGCCTACAACAATCGGGCCGGCGCGCTCGTGCGCCAGGGCAAGCTCGAGGACGCGATCCGCGACTATACCAAGGCCATCGAGCTCGTGCCCACGAGCCCGGCGCCGTTGAGCGGCCGCGGCCGGGCCCATCTGGCCCTTCTGCGTCCGCATGCGGCCATTCGCGACTTCACGCGCGCCGTCAACGCAGATGCTCGCTTCGCGGCCGGCTATCGCAACCGTGCCGAGGCGAAGCTCGAGGTCGAGCACTACGACGAGGCGATCGAGGATCTGTCGCGGGCCATCGCGTTCGACGTCGGCAACGCAGAGATCTACCTGCTGCGCGGACAGGCCTATCACGCGATGCGCAATGCGGCGTCCGCCATCAAGGATTTCGCGCGCGCCATCGAGCTCGACCCTAAGCTCGCCGAGGCCTACGCGGCGCGCGGGCTCGCGAACGGCTTTGCGGAAGCCTACGACGACGCTTATGCCGATCTCAACCGCGCCATAGAGCTCGACCCGCGGTTGAGCGTGGCCTTCGCCTACCGGGCCTTCGTCTACAAGCAGAACGGCCAACTCGACGTCGGACTGCGAGACATCGAGACGGCGGTCAAGCTCGGTCCTGACCGCGCCGAGGTCTATTGGGCGAAAGCGGAGATCGAGGAGGCGCAGGGCCAGACCGAGCAGGCGATCGCCGATCTCAAGAGGGCGGCTAATCTGCGCCCCGGTTATCGCGACGCGGCGGACGCGCTCGCGCGCCTCGGCGCTACGGCGTCGACGAGCGATGAGACACTGGTCCCGGGCGCCGGTATCGATACGTGGCGCGTCGTATCCCGAGGAGGGCGGTACTTCGCCGTAAACGATCTCTACCCGCGCCTCTCCGTTCCGCTCGAGATGATGGGGACCGGCCAGCCGCGCCTCCTCGAGTGGGATTTGAAGAAACCGCCGTTCAAGGGCATCGGCGCGCTGCGCTTCTTCGGCGGGTCCGCCAAGGGCCGCGCGGGCTCGGAGGACATCGAGCTCGTCGCCGTCGTCGATGTGGACGACAGCAAGGTCGTCGCGATCGAGCCGCACAAGCAAGGAGAGAAGGTCGCGAACTGGACCTGGGAGGAAGGCAAGGTGACGGTGGCGAGCGTCGACGGCGTCACCGACGAGTTCCCGCTCCGCGTCGGCAAGGACGGCATCATGGGGACCGGCCGGCGCCTGACGGCGAGCGAGCCGGGGGCGACGGGCTGGTCGCCGTGGTCCGAGCCGTGGGCCGGCGGTGGATTCGGAACCGGGTCGGGCAAGGTGCAGCGATCGGGCCCGCGCAAGAAATCGAAGACCCTGTTCGACCTGCTCTTTAACTAGCCTTAGCTCGTGCCAGAGAAACCCATCATCGTCTGGCTGCGCCAGGACTTGAGACTTGCCGACAATCCAGCCCTCGTATCGGCCGTCGCGACCGGCGCGCCGGTGCTGCTGCTCTTCGTCCTCGACGACAGCTCGCCCGGCCGTTGGGTCCCGGGCGGCGCGTCGCGCTGGTGGCTGCACCGAAGTCTCGAGAGCCTCGCGGCGTCGGTCGCCGCGGCCGGCGGATCGCTGGTGCTGCGGCGGGGACGCGCGGACGTTGTGGTAGCGGAGCTGGCTGGCGAGACGGGCGCAAGCGCAGTCCACTGCTCAGAGGCCTATGAGCCGTGGGCGCGCCGCGTCGAAGGCGAGATCGAGCAGCGGCTCAAGACGCACGGCGCCGCCTTTCGCCGCTTTCCCGGTACGCTTCTGCACGATCCCGAGACGCTTCGGACGAGGTCGGGCGAGGCATTCAAGGTCTATACCCCGTTCTGGCGCAGGCTCGCCGCGGAGGTGAAGGTCGCGCGACCGTTGCCGGCGCCGGCTCGGCTCAAGAGCGCGTCCGTGAGCCCGCGCAGCGACGAGCTTGGCGCATGGAAGCTTTTGCCGGCGCGCCCCGACTGGTCGGCAGGGCTCGCGGCAGCCTGGAAGCCCGGAGAGGAGGGAGCGACGACGCAGCTCCGCTGGTTTCTGAAAAGTCCTGTTCAATCCTACGCCATCGACCGCAACCGTCCCGACCTGCCCGGGACGTCGCGCCTCTCGCCGCATCTTCATTGGGGCGAGGTGAGCGTGCGCCAATGCTGGCACGCGGCCCAGGCGTCGGCCGGGCGGGAGCCGGGAACGGACGAAGGGCGCGAGACGTTCTTGAAGGAACTTACCTGGCGCGAGTTCTCCTATCACCTCCTCCATCATTTCCCGGATCTTCCCGAGCGTCCCTTCCGCGGCGAGTTCGCGGCCTTCCCCTGGGAGGACAGCGACGCCGATCTTCGCGCCTGGCAACGGGGCGCGACCGGCTATCCGATCGTCGACGCTGGCATGCGCGAGCTTTGGGCCACGGGGTGGATGCACAATCGCGTGCGCATGATCGTCGCCTCGTTTTTGACCAAGCACCTTCTCGTTTCCTGGCAGGAAGGCGAGGCGTGGTTCTGGGACACGCTCGTCGACGCCGATCTCGCCAACAATTCCGCAAGCTGGCAGTGGGTGGCGGGCTCAGGGGCCGATGCGGCGCCCTATTTCCGCATTTTCAATCCGGTGAAGCAGGGCGAGACATTCGACCCGCAAGGCGCCTACGTCCGGCGCTGGGTGCCGGAGCTTGCCTGTCTGCCGTCGACCTCCATACACGCGCCTTGGCGCGCGAGTCGCGTTGAGCTCGCGGGGGCCGGCGTTCGTCTTGGCGAGACCTATCCGAAACCGATCGTCGAGCACGACGCGGCGCGCCGGCGCGCGCTCGCCGCCTACGAGGAAGTGCGGCGGGGCGCGCTCGCGGCTGGCTACACCAGCACCAGATGAAACACCTGTGGCAACTGCGCGCTATAAGAACGCGCCCCACAACGATATTCTAACGCTCCCGCGCTTTGATGGAGCGACAGGCAGGGCGCCGAATTTGGCGTTGGGGCACGCTCCGGGATTGGGAGGAATTTGTTCATGCGTATCGTCGCTCCGGGAATGCTCCTTGCCCTCGCGCTGAGTTTGCCTTCGCTGCCCGCCGCCGCCGACGTCCAGGTCCGTATCAAAAAAAGCACGCAGACCATGCAGGTCTACGTCAACGGCCAGCTCCGCGACGAGTGGCCTGTCTCGACCGGGCGCGGCGGGTACGGGACGCCCGGCGGCTCGTTCCGGCCGCAAAGGCTCGAGAAGCGCTGGTACTCGACCCAGTACCGAGGCGCCTCGATGCATAACGCAATCTTCTTTCACGGCGGCTACGCCATCCATGCGACGACCGAGGTGGGCCGGCTTGGCCGCCCCGCCTCCCATGGCTGCATTAGGCTCGCCCCTCGGCACGCCGCTGAACTCTACAGCCTGGTGCGGGCGAATGCAGGGCGGACGCGAATTACCATTACGCACTGAAGGGCTGCTCCTCAGAACGAAAAACTGCCAAAGATAGTCTCTCTATTAAGCAATCCGCATCCAACCGGGGTGTAGCTTCGGGTGGATCGGGTCCGAATTGGAGAGATGGCATGAGGATCATCCTCGGGTGCCTCGCTTTGGGAGCCGCCGTGACGGCCGCCCTGCCTTCCGTGGCGGAGACTGCGACAGGCACGCCTCAAGGGTCGCAACAGCCGAATGTCGTGATCCTGAACCCGTCGGGACAGGCGGCGACTCCGGCGGCTGCACCCGCCGCCGCGTCTCAAACGCCGCCCGCGTCTTCCCCGACCGTGCCTGCGTCACCTGGGACCGCACCCGCACCCGCACCGACCGCGACGCCTACCGCGGTGCCGCCTGAGCCGAGCGAGGCTCAGGGCCAAGCCGCACCCGCCGCCGCACCTCAGACGGCGACGTCCCCGCCCGCGAGCGCCCCGGCAGCGACGGGCGACACGTCGCAGCCTACCGCCGCGACGGCGAACGGCACAGCGGCTACTCCCGCGCCAGAGCAGCCGCCCGCGGTCGCCGCCCCGCCGCCTCCGCCCCCCGAGCCCACGCTTCTCGTCGATATCAATCTCACCTCGCAGAGGATGTCGGTGTCGGAGAATGGGGAGGTCAAATACAAGTGGCCGGTTTCCTCGGCGCGCTCCGGATACACGACACCGACCGGGACCTTCCAGCCGACCTGGATGAGCAAGATGTGGTATTCGCGCCAGTACGACTACGCGCCGATGCCGCACTCGGTTTTCTTCCACGGCGGCACCGCCATTCACGGGACGGGCGCCGTCGGCATGCTCGGGCGTCCAGCCTCGCACGGATGCGTGCGGCTCGCTCCCAAAAATGCCGCGCTGCTCTATAAGCTCGTCAACAAGCACGGCAAAGCGGCAACGCGCATCGTCGTCCATGGAAAGGCCAAGCAGCTGCCGGTGGTGGCCGAGCGCGGCCCGGACCCGTGGTACGGATCGGGCCGGCGCTATTACGCCTATCCGTCGGGGTACTACGGGTATGGCTACCGCTACGGCTATCGGCCCGGCCCGCGCTACTACGCATTGGACGAGCCCTACTACATGCCGCGGCCGCGCGCCTATTACGGCAAGCCGCGGCGCAAGGCGCAGAGATACGTGCCTTATGGGTACGGCTATGGCTACGGCTTCTGAGCAAGACGATCGCGCTTAGAAGGGATTCCAAGTCTCGTGCGACGTGAAGCGCACGTAGCCGACGCTTGCGCCGAGCCTCAAGCCCAGCCCCGAGCGGATCGGCGCCATGATCACATCTCCGCCCTTGAGCAACGTCATGCCGACGCCGCCGACCAGGTAGGCCGTCCCGTCGATGCCGGTGAACATGCGGTAGAGGTGTTGATCGTCATTGAGACGATAGATCAGAAACAGCGTGCGCGAGCCCTCGCCGCCGACGTCGTAGCCGACCGAGGGGCCATGCCAATAGACATGGCGCGTGCCGCCCGAGCGCAGGTAGAGCGTGCCCTCGCCGTAGCGCAAGCCGGCCAGCAGCGCGCCGCCGCCCTCGTTGCCGAGCACATAGGCCGTGGGTCGGCCGAGCTCGGCGAAGGCATGCTCGATGACGCTTGCGAGGCCGGTCGAGACGGTGCCGAAGACGCCGCGCGACGCCGCGTAGATCTCGTCGATGGTGTAGCCCTCCTCGGGCCCAAGCGGCTCGGGAGGGACGTACGGGACACCGGGCGGGGGAGCGTCCTCGGCGGGGGGCGGCACGTGAGCCGTGGTCGTCTCCCAGCTCTTGGGTGGTGCGGATTTCGGGCGCTCATCCTTCGACGGCGTCTCGACGCTTTTTGTTGCCGGCTTGGCTGTGGGAGACGGCGCAGAGGGCGTCACCGCCGCCGTGCGGGGCTGCTCGGGCGCCGTGCTTTGCCCGATCTCGCGGTCGATCTTTTCGGAGAGGTAGGCCGATTTGGTCTTGAGGACGGCGAGCATCTCCGAGCCTGCCGCTTTGAGCTCGGCAAGTCCCGCGCAATCGACCGGCTGGCCTGGCTCGGGGCGGCCGAGCGTGTCGATCTTCGTGAACAGCTCGTTCGATTGCTGGTCGAGCTCGGCGATGCGGGTATCTCTGAGATAGTCGAGCCCTTTCTCCTCGAAGCTCTCGTCGATCCAGCCCTTCTTGTTCTTGAGCGCCTTGAGCTTCTCCTGGAGCTTCGGTTGGGCGTCGGCATTGAAGGCCCTGATGTCGGCTGCTGCCGCGTCGACGGCGGTGCCGTAGCTGTCGGCCGTGCAGGTCTCGGCCGAGGCGTGGTGCGAAAGGCCACAGAGTGCCGTCGCAGCCAGGAGCGCCGTCCGCGCAAATCGTCTCATGGATCGAGGTCCCGCAATTGAGGCCTTCCACACCTAGATAGCGATCGTTCTTGATGAAGACGCTTCGCGTCCATCAAGAACGTGAATCGCTATCTATATTCAAAGTTTAGCCTACGATTCACGCCTGACATGGATCGCGGAAGCGATTCCATGTCAGACGATCGTGCGCTAGGGAAGCGTCACAGCAATGGCGAGACGAGGATTGCGGCGAGATCAGGGCCTTGAGCTCAGGGGGCGCTCGGAACGGTCTTGACGATGCTCGACGTCGGCCGCTCCGTTCCGGCAGCGGGCAGGCCCTTCACGTCCTTCTCGATCAAAGTGTCGTATTCGGCGATCGTCTTCACCTCGTCCTTGGCCTTCATGTGGACGATCTTGTAGCCCTTCGCCTTGAGCTCGGCGAGAAGGGCCGGAACCGCCTTCGCCGTGTGCGGCTGGATGTCGTGCATCAGGACGATGCCTTTGCCGCGCTTCTCGAGCTTGTCCATGATCGACTTGACGAGATGCTCGGAGGTCTGCGGCTTGAAATCGAAGCTGTCGATGTCGGTCGAGAAGATGGCGATGTTGCGCTCGCCGAGGTATTTGAGCGTCTCCGGAGAGTCCTTGAGGAAGGGAAAGCGGAAGAACGGGGCGATCGGGGCGCCGACCGCGCGATGCACCGCGCTCACGGCCTTCTCGATTTCATCCCTTGCTTCCTTCTCGGGCTTCTTGCTCAAGTCCGCGTGCGACCACGTGTGTGTCCCCACCGTGTGGCCCGCCTTGGCGACCTCGCGGATGAGCTCCGGGAGCCCGATTGCCATCTTCCCGATCGAGAAGAAGGTCGCCTTGGTGCAGTGGGCAGCAAGCGCTTCGAGGACGGCCTTGGTCGTATTGACCTGGGGGCCGTCGTCGAACGTCAGGACGACCTCCTTCGGCTCGAGAAAATCGTGAACCTTGTAGTGCTGGAAGCCGAAGCCGGGGCCGCCGGTCGTGTCGATCTCGACCGTGCGCGCGAGGCCAAGCGCATCGGCGTTGGCGCATTTTGCGGGCGCCGGCGGAGGCGAGACCTTTTGCGCCTGAGGTGCCTTGGGGTCTGGAGCGGCGATCGTGCCCGTCTCCCGAGGCGGGGAGACTTTGGCAGGCGGAGGAGCCTTGGCGTCGTTGCCTGCGGCGGCGGCCGTCGCCAGGAGAACGAGTGCTGCCGAAAGAGCTGCGCGCATGGTCTTCCCTCCCGAATCTTTATGCATTTCTAGCAAGAATCCGGCGCCGGTGTCCTTATTCCGAAGGCTCGTAGCTCGGAAATTTGCGGGCAGTGTGGCCAGGGAGCCGGGCGGATTTCTAGGATTTTCTCGCAAGCTTGTCGCGGAAGCGCTCGGTGTCGACGACGACGCGCGTGTGCGTGCCGGAGCCGATGATTTCGTGCGCATCGCGGGCCTCCACTTCGAAGTCGAGCGTACGCCCATCGACACGGACAAGGCGCGCGGTTGCCGTCACGCGCACGCCGACCGGGGTGGGCGCGCGGTGGGAAACTGAGATCGCGGTGCCCAGACTCGCGTGACCCGGAGGGAGCCGGCGCTCGACGCAATCCACCGCCGCGCCCTCGATCAGCGCAATCATTATCGGCGTGGCGAGGACCTCGATGGTGCCGCTCCCGAGATGCGGGGCGGTGTCGTCGGCCGTCACGAGGAGGGAGGCTTGGCCCGTGATGCCGGTCGTGAGGTCGGGAAATTGGGACATGCGGTTGAGCGAAGCCTGCGATCCGTTGGGACTCTAACCGAAGATCAGCCGGTAGAGTCGCGGAAAGAGGCGTGGCTCGCCGGCGTGCGCGCGTGTGCGCTCTTGGGCGGCCCTGATCTCGGCGACAGCCGCCTCGACCTTGAGCTGGAGGAGGCGCTGTCCCCGCTCGGCCGAAGCGCGCCGCGCATCGCCCGAGGCGCCCTCCGCGTCGGGGCGCGCGTGGTCGAGGCGGACGCCATCGGGCGCCACGGCCATCAACTCCGAGGTGTCGCGGATGCCGGCGTGCGTGCCGATGTCGGCCGCACTCTCGCCCTCGCTCGCGAGCCAGGCATCGCCGCCGTTCTCCGCATAGTAGCGCCCTGCGTTGACGACGGTGACGCCATCCCCCGCCCACGCGGCCGAGAGCTTCTCCGCGACCGCGCGCTGGGGCGCCTGGTTCCCGCCCGAGTTGCCGAGAAGCACGATGGTCCTGAAGCCCGCGGCCTTGAGGCTTGCGGCGGCAGATTCGAGCACCCCGGCAAACACGTCCTCCGGCACGCTGATCGTGCCCGGAAATGCCATCAAGCCCGACCGGCTCGCGATGTCGCCTTCGGGAACGTAGGCGAGGACCGGCGCCACGAGCGTATCGCCCAGAGCCAAGGCGATGCGCCGGGCGGTCGCGGCGACGATGAGGTTGTGCTTGCCCGTCACCATGTGCGCGCCGTTGGCCTCGGTGCCGCCTGTCGGGATGATGGCGCTCGTCGCCCCTTGCGCGATCCGGTCGCGGACCTCGAGCCAGGTCATGCGCTCGATCTCGACCACGGGCCCGCTAGACGGCGCGGTCGCCGCCGGGAGCGCGAGAAGGGTAAGCAGAATGGGCGCCAGCGAGCGGCGGACCAACATGGCAAGGCTCCTCTGGTCGGTTCATGCAACGCGTACCCTAAGGAGCGGACCCTTAATTTCGCGTTGCGGGCTGCGAAGTCGGCCGTCTAAGTGGCCCGATGAAATTTCCCTCGCCCCTCGTCACCGGCCGCCTCATCGCGCGCTACAAGCGCTTTCTCGCCGACGTTGCGCTCGACACCGGGGCGACGGTGACGGCGACCTGCCCCAACACGGGCTCCATGCGGGGTCTTGCGGCGCCCGGCTCGCGCGTGTGGCTCTCGGAGAGCGACAGCCCCACCCGGAAATACCGCCATACCTGGGAGATGGTCGAAGCCGATCTCGGCCGCGGCCCAGCGATCGTCGGCATCAACACCGGCCATCCCAACAAGCTCGTGGCCGAGGCACTTGCCGCGGGGCGGATCTCGGAGCTTGCCGGCTACGCGAGCATTCGACGCGAGGTGAAATACGGAGAGTCGAGCCGCATCGACCTTCTGCTCGAGGACCCGAGGAGAGGACGTGCCTACGTCGAGATCAAGAACGTACACCTGTCGCGCCAAGCCGGACTTGCCGAGTTCCCGGACTCGGTGACGGCGCGCGGCGCCAAGCACCTCTTCGAGCTTGCGGCCATGGTTCGCGCAGGCCACCGCGGCGTCATGGTCTATCTCGTGCAACGGGGAGACGCGCACGAGCTCGATCTGGCGCGCGATATCGATCCCACCTATGCGGCGGCCTTCGAGCAGTCCCGGGCGGCAGGTGTCGAAATGCTCGCCTACGGCTGCCGTCTGACGCCGGAGGAGATTTGTGTCGATCGGCCCGTGCCGTTGCGCGCCTGAGCACCTATATTCCCTCCACCGGAGCGCCGGCGGCGCGAAACCAGGCAGACACTCCGTCCGTACATGGGGCGTGATGGGACCTCAGCCGGCGAGCACGGCGGTCCCAGCCGAATTTCGAGGAGAACCGGTCATGTTGACCCGCCGTCACTTCAGTCTCGCCGGGCTCGGCCTGGCACTTGCCGCCGTCTCACGCGACAACGCGGCGGCGGATGAGGAGGTATTCGAGATCATGAAGTCCGACGCAGAGTGGAAGAAGGCGCTGACGCCTGAGCAGTATTACGTGCTGCGCCAGCACGGCACCGAACGCGCCGGGACGAGCCCGCTCAACAAGATCTACGACCCTGGGACCTACACGTGCGCCGCCTGCGACCTGCCGCTCTATTCTTCGGAGACGAAGTTCGACTCCGGCACCGGCTGGCCGAGCTTCTACGCCCCGCTCGATAGCGGGATCGCCACGTCGACCGACTGGAAGCTCATCTACCCGCGCACGGAAGTGCATTGCCGCCGCTGCGGCGGCCATCTGGGGCACGTCTTCGACGACGGGCCGAAGCCTACCGGCAAGCGCTACTGCATGAACGGCGTGGCTATGAAGTTCGTGCCCAAGGCCGCGAGCTGATCGTATCAGCCTCTCCCCGTGTAGAACGGGGAGAGGGAAGCGCCCCTCTCAACTTTGAGGTTTTCGATGACTCGCGCCGTGTTCGTCTCCGCCCTCGCGGCCCTCGCCGCCGGGCTCGCCGCAGTGGCAATTTCCGCAGAGCCCAAGCCCGCGGATACCGCCGCCGCGACCAGCACCGATCTCGCGGTCGCGACGTTTGCCGCCGGATGCTTCTGGTGCGTCGAAAGCGACTTCGACAAGGTGCCGGGCGTCGTCACGACCACGTCAGGCTTTACGGGCGGTCACACCAAGAACCCGACCTACGGCGAGGTCGGACAGGGAGGCACGGGCCACGCCGAGGCGCTTCAGCTTACCTACGACCCCAAGAAGGTGAGCTACCAGCAGCTTCTCGACTACTACTGGCATCACGTCGATCTCGTCGACGGCGGCGGGCAATTCTGCGACCGCGGAGATCAGTATCGGCCGGCGATCTTCACCCACACCGACGAGCAGAAAAAGCTCGCCGAGGATAGCAAGGCTGCGCTCGAGAAGAGCGGCCGCTTCCACAAGCCGATTGCGGTCGAAATCGTCCCCGCGTCGGCCTTCACGCCGGCCGAGGACTACCATCAGGACTATCACGAGAAAAACCCCGTCAAATATAAGTTCTACCGGTGGAACTGCGGCCGGGACCAGCGCCTCGCCGAGCTGTGGGGCTCGTCGGAAGGCCATTGAGGGGGTGCGAGTTGCTCGCTCAATCAGGAAACGCCTGAATTAGTTGTACCCGAGAGACATTGTGGCCCAGCGGAGACATCTTCCAGGTGTCATGGGACCACTTTAGAACGAGAGGAGCAATAGGGTTCACGATGCTCGGAGATAGGAGCCCCACCCTTGTGAGACTTGCGATATACAAGAAAGTCGCATTGCAAACGCATCGGCGGGTGTGCATTTTGGGGGAAAGAAAGAAAATCTTAACGCGCCGTGCGCGCGAGGCAGGGGGAGTTTCCGGCCGCACTTTCGGCGCGGAGCTCAGCTTGTCTTGACAATGTTTGTTAACGACCCATCTCCGTTTGGGAGAGAGTGACCGATGGTAGTGCGTTCCATACTCGCGTTCTCGTGCTTGCTCGTGGGCCTCGCCCTCGGCCAGAGGCTCTTTGAGTCGCCAGCCTATTCGCCAAAGCCGAGCGCCGCGCAAGCCGAGCTCAACGGCACCATCATCTCCTCTTCCAATCCTCTGACCTCGCTGCGCTCGATGGAGCAAGTCGGCGTTGCTGTCGGCACGGAGGCGCCGAGCGCTTCTACCAGCCGCGTGGCGAGCCTCGAGGCCGACGGCGCGCGCGCGCCCGTGGTCGATGAGCCGTCAAAGCCCTGGACGATCACGGTGACCACGCTTGCGCCGTCAACCGATGCGCGCTTCGCCATGACTCGCGACCTTCAGGGCGAGCTCAGGCGGCTCGGCTGTTATAGCGGACCGATCGACGGACGCTGGAACGGGGAGGTCGCCGCGAGCCTCCGGACCTTCACGAGCGCCGTCAATGCGGCATTGCCTGTCGCCGGTCCCGATTACGCGCTTCTCGCCTTGGCGCGGAGCCACGAGCCGGGCGTGTGCGATCCGTCGTCCGCGCCCGCCGCGATCACCGCCGAGGCAGATCCTGCGGCTGGCCCCGGCGCGGACGGGGCCTACATTTACGCGCCTGCGGGCCGCATGGGCCTCGGTGCCTCATCGCCGGGAAAGGCCGCGCCCGCCGTGGAGAAGTCGCCCGCGCGGCGCCCGCGCATGACGGAGGTCGAGCGTCTTTTCGTCCATCCGCTTGGTCAATAGACGAGCGCGTCAGCGGCTCACGGCGCCGCTTGGCGCCCGTACGTCCTGAACTTCTCTACCATCAGCTCCATCTCATCGTCCGGCAGAATGTTCGGCGCCCCGATTGTTAGCGCCTTCGCGTACTGCTCGGCCAGAACCTCGATCTCGGCCGCGAGTTCGAGGGCCGCAGTGAGCGTGGCGCCGAGCGCGATAACGCCATGGTTGGCCATCAAGCACGCCGTGCGGCGCGCCAGTCCCTCGGCTACGTAGCCCGCAAGCTCCGCGGTCCCGAATGTGGCATAAGGCACGACCGGGATGTCGTTGCCGCCGGCGACCGCCACCATGTAGTGGAACGCCGGGATCGGCTTGCCGCAGCACGCGAGCGCAGTGGCATGGGTCGAGTGCGTGTGGACCACCGCGCTCATGTCGGGGCGGGCGCGGTAGGCGGCAAGATGGAACTGCCATTCGCTCGACGGCGCGCGCTGGCCTGCCGGAACCGTGCCGTCTGAGGCCAGATAGACAACGTCGCGGGCCTTCATCTCGTCGTAGGCGAGCGCCGTCGGGGTGATGAGCATTCCGCTCTTCCAGCGGCAGGAGACGTTGCCCGAACGACCGGGCGAGAGGCCGCGCCGGTTCATCTCGCGCGCGGTGGCGACGACGGCCTTGCGGGCGAGCGTCTCGGCTTTCTTTCCCTCGCGCTTCATGTTGACCTCATGCGGATCCAACGCCCGCCAGTCTACGCGAGACCGGTTCCTGAGCCAGTCTCACCGCTCGGCCTTCTCGGGATAAAGTGAACGAAGACCTTCTGCAGTGGCCGGTGCAACGCCACGCTCAGTGATGAAGCTCGTGACCAGGCGGGCGGGCGTCACGTCGAAGGCCGGATTGCCGGCGGGCGAGCCGGGTGCGGCGATCTCGACCGTCACGACCGTTCCGTCGGCAAGCCGGCCCGGCATCTTCAGCACCTCGTCGGCCGAGCGCTCCTCGATCGGAATCGCGAGCCCGTCGCCCATCGTCCAGTCGATGGTCGAGTGGGGGAGCGCGACGTAGAACGGCACGCCGTTGTCCTTGGCGGCGAGCGCCTTGAGATAGGTGCCGATCTTGTTGGCGACATCGCCCGAGGAGGTGACGCGGTCGGTGCCGACGATGCAGAGGTCGACATGTCCATGCTGCATCAGGTGCCCGCCCGCGTTGTCGACGACGATGGTGTGGGGGACGCCGTGCGCGCCGAGCTCGAAGGCGGTCAAGGAGGCGCCCTGGTTACGGGGGCGCGTCTCGTCGACCCAGACGTGGAGGGCAATGCCTGCGTCATACGCCTGATAGATCGGCGAGGTCGCGGTGCCCCAGTCGACGCAGGCGAGCCAGCCGGCGTTGCAGTGGGTCAGCACGTTGACGCGCTCGCCTGACGACTTCTTTGCCGCGATGGCCTTGATCAGCGCGAGCCCGTGCACGCCGATGAGCCGGCAGGTCTCGACGTCCTCGTCGCAGATCTCGGCCGCGCGCCGGTAGGCGGCGGCGACGCGCGCCTCGCGCGGCAGATTGCGCACCGCGGCGCGCATCTCCTCGAGCGCCCATCTGAGATTGATCGCGGTCGGGCGCTGCTTGGCGAGGAGCTCGACAGCCTTGTCGAGGGCTTCATCCGAGGCGTCGCGGCGCAACGCGAGGGCCACGCCGTAGGCCGCCGTCGCGCCGATGAGGGGCGCCCCGCGCACCTGCATGGTGAGGATCGCGCGTGCCGCGTCCTCCACGGACGTCAATGTGACCGTCGCAAGCTCGTGCGGCAGCTTCGTCTGATCGATGATCTCGACAGTTGAGCCGTCATCACGAAGCCAGATCGTGCGATAGGCCTTGCCGTTGATTTTCATGACCTCAGTCCGTGCCGGGCGAAGGGGGCGACATCGGAATATGGAGCGAAGCCTCGAGTCCGCAAGCCCCGCAAGCGAGCGCGTACCACTCGGCATAGGGCCGGGCCGAGCGGTCGATGATCTCGAGCCCCTCGGCCCCGCAGCGCGGGCAGGCAGCGCGTGCCTCGGGGTCCGACCGCCACTGAGCGATACATTCGAGCGCGACGCGCGTCTCCTCGGGCGTGAGAGGCGATGGCGGGTGCTCGCCCACTCAATGACCCTCGAAAGCCATCAGCGCGTGCCAGCGGATGCCGAGGCTGTCGAGCCTCTTTGCTCCGCCGAGCTCGGGGAGATCGACGATGAAGGTCGCGCCGACGACCACGCCGCCCGAGCGCCGGATGAGCTTCGCCGCCGCCTCCGCCGTTCCCCCCGTCGCGATCAGGTCGTCGACGATCAGAATGCGTTCGCCGGGCGCGATCGCGTCCTCGTGGATCTCAATGATGTCGACGCCGTACTCGAGCGTGTATTCCTGGCCGATGGTCTTCCACGGCAGCTTGCCCTTCTTGCGAATCGGCACGAATCCGCATCCCAGCCGGTCGGCGATGGCGCCGCCGAGGATGAAGCCGCGCGCCTCGATCCCCGCCACCGCGTCGACGGGCTGGGTCCGGAACGGCTCGGCCATCTGCGCGATCGCCGCCTTGAAGCCCTGCGCGTCGCCGAGCAGGGTCGTCACGTCCCGGAACATGATGCCGGGCTTGGGATAATCGGCAATCGTGCGGATCAGGCCCTTCAGGTCGCTCACGGACACCTCCCGGTCAAAATCGCGGCGCAAAGTAGCAATATCCGCTGGGAGAGAATAGGAGTAACGGCCGCGCCCGGAGCGTCGCGCCGTCCTCGATTCGCGACCGATGTGCTTTTGCCACGCGGTGCTTGCGGGGGCCTTTAGGAGCGGAGTGTGGCATGACGACGGACACCGACTATCCTCTCTCGGCCGAGGACTTCGACGACCTGCCGCGAACGCTGCGCCGGGAGAGAGAGGCCCGCGCGCGGGAAGCCCGCGAGCGCGAGCAGGGGGCGGGAAGCGTTCCGCCCGTTTTTGCGCGCTCCGACGGCTACACCGGCGAGCGGGCGGTCAACGATCCGCCGCCCGCGGCGGTGACGCGTTTCGACGTTCCGTTTGGGCACCTCGCGCTCTTCTTCCTCAAGGCAGTGATTGCCGCCATTCCGGCTCTCATCCTGCTCGGGATCATTTTGTGGTTCGCCGGACAGCTCCTGCAGGCCCTGTTCCCCGAGCTCGTGAAGATGAAGATCCTGATCGCCTTTCCTAACGGCGCGTAAGCGATCGCTCACGTTCCTGTGCTGTTGCGGGACAGCCGGCGACCGCGCGCAAACGCTTTTCTAACCCTGGAGCGCGTCGCCGGCGGTTGCATAAAAAGCCACCGATCCATTTAGCCCGAACGCAAAGGGGAAAGCGTCAACTGTCTCGCGAGGTCCGGGGGGACCTGCAGGCAGGGCAGTTGGGCGATGTGTTGGGCGTGTGGAATTGTGGGTCTGACCCACGACGACGCCTCCGGGTCGGGCTCGACCGACGGAGCATCGGTCGTCTACAGCCCGGCGACCGGCGGCCATGACATCGACGGGCTCCTGTCGGGCCTGAAATGGAGCGGCACGCTCACCTATGGCTTTCCGGACTCGGCCGTCGCCTACGAGGCCTACTACGGCTACGGTGAGCCGACCGCCACCGGGTTTGCCCAAGTGTCCACCGCCCAGCAGGCGGCCGTGCATACGGTCATGGGCCAGGTCGCCCGCTACACGAACCTCGACATCCAATTTGTGTCCGCGGGCGCGGCCGACATCCGCGTCGCGCAGTCCTCCGAGGCCAATCCCACGGCCTACGCCTACTATCCCGGCGCCGAGGAGGGCGGCGACGTCTGGTTCGGGACCGAGTACAATTATCGCAGTCCCAAGCTTGGCGATTACTACTACCTCACGCACATTCATGAGCTCGGCCATGCGCTCGGCCTGAAGCACAGCCACGTCGGCGGCGGTCCCTCCAACGTCGCGGTGCCTTCCGAGCACGATGCGCTCGAATACACCGTCATGAGCTATCGCACCTACGTCGGCGGTCCCACGACCGGCTACACCGCCGAGACGTACGGGTATCCGACCACCTTCATGATGAACGACATCCGCGCGCTGCAGGAGATGTACGGCGCGGACTTCACGACGGAGAGCGGCGACACCGTCTATACCTGGAACGCCTCGACCGGCGAGTTCTCGATCAATGGCTCCGGTCAGGGACGTCCGGGCGGAGCGAGCGCGCCGGCTTCCGCCAACGTCGTCTTCATGACGGTGTGGGACGGCGGCGGCGCCGACACCTACGATCTCTCCAACTATTCGACCGGTGTCAGCATCGATCTCAATCCCGGCGGCTACTCGATCACGTCAAGCGTCCAGGTTGCCTACCTCGGGAGCGGGCACTACGCGCACGGGAACGTCTACAACGCCTATCTCTACAACGGCGACACGCGCTCGCTCATCGAGAATGCCGTCGGCGGCAGCGGCGCCGACACGATCGTCGGCAATGCCGGCAACAATAGCCTGGACGGACGCGCAGGCGCCGACGTGTTGACGGGCGGGAGCGGCGACGACGTGTTCGTGTTCCGCGCCGGATTCGGCAACGACACGGTGACCGATTTCGCGGCGGGCGGCTCGACCGACAGGATCGACCTCTCTAGCTTTTCGGCCTTCCATTCCCTCTCCGATGTGCTTGGTCTGGCTCAGCAGCCTGGCGCGAATACGACACTGACCTTCAGCTTCGGTCTGACGCTCACGCTTCAAGGCGTGACGAAAGCCAGCTTGTCGGCGGCAGATTTCATTTTTGCCCTGGCGAGCGATCTCAACAATCCTCCCTCGAGCATCGCACTTTCTAGGACCACGGTTGCGGAGAATTCGCCCGGCGCCACCATCGGTGCAATCACCGTGTCCGACCCCGACGGAGACACCGCCTTCGACTTCTCGGTGTCGGATGGTCGGTTCGAAGTGAGCGGGGGGCCCGGCGCCTATGTGCTCGAGCTCGTCGCCGGCCAAGCCCTCGATTTCGAAGCCACGGCCAGCATCGCACTGAGGCTCACGGCAACCGACGGGGACGGTTTGTCGTTGAGCAAGGAGTTCACGATCGGCGTCGTCAATGTCGACGGTGCGACGATCTCGGGCACGGATCGCGCCGATACCGTGAGCGGGACGGTCTCCGCAGCGGGCCAGGCCAGGGCCAGCGGCGAGGGCGACACGGTCTACGGGCGCGGGAGCGACGACCGTCTATGGGGCGAGGGCGGCGCCGATCGCATCGATGGCGGGCACGGCAAAGACGTCATCTGGGGCGGCGCGGGCGAGGATATCCTCACGGGCGGGGCCGGCGCCGACAAGATCAACGGCGGCGCGGGCAACGATACGTTCGTGATCGAGAAGGGCGACGCCGCCGCCGATGTTCTCTGTGGGGGCGACGGTCTCGACGCGATCAAGGTGGTCGGATCGGCCAGCGTGACGCTTGGCAATTTCCAGGCGGCAACCTCCTCGATCGAGAGCTGGATCGGTAACGGCAAGCCGATATTCGGCACGGGCGCCGGCAACCTTCTGGACTTCGGCGGCCTCTCGTCGGTGACCGGCGTGCTCGATGTCGATGGCGGGGCGGGCAATGACAACCTGGTGGGTCCGCGGTTTGACGACAGTCTGCGCGGCGGGGCGGGGAACGATCGCGTTGTCGGAGGGCGCGGGGACGACATGCTCGCCGGCGGCGCGGGCGCCGACCGTTTTGTCTTCGGTGTCGGCTTCGGCAGGGATTCGATCAAGGATTTCTCCGCGGCGGGCCCCGCGCACGATCTCATCGGATTTCAAGAGAACGTCTTCGCCGACTACGCGAGCGTCCGCACGGCTGCCGAGCAGGTCGGCAACGATGTCGTGATCACCGACGGCGCATCGAACACCATCACACTCAAGAATGTCCAGCTCGCTCAGCTCGACGCGAGCGACTTCTTCTTCGTGTGAATTTAGTCGGAAGCCTGCTCCAAGGACGCGAGCGCTACTCCGCCGCCTCCTTGCCGAACTGCAGCTCGGACAGGCGCCGGTAGAGCCCCCCGCGCTGGGCGAGCTCGGTATGAGTGCCCTCCTCGACGATGCGGCCCTTGTCGAGAACGACTATGCGGCCGGCCTTCTGCACGGTCGCGAGCCGATGGGCGATGACGATCGTCGTCCTACCTTTCATGAGACGCTCGAGCGCCCGCTGCACGGCCTGCTCGCTCTCGGCGTCGAGAGCGCTCGTCGCCTCGTCGAGCAGGAGGATCGGCGCATTCTTCAGGATCGCGCGCGCGATGGCGATGCGCTGGCGCTGGCCGCCCGAGAGCGTCACGCCGCGCTCGCCGAGCTCGGTCTCGTAGCCCGCGGGCAGCGCGCGAATGAAGGCATCCGCCTGCGCCGCGACGGCGGCGTGCCTCACGTCCTCGAGGCTTGCGTCCGGTGTGCCGTAACGGATGTTCTCGGCGATCGTGTCGGCGAAGAGGGCCACGTCCTGCGGCACGAGCGCGATGCGCGCGCGGAGCTGGCCAAGGTCCGCGTCGGCGAGGTTGACGCCGTCGATCCTGACCTCGCCCGAGTCGGGGTCATAGAAGCGCAGGAGCAGGTTGAAGAGTGTCGTCTTGCCCGCGCCCGATGGCCCGACGAGCGCCACCGTCTCTCCGGGCTCGACGCGAAGCGACACGCCCTCGAGTGCGCTGGCTTCGGGCCGCGTCGGATAGGAGAAGCGCACGCCTCGGAACTCGATCTCGCCGCGCGGCGGCTCGGGGAGGGGCACGGGATGGGCGGGAGAGCGGATGTCGGGCGCGATGGCCAGGAGCTCGGCGATGCGCTCGGCGGCGCCTGCGGCCTGGCTGAGCTCCCCCCAGACCTCGGAGAGCTCGCCAAGCGCTCCGGCCGCGAACAGGGCGTACAACACGAACTGCCCGAGGCGTCCCACCGTCATCTCGCCGCTGATCACAGAGGAGGCGCCGTACCAAAGGACAGCAACGACGCTAGTCACGACGAGGAAGATCGTGAGCGCGGTGAGCCCGGCGCGGGCCACCATGCGTGCGCGCGCGGCTCCGAACGAGCGTTCGACCGCATGACGGAAACGGGCGGATACCGCGCTCTCGTACGCGAAGGCCTGCATGGTCCTCACCGCCGAGAGGTTCTCGGCGGCGTAGGCCGACGCCGCGGCGAGCGTATCCTGCGCCCGGCGCGAGAGACGGCGTACGACGCGTCCATAGCCCACGAGCGGCAGCACGATGAGCGGAATAGCGATCAGGACGAGCAGGGCAAGGCGGGGGCTCGTTACGATCATCATCGCCAGCGCGCCGAGCAGCATGATGCTGTTGCGCAGCGCCTGCGACACCGCCGACCCCGCCGCCGACTTGATCTGGGTCGTGTCGGCCGTGAGGCGGCTCATGATCTCGCCCGAGTGCGTCGTCTCGTAGAAGGCGGGCCCGAGCCGCGCCAGGTGGGCAAAGACGTCGGAGCGCAGATCGGCAACGACGCGCTCGCCGATCCACGTCACGAAATAGAAGCGCAGCGAGCTGGCGAGCGCGAGGATGAGCCCGATCACGATCAGCATGGCGAAATACTGGTCGATCAGGGTCGCGTCCTTGGCCCCGAAGCCGAGATCGACCATGCGCCTTGCCGCCATCGGCACGGCGAGCATCGCGGTCGCGGATACGACGAGGGCGGCGAAAGCTCCGGCGAGGACCCAGGGGTGCGCCAGAATGTAGGGCTTGAGGGTGAGGAGCGGCCTGAACGAGCGCGCGGCACTCTTGCTCGCCGCGGCATCGGCCGCGGATGCCGGCGCGGCGAGGGTCTCTTCCGATGTCGACTTCTTGTTCGTCAAGGCGTCCTCACCTCAAAAGGCTCTCTTGGCCTTGTAGCACTGCCGGCCGGTCGCGGCGCGCAAAGCCGGGCTCGACAGGGTCCCGTGCTTGTGCCCGGGCTCCAACTCCACTATAGAGGCGCCTTCGCTATTTCGCTGCAGCGCCGGGGAGGGCAATTTGCCGCCGTTCCGGCACGACGCCAAGAGAGTGACGCCGATGAAGAAAGATCCCGATCTCCATCCCGATTATCACCAGGTCAAGGTGGTGATGACCGACGGAACCGAGTTCATCACCTACTCCACTTACGGCAAGGACGGGGACGAGATCCACCTCGACATCGACCCCAACACGCATCCGGCGTGGACCGGCGGCGACCAGCGCCTTCTCGACCGCGGCGGCCGGCTGTCGCGGTTCAAGAAGAAGTTCGAGGGCATGTTCTGAGCGAAGCCTGCGGTATTGCCGTCGAAGGCCCGGACAATTCCGGGCCTTTTTTCGTTGCAGGGGGCTGCCCTCAGGATGCGGCGTAGCGCGTTTTGGCGAAGGCGCGCTCGATCCTCTGCATGTGCGAGCCCACGGGATTGAACGAGGAGCCTTGCGCCTCTTCGGCCGGCGCCTGAGTCATCGCCCGGTCGAGCTGGAGAATGCGATCATAGAGGGCGAAGCTTGACTCGACGAGGGAGCGCAGCCCCTCTGGAAGCTCGGCGAAGTTCTTGACGTGGGCGGGACGGCCGATCACCTGCAGCTTGAGGCGGGCGCGCTTCCTGCGCGCCTCCTCCTCGGTGATCTCGCCTTCCTTCAGGGCGCGTCGGATCAAGAGCCACGAGGCGAGCTCGAGGAGCCGCGTTGTGAGGCGCATGCTCTCGGTCGCGTAGAGGACGGTGACGTGGCTCGGCAGGCTCTTTGAATCGCGCCGGCCGTCGCCGTCGAGGTAGGCCGCCGAGCGTTCGACGAGCGCCATGCCTTCCTTGAATACGAGATCGAATTGTTGGGAGGCCTGGAAGCGCTCTCCGAAGAGAACGGTAACGCCCTCGGACTCGAGGGGACCTTCGACGCGGGAACCACTGTTCATGATACGCTTCGACACAGACGCTTACTCTCCGCCAACCAATAGCACCGTTCCACCCTACGAGACCAGAGTTAACAATCAGGTCCATTTCGAGGCGATCGGTGCATGATCGTGGATAAAGCAAAAAATGAGCCGCCTTGCGGCGGCTCTGAAGTCAACAGGGAGGCGTCAAACAGGGTGGCTAGGCACCACCCAGGATCCAGATGACTGGATGACGAGAGAATAGGCACCAATCCCTAATGAAGCATTAAGGGTGAATGCGCTCTTTACCGAGCGCTCTTCACGGTTGAGGGAGGCGGCGTCGCGACACGGCTTGCTCCGCGAAGCAATACAGGAGTGAATTCCGTTTCCACTCGCTTCACCACGGCTCAGCTCTTGAAGAGCTTGGCCGCTGCCGCCTCATGGGCGCGCTTCTTCTGAAGCTCCCCTTCGACGCGGCGGATCTCGGCCTCGAGATCCTTGATGCGCGCCTCGAGTTCGCCGACGGACAACGTCTCGAGGTTTTCGCCAAGGCTCGTGGTCTTGGCCGCCGGTTTCGGATGCAGCTCGTCCCAGTCCATGGTGCCTCCAGTGGCTACCTGCGACCGAGCCTCACACGTCGCGGCGCTTGTCTCAAGCCCCCGGCTCGGGCAAGGGTTGGCCGCGAGAAGCGCAGGGTTCGATACCAAATGGGCATGCCGCCTCCGACGATGACGGCGATCGCGATCGAGGGCAAAGGGGCCCCCGAGGTGCTGAAGCCCGTGACGCTGCCCACGCCCTCTCCCGGGCCGGGTCAAATTCTGATCAAGGTCGCGGCCGCGGGCGTCAACCGGCCCGACGTGATGCAGCGGAAGGGTCTTTATCCCCCGCCCAAGGGGCACACGGATCTGCCTGGACTCGAAGTGGCTGGCGAGGTTGTGGCAGGGGGACCCGGAACGGGCCGGTTCCGTCCCGGCGCCCACGTCATGGCGCTCGTGCCGGGCGGCGGCTATGCAACCTATTGCGTCGCGGACGAAGGGGTCTGCCTGCCCGTTCCCGCCTCCCTCTCGCTGGTCGAGGCGGGCGGCGTGCCCGAGACGGCATTCACGGTCTGGCACAATGTCTTCGAGCGCGGCGGCTTGAAGAGCGGCGAGTGGCTGCTCGTCCACGGCGGCACGAGCGGGATCGGCGTCATGGCCATCCAACTCGCCAGGGCGCGCGGCGCCAAAGTGATCACGACGGCCGGCTCGGACGATAAATGCCAAGCCTGCCGCGAGCTCGGCGCCGATAGGGCCGTCAACTACAGGACCGAGGACTTCGTCGCGGCAGTCTCTGCGGAGACGGAAGGACGCGGCGTCGACGTGATCCTCGACATTGTCGGCGGCGACTACGTCGAACGCAACATCCGCTCGCTCGCCGACGACGGCCGGCTCGTCAACATCGGCTTCCAGGACGGCTCGAAGGTGACGGTCGATCTGATGCGGGTCATGCTGAAGCGGCTCACGCTCACCGGCTCGACGCTGCGCATCCGCTCGAATGCGGTCAAGGCCGCGATCGCGCGCGCCGTGGAGGAGAACGTGCTTCCTCTGCTGGCCGACGGTCGCGTCAAGGTCATCGTCGACAAGACGTATCCGCTCGCGAATGCCGCGGAGGCGCACCGGCGCATGGAGGCGAGCACTCACGTGGGGAAGATCGTGCTCGTGCCCTGAGGAGGACGGGGGGCCTATGCCTAACATCGGGGGAAGCTGGATCGAGCGTTTCTTCGATCTTGCCACGCACGGCACCACTGTGCGCAGGGAGGTGGTCGCCGGGCTCACCACCTTCATGACGATGGTCTACATCGTCTTCGTCAATCCGCAGATCCTCGCCGACGCCGGAATGGACAAGGGCGCGGTGTTCGTCGCGACCTGCCTTGCCGCCGCGCTGGGCTCGGCGCTCATGGGTCTCTATGCGAACTATCCGGTCGCGCTCGCGCCGGGCATGGGCCTCAACGCGTATTTCGCCTATGGCGTCGTCCAGGGGATGGGGGTCTCGTGGCAGGTGGCGCTCGGCGCCGTCTTCCTGTCGGGCATTCTGTTCCTGGTCGTCAGCGTGACGCCGTTGCGCCGATGGGTGATCGCGTCGATCCCTAAGAGCCTCAAGCTTGCGATCGCCGCCGGCATCGGCTTCTTCCTCGCTGTCATCGGCTTGAAGAGTGCGGGCCTCGTCGCCGCGAGCCCGGCGACGCTGGTGACGCTCGGCGATCTCAAGCACCCGGGCGTTGCGATCACCCTCGTGGCCTTTCTGCTCATGGCCGGGCTCGATGCCCGGCGCGTGCCCGGCGCCATCCTGATCGGAATCCTCGCCGCCTGGGGCGCGGGGGTTGCGCTCGGGCTTGCTCCGTTTCAAGGGCTCGTCTCGCTCCCGCCCTCGATCCTGCCGGTCTTTCTCCAGTTGGATGTCGCGGGCGCGCTCGAGCTCGGCATTGCCGCGATCGTCTTCACGTTCTTTTTTGTCGACGTCTTCGACAACACGGGAACGCTGCTCGCCGTGGCCCACGCCGCCAAGCTCACCGCCCCCGACGGCGAGCTGTCGCGCTTTGGGCACGCGCTCGCGGTGGACTCGACGGCCGCCATGGCGGGTGCGGCGCTCGGCACGTCGACCACGACAAGCTACATCGAGAGCGCGGCGGGCGCGAACGCCGGGGGCCGCACCGGACTCGTCGCCGTGACGGTCGCGCTTCTCTTCCTGGCCGCGCTTTTCTTTGCCCCGCTCGCCGGCTCCGTCCCCGCCTTCGCGACGGCGCCCGCCCTCCTCTTCGTCGCCTGCCTGATGATGGGGGCCCTCAAGGACATCGATCCGACGGACGCGACCGAGTACGTCCCCGCCGCGGTGACCATCATCTCGATCCCGGCGACGTTCTCCATCGCCCACGGCATCGCGTTCGGCTTCATCACCTATGCCGGAGTGAAGCTCTTTGCCGGGCGCCCCTCGGAGATCTCGATAGCGGTGGGCATTCTCGCCGTGCTCTTTCTCCTGAAGTTCGCGCTCCTCTAGCCCCGCGCGTCACCAGGCGAGGTGTGCCATGGCCGCGATCGGCGGGGCCGCCATGCCGGCGAAGAGCTGCGAGAGCGCCGCCTCGTCGAGGCGCCCGCCGATGGTGTCGACGCCGCTTGCAATGAACACCGAGTCGATCCCCGCCGCCGCTGCCCCGGCAATGTCGGTCTTGAAGCCGTCGCCGATCGCGAGGATCTTCGATTTTTCGACGTCTCGGCCCTTCAGCTTGGCGATGGTCGCGAGGGTCATCTCGTAAATGGGAAGGTGGGGCTTGCCGGCGTAGGTCACGCTACCCCCGGCCCGCTCGTAGGCTTGAGCCAACGCGCCCGCGCAATAGACCAGCTTCGAGCCGCGCTCGACGACGAGGTCGGGGTTGGCGCACACCATTGGCAGCGCGCGCGCGGCGAAATCGGAGAGCATCGGGGCGTAATCGTCGGGCGTCTCGATCTCGTCGTCGAAGAGGCCCGTGCAGATGACCGCGGCGGCCTCCTTCACCGGCGCGAGCGTAACCTCGAGACCGTCGTAGATCGGCAGGTCACGCTCGGGGCCGAGGTGAAAGACGGGCCGGCCGCGATAGGCAGCGACGAGCGCGCGCGCCGCATCTCCCGACGACACGATGGCATCCCAGGCGAAGCGCGGAACGCCGATCCGATCGAGCTGGGCCGCGACGCTCGCGGCGGGGCGCGGCGCATTCGAGAGAAGCACGACGAGCCCGCCCGAGAGCCGGAAGCGGGCGCACGCGTCGCATGCGGCGGCGAAGGGCTCGACGCCATTGTGGATCACGCCCCATACGTCGGCGAGCCAAGCCTCGCGCCCTTGGGTGAGGGTGGCAATGGACGAGACGATGGGGACGAGCATCTGGGCGGTCGCGGGCATCAGGCCATGTAACGCCCGCGAGACGCACGATCAAGCCGCGGCGGTGCCACGGCCGGACATTGCCGACGCCTTTACGGGGCGCGGCCCGCCGAAGAGACGACCCTGGCCGAGCAGCACGCCGAAGCCGAAGACGCGGGCGAGCTTCTCCTCGTCGTCGATGTTCTCAACGACGAGGGCAAGTCCCAGCTTTGCGAGGTGGCGGCAAATGTCAGCCGCGGGGACGAGCGTCTGGCCCGCCCTCAACCCGACGAGGAGCACGTCGGCGTCGAGCTTGGCGAAGGCGAAGCCCGCCTCCAACAGTCCCGCAAAGTCCACGTCGAGATCGGTTATCGCTGAGAGCGCAAAGCGGAATCCGAGCGCGCGCATGTCGCCGATGCTCTCCCACTCGGCTGGCGAGAACCCGCGCAGGTCCTCGAGCGAGAACGTCAGCACGATCTGGCCGGTGACGCTGGCGCGCTGGTGTACCGATTCGGCGAGGTCGCCGAGGAAGCGGTCGTCGGTCAGGCTCTCGCCGTTGGCCTCGGAGAAGATCGAAGCCGCGCTGCCGCGAGACTTCGAGATGGTGGCCAACGACCGTGGTGCGCGAGAGGCGCGCGCAGTCGAACAGCGGCAGGAGGCCCGTGCCTCGCAAGTCCTCGCCGGTTCGCGAGTTCGAGTACGCGGCCGTCCGCGTCGCGGAGGCGGATCGACACCTCGTAGTGGCGCGTCTTCTGCTCGGCGAGCGCCAGGATCGGCTCGAGAAGTATGTCGGCGCGGCCGGCGGCGAGGGCCTCGGCAATCGCCGCGGCCCTCGGGGGCAGCGGACCCGAAAGCCCTAGCGGGGCAGGGGTCGGCGCGGCGGACGGCGGCGCGGCCGGCGCGCGAACGGCTGCGCCCGGCCGCGCCGAGGCGGCCCGCATCGTGTCGGCAGCCATGCGGAGAGCCTCGACGGACGTGTCGATCGCTTGCGCGGCGGTCGGCCCCGCTGGCGGCGGGGCGGCGTCCGGCTGCTGCTCAGTAGCCGTCGCCGCCTGAAGCTGTTCAGCGGCGTTGACCTCGTCAACGAGGCGCTTGATGGCTGACTGGATCATCTCGACGTCGGCTTCGCGCGGCGTGCTGAGGGCCGGGGCCGCCTCCGTGCTCTCCCTCGCGGGGGCGCTGGCAGCGGGTCTCGGCGAATTGATCGGCTCCTTGACGCCGCCGGATATTCGCCCGGTGACGAACGGCGGCAGCTCGAGCTTCGGCGCAGACGGGCGATAGGACCAGAAGTCGTGCATGCCCTGGCCATCCCCTGCAGCGCGCGCAGCAGGAGCCTCAGCTTGCCTGGGTCGCTCAGGCCGGCGCGGGGGCTCTTGCGCCCGACCCGGATCTGCGCTCGGGGGGCTGGCCGCCCGGGTCGGCTCCGGAGCCGCGGGCCTGGCTGGGGCTTGCGCGGCCGGCGGCGCCTTCGCCGGAGCGGGCTCAGACGGCGGCGGCCGGCGTTTCACGGGCGGGGCGGCTGTGAGCTCCGCTGTGAATGCGCCGGCAGGCCTCGGCGCACGCGGACCAAACGTCGTGTCCGCCGCGGTCGGCCGCGGTCCGTCCGTGCTTGCGACCTGGCCGCTCACCGCGCGGCGCGCGGGCGCTCGGCCGGGCGCCGCTGCGTCTTTGTCGGGAATGGCGCCGGACGACGACGGGGACTCGCGCGGATCCGCTCGCAATGGCGCGGGCTCGGGCCGAGAGGGAGCGGGGGCCTGGGGAGCGGTCGCGGCCGCCCACGGCCGTGGCGATGGCGGCGGAGCGGGACGCGGGGCGGAGTCCCGAGGATTTGGGGCCTCCATTCGGCGCGCCTTCTCGCCGCGCGCTGCGCTCTCCGGAGCGCCTTGGCTCTCCAGGCGCGCCATCCCCTGGGCGAAAGCGAGAGATTCGGGGCTGTACATGTCGGGCGGCGCGGTGAGCGGCTCCCGCGCGGGGGTTTTGCTTGCACCGAGGTGCAATTGGATTTCAGCAGCGAGCTGCTCACGCGTGCTGGCGTCGAGTGGCGTCGGCTGGCCCGCCAAGGAGCGGGGGCGGAGCAGATGGAGCGCAAGCAGTGCGACGTAGAACGCGAGACCCGCGGCTGCGGCGAGCGGCCCCGCAAGGCCCGCATGGCGGTTGAGCGCGGTGGCGACGGCGATGGCGACCACAGCCATTGCGGAAAGAACGAACACGTTGGCCGCCCGTCCCTTCGGCCGTCCGCTGCTCTCAGGTGTCGTGCTCTTCCCGGTCATGCTCCCCTGATCCATGCTGAATGCCGAATCGTTGCGTTCTTATAAAATCCTTTGCGCTGGCAAGCCTCAAGGCAATGACTCCGGGAGCCTGTATCACCAGCTTTTCCACCGCGCCGGGCGTTCAAGGAGCAAGCCGTTGCCGGCGCGCATCTTTCCTCGACAGTCCTTGCGATCGGCGCCGGCGAGCTTGGAGTGATTCTTTGCTCGAGGCTCATTCCGCTCCGAAGAGAGCAGGGGCATGCCGCAATCGCGCCATCGACCGGCCGCGAGCGCACCCAAATCGGCCCCGTTTAGATGTCGTTAGGCAAATCGGCGTGCTATCATTGCGTCCGGGCGTCTTCGTGTAGTCCGGCGTTCGAGGGGAGAAGAGCCCGATGTTCATGAGTGCTGTCGCGCGTGAGCTCAACGGTCGCGTCTATCCCGAGCTTGCCGGGGCTCGCGTCATGATTACGGGGCTCACCGCCAAGGCCGGCGTCGACGTGGCGCGGGTCTTTGCCGAGCATAAGGGTCGCCTCGTCATTCAATCGCCCGAGGCCTCGCAGGAAATCACCGAGCTCGCCGGCGTGCTGGCTCAAAGCGCCGCCGCTGTGAAGCTCTTCAACGATCCCTTCACGTCCGCCGACGATGCGGTGCGCTTTGCGCAGGGTCCCGCCCAGGATTACGGCGGTCTCGATGCCGTCATCAATCTGGTCGAGATCGACGGCAGCGCTTGCGTAGACCCGAGCTTCGCCGGCGTCGAGGCCATGGTCTCGGACAAGTTCCTTGGCGCGACTCTCATGACCCGCGTCGCGGCGAACCGCATGCGCCTCACCTTGAGCGAGGGTCTGATCCTCAACGTGGCGATCTGCTCGGGAGCAGACGATCGCGCGCGGGCGTTCTCGGACGTGGCGCGCGCGACGCTCGCGGCGCTGACCCGCGGGGAGGCGGCCCAATGGGGCGAGCACGGGATCAGGATCAACGCGATCGCCCCGCGCCTGCCGGGCGCGGAATCGGATGCCGAGGTCAAGGCTCCGTCAGGGGCCGATATCGCCGCCCTCGCGCTCTATCTCGCGAGCAACAAGGGCCGCGGCCTCTCCGGGCAGCTGTTCGACGCCGAAGGTGTCGCCGCCCGGCGCTGCTAGCCCGCGCCGCGCATTGCTGCGAGAATTCGCTCCTATTCAGCCGGCTGGACGGCCGCCTCGGGATGATCGGCCGCATGGGCACGGCGGCCGCCGAGGTAGCTCAAGACCGTGGGCACGACGAACAGCGTGAGCAGCGTGCCGAGCAGTAGCCCGCCGACGATCACCCAGCCGATCTGATGACGGCTTTCCGCGCCGGCCCCTTCGGCGAGAGCGAGTGGGAACGCTCCCAGCACCATGGCGCCCGTGGTCATGAGAATTGGGCGCAGGCGCAAGTGCGCCGCCTCGACCACGGCCTCGCGGCGCACGACGCCGCGCGCCTGGAGCTGGTTAGAGAAATCGACGATGAGGATGCCGTGCTTGGTGATGAGGCCGACGAGGGTGACCAGACCGATTTGCGAGTAGACGTTGAGCGTGCCCCCGGCAAAATAGAGGGCGCCGAGTGCCCCCGTCAGCGACAGCGGCACGGTCAGCATGATGACGAGAGGATCGCGGAAGCTCTCGAACTGGGCGGCAAGCACGAGATAGATGAAGCCGAGCGCCAGCACGAACACGAGGGCGAGGCTCTGGCCTGCGGCGCGGTATTCCCGGCTGTTGCCGCTGACATCGGTCTGCACCGTCGGCAACACGTCGCGGGCGGCGTTCTCGAGATAGTCCAGCGCTTCGCCGACGGCTGTACCCGGCGCGAGGTTGGCCGAGATCGTCACCGAGCGCAGCTGGTTGAAGCGCTTGAGCTCCTTCGGTGCCACCTGCTCGGTGACCTTGACGATGTTGGAGAGCTGGACCATCTCGCCGCGCGGCGAGCGCAGGAAGATGGTGTCGAGGGTGGCCGGCGACGCGCGGTCGCCGGTCGCGAGCTGGACGATGACGTCGTACTGCTCGCCGTTCATCTCGAAGCGCGTGACCTGCCGCCCGCCGAGGAGCGTCTCGAGCGTGCGTCCCACGACGTTCACGTCGATGCCGAGGTCGGCAACCTTGGCGCGATCGATCTCGATCCTGAATTCGGGCGTGTTGAGCTTGAGGTCGGTGTCCACGCTCTCGAGCCCCGGATAGGTGCTTATTCTTTCGAGTAGCTTGTCGGCGAAGCCCTGGAGGTCCTCATACGTGCCCGAGGTCTGCAGCACGAATTCGATCGGGCGCACCGTGCCGCGCTGGCCGAAGGCGCCGGGATCGGTGGCGAAGGCCTGAACGCCGGCGACGCGGCGGATCTTGGGCCCGAGCTCGCGCGAGATCTCCTGCTGGGGCCGCGCGCGCTGGTCCCAATCCTTGAGGCGCGAGAAGACGAGGAACTGAGAGACCTCGGGGTTGCCGTTGATGAGCAGGCGCGAGCGCATCTCGGGAATGTCGGCGAGGATCTTGTCGGCCTCCTCTCCGTAGCGGCTCGTATAGGCGAGGGTGGCGCCCTCGGGACCCGTGCCCCGCACGCGAATGACGCCGCGGTCCTCCACGGGCGCGAGCTCGGACTTGAGGCTCGTGAAGAAGTATCCGCTGGCGCCGGCGATGCCCGCGGCGACGAGAAGCACGAGCGGGCGGGCGCGGAGCACGCCGCCGAGCGCGCGCGTATAGCCCCGCTCGAGCGCGTCGAGCCAGCGCTCGATCGCGACGAAGATGAAACCCGGCTCCGGATCGTGACGCAGGAGCTTCGAGCACATCATGGGGGTCAGCGTCAGCGCGACGAATCCCGAGATGAGGACGGCGGACGCGAGCGTCATCGCGAACTCGATGAACAGGCGCCCCGTCTTGCCGGGGGCGAAGGCGATCGGCGCGTAGACGGCGACGAGGGTCAGCGTCATGGCGATGACGGCGAAGCCGATCTCGCGCACGCCCTTGATCGCCGAGGCCACCGGCGTCATGCCGCTCTCGATGTGGCGATAGATGTTCTCGACCACGACGATCGCGTCGTCGACGACGAGGCCGATGGCGAGCACCATGGCCAAGAGCGTCAGCGTGTTGATGCTGAAGCCGAAGGCGAGCATCAGGGTGAAGGTGGCAACGAGCGAGATCGGAATGGTAACGATCGGGATGATCGACGCCCGGAGCGAGCGCAGGAAGAAGAGGATCACCAGCACGACGAGCGCGATCGCCTCGAGAATTGTCTCGTAGACACCCTCGATCGAGCGCTCGATGTAGAGGGCGTCGTCGTTGGCGACGTCGGCCATGAGCCCCTTCGGCATGGTGCGGTTGATCACCGGGAGGAGCTCGTGGATCGCCTTCGACACCTCGAGCGGATTGGCCACCGACTGCTTGATGACACCGACGGCAATGGCCGGCGTGCCGTTGTAGCGGCTCTCGCGGCGCTCATCCGCGGCGCCGAGCTCGACGCGGGCGACCTCGCCGAGCTTGACCTGGTGGTCGCGCGCGAGCTTGACGACGATGTTGCGGAACTCCTCCGGCGTGACGAGGCCGGTGCGCGAGAGGACGGAGAACTCGCGGTCCGAGCTTTCGATGCGCCCCGACGGCAGCTCGACGTTCTGGGTGCGCAGCGCGTTCTCGATGTCCTGGACGGTCAGCGCATACGCCGCAAGCCGCTCGCGGTCGATGTAGATGCGCATGGCATAGCGGCGCTCGCCGTAGATCGTCACGTCGGCGACGCCGTCGATGTTCTTCAGCCGGTCGACGATGAAGCGGTCGATGTAGTCGGTGATCTCGAGCGGTGTCATCTCGGCGCTGGTGAAGACGAGCAGCATGATGGGCTGGGCGTCCGCCTCGACCTTGGCGATGACCGGCTCCTCGACCTCGTCGGGAAGCCGGCCGCGCACGCGCGAGACGCGGTCGCGGACGTCGCTCGCCGCCACGTCCTGATCGACGTCGGGCCTGAACCGGACGGTGATGCGGCTGCTCTCGGACCGGCTCGTGCTTTCGAGCACGTCGATGCCCGAGATGCCGGCGATCGAGCCCTCGAGGATCTGCGTGACCTGGCTCTCGACAATCTTGGCGGAGGCTCCGGGGTAGGTGGTCGTCACAGAGATCGTGGGCTCGTCGACGTTGGGATACTCGCGCACCGTCAAGCGCGTGTAGGAAACGACGCCGAGGAGCAGGAGGATGAGGCTCAGCACGGTCGCGAAGACGGGCCGCCGGATGCAGAACTCGAAGCCGGTCATCAGCCTCCCTTCCGCGGTTCCGAAGTGGTGTCGCGGGCGACGACCTCGACCGGGCTGCCGTTGCGCAACTTTTGCTGGCCCGCGGTTACGACCACGGCGTCGGTCTTTAGGCCGGCAACGATCTCGACGAGGCCTTCCCGACGCTCGCCGAGCGTCACGCGCGTCTCGACCGCCTTGCCGTCCTCGATGGCGTAGACGATCTTCTCCGTGCCGCGCGGCACGATTGCGCTTTCGGGAACGACGACGACGCTGCGCCCCTGCGTGCCCTTGACAAGAATGCGCGCGAAGAGGCCGGGTCTCAGGAGCTGCTCAGCGTTCGCGAGCTTGGCGCGGATGACGAGTGCGCGCCCGTTCACGTCGACCATGGGGTCGATCGCGTAGATGGTGCCTTCGAACGCCCGGCCGGGGAGGGCGTCGACGGAGATCTCGACCGTCTGCCCGATCTTTACGTCGCCGAGATAGAGCTCGGGAAGTTTGAAATCAACCTTGAGGGTATCGATCTTCTCGACGTTGACGATCGGCTGGCCGATTGCGATATAGGCGCCGGGCGAGACCTTGCGGATGCCGACCACGCCGGGAAACGGCGCACGCATCACGTGCTTGGCGAGGCGAACCTTGGCGAGCTCGAGGGCTGCTTGCGCCGTCGCGGAGTTGGCCGTCGCCTCGTCTCGGGCGCGCTCGGTGACGTTACCGGAGCGGGCGAGCGTGTTGGCCCGGCCGAGATTGCCTTTCGCGAACTCGTAGCGGGCCTGCATGTCTTCGACCTCGGCGCGGGCGAGCGCGTCGTCGAGCTTGACGAGAATGTCGCCCTCGGCCACGGCCGTCCCCTCGGTGAGGGGAATCTCGGTGACGCGTCCGGCGATCTCGGAGGCGATCTGCACGGACTCATCGGATTGCAGCGAGCCGATGGCGCGGACCTTGAGGGAAGCGGTGGCGGCCGTCGCGGGGGCGGCCTCGACGGAGATGCCGGCGGTGGGGCTTGTCCACGCGGCCTTGCCGGCCGCCGAGGGCTCGAGCGCCGTTCTCTTCTCGAGCAAGGCCACGTCGCCCCGCGTCGCGAGCCATGCTCCGATGCCGAGGGCCGCGACGGCCAAACCGACGATGACCTGTTTCCACATGTCTACTCTCTGGGACCGTTCCCTCGGGGAGCGAAAAGGCTAACGAGTTCAGGGTAAATGGCGCCCGGCCGGGCGAAATTTAAGAACGGCGGCGAGCGCCACTTCCGTCGCGGTCCGTCCGAAACTTGATGATACACGAGAAATGTGGTGCATGGCGGCCCCAGTTGCCCAAGCCGCCCGAAATCAGGCGGCGCAAACGTGGGGGATGCGAGGGTGCAACGGGAGAAGGCGAGCGCGCTCGGGTCGGCCGTCCGCCCGCGGTTTCGCCCCGAGATCGAGGCGCTGAGGGCGCTCTCCATCCTCGCCGTCGTTCTTTACCACGCCGGGGTTCCCGGGTTCCCGGGTGGCTTTGTCGGCGTCGACGTCTTCTTCGTCATCTCAGGCTACCTGATCACGCGCCTGCTGCTCGGCGAGGTGTCCGAAACCGGGAGCATCGATCTCGTCCGCTTCTGGTCGCGGCGCGCCCGCCGCCTGCTGCCGAATGCGACCATCACACTTCTTGCCGTTCTCGTCCTCGGCTCCGCGTTGCTCCCGCGCTACGAGCAAGGAACACTCGCCGGCGACGTGGCCTCGGCGGCGCTCTATGTCTCGAACTACCGCTTCGCGTCCCAGGCCGTGGACTACTTCGCGGATGCGGACACCCCGAGCCCGGTTCTGCACTTCTGGTCGCTCAGCGTCGAGGAGCAGTTCTACATAGTTTGGCCTCTCTTGCTCCTCGCCGCCTGGCTGATTGTCCGGCGTAGGCCGGTCGCGACGGCAGCGGCGGTGCTCGGCGCGATTTGGATCGCTTCCTTCGCCGCGGCCCTCGTTCTGGTCGGCAAAAATCAGCCGGCAGCGTTCTTTCACACTGGCCCCCGGTGCTGGCAGCTCGCGACGGGCGGGCTTCTCGCGACCCTCAACCTGTCGCAGATCGAGCCGACGCCGCGGATCAGGATCGTCGCGTTATGGCTCGGCCTGGCCGCGATCGTCGCGAGCGTAACGCTTTTCGATGACACCCTGTTCTATCCGGGGGCCTGGGCCTTGCTGCCCACGATTGGCGCGGCTGTCGTCATTTTCGCGACCGACTTCAGCCCGGCGTCCTTGCCCGCCGGCGGCCTCCTGCGCGCGCCCCCCCTTCTCTGGCTCGGTGCCCGCTCCTACAGCTTGTATCTCTGGCACTGGCCGGTGCTGGTGTTTTTGGAGCTCGCGACGCCGGGAGGGGCCCGCCTCGGAGCTAGGCTCTGCGGCGTGGCCTTCGCAACGGCACTCGCCGCAGTCATGTACGCCGCAGTCGAGGACCCGATCCGACGCGGCCGGCGGCTTCCCGCCCCGCCGCTTGCGAGCCTCGCCGGCGGCGGCGTGGCGATCGGCAGCGTCGTGCTCGCCTGTGTGCTCCTGGCGTTCGCGCCGATCGGAGCCGGCACTCCCACGGCCGAGCTTGCACGGCGCGTCGAGGCGGCGCGGCGCGATCGTCCCCGCGTCTATGCCGACAACTGCCATGTCCCGTTCGAGGCCGTCGAGCAGCCGCCGTGCATCTATGGAGCTCCCGGTGCGCCGCACCGGGCGGTGCTCCTCGGCGACAGCCATGCCGCGCAATGGTTCCCGCCCCTCGAGGCGGCCGCGCGCGAGGCGGGCTGGCAGCTCGATGCGTGGACCAAGTCCGGCTGCCCGGCCATCGAAGCGCACATTTGGAACGCGGCGCGGCGCACGCACTATGAGGCGTGCGACCGCTGGCGGAGTCCGTCATGAGCGCGCTTACGGGGCCGGGTCGCCCCGATCTCGTGTTCATCGCCAATCTCACGGACTATTCGGGATCGATCGAGGACGCGGAGACGGGCCGCCGGCTGCTCAAGGGCGAGGCCGACGCCCAATGGCGCGATGCGTTTCGCGCGACGCTTCGCCGCCTGACCGGCGCCGGCGTTCCCGTCGTCGTCATCCGCGACACGCCGCAAGCTGCCCGCCGATTCGCCGACTGCCTCGCAACCGGTGGCGCAGAGAGATGCGGCCGGCCGCGTGCGGAGGCCTTGAGCGGCAGCGGCCTCGATGTCGAGGTCGCGCGCGAGCTCGCAGCGGGCGTCGGCGTTCTTGATCTCACGGATCGGATCTGCTCGGGCGATTTCTGTCCCGCCGAGAAGGATGGCATGATCGTCTATCTCGATCGGCGCCACCTAACGGCGACGTTCGCGGCGACGCTCGCCGAGCCGTTCATTGGGCTGCTCGCGGCGCGCTCGGGGCGATGAGTCGTCGGCCGCTCGGCACGCTGCGCCCGCAGTATCGTGCTTCCTGAAGACGGCGAAGGCCGCCTCGAGCCCGGCATGCGCGGAGGCAAGCCCCGCGTAAAGGGCGGCCTCGACGATCGTCGACACGATCTCGTCGCGCGATGCGCCGGCGTCCGCCGCAGCGCGCACATGCGCCTTGAGGTCGGAGGAGGGCATTCGCAACACCGTCACGGCCGCGAGAGCGGCGAGCGCGCGCTGCTTCGGTTGAAGCGCCTCGCTGGTCCGGCTTGCGGTGAGAATTTGGGCAACGAACTCCGCCTCCTCCGCGCCCGCCGGGTCGAAGTCGGGGTCGTCGGGCTCGCGGAGCGCAAGACTATTCGCCGCGCCGAACCATGTGTCGCACGGGGCGTTCATTGGGACCTCCCTGCGCCGGCGCCGGGAATGACGAGCCTGCGCGCGAGGAGGGCTGCGACGACGAGCGCCGCGCCGATGCCTGCCACGCACGCCCCCCATCCGAAGCGGTCGAACAGGAGACCGAGCGCGGCGCTGCCGACGAGGCCGCCGAGGAAATAGGAGGCGAGATAGATGCCGCTCGCGGCGCCACGGTTGGTCTCCGCGGCACGACTGACGAAACCGGTTGCAAGGGCTTGCGCGAAGAATGTGCCGACCGCGACGAGCACCATGCCGGCGAGCACGAAGGGGAGAGAGGTGCTGAGGAGCAGCGGCAATCCCGCCGCCGCGACCGCGAGCCCGCTCCACAGCGCGCGCCGCGTCCCGAGCCGTTTGGCCACGGGGCCGGCGAGCGGCGTCGTCACGATCGAGGGCAGGAATACGAGATAGATGATCCCGAGCTCCATCATGCCGACGGAGAGCGGGGCGCGCACCAGCACGAAATTGATGTAGGTGAACGTGCCGATGAAGGCGAACAGGATGCAGAAGCCGATGGCGAAGGCCGCACGCAGCACGGGATTGGCGAGGTGCGCGGTCCAGCTCGCAACCGTGGGCATGCTCGAAGAGCCGTTGCCGGTCATCGGCGGCACGCGCTCGACCGTGAAGTAGACGAGCACGGCGCCGGCGAGGTTCAGGCCGGCGAAGACGAAGAAGTTCGCGGCGAGCCCCGCGTGGTCGACGACGGCGGCGGCGATGAAGCGGCCGACGAGATTGCTCGCGACGTTCCCGGTGATGTAGGCAGCGAAGGCCCCTGTCGATTCCGACGCGCTGAGGCTCTCTCCCATATGGGCGAGCGTGAGGCTGAAGGCCGTCGACATGCAGAGGCCCTGGATCACGCGCAGGGTCGCGAACACGGCGAGATTGGGCGCGAATGCCAGCAGCATGGTCGGGATCGTCAGCAGGCCTAGGCTCACGAGAATGCCGAGGCGGCGGTCGATGCGGTGGCTGACGAGGGCGACGCCGAGGCCGGCGGTGGCCATGCCGAACGTGCAGGCATTGACGGCGAGGCCCATCGCGGCGGGCGTCACCCGGTAGTGGGCGGCGAGCGTGGGGAGAAGGGCCTGGGTGGCGAAGAGGTCGACGACGGTCAGGAAGGCGGTCAAGCAGATGACCGCGTGCCGTCCGAGCGCGCCCGAGGCGGAGCTGCTATAGAGGCTGTCCGACAATGAGCGTGTGGGCGCTCCGCCGTGCATGGATTTCCTGCCTTTCGATCGCGCTCGCGAGAATGGTGCGCACCGGGGCCGGAAAGGCCGCCTGCCAGGAGGAGGGGAGCAGGCGGCCCTTCGGCGGCGAGGATTACATCCCGTGCTCGTTCGGATCCTCGGCGATGTCGGCCGAGATGAGGACGGTCGGAGCGTTCGTCGTGTTCTTCCACCAATGCGACAGCCCGCCTTGCTCGACCGAGAGATCGCCGGCGTTGTGCACGATCGGCACCGCGCAGTGGCTCGAGTACTCGGTGATGGACCCGGAGACGACGTATATCAGAGCCGGACGGCTCTCGTGGCTGTGCCAGGCGACCTCGCCGCCGGGCTTGATGTCGAGCTGGCGCATGCGGAAGTGATGGCCGGCGACTGCGACCTTCTCATTCGAGAGGTCGATCTGGCCGAGGAACTTCTCGGCGACGTCCTTGTTGGCGGTCGCGCCGGGCTTCTGGCCGTCGGTCGTGACCTTGTCGGCGGGGCACTGGCCGGCGTAAGCGCCGGTCACGCCGAGCGCGGCGGTCGCGGCCAGCGCGAGCGCGAGGCTCTTCATGGTGCTGCGGGGGCTGATCATGGCTTGGGTCTCCGTGTTGAAAAGGGGTGCGGCGGGTAAGCCGCGCTGACACGGGCCAAAATGGCGGGGAGGCCTCGAAAGCGGAAATATCGATTGCGTTCGGTATCGATAGCCCGCGGCTATGGCCTGAGAGGGCAAGGAAATTCGCGCATTCTGCCTGGGGGCTCCGCCCGAGATGCCAAGTTGGCATCCGCGGTTTTCCTTGTCCGGATGACTAGGTTGCGCGCCGGCGCGGGCGACATTATTCGTTGCCGGCCAGCTGCCCGAGGACGCCATGGATCGCTTGAAAGGCAAGATTGCCGTCGTCACCGGCGCGGGAGCCGGGATCGGCCTCGCAACGGCGCGCCTTTTCGCCGAGGAGGGCGCTCACGTCTACGTGACGGACGTCGACGGGGGGGGCGCGGCGCGGGCGGCGGCGTCGCTCGTCGCGGCGAAGCTCGGCGCGACGGCGATGACGGTCGACGTCTCGCGCGGCCAGGACGTGACGGCGCTCTTCCGCACGGTCGAGAAGATGCACGGGCGCATCGACGTGCTCGTCAACAACGCCGGCCTCAACGTGCGCGCCGACTTCCGCCATCTCTCGGACGCCGACTGGGTGAAGATCCGCGAGGTCAATCTCGACGGCGTCGTGCGCGTCGCGCGCGACGGCTTCGAGCTGCTCAAGGCGTCGGGCAAGGGCTCGCTCGTCAACGTCGCCTCGATCATGGGCCATCGCGGGCTGCGCCAGCTCGCCGCCTACTCGGCGACGAAAGGTGCCGTCTCGGCGCTGACGCGCGCGCTCGCCGTCGAGTACGGGCCCTACAACATTCGCGTCAACGCGCTGGCGCCGGGCTTCATCGAGACGGCGCTCACGGAGCGTGTGCTGAAAAATCCCGCGATCAACAAGGCGCTCCTCGAGCAGACGCCGCTGCGCCGCTTCGGGACCGGCGAGGACGTGGCGCAGGCGGCGCTGTTCTTCGCCTCCGACGAGTCTCTATTTGTGACCGGGGCCGAGCTCGGCGTCGACGGCGGCATGGCCGCCGGGCTCTAAACGCAATCCGTTGGCCATAGTGTCGTCACGAGCCCGTGGCGTGGTGCGGCGGACCTCGGCAGGGACGGTGCGATGACAGGAAAGGCGTGTATTCCAAGGGCCTTGTTAACGGCGTGCGCTTGGCTCGCGGTCGTGGGCGCGGGGCCGGCGCGGGCCGACACGTACGTCCTCGACAAGGACCACACGGAGGTCCGCTTCAGCTGGGACCATCTCGGGCTGTCGCGCCAGGGGGGGCGCTTTCTCGACGTTGAAGGCACTCTTGTCTTCGATCCCGGCGCGCCGGAAGCGAGCACGGTCGACGTCAAGATCCCGGTAAAAAGCCTCTCGACCGGCATCGCCAAGCTCGACGAGCACCTCGTGAGCTCGAAGGAGTTCTTCGACACCGAGCAGTTCCCGACGATCACGTTCAAGAGCACGGCCGTCAAACGCACCGATACGAAGATCGCCGAGGTCACCGGCGATCTCACGATCAACGGCATCACCAAGCCGGTGACGCTCGACGTGGTCTGGAACTTTACCGGCGAGCACCCGCTCGCCGCCATCAATCCCGTCTACAAGGACTTCTATTCGTCGGGCTTCTCGGCCTCGACGCAGATTTTCCGCAGCGACTTCGGCATCACGCGGACGATCCCCTACGTGTCGGACGAGATCAGGATCACGATCGAGACCGAGATGCACCGGACGCCAGGGGCGGTCGCCTCGCCGGACACGGCGGCGTCGGTCAGCAGGGAGCCGCTTCCTCAGGCGCAATAGCCGGCCGGTCAGCACCAAATTACCCCTTTTCACGACGATTTCTTGCTCGCCATCACAGCGGTCCGGCATGACAGCAGACCGGCGGCGGGCCTCCCTGCGACCCCGTGGACCTGGACAGACCTCCCTCGAGCGCCCAACTCCTGCATTGGCCCAGACAGCGGCCGAGAAGGTGAAACATGCAGGAAACCGCAGCCAGACGCCCCCTGCGGGGGCTCGCCGAGTCTCTGCCCCTCGACGTGCCCGTCGGCAATGATGGGGAGGCGAGAACGGCCGATGATGCGCCCTCCCCATCTTGGACCGGTCAGCGCACGCGCAAGGCTCTTATGCGCGCGGCGATCGGCTTGGTCGTGCTCGCCGCCGGTGTCGGGGCCTATGCCTACTGGTCGTATGCGACGCTCCACCCGTCGACAGACAATGCCTACGTCGAGGCCGACGTGGTGCGCATCGCCCCGCTCGTCACCGGACCGGTGACCGAGGTCGCCGCGCAGGAGAATGCGACGGTCAAGGCCGGAGACGTGCTCTTCAAGATCGACCCCGCGCCGTTTGAGGCGGCGCTCACGGCGGCGAAGGCGCGCTTGACGCTCGCCCAGCAGCAGCCGTCCCAAGGTCCGCAGGCAGCCGCCTCCAAAGCCGCCGTCGACCAGGCGCAGGCCGCCGTGGACCAGGCCCAGCTCGAGCTCGACCGCGCGACGGTCAAGGCGCCGGTCGACGGGATCGTCGGCAAGGTCCGGATTCGCCCCGGGTCCCTTGCCCAGGCCGGCGTCGCCTTGTTCCCACTCGTCGATACCTCGCGCTGGTGGGTCGAAGCGAATTTCAAGGAGACGGACTTGAATCGCCTCACTGCCGGCCAGCCCGCCACCGTCACGATCGACCTTTATCCCTCGCACTCCTTCAAGGGCGACGTTCAGTCGATCAGTCCGGCGAGCGGGGTCGCCTTCTCGCTCTTGCCGCCGGAGAACGCGACCGGCAACTGGGTCAAGGTCACGCAGCGCTTCCCGGTGCGCGTCTCGCTCACCGTCGGGGCGGGCGATCCGCCGCTTCGGATCGGGGCATCGGCCACCATCACCGTCGACACGACCGGCAAGGGTCCCGATGGCGCCGCTCGCTGAGAGGTTCTCGACGGGCCGCGTCGGCCGCGTCATGGGCGCGGTCGCGGTGATGGTGGCGGTGCTGATGGTCATCCTCGACATGACCGTCGTCAACGTCGCCGTCCCGCACATGATGGGGGAGCTCGGCGCGACTCCCGACCAGGTCACCTGGGTTCTGACCTCCTACATCGTCGCCGAGGCGGTCATGATTCCGCTCTCCGGCTTTCTCGCCGAGCGCTTCGGGCGCCGCCTCGTGCTGCTCGTGAGCGTCGCCGGCTTCGTGCTGTTCTCGGCGCTCTGCGGACAGGCGCAGACGCTCGCCGAGATGGTGTTCTTCCGCCTGCTTCAGGGCGCGTTCGGGGCGAGCGTCGTGCCGCTGTCGCAGGCGACCATGGTCGATAGTTTCAGGGCCGAGAGCCGCGGCAAGGCGATGGCGCTGTGGGGCGTCGGTATCATGCTCGGGCCGATCATGGGGCCGACGGTGGGAGGGTTCATCACCGACGCGCTCGACTGGCGCTGGGTGTTCTACATCAACATTCCGATCGGGCTCATTAATCTCGCGCTCATCTACGTGTCGATCAAGGGGACCGAGCCGAGGCCCGTGTCCGCCGACTGGCTCGGTGCGGCGCTGCTCGCGATCGGCGTCGGCAGCCTGCAGACGATGCTCGACCGCGGCCATCGCGACGATTGGCTGCAATCGAATTTCATCGTCGCGCTGGCTGCGGCGACGGTGATCGGGCTCGTCGCCTTCGTCGTTCGAAGCGTTCATCGCTCGGACGCGATCCTGAGACTCGATCTCTTGCGCGATCGCAACTTCGCGACCTCGAGCTTCATGATCATGGCCTTCAGCCTCGGCATGTTTGGCACCATCGCGCTGCAGCCGATCCTGCTCGAGCACCTTCTCGACTATCCGGCGAGCACGGCGGGGCTCATGATGGCGCCGCGCGGCATCGCGGTTGCCGCCGGCATGGTGCTCGCTTCGCTCCTCGTGTCGCGCGCCGACCCGCGCCGCCTCGTCTTCATCGGGCTGTCGCTCGCGGCGTTCGGCAGCTATTTCATGACTTGGTACACGCTCGACATCGACACGTTCTGGATCATCGCGCCCGGTCTCGTCCAGGGGCTCGGGATGGGGATGATCTTCGTGCCCTTGTCGACGCTGGCCTACCGCGGGCTGCCCCCGGATGCGACGGACCGCGCAGCCAGCATCTTCAATCTCGCGCGCACCGTCGGCGGGTCTATTGGCATCTCGATCGCCGCGACCCTCCTGACGCGCCAGAGCCAGGCATCCTGGAACGTCCTCGGCGGCAACATCGATCCCTACAACCCGGAGCTTCAGGGATGGCTTGCGGCCAAGGGGTTGAGCCTCTCCGACCCGCTCGCCATGCAACTCTTGGGGCTCGAGCTCACGCGCCAGTCCGTCATGCTGGGCTTCCTCGCCGCGTTCCATTTCATTTGCCTGAGCTTCCTGCTGCTCACGCCCTTCGTGCTCGTCCTCAAGGGTAAGCCGCGCACGCCCGTGCTGTCCGAGGCAGCGCCAGCACCGGCCGGCGCGTGATCGTTCGGCTCGGCTCACATCAACTAAATCAATAACGAGGACATCCGCGCTCGTGATCGCGAGCCCTTCGCCAGCGGAATGGACCGCGGCAAACGAATGTGCAGCCCTTCACAGCCCCTCCGCCGTCTCGGCGATGAGGAGATCGACGACGGCGGCGAGCGCTTCCTCGCGGCTTGCGCCCTCGCCCATGCGCTTGGCGAAATGCGCGACTTGCCGGTCGGCGCTCGTGCCGCGCTCGACGATGCGCCGTGCGTGCGCAACCTCCGCTTCGCAAGAAAGCGCGTTCGCATCCTCGGCGACGAGCGCGATCAGCTCCTCGACGAGGATCGGGAAGGGGACGAGCTCGCCCTTGCCGAAGTCGAACAGCGTGTCCCTCACGCTGTAGCGCTGGGCCCGCCAGCGGTTCTCCTCGATCAAAAATGCGGGATAGGAGCGCCACTTCTGGTTCGAGCGCCTGAGCCGGAACAGCATGCGCAGCACGCACCGGAAGATCGCCGCGATCGAGAGCGCGTCCTCGAACAGGGGGCAGACGTCGGTCACGCGCTGCTCGAGCGTAGGAAAGCGCGCCGACGGTCTGAGGTCCCACCACACCTTCGTGGCGTCCTCGATGACGCCGCCGTGGACGAGCACGTCGATCGTGCGCGCGTACTCGCCGTAGCTCTCGAAACGTTGCGGCAGCCCCGTCCGCGGCAGCTCGTGGAAGATGGCGAGGCGGTAGCTCTTGAGGCCGGTGTCCTCGCCTTCCCAGAACGGCGAGGATGTCGACAGCATCAGGAGATGGGGCAGGAAATAGCGCACCTGGTTCATGAGATCGATGCGCAGGTCGTCATCCTCGATGCCGACGTGGACGTGCATGCCCGAGATCGCGAGGCGGCGTCCGATGCCGGCGAAATCGCGGGCGAGCGCCTGATAGCGCGCCTTGGGCGTGGTCTCGAGCGAGGCCTTGTGGGCGAACGGGTGGGTCGAGGCGGCGATGGGGGCGAGGCCGTGCCCGCGCGCCTTCTCGACGATCGAGCGGCGCAGGCGGACGAGCTCGGCGCGCGCCTCGGGAACGGTGCGGCAGACGCGCGTCCCGATCTCGAGCTGGGAGCGGAAGAACTCGGGTGCCACCTGCTTGCCGAGCTCGGCTTGGCAGTCGGCCAGCAGCTCGGGGGGCGCCGGCGCGAAGTCCCGGCTCTCGAGATCGACGAGGTGATACTCCTCCTCGATCCCGAACGTGAAGGTTGGCTCTTTGGGGCTCATGGGTGTGAAAATCGCATAGCGCCGCTGCTCGTTCCAGCGGGGATCACTCCGGCTCTGCCGGCGTCTCGTCTGTCGATGACCGGTCTAGTCGGGTGTCCGTCGGCACGTCGGAAGTTGACCTGAAGCGGACATAGGCATCCTCGGAAAGGTCTATTTGCCGGTCACGACCTTCGACCACGCCCGCGTCACGGTGCGCTGCGTCTTCGCATCATAGGGTCTTACGACGTAGAGCCGGTCCATCGTCGCCGCGTCGGGATAAATCGACTTGTCGGCCTTGACGGCATCGTCCAGGAGCGCCTGGGAGGCGAGGTTGCCGCTCGCGTAGTTGAGGTAATTTGAAGCTTTGGCAATCACTTCCGGCTTCATGATGTAGTTGAGGAAGGCGTGCGCCTCGTCGACGTTCTTGGCGTCCGCCGGAATGGCCATCTGGTCGAACCACATCTGCGCCCCTTGTTTGGGCAGCGAAAGCATGATGGTCTGGCCGTTCTTGGCTTCCTCGGCCCGATTGCGCGCCTGCAGAATGTCGCCCGAGTAACCGATCGCGAGGCAAATGTCGCCGTTGGCGAGCGCATTGATGTATTCCGACGAGTGGAACTTCTGAACGTACGGCCGGATGCTCGCCAACAGCGCGGCAGCCTTCGCGATGTCGTCGGGATTGGTGCTGTTGGGATCGATGCCCAGATAGTTTAGCGCGGCGGGTATGATATCGTCCGCCGAGTCGAGGAAATGAATTCCGCAATCCTTGAACTTCGAGATGATCTCGGGTTTGAAAACGAGATCCCAGGAGTCCACGGGAGCATCGGACATTCGCTCTTTGATCTTCGCCTCGTTGAAGCCGATGGCGGTCGTCCCCCACATGTAGTTGATCGAATACGCGTTGCCGGGATCATCGATGGCAGTGCGCTTCTCGATTTCGGGCCACATGTTCGATAGGTTCGGAAGCTTGGACTTGTCGAGCTTCTGGAACACGCCGGCCTTGATCTGTCGGTTGAGGAACGAGGCTGTGGGCACGACGACGTCGTAGCCGGTCTTGCCCGCGAGCAGCTTGGTCTCGAGCACCTCGTTGCTGTCGAAGACGTCGTAGACGACCTTGATCCCGGTCTCCTTGGTGAAGTCCTTGAGGATCGACTCGTCGATGTAGTCGGACCAGTTGTAGACGTGCACGATGCGGTCCGCGGCGAGTGCGGACGCGGCAGAGATGAACGCCAAAATCGCGATGGTCGCGAGCGCGCGGTGCGCCTTCGAATTGATGATGAAGCTAAGCGACGTCATGGGATCCTCCGTGGCCGCCCCGCCGTCGCAGGAGTAATATCAGCGCTAGGAGATTTTTGCTTGACGCTGTCGAGAGATTAGAGTTTCCCGGTTGCGGAATAGGGAGGGGTTTTCCGGTGACGCAGGTCACTAACCTGTCCCGCCGGAGTGAGCCTCGAACCCTAAGCTCGAATCCTAAGCATGTCCGCAGTTAGGGGCTAAGCCGACTACAAGCGGACCCACAGCGGTCATGGCAAGGTAGTCGCCGCGGGCCCAGTCTATTTGCCCACTAGCTGAGGCGACGCGTCGAACGCGGCCCGGTTGGTAGAGTCTTGGCCGAGATCACTGCTTGCCGACGTTGCTCGTCACGGCTTCCATCACACGGTCGAGGTTGAAGCTGCCGGGCTTCTGACGTGGCGGAAACTCCTTAAAGCTCTGCAGCCAGTTGCCCACGTATGCGCCAGCGGGAGCCATGGCGAACATGTGCTCAAGGTACCAGCGCTGGTAGCCCATGGCGTGTTCCTGTTCCGCGCGCTCGAAGGGATCCATACGGAGGTTGGTGAGAAGCGGCGCGCGTAGGGAATCGAAAGGCTCCTGCCAGACACGCAGACCTTCCGCTTTCTGCTCAAGGGGAGGCGCTGCCTGACTTCCCCCGATTTGGAGAACGATCTTCAACAAGGACGTAGGACAACCACGACTTTCGCTCATGACACTTTCGGGACGAGCTGCTCGTTCGAGAAGAGCCACTCGCACGCCGCCGATAAAGCAAACTCGCGTTGACGGGGAACCAGACGAAGGTGACCTCGCGCAAGCTCTTGCGGTCCTTGTGCACTCGATGGCGGACGCGTGCTCCGCGCGCTACCGCAGGCGAGTGCCGAGTAAAAAGCGGACTACCAGTTGACATCGCGCTGACGTCTGCTCATGACCCATAGCGGACATTGGCAGTGCTTTATCGCCAATCTCGGCGTAGGCTGCCCTAGGGCGCCTTGGTGGGCGCCTGCTCCAGACGGAGGGCTCCGCACCATAGCTCTCACCCACCGGCACCTTCTCCTGCTTGCCCTTCTCGTAGCCCCGCCCGCCTTGGCACGCGCCGAGGCACCGGTGCCGCGTTTCGAGGAGGCGCCGTGCCCGATACTGCAGGGCGTCGAATGGCTCGCCGAGGCGAGCTGCGGCTATCTCGTCGTGCCTGAGGATCGCAGCCGGCCGACCGGTCGCACCATCCGGCTTATGGTCGCGAAACATCCCGCGCGGTCGCCGGAGAAGCGGCCTGATCCGGTTGTGTATCTGGCCGGCGGGCCGGGCGACATCGCCCCCTTGGAGGTCAACGGGCTTATCGCTGCCGATTTCATTCGCGACCGGGACATCCTGGTGGTGAGCCAGCGCGGCACCTGGTTCTCGGAGCCGGCGCTCACCTGCGCGGCGAGCGACGACTTCGCCAGAGAGCTTCTCGGCCTCCGCTTCTATTCCGAGGCAACCGAGCGCGCCCATTTGGCGGCAACGGAAGCCTGCCACCGCGAGCTCACCGCTACCGGCGCCTACCTCAGCGCCTACAATTCGACCGAGAGCGCCGCCGATTTCGCCGACCTTCGCAAGGTGCTCGGTATTGCCGCGTGGAATGTCTACGGGACGTCCTATGGCTCCTACCTTGCGCAGACGCTCATGCGCGACCACTCGGAGGGCATTCGCAGCGTCGTCCTCGATTCGGTCTTACCGACGACCTACACCGTGGCCCAAAACTGGTGGAACGCGCGCTCCGGTTTCGACAACCTCTTCCAAGCCTGCGCGGCGGAAGCGGCCTGCAACGCGGCCCATCCCCATCTCGAGGAAACCTTCACCGGACTGGTCAACAAGCTCGAGGCCGAGCCGCTGACGACAACCGTCAGCGACCCGGCCACCGGCAAAAACCTCAAGGTCGTGCTCGACGGCGGGGCACTGATCGACTGGCTGCGCAACCAGAACTACGGCGTGCCCACGCTCCGCGCCGCGCCGGATCGGATCGACGGGCTCGCCGCCAGCCGGCCCGACGCCATCGAGGCGATCGCCTTGGATCGGGCAAGTCGGGCGCCTCCATCCGGTCCGGGTGTTCCTGCCCTCGGCTACGGGCTGGCCCTTGGCGTCAGCTGTCGCGAAGACTACCCGTTCGCGACGCCGGAGGATCTCGCCGCGGCCGGCCGGAAGGCGTTTCCTGACTATCCGGCCTCAGTGCAACGCGAGGGTATCGGCGGCTGGGCGTATTTCAACGAAGACTGCCGCGACGTCTGGAAAGTCGCCGCCGCCCCGGAGGCCATGCGCCAGCCAATCGCGAGCAGCATCCCGACGCTCCTCGTCTCCGGCAGCTTCGATACGCTGACGTCGCTCGCCGGGGCGAAGGCCGCGGCGACGAGCCTGTCCAACGCAACGATCATCAGCATCCCGGGCATCGGGCATTTTGTCTCCCCCGCGTCTCCCTGCGCTCAGGCGGTGATCGAATCGTTCCTCGCCGATCCCGCCGCGCCCGACACGTCCTGCGTCGGCGCACTGAAGCCGCCTAGCTTCACCTCAGTGGCCTCGCCGTGAGGCTGAGGGTCGGCCAGCAGCTCGGGGGGCGCCGGCGCGAAGTCCGGGCTCTCGAGATCGACGAGGCGATAATCCTCCTCGATCCCGAACGTGAAGGTTGGCTCTTTGGGGCTCGGGTGTGAAAATCGCATAGCGCCGCATTGGAGGTGAGGGCACATGCGTCTTCAGGACGGCGGGGGTCCTACTTGCTGACCAGCACCGGCGTCGGCATCACATATTTGCCTTCGATGACGGATTGGCCGGGGCGATAGATGCGCATTCCGAGATACCAGTCGTCGCCCGGCGTATTGAGGCGATTGGCGACCGAGCCGCATGCCTGTTCGGAGCCGTAGTACATGGTGAAGCTGCCGTCGGGATTGTACGTAATGACCCGATTGTTCAGGTTCGACTATTCGTCGTGCAGGAAGGCAGCGCCACCGCCCCACTTACATCGCGGCATCCCGCATCGGGCGAGCGGGCATCGAGGTGACATCGAGCGTCCTCCCAAGCTGCCGTGCAGCCAAAATCATCGCGCGCTCCGCAAGCGCCGTGATCGTGAGCAGCGGGCTGACGCCGATCGCGGAGGGAACCGCCGACCCGTCGCAAACGTAGAGCCCGTCGTGGACGCCCCGCGGCCCCTTCGTCGGGTCGAACACCCGCCCGTCCGGCGCAACGACACCCTCGTCCGCCGTCTCGCCCATCGCGCATCCCCCGAGCGGATGGGCAATGATCCGGTTGCCGCCGAACGCCTTCAGGGCGAAGGGGTTCGTGTGGAACGTGCCACCAATGCGCTCGATCATCGCCTTGACCTTCTCCTCGGCCTTCAGGAGCGCCGGCGTCTCGCTGTAGCTCGGCCAGTCGACCATGACATGGTCGTTGTGAAGAATGAGGCGCCCTTTCGCGTCGTCATGCGCGACGACGTAATAGACTTGCGACCGGCTCATATCCTCGCCGTAGATGCCGGTTCTCCATATCCGGAGCGCTCGCCCCGGCTCAAGTGCCAGCAGTGCGTTGAGCGGTACGAGTGATGCCATCACGGTCAGCATCGTGCCATCGTGCACCCACACGGGACCGTCATCGTCACCCAGGTCGATCAACGCCATGCTGTGCGGCCCGACCGGCGGGGTGCCGCGCGGCGCCTGAGGCGGATAGCCAATGGCAATGGCATTGACCGGCTCGGCATGATCGTATCCGATCACGAGGTCGTCACCGTTCGCTGAGAATTTCTCGCCGAGCTTCGCCGAGAGCACGAGCGAGCGCCGCTGCGCCCGGAGCAGCAACTCCGTTGTTCCCAACGTACCGGCCGCCAGCACGACGATTGGCGCCGCGATCCGCCGGCTACCGCCGGCTTTCGAGAGATCCCGCACCACGATCTCCCACCCACTGTGCGTCTTGGAGATCGACTCGGCCCTGCTCTCGCAGAACACCGTCGCACCGTGGTCGACCGCGTCGGCGATGTAGGTGATCCCGACGGTGTTCTTTGCGCCCACGTTGCAGCCCGACCAGCAGTCCCCGCAGTGCCGGCAGGCGTACTGCATCACGCCCGCAACGTTCGGTCCCCCACTATGCGAGATCGTCATCGACGGCAGCAGCACCGGTAGGCCCGACGCCTCTGCCGCCTTGCGCATACCCGCAAACTTCGCAAAGCGCTCCGGACTGGGCACCGGCCCCACACCGAGCATCGTTTCCGCGCGCGCAAATCCTTCGAGCAAATGTCCATCGCCGACCACGGCATCGGGCCAGCCGGCCTTGCGCAATCTGTTGAGATCAGGCCGGAGCACGACACCGGCGTTGATCAGCGAGCCGCCGCCGAGGCCGGATGCGCCGAACACGGTCAGCCCTTTGCCGACCGACAGATAGAAGAGCCCGGCAGGATCGCCCCACTTCGGTGCGCGGCCCGTCAACCGGGTTGCCTTGCGCCGCGCCTTGGCCGTGATCGGAAAATCGCCCGGCCGCCAATGCCGCCCCTGCTCCAGCACCACAAGGCGCAGCCCCATGCGCGCGAGACGGGATGCTGCAACACCGCCGCCGTATCCGGAGCCGATGACGACCGCATCATAGCCCGCCGTCAATTCTCCGCCTGTGTTGTGGGCAATGACCATGAACGGGCGTACCGCGTCAAAAAGCTATCACTCGCCTACTAGAATAAGCATTTCATGATCACACGGGCGACCATCATCGCGCACAAATTTGCTTAATGCACTTGCTGCTGTCGATGCACGCCCCGTGACCGCCGCTGCTCCAGCCGTAACGGGTAGATGATTTTATACATTAGCCGACATCGCTGTAGTTAATTTAGCAATGGCTGCTCGTGGCAGCTCCTGGCCCATCTCGCCCGAAGCTCTGCGACTGGCAACGCGCCAAAGTGTCGGGTTGACCGAATCTCGCGGTAGAGGCGAAGCAACTTCTGCTCATGGCCCATCACTGCCGTCGAGCGGTCTTGAGGCTATCGCCTGCTCCCGCTCCGCGATCAGAAAGTTATCCCCCTACACCCACTCGCGCTTATCATCGACCGATCCCGTCCCGCTAGGGGTTGCCTCCGGGGGCGTACCGAAGGTCGAGGGGCGGGACGAGTTCGAAGGGAAAGTGCCGCACGCTGCAGCCATTCCTTCGCGCGTCTGCCAATCGCCGGTGGCAACATCGGTACCGCGGAGGCTTGCGGCTAAGCGAGGCGCGGGACGTTGGGACGTGCTTCACCCAACGCAAAGCTCGGAAAGGCGGGGCGTCACATCGCCTTGTTAGAAACTACGGAAGACCGTGGCGTTGTCGCGCCCCGCTCCCCTATTTCCATCCCCTCGGGCTCATGGCCGCGAGAGGGGCGCCGCTTGCCTCAACTGTCATCCCGGTCGAGGACGAAGGTCATGGCGGAGCCATGCGAAGCAAATCGAAACGTGCAACCTCGCGGGTCGTGGCCGCATGGCGTCCGGGATGACACGAGAGAGCGGAGGCGCCACGCCGGGAGAATGCGGGCATCCGCCCTAGCTCTGTCCCGCGCCCCGGCGCCCCCCAAGAGCCGATGAAACCTGCGCCCGCAGCGGCTGGCCATATGGGGCCAGTTGACCTATAAGCCCGCCAGCATGACATATGCGATGGATCCGGCGGCGTGGGCTCCGGTCGGCGAGGCCGATAGAGCGACAGGCGCCGGCGCGTAGGAGACTAACCATGGCGGCAGCCTGGTCCCCCGACAGCTGGCGGTCGAAGCCGATCGTCCAGGTGCCCGACTATCCCGACCCGGCGGCCCTCGCCGACGTCGAAGCGAAGCTCGCGACGTTCCCTCCGCTGGTGTTCGCGGGCGAAGCCCGCGATCTCAGGAAGTCGCTGGCGGGGGTCGCGGCCGGCAACGGCTTCATGCTCCAGGGCGGCGACTGCGCCGAAAGCTTCGCCGAGCATCGGGCCGACAACATCCGCGACTTCTTCCGCGTGTTCCTGCAGATGGCAGTGGTGCTGACCTACGCCGGCGGCTCGCCGGTCGTGAAGGTCGGGCGCATTGCCGGGCAATTCGCCAAGCCGCGCTCCTCGCCGATGGAGAAGCGCGACGGCGTCGAGCTGCCGTCCTACCGTGGCGACATCATTAACGGGCCCGAGTTCACGGCGGCGGCCCGCATTCCCGACCCAACGCGCCAGATCGAGGCCTACCGCCAGTCGGCGGCGACCTTGAACCTCATCCGCGCCTTCGCGACCGGCGGCTACGCCGACCTCGAGCGCGTGCATCAGTGGAACATGGGCTTCGTCAAGGACAGCCCGCAGGGGCACCGCTACCAGGCGCTCGCCGACCGCATCGCCGAAACACTCGGCTTCATGCGCGCCTGCGGGATCACGAGCGAGAATACGCCCCAGCTCCGGGCGACGAAGTTCTACACGAGCCACGAGGCGCTCCTCCTCGGCTTCGAGCAGGCGATGACGAGGCTCGATTCCACGAGCGGAGACTGGTACGCGACCTCGGGCCATATGCTCTGGATCGGCGACCGCACGCGACAGCTCGACCAGGCCCACGTCGAGTTCTGCCGCGGCATCAAGAACCCGATCGGCGTCAAATGCGGGCCCTCGCTCGAGCCCGATGGGCTCTTGCGGCTGATCGACGTTCTGAACCCGAAGGACGAGGCGGGCCGGCTGACCCTCATTTGCCGCTTCGGCCACGACAAGGTCGAGAAGCACCTTCCCAAGCTCATCCGCGCCGTGGCCAAGGCCGGCAAGCACGTCGTCTGGTCGTGCGATCCCATGCACGGCAACACCATCAGCGCTGCCAACGGCTACAAGACGCGCCCCTTCGACCGCATCGTGCGCGAGGTCGAGGCGTTCTTCGATGTCCACCGCGCCGAAGGCTCGCACGCGGGCGGGATCCACGTCGAGATGACGGGGCAGAACGTGACCGAATGCACGGGCGGGGCAACCGCGATCATGGAGACCGACCTCTCGGACCGCTACCACACGCATTGCGACCCGCGCCTCAACGCCGACCAGGCGCTCGATCTCGCCTTTCTCGTCGCCGAGCGCATGAAGATGGAGCGGGAGGCGCGCGGCCCGGCCTTCGAGACCGAGGCGGCGCTGGCCTGACGCGTCTGGCGTTTCTCACCCGAGCCCTTTGTTAACTCTATGCGCGTTGTAAAACGCGCCCCGGTGGATAAATGTCCGACAGAGGTTCTGGCCGGTGGTCTTGAGAGCTTGAAGGTTTCAGGAACTCCGGCTCGGCCACGACGTTGACATCAAGCCGGATTAGCACTGGGACCGATTATTGGGAGGATCAGCTCATGAATATGAAGAGAAACGTGGCGGCCGGCGCTCTGGCGCTCGGCCTCGCGGTCGCGCTGCCGATGGCGCAGGCCTTTGCCGGCGAGTTCGAGGGTGTCTGGAAGGTCACCGATACCGGCGGGAAGGCGTTCGAGATCACGCTCTCGGCGGACGGCAAGGCGAGTGCCACCCGCGAAGGCGAGGGGATGAAGGGGACCTGGAAGGAGGTCGGCGATAGCGTGGCCATCACCTGGGATACCGGGTGGACCACGGTCATTGCCAAGGACGGCGACAAGTACACGAAGCAGGCCTTCGGCAAGGGTAAGCCCCTCGACGGGGCGCCCGACAACAGCTCCGCGGCCGAAAAGGTTAAATAGGCCCTACGGCGGCCTAGGAACGACTTGTCGGGCGGCGCCTCGCGCCGCCCGTTTTGTTTCAGCCCAGGCCACTCAGAAAAATCAATTTTTTTAGTTCCGCGTGGGACAGCGGGTCGCTGCCCCCGTTGGTAGCTTTGCGGTCAAGGAAACACTCTTAGGAGCCAGAAACCCATGACCGCCACCAAGACCCTTCGCAACGCGCTCGCCTCCGCTCTACTGATCGGCGCCGCCGCGTTTCCCATGCAAGCCAGCGCCATAAGCCTTAGCGTCAAGCTCGCCTGCGCCAGCGACTACTACGCTCACTGCAGCGCCCATCCGGTCAACAGCTCGGCAACCCGCCAGTGCATGCGCAGCGTCGGCGCCGGCCTTTCCAAGGGTTGCATCGATGCCCTCGTCGCCGCCGGCGAAGTCTCCAAGGCCGAGGTTCAGCGCAAAGCTGCGAGCCTCGGACGCTAACCGAACATCCTTTCAGGCTCCCGGACGGGCTGGTCGTGAGACCGGCCCGTTTGCTATTCCCGGGGCTGCGCGCGTGTCTCAATTCGACCCCAAGAATCATGTGGAGATCCAGCCTACGGGGGCTGCGATTCGAACGACGGGGATGAGCGATGGCGCGACTGTCCGAGCACATTGAGCACGTACGCAGACGTCTCACCGAGATTACCGAGACCGAGGAGGCGCTCATCCGGGCGCTCGACGAGGCCTTGGCGCGGATCGACCAGAAGCTTCTGCGCGAGGTGCGCGATGTCACCACCGCGCACGAGGCGCGCAGGGGAGCGATCCTGGCCGAGCTCGAGGCCCTTGCCGTGCGCATCGGGGCGTTCCCTGGGCCGCACGAGGCCATCGGCGCCCTCGAGGAGGCGCCGAGGGGCACTCTTACAGCCCAGGATACCGAGCCGCCCATGCGCTGCGGTGACTGGCGCGAAGCGGCCAAGAACATCGAAAGGGACTTGGATGTCCCCGACTACGCGGTCAATGGCTACGCACAGGCCTATTGATCGCGCTCGCTAACGCCGCTCCGGCGCCACGTCGCGCACGGCTGCCACGAAACGAGCCACCTCCTCGGCGGTCCACTCGAGGTGGCGCCGCTCCTTGGAGAGCGGCTGCTTGGCGAGAGAGAGGCCTTCGCGTCTCTCGGTCCTGGGGCGGATCGGCCGCGGGGCAAAGCCTCCGCCGCAGTTGGGGCAGACGTTGAACAGCACGCTCTCGACGCAGGCGGCGCAGAACGTGCATTCGTAGGTGCAGATCCTGGCGTCCATCGCGTCGGCCGGGAGATCCTTGTCGCAGCACTCGCAGTTCGGCCTGAGCTCCAGCATGTGCATCTCCGGTGACGAAAGGATGCGTCCTCGCGCCAGGATGGCAGGGCCGCGGCCGCGGGTCGAGCGCGGCTCGACAAGGGGCGCGGCCGCCGTGACAGCCGTCTGGACCGGGTCGGTCTGCCCCCATACATTCGGCCCATGAACGACGCCCCGCCGCGCCTGCGCATCGCGCTCGCCCAGCTCAATCCGATTGTCGGCGATCTCGACGGCAACGCCGAAAAGCTCAAGGCTGCGCGCCGTACGGCCGAGGCCCAAGGCGCCGATCTCGTCGTCTTCCCGGAGCTCTTCATCACCGGCTATCCGCCCGAGGACCTGGTCCTGAAGCCCGCCTTCCAGCAAGCTGTGTGGGCACGCGTGCACCTACTCGCAAAGGAGCTCGGGCCCGGCCCGGCCGTGCTCACCGGCACGATCTGGCCCGACGCCGGTCAGGTCTACAACGCGGCCGTGCTCATCGAGGATGGCATGGTCGCGGGCGTGCGCAAGAAAGTCGACCTCCCCAACTATGGCGTCTTCGACGAGAAGCGCGTGTTCGCACCCGGCGCGCTCCCGAGCCCTCTCAATTTCAAAGGCGTGCGCCTCGGCGTGCCGATCTGCGAGGACATCTGGAAGGAGGAGGTGGCCGAGTGCCTCGCCGAATGCGGCGCCGAGATCCTCATCGTTCCGAATGGCTCGCCGTTCGACTGGAAGAAGCCCGACGTGCGCATGAACATCGCGGTCGCGCGCGTCACCGAGACGGGGCTGCCGCTTCTCTATCTCAATCAGGTGGGCGGCCAGGACGAGCTCGTATTCGACGGAGCCTCCTTCGTCCTCAACGCCGATCGCAGCCTAGGGGTGCAGCTCCCGGCCTGGGAGGAGGCGGTCGTCGTCACCGACTGGACGAGGGAGGCGGGGGTCTGGCGCTGCGCCGCGGGCTCCGTGGCCAAGATCGACGAGGAAGACGGCGCCGCCTATCACGCCTGCGTTCTCGGCGTGCGCGACTACGTCGAGAAGAACCGCTTTGCGGGCGTGCTCGTCGGGCTGTCGGGGGGCGTCGATTCCGCCCTCGTCGCCGCCATCGCCGTCGACGCGCTGGGTCCCGAGCGCGTGCGCGCCATTATGATGCCCTATCGCTATACGTCGAACGAGAGCATTGCGGATGCTGCCGACTGCGCCAAGAGGCTCGGCATCCGCCTCGACACGGTGCCGATCTCGGCGCCCGTCGAAGGCTTCACGTCAGCGCTCGCGCCCATCTTCGAAGGCCGCGCGGCGGACGCGACGGAGGAGAACATTCAGGCTCGGGCGCGCGGCGTCGTAATGATGGCGATCTCGAACAAATTCGGGGGCATGGTGCTCACGACCGGCAACAAGAGCGAGATGTCGGTCGGCTATGCGACGCTCTATGGCGACATGAACGGCGGCTTCAATCCGGTGAAGGACCTCTACAAGCTCGAGGTCTACCGGCTCGCGCGCTGGCGGAATGCGCATGTGCCGAAGGGCGGATTGGGCCCCCCCGGCATTGTCATCCCGGACAACATCCTGACCAAGGCCCCGACCGCGGAATTGCGCGAGAACCAGCGCGACGAGGACTCGCTTCCCCCCTATAAGGTGCTCGACGACATCCTCGCCTGCCTCGTCGAGCACGAGATGGGGCTCGCCGAGATCGTCGCGCGCGGCCATGACTGGGAGACGGTGAAGAAGGTCGAGCGCCTGCTCTACCTCGCCGAGTACAAGCGCCGGCAAGCGGCGCCCGGCGTGAAGATTTCCTCGAGAAACTTCGGCCGTGACCGGCGCTACCCGATCACCAACAGGTTCCGCGAAGAGAAAGCCTGAGACGAGATGGCCTCCGTTCGATTTGCGCCGAGCCCCACGGGGCGGCTTCACATCGGCAACGTCCGCACCGCGGTCCTGAACTTCCTGTTCGCGAGGAAGGCCGGCGGCAGCTTTCTCCTGCGCCTCGACGACACCGACAGCGAGCGCTCGACGGAGGCCTTCGCGGAAGGGATCCGCGACGACCTCGCCTGGCTCGGGCTCGCCTGGGACCGCGAGGAGCGCCAGTCGCCGCGCCTTGCGCGCTATAGGGACGTCGCCGACGCTCTCAGGCGCTCGGGGCGGCTCTATCCCTGCTACGAGACCGAGGAGGAGCTCGATAGGAAGAGAAAGCGCCAGCGCGCCGCGGGGCGCCCGCCGGTGTACGACCGCGCGGCGTTGCGTCTCTCGAGCGCGGAACGGTCGCGGCTCGAGGCGGAAGGGCGCCGGCCGCATTGGCGGTTCCGGCTCGCCAATACGGCCGATGAGACCGACCTTGTGCCGCTGCCCACCCTCGTCTCGTGGAACGACCTGATCCGGGGCGACCAGTCGGTGGATGTGGGCTCGCTCTCCGACCCTGTACTGATCCGCGCCGACGGCACGCCGCTCTACACGTTCACGAGCGTCGTCGACGACATCGACTTCGCGATCACGCACATTATTCGGGGCGAGGATCACGTCACCAACACCGGCGTCCAGATCGGCCTCTTCGAGGCGCTCGGCGCCGCCCCGCCGGCGTTCGCCCATCACAGCCTGCTCGTCGGCGCCGACGGCCAGGCGCTCTCGAAGCGCCTGGGCGCGCTCTCGGTCGAGAGCTTCCGCGCCGAGGGCCTCGAGCCGATGGCGGTGGTGAGCCACGCTGCGCTCGTCGGCACCTCCGACTCGATCGAGCCGCACGCAAGGCTCGACGATCTCGTCTCTCTCTTCGACCTCTCCAAGATATCGACCGCGCCTGGTCGCTTCGACCTCGACGACCTGAAGGCGCTCAACGCCAAGCTGCTCCACAAGATCCCTTACGAGGCGGTGGCGGCGCGCCTCGCGGCTTTAGGCGTCACCGGCGGCGCGCCGTTCTGGGAGGCGGTGCGCGGCAACATAGCGCTCTTCGGCGACGTCGCCCGCTGGTGGCGCGTGGTCGCGGGTGAGGTCGAGCCCATCCTCGAGGACGAAACCCTCACAGCCAAAGCCGCTGAGCTTTTGCCGGGGGAGCCCTGGGACCACGAAACCTGGGGACGTTGGACGGGCGCCGTTGCCGCCGCGACCGGAACCAAGGGGCGATCTCTCTTTCATCCGCTGCGCCTCGCGCTGACGGGAGCCGAGTCCGGCCCTGAGCTCAAGGCGCTGCTCCCGCTGATCGGCCGCGCCCGCACCGAAGCGCGACTGCTGGGACGGAAAGCGTAACGGCGTCACCGCGGCTGCCAGGGAAGCTGCTCGGCGGGTGGGCCGGGCACGTCGGCCCGCTGCTCGGTCTCGCCGGGTGCTCCTTCGGGAGTCGCGCCGGGCTCCGCCGCGCCCTCCTGGATTGGGGCGGAGGCGCCGTCGGGAATGTACTCGGCGGTCTTGCACGAGCAGCCCTGGACGTACTCCTTGCGGTAGCGGAACGCGCTCTTGAGCTGGGTGTAGAGCTCGTTCGTATTCGCCGCCACCATCTGCTCCACGGCCCCGCCGGGGTTCTGGTAGTAGTAGAGCTCGGCCGGCGCCGCGCACTTCGAGTGGCAGGCCTCCGCGTCGCGCTCGAAGTGATTGGGCAGCGTCGAGAAGCTGATTGGGAAATAATAGCCGTCGCAGAGCCGCACGCAGACGGTCCGGTAGGTCGCGTAGCCGAGGTTGCCGTAGTTGCCGAGGCCGCCGCCGCCGTAGCTCTCGTCCTCGTTCCAGAGCGAGGAGAACGGATTGGCGCCTTCCTGCCCGCGAGCCTGCTGCTCGTAGGTCGGGCCGCACCGGTTGCGGGCCAGCTCGCGGATGATCTCGTCCTGGTACGACCGGCCGGCGGAGGAGAGGAGCTGCTGGCGCTGGCCCTCGAGGTCGGCGAGGTTGCGCTTGTTGGCCTCGACCTCCTTGGCGAGGTCGACGCAGCGCGCCGTGCGGCGCAACGTCTTCGAGAACAGGAAATAGTCGTAGCAGTTCATGCGGTCGAGCTCGGCCTTGCCGGCACGGTAGGCTTGGTCGATCTGGCGCTGCTGATCCTCGAGCGCCGGGAGCATGTCGCGCGACTCGTTTCCGCGCTTGCCTTCCTGGACGAGCCGCTGCTCGAGCTCGACGCAAATGGAGTTGCGTCCGCCCCAGCCTCCCGGGCTTGGCGTGATCGGCGGCGGCTCGCGATAGACGGGCTCGCGCGGGATCGGCGGCGGGCGCTGCTCCTCGGGCCCGCTCCAGGGCCACCAGCCCTGCGCGAGGGCGGGGGCGGCCGCCATCATCAGGGCGAGCCCCAAGAGCATGGGCAGGCGATGGCTCCGCCGCGGCTCCACCGTGGGCGTTCGTTTCTTGGGTTGAGCGTTGGTCATCCTGCCCAATCGATGCCCCTGCGTTCCGCTCGAGGCCAGGCTCAAGTCCTTGATACTATGCGAAGCCCGAGTTAGGCGGTCAATGCGGAGCAAATGCGGCGGATGGCGCTCGGTTCCTCCCGGCGCTTGACGTATGGCGCCCGAGCCACGATAAGAAGGCCCATGCAAAGAGCCGTTCAAAAAACCGCCGCCCCGCGTTGCGGCTCGATTATTTCGGGCTAGTGTCCCGAATCCGAAGCTCGCTCACACCGTGCCGCATGCTCGTTTGCGAACTTCGGATTCCAAGGGACACTAGAAAATAATCCCTTGCTAGTGTGGCTTTGGTTCAGAAGTTCCCGCACCATTTCGCAGCAAGTGTAGGGGAACTTCTGAACCGCCACACTAGTCATAACCGGCTGGCGCGGCCCCGCATCTTTGCCTCCCGTCTAGACAGAGAGTAGCCCGCCGGCGGACCGGACCCGGAGGCGAGCCGCTGCGGCTCACGCGACGAGGAGGAGAGGGCGAGTGTCGCTCACGCTCTACAACACGCTGACCCGGCGCAAGGAGCGCTTCGAGCCGCTCGATGCCAAGAACGTGCGCATGTATGTGTGCGGACCGACCGTGTACGACTACGCCCACATCGGCAACGCCCGGCCCGTGATCGTCTTCGACGTGCTGTTCCGGCTGCTCCGCCACCTCTATGGACCGGAGCATGTGACGTACGTGCGCAACATCACCGACGTCGACGACAAGATCAACGCGCGGGCGGCCCAGGAGTACCCGGATCTGCCGCTGAACGAGGCGATCCGCAAGGTCACCACGCTGACCGAGAAGCAGTTCCACGACGACATTCGCGCTCTCGGCGTGCTCGATCCTACGTATGAGCCCCGCGCGACCGAGCACATCGAGGGCATGAAGCGGCTCATCGAGGCCCTCGTCGCCAAGGGCCACGCCTACGTCGCCGAGGACCACGTGCTGTTCGACGTGGCCTCCATGCCCGACTATGGCCGCCTCTCCAACCGCTCGCTCGCCGACATGGAGGCGGGCGCCCGCGTCGAGGTCGCCCCCTACAAGAAGGGGCCCATGGACTTCGTGCTGTGGAAGCCGTCGAAAGCCGGCGAGCCCGCGTGGCCGAGCCCGTGCGGGATCGATGCGCCGGGCCGTCCGGGCTGGCACATCGAGTGCTCGGCGATGTCGGAGGCGCTGCTCGGCTCGACGTTCGATATCCACGGCGGGGGCATCGACCTCGTCTTCCCCCACCACGAGAACGAGGTGGCGCAGAGCCGTTGCGCGCACGGCACTGACGTCATGGCGCGGGTCTGGATGCACAACGGCTTCCTGCAGGTCGAAGGCGAGAAGATGAGCAAGTCGCTCGGCAACTTCATCACGATCCACGAGCTGCTGACGACGAAGAAGTTCGGTGGGCGGACGTGGCCGGGGGAAGTGCTGCGGCTGAACATGCTGCGCACGCATTATCGCCAACCAATCGACTGGACAGTTGCAGCGCTGGAGGAAAGCGAAACCGTCCTGCGCCGGTTCTGTGGAAGGATCAAACAGTTCGATTTCGCTCGACAGGGGCTGCCCACTAAAGAACGGGACATGCAGATCAAGCCAGCCCCCGAAATCATCGAAGCACTAGCTGATGATCTGAATACTCCGCTTATGCTCTCTAAAGCACACGAGCTGTACGGCGATGATGCCATTGACCAAGCGCTCCTGCTGATTGGTGTCGATGTTCGCTCCTACGCCGCATGGTTGCGAACTCGGGATATGTCTATGAGTTCGGATAAAGTTGAATCGTTGATTGCCGCGCGCTTCGAAGCGCGCAAGCGCAAGGACTTCAAAGAAAGTGACCGCATACGCGACGAGCTCGCCGCCATGGGGATCGCCCTCAAGGACGCGAAAGACCCCAACACCGGCGAGATCGTGACGACGTGGGAAGTGGCGAGATGAGTGATGCCGTTCATACCGGCGGCTGCCAGTGCGGCGCCGTGCGCTTTCGCGTCGAGGGCCCGCTCGGCGACGCCTCCGTCTGCCACTGCCGCATGTGCCAGAAGGCGAGCGGCAATTTCTATCTGCCGCTGGTTTCGGTGCGCGGCGCCAAGCTCACCTGGACGCGCGGCGCGCCAAAGAAATTCCAGTCATCGAACTACGTCTTCCGCGGCTTTTGTGGCGATTGCGGCACGCCGCTGACCTACGAGGCGCCGGACGGCATCGCCCTTTCGATCGCCGCATTCGACCACCCCGGAGCGATCAAGCCAATAATCCAATGGGGCATCGAGCAGAAGCTGCCTTACGTCGACGATGTACCGAACCTTCCGGGCAAGACCACGCTCGAGGATCTAGAGGCAGGCAGCTTCCTTCATCGTCTCGTCTCCTGCCAGCATCCCGACCACGACACGGCGGCCTGGCCGTCGAAGGCATGAGCAGGGGAGAGGCCTATGGAGGCTCACTGATGAACAACTGGAAAGAGAACGTGCCGTTCCCGAAGCACTGGCTCGTTTATATTACCGTGAAGCTCGCGCTCCTCGCGGTCGCGGTGTGGCTCGCGGTCAGGGCCTTCGGCTGGATTTGACGAGGAACAGGAGACTTCACGATCTTTTCGTGTAGGGCTTGCGGAGAAGGCACTGCGAGGGCTCTTGGCCCCAACAAAACGCGGCATGGCGTAGAATGATGACGATGGCGAGAGAGAGACTCTATCTGTTCGATACAACGCTGCGCGACGGCGCGCAGACGACGGGCGTCGATTTCTCGCTCGAGGACAAGCGGCGCGTCGTCGCCGTCCTCGACGAGCTCGGCATCGACTACATCGAGGGCGGCTATCCCGGCGCGAACGCGACCGACACCGAGTTCATGGGCGAGCGCCCGGCTCTCAACAACGCCCGCTTCACGGCCTTCGGCATGACCAAGCGCTCTGGGCGGTCGGTCTCGAACGATCCGGGCTTCCAGGCCATCCTCCAGTCGGCGGCGGACAGCATCTGCCTCGTCGCCAAGGCGTGGGACTATCACGTGCGCGTCGCGCTCGGAATCACCAATGAGGAGAACCTCGACGGCATCCGCCAGAGCATCGAGGCTGTCGTCGCCTCGGGGCGGGAACCCGCTGGCGGAGCCGGCAGGGAAGCCATGCTCGACTGCGAGCATTTCTTCGACGGGTTCAAGGCCAACCGCGACTATGCGCTCGCCGTGGCACGAACGGCCTACGAGGCCGGCGCGCGCTGGGTCGTGCTGTGCGATACCAACGGCGGCACGCTGCCCCACGAGGTCGAGCGCATCGTCGGCGAGGTCGTCGACGTGGTGCCGGGCTCCCATCTCGGCATCCATACCCACAACGATACCGATAACGCCGTCGCCAACTCGCTCGCCGCAGTGCGCGCCGGCTGCCGTCAGATCCAGGGAACGCTCAACGGCCTCGGCGAGCGGTGCGGCAACGCCAACCTGACGTCGATCATCCCGACGCTTCTGCTCAAGGGCGAGTTTGCCCAGAGATTCGAGACGGGCGTGACGCCGCAGCGCTTGCGGCAGCTCACGCACGTGAGCCGGGTTCTCGACGAGATCCTGAACCAGGCCCCGTCCCGCCATCAGCCCTACGTGGGCGAGAGCGCGTTCGCGACCAAGGCCGGCATTCATGCGTCCGCGATCCTGAAGGAGCCCGAAACCTACGAGCACATAGTCCCAGAGCTGGTCGGCAACGAGCGCCGGCTGCTGGTCTCGCGGCAGGCGGGACGGTCCAACGTGCTCGCGGCGCTGGAGCGGCTCGGCATGGGCGCAAACAAGGACGACCCTCGCGTCCTGGCGCTGCTCGAGGAGGTGAAGTCGCGCGAGGACGCGGGCTATGCCTACGAATCGGCGGAAGCTTCCTTCGAGCTGCTCGCGCGCCGTCATCTCGGCAACGTGCCGCGCTATTTTACCGTCGACAGCTTCCGCGTCATGGTCGAGCGGCGCCACAACGCGCTGGGCGAACTCGTCACCGTGTCCGAAGCCACCGTCAAGGTGTTCGTCAACGGCGGCACCGACCCGCTGTGGTCGGTGGCCGAAGGCATCGGCCCGGTGAACGCGCTCGATCGCGCGCTGCGCAAGGACCTCGGCCGCTACCAGAAGCACATCGAGAGCGTTGAGCTCGTCGACTATAAGGTGCGTATCCTGACGGGGGGCACGGAAGCCGTGACGCGCGTGCTCGTCGAGAGCCACGACGCGGCCACCGGCGAGCGCTGGCACACCGTCGGCGTCTCGCCCAACATCATCGATGCGAGCTTCGAGGCGCTCCTCGACTCCATGAACTACAAGCTCTTGAAGGACGGCGCCGATACGCAATGAGCGCAAGGCATAAGAGGATCGGGCTCGGGGCCATCGCGGGCCTGATGCTGGCCGGCCCCGTGCTCGGCGCGGAGATTGGCGCGCGCGAGGTGACCACGCTCCTGTTCAAGGCGAGCCACGGCGCAGCGCCCGACCTCGTGGGGCGCGACCTCTCCGAGCTCGATCTCGCCGGCCTCGATTTCAAGGGCGCGCGGCTCGGCGGCTCGAATCTCTACGGGGCCGACCTCACGGGCGCCAACCTGGCTGCGACCGATCTCAGGGGCGCGCGCCTCGACCGCGCGACCATCACGGACGCCGAATTCTCGAGCGCGGATCTCACCGGGGCCCGCATCCTGAGGCCAACCGTCTTCACGAGCCTCGAGCCCGACCGGCGCGAGGCGCCCCGCTTCGCGGGCGCGCGCATGGCCGACGTCGAGGTCGCGGGCGCATTGGATTGGACCGACTTTCGCTGGGCCGACCTCACGCGGGCGGCGTTCGGCGCGCGCGCGGCCGAGGGCAAGTCTCAGATCGCGACCGGCGCCAGCCTCGAGGGGGCCAACTTCGGCGAAGCCGTCCTCAGGGATGCGAGTCTCGCGGGAGCGAAGCTCCGCTTCGCGAAGTTCGTGAGCGCGGACTTGCGGGGCGCGGACTTCTCGGGCACGGACCTGACGCGTGCCGATTTCTCGGACGCCGACCTCGCCGGCGCCGATGTCACGGGCGCCAACCTGGACGAGGCGGATTTCTCGGGCGCGCGCGGACTGGCCGAGATCAAGGGCTATGCGCTGGCCCGCAATGCCGACCGGGTGCTTGGGCGATGAGCTAGCACATGTACTCACAAGTGCGCAGATTGGAGGTCCGCTTTCGAGGGCAAAACGGAAAACATTTGCTCAGGGCGAGTTCTTCGTATTTTGACCCTGAGCGGAAGTTTGAACTCACGGCGAGGCCATAGTCGTCGTTTGCGCATGTCGAAGAAGGATGTGGACCGTTATCGACTGCTCTCATTTGCCCGGCTTGCGCGCCCGCAGGTGTCCCGGCCGCAGCTCGCCGCTGTCGATCACCACCGTGAGCTTGCGCCACGCCTCGATCTCGTGATCGAGGAACGCTTTCCCAACCCGCGCGAGCAGCTGATCGTAGAGCGGCCCGGCGACCGCATCGTGGTCCCTGTGGGCGAGGGGCCTGTACCATTCATTGCGGTCGATCATGCGGATATCGCGGAAGCCCGCTTGCGCCATTGCCGAGCGGTAGCGCGCTGGTGAGGCCAGGCCGAAGCCGAGGCCCTCGGTCTCCAGGTAGTCGGACATTATTGCCGAAAACGGTCCGTCGGTCGAACTCATCCAGTCGCTGGCGGCAATGCTGCCGCCCGACCGCAGCACGCGAAAGATCTCCGCGAACAGGGCCTCTTTGTCCGCGATATGTATCATGGCATCCTTGCTGAACACGACGTCGAAGGTGCCATCGGCGAAGGGCAGCGGCCCGGGCGTCACCGTCTGGAACGACAAGCTGTCCCCGAGACCGGCCTCTGCCGCGCGGTCGGTCGCGCGTGCGATGAGGCCGGCATCGACATCGATGCCGACGATGCGCGCGGGCCGATAAGTCTCCGCCAGGAAGCGCGTTATGCCACCGGTGCCGCAGCCGAGATCGAGCACTGCCTTGCCAGCTAGAGGCATGCCCTCGACGATCATCCGGATCTCATCGGGTCCGCCCGGCGACATGTAGCCTTCGCCCCAGACCGCTTCCAGCACCGCCACCAGCGCGTCGTCGTATTCCTGCGACTGCTCGGATGTCATTGGATACTTCCGGGCCTTGATCGGCCTAAACTCCTGGAAAAAGAATTTACCTTGTACCGACCGGGCAAGTGCTCGAACAGATCTGGATTCGTGAGGTTTCTGGCCCCAATCGGACCTGCCCACACGTCCGCTATTTGGCTGCTTTCGAGGGGAAAGCTGACATCGGCCGCCAACGCCGAACAATCACGAGTTATGAGTACGCGCCCTAGCCCGTGAGCAGCTTCTGCGCCGCGGCGTCGGGGGTCGTGCGCCCCGAGAGCACCTCGTCGGCGAGCGCGTCGAGAGCGGCTCCGCCGCCTTCCTTGACGCGGCGCGCCACCACGTCGGCCGCGGCGCGGGCGATCAGATAGCGAGCGCGGCGCCGGCGCCGCGCGTGGGGGCCCGCGGCATCGCGCCTGGCGCCGATCTCCTCGACCGTCGTGACGAGGCCGGGGACGCCGTCGCCCGTCGTCGCCGTCGTCTTGACGACCGGCACGTCGGCGCGCTGCGCACGAATGGAGAGAGCTCCCACGAGCTGCTGAAGGGCGAGCTCCGCGCCTTCCCGGTCGCCCTTGTTGACGACGAGGACGTCGGCGATCTCGAGCAGCCCGGATTTCATCGCCTGGATGTCGTCGCCGAGGCCCGGCGCGGTGATGACAACGCGCACGTCGGCGACCTCCGCCACGTCCATCTCGCTCTGCCCGGTGCCGACCGTCTCGAGGAGGACGACGTCGAATCCGGCCGCGTCGAGAGCGTCGATGACGCGCACGGCCGCCGGCGACAGGCCGCCGAGGTAGCCGCGGCTCGCGAGCGAGCGCACGAACACGCCGTCGTCGTCGAGCGCCGCCGTCATGCGGATGCGGTCGCCGAGGATGGCCCCGCCCGAGATCGGGCTCGACGGGTCGACGGCGATGACGCCGACGCGGCGGCCGGTGGCGCGCACATGGCGGATGACCGCATTGACGAGCGTCGACTTGCCGGCGCCGGGGGGCCCGGTGAAGCCGACGACGAGGGCGTGCCCGAGGTGCGGCTGGAAGGCCTCGAGAAGGGCGGGAGCAATCTGCGACAGCTTCTCGAGCTCGGTGACGGCGGCCGCAATGGCGCGCCGCTCGCCCTTGCGCATGCGGTGGATGAGGTCGGGGATGTCGCGCTGGTCGAGATGGGAGCGCGGCGCCGGCGGCGGCGCACCGGGCGAGGGACTGGTCATGAGCGCGCTGATACCGGGAAGGGGGCCGGCGCGCAACAAGGGGCCGGCGGCTCTCCGCTTCCGGCTAGAACCACAGGCCCGGCCAGCGGTAGCGCGGGCGCATCTCGCCCGGGCCGTAGCCGACGAGCGACATCATCGGCTGCTCGACGATCACGAGCGGCTCGAGCCTGGGCACGGCGCCGATGCTGAGCAGGCGATCGACCCGGTCCTTGGTGGCGGGGTGCGAGCGGAGCAGGGACGGCTGGGGAATGCGCCGGGACGGGACAGGAAACATCAGGTCCTCCCAGAAATGGCCGGTATAGGTTTCGAGCCGTCTCAGGGCGCTGGCAAGTCCCATCGGATCACCGGTGAGTGCGGCTGCCTCGAGATCGGCGTCGAACTCGCGCGCTCGCGACAAGCCGAGCTGCAGTAGGTTCGACAAGGCTGGCGCGAGGTAGAGGAGCAGGACGGTCCACCAGGAGACGATCTCCTCGTCGGTGAGCGCGGCAAAGAGGTTCAGGACGGCAAGCGCGAGCGCGACGTAGGACAGAAGCTGAAGAAAGCGGCTCATGACGTCGGCAAGCCCCATCACCCACAGATCGTTGTTGCGGATATGGCTCATTTCGTGGGCGAGCACGCCCGAGATCTCGCGCAAGGTGAGGCGGCGCAAAAGCCCTTCGGTGACGGCGATCGCCGAGCGCTCGGGCGAGCCGGTCGCAAAGGCGTTCAAGGTCAGGCTCGGGACGACGTAAAGCTCCGGGCGGCTCGGCAGCTCGGCGCGAAAAGCGAGCACGTCGACGAGGCTCGAGAGCTGGCTCTCGTCGCGCGGAACGGGCGTCGCGCGATAGAGCCGCATTACGGCCTCGGGCGGTACGCGCGGGGCGGCCGCAAAGAGGAGCGCGAGAGACGCCGCCGTCACCGCGACGCCGGCCGCGCCCCAAACTATTCCCGTCGCGAGAGCGAGAATTGTTCCGATGCCGGCAAGGAGCAGGGCCGACTGCATGAGATTGCGCCGCCTGTGCTCGCGCCGCGCCCTCTCGTCGAGGAAGGGAGCCATGGTCCGTAACCTCCACCCGCTGGTTGGCACGAAAGCGCCCGCACGCCGAGTTGCAACGTCTCGACCACAAAAACGACAATCCTATGGAGGCCCGAAACGTTCCCCACCGGGAAATCGGTCAGAGCTTGGCGACCGCGACGCGGTCCGCCGAGACCGCCTCGATCTCGCGCACGGCCTCGATCACGGCCGGCACGATGCGGTGGGCGTCATCGATCACGGTGAAGCGGACCTCGAGCCCGGCACGGATGAAAGCTTCCTCGCGCATGTGATGCAGGAGATTGAGGAAGGGGCTCCAGAACTCGGCGATGTTGGCGACGATAATAGGCTTCGCATGGCGCCCGAGCTGCGCCCAGGTGAGCTGCTCGACCAGCTCCTCGAGCGTGCCGATGCCGCCCGGAAGGGCGACGAAGGCGTCCGAGCGCTCGAACATGAGCTTCTTGCGCGCGTGCATGTCGTTGGTGACGATGAGCTCGGTGACCTCGGTGAGCATGTGCTCGCGCTCGGTCAGGAACTCGGGGATGATGCCAGTCACCCGTCCGCCGTGGACGAGGGTGGCGCGCGCCACCTCGCCCATGAGGCCGAGGCCGCCGCCGCCGTAGACGAGGCCGATGCCGGCTTCTGCGAGCGCCTTGCCGAGAATCCGGGCGGAGGCGGCATAGACGGGGTTGTTGCCGGTCCCCGAGCCGCAATAGACGCAGATATTGGTGACGCCGTGGTCCGGCGCCGTCCCTTCGGGGCGGCGCTTCTTTCCGGTCGTCTCGCCTGGTTTCGGGGGCCGCGGGGGGCGAAGTCTTGTTTCTGTCACTTTAGTCCTTTGATGAGTTTCTTAGTCTTGATAGCAAGGCCGGCCGCCGCACTCCCAGGCTAGGGACGGGTTAGGACTTAAATAGGGCGCCGGGGACGCCGGAATAAGATGGCGCGGCCAATCGGGCCTAATCCGCCCTCGTGACTGCGCCGGCGCCGATCCCGTTGGCCCTGGCCTCCACTTGTGCTTATCCTAATCGTATGACATGCGAGCCGGCCCCATAGTGCTGCCGTAACCATAAGAAACGAATGGTCTATCGGGCTCGACGGTCGGAAAGGACCGGGCACCACCGGGGTCGTATGTCGAGGGAGGCTATTTGGGATGAGTGCCGCCCGCTCAGTCTTTGGCGCAGTGGCCATGGCCGCCGCCGTTGCCCTCCTTGCGGGATCGGCCGGCGCTGAGAGCCCGCCTGCGCTCACCGTGAGCCTGTCGGAGAGCGAGCATCCCAATCAGGCGCCGGGCGCGGGGCCGACATTCTCGCGGCTCGTGATCGCGAAGCAGGGGGCCTCCACCTTCGAAGGGCGCGGGCAGCCGGGGACGCAGGTCGTCATTCATAGCGACGGACGGGTCATCGGCGCCGCTGTGGTCGACAGCACGGGCGCCTGGCGGGTGACGCTCGGCGAAGCCTTCGCCGAAGGCGACTACCGGGTCTCGGCCGCGGCCTCCCGCAAGGCCGACGTCGTCTACGGGGACGACGTGCGCATCGCGTTGCCCAAGGACTTCGGGGCCGGAACTCCCGCACCTCGCCCGCCGTCCAGCGAGATGGGATCCGTTTCCGTGTTGGAGCAGATCGACCGCGGCGTTGGAAAGCTCGCCGAGCGCGCGTCGCGGCGCCTTTCCGAGGTCATCAGCAAATCGAAGTCGCGGGAGAAAGTCGCACAGGCGAAGGACGAGGCCGGTGCCGATGAACCGCCGGCCGGCGACGCCGCCGGTACGGTCCTGCCCGAGGTCACCGATTGGCTCGAGCGCTCGGCGCAAGCCTACCAGAGCGAGATCATCGATAAGCTCACGGTTCCGAGTAAGGACGCGGGAGCAGCGAGCGGCCCTCCCGACGAGGGCAAGGCGCCGGCGGCCGCTCCGCTGCCGTCCGAGCCTACGGATTGGACCGGTGCCGTCGAGGAGCGCGCTCGCTCCGCGATCGACTGGGTGCAGCAGTGGTTCGAGGAAGCGGAGAGCGGCGACCGTCGTGCGTCAGACGCAGGTTTGGCGCCCGAAGCCGAGCGTCAATCTCACCCGCGAGATGCTGGAAAATCGCAAGCGAGCGATGCCGAGCGGCGCGCCGCGGCCGAGCGTGAGGCGAAGGCGGCACGTGCCCGCTATGCCGCAGAGGTGCGCGCAGCCGAGGCGGCGCGGGCAGGCAAGCCAGGTCAGGAGGTGGCGGAGGCCGTGAGCGAAGGAGAAAGCCTCAGCGAGAAGCAGGCGAAGCGCAGGGCCGAGGTGGCGAAGAAGCTCGAGGAGAACGAGAAGCGCATTCAGGAAGGTCTGAGGAAGCTCGACGAGGCCCGCAAGGCGGAGGCGGCGCGCACGGCGACGGAGGACGAGAAGCGCGCTCTCGACGCCAAGCGCGCGGCCGAGACGGCTGCAGAGAAAGAGGCGGCGGCGCTCAAGGCGCGCGAGGAGCAGCGCAAGGCGGATGCCGCCAAGCGTCACGAGGAGATCGAGCGCAAGATCCGCGAGCGGTTGAAGCAGCTCGACGAAGCCAAGCGCCTCGAGGAGGAGAGGAAGGCCAAGGACGAGGAGGCGCGCAAGGCGTCCGAGGGCAAGCGCCTGGAGGCTGAGAAAAAGGCCAAGGCCGAGCAGGACCTCAAGTTGGCCGAAGCCAAGCGCCTCGAAGCCGAGAAGAAGGCCAAGGCTGATCTGGCGCTCAAGATGACCGAGGCCAAGCGGATCGCGGAGGAGGCCCGCAAGGCAGAAGAGGTGCGCAAGGCCGCCGAGGCCAAGCGCCTGGAGGCTGAAAAAACCGTCAAGGCTGATCTGGCGCTCAAGATGACCGAGGCCAAGAGGATCGCGGAGCAGAAGAAGGCCAAGGACGACGAGACACGCAAGGTCGCCGAGGCCAAGCGCCTCGAGGCTGAGAAAGAGGCCAAGGCTGAGCAGGAACTCAAGATGACTGAGGCCAAGAGGATCGCGGAGCAGAAGAAGGCCAAGGACGAGGAGACACGCAAGGTCGCCGAGGCCAAGCGCCTCGAGGCTGAGAAAGAGGCCAAGGCTGAGCAGGAGCTCAAGATGACCGAGGCCAAGCAGCTCGCGGAGCAGAAGAAGGCTAAGGACGAGGAGACACGCAAAGCCGCTGAGGCCAAGCGCCTCGAAGCGGAGAAGGCGAAGGCGGAGACCGAGCGAATGCTCGCGCGCGCGTTCCCTGGCAAAGTCCGCCCTGGCCAAACCGAGCCGACAGAGCCGGACGAGTCCGCGGCAGGCGAGGCTCCGAAGGCCGAGACACCGGTTCGAGAGGCAGCGACCGCGGACGCACCGGACGAGACGCCTTCCGCGGAACCGGAGCGCGCGGAGGGATCAGAGCAGGAAAAAGTAAAGGTGGCTGAGGCGAGTGGCGAAGCTCGTGCCGAAAGGCGCAAGAGCGCCTCCAAGACCCAGGCCGCGCGGTCCCGTGCCGCGAGCCGCAGGGGCCGGGCGGCCAAGTGCTACCGCGTGAAGCGCGGCGACACGTTATGGTCGATTGCGGCGCGCTACCTGCGGGTCGGCGAGCGCTACCCGGTGATCTACCGCGCGAATAAGCGCAAGATCAGGGACCCGAACCTCATCTACCCGCGCCAGTGCCTCTACGTGCCGCGCAAGAAGCGGCCGTATTGACCTGGATTGGTACGCCTCTCGTAAGCCCTTGGGCTGGTCAGCCGACAGCCCGGCGCGCTAGCATCTCAATAGTCGCCGCCTTCATCTTTGCTGCGGCCAAAGGATCTGATGACACCGCTCGCCAAGAAGCGCCACGCCGCCCGCGCACCGGGCCCTCTCGGCCTCGCGCAATCCGACCATTGGACGGTGTTGAAGGAGCTTCTCCCCTTCGTCTGGCCGAAGGGGCGCCCCGACCTGCGTCTCGAGGTGGTGGGCGCGTGCTTCGTGCTCGTCGTCGCCAAGCTCGTCACGCTCACCGTGCCCATTCTCTTCAAGATCGCGACCGATATGCTTGCCGGCTCGGCGCCGCGGGCGGGAGAGATCGGGGTCGAGGTGATCGGCCTTGCGCTGACCGCCGTCATCCTCGCCTATGGCGTCGCGCGCGTCCTCGCCATGGCGCTGAACCAGGTGCGCGACGTGCTCTTCACCCGCGTTGGCCAGCACGCGGTGCGCGAGCTCAACAACCGCACGTTTCGTCATCTGCATCGGCTCTCGCTGCGCTTTCATCTGGAACGGCGCACGGGCGGCCTGTCGCGGGTGATCGAGCGGGGCACGCGCGGCATCGATCTCATCGTCCGCATGGGCATCATGCAGCTCGCGCCGACCGCGCTCGAGCTCGTCCTCGTGTGCGCGCTCCTCCTCTACTATTTCAACTGGCTCTACGTGCTGATCGTGCTGGCGACGGTCGCGCTCTATATGTGGTTCACGTTTGTCGCCTCCGAGCGGCGCATATCGATCCGCCGCGAGATGAACGAGAGCGACACCGACGCCAACACCAAGGCGGTCGACAGCCTCCTCAACTTCGAAACTGTCAAATATTTCGGCAACGAGGAGCTCGAGGCGCGCCGCTTCGACGCCTCGATGGCCCGCTACGAGAAGGCCGCCGTCGCCACCTACTACTCGCTGGGCGTGCTCAACTCGGGCCAGGCGGCGATCTTCACGGCCGGCATGACGCTCGTCATGTGGCTTGCCGCGCGCGGCGTTGCGGCGGGGACGCACACGGTCGGCGACTTCGTCATGATCAACGCGCTCATGATCCAGCTCTACATGCCGCTGAACTTCATGGGCATGGTGTACCGCGAGATCAAGCAGGGCCTTGTCGACCTCGAGACGATGTTCGGGCTCCTCGCCGAGCCACCCGAGGTCGTCGACAGGCCGGGGGCGAAACCGCTGATCGTCACCGAGGGCACGATCCGCTTCGAGGACGTGTCGTTCTCCTACGACCCCGACCGGCGCATTCTCGATCACGTCTCGTTCGAGGTGCCGGCGGGGCGCATGGTGGCGATCGTCGGGCCGTCGGGGGCGGGCAAGTCGACGATCTCGCGCATCCTGTTCCGCTTCTACGACATCGAGGGGGGCCGGGTGACCATCGACGGCCAGGACATCCGCGACGTGACGCAGGCCTCTCTCAGGGCGGCGATCGGCGTCGTGCCCCAGGACACCGTGCTCTTCAACGACACGATCCTCTACAACATCCGCTACGGACGCTCCGAGGCGAGCGAAGCGGAGATCGTCGAGGCCGCTCAGCTCGCCCAGATCGACGACTTCATTCGCACGCTTCCGGCCGGATACGACACGATGGTCGGCGAGCGGGGCTTGAAGCTCTCCGGCGGCGAGAAGCAGCGGGTCGCGATCGCGCGCACCCTCCTCAAGGCGCCGCCGATCCTGATGCTGGACGAGGCAACGAGCGCGCTCGACAGCCACACCGAGAGGGAGATCCAGGACGCGCTCGACCGCGTGGCAAGGAACCGCACCACGCTCGTCATCGCCCACCGCCTGTCGACGATCATCCATGCCGACAACATCGTCGTCCTCGACAAGGGCCGCGTCGTAGAGCAGGGGACGCACGCAGAGCTCATCGTCAAGGGCGGGCTCTACGCGAGCCTCTGGAACCGCCAGCGCCAGGCCGAGAAGGCGCGCGAGGAGCTGGCCCACGCACTCGAGGAGGCGGAGCGAGCCGGCGCGCTGCGGCCGCAAGACACACGGCTGCCGGCTGGAGTGTGAGGGGGCGCGGGCTAAGAGTTAACCCCGCCTCAGAACCTCTTGAGCTAGCCTGCGATGTGGCCGGCCGTGGCGGCGCCGGGGCGCAGGACAATGCGGGATGTGGGAGCAACTCTGGATCTGGCTCGAGGAGGCCCGCAAGCGGTCCGTTGAGCTCGCCGCTGCGGCCGGGCGCGAACTTGTCGCGGCGGAGCGCTGGCTGCGGGACGCTTGCCGCCGGTGCCGCGTCTTTCTCGCCGGCCTTTGGCAGGAGGCTCACCTCGGCGAGCGGTGGGGGCGCTTCAAGCCGCGTCTTGCGAGCGCCGCGCGCACGAGCCTTGCGGTGCTGGGCGAAGTCTGGCGAATGGTGCGCCCGCCCCTCCTGTTCGGCCTGCAGATCCTCGCCGCTCTCATCGTGCTGTTCGAGGAGTGGGGCTGGCGTCCGCTCGCGGCGTTTCTCGCCTCCCTCACCCGCTTCGAGATCTGGGCGCGCCTCGAGCGGGCCATCGCCGGCTTGCCGCCCTATGGCGCGCTCGTCGCCTTGGGCCTGCCGACCTCGATCCTCCTGCCCTTGAAGTTCGTTGCTCTCTATCTCCTGGCGCAGGGCCAGGCCTTCGCGGCGACGGCCTTGTTCATTGGCGCCAAAATCGCATCGACCGCGCTCATTGCCCGCATCTTCATCCTGACCAAGCCGGCGTTGATGCGGATCGGCTGGTTTGCCGCCGCCTACAACTGGCTCGTCCCGTGGCAGGAGGCGATGTTCGCCATGATCCGGGCGTCCTGGGTCTGGCGCTACGGGCGCATGGTGAAGACGCGCGTGCGGCTCGAGGCAACGAGGCTCTGGTCGAAGGTCCGGCCCCGCCTGACGGCGGCGGCACAGCGGGCAGAACATGCTGCGCGGCGCGGGTGGGCGAGGCTAAAGCCGTGGCTCGCAACCGAGACGCTTCGCTTGCGACTCGCGCTGCGCCGCGCGTTCGGCCGTTATCGTCTCGGATGATCGAGACGCGATGCGTTAGTGCTGATAGGGGGCCTGACCGCCGACCCAGCTGCCGACGCCCGAGTCGAAGAAGAAGCCGCTGTCGAAGGGACCGCCGGCGCTCTGGCGCGTTGCCGAGAGGGCCGAGGCCGGCGCGGGGTCGACGAAGCGCCAATCCCGAGACGTCGCGGTCGAGGATTTATATGAATATCCGCCGCGGTAATAAATGACGCCGCGGAGGGGCTTGCCCGAGGCCTGGTCCTTCTTGTTTTTGCTGGCCGCAATCGCCGAGGGGGCGAGGGCGCAGGCACAAGCAACTGCGAGGACGATCCTCGCAAATTTCGAAAAGGAAAGTGCCATTCACCGCTCCTTCGCCGCCGAGTGGCCAGCGTTCACCCGCTCCACCGGAGTCGGGAACCCCGTCCTGATACACTACTATAGCTAACGGGGTGTGAGGGAAAATAGTTCGGGCTAAGGTCGGATGACGAGATGTGGCACGAGCGCCGCAGATAAGGCCCCCTGCACGCCCGTCAGTAGGATCTGCACGCCAATGCAGAGCAGGAGAAACGCCGAGAGCCGGGTCAAGACCCGTGCGCGGGCCGGCCCCAGCAGCGCGACGACGCGCTCGGCCGAGGCGTAGCAGATGCCGACCGAGATCGCCACCACGACGGCCGCCGCCGAGAGACCGGCGAGAAACGGCACCACTTCGATCGCGGTCGAGGGACGGCTTGCACTCAAGGCGATTGCAACCGAGATCGTTCCGGGCCCGGTGGTGAACGGGAGCGTGAGCGGGAAGAACGCGACATCGGCAGCCCCCTCGGCCCCCTCGGCCTGCTCCTTCTTGCGGCTCTCGGTCGCCTCCGTATAGGAGAGCATCTCCCAGGCGCTGGCGGCGACGACGAGGCCGCCTGCGACGCGAAGCGCCGAGATGCTCACCCCGAAGAAGCTCATCAGCCAAGCGCCGATCCAGAGCGCGGTCAGCATGACGATCGCCGCGTAGGTGGCGACGCGCCAGGCGAGGGCGACCTGTTCGGCTTCTCCCCGCTCGGCGGTGACCTGGTGATAGATCAAGGCCCCGCCGAGCGGGTTCACGATCGACAGCAGCGCCGGCAAGGCGACGAGAAAGCTTCCCGTGAAGGTGCCGAGAAGGGACATTGATTTCTCCGCGACAGTCGCCAGAGGCTAGCCGGGGCCTTCTTCCCATGTCGCCCAGCCCAAGGGCAACGGCCGTCGAGGGCTCGCGCGTCTCACAAGCGAGGGCGCCGTCAAAAGAGAAAATCAGGAGGCCGGCCGCTGCCCGCCCCCTGAAGTCAAGCTCCTTCGAAAAATCACTTGAAGCGGATTGGAATAGCTTGCGGCGCCGGGTTAGCCGGCGCCGCTGGAGTGTTACTGGGCGGCGCAGTCGACCGCGACCGTTGTGCCGAACTCGGGAACGAAACGCGAGCACTGGGTCTCGGCGGTGGCGACCGTGGTCTCGGTGGTGGCCGTCGTCTCGGTCTCGGCAACCTTCGCCGGCTCGGTCGTCGACGAGGTCTCCTCGGTCGCGACCTTCTCCTCGGAGGCGGCCTTCTCGGCAGCGGCAACCTGCTGGGCCTTCCGGGCTTCAGCCTTGGCAGCGAGCGCCCTCTGGGCAGCGATCTGCTGGCGCTTCTGCGCGGCGGCGAGAGCCTTGCGCTTGGCGGCGGCCTGGTAGCTCGCGCTCGACAGGCTCTGGTAGCTCTTGTAGCCGCCGCCGCCGCAGCCGCCCGCCTGAGCGGTCGAAACGGTGAGGGTCACGGCAAGGGCCGAGGCGATGATCGCGGCGATGAATTTCGTGGTCATTGGTGTCTCCGTTTGTTCTCGGTGTCGAAGGAGCCTCTCAGAGAGGCGGTGTGTCTCGCGTAGTGACCCTCGCATGGGCGAAACTCCCGCGCTGTCACGGTGGGGACAGGGCGCGACAAAGGCCTCGGGCCCCGGCGGCCCTGGCTTCTCCACATTGACCGGCCCCGAGAGGCCGCCTAATCGTGGGTTCTGCCCTTCGAGCTCGAGCGGTCGCCATGCAGAAAAGCCCCCGCCTCACACGCCGGCACGCCCTCCTGGCGCTGGCGGCGCTCGTTGCGGCGCCGGCTGTCGCCCGTAGGCCTTCGGAATGTCCAGGCGCGGACATGATCATCGTCGCCGGCGGGTGGATCTTGCGCGCCGGCGATCTCGACAAGGCCCGCGCTCATGCTGCTTGACGCCGGGCAGCTTTCGGACGGGGAGCTTACCGGCGCCGCCTTCGATGTCTGCATCTGCGGGGCGGGACCGGCAGGCATCACGCTCGCACGCACGCTTGCTGGCATCGGATGGCGCGTCGCCTTGATGGAGGGAGGGGGGCTCGAGCCCGATGCCCGGTCGCAGGCGCTCTATCAAGGGGAGATCGTCGGGCTTCCCTACTATCCGCTCGACGCCTGCCGGCTGCGCTATTTCGGAGGGACCTCGAACCACTGGGGAGGCTATACGCGGCCTCTCGACCGGCGCGATTTCGAGGTGGCGCCTCACGACCCTCTCAACGCGTGGCCGATCAAGAAGACCGATCTCGACCCTTTCGCAGACACGACCGCCGAAATCCTGGATTTGCCGCCCGCCGAGGCGCCGCTCGACCTCTTTGCCGGCAAGGAGGCGGCAATCGAGCCTTCGCTCTACCGCGTCAGCCCCACGCGGTTCGGCTCCAAGTACCGAGACGAGCTCGCGCGCTCGGAGCGCATCCGGCTCGTCCTCAACGCGAACATGGTGGACATCAGGCTCGCTTCGGGCCTTCGCTCAGTCGACGCCTTCGTCTTTTGCTCCAACGCCCGCGACGAGCGGTTCGCGGTCCGCGCCCGCCACTTCGCCCTCTGCTGCGGGGGGATCGAGACGGCACGCCTCCTTCTCGACGCCGACCGGCAGGTCCCGGGCGGCATCGGCAACAGCCATGACCTGGTCGGCCGCTATTTTTCGGAGCACCTCGAGATCGAGGTCGGCCGCACCCTGCTAAAGTCGCCGCTCGCGGACCTCAATTTCTATATCGCGAGCGACAAGCTCGTCGCCGAGCGGCAGTGTCTCGCCTTCGAGCTCGAGCTCCTCCCCTTGGCCGCCGACGACCCCTCCTGCGCGCTCCCCTTTGACGAGCGCCTCGCCCGCGCGCTCCGCGATCCCGAGCACGCCTGCTTCGACGCCATCCTCTTCGTCGTGGCGGGACAGACGCTGAACCGGGACAGCCGCGTCGCCCTATCAGACAAGCGCGACCGCTTCGGACTGAGGCAGCTCAAGCTCGACTGGCGTCTCTCGAATATCGACGGAGAGACGCTCAGGGTCGCGGCCGAGGAGATGGGGCGAGCGATGGCGCGCCACGATATTGGACGCCTCCACCTCGACCCGTGGGTCGCGAGCGACCCGATCCAGGTCCCGATCAGCGAGGAGAGCGGAGGCTCGTCGCATCACATGTGCACGACGCGCATGAGCGCCGATCCGGCGGCCGGCGTCGTCGATGCCGACTGCCGCGTGCACGGGATCGACAACCTCTTCATCGGCGGAAGCAGCGTGTTCGCAAGCCCCGGCGTGTCCAATCCGACCTTCACGATCGTCCAGTTGGCGCTGCGCCTCGCCGAGCATCTCAACGCCCGATTGACCCGGGGTCAATGAAGAGCCTAGCGTCCGGGCGGGGACAAGCAGTCAAAGAGAAGGCTACATGCGGAGAAAGAGTTCGAGGGGCGAGGGGTCTGATTGTCGCCGCTGCCCTTGCGAGCGTGGGAGCGGGTGGGGCGGCGGCCCAGACCACCGAGCTCGACGCTGCCAAGGGGCGCGAGCTTGCCGAGAAGCTCTGCACGTCATGCCATATCGTGGGAAAGGAGGCTGCGAGCGCCAGCGTGCCTGCCGATGTGCCGAGCTTCGTCGCTATTGCGGGCCGGCCGGGTCAGACGGCGGAGGCAATTGCCGGGCGCATCGTGTTGCCCCATCCACCAATGCCACAAATCCAGCTCACGCGAACTGACATCGCCGCGCTCGCTACTTACATTCTCTCTCTCAAAAACCCGTGATGCCAGCACGGACCGGCCCGGTCAGCCCCGCTTCAAGGTCTCGAACAAGGGGACATTGGGGCAGAAGTCCGGTTGGGGCCGCTCCGTAGGGTCGCTCGCGAGCCATTCGAGACACGCGCCGACGGCTGAGCAGTCGAGGCAGCGGACATGGGCCTCGGCGAAGGTCTCCCCCGCGCGCAGCCGGCCGAGCTTTGCCCGGTCGACGTCGAGGGTTTCGATCATGTCCTTCAAGCGCCGCGCCTGCCGCTCGGGATCGCGCGTCTTGAGGTCTGCCATGCCGTGCCTCCGTTTCAGGAGTCCTCCTTGGGCGCGGCGCTTCAGGTTGTTTCGCCTGCGGCCGCTGGTCCAGCGCTAGCCGCGCGGTCAAGCCCGCGGCTTGATCGAGATCAAGGGTGCGGCATTATCGCTCGGAAGCGGCAGAGCGCAGGCGCCCTGTCGCGCGCCCCTCCAATTCCGGCGGCGCGGGGCCGCTGACCTCGATCACGAATTTCTGGCGGATCGCGCGGCCGAAGTCCTTGAAGCCGTCGGCGGGGAGCACGAACGAGCCGGCCCCTGCCATTACGTGTTCCCGGTACCAGCTCTCGAGCACCGGGCCCTCGTCGCCTTCGAGGATCGGCAGGCCGTTGATCGTCACGCCAGAGGCGACGAGCTCGTCGCGAACCGCCTCGATCGGCTCAGTGGGATTGCAGTTCTCGCGCCCGTCGCCCGAGACGTCGACAATGATGCGCGAGGTCTTGGCGGGGATCTGGGGCACGACCTTGTCCGAGATGTTGCGCAGCATGCCGGTGACGCAGGTGAACTCCCCGGTCTGGCGGGGGAGCGTGCGCACCTTCCGCGCGACGGCTGCGGCGTCCTCGCGGCTCGCGAGGCGCTGCCAGGGGATGGCGACGCGCGGCCGGTCGGCCCAGGTCACCATAGAAAAGAGAATTCCGCCTTGCGGCCCGCCAAGGATCGCGTCGATGACCGACGGATCCTCGAGGGCTTGAGCGATCCCCTCCATCTGCAGCTTGTAGCGAGCCTCGTCGACCGAGTTCGAGACGTCGACAGAGACGATGAGCGCCGTGTCGACCTCGGTCTCGGCCCGTGCCGTTGGAGCGATGGCCCAAGTGAGCCCGAGAAGGAGGATGGGCGCGATGAGCTTGCCGCACCCTCCCGACCAGTGACGCTTCGACATCAAGGGAACCCCCTGGCTACCACCCCGGCGCCCCAGCGCCGCTATCCTACCGCGAGAGCCGCGTGGACCGCCAGCGCCCCGGACGAACATAAGCATGGAGCGACTTCTCTCTAAGCTCGCAACGCTGGCTCCGAGGGTCCGTATTGCGTCAAATCGTCCAAGGGCCGTCACGCAAACCGCATCGCCTCGCGTCTCAACCCGGCGATGATCGGCTCATAGGCCTCCTCGTCGCGGGCTTCCGGGTAAACCATGTACACGGGATAGACAAAGCGCCGCGCGCGCTTGGGCCTGCGCAGCCGTCCGCGGGCGAGGTGATGCTTGACGATCCTGGTCGGAAAGTAGGCCGAAGCCTCGTTGGCCAAGAGGTAGTCGAGGCTGATGGAGCCGAGATCGAGGTTGAGACCGGGGTTGGCGAGCTCGGGGAAGGCCGCCGCATGGTCCTGCTGGAAGTCGAAGCCCCAGTCGACGAACACGTAATCGCTCGCGCCGCGGGCGGGCGTGCTCGTCACCAGCACGAACTCCTCGTCGAACAGATGCTCGATGACATGTCCGGGAGGCTGGGTCGGCCGGTACATCACGGCGAGATCGAGCGTTCCCTCGATGAGGCGCTGCGTCAGCACGGCCGACAGCGCCTCGCTCGCCGAGACCGCGATGTCGGGGATGTTGGCGCGCATCCACGAGACCCATTTGAGAAGAAAGCCGTCCCACAGGCTCATGGGCGCGCCGACCGCGAGATGGTCGCGGTGCTGGTCGGAGAGGCCGACCTCGAGCTGGGCATGCTGCCAGACGCGAACGAGGGCCAGCGCGTGCTTCTGGAACTGCTCGCCGGCGGCAGTGAGTTCTGCACCCGACTTCGAGCGCTCGAAGAGCGGACGGCCGAGCAGGTCCTCGAGACCTTTGATGCGCGCCGAGACCGTCGACTGCGTGATGTTCATGCGGCGCGCCGCGTCGATGAAGCTGCCGGTCTCGGCAACCATCAGGAACGTGCGGGCGAGGTTGAGATCCATCGGTGATAGCGCGACGCATGACGAGCACGAGCAACAGCTCTCCCTATCTATCGAAATCCTCGATAGGGGTCACCGGAAAATTCCGTTTGAAGAGGGGCTTGAATCTGACCACATTGCTATGTCCCGACGTGAGTCGGGAGAGCAAGACCCAATTTTGTTATGGGTCCACAACGGAAGGACGAACCACAATGAAGGCGAAGACAGCAAAGAAGCCCGCCAAGAAGACCGCGAAGAAGGCGGCGAAGAAGAAGAAGTAACTAGTTTCTGTCTCGTGCCTGGGAGCTGGCCGTGATCTCGTTTCGGGTAATCCCGGCGTCCCTCCTGGTAGCTCTTCTCGCTTCCTCCGCCGCGCTCGCGGCGTCGGTCACCAACCGTGATGACAGGGACCACAAGGTCACCGTTATCGAGGGAGAAGCCCAACAAGAGCACGTTGTTAAGCCAAGTGCGGCGCTTGAGGGCATCTGTCAGAAGGGTTGCTTGATACGCCTCGATGACGACGAGGACGACCCCTACGAGCTCGAAGGCTCAGAGGTCACCTCGATCGAGGGAGGACAGCTCTACGACGACGAGCTCGAGGCGCCTGCCGAGCCCAATGGCGGTGACGCAGGCCAGCCTTCTCAACCGGGCTCACGTCAGTGAAAAGGGCTTCGAGATAGTGAATATGGCGCCCGGCTCCCCATTGGTGGGGCCGGGCGCTGCCATTTTGAGGCGCGCATCGCGCGGCCGGAGAGGGGCCTTGCAAGCGTTGAGCAGCGGCTCGAGAGCATTTTTCAGCGAGATATCCACATCTTTCATCGGCGCCGCTTTCCCGATCGCGGCCAAGCTCGTCACGCCATGATCGCGGATGCCGCAGGGAACGATGCCTGCGAAGTGGGAGAGATCGGGAGCGACGTTGAGGGCGAGACCGTGGAAGCTGATTCCGTGGCGCACGCGCACGCCGATCGCCGCGATCTTGGCCTCGCTCCTCGCGTCTCCGGGCAGAGCGACCCAAACGCCGATCCGGCCGGCACGTCGCTCGCCCGCTATCCCGAAGGGTGCGAGCGCGGCGATGACGCCATCCTCGAGCGCGTGCACGAAGGCGTGGACGTCGCCCCCGAAGCGGCGGCGCACGTCGACCATGAGGTAGACGATGCGTTGCCCCGGCCCGTGGTAGGTGAGCCTGCCGCCGCGGCCGGTCTCGTACACGGGGAAGCGGCCGGGATCGATCAGCTCGGAGGGGTCGGCGCTAGTGCCCGCTGTATAGAGAGGCGGATGCTCGAGTAGCCAGACAAGCTCGCGGGCGGCGCCGTCGTCGATGAGGCGGACGCGCTCCTCCATCATCCGCACGGCGGCCTCGTAGGGCACGGGCTCCGTGCTGATCCTCCAGTCGATCTCGCCGGCGGCATCGGCGCGCGAGGACACGGGTTGGGGCTCCTTCAAAGGTCCAAGTGTGACTATCGTGGCACCGGGGAAGGGCAAGCCCAAGCGAACTTTGCGCGGTTCCGCGCTTGCCTTCCCCCCACGCCCTCTGCTAATTCGACCGCCTTCCGAGCCGCCTTGTTCGGAAGCGCGAGCTTGGTTATATGAGGCGTCCTCTCGAATTTGGGAGGATCAAAGCGGTCGTGGCGGAATTGGTAGACGCACTACCTTGAGGTGGTAGCGCCCAAAAGGCGTGGAAGTTCGAGTCTTCTCGACCGCACCAATACGGCGCTCTCCATGGCGCCCTGGGTCTCTCAGTATCAAATTTGAACGCCGTCAGTCAGAGCCTGCGGCTTGGCGGGCGCGCCGGTTGCGGTGATGTGCGCCGTGCCTGCGCCCCTTGCGGACATGCTCCTCGACCTCCGACCTCGCTTCGGCGGCGGCTGTTGCGGCCGGCGGGATGCGCTCGAGCGCGCTCGGCGCGAGCCGGGTAACGACGAGCGCCTCGCCGGTGAGGGAATTGAGGGCTCCGGCGGACGCGGGGAAGGGAGGCGCCTCATCCTCGCCGGGGCGCGGCGGAGCCGCCTTCGCGAGCACGACTTTGAGCTCCTCGTCGTAGTCCGCGAGCGGAGTGACGGGGGCCTTGGCCATAAGATGAACGATCCGGTAGCCGTGCGCCTTTAGCTCGGAGAGGATCTTGGGTAGCGCCTTTGCGGTCACCGGCTTGATATCGTGGAAGAGAACGATGCCGCCCTTCTCTGCCTCGATCTGCTTCACCGTGCGCTCCGCGATGCGCTCCGCGCTGCCGATGAAGCTGTCATTCGAGACAACGTCCACGGTGAAGGTCGCGATGCCGCGCGTCTGGAGATAGGCGAGCAGCTCGTCCGAATCCGAAAGGCCCGGGAAGCGGAAGAACGGAGCGATCGGCTGCTCGGCGGCGAGAGCCACGGCGGCAATCCCGCGCTCGATCTGGTCCTTGGCCTTGTCGAGGCTCAAGGCCGGCAAGCTGCGCGGGTGGGTCCAGGTGTGGGTGCCGATCGAGTGGCCGCGCACGGCCACATCCTTCAGCGCGTGGGGATAGGCGAGCGCCATCTCGCCGACGGAAAAGAACGTCGCCTTGGTGCAGAACGCGTCGAGGGTGTCGAGGATCGGCGTCGTGACCCGGGGCACGGGTCCGTCGTCGAACGTTAGCACCACCTCCATCGGCTCGAGGAAGCTCGTCTCCCTCGTGCGCCGCGTCATCGAGCCGTAGATCGGACCGCCCGAAGCATCGATCTCGATGATGCGCGACACGCCGAGCGCCGCCGCAGGATCGCGGCAGGTGGCGGCGGTCTCGGGCTCGGCGCGCGCCACCGCGACGCTCAAGAGCCCGGTCAGCAAAGCAACCGGAAAGACCCTCATCTATTTCCCCCAACGCCTGACTGGCATTTCCCCCGAGGCAACTGTCCGCGATTTCGTTTCGATGGACAAGAGTCCCAGCATCGCGGACGGCAGGTCTCAAGGGCGTGTGATCGTTCGACCCCTGCGGCTCAATTCTCGAACGGCTGCATGATCCCCGAGGAATGATCTGCCGTGCCGCCCGCGTCCGGCTTGTGGGATGCGCGGTGCTTGCGCGCCCTCGTCGCGCCGCCCGGCGTGTCGGATGGCCAAGGCATCGGTTCCGTCCCTTTGGCGGACGTGGTCTCTCCAGATGCGACCGTCGTCACCGGCCAGGTCACGGCGCGCTCGGCCAGCGGGTTGGCGGCGCCCGCAAGCTCCTTGGCCTTGAGCGTCTTCTCGGCAATGGCATCGTATTCGGCCAAGGTCGTCGCCGGAGCCTTCGGAACCACGTGCACGATCTTGATGCCGCGCGTCTTGAGCTCGGTGAGAAGGCTCGCAAGCGCGCCCGCCGTTGCCGGTTGGATATCGTGAAAGAGCAGGATCCCCTTGCGCTTCGCATCGAGCTGAGAGAGCACATTGCGCAGCACGGTGCCGGGGTTGCGGGTGCGGAAGTCCTTGGAATCGATGTCGATACCGAAGGTCGCGATGCCGCGCGTGCCGAGATGGGCAAGCGCCGCCTTGGTATCGGCAAGGTAGGGAAAGCGGAAGAACGGCGCCGCAGGGCGGCCGATCGCCGCGCTGACCGCGCTAAGGCCGAGCTCGATCTCGCGTTCGCCGGCGGCGTCGCCGACCGTCTTGAGCTTCACGTGCGACCAGGTGTGGGAGGCGATCGTGTGCCCGCGCGTGGCAACCTCCTTGAGCATTGCCGGGTCGGCGAGAGCCATGCGTCCGACGGAAAAGAACGTCGCCTTCGTGCACTGGGCGTCGAGGGCGTCGAGAATGGGTATGGTGTAGCGGCGCATGGGCCCGTCGTCGAAGGTGAGCACCACTTCGCCGTCCTCGAGAAACGGCACTTCCTTGTATTGGTCGCCGAAATGGGGGCCGGCCGAGGCGTCGATTTCGACGATCCGCGAGATCCCGAGGAGATCGTCGCGTGCGGCGCAGGCGGGAGCCGCGTCCTCGGTCTGCAGCGGCCCTTCGGCCGCCGTCTCGGCAAGGGCATGGGCCGCGAGACCGGTGGCGGCGGCGAACACTGCGAGCGCCGCCGTACGCCTACGAACAGGAAAGCGCCTCACAGCCCCACTCCACCACGCCGACATCGTCCCCACACTCAACTCCCGAACCTATAAGCCTTCGTAAACGAGGCGCAACTGGCTCATGGTCGACTGTGCTTTTGCCGCACCAGGGAGATGTTCGCAAAACCGCATAAGTTAATAGCTGGCTCATATGCCGATGAGCGAACCGGGACGCTAGTGTGTCGCCTCGATGACGGTTGTGGTAAGGCCGCGGTCCGGTCGTGCGCGAGAGGGCCTGAGCCCAGATCCGGGAGATTGCGGCGCTCATGATGGAACGCGAGGATCAAGCGCCTCAAGACGAGGCGGCCGTCGACAACTCGGCGCTCGCGCAAGAGGTTGCGGACGCGCTCGATCGTGGCGACGCCGACCGCGCCATCGGCGTTGCGGCTGCGCTGCGGGCGCCCGATCTCGCCGACGTGATCGGCCTGCTCGAGCCCGAGCAGCGCGTCGCGCTGATCCAGGCGCTGGGCCCGGCGTTCGATTTCGAGGTTCTCTCCGAGCTCGACGAGACGGTGCGCGACCAGCTGATGGAGGCGCTGCCGAACGAGCTCTTGGCCAAGGCCATCACCGAGCTCGACACCGACGACGCCGCCTACGTCCTCGAGAGCCTCGAGGAAAGCGACAAGCAGGAGATCCTGAGCCGGTTGGCGACCAGCGACCGCGTCGCGGTCGAGCGCAACCTCGAGTACCCGGAGGAGACCGCAGGGCGCCTCATGCAGGCGGACTTCGTCGCCGTCGCGCCGTTCTGGACCGTGGGCCAGGTCATCGACTTCATGCGCGAATCGGACGACCTCCCGGACACGTTCTCGGAGATTTTCGTCGTCGATCCGGGCTTTCATGTGCTCGGCAGCGTCGAGCTCTCGCGGCTCTTGCGCAGCAAGCGCCACGTCCCGGTCGAGACGATCATGGAGCCCGACCGGCATGTGGTTCTCGCGACCGCGAGCCAGGAGGCGGTTGCCCGTCAGTTCGCGCGCTACGACCTCATGTCGGCCCCCGTCGTCGACGACAACAACCGGCTGGTCGGCGTCGTCACCGTCGACGACGTGGTGGAGGTGATCGAGGACGAGGCGGAGGAGGACATCAAGAAGCTCGCCGGCGTCGGCGACGAAAGTCTCGCCGACAGCGTGCTCGAGACCGCCAAGAGCCGGGTCCCCTGGCTCGTCGTCAATCTCGGAACGGCCATGATCGCCTCGTTCGTAATCCGGGCCTTCGACGCCACGATCGTGCAGATGGTGGCGCTCGCCGCGCTGATGCCCATCGTCGCGTCCATGGGCGGGAACGCCGGCACGCAGACAATGACTGTGACCGTGCGCGCGCTCGCGACTAGCAAGCTCGGGGCCGCGAACGCGCCGCGCATCATCACGCGCGAGACGCTGGTCGGGCTGGTCAATGGACTTGTGCTGTCGGTCCTGATCGCAGCCCTCGTCTTTGTTTTCTTCGGCTCGGGAAAGCTCGGGGCCGTGATCGGGGCGGCAATGATCGTCAATCTTCTTGCCGCGGGAGTGGCCGGCATCCTCATCCCCTTGATGCTACATCACTTCAAGCTCGATCCCGCGCCGGCCTCGGGCGTCTTCGTGACCATGATCACCGATTGCGTCGGGTTCTTCGCCTTTCTAGGACTTGCCTCGGTGTTGCTCGTCTAGACGGCCGACTTCACCGTGGACAGGCAGAGGGCGCCAAAAGCCAGCAGTTGCGCTCGGGCGTGCGGCCGTGGTTATGGAGAGGGATGGTACCAGCCTCACCCTCTTGCGGCCTCGATTCTCCGCCATGAGCGACAAGAAGCGCGTCAAGCATATGCGGCAGATCCTGCTCTGGCCGGTCTATCTGCTTCCCCTCGACGAGAACGCGCCCATTCAGGACCACTGGGAGCACCTGTCGACGCCCGGCCCTGACAACCCCTGGCACGAGGTGGACGACGAGTTCGGCGATCCCCGCGAGTTCCAAAGCCGCCACTACAACGAGTTCGTGACGTTCCTGCCTCCCGTGCAACGGTTTCTCTACGGCCAGGGGCTAGGACGCGCGGTTCGCAAGGTCTACGGCGAAAGCCCGATTGAGGTGATGCGCCGCACCGACGTGAGGAAGGCGCGCATCACGCTCGAGAAAGACGGCGAGCCGGTCGACCTCAGTATCGCGCACATCGATCTTTACTTCTTCTTCGACATCGACATCGTGATCCTGGCGCTCGAGGTCTTTGCCGACGACGTCCCGTTCGAGACCGCGCAGGACCTGCTGTTCCGGTTCGGGCGTGCCTATCCGGCCTATTGGGAGAAGTCGGGGAGGGGCGGCCACTGCCCGTGGAAGGTCGAGTGGCTCGGCGAAGGCGACACCGTGCTCGCGGCCTCCGACTACGAGAACCGCGAAAAGTACCTCTCGTTCGTCTGCCGCCACCGGGCGCCGGCGACCGCGTCGCACTGGGAGTTCTTGCTCTCCCCGCTCGTGCTCTATCACAGCGACAAGAAGGGCGAAGTCCGCTACCGGCAGCTCGAATACTATCGGATGCCCTACATGAGCCTGATGGCCATGGAGGACCTCGGCGCGCTCTCCCGGGCCGACAGCATCCGGCTTGCGCTCGGCAATGAGCCGGGGACCAGACTCGTCGTTGCCCTATTCCGAGGCCTATCTCCAGAATTTCGAGAACCGCTATTGCTACGACCGCTACTTCACCGGCGAGACGGGGCCGCACCCGACGCGCACGCGCTTCCTTGCCTCGGGCCATACGCTGGTCGTCGTCGGCGACGCCGGCGACAGCTTTTTCATGAATCCCGAGGGCGGCATGCTCGGGCGCTTCCGCCACCAGCATTTCCTCATGTTTCTCATCGCCCACTTCCAGAAGGCGGCGCTGAGAATGTTCTCGGACCGCCTCGTCGCGGCCGTCAGCCGCCTTGAGCTCACGAGCGCCAAAGCCAACCGCATCTTCCGCCGCGACATCCGCAATGCGCTCGAGAATTTCCTGCGCTTTGCCCACCGCTACTGGTTCCACGAGATCTCGAACCACGCGCAGACGCGCGAGCTGTTCGACATGACGCGCTCGCACCTCCAGCTCGACGGCCTCTATTCGGAGGTGCGCGAGGAGCTCCAGGACATGGGGAGCTTCCTCGACGTCGAGGCGGCGCGCCGCCAGAACGAGACGGTCGTGCGCTTGACCGTGGTCACCACGTTCGGCCTTATCGGCACCGTGACGACGGGCTTCCTCGGCATGAACCTCTTCGCCTGGGCCGAGGAGCCGGCGCTATGGCGGTTCATCGCGTTCCTTGTGGTCTTCGTGCCGACGGCCCTGCTCACGCTCTATACGGTGATGAAGTCGCGCCGCCTCTCGGATTTCCTCGACGCGCTATCGGACGAGACCGTGTCGTGGCGCCGCCGCGGGCGCGCGTTCCTGCGCGTGTGGTTCGGGTCGTCGTGAGGGCGGGCGCTATTTGCGCTCGAAGCACCGACGCACCGACACCTTGAGTCCTGGCGGGGAGAGATCGAGAGTGCCGTCCTCGGGGACCGAGCGCGCCAAGATCTCGCCATCGGCGGCGCGCCGGTAATGCACGACGAGGCGATCCACCGGATCGACGACGAGATAGTGCTCGACGCTCGGAACCGAAAAGTAGCCCGTGAGCTTTGCCCCGTCTCCGAGGGCGATGAGGTCGAGCCCAGGCGCGTCGATGGCGTCCATAAGGGCAATTACAGTAAACACCTTTACGTTGATATGCCCGGTCGACTCAGGCGACATGCGAACGGGTCTCCCGTTGACGAGCTCATAGCGTCCCGGGCGGTCCTGGGCCCAATCCAGGTACTCCTCGACGGTCATGCGCTGGGGTGCGAGTTCGTTCATGGGCAACAGACTTGCCACGGCCCGGAAAGGGCGGAAACTCAGCTCGTGGGGGCGTCGAGCTTGCGCGTCAGGTTCTCGAACTCGCGCCGGAGCTCCTCGTTCTTGAAGATCTGATCGAAGGTCGGCGCCTCGAGTTTCTGGATCGCCTCGAACGAGGTGGAGCTATCGCGCATGAGGTCGCGCAGCTGGAAGCTTGCCTCGACCGTCTCGTAGGTGTTGTCGGCGATGCGCAGGTCGTGGGTGGCGCGGCTCCGGGCCTGGGCAATTTGCTCGCGCTGCTGGGCGAGATAGCGTCGGTAGCCCTTCGCCGCCTCCTCGGCGAGCTTCTGGCTTTCCCGATTGGCCTCGAGGGCGCGCGCCTGATCAGGGCGGTTCTCGGCGCGCATGAGCTCGTTGGTCTTGGCCTTGGCGGCGGCGATATCCTTGAGGATCGCGTCGAGGCGCGGCATGTACTGCATGTCGATCTTGGCGATGGCGGCGTCCTGCGCCTGCACCAGCATGGCGAACAGGGCCGCATGCATGGCGAAGTACTTGCGGGACGCGCTGATGTTGTCGCCGGTCGCGGTCATCAGGTTCGCGAGCTGGCCATCGATGAGCTTGGCCGCGTTGAACGTCGCGACGAGGCGGACGAGGTCGCCGGAGAGAACGCTGTCGAGGATGAGATCGAGCTGGCCGGGGCCGATCTCGACGCCGGACTTCGTGAGCGCTGCCTCGATCTCGGCCTTGGCGGCGCCGATCGCTTTCTGGTTCTCCTCGATGCGCTTCTTGCTGTCGTCGATGTCGGAGGCGAGCGAGGAGACGGTATCCGAGAGCACTCCGGGCAGCATGGAGTCCTTGGGGGCGGTGAGCTGCTTCTCGCGCAGCTCGACGATGCGATCCTCGATCTCGCGGATGGTCTTGCGGTGCCCCTCGATGCGCTTCTGGATATCGACGATCGGCGCGTCCGTCACGATGGCGAGCGCGCTGTCGAGCAGGTGGCGCACCTTCTGCTCGCGGTCCTCCTTGGTCTCGGTCCAGATCGGGGGAACGATAAAATCGTCTTTGCCCGGCAGCTTCTTGGCTTCCGAGCGCTCGTCGGCGACGTCCTTCAGAATGGCGTCGATCGCGCCCATGAGGCTGCGCGCCTGCTCGTAGGCGGGATCGCCCTCGCGCGGGTCCTTGGCTTCGGCAGCCGGAGCCGTCTCGACAGGCGCTGTCGCCCCCGCATCGGTTCCGGCCGCGTTGTCGGCGACACGGCTCTCGCTCTTGCGGATAAGCTCGGCGATAGAATCTCGCCCGGCTGTCTGGGCGGCGGCGCGCAAGGGGCCATGCAACACAAAGGTCCCCGCCATCGCGAGAACGCCTGCGCCGAGGATCAGCCCGGTCCGCACGTCGCGAGAAACCGATGCCATTGCGCCCTCCTGAAAGCGAGCGAGCCCGGAAATTCCGGCATTTCGATGGTGCGGGAGCTAGCCGGCCAACGCCGCCGCCTCCCGCACGCGCGCGATCAGCGCGCCCGTCACCTGCCGCGCGTCCGTCAGAATGACCATATGGGTCATCGTAGACGAAATTCGAGCGCTGGGATTGGTAAACCGGGCGGGCTGAAAGGGGGCCTCGACGGGGCGATCTGCGAGGGCGAGACCGAGGCGCAGCTCGCGCGGGCCGATGGCGAGGACCGCGAACTCGCGCGAAGCGGAGATCGCGACATGGGCCGGCCCGACCGTGAAACGTGCCGCCGGTATGGCTTTGCCGATCTCGTCCAGCACGAAGGCAGCCAGGGGGCGAAAGGCCTTCGCCGTCGCGAGAAGCGCGTCGAGCGCCTGGGCGTCCGGCTTCGCCGGCGGCTCCGCGGCGCGGACGGGGACATCCGGCGCCGGAACGGAATGCGCAGGGGCTGCGCTTGGCCCGGGCTTAGTCTTGGGACGCCTTACGGCGCGGGCCCGGGATGCCCCCTCCCCATAGATGGGCTTGCCCGAATTATTGTGGATGCGTTCGAGCCAGGAGGCCTTCGAGAACAGGAAGCCCTGCGCGCGCAACCAATCGATGATCGCATTGCGCTCGTCGAGCCCCTCGGTCTCGATCGCCGCCATCCAGGCCTCGAGACTGCGCCCCGTGTCCTCCTCGAGGGACGCAAGGAATTCGCGCTCCTTCTCCGCGTAGTCTGCCGTCATGGCCTCAGATCCAGCGCCGCGTCCTTGCCTTGTATTCGCGAAAAGCGTCGCCAAAGCGGGCCTCGAGGTGGCGCTCCTCGGGCAGGATCGCGAGCCACGTGACGAGCACGGCAAACGCGGCGGCGAGCACGACAAACCAGAAGTTCTTCGTCAGCTCGCTAATACCGAACAGCATCAGGATGTCGGCGAGATAGATGGGGTTGCGGCGGAACGCGTAAGGGCCGTCGATCACGAGCGCGTCGGCAGCCCGGTCGGGGAGAATGGTGGTGGCGTGGCGGCGGAGCGTGAGCGCGGCCCAGACGAAGAGAAGGATGCCGGCGACGCCGATTCCCAGACCCACGATGTGCGCGGGGCCGTCGTCGACACCGGGCCAGGGAAGCGGATAGAGGGTGCCGAGCAACCAAGCACCGGCAAGGGCACCCACGAGCAGGATGGGGGGCCAGGGAACGGCGCTCGGCCGGTCGTGCGAGCTCGGTGAAGTGTCCGACATGAGTCGTACCTTACAAGGAAGCCGGTGCATCCTATATGGAGCGCCATATATCCGCTCTCGCTGAAACAGGGAATGCAAGGGGCGGGAGCGGCGTCCTTTGAGCGACCCCACCCGGAGCGACCCAGATGCTGTCGAGCGGCTCTATGAAACTCTTCACCCTCGGCGGCACTGTCGTCCGGGTTCATCCGACCTTCCTGCTCCTCATCGCCTGGATCGGGGCCGTGTACTGGATGCAAGGCGGACCGGCCGAGGCGGTCCGCGGCATCATCTTCACGCTCATTCTCTTTGCCTGCGTCGTGGCGCACGAGTTCGGACACATCTATGCGGCGCGTCGCTACGGCATACGCACGCCCGACGTGACGTTGCTCCCGATCGGGGGCGTCGCTTCCCTCGAGAGAATGCCGGAAAGGCCGGCCCAGGAGATCGTGGTGGCGCTGGCTGGCCCCGCCGTCAATCTCCTGATCGCGATCGTCCTCGTAGTTGTGTTCGGAGCCTCGATCGTCCCGGAGGAGGGAGCCGCCGCCGCCCTCGACCGGGGCACGCTCCTCGATCGCGTCACGCTCGCCAATGTGGCGCTCCTCGTCTTCAACCTCATCCCTGCGTTTCCCATGGACGGCGGACGGGTGCTGCGAGCCCTCCTCGCGGTGCCGCTGGGGTTCACGCGGGCAACCCAGGTCGCAGCCGTGATCGGCCAGATCCTGGCCGTCGGCCTCGGCTTCCTCGGGCTCCTCGGCAATCCCTTCCTGATCCTGATCGCTCTCTTCGTGTTCTTCGCGGCGAGCGCGGAAGCCGGCACCGTCGAATCGCGCGACCTCGCGCGCGGCTATCTCGCCGAGCATGCGATGATCAGCGCCTTCAAGTCGCTCTCGCCGCAGTCGACCGCCGGCGACGCCGCGGCCCTCTTGCTCAGCACGACCCAGCAGGAGTTTCCTGTCGTCGACGGGGGAGGGCGGCTGCGCGGCGCGGTCACGCGGGAGGCGGTGATCGGCGCGCTCAAGGGAAGCGGCGGCGCGACGCCGGCCCTCGAGATCATGACCGAGGTGCCGACCGTGCCCGGCAAGACCTGTCTCGAGGAGGTCATGCGCACGATGCAATCGCGCCGGGTCCCAATGATCGGCGTCGTCGACGGCAACGGGCGGCTCGAGGGCTACATCAACGCCGAGAACCTTCACGAGCTAATCATGATCCGCTCGGCCGCGGCCCGCGAGCCGCAGCGGGCGTAGACCGTAAGCCGCCGAAAGTGCCGATCAGTGTCTTCCTTTGGGCCGGCGCACCTCGGTTGCGGGCTTATCTTCCCGCAGCCCCTGGAACGAGGCGTGACGCAAGAGGCCGTCGCCGGTCCAGGCGCGGTACTCGATCTGCGCGACCAGTGCGGGACGCACCCATTTCACGCCGCGCCGCTGCTCGGCATCGAGAGCTCCGGCAAACGATGGGCGATCGGTCCGCAAGGGCTGCAGCATCTTCCAGAGCTCGCGCGCGGTGCGCCGATCAAAGCCGGTTCCGACGCGTCCCGCGTAGATAAGCCGGCGGCGTTCGTAGTACCCAAGGATGAGGGCTCCGATGGCCTTTGGATAGGGCGTCGAGTTGAGATAGCCGCCAATCACGAACTCATCGGTCTCAACGCACTTGGCCTTGGTCCAGTCGTCCCGGCGGCCCGAGCGGTAGGGCTTGTCGGCGCGCTTCGAAATGATCCCTTCGAGCCCGAGCGCGCAGGCCTTGACTAAGAGCTTCGCTCCGTCCCCTTGGACATGCTCGCTATACCGGATCGTGCCGCCTTTCGGCGCTGGCTCGAGCACCTTCGCAAGCAGCGCCTTGCGGTCCGCCAAGACCGCGCCCTGCAGATTGATGCCGTTGAGATGCAACAAGTCGAACGCATAGTACACCATGCGATTGGACCAGCCGGCCTTGAGGTCGGCCACCAGCTCGACGAACCTCGAAACGCCGGCTTCGTCCATCACCACGACCTCGCCGTCGATGAGGGCGTCCTTGACGCCAAGAGCGCCGAGCGCATTGGCGAGAGCTTGGAACCGGTGCGTCCAATCCTGCCCGCTGCGCGTGAGCAGCCTCACCCGGCCACGCTCGACATGCGCTTGCAGGCGGTAGCCGTCGAATTTGATCTCATGCACCCAGCTGTCGCCGTCGGGGGGATCGGCGACCAAGGTCGCCAGGGAGGGCGCGACGAAGTCCGGGAGGCGCCCCGGTTTTGCGCCGGGCGCGAGTTGTGAGGAAGAAGATGCTCGCTTCGATCGCGCAACGGCCATGTCGCGGACCCGCTTCACCCAGTTCCGACCAGGCGCTTGATGGCCGACTTCAGCGGACGCGCGGCCTTCCCGTAGTCGGCCCACGCCTTCGACTTGGCGAGGAGGGCTTGGGCCGTGCAAACCGTGAAGCGTCGAGGGTCGAGACCTGACCGCACTTGCGGCCAAGTAAGCGGCATCGAGACCGGCGCGCCGGGCCGGGCTCTCGGCGACAAGGGCGCTACCGCGGTCGCCATGCGGTCGTTGCGCAGATAGTCGAGGAAGATCCGTCCCGTCCTCAGCTTCTTGGTCATCTTCGTCAGATACCTGTCGGGGCTATCCTCGGCCATGCGCGCGCAAACCGTCTCCGCGAAGAGCTTTGCCTCGTTCCAGCCGAGGTCATCCGTGCGATTGGTTCTGAGCGGCGTCACCACGTGCAGGCCCTTGCCGCCCGTGGTCTTGCAGAATGCCACGAGCCCGAGGGCCTCCAGCCGCTCGCGCATCTCATTGGCGGCGCCCACCACGTCGTCGAACTTCACGTCTGGCGCCGGGTCGAGGTCGAAGACGAGCCGTCCCGGGATTGCCGGCTGATAGGGCGCGCAGTTCCAGGGATGAAACTCGACGGCCGCAATCTGGGCCATGGCCACGAGACCTTCCACGGTATCGATCTCTAGATAGGGCTCGTGGTCGCCGGTGACCCGGACCTGCTCAACCAGATCCGAGGTTCCGCGCATGGCATGGCGTTGAAAGAAGGTTTCCCCCTTGATGCCGTCCGGCGCGCGGATGAGCGAGCACGGCCGCCCTTGGATATGGTCGATCATCCAGGGCCCCACCTCCGCGATATAGCGCGCGAGGTCGAGCTTGGTGACGGCTTTGCCGCCCTCGGCCGGCCACAGCTCCTTCTCGGGCTTCGAGATGGCGACGCCGAGGATGACGTTCGGCCGGGACGGGTCGGATATGGGTTGCGATCTCCGTTGCCTCATGCGCGCTACCTTCCTTCGCGGCGCCGGTTCCGCAGGATCTTCGCCCTGGTTCGAGTGCCAGACCGCGTTCGGGACCGCCACCTTGCGCGACGACGCCATGAAGGACCTTGGACCGCGACCCTTGCCCTCGGCGATCTGCGACATCGTGCGCCCTGACGCGGCCGAGCGGTCTTCCGCGAGGAGCTTGTCGTCGTCGCCGGCACGCGCCCATTCGTCCCGATGCTTGATGAGGAGCCAGTTGGTCCGCTTGCCCCCGTCGCGGTCATGGCGCATGCGCACGAGCACCCATCCGCCCTTGAGCTTTTCTCCGGCAAGGATGAATTTGAGCTCCCCGTCGCGCAGCGCCTGCTCGGCCGACTTATCCCCCTCCGGAACCCAGAACCCGCGATCCCACAGCATCACCGTGCCGCCGCCGTACTCCCCCTTGGGGATCGTGCCTTCGAAGTCGCCATAGTCGAGGGGATGATCCTCGACCTCGACCGCGAGGCGCTTGACATGGGGGTCGAGGGACGGGCCACGCGTGACCGCCCACGACTTGAAAACCCCATCGACCTCGAGTCTCAGGTCATAATGAAGCCGCGTCGCGTCGTGCTTCTGGACGACGAAGCGGGGGTACTCGGCTGGACGGATGGCCGTCTTGCCGGCGGGCTCGGCCGTTTTCTTGAAGTCACGCTTGGCGCGATAGGCGGAGAGCTTCTTCCGGGCCATCTTTGCGACGTCCGCTCTCCGCAGCCGTTCCCGATACTCAGGCGCGCTTCCTCGTCGATTTCGACGCCGGCTTCGTCTTTCCCGGCTTCTCCCCGCCCACGCTCTTCCTCAGCGCCTCCATGAGATCGACGACGTTGGCGCCCTTCGGCCGCGCCTCCTCGTGTGTCACGACGATCTTGCGGCCCTTGAGCTTGTCCTGGACGAGCTCCTTGAGCGCGGACGCGTAATGGTCCTCGAATTTCTCCGGCTTGAAGGCGCCCGACTTCTTGCCGATGAGCTGGACGGCGAGATCGACCATCTCCTTGTCCGGCTTTGCGCTTGGTACCTCGTCGAAGAAATCGGCCGGGTCGCGCAATTCCTCGGCGTAACGCAGCATCTCCATCACGAGGCCGTCCCCCATCGGCGCAATGGCGACCAGCCACTCCCGGCCGCCGATGGTGACCTGGGCCAGGCCGATCTTCCCTGTTTTCCGGAGAGCCTCGCGGATTACCACATAGCCCTCGCCGGAGAGCTCGTCGGCCGGCGCGACGAAGTAAGGCCGCTCGAAGAATCGGTAGTCGATGTCCTTGGCGTCGACGAACTGCACAAGATCGATGGTCTTCTTGCTCTCGAGCTTGACGGCGTCGACCTCCTCGGGATCGAGCGTGACGTAGGTGTCGGTATCGACCTCGTACCCCTTGACGATGTCCGCGTTGTCGATCTTGCCGATGCCCTGGACGACCTTCTCGTAGTTGACGCGCTTGCCCGAGGGCTTGTGAATTTGGCGGAAGGAGATTTCGGCCTTGGACTCGACGGCGTTGTAGATCTCGACGCCGATCGACACGAGGGAAAGGCGCAGGAAGCCTTTCCAGTATGCACGGGCTCGCTTGGGCATGACGAGGTACTCGGAAATGGGCGCCACTCAAGAGATAACACAACAGGCGGCCCGCGTGTTCCGGAATTGCAGTTTGGTGAACGAGGCTAGCCCAAGACTCACAGCCGGGCTGACCGGCTAAAAGGCCCTGTGACAGCGATCAATAATTGAAGGCCTGATCCAGCCGGCGCCAGTTTTTAGCATGACCTGCTCGCGTCGCTCGAACCTGCCTTCGCCGTCCGAAGAGGCGCGCCGATGGGGTGAGGGGCATGCCGAACGTAATCGTTTCCCAGTCGGTGGCGATGCGCTGGCGGACCTCTGCCTTTTCCAGGCGCCGGACGAGCACATTCCACATGAAGGGAACCGCCTCGTCCGCCGGCCGAGCGCTTGAATGGATTACCGTATCCATGCGACGGCTCCTCGCTTTCAGATCTCGGCCTCCCAACGCCGGAGCGAGCCTTTCGTTCCGGTGCAAGGCAAAAACAAGAAAGCGCGCCCGGCCCCGCTGTTCAGGGCGCGCTTTCTATCGGCAAGTAACTGCCGTCTACACCTGCTGGAGAACGCGTGAGCTGGGAGGCTCGGCGCTGAGCAGCGTGACAATCACATTCTCGAGGTTGCCCGAAAGCGGGCCGTGGAACAGATAAGGTACGTTGGCCTTGGTGAGCTCGGCACATAGGGGGCGAGCGGCCTGAAGGCTATTGCGATCGATTATTGCGCCGCTCAGGCGCTTGGATCGCGCAATCATAAGTGCGGCATTGACGTTGCCCACGACGTGGACCGTCACATCCGCATCCTGGAACGCGGATCGAAGTTCCGCGGCGGGTAGAGAGCCGCTTTCAACGATAAGAATACACGTGTCGGGTTTGGTCATGAATGGGTACCCGCGTGCGCGAAAGTCGGTTCGCGCGTTCCGCCAGGAGCAAGGCCCGTGTACGGGCCCGCAGTCCCAATCGACAGCCACCGCGCGCAGCCTCGGTGACTGACTGAACTGATACGCCGCTGCGACGAGTCTCATTTAGCTCACAGATGCCGTTGGGTGCCATGCAATATACGTTTGTTGCAGTGCGAATTTACGGACCTTGGGTAATAAAAATTCTGCCGATCCCACGCGTTCGCGCGCACTTGGAACTCTGCACCGTTCAGCAGAGTTGTAACATGCCGGTCATCATCTGGCCGGTCATGATGTGAAGGAGAAAATGCGATGAAGTTTCTCTCCCTTACGGCTTTGGGCCTCGTCTTAGGCTCGAGCATTGCGGTCGCCGGCCCTGCCAAGCTCAGCCAGGCAGAGTGCGACAGCCTTTGGAGTGAAGCCAATCCCAGCGGCTCTGCGACGATCACCGAGGCCCAGGCGCAGCCTTTTGTTTCGGACTTCAAGGCGGCGAACCCCGACAATGACGGCACGCTGGATGCGAAGGAGTTCCGCGCCGCCTGCTCGAAGGGCCTTGTGCAGAGCTCGGCGACCAGCGGCAGCAGCTCGGGAGCCTCCGGCTCGTCCAGCTCGGGTGCTGCTGGGACCAAGGAGTAAGGCCCGGCGGACGTTGCCTCCGGTTGGCGCTCTTGCGGAGCCTAAGAGCGCCATTTCCTGGCACAGGCCGTTTGGCGGGTTCTCGGTTGCACTTCAAGCATAGGAGGTCGCTATGGCAATCCGCGACTACGATTACCGGTCCAGCTCGTCCTCGAGCGTCCTCATCTGGGTCGTCGCCATCGTTGCCTTGATAGTCGTCGGCATCTACGCTCTGAGCTACACGCCGGAGCCAGCGGTGACGGCAACCCCTCCCGCGGCGACGGCACCCGAGCCGAACACAGTGCCGGCGCCGAAATAGGCGCTCTCATCGAGGCGATCATGAGCACCAAATCCGAAACGCCGCCCAAAGGAGAGCTGGACAAGCAACTCGACAGGGCGCTCCGAGATACATTTCCGGCGAGCGACGCGGTGAGCGTCGGCGAGCCGACCTCGACCGAGCCGGATCGGCCGGTCGATCGCCGGCCGGCAGAGATCGACTCCGAGCTCGTCGACACGCTCGCCGAGGAAGTCGCCGAGAAACAGAAGTCCAAGCGACAGCGGTGAGCGTCACTCATGTATCTCGTATCTCGGCGCCTATCGGCCCGAGCGCATCGCCATCAACTCGTTCTCGAGCGCCGCGATCCTGCTTCGCAGGTCGTATTCCTCCACCCGAGCGTAGGCGTCGGCAGCGTGATCGCCGAGACGGCTCAGCATGGCGCGCTCATAGGTATCGATGTCGGCGCCCGAAGCGTGGGCTCCGTAAAGCGCGACGGCAAAGCAGCGAATTCGATTGGCCGCTGCGACTGCGAGGATCGGCCGCTCCAGGCCCGAGGGCAACCGCATGCCGTCGGCTACGTGGTTGCCTATGCTGAAGGACGCTCCCTTGGACAGCGGCGCGAGCAACGGCTCGTCGGCTGGAATGCTTCGCGTCTCGGTGTCGTCCCAGCCGTCCCCGTTGTCGTGCCGGCGAAAGTCGGTGCCCGCATTGCGGAATGTAGCGGCGGAGGCGAGTCCGAGCACTCGAGCCGGTCCGTCCGACAGCAGCCGATCGATCTGGCTTGGCTCTTTTGCCTTCAAGATGGCATGACCCAGCTCGACCTCTGCCTTGTCGAGCGCCCTGTTGAAAAAGCGGTCTGCGTGCTCGACGGCCACCTCGTGCAGTCGCGAGAGTAGAAAGAGGATAACTGCGGCGATGCCAAACCAGGTCACGCTCGGCACTTCGAGGCTTTCGCGAATGCGCTCGACCACGTGGTGGAGCAGTAGAACGGGAATGCTGAGCGTGAGCCCGAGAATAGTTACGCGCCGCAGCGGGATCGACACATTCACCACTCTTGGCCGGCGAACCGCCTCGAAGACGAAAAGGCAGAGGATGCCGTTGACGAGGTAGAGCAGACCGATGACGTGCTCCGGAGGCGTGAAGTCGCCCCACGACGTCTTGAAAAACGTGGTGTCCTCGGCGAGATCGGCGATGATGAACGCGGGGAGACCGATGAGACATCCCCAGATTACCCAGCGAACCCGCTGATAATCCGCTGGGGACAGCGTCTTGCTCCGCTTCATCAGAATGACCAGGGCACAGAGAACGACAGCAAAGCCCATCAGGATCGTTGCCCGGGTCAGCGTCTCCGTCTGGTAGCCGAACACACTCCCATAGGAGGCGAGCATCGCCACTGCGAAGAGGAGCGCGACGATCGGAAGGGCACGCTCCAGTTGCCGCCACTCGGGGGCGGCGAGGTCCGTGGGAACGCGCATGGCAAATAGCAGCAGCCCGGCATAACCCACGGCTTCGGCAATCGAGCCCGCTGCGTCCTGGGCGAGCAGCATCGGCGGGTGCTGCTGCAGCAGGGCATAGAACTCGAAGCTCTGCCCAGGGTTGAACCACAACACATAAAGGAAGAAGCCCCAGCTCATTCCGCCCGGACGGGTCCAGACCAGCCACGCCGCGGCTAGCACGACCAGAATTCCGGCAACCTGATTGAGTAGCAAGACGCCCCGGATCACCCAGTTCGTGGGTCTGACCTCTGCCGTGAGCGTGACGCGCCTCGCTGGCCTCTCGGGTGTCGCGACGAGGTCGAGCGTGGCGATGCGGCCGGGCACCACAAGTTGGATGCCGCCTGTCGCCGCAAGCACGCTCCCGCAGGTGTCGGGGTCAAAGGGAAAGCAGCGCATCAGCGCGAGGTCGAGCCGATCGCCTTCACGGATCCCGGCCTTCCACGCGGGCGACGCGGCCTCGTCCAGAAAGGGCCCAGACACGTCGTAAATCAGTCCGTCGTTGTTCGCATAGAAGCCGAACGAAGCCAGTGGTCTTACGACCCGCGCAAGGTCGGGAACGATCATGAGAAGCGCCCAGAACAAGAGACCAATGAGCACAACTCGGTCACGGGTCATTTTGATTTGCTCGCGGGCGATCGCTCGACGGACCGAACCGTTACGGATGGACCGCAATGAGACTACGTGCGCCGGCGCTGGCGATCCAGCGCGAACTCTCCAAGCTCGCCGTCGCCGAACGCGATCCGCGCTGCATAGCAATGCGCGCTCGTCGCCTCGTCGCCGAGATCCGGGGATACGACAGACACCCTACCCCAGAGCTCGTCTTCGTATCCTGGACCTCGAGCGCCGTGCACAGCGGGGCGCCGGGGAAGCTCGCGGTTGAGAACCTCAGATCGTCTTGGACGGCACGGTCATGGCTTTGACTGTGCCCGTCCGAGGCGCTGTCCGAACAGCAGCACAACCGTCGAGCTCGTCCCCGGCATGCCGGCCGAGGTGCTGATCCAGACGGCGTCGCGCTCCGCCCTCAGCTATTTCGTCAAGCCGCTCTTGGATCAGGTCACGCGCGCGTTCAGGGAGACATAGAAAGTATTGGTCGGAGCGGGGAGATTTGAACTCCCGACCCCCAGTCCCCCAGACTGGTGCGCTAACCAGGCTGCGCTACGCTCCGATCCGGCCCCCTTTTGCCCCGCACGGGGGGCCGGGTCAACGGCCATCCCTCCGACATCTAAACGAGGAGCGCCTAAACGAGAAGCGCCGCGATCTCGCCGTCGCCGACGGGAAACGCCTTGAGGAGCGGCAGCGGAACGCCCTCGTCGAGGGCCGCGGCGGCGCGAAGCCCTCGGCCGACCAAGATGTCGTGCACGGTGAGCGAGGGTCCGGAGAGTAGCGGCGCCCCGGCGGCCCGCTCGCCACGGCCGCGCCCCACTCCAAGGCGCTCGAGCACGGCGCCGATGCCGCCCGCTTCTGCCTTGGCAACGGCCTCGAGCCTTACCCAGGCCTGGATGATGCGCGCGTCGGGCTCGCCCGAGAGGAGAGCGTCTGGCGCCAGCGCTTCGGCGGCAGCGACGATTTCCGCCCGCCGCGCGTCCGAGAACGTCACGGCGCGCTCGCGTTCGATGTCAACGCCGATGCGCCCGCGCGCGGCGATGCCGATCAGCGCTAGGCCGCCCGCGTGCGACAGGCTGAAGGCGCCCTCCCAGCCGGGGAGAGCGGGGCGGCCCGTGCTCGAGCGCATGTAGTCGATGCGGCGCGCGCCGGCCCCGCACGCGCGCTCGAGGAGAAGGCGAAGGGCGATGTGCGTGAGGCGGCGCTCGTCGCGGACACCGGCGGCCGCGATGCTCTCGATCCTCTGCATGTCGTCGAACGACAGGCGCGCGATCGCCGCCTCGGAATCTTTAAGCGCTTGCGCGGCAGCATCGAGTTCGACCAGCCACAGCTCGACGCCCGCCGCGGCGAGCACGGGCCGCGTGTCGAGGGTCCGTTCGGCTGATCCCGTCGAGCGCACGTCAGGACCGCCGCGCATCGGGCAGGCGGGCTATGCGCTCACCGCGCGCGCACGCTTCTGCGGACGCACGGCCGGCTCCTGCGGTCCTAGAGTCTCGGTCATGATCCTGCGGCAGAGCTCGAGCTCCTTGATTGCGGCCTCGATCTGGGCCGCCGACGGCGCGCTGCCGCGCCGCCCGGTTGCACCCCGGCCGGGCAGGCGTGGGCTCACCAATTCTATGGCGCTCGACTGGGCGCGCTCGGCTCCGGACTGATCGGCGCGCGCGCGCTTGCCCTGCGCTGGAGATGCGGCCGCGGTCTCCGCGCGGCCGTACTGCTTCACGTGGTCGACGCCGTGCTCGCGCAGAATCTTCTGCACGCCCTTGATGGTGTAGCCCTCGGCGTGCAGCAGGTGGCGAATGCCGCGAAGAAGCTCCATGTCCTCAGGCCTGTAGTATCGGCGCCCACCGCCGCGCTTCATGGGCCGAACCTGTGGAAAACGTGCTTCCCAGAACCTCAGCACATGCTTCTGAACGTCGAGTTCGCCCGCAACCTCACTGATGGTACGAAACGCCTCAGCTGCCTTGCTCATCGTTACCCCTCGATGCCTTGGCTCCGCCGCCGAACGCCGGAGGCGACCGTATTTTTCATCTTACCGCGTACGTCAGCGCGCGTCTCGGCAAAACAAATCTTTTTGACCGAAACCGCACGCTCGGTGCGATGTTATCTACGCCTCGCGCGCGCCTCTTTGTGTCGCTCCGGCCGCGCATGCTGTGTGCGCTCACGTCGCACAGCGGCGGGGATGATTACGTAATTGTCCATCGATTGGGCAATGTCTCGCCCAGCGAGCATTCACCGAATTGGGATCGTCTCACGCCGCGAGCCCCGTCTCCTTCAACTTGGCGATAAACGCCTGGCGATCGAACGGTTTCATGAGATAGGCGTCCGCGCCGGCGTTGAAGGCGCGCGTCAGGTCGGCGGCGTCGTTCTCGGTCGTGCAGTAGAGCACGAAGGGGCGGTTGGCGCCCGCCGCGAACCGCAAGGCTGTCAAAAACTTGAAGGACGTCATGTTTGGAAGATGCCAGTCGAGCAGGATGACGTCGGGCATGCGCTGCATGCAGAGCTTCAAGGCACCCTCGGCGTCCTCGACTTCCACCACATCATATTGCTCGCCCTCGATGAAGTGGCGGGCAACTTTCCGGATGATGTCGGAATCATCGATGATCAGGCAACGCTTCATATGAGCTCCGCGCGCACGGGCAGAAGAATTGAGGCGAGGTGCGGGTCCCCGCTCGATCAGGCCCAAGACGCCCATTATGAGGGACAAAACAGTTAATGGACGGTTGTCATTAGTGTCCCGATCGCGAGGGTCCTGATCGCGAAGCTCGTCGGACTTCGCGGCGAGCATCGAACGAGCTTCGCGATCGAAAGGACGCCACCAAGCGCATGGTTCTAGTATGATTCAGATCGAGAATCCGCAGCGAGTTACCCGCGAGCGATTGCGAATTTCTCGATCATCACGCCAGGCATTAGGGGGCGGGCACTGCGGAGAGCAGGATGTCGGCGTCCTCCTTGGCGATCTCGAGGCGCATGCCCGCGGTCGCGGCGAGACGCCACGTGTAGTAGGCCTGGATCGTCATGGCATCGAGCTGGGGCGGCTGGTCGCCAGCGACGAACTCGGTGAGATATTGCGGCGGGCGCGCGCCGGTGCCGCGGCAGCGCAGAGCAAAGTGGGGCGCCTCGAGCGGCCCGGCGATGGCCACCTCGATGTCCCCGCCTCGGGGAAGGCTTGTCACAGCGCTTGCAATGAGATTGAGCAGAAGCTTCACCTTGTCCTTCGCCATATGGCCGGGCTGTCCCTTCCAGACGAGCTTGTGCTTGCCCTGGCCGATGAACCCGCGCGAGATCTGCTCGGCTGTCCCGAGGTCGATCATGGCGCCAGCCGATCCCGCGGCGCCGAACGCAAAGCGGGCAAACTGCAGGCGAGCGGAGGCCTGCTCGGTCACGTTGCGGATCACATTGAGGGCGTAGGATTTCGCCTCCGCATCGTCGTCCTCGTCGAGGATCTCGAGGCCGTTGTAGATGGCGCCGACCGGCCCGATGACGTCGTGGCAGATCTTGCTCGAGACGAGCGCTGCAAGCTCGAGATCGGTCGGCGGCAAGTGCTGGCGCATGTAATTGCCCTCTCAATCGCCGGCTGCGAGAAGAGCGGCGGCTCGAGCGCGGGAGCGTAGTCGACGCCCGGCGCGTCCACGCGAGCATACAGGGCCGCTTGCAAATGGCAGTCGTGCTCTGATACACGCGCCGCACCAGCGATGCAAAGGATCGGAGCGGGATTGCTGAGAGTGCGGTCTTTTTTGGCTCCCGATGAGCCCCAGGGGCCACTAAAAGCGCGGACTTTGATTCGCTGCTCGTTGCGTGCCGGGCCGCGGTCCTGCGTGGCCCTGGGCGAAGGTCGTCACCCGGCGGTTGATATCGCGTCCCCTAATCCTCACAACCGAGCAGCGAGGCTCGGGGAGCTGTTTTTTCGAGCATGAGAACCGTCGAAAGGGTGAAATTCGCGGATGCACTGCTGCCCGCTGTGCTGGCAGCCGGGCGCATCGAGATGCGCCATTACACGGCCGGCGTCGAGGTCGAGAGGAAGGCCGACACCTCCCCCGTGACGGCGGCCGACCGCGAGGCCGAGGCCGTGATCCTCGATGGATTGTGGCGCGCGGCGCGCGGCATTCCGGTGGTCGCCGAGGAGAGCATGTCGCTCGGCGCGGCGCCGGCCTGCGGAGCGACGTTCTTTCTGGTCGATCCCCTCGATGGCACGCGCGAGTTCATCGACAGGTCGGGGGAGTTCACGGTCAACATCGGCCTTGTCGTGGGGGAGGCTCCCGTGTTCGGCATGATCTACGCGCCCGCGCTCGAACTCCTCTACGTCACGCTGAGCCCCGATCGCGCCGTCGAGACACGCCTTGCTCCCGACAGCGCCGTGACATCGCTCGCCGATTGCGCGCTGACCGAGCTCAGGACCCGCGAGCCCGACCTCGAGGGCTTGATGGCACTTGAAAGCCGCTCGCATCGCACGAGCGCGACAGAGACGTTCCTCACCCGCTATCCGATTGCCGGCTCTTGGAAGGCCGGCTCGTCGCTCAAATTCTGCATCATCGCGCGTGGCGACGCAGACCTCTATCCTCGGCTCGGTCCGACCAAGGAGTGGGACACGGCCGCCGGGCAAGCCATCCTCAGCGCGGCCGGTGGGATCGTGACGACGCTCGACGGGACGACGCTCGGCTACGGCAAGGCCGATCGGGACTACCTGAACCCGGACTTCGTGGCCTGGGGCCGGAAGTTCCTCGCGCCGCAGGGCTAGGGGCGAAGAAAACGGCTCGGATCGCCGGGGCAGTCACCGTTCGGAGCCGTTTAAGCCATACTTTCGTAATACTTTTTTATGATTCTAAACGCTTGCGGGATCGCGCGAGTCCCCGCTTCGAAGCTCGCCCGTGCTTGAGGTTGCGAAGGCGGTTTCGGGGGGATGCTCGATGGCGCTACCCGCTGTCTGGCAGAGACCGCTTGGCGCGCCGGCCATCCGGACCAAAGCCGTTGAGATCTCGAGTCAGGACCTGCGCCACCATGTCTCTCCTCTCCCCGAAACGCACCGCGGGATTTTTCGCAGTCGTTGTTTCACTTGTCGCGGTCAACGCGGCGCTCGCCCAAGAGAGCTTGCCCTGGCAGCGCGGCTCGTCCGGCGCTCAAGGCGGCTACGTGACCGCAGGGGGCTCGGGCGACGCCTATCAACAGAACGGCAACTACCAGACGAACGGCGGCAATCCGTCGAACGGCAGCAGTCAATCAAGCGGCAATTATCAATCGAACGGCGGCTATCCGTCGAACGGCAGCAGTCAATCGAGCGGCAACTACCAATCGAACGGCGGCAATCCGTCGAACGGCAGCAGTCAATCGAGCGGCAATTATCAATCGAACGGCGGCTATCCGTCGAACGGCAGCAGTCAATCGAGCGGCAACTACCAATCGAATGGCGGCTATCAGCCGAACGGCAGCACTCAATCGAACGGCGGCTATCAGCCGAACGACGCCTATCGACCGAGTGCCAGCTACGGCGATCGTCGTGACAGCTTCAGCGATCCTGGTGCACCCGCCGCCAACGGCGGGGCCGGCTATGGCGATCCCTATGCTCCTCCGCCGGGGGATGGCGCCGGATTCGGTCCTCCGCCACAAGGCGGTCCAGCAACCTACGAGCAGGGCGAAGTCATCGGCGCCGGACACAGATTCTTCGGAGCGGTGAGCCAGAGCCTCGCGAGTGCCGTCGAATGGGCCTTCAAGAGCCAGGGTCGCCCGAACGGCTACATTCTCGGCGAGGATGCCGGCGGAGCGCTGATCCTGGGGCTGCGCTACGGCGAGGGGAGGCTCTACACCAAGGATGCCGGCGAGCACAAAGTCTATTGGCAAGGCCCCTCGATCGGCTACGACGCCGGGGCTGAGGGCTCGAAGACCATGGTCCTCGTCTATAATCTGCGCGATCCCTCCGAGATTTATAATCGCTTCGGGGGTGCGCAGGGGGCAGTCTACGTGGTAGGCGGCGTTAGCGTTCAGATCCAGGCCTATGGCGAGGTCACGCTGGCCGTCATCAGGTCGGGCGTCGGTCTTCGCCTGGGAGCAAACGTCGGCTATTTGAAGTATACGCGATCGCCCACCTGGAATCCGCTTTAGGAGGGGAGGTCTCGGGCCGCCCGGCCTGATGCGCAACTCGTGCCTTAAGTCTATGATCTCGGCTGCGATATAGACCGCAACCTAAGTGAGCTGAGCTCAAAAACGCTCTTGAAGGGCTGGCGCGGGACCTGGCGCAGGGTAATCTCTAAGAGAGTCGGGCCTCGAGCGGTGGTTCGGGGTCGGCACGCCCGCGAGCCGGCGGGACGCGCCAAGCGGAGGACGAGGTTGGGAGGTAAGGGACGGCGCCGGTGATTACGATTCAATCGGTCATGCTGGTTGCGCTCGGCTTCTTCGTGGCGGCCCTCATCGGGTTTGTCCTCGCGCCTCTCTATCGCCGCCGCGCCGCGCGTCTTGCCACCGACGCGTTGAAGCGCACGATGCCGCTCACCACGTCCGAGATCAGGGCCGACAAGGACAAGCTGCGCGCCGAGTACGCCATCACCATCCACAAGCTCGAGATGCGCCTCGAGGAGGCCTCGCATTCGGCGGCCAAGCAGAGGGTGGAGCTCAATCGCCGCGATGCGGCCATCAGCGGCCTCGAAGGCGAGGTCGTCGGACTGAAGACTTCGCTCGAGGAGCATGAGAATGCGCGCCGCGTTCTCGAGCATACGATCACCGATCGCCTGCCCCGGGTCGAATTCCGTCTTGGCGAGGCCAAGAAGCTCCTGTTCCAGCGCGACCGCGAGATCTCCTCGCTGACACAGTCGGCGAACCGCCAATCGCAGGCGCTCGAAGAGGCGACCCTCATCAACACGCAGCAGCGCGATGAGATCCACAGGCTCAATGCGACACTGACGACGCGCGCGGCGCGCAATCGCGAGACGCTCGCCGACCCGCGCTACGACAGCGAGGTCGCGTTGAGATCGGAGCTCGAGGCGCTGCGCGCGAAGACGCGCGATCAGGCCCAGCTCATCAGCCGCCTGCAGGGCGTGCTGGTCAATTCCGGGGCGCGCGAGGATCAGATTGCGGGTCTCAGTCTCACCCCGTCGGCGAACGGACATGGGGGCAAGCGCGCCGAGACCGTGACGCCAGAGGGGGAGATTGCCCGCCTGCGCAAGGATCTGGCGGAAGCGGAGCTTTCCTTGAAGTCGGCGCGTGGCATGGCGGAAGCCGGCCAGTCCGGCCAGGCGGCGATCGAGGCCGAGCTCAGGGGGCTCAAGGCCTCGAACGAGGATCAGGCCGCCGAGATCGCCAAGCTCAAGGCCGCCCTCAAGGCCTACGAGGCGGAAGACGTCGACGAGCGCGCCCTGAAGGAAAGCAAGATCGCCATGCGGGCGCGGGTCAGCGCCTTGCAGGCGCAGAGCGAGGAGCAGTCCGCGACCATTCAGAAGCTGAGGGCCGAGGTAGCGGCGGCGAACGAGAAGCTCGCGCGCCAGGCCGCCCATTTCGTCGACGAGATGCGTCGTCTTGGCGCGGGCTCGATGCCGGCCGGCGGACCCGCGCGCCGCGACGGCTACGACCGCGCGGAGAAGCGATCGCTCGTCGAGCGCGTCACCTCGCCCCGTCCGCCGCGCATCCTGGGTGGCGCGGGCAAGCGGCGCACGGGCGGCGCCGCCGAGCCCGCCAAACGGGAGTCTGAGGATCCGCAGCGCGTCAGCGGCTTCTTGCGCGCCCTCGACGGGTCGCCTTCCGACGAGAAGGAGAAGACTGCGGCGGCCCCCGAAGCTTCTGCGCCGCCTGAGGACGGCGGGGCTTCCGGCAGTACGAGCGCGCCCGCGTCCGAGGCCAAGAAGCCCGGCCGTCGGCCCGGGCTTCTCGAGCGCATCACGGGCATCGACAAGCCGGCAGCCACGAGCAGCTGACGCCGGTTCAAGCGCGCGTCGGGGCCGCGGCGCCGAGCACGTCTCGAATGTCTCCAAACACCGCGTGGAACATGGCGGCCGTTAGCCGCTTAGTGTTCGTGTTGAGGCGCGAGCAGTGGAGGCTGTCGAAGAGCGTGAGGCCTGCCGCCACCTCGTGACGCGCACCGTGGCCGAAGGGAAAGGCCGCTTTGCGGGCACCGAGCGCCGCAAGCGTCTGGTCGTGGGCGATGCGCCCAAGAGCCAGTATCACACGCAACTTGGGAAGTGCCCCAATGCGCGCGGCAAGGAAGCCGCGGCATTGGGTGATCTCCGCTGGCGTCGGCTTGTTTTCGGGCGGCACGCACCGCACCGCGTTGGTAATCATGGTGCCGACGAGCATGAGACCGTCGTCGATGCGCGCCTCATAACGGCCGCGCGCGAGGCCGTAGGCGAGGAGCGTTCCGTAGAGAAGCTCGCCGGCGTAGTCGCCCGTGAACGGGCGCCCCGTGCGGTTGGCGCCCTTCACTCCAGGAGCAAGCCCGACGATCAAGAGCCGGGCGCTACTCTCACCGAACGACGGGACCGCGCCATTGAACCAGTGCGGCTCGGCGGCCCGGTTGGCCGCGCGAAAGGCGACGAGGCGGCTGCAGAGTGTGCAGTCGCGCTCCGGCTCCGGCGGAAACTCGGGTGATCTCGCGAGGCCTTTGGACATTCTCAAAGGCTAGGCAAAAACGCGAGCCGTGTCGCGTCGCGTCAGACTTCCTCGGATATATCGTCGGAGTCCTGGAAGCCCGCTCCTTCGCGCGCCGGATACTGCTGGCTGCGCGCGGGATAGGCGCGCGGCTCGCGCGCCACGCGGGCGGAGGGATCGCGGCAGATGAGGGGCTCGAGATCGGCAAGATCGACGAACTGGTCGGCCTGACGGCGCAGCTCGTCGGCGACCATGGGCGGCTGGGTCTGCAGCGTGGAGACCACGCTGACGCGCCGTCCCTTCTGCTGGAGCGCCGCGACGAGACCGCGGAAATCGCCGTCCCCCGAGAAGAGCACGATGTGGTCGAGGCTGTCGGCGAGGCGCATGGCATCGACGGCGAGCTCGATGTCCATATTGCCTTTGATCTTGCGCCGGCCCGAGGCATCGGTGAACTCCTTGGTCGGCTTGGTGACCATGGTGTAGCCGTTGTAGTCGAGCCAATCGATCAGCGGGCGGATCGAGGAGTATTCCTGGTCCTCGGCAAGCGCCGTGTAGTAGAGCGCGCGCACGAGGTGCGCCTTCTGCCGGAAGAGGGCGAGCAGCCTTTTGTAGTCGACGTCGAACGCCAGCGCCTTCGAGGTAGCATAGAGGTTCGCGCCGTCGATCAGGAGCGCCACGCGCTCGGTCGGATAGAAGTGCATCGTGTCCACCTGTGACCTAACTCGGGTCCGCCGAGGACCCGCCTCCGAGGCATGTTTTTAAGTGGTGATTGGAGAATGCCGTCCGCCTCTAGCAACAATCTCGTTCAAACAAAAGGTCTTTATATGTCCAAAGACAATAATCGCTCGGGCCGACGAATACTAGATGGAGTCAAGTCCTCCTGTTGAAGAATATTGGAACCCGACAGCCTGCTGTAGGGGTCGAGAGGGTTAACCTTAGGTGCAACTTAAACGTGTGACAATCCGTCCATTACTTTGCGGTTTTATCCAAAGCCCTCAGTCGGAAACCTCCACGCGACCGAGACGGTTCCGAACTGGGGCGGCTTGCGCTCCTCGGCTCTTCGTGAGAGAAAAACCGTTGACCCACGAGCGGCGGGCCGCAAATTCGGCCGTGGTCTTAGTACTCCCGAAATCTGCAAGGGCAATAGAGAGGGTGCTGGCGAATGGCGCGCGTCACCGTTGAGGATTGTGTCGACAAGGTCCCGAACCGGTTCGAGCTGGTGCTGCTCGCGGCCCATCGGGCCCGCTCCATCGCGAACGGCAGCGCAATCACCATCGAGCAGGAGAACGACAAGAACCCGGTGATCGCGCTGCGCGAGATCGCCGAGCGCACGATCCCCGCCGAGGACATGCGCGAGAGCCTCATCCATTCGATCCAGAAGAACGTCGAGGTCGACGAGCCCGAGGCCGGGGCGGCACCCGTTCTCGTCCAGGAGCGCCGCGGCCCGATCCTCGGTCGGGACGACCAGGCGAGCGATACGCAGGTCGACGTCCTGACCGAGGAGCAGCTCCTGCGCGGCCTCGAGAGCATGACGCCCTCCGAGCCGTCGTCGAACGGCGGGAGCGGGGGTCCGCGCGAGCGCGGACGCTAACCCAGTCTCCTCTTTGGACGTGGCGGCGAGGCAAATCCTTTGCAGGATTTCGAGCCAGGCGGCAGACTGGTTCTATCATTTGGCGGCGCATTAGCATGATGAGGTTCCGCGCCCGAGAGTAACGGCCCATGATGCGGCAGTACGAGCTCGTCGAGCGGGTGCAGAAGTACGACCCGACGGCCGACGAAGCCCTCCTCAATCGCGCGTACGTCTACGCGATGAAGGCGCACGGCCACCAGAAGCGCGCCTCCGGAGCCCCCTACTTTTCTCATCCCCTCGAAGTCGCGGCGATACTCACAGACTTGAGGCTCGACGATGCGACGATCGCGACGGCGCTCCTCCACGACGTGATCGAGGACACCGACGCGACGAAAGCCGAGATCGACCAGCTGTTCGGCGCCGAGATCGGCACGCTCGTCGAAGGTCTCACCAAGATCAAGCGGCTCGACCTCGTCTCGAAGCAGGCGGAGCAGGCCGAGAATTTCCGCAAGCTCCTCATCGCCATCTCGAGCGACATCCGGGTGCTTCTCGTCAAGCTCGCGGACCGGCTCCACAACATGCGCACGCTCGAGCACATGAAGGCCGAGAGCCGCCGGCGCATCTCCGAGGAGACGCTCGAGATCTACGCGCCGCTCGCGGGCCGCATGGGTATGCAGAAGCTGCGCGACGAACTCGAGGACTTGGCCTTCCGCTGGCTCTATCCCGATGCATACAAGACGGTGACCGAGAAGCTCGCCGAGCTGCGCGACAAGAACGAGGGACTGGTAGACGAGATCGCGAAGGCGCTGTCGCAGAAGCTGGCCGAGGTCGGCATCAAGGCCGAGGTCTCCGGGCGCGAGAAGAAACCCTACTCGATCTGGAGCAAGATGACGAACAAGCAGATCAGCTTGGAGCAGCTCTCCGACATCTACGCCTTCCGCGTCATCGTCGACACCATCGACGATTGCTACCGCGTCCTCGGCGTCTCACATACCACCTGGCGCACCGTTCCCGGCCGCTTCAAGGACTACATCTCGACGCCGAAGCAGAACAATTACCAGTCGATCCATACGACGGTCGTGGGACCGCGCCATCAGCGTGCCGAGCTGCAGATACGCACGCGGGAGATGCACTCGATCGCCGAGTACGGCGTCGCCGCTCACACGTTCTATAAAGACCCCGAGAAGGTCAACGGCGGCGACCGGCCGGTCACGAAAAGCTCCGTTGCGGTCGAGAAGGACAACGGTCCCTACGTCTGGCTTCGCCGGCTTGTCGAGACGTTGCTCGAGGGCTCGAACCCTGAGGAGTTTCTCGAGCACACGAAGCTCGAGCTGTTTCAGGACCAGGTCTACTGCTTCACGCCCAAGGGGCGTCTCATCGCGCTCCCGCGCGGGGCGACGCCACTCGACTTCGCCTACGCCGTCCATACCGACGTCGGCAATGCGGCGGTCGGCGCCTACGTCAATGGACGCCACGTGCCGATCGACACGCGCCTGCGCAACGGCGACGAGGTCGACATTCAGACCTCGAAGACGCATACGCCACCGGCGGCCTGGGAGAAGTCTCGCGGTCACGGGTCGGGCCCGGTCGGCGATCCGTCGCGCGGCGCGCGATGCGGTGCGCCGCCAGTATGCCGAGCTCGGCCGCCGTCTTCTCATCGCCTCCTTCGAGCGCATCGGGCATACCTATAACGACGAGCAGCTGAAGAAGGTGCTGTCGGCATTCTCGATGAAATCTGCCGACGACCTGCTCGCAGCGGTGGCGAGGAACGAGGTCAAGGTCGACGATGTCGTGAAGCGCCTCGTGCCCGACGCGGAGGCGCGCGCCGCCGAGGCGGCCCGGGCGCAAGAGGCGGCCAAGAGCCAGAAGAGCTGGCTTAACCTATCGCGCGTCGCGGGCTTGAAGTTCCGCTTGAAGGGCGGGCAGGCCGACGACGTGACGGGAGGAGGAAAGCCGGGCGCCATTCCGATCCGCGGCGTCAGGAACGACATGCCGGTGATCTTCGAGGCCGGCGGCGCCGTTCCGGGCGACCGCATCGTCGGCGTGCTGACCCCGGGCGAGGGCGTGAAGATCTTCCAGATACACTCGCCGCGCCTCAAGGAGTACGAGCACGAGCGCTGGATCGACGTGGCCTGGGACGTGGACCCCAAGACCCCCGAGCTCTTTCCGGCGCTGATCAGCGTGACCGCCCCGAACAAGCCGGGAACGCTCGCGCAGATCGCCGACGTGATCGGGCAAGCGGGCGGCAACATCGACAACCTCAAGATGATCCGCCGCGCGTCCGACTTTACCGAGCTCAAGATCGGCATCGAGGTCTGGGATCTTGCCCATCTCAACCAAATCATCTCCGGCCTTAAGGCTAAAGCGGTGGTGAGCAAGGTCGAGCGTGTGTTCGAATGAGAGAGGCGTTAGCTTGTCGGCGCCGGCCGGCGCGCACGTTTCCCGCAGGTCCGGCGCAAGTTCGTATGGTGGAAAGTCTTGCAGTTTGAGCGGTTACCATGACAGCCGGTGTTTCTCTCCCGCCGTCCCCCGCTTCCAGAAGGGACGGCGCACCTCTGCGCCTCGGGGTCAACATCGATCATGTGGCAACGATCCGCAACGCGCGCGGCGGCCGACATCCCGATCCCTTGCGGGCGGCGCATCTCGCGGTCGAGGCCGGCGCGGACGGCATTACGGCGCACCTGCGCGAGGACCGGCGCCACATCTCGGATTCCGACATCGCCCGCCTCAAGGGAGAGCTGACGCGGCCATTGAACCTCGAGATGGCGGCGACGCCGGAGATGCTTGCGATCGCGCTGCGCCATGTGCCCAATGCCTGCTGCCTTGTTCCCGAGAAGCGCGAGGAGCGCACGACGGAAGGTGGCCTCGATGTCGTTGGGCAGCAGCGCCAACTGGAGAGGATCGTCGGCGACATCAAGGACGCCGGCATCCGCGTCTCCCTCTTCATCGAGCCGGAGCTCGCGGCAGTGGCCGCCTCGGCAGCGCTTGGCGCCGACATCGTGGAGCTGCACACGGGGGCCTATTGCGAGCGGGCGCTCGACGACGACGCGAAGGGCGTCGCACGCGAGGTCGAGCGGCTCGCTCTTGCCGCGCGCACTGCCGCCTCGGCCGGGCTCGAGGTGCACGCCGGCCACGGGCTCACGTTCAATACGGTCGGCGCGCTCGCGCGCATGCCCGAGGTCGCCGAGCTCAACATCGGCCACTTCCTGATCGGGGAGGCGATTTTCGGCGGACTCTTCTCGGCGGTGAGACGCATGCGTGTGCTCATGGACGAGGCGCGGGCGCAGTCCCGGGACAAGCTCAGCGCGTGAGCGGCCGGGACGCAGCAAAGTACGCAGCGGGCGAGCCCATGATCCTCGGCATCGGCAACGACTTGATCGACATCCGCCGCATCGAGGCGACGCTGGCCCGCTTCGGCGAGCGGTTCCTCGAGCGTGTGTTCACCGAGACGGAGCGTCAGAAGTCCGACGGCCGTGCGGCCCGCGCCGCGTCCTACGCCAAGCGCTTCGCCGCCAAGGAGGCCTGCGCCAAGGCGCTGGGGACGGGCTTGCGGGCCGGCGTTTTCTGGCGCGACATGGGGGTCATCAATTTGCCGTCGGGGCGGCCGACGCTGCTGCTCACGGGGGGGGCCGCCGAGCGGTTGAAATGCATCACGCCGGAGGGGTGCGAGGCGCGCATCGATTTGACGCTGACCGACGATTTTCCCCTTGCGGAGGCGTTCGTTGTCATTTCGGCGCTTACCATGCGCGCCCCCGGGTAGAATTGCGCCGGGACCCTAAACTGGCTATAGCGGGCGTTCCTTGGAGGCGCCCATGATGCCTGCGAGCCCGCCGCTTGAGACAAGGGAGACGAGCCTGGACACGAACGTGAAGGCCGCCGGCGGGTCCGGTTGGTGGGAGACGACCAAAATCGTCATTCAGGCGCTCGCGATCGCGATGTTCGTGCGCATCTTTCTCTACCAGCCCTTCAATATTCCTTCGGGTTCCATGAAAGAGACGCTGCTCGTCGGCGACTACCTCTTCGTCTCGAAGCTGTCGTACGGCTATAGCCGCTACTCCTTTCCCTTCGGTCTCGATCTTTTTCCGGGCCGGATCTTCGCGGCCGAGCCCAAGCGCGGCGACGTCGTCGTCTTCAAGCTGCCGCGCGACAACTCGACCGACTACATCAAGCGCGTGATCGGGCTGCCGGGCGACGAGATCCGCATGCAGAACGGCGTACTCTACATCAACGGGACGGCGGTCCCCAAGGTCCGCAACGGCGAGTTCGCGACGCGCGAGGAGGACGGTGTCGAGCAGAAGATCCCGACGTTTGAAGAGACGCTCCCGAACGGCGTCAAATACACGGTGCTCGATAGCGAGCCGAACGGACCCTTCGACAACGTGGGCCCCTACAAGGTTCCGCCCGGCCACTTTTTCATGATGGGCGACAACCGCGACAACTCCACCGACAGCCGCGCGCTTTGGGGCGTCGGCTACGTGCCCTTCGTTAACCTCGTGGGGCGCGCCGACATCATTTTCTTCTCCGCTGCCGTTGACGAGCCTGGCGCGATGAGCTGGACGAGCCCGTGGACGTGGCCGTTCGACATCAGATGGAGCCGTTTCTTCAAGCTCGTGCATTAGCCTCGTTGGCACATGTTCAGGGCGCGTAAATTCAAGGCGTTGGAGAAGAGCCTCGGCTACCGCTTCAAAAGCCAGGCGCTACTCGAGCGCGCGCTCACGCACGCGAGCGTCCGGGGCTCGCGCAAGGCCTCCCCCGATAACGAACGGCTCGAGTTTATCGGCGATCGCGTCCTCGGCCTTGCCATGGTCGAGGTCTTGCACGAGGCCTTTCCCGATGCCAACGAGGGCGAGCTTGCGCGCCGCTACAATCGCCTCGTCAAGGGCGAGACGTGCGCCAAGGTCGGCCGCGAGCTCGGTCTCGGCGAGTTCCTCACGCTCTCGGAGAGCGAGGCGGAAAGCGGCGGGCGCCAGAAGGCGACCATCCTGGCCGACGCCGTCGAAGCCGTGCTCGGCGCCATCTTCATCGAGGCGGGTTTCGACAAGGCGCGCGCCGTGGTGCGCCGTCTTTGGGAAGGCCAAAAGGAACAGCACCCCAAGGCCACGGCCGACGCCAAGTCCGCGCTCCAGGAGTGGGCGCAGGGCCAGGGCCTGGCGCTTCCCCACTATGTCGAGGTGTCGCGCAAGGGCCCCGACCACGCGCCGCTTTTTACCTCCGAGGTGCGCATCAGAGGGAGGCCGCCGGCGCAGGGCGAGGGCGCCTCCAAGCGCGCCGCCGAGCAGGCAGCCGCTTGTGCAATGCTCGAGCGCGAAGGCGTCCTCGGAGCCTGGGCCCATGGATGAGCCACGAGACGCTGCGGGACCAAGCCCGTGCGGGCCTCCCCGCTGCGGTATCGTCGCCGTGCTTGGCGCGCCGAACGCCGGCAAGTCGACCCTCGTCAATACACTTGTCGGCTCCAAGGTCACGATCGTCTCGCGCAAGGTCCAGACGACGCGGAGCCCAGTGCGCGGCATCGCCATCGAGGGGTCGAGTCAGCTCGTCTTCATCGACACGCCAGGCATCTTCAAGCCGAAGCGGCGCCTCGACCGGGCGATGGTCGGTGCGGCGTGGACGGGCGCGTCCGATGCCGACGCGGTGGTGCTTCTCGTCGACGCGGCCAAGGGCGCTGACGAGGACGTGGAGCGCATCGTCGCCGGACTTGCCGGGGCGAAGGCGCCGCGCGTACTCGTGCTCAACAAGATCGACCGGGTCACGGACAAGAAAGCGCTCCTCAAGCTCTCGGCGGACCTCACGGCGGCCACCGCCTTCGAGCGTGTGTTCATGATCTCGGCGCTTTCGGGCGACGGCGTCGGCGACCTCAAGGCCTACCTTGCCGCGCACGCACCCGAGGGTCCCTGGCTCTACCCCGAGGACGAGCTCTCCGACCTCCCCATGCGCCTCCTCGCCGCCGAGGTCACGCGCGAGAAGATCTACCACTATCTCCACGACGAGCTTCCCTACGAGACCGCCGTCGAGACGACGCTGTGGAAGGAGCTGAAGGACGGCTCGGCGCGCATCGAGCAGACGATCTATGTCGCGCGCGCTGGCCAGAAGGGCATCGTGCTCGGCAAAGGCGGCGCCACGATCAAGAAGATCTCGTCGGCGGCGCGCGTCGAGCTGTCCGCGATCGCCGAGCGCCCCGTGCACCTATTCCTGTTCGTCAAAGTGCGCGAGAATTGGGAAGCCGATCCCGAGCGCTACCGCGACATGGGGCTCGAGTTCCCGAAGGAGTGATTCCGTGCGGCCCGTGAACCGAGGATGTGCCCTTCTGCTGCTGACGGCGGTCCTTGGAGCGGCCCCGCATCCGTCCGAGAGCGCCGTGCGCTTGTGCGGCGCGCTCGTGACGAGCGAGGTCTTCACCGATCCCGACGAGCTCGCCGCCAAGAAGAAGTCGCTCGACGACTGGAAGGCGAAGGTCCTCCCCCTCGGCGAGACCTATACCAACTGGCGCATTGCCGCGGATAAGATGCTCGCGTGCGTTCCGGGCAAGGCCGGCGGCTACGAGTGCGTGGCGCGCGGCCGCCCCTGCACCGTCGAGCAGGCGCCGGACCGCAAGCACTTGCGCGACGAGCGGATCGAGATGTGAGTCCGCTCTTGCAGCGCCGCCGGCGGATGTAAGATGGCCCGATGCAGTGGTCCGACGAAGCCGTCATCCTCTCGGCACGCCCGCACGGCGAGACGGCCGCCGTGGCCGAGCTGTTCACGCGCGCCCACGGTCGCCACTTGGGCCTCGTCCACGGCGGGCGCTCGCGCAAGCTGCGCCCCGTGCTCCAGACCGGCAATCACGTCGACGCGACCTGGAAGGCGCGCTTGAGCGAGCACCTCGGGCACATGTCGCTCGAATTGAGGCACGGGTATGCCGCCGACGCCATGAACGATCCGCCCGCGCTGGCCGCGCTCACCTCCCTTTGCGCGCTGGCCCGCCTCCTCCCCGAGCGCGACCCGCACCCCAATCTCTTCGAGGTGACGCTGTTCGTGTTGGGCTTCCTCGACGACGCGAGCGTCTGGCCGGCCCTCGTCGTGCGCTGGGAGATGGCGCTCTTGGACGAGCTCGGCTTCGGTCTCGACCTATCGCGCTGCGCGGCGACGGGGACGACGGAAGACCTCACTTACGTCTCCCCCCGCACGGGGCGCGCCGTCTCGCGCGCCGCGGCCGAGCCGTACAAAGAGCGCCTGTTGGCCCTTCCCCAATTCCTGCTCGCGAGCCGGGAGGGTCCGGTGACGGGGCAAGACATCGAGGCCGGCTTCGCCTTGACCGGCCATTTCCTCGAGGCGCGCGTCCTCGCCCCTCGCGGGGACACCATGCCGGAGGTCCGCCACCGCCTCGTGACCCTTCTCACGCGCGCGTCCGCCGCGACCCCTACCTGATACGCTCGAGAGGCGCGACCTCGATCCTGACGCCCGCGGCCGCGTCGGGCTCGAGCCGATAGACGGTGCCGTCGGCGGCCTGATAGCGCATCGTGAGAGGCTTGGTGCCGAGCCCCTTGCCTAACTTCTCGAACGTGAGGGGGCCGGACGCGCAGGAGGTGTGCGTGACGGAGAACGACGGCAGCACCTCGTGCGTCTCGCCGCCGAACGAGTAGGAGACGGGGTCCTTCAGCGTGTTCGAGATCTGGAACTGGACCTCGAGCGACTTCGGGCGCGCGAACAGCTGAACGGATATGTACTTCGGGCCCTTGTCGGGAGCCTTCGCCACGCCGACGCCGATCGCGGTCACGTCGGGCGCCAGCATGTTGGCGCGGTGATGGGGGGAGTTGATCCAGCCTTCGACCGCTTTCTTGGCGAGATCGCGGGCGGCAAATCCGCGGCTGTCGAGGTTGAGCGCCAAGTTCTCTCCGACCTGGCACCACTGATACCCCTGCGCCGAGACACGGTCGCCGGCCTGGCGGCCGTCGGCCTCGTGCGAGAAGGCGCCGGACTTGGCGAGGAAGAGCGCGTAGGCGCGCGCCGCCGCAGCAAGCTTCCCATCGGGCGCGACGGCGCCCTGCTGATGCTCGGCGCGAAACGTGTTCGTCATGGCGACGATGGCGGTCTCGACGGCGGGGATGTCGGGGAGGGCGGCGGGCATGGCGTGCGTTGCTTGGATGCGGCGTTGCGGAGAATGGATTTGCCGGGTGGCGCGCGCCCCGTGGCGAACGTGACACGACCGCTGCGTCAAAGGCCGCGAGGGCGGCGGCTTGCGGTTCCTCCAACACGATTACGACGCCATTGCGACATAACCGGGAATATTCAACCGAAGTCAGTTGGAGGGGGCGTACATGGGCAGTCAAGCGGTGTGCAATTTCTGCGGCAAGCCGGCGGGCGACGTGGAAAATCTCGTGGCGCTCGGCGAGGCGTCGATCTGCAACGAGTGCATCGGGTTCTGGGCGCGGAGGATGGGGCTCGTCGGCCCCGAGAGCGGGCGGGGGCCGCGCGACAACATTCCGCTCCGCGATCGCCTGCCGGTGACCTTCACTTATAGCCTCGAGCTCGAAGGCCACTTCGGGCAAAAGTACGACACCTTTCTCTTGCTTTGCCTTCTCGACATCGCGGCCTCCGAGCACTGGGACGTGGCGATCGAGCTCGCGCGCATCACGCGCGCCGACGGCTTCGAGCGGAGCGAGGTGGCGCGCGGGGCGGCCCGCTACAGCGTCGACCTCATGGTGCGCGCGGCGAGCGACGTCTCCGAGGACGCGCTGCGGGCCGCCCTCGAAGGCCGCTGGCAGCGGCTGACGGAGGCCTACGCGCGCCTCGCGGCCGACAAGGGCACGCGCGACCTGATCGACCCGCGCCTTCAGAGCCTCGCCGCCTATGTGATCGGCCGCGCCGGCGAGCCGGGCGTGGCATGAGCCGACTATCCCCTCTCCCCGTAAAGACGGGGAGAGGGGGAAGACAGCGATGTCCTCGCGGCGCATGTCGCCCGAGGGGATGGGGTGGGGAAGCGGGGCGCGGGTGCACCACGGTCGTCCGTAGGATGTAACAAGGCGCACCGGCGCCCCGCTTTCCGAGCTTTGCGTTGGGTGAAGCACGTCCCAACGTCCCGCGCCTCGCTTAGCCGCAAGCCTCCGCGGTACCGATGTTGCCACCGGCGATTGGCAGACGCGCCTGAGGGACACCGGCCGCGTCAGTCGGCACTTCCCTCGGAGCTCGGGCCCGCCCCTCGCCTTCAGGACGCCTCCGGACGGCGACCCCAGCGGGACGGGCGGCGCAAGTGTAAGGGCGCGGGAGGAGAGGGGGATTAGTTTTTGCGTCCGCCGCGCGATTCCTCTCAACCCGCACCCATGCTGCGACGTGTTCTGGGTCCCCGCCTCCGCGGGGATGACGCTGTATTGGGGCGAGCCGATCGTCACATCCAAACCGTCATTCCCGCGCAGGCGGGACCCCAGACAAGGTGGAAGTTTCGGCGCAGAAGCAGCGTTGCCGGTGTTGACGGCCCGGCCCATCGCTCGTTTTATGGGGCATCCGGTGTATCGTTGGCCATGAGCGTCACGGCCGGAGCGAACGGCGCTTAGACGCTGCAGGGAGGAGAGGGGAATGCAGAATTTCACCAACGAGGATTTGACCGCAATGCGCCGCGCCTATGACGCCGCGTGCCGGCAGCTCGGCCTCACCTTCGCCGAAGCTGATCGCGTGCAGCGCGACCGGGTCGCGGCGCTGATTTTCCAGCTCCGGGTCGAGGGCGAGCGCGACGCCGGCACGCTGGAAACGCTCGCCGTGTCGATATTGACGGCGGACAGCGCCGCGGGGCGGCGCTGACCACCGGCTCGGACCCGCCAATCGGTACGCCTCCCAAGGCGACCCGGGTGGACGGGGATCGGCTGTAATTGAGGGGAGGCATGGCAAGGTGGGACGAATAATTGTAAGTGAAAAGTCGCGTGGGGAGAAATCACGCAATCAAGCCACGAACCTGACGCGACCCTGATGCCAAGCAAAGACCTTCGGAACAAGCCTGTGGCAATTGCAGCCCCGATCTCGTGGGACCACAGGATATCTCGCCTATCAGTGAGAATCAAATCTTCGTCCGCGTCGAGCCAGTCGGCATGCACCTCCCCGACGAGATACGATCGAATACTGTGCTCGCCATGAAAGCCTGCCCCCTTATTGAAAAGCATTGTTTGGGCGGCGATTTTCCCTCGACAATAAACTCGAATGCCGGCCATCAGGTCGTCTTTTAACGGCTCCTTGGAATAACCCATCCATCCTGTTATTGGATAGAACGAATTCTCGTGAAAAAATCCTGCCTCAAGATCCGCTATCAACGTGCCATCGAAGCTTTTAGCAGAGAACCCCTGAGCTGTAGCACAAACCAAATTAGGGCCGACGGGGCCCACGAATTCCAATTTTGTTTCCGGAATAAGAGGAATACTTAGAGCACCCACGAGAGTTTCATACTCGAAATCGTGGAGCGTTTTGGCGGTGTCCCGCAGCGCGAATTCGCCAATTTGCGGAGGAAAGGCCGAACCTTTGAGCCAATTGCCGGGCGAAGGTGCTAGCATCCGGAACTTTTCTATATGAAAAACCGCGAAGAGTGATGCGGGTGCCCGCCGTTTTTTGTAGGCTGTCATCTAGCGAACCGAGCGTGGGTTTATAGTCGAAATCCGTATCTTGGAGTATCTTCGCGCGGTCGAGGATTATGTGGGCTGTGAGGTATCCCTTTTCCTTAGAGCCATCTCGTCGCTTGCGAGTGATCGGTTCGCCGCCCGATGATAGCACCTCGATGGTCTGACAAATCCCAAATGGTGCAAGCTTTCCCACGCCCTTTCTCCCCATCACGCGTCGTCTAAACTTTGGGGATAGATCACCACGACCTCTCTTTGTCTCGGTGCGGCGTTCCGCGCCGACGCGCAGATAGAAGTCATTGACCTCCTCTGGGGTCATCCCTATGCCGTTATCAACAACATGAATCGCGAGGTCCCTATCATGGATTTTTCCACCAGTCTTATTGGCCAGGTACTCGCCAAGAGGAGCTTCTATATAGACGTTTGTAGCGTCCGCATCGTAGCTATTAGATACGAGCTCAGCAATTACAGCCGAGACTTTGTCATATAATCTAACTCCCAACTTATCCACTGTTAGGCGGGAGATACGCATTTTATAAGAATTGGCCATGAAACGCCCTTAAAGGATTGGGGGTTTATCGCAGTTGGATTTATCCGTATTTGCGACAACTGCATAGCGGGACGTGCCCGGTTTGGGAATGCATCCACAACCCGGGCTTGCCCGGGGCCCCGCCCGTCCTAGCCCAACCCGATGAGCCAGCGGGCGGTTCTGCTGCTCCGCCCGATCGATCGCGCGAAGGCAAGCACGCGCTCGAGCAGCGCACCTGGGCCAGCCCCACCCCCGCCGGCCTACATGGCCGCGCCGATGCGGTTGGCTCGACTTCAGCATACCGAGGTTTTGCGCGCGCACCCCCGCCATCGCGCTCTCGATCCCCATGCGCCCGACAACCCTTAACTCGGCGTCGGTCAGACACCATCTCAGTGCTTTGTGCCAACCGGAGGCTCGGCCAGATGGTCAGATTCGCTCAGTTTTTTTTGTCGGCATTGCTCCTTGCGACGTCTCTCTCGTGCCCGGCGTCCGCCACGCCCTCGTTCAGGGGCGAGCGCATGCCCTACGACGCGTTCGACAAGCTCGCGACCACGCCGGTCACGGTCGGGGGCGGCGTGCTCAACGTCGGGTTTGCTCCCGGCGAGTTCGCTCTCCCGCGCCAATCCATTTTGAGCTGGCTCGAGCGATCGGCGAAAGCCGTCTCCGTCTACTACGGGGAGTTCCCCGTGCGATCGGCGAGGCTCCTCGTCGTTCCGGTTCCGGGGCGAGGCGTGCAGGGGGGCCAAGCGTTCGGCTATCGCGGCGCCGCGATCCGTCTCCTGGTCGGCCGCGAGACGACCGAGGGCGATCTCGTGCGAGACTGGATGGCGGTGCACGAGATGGTGCACTTGGCGCTCCCGGACTTGGCGCGCTCGCATCTCTGGCTGGCGGAAGGGCTCGCCGTCTATGTCGAGTCCATCGCGCGCGTTCAGGCGGGCGACCTTACGGAGGAGAAAATCTGGAGCAGCTTCGTGCGCGACATGCCGCAAGGCTTGCCCCAAGCCGGCGACCGCGGGCTCGACAACACGCCGACGTGGGGGCGTACGTATTGGGGCGGCGCCATCTTCTGTCTCCTCGCCGATGTCGAGATCCGCAAGCAAACGGGCAACCGGGTCGGCTTGCAGCAGGGGCTGCGCGCCATCCTCGCCTCAGGCGGCACCAACGAGCAGGACTGGTCGATCGAGCGCAGCCTCGCCGTGGCCGACAATGCAACGGGGGAAGCCGTGCTGGCCGGCCTCTACGAGAAAATGCGCGATGCGCCTTTTGCACCCGACCTCGACGCGCTCTGGCGGGATCTGGGTGTCTCCAAGGACGACCATGGCGTGACGTTCGATGCGCAAGCGCCTCTCGCCTCGATCAGGCGCGCCATCACCGAGACGCCCGCGAGCTCGCGGCCGCTCTGACTACGTCAATTCACCTGGCAGGTTGTCTCGTACTTCGCGCAGGCCTTTTTGCTTCCCTGGCTGCACTGCTTCTGCCACGTCGAGCAGCCCTGCTTCTTCCACGGGGCGACCTCGAAGCCTTTCTTGTCCTGCTTCCAGATGCACTTGCCGTTGCTCATCATGTAATTCTTGTTGCAGTAGCAATCGCCCTCGGGGCTGCGCGTGGCGTTCGCTCCGCAGTTCTGGACGAGCACGCACTCTCCATTGCGAAGCTTGTAGTTCTTGGCGCAGACGAGCGTGCTCTTCTTCTGCGCCGGCTCTTCGGGCTGCTTCTCTTTCGTCGCGGGCCGGCTCTCCTCCTCAGCGTCCGCGAGCCGGGCGAGTTCGACGGTCGCCGGCCCAGCGTCGGGCATGAAGATATGCAGACATTCCTTCGCCCGGGTGCCGATGAGCCAGGGGTGCGTGACGTACGTGTCGAGCGTTATTTGGTCGCCCGGGCTCAGCGTGCCGTAGTCCTTGAGCTTGCCCTCGAAGTCGATCCACTGGATGGAGCGGTAGCTTTGCGAAGCGTTGACGAAGGTCACCTTCGTCGGAGCGTCGGAGTTGAGCGAGCGCACCTTGCTCCGCTCCGTGCACGAGAGCTCCTGGGCGATGTAGGTGACCGGGGCAGCCGGCGTCGCAGCGGTCGGCCGGTCCTTCAGCGTTCTCAGATAGGCGCGCGCCAAGTCGGCGTAAAAGCCGGTCGGGTAGCTGGCGAGGAAGGCATTCCAGGCCTCCACGGTGCCGAGCGCCTTCGCGCTGTTGAAAGCTGCCACGTCAGGTGCCGGGGCTGGGGCGGTCGGCGCCTCCTCGGCCGCACGCGCCATCTGCACCTCGACCGACAACGAGAAGAGGATCGCCGTGAGGAGGAGCCGAATTGCGACATGACGCAGGACCATCGAGCTTGGGCCTTTTGAGTGAACACGGACAATAAACGACGCCAAGGACATCCTGGCAACGCAAACCTCGCGGGGAGCGGGGCGAGGGTAAACGGAGCGGATCGAGACCCGCGGCGTCCCCGGTGTGAATCCACAACCCGGGACGCGCTCGGACCGTGTCGCCCTCAATGCGGTAAAAAGCAATCCAGGGGCCGATCAAGATGGCGCGGCGGCCCGCTCCGAGCTCGGGTCGCTCCCTGTAGCGATAGGCGTCGCGTTCGAGCGTGCGAACCTGGCGGCGAATGCGCTGCAGCACGGTCCTGGCGACTCGCGCGCCAGCCTCTCGTTCCAGGTAGTCCGCGATCTCTACAAGGTCGTTCTTGGCGGGAGCCGCGTAACGGACCGAGACCATCGCTCAAAGTTTGCCCAGACGGCGCTCGAGGTCCGCGAAGGTCTCTTCCTCGGTGTGCGTTCGCCCTGCGGCTATCGCCGCGTCGGCTTCGTCGAGTTGCGATCGCGCCCAGCTGAGATCGCCGAGCTTTTCATCGCTCGGAGATGCACCGAGCACGGCGGCCGTAAGGGCGTCCTCGATCGAGGCGTAATGCCCGGCCGCCACCTGCGCCTTGAGCAGGGCTTCGATCCGTGGTTTGAGCTCGATCAGCATGGTTTCAAGCGAAAGCTTCAGATTTCGTAATCTTCTACCACGCGTGTGCCTGGCTCGGTAGCTGCCTGTGCATCCACAACCCGGACTTGTTCGGCGCCGCCTTCCGCGCTAGCCCATCCCCATGAGCCAGAAACCGATTCTGCCGGGCCCCGGCCCGATCGAGCCCGTGAACTTGAAGGACGCGCTCGAGGAGCGCTACCTCGCCTACGCGCTCTCGACCATCATGCACCGCGCGCTCCCCGATGTGCGCGATGGGTTGAAGCCCGTGCACCGGCGCATCCTCTACGCCATGCGCGAATTGAAGCTCGACCCCGAGGCCGGCTACAAGAAATGCGCCAAGATCGTCGGCGAGGTGATGGGCAACTTTCACCCCCACGGCGACCAGGCGATCTACGACGCGCTCGTGCGCCTCGCGCAGAGTTTCGCCGTTCGCTATCCTCTCGTCGACGGCCAGGGCAACTTCGGCAACATCGACGGCGATAACGCCGCCGCCATGCGCTACACCGAAAGCCGGCTCACGGACGTCGCCGGCGCCCTCCTCGACGGCATCGACGAGGAGACGGTCGATTTCCGCCCGACCTACGACGCGACCAACAGCGAGCCGATCGTGCTGCCGGCGGCGTTCCCGAACCTCCTCGCCAACGGGTCGTCGGGGATCGCGGTCGGCATGGCGACCAACATTCCCCCCCACAACGTCGAGGAGCTGGCGAACGCGCTGCTCCATCTGATCAAGCACCCGAACGCGACCATCGAGAAGCTGGTCGAGATGATCCCGGGGCCGGACTTCCCGACCGGGGGCGTGATCGTCGAGCCGCGGGCCGACATCCTCGAGGCCTACAAGACGGGGCGCGGCGGGTTCCGTCTGCGCGCCAAGTGGGAGAAGGAGGAGGCGGGCCGCGGCACCTGGCAGATTGTCGTCACCGAGATTCCCTATCAGGTGCAGAAGGCGAAGCTGGTCGAGCGCATCGCGGAATTACTCACGGAAAAGAAGGTGCCGCTGCTCGCGGACGTGCGCGACGAGAGCGCGGAGGAGATCCGCCTCGTGCTCGAGCCCAAGAGCCGCGCGGTCGATCCCGTGCTGCTGATGGAGAGCCTCTATCGCCTGACCGAGCTCGAGGTGCGCTTCGGCCTCAATATGAACGTCCTTTCGGCGGGGCAGATCCCGAACGTGCTCTCGTTGCGCGACGTATTGCGCCAGTGGCTCGAGCATCGCGTCGACGTGCTCGTGCGCCGCTCCCAGTACCGCTTGAGGAAGATCGAGCACCGGCTCGAGGTGCTCGACGGCTATCTCATCGCCTACCTCAATCTCGACGAGGTGATCCGCATCGTCCGCCACGAGGACGACCCCAAGGCGAAGCTGATCGCCAAGTTCAAGCTCACCGAAGTGCAGGCCGACGCGATCCTCAATCTCCGGCTCAAATCATTGTCCAAGCTCGAGGAGGTCGAGATCCGCGCCGAGCACGACCGGCTGTCCAAGGAGCGTCGCGAAATAAAGCAGCTCCTGAAGTCGGACGAGCTGCAGTGGGTGCGCATTGCCGACGAGGTGCGGGCGGTCCGCGACCGCTATTCGAAGAAGACCGAGCTCGGGGCGCGGCGCAGCTCGTTTGCCGACGCGCCTGCGGTCGAAGCCGACCTCGACCAGGTGCTGATCGAGCGCGAGCCGATTACCGTCATCCTGTCGGAAAAGGGCTGGATCCGGGCGCTGCGCGGCCACCAGGACGACGTCTCGAAGCTCGACTTCAAGCAGGGCGATAGTCTCAAGCACGCGATCCGCGCGCAGACCACCGACAAGCTCATCCTATTCGCGACCAACGGCCGCTTCTTCACCCTCGAGGCGAGCCAGCTTCCCGGCGGGCGCGGCCACGGCGAGCCGGTGCGCCTCATGGTCGATCTCGAGGAGAACAACGACTTCGTCGCGTGCTTCGTCTACGTGCCGGGGCGCCGCCTCCTCGTCGCCTCGACGGCGGGCTACGGCTTCATCGTGCCCGAGGACGAGATCGTGGCGTCGACCCGCAAGGGGAAGCAGGTGCTCAACGTCACGCCGCCCGAGGAGGCGCGTCTCTGCGTCCCCGTCGACGGCGATCATGTCGCCTCAATCGGCGAGAACCGGAAGATGCTCGTATTTGCCTTGGACGAGCTCCCCGAGATGGGCCGCGGCAGGGGCGTGATCATGCAGCGCTTCAAGGACGGCGGGCTCGAGGACGCGCGTATCTTCCGTAAAGCGGACGGGCTGACGTGGCTCGATTCGGCGGGGCGGCTCTTCACACTGCCCTGGGGCGAGCTCGGCGACTGGATTGGCGTCCGCGCCCAGTCGGGACGCCTTGCACCGAAGGGCTTCCCGCGCTCGAACCGCTTCGGTCCCGCGTTCTGATGCATCGTCCTCTCGGCGGCGCCCCGTGTCGCCGTCCGGCCACGCCCCTCTCCTTGCCACCGGCAATGGGGGTCGGTACGACAGGGCATGGAAAAACGCAGAAAACTCGCGCCGGGGAAGGAGATGATCGTGATCGCGGCGCTGGCGCTCGCCGTCATGGCGGCGGCATCTGCAACGCGAGCCGAGGAGCCCGCCACCGCCTGCGCAAAGTCCGAGTTCGAGGGGGTCGTGGACGAGGCCGCGGCCGCTCTGCGCGATCTCAACACCAAGCACCGGCCCGTGTTCCAGGAGAAGCTGCGTCTGCTCAAGGAGAAGCAGGGCTGGAGCAACGACCAGTTCCTGAAGGAGGCGGCGCCCTACGTGAAGGACGAGCAGATCGAGGTGTTCGATACGAAGTCGAACGAGCTTCTCGCCGAGATCTCGTCCATGGGCCAGGAGGGCTCGGCGGCCAAGACCCCGGACTGCGCCATGCTCGTCGGGCTCAGGGCGCACATGCAGGTGCTGGTCGACACGCAGACGGCCAAGTGGAGCTACATGTTCGAGAAGCTCGAGAAGGCCCTCGCGCCCTAAGCCGCGCGTCGTCCATTGGCCGAGAGGCGTCCGGCCGAGAGATCCGCTGAGGTGTCAGCTCCGCGTCCAACCGTTCGGCCCGAGACGCTCGAGAGGCTGAAAGCGCATCTTGTAGCTCATCTTGCGCGAGCCATCGATCCAGTAGCCGAGATAGAGGTAGGGCAGGCCCAGGCGGCGCGCATGCTCGATGTGCTCGACGATCATGTGCGTGCCGAGGCTGCGTGCCTCTTCGGAGGGCTCATAGAAGCTGTAGACCATCGAGATGCCGTCGGAGAGACGGTCGCAGAGGGCCACTGCGGCGAGCGCGCCCGGCCCCGCTCCGGGAGCGAGCGGCTCCTCCGGCTTCAAGCGGTATTCGGTGAGGAAGGTATCGACGATGCTGTCCTCGACCATCATCGCATAGTCGAGGACGGTCATGTCCGCCATGCCGCCGTCGGAGTGGCGCGCGTCGATGTAGCCGCGAAAGAGGCCGTACTGCTCGGAGGTCGGAACCGGCGCGATGCGCCTTGCGACGAGGTCGCGGTTCCTGTCGACCACGCGGCGCATGGCGCGGCTCGGCCTGAACTCGTCGACGAGAACGCGAACCGAGACGCAAGCGTGGCAGCCCTCGCAATAGGGCATGTAGGCGATGTTCTGGCTGCGCCGGAAACCGCCCTTCAAAAGATTGTCGATCAGCGTCGACGGCTTCTCGTGCGTGAGGTGCGTGAACAGCTTGCGCTCGAGGCGGCCCGGCAGATAGGGACAGGGCTGTGGAGTCGTGACGTAGAACTCGGGAAAGTGCTTTTGCTGCTCCGTCATTCAGGACGTTCCCTGGCGCCAGGAGTGCGCTCCTCCCGAAGGGGCGGCCTCGACCCCATCCAACCATCATACTTGAGCCGTCGGCCGCCTATCAAGCGCGGCGATATCGAACACGAGGCCGTCTTTCGGGACCGGAGAGGTCGATAAATCTTAGCCGTGGCCGCGAGTTCGCGTTTCGCCGGGGCGTGCCGCGGCCTCGATGAAGGCGATGATCGGGCCCGCCGCATCGAGCCCGGTCGCCTGCTCGAGGCCCTTCAAGCCCGGCGAGGAGTTGACCTCGAGCACAACCGGGCCGCGATCCGAGCGCAGCATGTCGACTCCGGCGACGTTGAGGCCGAGAGTAGCGGCCGCCTTGATCGCCGTCGCGCGCTCCTCCTCGCTGATGGTCGCTGCAACTGCAGATCCGCCGCGATGTAGGTTCGAGCGGAATTCGCCCGCTCTCCCGATGCGCCGGATGGCGCCGATCACGCGCCCGCCGACGACGAGGGCGCGCACGTCGCTGCCCTCCGCCTCGGCGATATACTCCTGGACCAGGATATTAACGTTGGCGGCGCTGAACGCCTCGATGATCGACTTGGCCGAGGCCTCGGTCTCGGCGAGGATGACGCCGACGCCCTGCGTGCCCTCGACGATCTTGATGACGACCGGCGCCCCGCCGACCTCCTGGATCACGTCTTCCGCCTTGCGGGGCCCGTGGGCGAACGCAGTCACCGGCAAACCGATGCCGGCGCGCGCGAGGAGCTGGAGCGCGCGGAGCTTGTCGCGCGAGCGGCCGATCGCGACGCTCTCGTTCACCGGATAGACGCCTTGCATCTCGAATTGGCGCAGGACCGCGAGCCCATAGTGGGTGATGGAGGCGCCGATGCGCGGGATGACCGCATCGTAGAGAGGGAGCGGCTTGCCTCCAAAACGCAGCACGGGGCGGTTCGAGGTAATGTTCATGTGGACGTGGAGCGTATTGATGACGTCGATCGTGTGCCCGCGCGCCCGCGCTGCAGCGGCGAGCTTCCTGTGGGAGTAGAGGCTCGGGTTGCGAGCCAGCATGACAAGTCGCATCAGGGAGATCTTTGCAAAGCGCGAATGGAGATCACGAGTGGCGGGATTTGGTGGGCTTGTCTCGAGAGCTTTCGCCCCCGTCGCCGGTCCCGAGAAGTCCGGCCGCGGCGGGCGGGGGTGGGCGGCGCGAGGCTGGAGCAGGCTGGGAGATCGTGCGGCCGTCGCGCTCGCCGGCCGAAGCGGGAGGCGGCGGTCCGCGCGGCCGAGCGGGTGGCGAGGAAGGCTCCGCAAGTGGTCCCGCGCGTGGGCCGGGGAGCGGCGAGGCCTCCTCGTCCGGCAACGGGCGGGCCTCGGCGTTGAGCACAGAGGCCCGGCCGATCTGGTAGCCGGCATAGAAGGCGCCGGCGCCGACGACGATGATCAGAAGGAATTCGAACCCGGACATTGGGTGTGCTCGCTCTTGGGGTGGCGCCGCGCTTGGCAGCCGCCGCCATCGGAGAATAGCCGGAACGGCTCCCCCGATCACCCGTCAAGAAATGCGAATGAGCTATTCCGGCTGCGGGAGCGTGGCGCGAAAAGGTGCGCCTTGCCGTCAGCCGGCGCGCGCTGGGGCTTAACCGTCTTCGCCGTCTGGCCGGGCTCGGGCTCGATCGAGGCGTAGGTGAGCCAGGCGACGCCGCCCATCGTGGCGGCGAGGATGATGACACCGAGCAAGGCGCGCTTGAGGGCCGAGCGCCAGGTCAGTGGCCGCAAAGGCGCTCCCGCGCCATCGGCGCGGTACGTCGTGCTCGGCATAGGTTTTCCCCCCTTGCGGTCGAAGTGTTGCCGGCTCTCGTATGGCCGCGGCTCACCCTCGAGCCTGGCTCCCGTAAGCGGCAGTTTAATGTTGGATGGATGGCGGCGCGGCGGAAATCAAGGCCCGACCGGCCGAGCCGACAATTCAGCACACCGGGCGTGCTCGGAGCGCCACGGTCCTCGACTACCTGATGCGCCGGCCGAACGCCAGAATTGCCGCTAGGGGTACGACGAGACCGATTACGATGACGGTCACGGCGAGCGCCGGCAGCTCCTCGTAGGCTCCGCGCTCGATGACGAACAGCCGGTTCATGTACTTCGTCGCGAGCTGTCCGGCGACGAGGGCGAGGTTCAGGAACGAGGCCATCAGCGCAAACCACGTCGCGCGATGGGCGGGCGGGGCATAGATCGCGATGAGGGTGAGCAGCGGCACCATGCTCAATTGGATGAGGGGGGAGGCTGCGGCCGCGTCGATGATGGCGATGGTGCGTGCGCCGAATCCGAATGTCGCTTCCGTCCAGAGGTCCATGCGGTAGACCAGCATGAGGGTCGGAAGGGAGAGGATGGTGCCGAGGATCGTCAGCCACAGAAGCACGGTCGCGACCGGCTTGCGCGTGATCGCGTCCGAGAGCAGCCAGGCGGCGACGAGACCGATGCCGGCGCCGATCTGCGCCAGCACGCCGTAGAACGCCTCGTCGAAGCCGAGCACGTCGATGGTGAACCACCGGTAGCCCTCGCCGACGCTCGGCGTCGCGCGAAAGGCGAAGATTATGAGCGCCGCATAGAGAATCTTGAGACGCGTTTCATGGGCCATGTCGGCGGTCACCCGTGCGAGCATGGCGACGACGACGCTCAAGGAAATGACGAACACGAGCTCCTGATCGTAGGGCACGCCGCCGAGGGCAAGGGCTGCGACGACGGCGCCGAACAGGAGACCGCCGCCGAGAATTCGCCAGTCCGTCGGGCGGGTCTCGCTGGTGTCGAGCTTGACGATCAGCGCGCCGGAGGCCGAGATCACCGGAATGACGAGCGAGATCAGGAACACGGTGTCGTAGGAATAGACGCGAGCGAGCAGGCCGCCGAGGCCGGCGACGATGAAGGCGCCGGCCGAGAGCGCGAGCCGGCCGAGGATTTGCACCATGCCGAGGTCGCGGTCGACGTCGGCCTTGGGGCGCGCCGTTCCGTCGGGGAGCGTGCGCGGCACAACCTCCGTGCTCATGGCGTCGGCGACGACGTCCTGAAGCACGACGCCGATGACGATGAGAAGCTGGGCCATGACGTAGAGCCGCTCGGGCGCCGCGAAGGTGAGCCACTTGCCCGCGGCGCCTGCCAGCAGGAGGAGGCCGGCCGCGATCATCGACGCGCCGATCAGGACGTAGACGCGCCGCTGGGAGCCGGCGATGGGCACCGTGTCGACGAGCTCGCCGAACACCATCTTCATGGCCCATGGTAAGGTCAGCCAGACGCCGAGCTGGGCCAGGGCCGCCGGCGATAGCGACAATTCCTTCTTGACCCAGAAGCTGTCCGCGACCGCAAATAGGCCGAGCGCCCCGTAGGCGAAATAGACCATGAGGAGCGGCAGGTAGACAGGCTTGAAGGCGCGCACCGGCGCGAGCAGCGCGGCGGAGATAAGGTCGCTCAGGCGGTCGGTTTCCGAACTGGGGGGCGCGGCACTTTCCATGACTTCGTCCCTAGAGCACGATTCACGTTCCAAGAACGATCGCGATCTGGGCTGCGGCACCGGCCAATCGCGACCTCAAAATGACGAGGAGCCTGCCCCATATCGCCGAACGGGCGCCTTGAGTCTACGATTGGCGGGCGATCGGCGTTTTCCTCAAGTCGAGACAGGATACTTGCGCATCGCTTGGCTGACCCTCGGTCTTCTTGCCGTCGCGGCCGCGCCTGCCGCAGGCGAAGAGGCACCCTCGCGCAATGCCGTATGGCGGGCGATCTTCGCCCGGCCGGCAATCGCGCCGCCCGCGCTATCCGACGTGGAACGGATAGCGCTCGGCCATGACCTCTTTCGCGATACGCGCCTTTCGGGCGCCGGCGACCGCTCGTGCGCCTCTTGCCACGACCCGTCGCGGGCGTTCACGGACGGACGCGCAACGGGCGCGGGGATCGGCGGAGCCCGTCTCGCCCGCAATGTCCCGACGCTCTACAACCTCGCGTGGGGAAGAGAGTTCTTCTGGGATGGGCGCGCCGCATCTCTCGAGGCGCAGGCGCGGTTCCCGATCGAGGCGGCGGACGAGCTTGCCGGCGACTTTCCAACGGTCGTCGCGCGATTGAGGAGCGACCAGGAGATGGCCGCGCGGTTCTCGCGCGCCTTTCCCGGCGAGGAGGGGATCAGCGAGGCGGCGATCCTCGCCGCGCTCTCGACCTACGAGCGCTCGCTCGCCTCCGGCGTGGCGCCTTTCGACCACTGGGTCGAGGGCGACGATGCGGCCCTCTCGGCGATTGAGAAAGAGGGCTTCGATCTCTTCGTCGGCAAGGCGGGATGCGTCGCCTGCCACGGCGGATGGCGCTTCACCGACGATGCCTTCCACGACATCGGACTCGCCGGCAACGACCCCGGCCGCGGGGCCGTCGCGGGCGGCGTGCCGGGGCTCGCCCAGTTCAAGACACCGAGCCTGCGCGAGGTGGCGCGAACCGCGCCCTACATGCACGACGGATCGCTGCCGACGCTCGAGGCCGTGGTCGACCACTATGCCGGCAAGCTCGTCGCGCGCCCGTCCCTCGACGCCAATGTCGTCCGCGATCTCAGGCTCTCGGAAACCGAACGGGCGGCGCTCGCCGCGTTCCTCGGGTCACTGTCGAGTGATGCAGGACTGCAACAGAAATAGTGAGACAATCTGACCATATGATTAGAAATTGGGCGGCGAGCGCAGCGCCATCGGGAGCAATGCTTTTCGCAATGCTCCGCACAACGCCGCGTCTTTTGCCGAGAAATCAGCCCCCGTGACAATGATGCTTAAAGGTCGCAGCATAAATCATTAGCATTTCCTGCCTATCTTTGAACCTTGTGCGGCTCCGATTCGCCGCATACCGTTTGGTCAAGAAGAAAAAAATTACGGGACGATGCGCCCCTGGGGTTAGCGCCTGCGACATGCGGGTAACACTCACTCGGGGTGCACAAATGCTAGAACTTGTCGTCTCCGTCTGCCTTCTCAGCGATCCCAACAAATGCAAGGACGTGAGCTTGGTCTATATGGCCGAGGGCATGACCCCAATGCAGTGCCTGATGCAGAGCCCTGCCGAGATCGCGAAGTGGTCCGAGAGCCATCCTAACTATTTCGCCAAGCGCTGGTCATGCCGCCCCGCCGGCCAGATCGCCAAGATCTAACCCCGTGAGGTTCCGCTCCGGCGCGGGAGCGGCCCGCGGATCTGTCACGGCCCCAGGCAGGGCCGGTTCGAGTTTTCATTTCTTGTGCCCCGACGCGCCACTTGGCGACCGTCATTGCCGAGCGGCATTGAACCCATAGCCCCTCTGTCGGCGTTCCTGAGTTTAGATCGGCTCCAGTGCGACGCCCGGTGCCCCGTTCTCGGAACCAATTCGAGCACCTCGGTGTTGTCACTTCAAAATTAGGAGCCACAAGATGATCGAGCTAGTCCTTTCCGCGTGCCTGGTCGACGATCCTCAACGTTGCAAGCAGGTGCCTCTCGCCTTTGCCGACGACGACGTCTCGCCCATGCAATGCATGATGATGAGCCCCGTCGAGATCGCCAAATGGTCCGAGGGGCACCCCAAGTGGTTTGCCAAGCGCTGGACATGCCGGCCAGCAGGTCGGTTTGCAGAGCTCTAGACGGCACTGCGAAGCTGCCAAGCCTCGAACAGCGGTGGAAAGAAATGGCGCGCTGGGAGAGCGCGCCATCTCAAAAAAGAACTTGGAATTACTTGCGATCGCGGGGAACCTCGATGTCGACGAAGGGCGCTTGAACGCGAGTCGAGTCGCGATCCCGTTCGACCATCGTGAAGGGCGCCTCGATGCGCCCGGTCGTCTCGTCCACAGGCTTGGCCCCCGTGCTTGGCGCTTCATCCAGTCCCGCTGCGACCAAACCAGCCGTGACCGCAAGCAAGACCGCGCCAATCGCGATCCATGCCGTATTTCCAGACATTGGAACCTCCATTTGCTCGGCTAGAAAACGCGCTTGCGTCTCCCGGGTTCCGAGACGGCTAGGAGGCCCCGCACACTAGGCCGCGTGCGGAGGTTCGAGCTAATTTCGATGGCTGGCGGCTACTCGAATGGCTAGGTGCTCAATTGCACGGCGTCCCTCGGGCGACGCACACCCACTTCGTATCGGCACGCTGTTGGCATTTCGTCCCGCGGTTCTTGGCCATCGTCCACAGCGCGTAAGTGATATCGTCGTGCATCGTGACCTTGTAGCGCCAGTCCGCCCGTGCCTCGACTCCGGTGAGCCCTTTGAGGTAGCCGCTCGCCGAGCCCGTATGGGCGTGTGTCTTGCAGCCGGCAAGCGCCGACGTCGCTGATATCGCTCCAAATCCCAAGACGGTGAGTATGGCCATCGCCGCGCGCAGTGATGATGTCGCCGACATTGTCGCCTCCTTGCTTACCGGGGGGGACCATAGCGGACCGGTTCCGTGCTTGTCGCGCGGCACGACAGTGGATCACCAGCAATTCAACCGAATTCTTGCGTTGTCCCGCGCACTCGCCTTTCCGCTATTGATCCGGGGCTGCTGAGGCGTCTCGCCGCACGCACCTATGGCCGGGGCGCAACTGTGCCCCGCAAAGACGCGACATTGCGCTGCGGCGCCGGCTCCTGACATGATGAGGCCTTCGCGCAAGTCCAACGGTCATCGCGTCCCGGTGATCGGGCGAACTCCGACCGAAGGATAACTGCGTGCGGCTGTTCCGGCGCCACATTCGACTGAACTTGGCCCTCCAGGGCGGCGGCGCCCACGGCGCCTTCACCTGGGGCGTGCTCGATCGCCTGCTCGAGGAGGAGGTCGAGATCGGCTGGGTGTCGGCGACGAGCGCCGGCGCGGTCAACGCGGTCGCGCTCGCGGCAGGACTCGCCGAGGGTGGCCGCGATGGCGCGCGCACCAAGCTCAAGCAAATCTGGGAGGGCGTCGACAAGGCCGGCGTGCCCGACCTTCTGCGGCTCAACCCTTTCCTGTTCGGGCTCTCGCGCAGCGCCTCGCTCGCTCAGGTGGCGACGCTGTGGTCGCCCTACGACTTCAATCCGCTCGGCTTCGATCCCCTGCGCACGCTGCTCACGGGGACGATAGACTTCGCGAAGATCAGGGAATCTTCCCCGGTCGAGCTCCTCATCGCGGCGACGGAGGTCGCGACGGGGCGCGCGCGGCTGTTCCGCCGCCCCGAGCTCACGGTGGAGAGCGTGCTCGCGTCCGCATGCTTGCCGACGCTGCACCGGACGGTGGAGATCGACGGCGTCGGCTACTGGGACGGCGGGTTCTCGGCCAATCCGGACCTCGTGACGCTCGCGCTCGAGAGCCCGGTCAAGGACACGCTCATCGTGCAGGTCAACTCGCTCGTGAAGCACGGGCTGCCGACGGGCGTGCGCGAGATCGCGGGGTCCGCCAACCGGCTCACCTTCAATGCCCCTCTCATCCGCGATGTGCGTATCATCGAGACGGTGCGCGAGACGATGCGCGGCATCTCACGCCTGCGCGGCGGGCGGCTGCGCCCGCTCGCGACCCACCGCTTCCATCTGATCGAGGCCGGTCGCTATACGAGTTCGCTCAGCGACGAGAGCAAGCTCAAGCCCGACTGGGGACTTTTCACCTATCTGCACGGAGCTGGCCGCACGCAGGCCCACAAGTGGCTGCATCAGAACCGCGACGTCGTCGGGCGGCGCTCGAGCGTCGATCTCAAGGCGCGCTTTCTCGATCCCGAGGCGTTCCACGGGCTCCCGGATGGCGCAGCCTCTCCCGAGCCGGACGACGACCATGCGACGGCGGGCGTAGCCCAGGCCGTACGGCGCAGCAGCTAGATCGCGGTCGCCGGAATGACGTGGAGAAGGGCCTCGGCGGCGCTGCCGACGAAACGGACGCGGCCGCTGTCGAGGACGACGAACGTGCTGGCAAGGCGCTCCACCTCGGGAGCGGAATGGCTGACGTAGACGATCGGAACACGGGTCTCGTCGCGCAGCCGCTCGAAGTAGGGCAGGATCTCGGCCTTTCGCTGCGCGTCGAGCGACGACATCGGCTCGTCCATGAGCAGCAGGCGCGGATCGCACAGCAAGGCCCTGCCGATGGCGACGCGCTGCTTCTCGCCTCCCGACAGCCGCGACGGCCACCGCTCGAGGAGATGGGAGAGGCCCAGTAGCTCGACGATGCGCGCGAGGCCTTGTGCTTCCGCGCCCCGCCCCATGAACCAGCGGCCATAGAGCAGGTTCTGGCGCACGGAGAGGTGAGGGAGCAGGCGTCCGTCCTGGAAGACGTAGCCGAGACGCCGCCGGTGCGGCGGCAACCAGATGCCTCGGCCCGTGTCGACGAGCGTCGCCCCGTCAATGGCGATGCGGCCGGAATCGGGACGCAAGAGGCCGGCGATGAGGTTGAGCAGGGTGGTTTTTCCCGCCCCTGACGGGCCGACCACGGCGACGATGCGATCCTCGACGTCAAGCGCGACGTCGAGCGCGAATTGACCGAGCCTCTTCTCGGCGGCGACCGCGATCCTCATCCGAGCTCGAGCCTCTGTCCGGTACGCCGCGCCAGCGCTTCCGACACGAGAAGGGCGACGGCCGAGATGGCGATGGCGATGATGGTCAGCCGCATGGCGCCGGCATCCCCGCCGGGCACCTGCGTCAAGGTGTAAATGGCCGTCGGCAGCGTCTGCGTCTCGCCGGGTATGTTGGATACGAAGGTGATCGTCGCGCCGAACTCGCCGATAGCTTTGGCGAAGGCGAGCACCATTCCGGCGATCAACCCCGGGAGCGCGAGCGGGAGCGTGACGGTGGCGAAAATCCAGGCCGGCGCGGCGCCGAGCGTCGCCGCCGCCTCCTCGTAACGCCTGTCGATCGCCTCGATGGAGAGACGTATCGCGCGCACGAGCAGCGGGAACGCCATCACCCCGCAGGCGAGCGCCGCGCCGGTCCATCTGAAGGAGAAAACGATCCCGAGATAGTCGGCGAAGAACTTACCCAAGGGGCCGTTCTTGCCGAACAGAATGAGGAGCAGGTAGCCGGTGACGACGGGCGGCATGACGAGGGGGAGGTGGACGAGCACGTTGAGCAAAGACTTGCCCGGAATCTGGGTGCGCGCCAGCAGGTAGGCTACGCCGATACCGAACGGCAGGCTCACCAGCGTAGCGACGCTTGCCACCTTGAGGCTCAAGGCTACGGCCAGCTGCTCGTCGGGACTAAGTGCGAACAAGGGACTCCACTTCTTCCTGCCCTCCCTCGGGTGGGCTGTCACTTCGTTACCGTGAAACCCTGGGCTTCGAATATGGCCTTCGCCTTGTCCGATTTCAGAACTCGAGGAGCGCGGCGGCGTTGGCGTTCGAGGCCGCTTTGACGAGCGCGATCGGGTAGACGATCGGAGGATGCGATCTCCTCCGGAAAGGTGCCGACCACGGACACCTCCTTGTCGGCCGCCGCGTCCGTCTTGTAAACGATACCGGCCGCAGCCTCTTTGCGCGAGACGAGGGCAAGAGCCGCGCGGACGTTCTCCGCCTGGGCGAGACGGTCGGCGACGGAGGGCCAGATGCCGAGGTATTCGAGCGCGGCCTTGGCGTACTTTCCAGCCGGCACCGAGCTCGACCTCGCCCACCGCGAGGCGCCCGCCGCCGAGGAGCTTTGCGAGATCGAAGCCTTTGTTGATCTCGGCCGGCGCCGCGGCGCCCTTCGGCACGATCAGCACGAGGCTGTTGCCGAGTAGGTTCGAGCGGCTCTTCTCGTCGATGAGGCCCTTCCCGGCGAGGTAGTCCATCCAATCGAGATCGGCCGAGATGAAGAGAGCCGCCGGCGCCCCTTGCTCGATCTGCTTGGCGAGGGCGGAGCTCGACGCATAGGAGATGGTCGCTTTTGCGCCCTGCTCCTTTTGCCAGTCGGCTGTCGCGGCATCGAGCGCATTCTTCAAGCTCGCCGCGGCAAAGACGACGACATCGGGTGCCGGCTGCTCCCCAAGGGCAGGAATAGCGCCGGAGCCGAATGCGACGCACGCAAGCACTGCAAGAAAGGTCCGACGAGCCAACCCCATAGCATCCACCCTGTATCCGTTGCGCTATGCACCGACAGATATATCGGAATGCTGCTCAGGGGAAGCCGGCGGACGAGCGCCTGATTGACGCGCTCGCTCTGCTATCGCCGAGCGGGGCGGACGCGGGGTTCTGTCAGCCAGGGGAACGCTTCGGCGTCAAGGGCGCGAGCTCCTCCTCGACGGCGATCCGTGTCCGAGCTTCCGCCCGCCGGTAGGCCGCCGCGAGGGCACGGCCGAAGTCCGTGAGCTCGGCGCCGCCGCCCCTCGCGCCGCCGATCGCAGCAACGATGACGGAGCTGGCGAAACATGTGGTTCAGGGCGTCCGCGAGAAGCCACGCGCGCCGATAGGACATTCCCATCGCTCGCCCTGCGGCCGAGATCGAGCCCGTCCGGGCGATGGCCTCGATGAGCTCGATCTTGCCGGGTCCGAGGACCATGCCCTCGCCGACGATGACGCGCAGCTGAGGGCAAGGCCGCCTCGAGGACCGCCTTGGCGATGGCTTGGAAGTTGCGGCTTTCTTCGTCACCTGTCGTCGTCCGGGATTTCGCGACGGCGATCGCTACACCATCAGACCTCGCCAGCGCGAGCATCTCCAGACCCGCGACTAGCCGCTGGGAGGCGAGACGAGGCGGGCGTAGCCCTCCTCGGTCGTCGCATCGAGAAGCGCCTTGTAGGCCTCGATAGGCCGTGCTGCCCGGCGTCACGCTCGCCGAGCACCGCTCCCTTGAAGTCGGCCCGCTTCACGTAGACGATCGGCGCCGAGACCGGCACGAACATCGCCCTCTGCTTGTTGAGCGTCGTGATGAGGCCGCGCATCTCGCCCGCCTGGTCGATCTGCGTGACGAGGATCATGCGCATCGCGCCTTTGGTGAGCGAGACGAGGTGGATGAAACTGGAGGATGCGGGGATGTAGAGCCGGCCGCGGTGGGAGAACGGCGCGTCGGGCCGGTCGCGCTCCTCGAAGAGCAGGCTCGGCCACTCGGGATCCCAGATGATGTCGGTGCGGTAGGCGACGATGGCTTGCGGCTTGGCGAAGGCCGGGCGCAGCGTCAGATAGCTGCCGATGTAGTGGTCGACGGCGGCGCGCGTGTAGGCGCCCATGTAGGTGGGCGCGACGACGCCTCCCTCACCCTTGAGCTCCATCGGCTGGGCCGTCGACATAGAGCCGAACCAGGCTTCCTTGAGGCGCTGGTAGTCGAGCCCGAGCACCATGGCGACGTCGAACAGCGTCTGCTCGCGCACCGACTTGCCGTGGAGCAGGTTCTGGATGGTCTTCTCGTGGCAGTCGGCGGTGTCGGCAAGCTCCGCCTGCGTCAGCTTCTTCTCCACCATCGCTGTTCGAATGAGCACGAGGGCCGCCGCGCGCTCCTTGCGGGGTAGGGACGGTTTCATGGGCCGGGCTTCCTCGTGATGGGCTCTTATCCGAACATACCGGTTTTTTCCTGCTCCCTGCAAACGAGACGCAAGCGACCGGGTTACCGGCCGTGACATGCCTCCGTGACGCGAAAGGGCGGCGAAGCCCTTGGCTCCGCCGCCCTCGTATCAGCTAGCTGCGCTGCGTCTCAGTTGACGACGGCCACCTGGACGCGGGCGAGGCCGGCGCCGGTGATGCCGAGTGCGCTCGCCGCGCCGCGCGAAAGGTCGATGATACGGCCCTTCACGAACGGCCCGCGGTCGTTGATCGTGACCGTGACCGAGCGTCCCGTCGCCATCGATGTCACGAGAACACGGGTGCCAAACGGCAGCGATCTATGAGCCGCCGTCATCCCGCTCGGGTTGAACGCGGCGCCCGAGGCCGTCCGTGTGCCCTGCCAGTAGTAGGAAGCGATCCCGACCGAGCCGCCGCCGCCGCCCGAATAGCTGCCGCTTGCCACCGGGCTATAGCTCTTCTTCTTCGTCTTGTGGCTCGCCACGCGCTGCTTGGCCTTGTAGGTCTTCGAGTACGCGCTCTTGGACTTCGCCTTATGCGCCGGCTTGGCGCTGGTCTTGATGCAGGAGGCCTCCGGGCCCATGCACTGCCACGCCGCGCTCGCGGGACGAGCGTCGGCAAATCCGATGGCCAGAGCCGCAATGGCGGCGACGGCGACGTAACGCATGATGATATCTCCTTCTCGGCAGCGACAGTGCGGACGCTCACGAACCAAGTCCCGCTGTGGGCCCCTCGGTTCCTTGCTCAGCCCCGTGTCCTCGGGGGGAGGGACGGGTCCGATCAGCCCCGGCAATCGGGGGAGCCTCAGCGCAACACCAGAACCTGTTGTGTCGCCGAACCTTAGCGGGGGCCTTGCGTGTTCCCCCGTCCTGGCGAGGCGACCGAACAGGCCCGGCCGGTGAGGGTCAATCGAGAAATCTGAACGATATTCAGAGACAAATTCCGAGGGGGTTGAAATTGCGAAGGAAATTCATCATGCGCTGCAAGAGTCTGCGACGGCCGGTCGCACATATTCCATCGTAACGAGACAATTCAACAGGCTGAGAATGTGTCGAAAACGCGGCAGCAATGCAGCGCAGCATCGTCGCTCATTGCGGAACGCCAGGCTGCCGGGGCTTGCTCGCTTCGACGCTCTTGCTCTCGGGGCGGGGCGAGCGCAGACTGATCTTGGGGCTCGACCGGCCGCCCCGTCAGGCTCTCGCCCAAGCGCCGCGGCGAGGCCCGTGTGGCTCATCGGCTCACAATCCGCATTGATGTCGCGTCTCCTTCTCATTTGGAGGCGAAAAACGTCTCTCTCTGCCGAGCCGCCACGCGCCAAGGCAAGGGGTGAGACGTGGAAACCGAAAACACCGCTGACCGGGGCAAGCCGTGCGCCGCCGCCGCGCCGTCGTTCGGCGAAGCCCTCGAGGTGTGGGCGAAGATCGGCGTGATGTCGTTCGGCGGTCCGGCGGGGCAGATCGCGCTCATGCACCGGGTGCTCGTCGATGAGAAGAAATGGATCGACGAGCCACGCTTCCTCTCCGCCCTCAATTTTTGCATGCTGCTGCCCGGTCCCGAGGCGATGCAACTCGCGACCTATGCCGGATGGCGCCTGCACGGGGTGCGAGGCGGGCTTGCGGCGGGCCTATTGTTCGTGCTTCCCGGCGCCGCTCTCATGCTGGCGCTGGCGCTCGCCTATTTTTGGTTCGGCAAGGTCCCCATCGTCGAGGCCGCGTTCGTCGGCATCAAGGCGGCCGTCCTCGCGATCGTCGTCGAGGCGCTCCTTCGCGTGGCGCGCCGGGCGCTCAAGGAGCCCCTCGATTGGGTCATCGCCGCGGCGGCCTTCGCCGCAATCTTCGCCTTCGCCGTGCCGTTTCCGGTGATCGTGCTCGTGGCCGCGCTCGTCGGCTTCTATTTCAACCGCTCGCCGCCCGTCGCGGCCGAAGCCGCCGGGCTGGCAACGCGCACGAGCCTCGCCGAGACGGCGATGACGATTTCTCTCTGGCTCGCGATTTGGATCGTGCCCCTCGCGGGCGTTACGCTCGTATTCGGCTCGGATCATGTGCTCGCCGATCTCGCCTGGTTCTTCTCCAAGCTCGCCGTCGTGACGTTCGGCGGCGCCTATGCCGTTCTCGCCTACATGGCGCAGGAGGTAGTGCAAGGATACGCCTGGCTCGCGCCGGGCGAGATGCTCGATGCGCTGGGCCTCGCCGAGACGACGCCGGGACCCCTCATCCTCGTCAACGAGTTCGTCGGCGTCCTCGCGGCGGCCCGCCACGGCGGCGGATCTCCGCTCGCCCTGGGGTTCCTCGGCGCGCTCGTGACCCTCTGGGCGACGTTCGCCCCTTGCTTCCTCTGGATCTTCGCAGGCGCTCCCTACATCGAGCGGCTCAATGCGGAACCGCGCTTGAAGTCGGCGCTCGCAGCGGTGACGGCCGCAGTCGTCGGCGTCATCCTCAATCTGACGGTTTGGTTCGCCTTGCACGTCCTCTTCGCAACGGTCGGCGAGATGCACGTCGGGCCGTTGAACCTCGCGGTGCCCGATCCCGCCTCGCTGCAGCCGCTTGCCGTCGCGCTCGCCGCGCTGGCGTTCGCGCTCTTGTTCGCGCTCCATCGCGGCATTGCCACGACGCTGGCCGTCTGCGCGGCCGCCTCTCTGCTCTGGCATCTCGTATGAGCCGCCAGGCTCTCACGTCGTACTCGTCGAACGACGGCATGCGTCCGAGGAGCTACAGCCAGCCCTTGCGGCGGAAATAGAGGAACGGGATGAGCGCGGAAAAGAACATCAAGATGAGAGCCATCGGGTAGCCTTCGAGCCACTCGAGCTCGGGCATGTGGCGGAAGTTCATGCCGTAGACGGATGCGACGAGCGTGGGCGGCATCAGCATGACGGCCATGACCGAGAACAGCTTGATGATCTGGTTCTGCTCGGTCGAGATCATGCCGAGCGTCGCGTCGAGCAGGAAGTTCATGCGGCTCGACAAGAACCGCATGTTCTCCATCAGCGAGGCGATGTCCTTTTCCGCGGTGGCGATGCGCTGAATGATTTTCTGGTCGCAGTTCCTGTCGCACGCCGCCGTGTGGAAGAAGTGCAGGACCCGCTCGAGCGAGGTCGCGCTTTCCTGGGCGCGGGCGACCGTGTCGCCCTGCGTGCCGGTTCCCTTGAGGAGATTTTCGAGCTTGCGCTCGCCCTTGCGCCTCGCCCCGAGATATCGAAGACAGCCTGTGCCACGACGTCGGCGCGATCCTGGATGAGCTCGACGAGGTCGGCCTTGCGCTCGATCAGGGTCTCGATCAACCCGATCAAGATGGCGGCGCCCGAGGCGCAGCTCGCGTCGCCCTTGGTGACGCGCTGCAGGAACATGGCGAACGCCTTGGGCTCGGCGTAGCGCACGGTCACGAGGGCATTGCCGGAAAGGATAAAGGTGACGGTCGAGCCGGTCGGCGCCACCGTCTCGATGTTGTGGACGATGAACGCCGTCATGTAGGTGGCGCCGCCCTCATGGTAGAAGCGGCTCGACAGCTCGATCTCGCGCATCTCGTCGCGCGTCGGCACCGAGATCCCGAGCAGGCCTTCGACGCGACGGTCTTCCTCGGGGGTCGGGATTGACGAGATCGAACCAGACAGTGTCCTTGGTGATCGGCGCGGTCTCGTTGTGCTTTAGCAGGCTATGGCCTGTCGTGTCGTAAATGGTGAGCATTGGGCATTCCCTGGACGCCTTGAACTCCCCCGCCAAGCGCCCTTAATTACATGGAACCCGAAGGATGCGCACGCCCTTTGCGGACGGCCGCACGCTCGCGCGCCTGTTCCGTGCGTGAGCAGAGAACCGCAGTCGCCGACACCTACGTAAGAGGGATCACGACCGGCGACCCCCGCCGGAATCCAACCCTAGGAGATTGTCCATGTCACGTCTTGCTTTGGCGGCAGGCATTGCTGCGCTGCCGTTTCTGAGCCTCGCTGCGTCGCTGCCGGCCACGGCGGCCATCAAATGCGTCAGCGGCAATCAGATCGTCAACGGCTCGCTGATTGCGACGCCCTATTGCCAGGATGCGCTCGTCGCCCAGGTCGCGCAGGAGCGCGGCATGAAAGTCTCGGCTGCGGAGGTGCGCAACAACCCCAACCTGAAGCGCAACGTGTGCCAGTTCGTCGGCCGCGACATCCGCATCTATACCGCGTGCATCGACGCCAACAGCGTCGGACGCAAGGGCTTCTGAGGCGGATCGGCTACGTCTGGCATGGGCTCGCTCCGGCGGACCATGTCAGACGCCGCTCCGTTCGCTCGTGGAGCGGACGAGCGTTAGCCGCTCTGCGACGTTGGCGTGGACGGAAACGCATTCACGTCGAGCATGGGCGCAAGCTCGTTCGCGTCCTTGGCGCGGCGCACGCGGCCGTCGAATTGCGCGCCCTCCGAGATCGAAAGCGTCTGATGGTAGATGTCGCCCTCGACCTCGGCGGTCGGGTGGAGCGTGACGTTCTGAGCGCGGATCGCGCCGCGGACGCCGCCGCGCACCTCGATGCTCTCGGCCGAGACCGTGCCGACGACCGATCCGTCCTCGCCGATGATCACCTGGCGGCCGTTGACGTCGCCTCTCACGTCACCGTCGATCTGCAGCTTGTTCTGCGAGATGATGGTGATCTTGTCGCCGAGGATCGTGAGATCGGTGCCGATCACGGAGGAGCCCATGACGGACGCGGCGCCGAAGGGCGAGGCGCGTGACGGCGCGGCTCCCTGCGAGTTGCCGGAAGGGGCTGGCCCCGTGGCCGGCCTCGGAAGATTGGTATCTGAATTTGTGCGGCTGAACACTTGGAACCTCCCCCATGCGCTGGACTGATGATGTCATCGAGACCGCAATGCCATCATGGGGACATGGAGGAAATTTGTCGAGATTGGCCACAGGGCGAGAAAATCGTCAGAAGGGCCGCCGAACGCTGTAATTGGCGCCACCCGGGGCAAGCAGGGCGCCGCCCCACGTGCACGGCCGTGAACGGTGCATCACGCCCGGCCTCAGGTATCGACACGGGTGAAAGGGGGCGGACGATGCGATCCTCCCTACGCGCTTTGCGCTCGAGAGTTCCCTGAAAAGCCGGCCTTCCCACACGCGTTGAGGCTGGCCCTCCCGTTCACGGAGTGCTGGCGGGCCAATCGTTCTGCGCAAATCGAGAGATCGGCCGAGTGTCCGGCGCTAGGCGCGCTATAAGACGATCTGTCGTGATGACTGCGCTTCCCGGTGCGCAAGCGACGCAACTTGTCGAAAAAACTTAATAAGTATGGTTGGCACGATCTTCGTGCAATGATCATCGTTGAGACGAGCATCAGCTATCTGCCTGAACGGCTAGTGGGGAGGCGCGTATGGCCATCTATACACACAGGGAAGTGCCAGGGGCTCCGACGTCTTTTTGGTTTCTCGTCGTCGGCAACTCGGGGGCGACTGCGGATTCGACCTCGACGCGCATCGTCCTCGCCAACACGGACGCAACCATTACCAATTTTTTTGGGAGCGGCTTCGTCTACGGCGGCCCGGACGTCGTTGGTGGTACGATCACTAGCCTGACGCGAAGCAACGCGGCAAACACTATTGTCTACGAGACCATCATGAATGTTTCGCTCTCGGGAGCCCTCGTCTTCGATCAAAGCCCGGCACAGAACAATGCGCTCATCTTCAGGGGCAACGACATCCTCAACGGCTGGTCGAAAAACGACTACTTGGCAGGGTTCAACGGCGGCGACATCATCAACTGCAATGGCGGCAACGATCTCGCCGACGGCGGAGCGGGGAACGACTTCCTGCGGGGTGGCGCGGCCTCGGATATCCTGCACGGCGGCCTTGGCAAGGATACGCTGACAGGGGGCACGCAGCGCGACCTATTCAACTTCATCTCCGTCCTCGAGTCGCGGCCGGGCGCCGCCAATTACGACGTGATCACCGACTTCCAGCGCGGCAACAACAACACGGGCGACGACATCGACTTGAGGGGCATCGATGCCAAGGCCGGCACGATCGGCAACGACGCGTTCAAATGGATCGGGCTCCAGGCCTTCCACCACGTCAAAGGCGAGCTGCACTACAAGGATATTGCCGGTCCGGGCGTGTTGGTCGAGGGCGACACGAACGGCGATGCGGCACCCGATTTCCAGATCCTGGTAAAGAATGTCTCGGCCCTCGCGGCGGGGGACTTCCTGGCTTAGGCCGGCCCTGCCGGGCGCTGACCGCACCCTTGTCACACTTTCGGCCAAAATGGAGAAGTAGGAGGCTGGCGCGGGGAATAACGAGTGGGAGGAATGCCATGAAAGGCTACTTGGCGATGGCGATTGCCGGCGCCGCAGCGGCGACGCTTGCCTCGGTCCCCAACGTGAAGGCCGCGACTTACGGCTGCTTCGAGGTTACGGCCGCGAGCCTGCACATTCGCGCCCGTCCCTACAGCAACTCCGATATCCTGACCACGGCGTCGAAGGGGGACATCCTCGAGAAGCGCAAGCTTTTGTGCACGCTGCGCGGGTACTGGTGTGCCGTGCGCAAGGACGCGATCGACGGCTACGCCGACAAGGCGTTCATGAAGAAGGTCGCCTGCCCCTGATCCGGCGGTGCGGCCCATGCCTGCGACGTAGGCCTGCGCAGCGCGGCGCGGGATCCCGTGCTCGCCCCGTCTTCGGCAGCAGGTGATGCCCTTCACTCTCGCCAAGGTTCTGGGTTTCCTTCTCCATCCGTCCACGCTCGCGGCGCTGGCCCTCGCCGCGGGGCTCTGGCTCACGCGCGGAGAGCGGCGCTTCCGCCTCGGCCGGCGGCTCGCCTGGGGAAGCCTCGTCTACCTCGTCGTCTGCGGGCTTCTTCCCGTCGGCAATGCGATCATCCTGCCGCTCGAGGAGCGCTTCGCGGGCGTGCCCGCGCCCGGCCCCGGCGACCGTCTCGCCGGCATCATCATTCTGGGCGGGTTCGAGGACGGCTGGGTGTCGGCGGGCCGAGGCGGGCTCGCCGTAAACGAGTTTTCCGAGCGTTTGACGGAAGGGGTGCGCCTCGCGCTCGCCCATCCCGAGGCCAAGGTCGTCTTCACCGGGGGCGTCGGCGGGCTCTGGCCCGGCGGCCTCGATGCGACGGTACCGGTCGGCGCGTTCCTGCGCGATATGGGCATAGACGAGCGGCGAATATTGCTCGAGGGGCATGCGCGCAACACGATCGAGAACGCGCGCTTCACCGCCGACCTCGTGCGCCCGTCCCCGGGCGAGCGCTGGGTGCTCGTCACGTCGGCCTATCACATGCCGCGCGCGGTCGGTCTCTACCGCAAGGCGGGCTTCGATGTGATCCCCTATCCGGTCGACTATCGTACGCGGGGAGCGGAGGACTTGCTTCGCCCCTTCGAGCGCATCCCGGCCGGCCTCATGAGAACCGATCTCGCGGTAATCGAGTGGGTGCGGCTCGTCGGCTCCCGCGTGCTTGGGCGCACCGACGAGCTGTTTCCCGGTCCTTGACCGCCCCTCAGCGGGGACTGGCCGGCGGGGCCTTGTCCACCGGCGTCGGCGTGCGGGTAACGGGCTGGGGCTTGAGCTCCGCCGCGAGGTCGAAGGTCTTGCAATTCTTGGCCGCGAGCTGGCGGTTGTAGGCCTCGAGCATGGCGCGGTCCTTCTCGTAGCGGCTGTCGAGGTAGACCCCTTCCTGGGTGCCGCCGATCACCGAGCTCGTGGCGACCTGCATGCCGCGCGAGACGAGCGTCGTCTTGTCCCGCTCGCGGTAATCGCGGACTTGCAGAATGCGGACCTGCATGCGGCCTGTGAGCTTCTTGCAGTCGAGGGCCGCCTCCTCCGGGGTTAGAACGTAGCCCGCCTTGGAGGACGCGGGGGGCTGGGCGGTGGATGCAGTCTCCGCGAGCGCCGCAGGACCCTCCTGCGTCGTGGCCGCGCACGCCTGAAGCACGAGGGCGGCGGTAGCGACGAGACTGGCGGTCCGGGCCTGCATATGAGAGGTCCTCGTCGCGCGCGGCGCGGCTCTTGACGTCGAGGCACTCGACCTTCGAAAACCGGCGTAAGCAAGGCGATTCAAGGCCGGGACAACCCCCGCTTCAATCTTGATATCGACAGATTCCGGTGCGACGCGCTAGCGCACGATCGTCTGACATGGGATCGCTTCCGCGATCCATGTCAGGCGTAAATCGTACGCTACACTTTGAATTTAGATCGCGATTCACGTTCTTGATGGACGCAAAGCGTCTCCATCAAGAACGATCGCGATCTAGGGCGTGGATGGATCGGGGGCTATTCAAATGCAGCGAATTTTCTTGTCTATCGCCGGCCTTGCGCTTTGGGTGAGCTATTCGAGTTTTACTCTCGCCGACGAATTCCCGGCAGCGTTCGCCTGCGAGTTCCGCGAGGGTGCGTCGTGGAGCTATGACGCGGGCAAATTTCATTCGAAGCCGCCCGCCCCGCTCGCCTTCGACATCGAGAAGATCGACCTCGAAGGCCAGTCCGCCGTGCTCAAGACGGCGGGGAACTCCGGGACGCTGCGCATCGTGCGCGCGATCAACGCCAACCATTTTCTCGAGGTCGTGAACGAGGGCTTCCTCAACCTTACGACCGTCTACGACCGCGACCCCGGCACCGGTCTCTACCCGGCGGTCCATTCGCGCCATTTGGGACTGCTCGGCCAGCCCGTTTTCGCTCAGTACACTGGCACCTGCCGCGCCAAATGAGACCCGGAGCGGGACGGGAGAGTCCCGTGGCGATCAGGTGTCGTTGAGCGCGGCCGGCTGGCACTTCCAGCGCATGACGCGCCACGCGGGGTGCTCCTCCATCCACTGGGCGAAGAAGGGCGGCGCGGACATGGCGCACTGGGTTGTGCTCATCTCGCCGTCGAGAGGCAGCCGGTAGTCCTTGCAGACGCCGGGACTTGAGACGAGGCAGGCCGAAAGGATGATGGTCATCATGGCTCGGGTCTCCGCGCGAACTCTGGCCTCGCTCCGGGGCCTCCAGTCGCGCATCGAGCCCATTACGCGCCGAAGCGGCCCTCGGATCAATCCCCCCTTAAGCGCCTACGCCGTCAGCAGAATCTCGCCCTTGCCGATAGTCGCCATGTCGCCGGCGAGGCGACGGACGGCTCCGGGGAGAGGGGGCGGCGCCAGCGGCCCGAGCATCTCCGCCATGTAGCGCGACAGAATGCGCAGGATGACGAGGTCGTGGCGGCCGCAGTCGGCGAACGTGGGGAGGAGGCTCTCGACGGCGGGTCCGATCAGCGTCCCACGCCGCATGAGCGGCCCGGGGCCCGCGCCAAAGCCGATGTCGGTCCACAGCGTGCCCCCGACCATGCGCGATCCGGCGGCCGGACCGAACCCGCCGCGTGCGAATACGATCCCGCGGCGCATGCGCTCTCCGGCCCGCGTGCCGACGCTGCCGCCGACGACGACGGTCGTGCCCATCATGCCGAACTTCTCCCCGGCGCGCGCCCCGCCCAGGTAGTCGCCGGCCGACCCCTTGACGGAGATCACGCCGCCGCGCCCTCCCGCCGCCAGGTAGGCGCCGGCATTCCCACGAATCTCGATGTGCCCGCCGCGCATGTCGGCGCCGGCGTAGGCGCCAACGGGGCCGTCGACGATGATCCTGCCGCTGCCAAGGTGCGCGCCCACGAAGTCCAGATGGTCCGAGCCGCCGTCGATCGCGACTGTGTCGCCGTGAGCGCCGCCGACGGCGAAAAAGTCGCCGACCTTGGCAGCTCCAGCCTCGGTCGCGAGCGCCAATTGCTCGATGTCGGAGAGCGAATGGCCGGCGAGCTTGGCCGGCACAAGCCCCCTGACATCGAGCCGCACGGCCGGAGCCCCGCGCAGCTTGAACGTGAGCCCGCTCATGACAGAAGCTCCTTCAGGTGATAGTGGTGCTTGCCGAGCTTACCGCCGTAGTTGCCGGCCGAGACGCGCGTCACGCCCTTCGCCGAGCCGGTCTCGATGATGGCCTTCAGTCCGGCGCGCATGGCGTCGGCGACCGCCATCGAGGTGAGTCCGTCGATGACGATCTCGAGGACGGCGATGGTGTCCGGCCCGAGCTCGCTCTTCACCGCGCCCCTGAGCGTCGGGCAGAAGGCGTCGTTGGTGGAGGCGATCATGCCTTTATACTTGGCGCCGACCTTGGACCCCGAGCGCACGATGCCGCCGGGAAACGGTGTGATCACGTCGGGAACCTTGGCGATGGCGGCAACCGCTGCCTCCGTCGTCTCGAGCAGGCCGGCCCGGTTGCGGCCGAGCACCAGCAGGTTTCCGCCACCGACCGCGTCGGTCGTGAGACCGACGGTGTCCTCGCAGATGAACTCGCCATCCATGACGGGAATACGCCAGAAGCGGCGGTGGCCGAGCTTCTTGGCCGTCTGCCAGCCGTCGCCGAAGGGCCGTACTCCCGCCGAAAGCTTCAGAGACTTCTCAGATTCCATGCCGCTGTAGCAGGCCGAGCCCGGGCTCGTGAGCACGCACTGGCCGACGCGGTTGCGAAGCTGCGGCAGGAGCGCGTCGGGCGAGAAGCCGAACAAGAGCACGCGCACGCCGGGGCGGCCGTCGGGTGTCTCCTCGGGGGGGACCTCGAAGTCGATGCCGCACTCGGCGCCGCAGCCGATCACGGACGTGCCGAATCCGGTCATGACGGTTGCGCAGATCATCGCCCACTTGGCCGAATCGGCGGTGATGATGAGGCCGGTTGCGCTCATGCCGAAGGCCTCGGCGAACGTGTCGTCGATCTCGACGCCGTTGACCTTCATGACGCGCGCGCCCCCGTCGGCTGGACGACGATCGAGCCACGGCCGCCCTCGATGATCTCCTCGTCGGAGAGGCGGAAGTTCTCCATGCGCACGGTATGGTAGCGCGTGAAGTAATCCTTGAGCTGCTTCTCGATGGCGCGGTCGTACTCGGGCCGCGCGACGTGGGTTGCGCCCTGGGTGACCTTGACGACGCGGCCGTTCCTCACGATCAGCCCGCCGTTCTTGAACACGAACACGGGCGTTGCGAACATCGCCTCGCGGTCGGCGTTGTCCTCGTAGACCGTGATGTCGGCCGAGGCGCCCGGCGCGAGCGTGCCGCGATCCTTGAGGCCGAGGCTTTTCGCGGGCCCCGCTCGCGTCATGATCGCAATTTCGTAAAGAGAGTATTCGCGCGAGAGCGTCTTGAGGATGGTCGCCTTCTGCGCCTCGGGGTGGAGCTTTTGCAGCATGTCATTGCGAAATCCGCGATCCATGAGCAGGCGGATCAGGTGCGGGTAGCAGTGGAACGGCGCGCCATTGGGATGGTCGGTCGTGAGGAAGAGGCGCCACGGGTCGTCGACCAGGAGAAAGAGCTCGAGGCCGATCGCCCACTGCAGCGCGTTGACGTAGCTCTTGTCGCGGTACTTCATCGGCACGACGCCGCAGCCCGCATCGCACTCGATGTCCATCACCACCCATTTCTTGGGGCTCGCGGACTTGGTATTGCCGTACTGGCGCATGCTGTCGCCGGAGGCGGTGCAAGTCTGCCCGAACAGGATCTGGCCGACGTCAACCGAGACGTTGGGGTTCTGGTTCAGGAGCTCGGCGATGCGCGGGGCTCCCGAGGAAAAATGCATGTCGCCCTCGGTGCCGTAGCTGTGGAATTGAATGTGAGTCAGGTGGATCCGGAGCCCCTCGGCGGCGCGGATGGTCGCGAGCGTCGATTTCTCGCTGCCCGGGACGCCGAGATTGCAGCCGTGGATGTGGACGGGGTGCGTGACGCCGAGCTCCATCAGCGCGCGCGCGACGGTCGTGATGATCTGGCGCGGCGTCACTCCGTAGTAGACATGCTCCTCGTCGAGATCGAGCATGCGCTGGTTGAACTTGAAGGCGCTGATGCCGCCGGGGTTCACGATCTTGACGGCGATCGCCTGCGCCGCGTGCATGTTCCAGGCGATGTAGTCCTTGATCTCCTTGAAGTCGCGCTTCCCGGCGAGCTGGCGCAGGAAGAAGTCGTCGCTGCCGACCATGACGAAGGCGCCTTTGTCGATGATCGGGATGTCGCCCATCTCCATGTGCGCCTGGCGCGCGTTTGCGGGCAGCATGGCCGGCTCGAAGCAGGCGGTGTATCCCATCTCCGCGTAGCGGTATCCCGTCGTCAGCGTCGAGGGGAGTGCGAGGCCGACACCGGCGCGCGTGAGATCGGTATGCGCGATCTCGTGGCCCTGGTGATCCTCGGGCATCAGCATGCGCGCGATCGTCACCTTGCCGCCGCCGATGTGCGTGTGCGGATCGATCGCGCCCGCCATGACCACGCGGCCCTTGACGTTGTATTCCTCGTCGACGCGGCCGCCTCCGTCACCCGCCACGATCTTGCCGTCGCGCACGAAGATGTCGCGGATTTCGCCGTTGATGCCCTGGGCCGGGTCGTAGATTTTTCCGCCGGTAAGCTTTGTCAGCATCTTGTCGGTTCCGGAGCTTAGAGGGCGGCTTCGATGGCGCCGATCACGTCGGCGACGCGCGGGAGCTTGGCGCGATTGACGCTTTTGAGCGGCAGCGAGACGACGTTGTCGCAGCGCACGAGGCGGCCGTCGTGGTCGAGGCCCGGCGTGCCGACGGGAATGAACACGGTGGGCTCACCGGTCAACTTGAGGTCAGGCGTCCCGAGCACGACGGTCGGAAATCTTGGTCGCGGGCGGCACGATGTCCGGCGAGATCGAGCCGATCCAGAGGAGCGCGTCGCCCTCGCCGGCGGCGAGCATGCGGCCGATGGCGTAGCGATACTGGTCGTAGTCGGGCTTGCCCGAGGCAAAGCTCACGCGCAGCGGATATCCGCTCTGCCAGCCGCAAACGGCGCCCGCCGTCACCGCGCCCTCGTTGCCGCCGAGCGAGAGACCGGCGAACCGCGTCGTCTTGTTCAAGTCCTTGACCAGCTCGGAGACGGCATGGACGGTCAAGTCGGCATTGGCGAAGGCTAGTCCCGGCGGCGCCCAGACCATGACGCCGTATGCGGCATTGCGGAAGCGCTCCGCGAGAGATCGGATGTCGGCCGCCGGTACGCCCGCGATGCTATCGGCGATCGGCCGACCGTTGATGACGGCGCGGATCGCGGCCACCACCTCGCCGACGAGGTGGGGCGGGCAGGGGACGGTGATGACCTCGCCGATGCGCGGCCCGGTCGCCGCCGACTGATCGAGGCCCTGGCCGAGAAAGACGACCGTGCGCTTCGGAGGCGTGTCGGTCAGGAGCGAATCGGTGACGGTGACGACGCGCTCGAAGAAGCGCGGATGAATCTTGTTGAGGTCCGAGCCGACGACGACGATGAGGTCGGCCCGATTGCGCACTTCCGTCAGCGTCGACATGAACCAGCCGCTCGTCTGCAGCACGCGAAAGTTCCGGTACTGGCCCTCGCTCAAGGCGTGGTCGACGACGCCGCCCGAGCGATCGGCGATCGCCATGACCGCGCGCATGCCCTCGACGTCGGTCGCGAGGCCGCCGTAGAGGGGGAGCCGCGCTCCCCTGATGATGTTCGCCGCGGCCTGGATCGCTTCCTCGAGCGTGACGGGCTTGCCGCCGACCTTGGGGATCGGGGAGCCGACGGGCCGCTCGAAACCGAAGATGGCGCGCGAGCAGGCGTTCTTGCTGACCTTGAGACCGGTCTCGGTCGGCGTCACCTCGAGATCGTCGCAGAGGATGCCGCAAAAGGGGCAGGTCACGTTCTCATAGGCATTAGATTTGCCGCGAACGCCGGTCGCGGGACCGTCCAGTGATGGAGTCATGTACGTATTCGTCCTCCCGACGGAGGCGAACAAAAGCATGGACGGGGGGACAAAACAACAAGGTTGAGTGCTGCATTGCAGGGCGGCTAAAACGCGCATCGATTGCGCCCCTCCGATGCGCTCTTTATGGTGCCGGCGGCGCGCGGAAGACGCGCGGAGAACGTGGAGGAAGCCCGATGGTGAGAGCGTTTGCGGTCTGTCTCGGCTTGGTCGCATCGTTGCCCTATCCCGCCGCGGCGCATGGACCGACGCGCCAGAAAGTCGTCGAGACGATCGAGATCGCCGCTCCCCCCGACAAGGTCTGGGCGGTGATCGGCAACTTCCAGGACATGAGCTGGCACCCGGCCATTGCCAAGACCGAGGGCAGCGGCGGCAACGACGCGGGGGCGACGCGGGTGCTCACCACCAAGGACGGCGGAAAGATCAACGAGAAGCTCTCGAAGTTCGACGCCGGGACGATGAGCTACACCTACGAGATCACCGAGGTCGAGGCCAAGGTGCTGCCGGTCTCGAACTACTCCTCGACGATCTCGGTCAAGGATGCGGGCGGGAAATCGGCCGTCGAGTGGAAGGGCGCGTTCTATCGCTATTACGTCAACAACGATCCGCCGCCGGATCAGGACGACGCGGCCGCCGTGGCCGGCGTCACCGGGATCTACAAGTCGGGGCTCGATGCGCTCAAGAAGAAAGTCGAAGGGGGCGGCTGAGCCATCCCCGGCCCTCGCAGGTCGCGGATTTCGCCCGCGAGCCGTCCGCGCGCTCGCGGCGCTCATGGCGCTCGTGTCGTCGGCGGGAAGTGGCGCGGAGGCGGGCGAGGCGCGCGAGGCCTTCGTCACCAATCAGCCGGCGGGCTCGCTTTCCGTCGTCGACCTCAGGAGCCTCAAGTCCGCGGCCGAGATCAGGATCGGTGGCAAGCCGGCGGGGATCGCGATCGCGCTCGCAGGCGACCGCGCCTACGTCACGTCTCCCGACAGCCGCGAGCTCGTCGTCGTCGATGCGACGACTCGGACGATCGCGAAGCGGATTGCGGTCGGCGAGGGGCCGCTCGGGATCGCGGTCGATCCGACGAACGGGCGCGTCTACGTCGCCGACTGGTACGTGCATCGGCTCTTTGCCGTCGATCCGGACAAGGGGCAGATCGTCGCTACAGTCGAGGTCGGGCAATCGCCGTCGGGAGTTGCCGTCACGGCCGACGGCGCCATCATCCTCACGGCGGACCGCGACAGCAATGCAGTCTCCATAATCGATGCGGGCTCATTGAAACGGATCGCAACCGTCGGCGTCGGCGAGCGCCCGTTCGGCATCGCCGTCGACCGTGCCGGGGTGCGCGCCTACACGGCCAACGTCAAGAGCGACGACGTGAGCGTGATCGATCTCGCCTCGCGGTCCGTCGTCGGGACCGTCAAGGTCGGACGGCGCCCCTATGCCGTGGCGCTTGCCGGCTCGCGGGCCTTCGTCACCGATCAGTACGGGGGGACGGTCACCGTGTTCGACACCGGGACCCTCGCCGTGGTCAAGACCATCCCCGTCGGCGACTACCCCGAAGGGATCGCCGCAGACCCGAGCGGGGACGCAGTCTACGTCGCCTGCTGGGAGGCGAACACGCTCGAGCGCATCGATACCTCGACGCTCGAGGTGACGGCCAAGGTGCCCGTCGGCGACGGGCCGCGCGCCTTTGGGCTCTTTCTCCGCTGAGACGCCTACCAAGATGACAAGATGAAAGGCGCGGGCCCGGTGCAGCCCTACCTTTCATAGAATTCATCATCGCAAGCATTGCCGACTGTCCATCGGTGACGATAGAAAAGCTCCCAAACAGGCTGCCGAAAAAGGCACGGCGGCGTCTCAGGAGGAACTAGAACCCATGTCGCGAATGAAATCTGCTGCCGTGACCGCCCTCGCGCTCTTGGCTATGCCGGGAGCGGGATTTGCCACGGCAGAGCCCAATACGGTCCAGGTGCTGTTCGAATCGAGACAGCTCGACCAGATGGGCCCCGGAGCGCAAGTCACTTACAAGTTCGAGCGCAAGGTCTCGAACGAAAAGCTGCTCGGGCCCGCCTATTCCGACCAGATCAAGGTCGGCGTGGTGAAGGTCAACGAGAAGGGAGAGCGAGAGGTCGTGTTCCAGGCCTTTACCGGCGAGCAGGCCCGCGATCCGTCGAACTGGCCCGATCTCACCATCAACCCGATCTTCATCTGGTATCTCGAGCGGGCCGTGTCGACGTTCGGCCAGCTTGCCGGAGGCACCCAGCAATATCTCAAGCACAAGTTCCGCGAGGCGCTGCGCGACAAGGCCGCGATCGAATCCATCAAGTTCAACTACAACGGCAAGGAGGTGAACGCCTACAAGATCACGACGACGCCTTATGCCGACGATCCGAACTCGCTGAAGATGGAGGGATTCCAGAATTCCCGCTTCACGATCGTGGTCAGCGACGAGGTGCCTGGATACTTCGCCGATCTCGTGTCGCAGTTCGAGAGCAAGAACGCGGCGGCGCCGAGCCTAGAGGAGCACATCTCGCTCTTAGGTATGGGAGAAGCCAAATGACTCTCAGGAACGCTCTGATGGTTCTCGCTCTGGCCGGGGCGGGACTTGGCGGAATGCAGGCGGCAGTCCTTGCCGAGGAGTGCACGGACACCAAGGCGGTCGAGAACGATTATCCCACCGAGTCGCGCGCCGACTACGTTTTCGGCTGCATGCAAGTTACCGGTCAGACGCGCATCGAGCTCGACAAGTGTGCGTGCTCGATCGACGTGATCGCCACCATCCTCCCTTACAAGGAGTACGAGGAGGCGGAAACGATCCTCTCGGTGCGCCAGCGCGGCGGCGAGAGCGTGGCCTACATGTTCAATCCTGCGATGCAGGAGAAGGTCAAGAACTTGAAGCGCGCGCAGATCGAGGGCGAGCTGCGCTGCTTCTGATCTAAATCATCTCCCTAGGCGCTGAGGCTGTCATCCGGGCTCTCGGGCATTGCCCTCGGCCGGGCGGCGCGTTCCGGAATTCACTGCTTGGCGGCACAGGGTAAGACTTACGAGCCCTTGGGGCCGGTGCGGCCCGTGAATTTGCGCCCGTCGGTATCCTCTGCGATCACCTCGAGCGTCTCGTCGCTGCCCGGCGCGTACGAGAAGCGGATGTTGGGATCCTCGGAGAGCGAGATGCCGCCCTCCATGTGGAACACGAGCTGGTCGCCGCGCATGACGTCGATGACGCGGACGAACTTGGCCGGAATATAAAGTCCCGTCGCCTGGTTCATTTGCAGGCCCGAGAATTGCGGGTGGCGGATCATCACCTGGCCCTCGCGGAGCGGCGCCGCTCCGGCAGCCTCGAACGTCTTGACCTGCATGCGCCCGGCTTCGGCGAGGACGGCGTCAGTGTCCTTCAACGCCGGCGCCGAGCACCCGCCCGCCGCCTTGACGTACTTCGTCGCCATGAAGAGGCGGCCGTCGGCGGTTTCGACCACGGCGCGAATGTTCGAGTACATGTCGACCCGGACCCGCGTCGAGAGCATGCGCTCGCCCTCGCCGGCGGCCGGGCCGAACGTGAACTCGGCGACGACGGGAGCCGGGTTCTTGTCGATGATGAGGGTGAGCTTTTTCACGGCCGGCGCGATCGCGGCCGGTATCCGGACTGTCAAGGGGACGAGGGCTGCGTCGTCGGCGCGGTAGGGCGCATCAAGGGTCACGGCCTCCGTGCTCTCGACCACCTCGCGGGCGCCGAAGATGTCTCTCTGCAAAGAGGGCCAGAAGTCCTGCTCGTCGGCGGCGCGCACGCCACTCGCTGTGCCGAGCGCCGCGAGCAAAATCGCGGATGCCAGGGCCAGGCAGCGAGTGAGCCTCGGCGTCATGATCCTCTCCTTGTCCCTCTTCTTCGTCCTCTTCTTCGACGTTCCGCCGTCCGCGGGCTACTCCCACTCGAGCTCCGCAAACGCGGCGGTTACGTTGCGGGCATGATACTCTTCGAACAGGAGCCACGCATCCTTTTCCGAGCGCCCCGCCGTCGCCGTGGCATCGGTAAGCGTCTTGCCGGATTTGATGAGGGCGCGCACGTCGCCGGCGACGCGCTCGAGATAGCGCTTTTCAGGCTCGATGGCGGCCGGCCAGGGCATGGAGACCGGTCCGTGACCCGGCACGACGCGGGCGGCCGGCACGGCAATCTCCCGGTCGATGAAGGCAAGCCAGCCGCGGATCGAGCCGTCGATCACCGGCACGTGGCCGGAAAACAGAAGGTCGCCGAGAAAGAGCGTTTCGGTCGCGCTGTCGCGGACGACGAGATCGTTGTCGGTGTGGGCCGTCTTCTGCGCCTCCACCTCGAGCGTGCGCCCTCCGAGGTCGAGCGACAGGCGATCCTCGACCGGACGCGTGGGCGGGATGATTGCGATGCCGGCAAACGCCGTGAGGCCGAGGAGATCCTTGTTGGCGGCGAGGTAGCGCTCGGAGCGGGCGGCAAGCGCGCGGGCGAGCTTGGCGTGGCCGACGAACTCCGGGGCGTCGTCCCTGAAGGCCGCGTTTCCGAACACATGGTCCGGGTGCATGTGGGTGTTGATCACATAGCGGATCGGCAATTTCGTCACCGCGCGTATCGCTTCTCTCAACGCCGCGCCGACCTTCGCGCTGCCGCCCGTGTCGATGACCGCCACCGCCTCCTCCCCGACGACGAAGCCGCAGTTTGCGGTATCGCCGCCGTTCGCGGGCGAGAAGAGCGCGTGCTGTCCCTGGTGGACGAAGACGCCGGGGGCGATCTCCTCGACGAACGGCGCGGCGGCGGAGGCAGGCGGGAGCGGGAGCCCGGCAATCGCGAGCGCCGAGAGGAGTGCGACGAGGGCTCGGTAGCCGAAGCAAGCCGTGCTTCGGCGGTGGGCGTGGCGTGTCACTCGGTTAGGCCTCGCGCGGCTGGGAAAGGAAGTCTCTTCCGACTCGAAAACTGACTTAGGCGGGCGAAAAGCGAGGCGCAACTTGGCGCCGTTTTTGGCGTCAATTTGAGCAGGTTTGCGAATAATGAAAAAAGCGGGGCGCGAATTTTACTCATTTTCAGATCGCCGTCAAGGTCAACTCGGGTCGCTGGTTCAGAGCAAAAACTAAGCGTGCGGCGCACCAATTCCGAGTGCAGCGCAAAAGACGACCGTAAAACGGGCGAAAAAATGGGTCAGAGAGCTTGTCCTATGAGTGTTGCAAGAAAATTCGCCTCACGGATTGTCTTGCGGACCTCACGAGAAAGTGTCTACAAGTGACCACGGTAGCGATGGCTTGCGGACGCTTGCTCAGTGCAGTGACCGTCCAATCGAAAGCCGAAGGGGAAGAGAGAAAACCCGCCCCAGCAAAGTAGGCTGTGACACGCTGTCGTTCGCTACCGCTTGCAAGCGTGGCAAGAACCTTAAGGAGGAAGCGCGATGCGCAGAAGTGCACTCGCATGCGGGCTGCTCGCTTCAGTGGCTCTGAGTTCGCCGGTTTGGGCGAACCCGGACGTCGAGAAGGCGATCGCAGACCCGAATAACTGGGCAATGCAGCAACACGACTACGCCCAATGGCGGTATTCCCAGCTCGATCAGATCAACCAGAGCAACGTCAAGGACCTCAAGGTCGCTTGGCAGTTCTCGACCGGCGTCCTTCGTGGTCACGAGGGTTCACCGATCGTGATCGGGAACACGATGTATCTTAACTCCGCGTTCCCGAACAACGTGTTCGCTCTCGACATCTCTGATGCTTCGGGTCCGAAGATCATCTGGAAGTACTCGCCGAAGCAGGATCCGTCGGTCATTCCGGTCATGTGCTGCGACACGGTCAACCGTGGCGTGCAGGTTGCCGGTGACACCGTGATCCTCGGTCAGGCCGACACGACGCTCGTCGCGCTCGATGCCAAGACCGGCAAGGAGAAGTGGAAGGCAGTCAACGGCGATCCCAAGAAGGGCGAGACCCACACGGGCTTCCTTCTCATCGTCAACGACAAGGTGATCATGGGCACGTCCGGCGCCGAGTTCGGCGTCCGCTGCCACGTCACCGCCTACGGCCTGAAGGATGGCAAGAAGGTATGGCGCGCCTACTCGATGGGCCCCGATGCCGACATCCTGATGGATCCCGAGAAGACCATGTCGCTCGGCAAGCCGGTCGGCAAGGACAGCTCGCTCAAGACCTGGACCGGCGATCAGTGGAAGATCGGCGGCGGCTCGACCTGGGGTTATGCTGCCTACGACAAGGACGCCAACCTCTTCTACTACGGCTCGGGCAACCCCTCGACCTGGAACCCGGCTCAGCGCGCGGGACCTGATGGCAAGCAGATCGACCAGAAGTGGTCGATGACCCTGTTCGCTCGTAACCCGGACACGGGTATGGCGTCATGGGCTTACCAGATGACCCCGTTCGACGAGTGGGACTATGACGGCGTCAACGAGTTGATCCTGACCACGCAGAACATCGGTGGTTCGGAGCGCAAGGTCCTCACCCACTTCGACCGTAACGGCTTCGGCTACACGATCGACCGCCTCACCGGCGAGCCGCTCGTTGCCCAGCCTTACGATCAGGACCTCAACTGGTCGACGGGCGTCGAGCTCGACAAGTCGAAGCCCAACTACGGGCGTCCGACGGTCGTCGCCTCGAAGTCCACGTTCCTGAACGGCGCCGACGTCAACACGAAGAACGTCTGCCCGGCGGCCCTTGGCTTCAAGGACCAGCAGCCGGCTGCGTACTCGCCGCTGACGAACCTGTTCTACGTGCCCATCAACAACGTGTGCATGGACTACGAGCCCTTCAAGGTTTCGTACACGCCTGGCCAACCGTACGTCGGCGCCACGCTGTCCATGTTCCCGCCTGAGGGCAAGACCAACACGGGCCACTTCACGATTTGGGATGGCGCTGCTGGCAAGATCGTTCACCAGCACGACGAGCCCTTCTCCGTGTGGTCGGGCGTGCTCACCACGGCTGGCGGCCTCGCCTGCCACGGCACGCTTGAAGGCTTCATCAAGTGCCGCAGTGATAAGGACGGAGCGGAGCTCTTCAAGCACCGTCTGCCTTCCGGCTCGATCGGCAACGTCATGACCTACGCGGTCGGCGGCAAGCAGTACATCGGCCTCTTCTCGGGCGTCGGTGGCTGGGCCGGCATCGGCCTCGCGGCTGGTCTCGACAAGCCGACGGACGGTCTCGGCGCGGTGGGCAACTACGCGGGCCTGAAGTCGTACACCGATCTCGGTGGCACGCTGACGGTCTACTCGCTGCCCTAATGCGGTCGCCTAGGACCTGAGACATGGGCCGGCGCGGGGAAACCCGCGCCGGTCTCTTGCTAGGCGCTTTTGCTCGGCGAGCCCAATCTCACTAAGTCGTGAAAGGAAGCGCGGCGCGCGGCACACGAATGTGATGATCTACGTGTGCTATGTGGCCGTTGAAGCGCGGCGGATCGACTACAACATCAAGCTTCGAAACAAGGGGAAACGCGTGAAAAGGTTTGGACTTGGAATGTGCGCTGCGGGCTGCTTCGGCATCGCGGTCACTCTCGGAATGACGGCGTGCAGCGCCGAGGACTCTCCTCCAGCCGCGAAGGATCAGAAGACGGAGGCCGCACCGGCCCCGGCTCAGAAGGAGGAGAAGGTCGCCGCGGTCGAGCCGGCGCCGGCCGCGACAGAAGCAGCAAAACGGCCTGCCGCGCCCGCGGCTCCGCCTGAGGCAGCTTCGCCGCCACCCGCGCAAGTCGCCGCAGCCGACGACAAGAGCCCGGTTCCCGACCCCGCGTTCGAGAAGCAGTTCCAGGAGGGCAAGAAGTTCGAAGGCGGCAAGTGGGTGCTGTCCGACGGCAGTCCGACCTATGACGTGCATCGAGATACGGCCAACACCGACATCGTGAAGCAGGTCGATTGGAACACGTACTCAGGCTGGCGGCGCTACCATGCGGAGTGCCACGTCTGTCACGGCCCGAACGCGGAGGGGTCGAGCTTCGCTCCCGCCCTCAAGGACTTGCTCAAGAACATGACGTACGAGAAGTTCCTTCAGGTCGTCGCGAGTGGCCAAGTGCGCGATGTCGCCGGCACGAAGTACATCATGCCGGCCCTCGGCGATAACAAGAACGTCATGTGCTACATCGACGATCTTTACGTCTATCTGCGCGCCCGCTCGACGGACGCGCTGCCGGGCGGGCGTCTCAGCGCAGATCAGCGTGCCGAGAAGCCGAAGGAGGCAGTCGAAGCCGAGAAGGCATGTATCGGCGAATAATCAAGAGGATCCATATGAATCGTTTCCTACTCGCAGTATTGCTCGTCGGCCTCGGCGCGATCAGCGCCAGGGCCGCGGAAGGGACCATGGCGGACGCGGTCAACCGCAAGGTGTTGAGGGTGTGCGCGACACCATCGAATCTTCCTTATTCCGACGAGAAGGGCGAGGGGTTCGAGAATAAGATCGCCAAGGTCGTCGCCGACGAGCTCAAGGTGCCCGTCGAGAACACGCTGATGCCGCAGGGTCTCGGCTTCATCCGCATGACGCTCGGGGCCAAGAAATGCGATATCGTCATCGGCACCGCACAGGCCGACGAGTTCACCCAGAATACCAACGCTTATTACCGCACGACCTACGCCCTTCTCTATAGGGAGGGCAAAGGGCTCGACGGCCTAAAGTCGATCTTCGATCCTCGCCTCAAGGGCAAGGTCATCGGCATTCAGGCGGGCGTACCCGCGGCCGACTATGTCGCCAAGGCGGGCCTCATGGAGAAGGCACGGCCGTACCGGCTGCAGGTCGACACGCGCTACGACAATCCCATGCAGGACATGGTGAACGACATCCGCTCCGGCGAGGTCGACGTCGGCGTTCTTTGGGGCCCGTACGCGGGCTATTTCGGGTCGCGTGGCGGCGAGAAGCTTGTCGTCGTCCCCATGCTCGAGGAGACGCCCGGCCTGCCCAAGCTCGAGTACCGCATCACCATGGGCGTGCGCAACGGCGAGCAGGCCTGGAAGCGGCAGATCAACGAGGTGATCGCCAAGCGCCAGGGGGATATCGACCAGATCCTTCTCGAGTACGGCGTTCCGATCATCGACGAGCAGAACCAGATCATCACGGCCGCGCGCAAGAACTGACCGATGGTGGGTTCGTGCGTCGAGCGCGAGCGTCCGGGCGCAACCTCCTTTTTGGCAGTGTGATAGCGGCAGGGGCTCTGGCCCTTGCCGCTGCCGTCTCGCCCCCTATTCGGGCCGGAGGAGAGGCGGCCGCTGCAGCCGTGCCCGAGCCGCCGGACTACCGGACCGACGACTACCGCTCTCCCGTTCCCGCAACGCTCGCTGGCGCGCGCGTCATCGACGCGGACGAAGCCGAGACGCTCTGGCGGGAGAAGAGCGCCGTCTTCATCGACGTCTATCCCCGAGCGCCCAAGCCGCCCAATCTGCCGGCGGGCACCGTCTGGCGCGATCCCACGCACATGAGCATGGAGAGAGCGCACTGGCTGGCGAACACCGGCTACGGCGTGCTCTCGCCCGAGGTCGAAATCTACTTCAAGACGCGGCTCGAGCGGCTCACGGACGGCAATCGCGCGCGCCCGGTCGTGTTTCTGTGCGTCAAGGATTGTTGGATGTCCTGGAACGCCGCCAAGCGCGCGATCGAATACGGCTATGTCAACGTCGTCTGGTTCCGCGACGGCACCGACGCGTGGCAGGAGTCGGGGTTCGATCTCGTGCGGGTCGAGCCGGAGCCGTGAGCGGGGACCGCGGGCCTCAAGATTTCATGAGGCTGCGGATCTGCCTTACGATCGCAGAGAGGCGCTCCTCGATCAATCCAGGAAGCTCGCATGCGATCGGAATGCTCGACTGGCGCTCCTGGAAGATGCGCGTCGCCCATTTGTACTTCTCGCGCGCGTCGGCGAGGTCCTTCGGCAAGTCCTCGTCCGGCGTGCCGGGGGGCACCTTCGCCTCGAGCTCGCCGAGCGTGGTTCCTTCCCGCTCGAGCTCGGCGGAGCGCTCGATCTGGGCCTTCTGATACTTGCCGATGCCCTTGACGACGGTCTTGCGCTGGTTGTTGACCGTCTCGAACAGCGCCGCGAAAACGGCGGTAAGCCGCTGATCGCGCTGATCCGGGGGTGACTTCTCCGCGAACGACTTCAGCGCGGCCTCGGTCTTGTCGAGCGGCACGCGCCGGCTCGCGAGCGTGGTCGCGAGAGCGGAGATGTCCCGGTCCCGCTGCAGCTCCTTCACGTCCTCGACCGGGGGCCCGTCCCAGAACTGGGTCACGGTCAGGGCTTCGACGCGCCGTTGCACGCACGGCCACTCGGACATCGTCGAGGCCTGCGGCACCGGTTCGGTGGCCAATAGGTCGGGGCTGGCCGTTCCCGGTTCAGGCACGGCGCCGGGCTGGCCGGCGATGGATGCGGCCGAGAGCGGGGCGAGGAGGAGGGCCGCCGCGAGCGACGAAATCGAGCTTCTGCGCATTGCTGTCATCTTGGTGTCGTCTGCTTTCTTGCCAGGTCAGTTGGGGCTCCCGCCGGGCCCACCGCGGCGGGCGATGAGACCCTTCGAGGGGTTGTAAGCGTAGATGGCCGCCCCAAGGAAGAACACGGTGTAGCCGACGACGACATACAGATTTGTAAGGTCGAGGCTTCCGTCCTCGAGGCGTGGGCCCACCTGCCCGTAAAGCGCGAAGCGAATAAGCTCGACGGCGTAGGTGAACGGGTTCACGCGACAAATCTCGTAAAGGAGCGGGCTGCTCTCGCGGACCCGCCATAGGGGATAGAGGGCGGAGGAGGCGAAGAACATCGGAAAGATCACGAAATTCATGACTCCCGCGAAGTTCTCGAGCTGCTTAATGACCGACGAGATGAAAAGGGAAAGCGAGCCGAGCATCAGGCCTGCGAGCACGAGCGCCGGCAGCACGGTGATGTAGCCGATGAGCGGGGGCTCGATCTCCCAGAAATAGGCAATGGCGAGAAACGCATAGGCCTGGAGCAGCGCGACTGCGACCCCGCCGATGAGCTTCGACAAGAGGAGGAAGGAGCGCGGGAAGGGGCTCACCAATAGAGTGCGCATGGCCCCGGTCTCGCGGTCGTAGACCATCGACAGCGACGACTGCATGGCGTTGAAGAGGAGGATCATGCCGACGAGGCCGGGCGTCACGAAGGTCTCGTAGAGGACATAGGTTTCGTAAGGCGGGATGATCGAAATGCCGAGCACCTGGCGGAAGCCCGCCGCGAAGATGAAGAGCCAGACCAAGGGCCGCACGAGGGCCGAGAAGAAGCGCTCGCGCTGATGCAGAAAGCGCAGCACCTCACGCCAGACGATGCCGCGGAAGCACGCAACATATCCGAGGAACCCCAGCCGCTGTGGGGCGAGGTCCACCATCGGTCTCACGATGTCGACGTTCATGCCGCCTCCGCGGTCGTGGTCCCGGTGAGAACACGGAAGGCCTCGCGCGGGCTCGCGGCGCCCGCGGCGGCGAGCAGGCCGGGAACCGAGCCTGTGAACAGCACGCGTCCCTTGTGCAGCACAACGACCTGGTCGCCAGGGGCGATCTCGTCGATGAGGTGAGTGGCCCAGAGCACGCCGAGACCTTCGCGGGCGACGAGCCCGCGCACGATCTGGATCACACTCTCGCGCGAGCCGATGTCGAGGCCGACGGTGGCCTCGTCGAGGAGCAGGCAGCCGGGCCGGTGCAGGAGCGCGCGGGCGATTTCGACGCGCCGCGCCTGACCGCCGGACAGGTTGCGCACCTTCTCGTGTGCACGCCCCTCCATGCCGACGGTCGCGAGCGCCTCCTTCGTCCGCTTCCTCGCCTCCCCACGGCGGATGCCGTGCAGCGCGGCGTGGTACATGAGGTTCTGGGCGAGCGAAAGATCGGCATCGAGCGTCCGGCTCTGGAAGACGACGCCGAGACGCTGCAGCGCGGCGCCGGGCTGGCGGCGCACGTCGTAGCCGAGAATCCTGATCTGGCCCGACACGTTGTCGTAGAGGCGCGTAATCAGCGCAAAGAGCGTCGACTTGCCGGCGCCGTTGAGGCCGAGAAGCACGGTGAAGGCGCCGCGCGGCACGGTCAGCGACACGTTATCGAGCGCCTTGAGGTCGCCGAAGCTGTGGCTGACCCCGCTGACGACGAGGGTGTCGGGGAGCGCCCCGACGTTTGCTTGAGCGAGCATGTCCATCGCTATCGCTTCACCGGCCCTCATCATAGCAGCGTGTGGTCTCTCTTCCGGCCGCGAAGAGACCGGAATATCCTACAGCCTGGCGCATCCGTCATCCGATCTTCGAGGCCCTGGCCTCAGTGCGGGGCCACGGCGACGCCCCAGGGATACCGTCCCACCTTGATTGACTTGAGAACCTTCAGGTTTTCGGTGTCGATCACCGACACGTCGTTGGACGTCCCGTTGGTCGTGAAGAGCAGTTTCTGGTCGGGCGTGAAGCCCAGGTTCCACACCCGCTGGCCGACGAGCAGGTACTTCTCGACCTTGAACGTCGCCGTGTCGATCACCGCAACGCGGTTCGCCGGCCCCAAGGCCACGTAGGCTCGTTTTCCGTCGGCGCTGAGGCGCACGCCCATGGGCTGGATGGCGTCGGCATTGATCCCCGGGATCTCGAACTTGATCTTGGCGAGGACCTTGCGCGAGGCCGCGTCGATCACCGTGACCGAGCCCCCGATCTCGGCACTGACCCAGACCTGCTTTCCGTCGGGCGTGAACTGAGCCACCCGCGGCCGGTTGTCGACGAGCACGTTGTCGTACGTCTTGTGCGTCGCCGTGTCGATGAAGTGGGCCATGTTCGTCGTTTCCGACGTGTTGACGAGCGTCTTGCCGTCGGGGCTCATGCCCATGCCTTCCGGCTCGACGCCGACCGGAATGTCGCTGATGACGTTGCCTTTGAAGATGTCGACGACGGTGACGAGGTTGTCGTCCTCGTTCGACACGTAGAGCGGATTGCCGGCATTGTGCAGGATCGGCAGCTCGGGGTCGGGGCCCGACGGCAGGTCCTTGATATATTCGAAGGTATTGGCGTCGAACACCTGGAGCGTATTGTCATCGCTTGCGCAGACGATAACCCACTTGCCGTCGTTGGCCATGATGATGCCGCGCGGCCGATTGCCGGTCTTGATCGTGTGGATGACCTCGAGCTTGTCGCTGTCGATGACCGAAATGGTGTTCTCCTTTTCGTTGGAGATGAACACCTTGTAGGCCATGGCCGGCGACGCCGAGAGGCCGGCCGCAGCAAGCGCGAGGAGGGGGACCAAGGTCGGCATCGTCTTTTTCACGTCATGCTCCTGAAGGTGGCGAGCCTGTTACGAGTGGAAGGGGCCGGTTCGGATCACTTGTCGAAGGCCTTGCATTTCGTTTCCGGCTTGTCGACGCCGAGCGTGTCGAGCTCGGTGAACTGATGCAGGAAACCGGGTTGCGGCGAGAGCGTCACCAGGATCTTCGCGGTAGCCAGAATGATGGGCTGGCGGAGCTGGCCGTTCCAGGCGCGGTAGGTGAGCTTCTGGCCCTTGAACGCGGCGAGCTCGAACTCGGGCGACCTCATATAGGCGATGAGCTCGCCTGCGGCCGCCGTCTTCTTGCGCGTCGCGGCCTCGCCGACCGAGCGCACGGCCATCCACACATTGTAGTCGAGCGGGCGCATGTTGCGGCCCGCCAGCCGCTTGAACCGGTTCTGGAATTGTGTGCCGCCCCAAAGCTCGACCGCGGGGTGCCAGGTCGTGGGCACGAGGCCCGCCGAGCCGACAACCGGGCGTGCGTCCCAGGTCCGGTAGGGAAAATAGTCGGCGAACAGCTCGCCTTCGTCGGCGACCACGACCACCTGGTGGTCGGGCAGACCCTGCGTGAAGCCGGGGATCTGCTGCTGGATCTGCTCGAAGCCGCCGTCGGACCGGCGGCTGCCGGGATCGTATTTGAACTCGCGCTCCTCGACGACCTTCAAGCCGAAGCGCTTCGCGCTGCGCCGCAGCGCCTCCGCCCATGCCTTGTCCTCGGGCGTGGGGCCAATGATCAGGACCAGCTTTCGCCATTGCTTCCAAGCGAGGTACTGCCCCAGGGCATCGGCAAGCATGGAGCGCGAGGGCGCCGTATGCTTGACGTTCACACGGCACTCCTCCTCGCGCAGGGCCTCGTCCGGCGCGCTGGCGTTGAAGATGACGGCTTCCTTGTCCTTGATCGCGTCGGCCATCTTGAGAATCGTGCCGGCGGAAGCGTCGGTGACGACGAAGCCCGCGCCCTCCGCGACGCGCTTTTGGACCTCGGCCACGAGCTCGTCCGCGCTCGCGCTCTGGACGACGTCGAGCGAGAATTCCTGGCCGAGGAAGCGGCCCGTGGTGTTGTTGTCCGAGATGGCGAGCTTGGCCCCGGCGATCCCGTCGTCGGGAGGGGGAATGTCGAGCAGCGACAAGGGGGGAAGCCGGTCCTCCCTCAGCTCGCGGGCGAGCACGATGCGGAACTTGAGCGGGCTCTCGGCGGCTGGCGCCTCTGCTGGCGGTGCCGGAGTTTCGGCTGCCGCAGGTGTGGCCGGCGCAGTCGCGGCGGGTTCGGAGGGTGCTGCCGGCGGCTCCTCGGCCCGCGCGGAGGAGATCGGGAGGGCAGCACAAAGACCAAGAACGAGAATGGGCGCGAGCGCGAGAAAAGCCAGACCGGTGCTGCCAAGTCCGCCCGTGCACCGGGCGAGCGCGAGCTCCGTCCCAGCGTCGTCAGCCATTCCCTGTCTCCCGATGACGCCTCCGGCAATGCCGGGTTGCCGGTATAGTGTTACACATTTAAGGGAAAGATCGCATCGCAACCGAGAATGTCAAGTTGACGGCGCCGGCGGCTCGCAACTTTGTTACAGCGCGTGATGGCGAACGACGAGGCAGGGGCTTGCAAATCTGGGGCTCGACGACGCACGTTATAGTGTTATCCCTGTCTGCCGCAGATGGACCGCCCGGACCCCCATGAGAAAATCCCTTATTGCGTGCGCGTTGGCGCTTCTGACGCCGGTCCTCGGCCCTCCAGCGGCCGCAAGCGCGGGCCAGAAAGTGGCCGTGTTCCCTTTCGACATGGTGTTTCCCAAGAGCGAGGAGGACTTCTTTACCGCTCCGACGGGGCCGAGCAAGGAGGAGCAGGCGCGACTTGAGCTTGCGCGCGAGGAGCTGTCGAAGCGCCTTGCAGCCGACCAGCGCTACGAGATCGTGGATCTCGGCGGGCTCTCCCAGGAAATCGCCGCCGCGGCGCCGCTCCATGCCTGCAACGGGTGCGAGATCGATCTCGCCGCCAAGGCCAAGGCCGACCTCGCCGTCACAAGCGTCGTCGATAAGATATCGGAAACCCACCTCAGCCTTACCGTGGCAGTGATCGATGTGCCGAACAGCCGGCTCGTGCGCAACGCGAGCGTGCTCATTCAGGGCAATACCGACGAAGCCTGGCTCCACGGCGTGAAGTGGCTCGCGAAGAACCGGCTGCTCGCGGAAGAGGGAGCCGCGCAATGATCGATCGCCGCTCCCTCCTTTACGGTACGGCCATTTTCGTGGGCGCCGCAGCGCTCGGCGTTGCCCGAGCCGCGGCCGCGGCGCCATTGCGCGTCGGGTCGGTCAAATACGGCTCGCTCTCCTGGGTCCTCGACACGATAAAACGCGAAGGGCTCGACAAGAAGGCGGGCATCGAGATCGAGGTCGTCGATGTTGCGTCGAACCAGGCCGGGCCTGTCGCTCTTCTCTCGGGGGGCGCCGACATCATCGTCAGCGACTGGACGTGGGCGATGCGCCAGCGTGCGCTGGGCGAGGCGCTCAAGTTTTCGCCCTACTCATCGGCGCTCGGCTCGCTCGTTGTGGCGAAGGACAGCCCCATCCACAGCCTCGCCGACCTCAAGGGCAAGAGGCTCGGGGTCGCAGGCTCCGCGATCGACAAGAGCTGGCTGCTTCTACGCGCCTACACAAGGAAGACGCTCGGCAGGGATGTCGCCGAGCTGGCCGACGCCTCGTTCGGAGCCGCGCCGCTCTTGACCGAGGAGATCCGCTCGGGGCGGATCGACGCCGTCCTCAACTTCTGGACCCATTCCGCGCGCCTCACGGGGTCCGGCTACTCCGCGATCCTGACCATGGCCGACGTGATGAAGGCGCTCGACATCGTGCCCGTGCCCGCGCTCGTCGGCTTCATCTGGAAGGAGGACTTCGAGCGCGCGCATGCCAAGGAGATCGCGGCGTTCCTCGATGCCGTGGAGGCGGCCAACCAAGTGCTCGCCACCTCGGACGCCGCCTGGGAGCGCCTGCGCCCCTTGGTAAAGCCCGCCTCCGACGCCGAGCTCGCCTCGATCATGGCCGCCTATCGCGCGGGAATCCCTGGTCCATGGGGCGAAGGAGAAATGCGTGCCGCCGAGAGGCTCATGAAGGTGCTGGTCGAATCCGGCGACAAAGAGCTCGTCGGCGAAGGCACCGTGTTCGATCCGAAGCTCTTTCACCATGCAGCGAGCTAATGCCGCGGCGACCACCGGCGCAGCCCCGCCGTGGGCGGTGCGGCTCGGCTGGTCGCTGGCCTCGATCGTGGCCTTCCTCCTGTTCTGGGAGGTGCTCGCGGTCCTCATTCAGCACCGCCACCTGCCGACGCCCGTGACGGTCGCGAAGGTCATGGCGCGCGAGGCGGCGTCGGGAGAGCTTGGCTACCAGATCGCCATCACGCTCGCGCGCGTCGCCGTGGCCTTCGTCGTCGCCATGCTGATCGGCTCGGCCATCGGCCTTTTCCTAGGCCGCAACCAGGCCGCTGACCGGTTCTTCGACAGTTGGGTCATACTGTTCCTGAACCTGCCCGCGCTCGTCATCATCATCCTCTGCTATGTATGGTTCGGGCGCACCGAGCTCGCCGCAATCACGGCCGTCGCCATCAACAAGATCCCGAACGTCGCGGTGACCGTGCGCGAGGGGGCGCGCAATCTCTCTCGCGACCTCGCCGAGATGGCCTGGGTCTATCGTTTCGGCTGGTGGAGGACGCTGCGCCACGTGACGCTGCCCCAGCTTGCCCCCTTCTTCCTGGCCTCGGCCCGCACCGGCCTCTCGCTCGTCTGGAAGATCGTGCTCGTGGTCGAGCTGCTCGGCCGCTCGAACGGGGTCGGCTTTCAGCTGGGCATCTACTTCCAGCTCTTCGACGTGTCGATGATCCTCGCCTACGCGCTCGCCTTCATCATCGTCGTCCAGCTGATCGAGTTCACGATCCTGCAGCCGATTGCCGCGAGAGTGACGAGATGGCGCCGGTGAAGAGCGACGTCGTCATTCGCGTGGCGAGGAAGACGTTTCCCGCCGCAGCCGGCAGGGAAGCTCAAACCGTTCTCGGGAACATCGAGCTCGAGATCGCACCGCGCTCGTTCGTCGTGCTGACGGGGCCGTCTGGGGCGGGCAAGTCGACGCTTCTCAACATCGTCGCCGGGCTCGATGACGACTACGACGGCGAGGTGACCTTCGCCCAGCCGGACGCCCGTCTCGGCTACATCTTTCAGACGCCTCGGCTGCTCCCATGGCGCACGGTCGAGGAGAATATCGCGCTGGCGCTGCCCGAGGGCGACCCCCGCCTCGCGCTTATCCCCGAGATGATCGAGCAGGTCGGTCTCGAAGGCTTCGCGACCCAATACCCCGAGCGCCTCTCGCTCGGAATGCAGCGGCGCGCGGCGCTCGCCCGCGGCTTCATTCTCGAGCCCGACATTCTTCTCATGGACGAGCCTTTCGTCTCGCTCGACGATCCGACCGCGCATGGTCTGAGGGAGCTCTTGATCGCGCTCTGGAACAGGCGGCCCACGACCGTTCTCTTCGTCACGCACGACCGCGCGGAAGCCGTGATGCTCGCGACCCGCATCTTGCGTCTCTCCGCCACGTCTGCGACTATCATCCAGGACGAGGCCGTGCGCCTTTCGACGGCCGAGAGAACCGACCGCGACAAGGTGCACGCCGAACAAGAGCGCATCTTCGGCGACACGTGAGCAAGCTTGAGCAAGCTGACAATGACACCCGAGCGCCGGCAGATCCGACTTCTTGCCAGCGTCACGAGTGAGAGCGAAGCAAGGGTGGCCGCGCTCTGCGGGGCGGACATCATCGACTGCAAGGATCCTGCGGCGGGGGCGCTCGGCGCGCTTCCCGCCGACGTCGTGGCCGCGATCCGCGCCGCCGTCCCGCGCAAGGTCCCGGTCAGCGCGACGCTCGGCGACTTGCCGTGCGCGGAGCCCGGCCGGATCGCCGACGGCGCGCGCGCAATAGCCAAGGCCGGCGCCGACTTCGTCAAGGTCGGCGTCTTCGCGCCGGGGGATGCGGCTGCAACCATCAAGACGCTCGGTGCGCTCGACCTCGGCCGATGCGAGCTTGTCGGCGTGCTCTTTGCCGACCGCACGCCGGACTTCGCTCTCATCGAGGCGATGGCGCGGGCGGCCTTCGTCGGCGCGATGCTTGATACGGCCGACAAGTCTCGAGGCGCGCTTGCGGATCACCTCTCGCATGAGGTGCTCAAGGACTTCGTGGCGCGGGTCCACGAGGCGGGGCTCTTCGCCGGGCTCGCGGGGTCGTTGCGAGCGACGCATGTCGCGGCTCTCGCCCCGCTCGCGCCCGACGTGCTCGGATTCCGCGGCGCGCTCTGCAAGGACGGCGATCGCGAAGCGGCGGTCGACGCGGCGGCTCTCTTGGCCGTGAAGGGAGCCGTCCGGGGTGCCGGGCGCGGACAGGCGGGACGCCGCGTTCGCGTCGAGGAGCGCGCCCAATGACACGGCGACGACGTGCGGGCATGGGCGCGGACGGCGGCGCCATATTCGTGCGCGACTGGGTCCTCGACTGCAACATCGGCGTCTACGCCGAGGAGAAGGGCGTCACCCAGACGGTGCGCCTCACGATCGAGGCGGAGCTTGCGCCAGAGGTTCGCAGCGTGCGCGACGAAATGGAGGAGGTGCCCTCCTACACCGAGCTCATCGATGCAGTGACCGCAATCGCTGCCGAAGGCCACATCAATCTGGTCGAGACCTTCGCCGAGCGCATCGCCGAGCGATGCCTCGCCGATCCGCGCATCGCCTCCGTCTACGTGTGCATCGAGAAGCTGGAGAGGGGGCCGGTGCGTGGCGTCGAGATCACGCGCTCCCGCGCGGCCAATTCATGACGCCAACCGTCGTCAAGATCGGCGGCAGCCTCGCCGAGACGGGGCGGCTCCCCGGGGTTCTGAGCGTGGTCGCGGGTGCGCGACGGGGCGCCGTCATCGTGCCGGGCGGGGGACCGTTCGCAGATGCGGTGCGTGCGGCTCAGACGGCGGCTGGATTTTCCGACGCAACAGCCCACGACATGGCGCTTCTTGCCACCGGGCAGATGGGGCTCTTGTTCCTGGAGCTCGACCCTCGCCTGGCGCCGGCCTCTACCGTTCCAGAGATGCGGCGCGCCATGGCGACCGGGCGCATCCCCGTCTGGATGGCGTACCGCCTCGCCCGGCGCGATCGCGCCATCCCGCACGATTGGTCGGCGACGTCGGACGCGCTCGCCGCGCGGCTCGCCGAGCGCCTCGAAGCCCCCGTCGTGCTGGTGAAGTCGCGGCGCGTGGACAAGGCCGCGACCGCGGAGGCGCTCTCTCGCGCGGGCGTGGTCGACCCCGTTTTCGCCGAGATCGTCAGCCGCGCGCGTCTCGACTGGCGGGTGCTCGGCCCCGGCGAGGAGGCCGAGCTTGCGGCACGCCTCGGCGCAGATCGACCGGCCGCGCGGCGCAGCTCCCGTAACAAAGCTTTAGCCCGGCCGTCGACGGCCCGGCGTGCGCGTGCTAGCAGCCTCTAGCTCCAATCGGGAGCCCGCTGATCGAACCGGGCGATGGCTGACACGCTCCTTTTTCTGACAGGTCATCTTGCCGAGACGCGGCTCAAGACGACGGTCGCCGGCCTCGGGCTCGCGGACGGCTCCTGGCGCATCGCCAACGTCGGCATCAAGGTCGCGGCGCTCATGACGGAGGCGATCGTCAAGAACAGGCTCAAGGGGCCGCTCGAGGCGTCGCGCGTCATCGTGCCGGGGCGCGTGCGCATGGACCTAGAAAGCCTCGGCGCGCACTTTGGCGTGCCCTTCGAGCGCGGTCCCGACGAGATCGTCGATCTCCCGCAATACTTCGGCAAGGGCGGCCAGCCGCCCGACCTCACGCGTCACGACATGCGTATCTTTGCCGAGATCGTCGAGGCGCCCACGCTCTCCGTCGAGGCCCTGCTCGTCCGCGCGCTCGAGCACAAGGCGGCGGGCGCCGACGTGATCGACATCGGCTGCCAGCCCGACGTGGCGTTTCCCCATCTTGTGGACGCGGTCCGGACCCTGAGGGCGGCAGGGCTCGCGGTCAGCGTCGATTCAGGCAGCGTCGAGGAGCTGCAACGCGGCGCCCGCGCCGGGGCCGACTTCGTGCTGTCCCTCGACGAGACGACGCTCGATGCGGTTGCGGGAACGGCGTGCGTCCCGATCCTGGTGCCGAAGCCGCACGGCGACCTCGACTCCCTCGTGCGCGCGATCGATGCGGCGAAGGCGAAAGGCCTTGCGGCCATCGCCGATCCGGTTCTCGACCCCATCCATTTCGGCTTCATGGCCTCGCTCGAGCGCTACGCCGAGCTGCGCCGCCGGCGCCCCGATGCCGAGATCCTGATGGGGACCGGCAACCTGACCGAGCTTACCGACGCCGACAGCCAGGGTGTTACGGCGGCCCTCTTGGGCATCTGCTCGGAGCTTAGGATCAGGAACCTGCTCGTCGTCCAGGTGTCGCCGCACACGCGCCGGACGGTGCATGAGCACGACGCCGCGCGCCGGCTCATGTTCCGGGCTCGCGAGGACGCGAGCCTGCCCAAGGGCTATGGCGGGGGATTGCTCTCCCTCCACGAGCTCAAGCCCTTTCCCCAATCGGGCGCGGAGATCGCCGCGGCGGCTTCGGCCGTCCGCGACGGGAACTTTCGCATCGAGGTCGCCGAGGACGGGCTTCATATTTACAACCGAGATGGTCACCACGTGGCCGCAGATCCGTTCGATCTCTTCGCGAAGCTCGGGGTCGAGGACGACGGCGCCCACGCGTTCTATCTCGGCTACGAGCTGGCCAAAGCCGAGATCGCGCGCGCGCTCGGCAAGCGATATGCGCAGGACACGCCCCTCGACTGGGGCGTCGCCGCCGACAAGAAGAGCGAGGACCTCGCGCGCCACGCGCCCGAGGGAGCAACCCTCAAGGCCGCCAAAGAGAGGAAGCATGCCGCGGATCGCCGAGACGATCGTAACGACGATTGACGCCGCGGGCGCTGCCCACATCGCGCCCTTGGGTCTCATCGCGGACGGCGCGGGCTGGATCCTCGCCCCGTTCCGACCGTCGCGCACGCTCGACAATCTCCGGGCGCATCCCTTTGCGGTCGCGAGCCACACCGACGACGTGCGCGTGTTCGCGGGCTGCGTTACCGGCCGCAAGAGCTGGCCGCTCGTTCCGGCCGAGGTCATCGAAGGCCGGCGCCTTGCCGACGCTGTTTCGCACTGGGAGCTCGAGGTCACCCACGTCGCCGAGGACGAGCAGCGTCCGCGCTTTCACTGCCGTGTGGTGCACGCGGCGAGCGATCGCGCGTGGCGAGGGTTCAACCGGGCGCAGGGGGCCGTGCTCGAGCTTGCCGTGCTGTCGACGCGGCTCCACATGCTGCCGCCCGAGAAGGTCGAGGCCGAGCTACGCTATCTCGAAATTGCCATGGCCAAGACGGCAGGCCCGGAGGAGCAGGAAGCTTGGGGATGGCTGATGGAGCGCATCGAAGCCTGGCGGCGAGGCGACAAGGCCAAGAGTTGAGCGCAACGACTTGCCGCCAATTCCAGGATTCCAGGGATATTTCTTCAGCAAGCCGCTGCCGGCTGCCGAAATTCCCGACTTCATTGCCGAGCATATCGCGTCATTGCGCCTCGTCGCCTGATCCGCCGATCTCACTCGAGATCGCGATCGTTCTTGATGGAGACGCTTCGCGTCCATCAAGGCGTAAATCGCAATCTAAATTCAAAGTGTAGCGTACGATTCACGAACATGGATCGCGGAAGCGATACTATGTCAGACGATCATGCGCTAGGAGGAGTGCCACGGCAACGGCGGGGGCGCAGCGCGTCGCCCAGAGGCGGCAAGGCTCGTCCGCGTCCGCAAGCGATCCGAACTCGACGCTCGGCCGTCCGAGGCGCGTCGCGAGTGCGGCGATCTCGGCCGCCCCGATACCCGCCGCGACGACCGGCGCGCGGATATCGACAGGCGTTGCCCCGAGCACCGTGTCGCAACCCTCGAGAATCGAGCGCATCTGCGCATCGCGCAGAAAGGCCGCCGCTTCGCGCCAATCCTCGAGACTGCCGTCGGCCGCGTCGCGCCCGAACATGCGGGCGAGGCGTGCGAGGCTCTCGTCCACGGATTTGCCGCGCCCGTCCGCGGTGACGTGCTGGTCGACGCCGTCGGGCAGGCAACCCAGAACGCGTCGCACGTCGGCCATGGTCGCGAGAACCTCGCGCGCGAGGCCCTGCTCGCGACCTTGCAACGGCGCCCGCGTGGCAATCCCCATCACGGCAGTGCGCGTGAGCCCCGTATAGACGAGCTCGCCGGTCTCGAGGCGTGCTCCGTCCGTCAAGCCGCGCACGGCCGGCCGTCCCCCGTCCACGGCAATGATGTCGGCGGTCGTCGAACCGAAATCGACGAGGAGCGCCTCGGGAAGTCGGGTGCCGACAAAGGCCGCGGTGGCAAGAAAGTTGGTCGAGCCGACGTCGGTCGGGTGATTTCGGGCAGTCTCGGCGTCGCCGAAGCCCTTCCCGCCCATCCAGAACCGGGTGCCAGTCCCGAGGTCGCGCACGAGCCGCCCGACAAGGGTGTCGACGCCGGTTTTGCGGTCCGGAAACAGGTCGGACAGCTCGCCGGTCATCGTCACGCCATGACGCGCGGCGCGGGAGAGAATCGGGGCGGCTTCGGCCAACGCGGCATCGAGCTTGTCGAGCCCCAGCCACAGCGGACAGGCGATTTGCCGGACGGACGTCACGCGGCTGGCCTCGGCGAGCGCGACCTTGAGGTGCGCTCCGCCAACGTCGAGTCCGGCCGTCGCTGTCATTGCCTTCTCTCCAGGCGGAGCCCGCGCGTGTGATACACCAACGGCAAGGAAATGGGAGCGATGGAAGTCATTCCGGTCATCGATGTGCGCCATGGCGCAGCCGTCCGGGCCGTGGGCGGACGGCGCGCGGATTACAGGCCGCTCGAGACGCCGCTAGCGGCGAGTGCCGACCCGGTCGCGGTCGCGCGAGGCTTTCTGTCGCTCTATCCCTTCCGGATGCTCTATGTCGCCGATCTCGACGGGATCGAGGGACGCGGGGCTAACCGGGCGCTCATCGCGCGGCTCGCAGCTGCGTTGCCGGGCGTGGAGCTGTGGCTCGACGACGGCAGCTCCGACCGGCCTTCTGCCGAGCCGAACCTTGTCCCCGTCGTCGGCTCGGAGTCGCTCGCTTTCCCCTCTCCCCATTCTACATGGGGAGGGGGTCAGGGTGAGGGGCAGAGACCGGAGCAACCACAAGCGGCTGCCCCTCACCGTCTCGGCGAAGCCGAGCTCCGCTCGGGCCCCCTCCCCGCTGGCGGGGAGAGGGGGAAAGAAGAGTGGGTGCTGTCGCTCGACTTTCGCGGAGACGAGTTTCTCGGGCCGCGAGAGGTGCTCGAGGATGCCGAGCGATGGCCCGAGCGCGTGATCGTGATGACGCTGGCGCGGGTTGGCACCGGAGCCGGCCCCGATCTCGCGCGTCTCGGAGAGATTGTTGGCAGGGCTCGAGGGCGGCGCATCTTTGCGGCGGGGGGCGTGCGCGGGCTGGGCGACCTTCTCGCGCTCAAGAGTGCGGGCGCGGCGGGAGCCCTCGTCGCCACCGCGCTCCACGATCGCAAAATAAAAGCCGGCGACCTCGTCGAGATCGCCGGCTCGTGAGTTTCAGTCCACTTTGCGAGTGGCGATGAAGTACCACCCGCGTCGTCTAGCCGTTCCAACGGCCGGAGAGTAGTCTTCCCAATCGCTGCAGCAGACCCCCCTTCATGGGAGGGGCATTATCCTGCTGTGGACGGTGTCCGCTTCAAGTCTTCGCACCGAACGGATGCTGCACGGCGTTACGCTGGGCGGTCGCCTCGGCGGCCGTCGGCTTGCCGGCCACGGCGCGGGCGATGCTCTCCTTCACCGCGCGATAGTTGAAGTCCTGAATCTTGGCGTCGTCGGCCGCTTCCCAGTGAATGAACACGCCGACCGTGATGTAGACGTCGTCGGCCTCGTTCGCCGGGATGATGCCTTCGGCGACCGAGTCCTGCACGGCCTTGGCGACGCCGTACTGGGCGGGGCCGAACATCTGCACCGCCTGGCGGGCGTCCTTGATGGTGACCTTGTTGTAAAGGATGGTGTTGGGCTTGCACGGCAGGTTCGGCGCGATGACCGCGAGCAGCGTGGTGAAGCCGTCCTTGTTGTTGGTGAGCGCGTTGCAGAACGCGGTCTCGGCGGCGCTGCCGCGCGGTCCGATCATAAGGTCGATGTGGGCGACTTCGTTGCCGTCACCGACGAGCAACTCGCCAACCATTACGCGATTGATCTTGGCCATTATGGGGTTCCCTTCCTTGACTTCCACACAACAAACAGACGGCGCGCCCGGGATCGGGCCCGCCATAAGTGGGCCGGCTGCAGTCGTTCCGAGCTATCCCAGTTGCAGCGAACGGTGACGAGCGTCACCGGACCGGTTGGCCAGATAGCGGCGCCGAGAGCACGCCCCTTCATAGCGCCAGGAAATGTCTCTCGACAAGGGGTTAAGCGCCGCGCTGCGCGAGGCCCAACGTAATTAACGCGTCGGTGAAAAGGGTCGCGACGACGAAATCGGCCGTGGTCCCCGGATTGAGGCCAGCGTCCTTGAGCTCACGATCGAACGCCATGAGCGCCGCAAACGAATGCGGGCCGGCGGCGGGCTGCCAAAGCGGGGACAGCGCGCGTGCCCGATCGCGCACCTCGATGGCCTTTTCCGCCCCGTACTTGCGCGCAATGTGGCTGTCCGGAAATTCCGCGAGGTAGCTCATGTGCAATGTCGTCACAGCGTCATTTTCGCTCGCTGCAGCGCAGCGCGCCTCAGTGAGCCGAGCGAGCCCGAACTCGAACACGTCCGCGAAGGCGGTGACGTAGGCGCGTGCGATGCGGTCGCGCGCGGCAGCAAGCCGCATGGTCTCGCCGAGCGCTACCGTCGGCGGCTCGCCGACGTCCTCGGACTCTACGGCGCCGAGACCCGCGGGTTTGGCGCATCGGATCGCCTCAAAGACGTTTGCCGCGTCCTCGCGATCGAGGCCGGACAGCACAATCCTTAGGCGCTCGCGCAGAGTGCCGAAGGGGCTCTCAGTGCCCGCCGCGGCGGCGAGCGGCGCTGACAGCAGCAGGATGCCAAGGTTGGTGTTGCAGCCGGCCGCCACCATGCTTGCTTCGACGGCAGCCAAGACCCGCGCGCCGACCCTGAGGCCCGCGGTCGCGATCCACGGGGCCGCCGCCGCGGCGGCCTCCTCGAAGTGGCGCATCTCCATGCCGTGACCGGGCGCATGGATGTGCACGTTGCCGGGCTTCAAGGCGTGAAGCTCGGCCCGGCAGGCCGAGAGAAATGCATGGGCGATTTGCTCCCCCGCGAGAGGGAAGTTCATAGCGCGGGAACGGGGGTCAAGGCGGAGAGAAAATCGTCGGCGAGGGTGCCTGCGATGTCGAGGTCGGTGACGCTCTGGAGACCCTTCCAGGCGGGGTTCGAATTGATCTCGAGCACGAGAAGACGACCGTCCGGCCCGCGGATCAGGTCGACTCCCGCATAGTCGGCGCCTATCGCGGCAACGGCGGCTAGCGCCAGGCGGCGCATCTCGCCATTGGGCTCGACGCGGGACGGCGCGGCGCCCTGATGGACGTTGGTGATCCAACTCTTGCCGACCCGCGTCATGGCGGCGAGCACGCGCCCGCGCGAGACGAAGACGCGCCAGTCCTCGAAGCGGGTCGCGTCCGCCGTGCGCAGATACTCCTGGAGGTAATAGACGTTGCCGAGGGCCTCGGGCGCCGGCAACTCGGCCGGAGCGGCGGCGCGCGTGATGCCGTTGCCCTGACTGCCGAACAGCGGCTTGACGACGAGGGGCGCGCCGACGGCTTGCGCATGGGCGAGGGCGGCCGCGCACCCCTCGGCGGTCCGCGTCGGCGGCGTCGGGAGCCCGGCCTTCTGAAACAGGAACGTCGCGGTGGATTTGTCGACGCAGCGCTCGATGGCGCGCGCGTCATTCCACACGCGCACGCCGGATTCGCGCAGCGCATGGAGGATCCCGAGCCGCAGCGTGATCTGCTCGAGCGTGCCGGTCGAGACCGAGCGCACGAAGGCGCCGTCGGGAAGCTCGCCGGCAAATCCCGGAATGTCGAGACCGCTCGCGATCCGCGTGTCGAAGGCGCAGGCGGCGAGCGTCGTCACCACCACACGGGCGCCGCGGGCCTCAATCGCACGGCGCAGGCGGCGCGCGTGCCAGTCGCCTTGGCCCTCCTCGACGAAGAGTGCGATGCGCGGGCCCCTCGAGACCGCTTCGAGATCAGTCGGTGCGACGGGTCGGTTCATGCCAGTGTTCCCCCTCTCCCCGTAAGGACGGGAGAGGGAATGAAGTTACTTGAAGCTCGCGTCGACGATATCCGGGGCGAGCTTGCCGGCGTGGAAGGACGATCCCGTGTCGAGGTTCGAGACGGTGACGACCGCCGGGCTGAACAGCGCGGCGTCGATCTTGTAGAAGTCGCCGTCGACGGAGGCGAAGATCTCGGCGAACGGCTTACCGTAGATCGAGCACGAGCTCGAGGGGAGATTGTTCGCGAGCTGCTTTGCATTCGCGTCCGAACCCTTGACGAAGAGCTGGATGCGCCCGCCGTAGATGATGGCGTCGTTGGTGCGCCCCATCGCCTTGACGAAATCGGGAATGGGCGGCGCGATGGGCGCGACGCCGTAGCCGTCGATGATGTGCTCCAGCGGGAAGTGCAGCGCGTGTGCCTTATGCAGCGCGACCTCGAGCACGCGGGAGGCGATCTGCACAGTGCCGGCGAGGCTTCCGGTCGGGGCGTAGAGGATGGTGAGGTCGGAGGGCACGACGCCGCACGCCGAGGCAATCTCTCTGGCGACAACGGACGGCGGCGCCTTGTCGCCTTCGATGACGAGCGCGGCCTTGTGGTGGTGGTCGACGTAGCCGAGGTGTCTGAATAGCTCCTCCACGCGCGACAGAGCGCGGGCGGGGCCGGAGCCGAGCGCGAAGAAGCCGCTTTCCTCATGCTTGATGGTCCAGCCGGCATATTGACTGCCCAAGCAGGCGACGACCGGATCGTTCGAGTGCACGACGACGCCCAGGGGCCAGCGCTCGAGCCCGGACGCGGACGTCATGCTGACCGTGCCGAGGCCGCCCATGCAGATCTCGCCGAGCCGGCGTCCGGCCTCGAGACCGCCCACCGCCTTGGCGCCGAGGTCGATGCGCCGCTCGCCGGCCTCCCCGGTCGAGACGGCGCATCGTAGCGCCCCGGCGTTGGCGGCGAGGTCGTCGACGAGCTTTGCGGCCCTGGCGTTAACGCTCGGGGCCGGTCCCGGAGTTACGGTCATTGTGGCATTCCCTTCCCGTTTTTTCCGTCTTCATACAGCATGTTTGCAAGAACACCCAAGCGCTCGTGCGCGAGATGTTCGGCAGCCGCCGGAGTATCGGCGTCGGCAAGCACGGTCGCCGCCGGCTGCCGAGGACCCACGCGCGTGCCGGGACGCGGCCGGTCGGCGACCCAGCCGGGCCAGTCGAGCGCCGGCGCGGTGAGCTCGCCCAAATCCGCATACAGAATGGCGGTGGCGCGGGCGTGGGGTGGGCGCCAGGAGCCGGCGAGCAGGGCGGCGCCGTCGCCGCCGAGACAAGTTTCGACATGGGCGCGAAAGAGCGTGCCGGCCGCGTCGTCGAACACGTCGAGCGTGGCGCCGGGCCGTGGGTTGACCTCGAGCAGTGCGGCCTCGCCGTCCGCCACCAGGAAGTCGAAGGAGACGAGGCCCTCTAGTCCGAGGTCGTCTGCAAGAGCGATGCATGCCGTGATTAGGCGGGCTTCGAGGTCGGGCTCGAGCGCGATGCCACCCACCGCTCCGCCGTAGCGGTAGGGCCGCTTCGGCAGCGGCGAGACCCACTGCCGGCTAGGCGCGAAGGCGTGCGCGCGCGGGCCGACGAGGCCGAGAATGGAGATCGCCTCGCCGGGAATTCTGCGCTGGAAGTAGCGCCGCGGGTCGGGCCGCGGCTCCTCGGGACAGTCGACGATGTGGAGGCCGCCGCTCCCGCCGATGCGCTTCATGAGCCATCCCTCGGGAGCGGACGGGGGCTCCGGGCGGGTCTCGGGGTGGACAATCCCGAGCCGGGAGAGGACGGCGAAGAAAGCTGCAGGGTCCTTGGTGCGGGCGATGGTCGCGGCCGAATTGCCGAGCAGGCGGAACCGCTCGCCGAGGCGGGCAACGAGGCGGGGGTTGCACTCGAAGCCCGATCCGAGCACGAGCCCGAGAGGCGGGCTCGAGGCCGCGGCGACCAGCTCGTCGAGCGCGGCGAAAAGCGGCTTTGTCATGAACCCGGTCTGGACGCGGGCCGGAAGGCAGCGCAGCGCCTCTGCCGCAAGCTCGGTATCGATGTCGCCGAAGCAATCGACGGCGAGGGGAATAAAGCCCGCACGCCGGGCGGAGACCGCAAGCGCCCGGGCCGAGAATGCGGCGATGAGAACCGTCTCGGCGGTCACGCCGTGAGCTGGCGCGCCAGCGCAAAGGCTTGACGGAAATCGAGGGCGAGCGACTCCTTCGAGGCGATCATCTGCTTGAAGAGGCCCGATTCCGTCTTGTACTTGATGTCGCCGATGGCGAGCGGGCCGACGCCGAGCGCGTTGCAGCCCGGCAGCGGGGCCCCATCCATGAAGAGCTCCATGCCCTCGACGCCCGGCGGCGGGACGGCATTGACATCGGCGACGACGAGCAGGTTCTTGGCGAGCTCCTTATGCTCCTTACCGATCACCTGGACGCCGGCGGCCGCTGCGGCGAAAATTACCTCCGCGTTCTCGATGATGGCCCGCTTCTGATCGGCGGTCTCGCCGGCGACCGGCTCGAGATCGACCCCGAAACGGTCCTTCGACACGGCCGCCGACTTGATGACGCGGTCGACGCCGCGATGGGCGACGAGCTGGACGCGGGCGCCCTCGAGCGCCGTGATGATCGAGGAGGCGAAGCCGACGACGCCCGTCGCGCCGAACACGGTCACCTTGAGGCCCTTCCAGCTCCGGCCGAACTTGAACTTCAAGACGCGCTCGACGCACGCCACCATGGCGGCCGCGGTCGTGAAGGAGCCGGCGGGATCGGCGAAGACGGAGAGCGCGAACGGCGGCACCATGGCCTTGCGCGCCGCCTCCATCATGTCGAGGGAGAGGATCGCGTCCTTGCCGCCGATGAAGACGCCGGTGCGCGTTCCATAGTCGGGGGGGCGCGAGAAGATCGCGTCCTGCACCAGTGGCGTCACTTCCTCGAGCGTCACGTTGATATAGGGGATGATGACCTTGTAGCCGGCATCGGCCGCCATGTTCACGTCGAAGGGGCTCATGTGCTTCTGCGGCGAGAGCATGTGCAGGATCGGCGTGGCGTCGGTCATTTTTCGTCTCCGCTTTGTCGGTACGGCACGTCAAACCCGTCCGATCCGCGCTCCGCTGTTGCGGCCGCGAACGATGCGAACGTCCAGGCCCTCCGCTCTAGCGTCTCCGACGAAGGAATCATAGAGCCGTCCCGCCGCATCCTCGGAGGCGGCAAAGGCGAACCCCGTGGGACCCCAGGACGTCTGGCCGATGCCCGTCGCACCGGCCACGGCCAGCCGCTTGGCGAGGCGACCGACGGCGGGGCTCGTCCATGGACTTCCCCCTTGTGCAGCTGCGAAGTGGGCGCCGACGATGTCCTGGATCTCGGAGAGCGCCGCGCCAAATGGCTCGATCTCCTGCTCCTTGAGCGCCGGCAGGAGGCGCATGAGGACGAGGCGGCACAGGTGCGCGGCCTTGGCGTCGGGAAAGGGGGCCAGCGCGGCGAAGGCGTTGGCCTCGCGGTCGCCGTGGGCCCCTTGTGCAGCCGGATCGAGGATGAGGAGGATGCGCCAGGACTCGGGGAAGTCTGCGCGCACGAGAAGGGGCGGGGCCCGGTCCTTGTCGCCCCGGCCGCCGTCGATGAGGAAGCCGCCGGCGGAAAAGGCTGCGAGGCCGATCCCGGAGCGCGCGCCCCGCCCCGAAATTTGGGCGAGAGCGTCGGGTCCGAGATCGAGCCCTTCGAGGCCCGCCAAGGCGGCCCCGACTGCGAGCGCGAGCTGCGTGCCAGAGCCGAGACCGGCGTGAGGGGGGATCGCGGACGACACCGTGATACGATAAGGGCCCGAGAGCCCGAGCGCCTCGGCGCATGAGCGCACGACGGCAAGCGCTCGCGCGCCGTCGGGGCCTTCTGCCGCAAAGTCCGTGCTGCGCGCGAGGCTGATCTCGGTCGCTGGGGCGTCGACGGCGAGCCCGATCGACCCGTAGCGGCGGCCGAGCCCGCCGTTGAGATCGAGGAAGCCCAGGTGCAGGCGCGCGGGGGCCGAAACAGAGGTGGTGCGGGACTTGGGTTTTTCCTGCATTTATGAAGGCGTTGCTGCGAGTTGGCGGCGGCGCGATAGGCAGGCCCGCCGCTCGGCGAACACCGGTCGAGCTCAAAGGCGTACTGTCCACGAAAGCGGAGGAGAGAGCAACATGAACACGGCGCGCGAACAGGCCATGACCGAGGGCGAGGTCACCGAGTGGCTCGCCAAGAACCTGCCGAAGTGGCGACTCGAGGACGGCTGGATCAGGAGGACCTACAAGACGGCGAGCTGGAAAGGGACGCTGATGGTGATCAACGCGGTCGGCCACCTCGCCGAGGCCGCCTGGCACCATCCCGACATTACGGCCTCCTATGCCTGGGTTGAGGTGCGTCTCATGACGCACACCGCCAAAGGGATCACGGGCAAGGACCTGGCGCTGGCCAAGAAGATCGAGGAGGTGGTCCATTGGGAGCCGGCCAAGGAGGGCGGCGCTCTCGAGGGAACGCCCACCGGCGACATGCGGTTTGCCTACATCAAGTACGACTGACAGATACGTTGCAATGCTTGTGAAGGGTACCGATTCTCCTCTCTCGGCGTCATCCCCGCGAAGGCGGGGATCTGCCCATGCTTGCCGAATGGCTCAAAATTCCGACTTGGACGGATGCCAGCCTGCGCGGGCATGACGTTGTATTGGGAGTGACGGACGCGAAGCATGGCGGACCTCCCCGAAAGCCGGGATGACGGATGGGTCGCGATGGCGAGTTCTGACTTTGATGCGATCCTGGCGCTGGGCTCGAACGTCGGCGACAAAGCGGGAAACATTGCGCGCGCGATCGGGTTTCTGACCGAGACGGGCGACATCACGGCGCTGAGCCGCTCGCGCATCTATCGCACCCCGCCGTGGGGCAAGCTCGATCAGGACTGGTTCGCCAACGCCTGCTTGAGTGTAATGACCCGGCTTTCGCCCGAGCGCTTGCTCGCGAGGTGCCAGAGCGTCGAGCAGCGCATGGGCCGGGTGCGCGGCGAGAAATGGGGACCACGTATGATCGACGTCGACATCCTCGTCTATCGCGGAGTGACCTCGAGCGATCCTTCGCTGACGCTTCCCCATCCGCGCATCACCGAGCGGGCGTTCGTCCTGGTCCCGCTCGCCGACGTGGCGCCCGATCTCGAGATCGAGGGAAGGACCGTCGCGGATTGGCTGTCGGTCAGCGACCGCAGCGCGATTTCAGTTCTGCCGGAGCCCGAAATGTAAATGCCGCGGACCCAGAGATCCGCGGCGTCCGAATTCTTGCTCGTGCAGCCGCTACTTCGTGCACTGCGACTTGATGTAGGCGAGGAGATTGGCGCGGTCGGTCTCATCCTTGACGCCGGCCGGGAAGATCATCTTGTTGCCCGGGACGACCTTGTCGTCGGCTTCCATCCACTTGAGCATAAGCTCGTCGTTCCAAGTAATGCCGGAGTTCTTGAGGGCATCCGAGTAACCGGTGAAGCCTTCGTAGGTGCCGGCCTTGCGGCCGTCGACGCAGGTTAAAACCGGACCGAGGCCGTTCTTGGCATCGGGTCCGATATTGTGACACGCATGACATTTCTTGAAGGTCGCGGCGCCGGCTTCGACGTCTTGAGCCGAGGCGGCAGCAGGCATGGCCAATGCGGCGGCGGCCGCAAGAACCCACATCTTCATTTATTTCCTCCCGAGGATGGCACTCTCTAGTGAACCCAGCAGCTCCATTTAACAGGCGGAGGCTTCCCTGGAATAGTGCCAAAGTACGGCTGAACCCAAACTGAACACAATGCCGCACCGGCAGGACCCCGATTGGGACATGTCCTGCCGCCCCGATCCGTTTCCGGTGCGGGCGATCAAGCGGGAGCGTCGGCGACGGACTTGGCCTTGTTGGCGCCGCCGACCCGCCGGTAGGTAAACTCGGGCGGCGCGGTGTGACTCTCCGCCTCGGCGACAGCGGCCCACTGGGCGTGGAGCGGCGAGAGCGAGCAGGCCGGATCCGTGTTGGCCGCGTCTCCCGTCAGCGCAAAGGCCTGGCAACGGCAGCCGCCGTAATCGATCTCCTTCCTCGGGCAGGACCGGCACGGCTCCTTCATCCACTCGGTGCCGCGGTACTTCTGGAACGCCGAGCCGTTGAGCCATATCTCGGCGAGCGGCTTGTCCTTGATGTTATCGAACTCGAGTCCCTTGATGCTCTCGGCCGCGTGGCAGGGGAGAACGCGCCCCGAGGGCGTGATGTTGACGATGCCGCGGGCCCATCCGCCCATGCAGGGCTTGGGGAACTTCGCATAGTAATCAGGGACGATCGCGTCGATAACGATGATGCCCTTGTAGCGCTCGCGGGCCTCTTCCACCTGATGGGCGGTCTTCATGAAGGCCTCGCGCGTCGGCATAAGCGCGCCGCGGTTGAGGAGAGCCCAGGCGTAATACTGAACGTGGGCGATCTCGATGCGCCCGGCCCCCATCTCGACGGCGAAGTCGATCATGCGCGGGACGTTATGGATGTTCTGTCTGTGGATCGGCGCGTTGATGGTGAGGGGAAGGCCGGCCTCCTTGACCCACCTCGCCACCTCGATCTTCTTCGCCATGCCGCCCTTGTAAGCGGCAATGCGGTCGGCGTTCTCGGGATCGACGTCCTGGATCGAAAGCTGGACGTGATCGAGACCGACTTCGACGAGCTTGTGCAGGCGGTCGCGGGTCAGCGTGACACCGGCCGTGATCAGGTTTGTGTAGAGATTGGATTCGGCCGCGACCTTGACGATGTCCTCGAGATCCTTGCGCGCGGTCGGCTCGCCTCCCGAAAGGTGGATCTGAAGCACGCCTAGGGCGCCCGCCTGGCGCATGACGTTTTGCCACTCGGCCGTGGTGAGCTCGATATTCGCCCGCTCGAGCTCGACGGGGTTCGAGCAGTACGGACACTGAAGCGGGCACCGGTGCGTGAGCTCACACAACATCCCGATCGGCGCACGCGCGCAGAGCGCCGGCTCGCGCTCCGTACGTTGCACTGTCGCACACGCGGGCTCGCCCGCGCCCATAGGCATCGCTGTCTCCGCAACGTGAGTAAGGGTGTCCTGCTCGTTCATGTCCTCCACCGCTCCCTGGTCTAGACCTTGATCACGCCCTTGTCGGCGAGATCCTGCAGCATGGCGACGATGTCTTTTTCTATCTCTTCAAGTGGGGCTTGGTACTCCGCGGACAAGGTCTTCGCGATGTCGCTCACGGAACGTTGTCCGTCGCAAAGATTGAGAACCGCGACCGCCGTCTCGTCCGGACTGAACACGCGCTCCGGGGCGAGGATGATCCATCGGCCGCGGCCCTGGTCATGGCGCAGCTTGATGTGGCGCGGAAGCGTCGGCTTGCTGTCGGCGCCGACGATCGAGCGGACGGGTTTCGTCGTCTCACCCATTCAGGCCCTCCGGGCGAAATGCGCCGGGCGGGATGAGGCCGGGCGTGACGTAGGCGTGATGAAGGGCATCGAGCTGGGCCCACAGCACATTGCACTTGAAGCGCACGGCGTCCACGCAGGCCTCCTGCTCGGCGCGCGTCTTGGCATGGGCCTTTATATAGTTCAGCGCATAGTCGGCATCGAAGGGCGCCTGCACGAGACGCTTCTTGAAGTAGGCCATGACATGATCGTCGACGAAGTCGTAGTTCTCGAGCATGCCCGAGATCCGCTCCTTATGGATCTTGGGCGCGAAAAGCTCGGTCAAGGAAGAGGCGACGGCGACGACGAGCGCCTCCTCGCGCACGAAGCGGACATAGGCCTCGACGGCGAAGCGTGTCGCAGGCAGCGCGCCGGCCATGCTCTGAACGTAGTCGCGATCGAGCCCGAGCGCGTCGGTCAGCACGAGCCAGCGCTCGATCCCGCCCGGATCGTCGCCGGACCCGTCGTGCTCGAGAACGCGATGAACCCAGTCGCGCCGCAGCTGGCGGTCGAAGACGCGGCTCACGAGCGCTGCGTCCTTGCGCGGAACGGCCGATTGATAGCAGTAGCGGTTCAAGGCCCAGGCGGCGACTTGGCCCTTGTTGAGCTTGCCGCCGTGAAGAAGCTTATGGAACTGGTGGAGATCGTGGTAGCGCTCGGCGCCGACCGCGCGAATGGCCGCCTCGAACTCCTCCGGGCTCCAAAGAGTGCTGTCCAAAGCGCTTCCCGTACGCCGCTCGCTCATAGGCGGATCTCCATCCCATCGTAGCCCACTTCCCAGCCCGAGGCTTCCGTCGCCTTTCGCTCGGGCGAGCTCTCATCGAGAACGGGGTTCGAATTGTTGATATGGACGAACACGCGGCGCGCGACACCTAGTCCTTGGAAGGCGGCGATCGTGCCTGCGGGCCCCGAAATGCTCATGTGGCCCATGCGCGCTCCCGTCTTCTGCATGAGGCCCTGGCGGATCATCTCGTCGTCGGTGAAGAGCGTGCCGTCGAAAAAGACGAGGGGCGCACTCCTGAGGCGCGCGGCGAGGGGGGCATCGATCTCGGCGCAGCCGGGAATATAGTAGAAGAAGCGTCCGGTCGCGGTCTCGGTGACCTTGAGGCCGATGGTATCGCCCTCGCGACTGCCGAAATTGCCGTCGGCCCCTGCGGTAGTCTCCTCGAGATAGAGAGCGATCTTGCCGGGGACGGCGAAAGCCTCGACCTCGATCCCCGTGGGACCGCCGGCCCCTTCGATGGCGACCCGCCGGTCGAAGGGAAGCTTGCGGCGCGCGACGACAGACTTGTCCAGGACGTTGAAAATCGAGTTGGCGGCGAGGGTCGCGAGCACGCGTGCCGAGCCGTAGACGACGAGGGGCTGCAACTCGCGCAGGTTGAGGAGCCCGGCGACGAAATCGACGTCGCCGCCCGTTATGACGGCCGCTTTGATCGGGCTGTTACGGAGCTTGCCGTTGGCGTAGGCGCCGAGCGCGGGCGTATCGTTGATCTGCTGGCGCAGGTCGGGGGCCGCATTGAGCAAAATCCAATCGCGGCCATTGGCGCTGACGGCAAGGGAACACTGGGTGCGCGGCCGGAATCCGGGCCTGCCAGCCCGCGCACTGGCGCAATTGTGGCAATTGCAATTCCATTGAGGAAAGCCGCCGCCAGCGGCTGCCCCCAGCACCCTGATGTCCATGATCTTTTAGGTCTCAGGGCGGCGCAGCCTCGCCGAAAGTGGCGCCGCAAACGACGACGGCGGCCGAGATGCTCGACCGCCGCGCCAAAACTGCTCACACGAGTTGCGAGCGGACCGACAAGTTAGATGATGTCGATCTCGGCCGGCAGATAGCTCGTGACCTCGAGGCCAACTTCCTGCTCGCGAACAGCGGGCTTCGTCCAGATCTTCATGATATTCCTCCTAATTCGGCAAGCTGCCTATGACTGGAGCACCCCGCCGAGGGTCCCCCGGATGAGGTGGCTTCGAACCACCCCAGCTTCGCGATCCAGCTTCAGAGAAGTCCGGCCGCCTTGGACGGTTAGAAACCACAGCAGGGCACTGAACGGCAAGTCAATTGTCCTCACGAATTCGTGTGGCGCGCCCGCATCGCTTGGCTTCACATAGCTGACACAGAACGGACTCATCGGACACAGTCGTCCCGGCAGATGTGGCCTGTAATGACGAGGTAAGCATGAAACGGGCAATGACGTGAGCGAGTGCCAGCCAGGCTGCGGAGTAGTGTTTTCCAGCAATTATATAAATTCCGGTATTTTCTACCTATTTGCGTCGAAAACGTTTAGACCTATAGAAATTCATACCCAATTCGGGTATATCGCTGGCTCCAACTGGGCAGGCCGGTATGGAGGGACGGAGGGCGCTCGGCCGGGCTATTGGAAAGCATTTGCTGTTCGATTTCCGCTACGATGCCCTGTCAGGCGGTCAGCGCGATGATGCGCCCCATCGCCCCTGACGGGGGAACGACGAGACGAAGACGAGAGGAAGCGCGCGTGGCCGCTGTTCCATTTCTGCCGAAGAACGCACCGTTTACGGCGGAAGACATCGATTTGCTGAACCAACTCATGCAGCGCTCGACGCCGCTGCAGAGGAGCTGGCTGTCCGGCTTTCTGGCCGGGCTCGACGCGGCCCAGGCTCAGGCCGCTCAACCCGCGGCCCCGCCCCGCCCGCGCGCGCCGCTCACGATCTTGTACGGCAGCGAATCCGGAAATACCGAAGCCTTGGCGCTCAAAGCCAAGAAAGTCGCTGCGAAGCTCAATTTCGACGCCCGCGTCGTCGACATGGGGGACGCCGACCTCTCGATCTTGTCGAAGGCGCGCAACCTCGTCGTCTACATCTCGACCTGGGGCGAGGGCGACCCGCCGCAGCGTGCGGTCGACTTCTACAAGACGCTCATGGCCGATGGCGCCCCGCGCCTCGAAGGCGTCCGCTTTGCCGTGCTCGCTCTCGGCGACACGGCGTACGTCAATTTCTGCGCGATCGGGCGCGCAATCGACGCCCGGCTCGAGGCGCTGGGGGCCACGCGGGCCGCCGACCGCATCGATCTCGACCTGGATTTTGCCAAGGCTGCGGCCAGCTGGACCGAGAAAGCGCTTGGCCTGCTCGCGCCGGCTGAGGCCGCGCCGTCGACTGTCGTTCACGTCGACTTCAAAGGCGGCGCGCTGGCCGAGGAGACGGACGAGCCCCTCTTCGGAGCCGACAATCCGGTCGAGGCGGAGATCGCGGCACTCGTGAACCTCAACGGCACCGGCTCGACGCGCGAGACCTGGCATGCAGAGTTCGCCGTCGAGGTACCGGGCTTCGCCTACACGCCGGGCGATGCCATCGGCATCGTGCCCGAGAACGATTCCGTGCTCGCGGGCGAGCTCCTCGCCGCCACGGGGCTCGACGGCGACGCGGGGCTCGGAAAGAGGCTCACGCAGTCCTTCGACATCACGACGCTGTCGCGGCCCCTGGTCGACGCTTACGCGAAAATGACGGGACGCAAGGACGTGGCCGCGCTCCTTGAGGGCGACGCCTTCCAGCGCTTTGCCGCCGACCGCCAGCTCATCGATCTCTTCGAGACCTATCGCGAGACGCTCACCGGCGAGCAGCTGACCAAGCTGCTTCGTCCCCTGCCGGGCCGCCTCTACTCGGTGGCCTCGAGCCTCAGGGCGCACGAGGGCGAGGCGCACCTCCTCGTCGGCGCGGTGCGCTGGGTCTCGCATGGAAAATCGCGCAAGGGCGTGACCTCGACATTTCTCGCCGACCGCCGCAAACAGGGCGACCGCGTCAAGATCTATGTGCGGGCCAATCGGCATTTTCGTCTGCCCGGGGAAGGCGGGCGTCCCGTCATCATGATCGGGGCGGGGACCGGCGTCGCGCCCTATCGCGCCTTCGCCGAGGAGCGCGCGGAGACGGGAGCCAAGGGCAAGAGCTGGCTCTTCTTCGGCGAGCGCAACTTCACCAACGATTTTCTCTATCAGCTCGAATGGCAGGACTGGCTTGCGAGCGGGGTGGTGACACGCATCGACGTGGCGTTCTCGCGCGACCAGCCGGAGAAGATCTACGTGCAGCACCGGCTCTGGCAGCGGCGCGCCGAGATTCGCTCCTGGCTCGAGGAGGGAGCGCATCTCTACGTGTGCGGTGACGAGAAGGGCATGGCCCGCGATGTCGACCACACGCTCGTGCGCATCCTCGCCGAGCCCGTCAAGGGCGAAGAGGAGGCGGGGCGGGCCAAGCTCAAGGAGCTCGCCAAGGCCGGACGCTATCAGAGAGACGTTTATTGAGGGCAGTTGGCAGTAAGGCAGTGGGCAGTTGGGGGGCGAAACCCGCTTTGAACTGCCTACTGTCTACTACCTACTGCCGCTAGGACTTCGACCATGACCGACAAGCGCGCGAGGAACGAGTTCATCAAGGAGGAGAGCCGGTACCTGCGCGGCGGCATCGCCGAGGGCCTTGCGCGCGTCGAGACGGGGGCAATTGCCGAGGACGACACGCAGCTCCTCAAGTTCCACGGCTCCTACATGCAGGACGACCGCGACGTGAGGGCCGAGCGGGCGAAGAAGAAGCTCGAGAAGGCCTTCTCGTTCATGATCCGCTTGAGGCTGCCCGGCGGTCTCGTCAAGCCCCGCCAATGGCTCGCTCTCGACGACATCGCCGGCACCTACGCCAACGGCACGCTGCGCCTCACCACGCGGGCGACGTTCCAGTTCCACGGCGTCATAAAATCAAACCTCAAGCGCACGATGCAGGCGATCAACGCGGCCTGCCTCGACACGATTGCGGCCTGCGGCGACGTGAACCGCAACGTGATGTGCGCGGGCAATCCCTTCCTCTCCAAGGCACATCGCCAGGCGAACGACCTCGCGCGGCGCATCAGCGATCATCTGTTGCCGCAGACGAGCGCCTACCACGAGATCTGGCTCGACGGCGAAAAGGTCGAGGACAAGACGCGCCCTGCCGGCGAGGACGCCGAGCCGCTCTACGGCCGCCACTACCTGCCGCGCAAGTTCAAGATCGTCGTCGCCGTGCCGCCCGACAACGACGTCGACGTTTTCGCCCACGATCTCGGCTTCGTCGCCATCGTCGAGAAGGGAGAGGTCGCCGGCTACACCGTCACCGTCGGCGGCGGCATGGGCATGACCCACGGCGAGGTCGACACGTTCCCGCGCACGGCCGACATCCTCGGCTTCGCCACCCCCGAGCAGGCCGTCGACGTCGCCGAGAAGGTGATGACCGTGCAGCGCGACTGGGGCAACCGCGAGCTCAGGAAGCGCGCGCGTCTCAAATACACGATCGAGGACCGCGGGCTCGACGCCTTCCGCGCCGAGGTCGAGCGCCGGCTCGGCTACGAGCTCGGGGCCCCGCGCGCGTTCCATTTCACGACAATGGGGGACGCGATCGGCTGGCGCCAGGGGCCCGACAAGAAGTGGCACCTGACCGTATTCGTCGAGAACGGGCGCATCAAGGACAGGGGCGGCATGTCGCTACGCACCGCGCTGCGCGAGATCGCCAAGATAGGTGGCGTCGACTTCGTGCTGACAGGAAATCAGAACCTCATCCTCGCCAATGCGAACGCGAAGACGAAGGGCAAGATCGAGGCGATCCTGAAAGAGAACAGCGTCGCGATCGCGACCTCCTCGGGCATGAGGCGCAATTCGATGGCGTGCGTCGCGCTGCCGACCTGCGGGTTGGCGCTGGCCGAGAGTGAGCGTTTCCTCCCCGAGCTCGTCGGCGCGCTCGAGGACGTGCTCGACACGGCGGGCCTTCGCGACGACGACATTGTGATCCGCATGACGGGCTGCCCGAACGGGTGTGCGCGGCCCTATCTCGCCGAGATTGGCCTCGTGGGGCGCTCGCCGGGGCTCTACAACCTCTACCTCGGGGCCGCCTTCAATGGGACGCGCTTGAACAAGCTCTACGCGCAGGACGTGGGCAAGGAGCGCATCCTCGAGCTGCTCGAGCCCCTGCTCGTGCGTTATGCCAAGGAGCGCAACGAGGGCGAACAGTTCGGCGATTTCGTGATCCGGATCGGCGCCGTGAAGGCGACGCCCGCCGGCAATCGCTTCCACGAGGACGTCGCGCTCGTGCGCTAGCGCTGCCGGCTCGTCCAGGCCGGCCCGCTCAATTCTTCAGCGTGAGCGCGTAGGCCGCATAGAGGAGCACGAGCGAGAGCGCGACCCGCAAGAGCCAGTCGGGAATGAGGCCGGTGATGCGCGAGCCGAGCAGAATTCCAGGCACCGAGCCCGCGAGCAGCGCCAGGAGAAGTCCAACATTGACGTTGCCCATGCTGGCGTGGCCGAGCCCCGAGAGAAACGTCAGCGGGATGGCGTGCACGATATCGGTGCCGACGACGCGGCGCGCGAGCAGCGCCGGATAAAGCCCCGTCAGCACGGCGACGCCGATGGCGCCCGCGCCCACCGAGGTGAGCGTCACGAGCGCACCGAGTACCAGCCCGAATAGAAGGGTGGGCAAGGGCCGCGCGGGCATCGTGACCGCGGCGTGAGCCTCGGCGGGCTGCCTGCGCCTGAGGAGGGGATGGAGCGCGATGGCGACGGCGCTGACGACGAGCGTCACCGCCAGCACCTGCCGGATCTGCGTGGCGAGGACGTGCATGTCCGACTTCGAGAGGTAAAGCCACGCCAGCATGGCGCACGCGCCGGGCAGGCTCCCCGCCGCTAGCCAGCCGAGGATCGACCAGTCGACGTTGGCGAGGCGGTGATGGCGCCAAGCGGCGCTGGCCTTTGTCAGGGACGCGAACAGGAGATCCGTCCCGACGGCGATGGTCGGCGACACGCCGATGCCCGAGATGAGGAGTGGCGTCGTCAGCGATCCGGCTCCCACGCCGGTGATGCCGATCAGGAAGCCGATGACGAATCCGCCGCCGATGATCAGATGCCAGTGACCTGCGAGTGCGTCCATGGATGCGGCGGTCTTTGTTGAATTCGGGGGCGTTTCTTGGCAATGGTCGCGCTCGATACGTCATCGGGGGGTCATGACAAGGCCTTGACGATCGTGCGCAAGCTCAAGAGCACCACCACGCAGCCCACGATGAGCATCAGCACCTTATCGGGGATGTGCTTGGTCGCATAGGCGGCAAGGGGCGCGGCCAGGACGCCTCCGATGATGAGACCGGCAATGACGGGCCAGAGGCTCAAGCCGACCGTCAGAAAGAACGTGGTTGAGATCGTTAACGTCACGAAGAACTCGGAGAGGTTCACCGAGCCGATTGCATAGCGGGGCGTGTGGCCCTGTCCGAGCAGCGTCGAGGTCACGATCGGCCCCCATCCGCCGCCGCCGATAGCATCGAACAGTCCGCCGAAGAATCCGAGCGGCGCAACGGACCGCGGAGGAGGCGAACTCGATCGGCTGCGTTGCGAGCGACTTCCAGACGATCACTACGCCGAGCAGCAGGAGGTAGGCGCTGACGAAGGGCTTGAGCGTTTCGCCGGGAAGCTCGGAGAGCACGTAAGCGCCGATTGCGCCCCCGACCATGCCGGGAAGAGCGAGCCGAACGACAAGCGCCCGGTCGACGTTGCCGAGACGCCAGTGGGCGAAGCCCGAGGCGCCGGTGGTGAACGTCTCGGCCGCATGCACGCACGCGCTCGCCGTCGCCGGCGGCACGCCGAGACTGAGGAGAACCGAGCTCGCCGTCACGCCGTAGGCCATGCCGATGGCGCCGTCGATCATCTGGGCTGCAAATCCGATGACGACATAGAGAAGAATGTCGTCCCACATGTGAGGCGGCTCCGGGTGCGTTGCGTTGTGCGAGGCGTCGGGGGTTTATGGACTAGATCGAGTAATCCTGCGAGCTTTCGATCACGACGGCGACGCCTGCGGCGCGCAGGATCAAGGCCACCTCGTCGGCGCGCCGGCGCAGCTCCTGCTCGGCTCCCGGTGCGTCCTTGAGATCGGAGCACAGGCCCCGCTCTAGGAGTGCGCGCGTCAGCACGAAGGCATCGGGCCTCGACTCGGCCGCGGTTGCGCTGGCCGACGTGACGACGCCGCCCGCGATCGATGCGCCGGTGATGGCATCGACGAGCATGAAGCTTCCCGTCTCGGCGGCGTCCGAGAACTCGTCCAGCGCGACCGCACGCCCGAGCGCCAGGTGTGCAAGCGCGATGTCGTTCACGCTGCAGTTCGCGGACGGGTGGGTGGAGAGGCTCTCGAGATCGAGGAGGGCGCGGATCTCGAGGGTGGACACCGGCACGAGGTCGGTCGCCGTACGCAGGAGATAGCTTGCACGAGAGTCGTAGGGCACCTCGGAGAGCCAGACGAGGCGGCACTCGAGGGTACGCGCGACGGTCGGGCGGGCGTCGGGCTTGGCGAGGACGGCGCCGCGCGAAATGTCGACGTCCGCGTCGAGCTGGATGGCCACGGCCTGGCCCTGATTGGCGTCGTCCCGGTCGCCGTCCATCGTCGCGACGCGGGCAACGCGCGCGCTCTTGCCCGAGAGAACGTCGACGACCGTCTCGCCGACGCGGACCGACCCTGAGCTCACCGTGCCGGCAAGCCCGCGGAAGTCGCGCCCGTCACGCAGTACCGTCTGAACGGGAAAGCGGAACGGTCCGGTCGCGGTCGTGCCGCGGCTCGGCAGCTCCTCGAGATGCTCGAGCAGGCTCGGCCCCTTGTACCAGGGCATGTTGTCTGAGCGGCTCGCCACGTTGTCGCCGGAGACGGCGGATACAGGAATGGCGATCGCCTCCCAGAACCCGAAGCGCCACGAGAGCGTGCGGAAGTCGGCCTCGATCTGCTTGAAGCTTTCCTCGGACCAATCGGCGAGGTCCATCTTGTTCACGGCCAGGATGACCCGCTTCAAACCGACGAGATCGAGGATCGCCGCGTGCCGGCGCGTCTGTCTCTTCACGCCATGGCGCGCGTCGACCAGCATGATGGCGACGTCGGCGTGGCTCGCGCCCGAGGCCATGTTGCGCGTGTACTGCTCGTGGCCGGGAGAATCGATGATGACGAAGCGGCGCTTGTCGGTGTCGAAATAGCGCCACGCGATGTCGATCGTGATGCCCTGCTCGCGCTCGGCGGCGAGCCCGTCGACGAGAAGGCTGAAATCAGGGTTGCCGCCGTCGACCTTCTTGCCGCGCGTCAAGGTCTCGCGCTGGTCGTCGTAGAGGTCGGAGGCGTCCCAGAGCAGGCGGCCGATCAGCGTCGACTTGCCGTCGTCGACGGAGCCGCACGTGAGCAGCCGCAGCATGCCGGAGAGGTCGCGGGCGGACTCGGGTCTTGCGACGGGCCTCGCCGCGCTTCCCTCTTGGTGAATTTCGGCGCGAATTGCGGTGACGGCGGTCATCAGAAGTATCCCTCCTGCTTTTTCTTCTCCATGGCCCCGCTCTGATCATGATCGATGAGGCGGCCCTGGCGCTCGGAGGTGCGTGCCCCGATCGTCTCGGCGACGACGCTCTCGATGTCGGCGGCGTCGGATTCGACGGCCGCCGTCAGCGGCCAGCAGCCGAGCGTGCGGAAGCGGATGCGCCGCTCCTCGATCTTCTCGCCGGGCTTCAGCGCGATGCGGTCGTCGTCGATCATGAGCAGCTGGCCGTTGCGCACGATCGTCGGGCGGAGTGCCGCGAAATAGAGGGGCACGACGTCGAGCTTCTCGCGGAGGATGTAGCGCCAGACGTCCTTCTCGGTCCAATTGGAGAGGGGGAACACGCGCACCGTCTCGCCGGCGCCGAGCCGTCCGTTCAAGAGCCGCCACATCTCCGGGCGCTGGCGTCGCGGGTCCCAGCGGTGGCCCTCGGAGCGGAACGAGAAGACGCGCTCCTTGGCGCGGCTCGCCTCCTCGTCGCGGCGCGCGCCGCCGAACGCGGCATCGAACTGGTATTTGTCGAGCGCCTCCTTAAGCGGCACCGTCTTCATGACGTCGGTGTAGACGGAGGGCGCATAGTCGATGGGGTTGATGCCCTTGGCCAGCCCCTCGGTGTTGGTGTGGACAATGAGTTCGAGGCCGAAGTCGCGCACCGTCTTGTCGCGGAACGCGATCATGTCGCGAAACTTCCACGTTGTGTCGACGTGGAGCAGCGGGAACGGCGGCGGCGCCGGCCAAAACGCCTTGCGCGCAAGGTGGAGGAGGACGGTCGAATCCTTGCCGATCGAGTAGAGCAGCACTGGACGGCGGAACTGCGCCGCAGCCTCGCGGAAGATGTGGATGCTCTCGGCTTCCAGGAGATCGAGATGCGAGATGGTCTGTGTCATGCCGCGACGCCCTTGTTTGTGGGCCGGTTGTGCAGCCCGCATTCCTTGCCGTCCTCGTTCTCCCACCACCACCGTCCTGCGCGGATGTCCTCGCCGGGGCGGATGGCGCGCGTGCAGGTCTGGCAGCCGATGGACGGAAAGCCGCGCGCGTGGAGCGGATTGATGGGCACGCCGTGCTCGGCGACGTAGGCTTCGACCTGCGCGAGCTCCCAATCGGCGATGGGGTTGAGCTTAACAACCCGATGGGCGGCGTCCCACGCGGCAAATGGCACGTTGGCCCGCTCCGCCGACTGGCTGCGCCGTATGCCGGTGAGCCAGCCCCCGGCGCCGACGAGGGCGCGGTCGAGCGGCAGAACCTTGCGCACCTCGCAGCAGGCCTTGCGGTTGTCGACGGAATAGCGGAACCCGAGCACGCCATCGCGGGCGACGAGCTTCTCGACCTCGGCCGGGTCGGGGAGCAGGGCGCGGATCCTCACGCCATAGCGCTGCTCGCTCGCCTCGAGCGTTTCGAGCGTCTCCGGGAAGAGGCGCCCGGTGTCGAGCGTGACAATGTCGAAGGGGGCCTTGGCGGCGGCGACGGCGTGGAGAATAGCCTGGTCCTCGATGCCGAGGCTGGTCGAGAACACTATGCGGCCGGGAACACTCGCAGCGATCAATGCGATGCGGTCGTCGAGGTTTGCGAGTCCGACCAAGCGGGCATCGAGAACCTGGGCCGCGGCGGGGCCAGTGGCGGGTGCTTTGGGCGTAACTCTCTTGGTCCGCACGGCGGCGCCGTTGCGCCCGCGCGCGGAGAGCTTGACCTTCGACATGAGATCCTCCGTCTATGGGGAACCTAATGAAAAAATGTTCTAAGTAAAGGTCTCGTAACAAATAAAAATAGGATGTCGTTCCCCGACTTCCACGAAGGGGGAAAATTGTACCAGACTAGTCGCGGGGACACTAATATTTCACGGGCCCTGGGTTCGAGCACCGCTGGTTCCCTCCGCTGAGGCTTGTGAGCGGGTCCGACACGGGCGAGAGATGTCCCGGCCTCGCCCGCCGCTGGATCCGTCCTGAGTTATGCTCACTTCGCCGCCGCTCGGGTCAGGATCGGACTCGAGAGATGAACCGGCGAATTAGTGCTCTAGCAACTCGAGGTAAGACAGCTAGTAATCGGGCGTTCTGCCGATGGTGGAACCGTGATCAATAAAGGCAAGAAAACTATTCTGGGGAGAACAAGGCATCAATAAAACGGTTAACGGTATCAAGCCGTTACCAGGGTTGCTCGTGTGGACATGGCCTAGAGCAAGAGAGGGACAGGGGGAGGGGGCCGTAATTTGGGGCTAGCGGCGGCCCGACCCGATGTTATTCTCCGCCCCAGTCGGGAGAGCCCACCAGCCGGCGTGAGGGCAAAGGCTGGAACCAAGCTCTCGCAGACTAACAGTCCAGGTAGGCAGTAAAGGCGGGGTAAGACGATGGGGGATTCCAAGTTACCTCCGGAATTTCCGGACAACGTGCATGCCGGTGAAATCAGCGCGGAACGTCTGGAGGAGGCGGGACTCTGAGGTTTTCGAGATCGCCGGGATGATAAAGTGGTTCGATGTGGCAAAGGGTTACGGGTTCATTGTCCCAGATAATGGGCTTGCCGACGTTCTCCTTCATGTGACCTGCCTCAGGGCGGGGGGCTATCAAACCGCCTATGAGGGAGCCCGCGTCCACTGCCAGGTGCTGCGCCGGCCGAAGGGCATGCAGGCGTTCCGCATCCTCTCCATGGACGAGAGCACGGCCATTCATCCCTCGCTCCTTCCACAGCGAACGCACGTGCACGTGCAACCCGAGAGCGACTGGGAGCAGGCCTACGTCAAGTGGTTCAACCGCGTGCGCGGCTTCGGCTTCTTGACGCGGGGCGAGGGAACACCGGATATATTCGTCCATATGGAGACGCTCCGGCGCTTCGGGTTCACCGAGCTGAGACCGGGCCAGACCGTACAGGTCCGCTGGGGCATGGGCTCCAAGGGCTGCATGGCCGCCGAGCTCAGACCCGACGGCGCCTCGCCGGGGATCTCGTCGCCCCACTGAGGGGACTTTGGATGCAAATGCCAAGGCCATCGAGCGGGGCTGCCAAATCGGCGGCCCTTCTTCTTTTCCTGCTCGGGACGGCGGGGGCGGTGACGCTCGCGCTCGAGCCGCGCCAGAACGCGGCGAAGCTCGAGACGCTCGATCTCGTCACGGCCACGGGCGTGCATGGCATCGAGATCGAGGTTGCCGACACGCCCGAGAAGCAGGCCCTCGGCCTGATGTTCCGGACGGCTCTCGCCGACAACGCCGGCATGCTCTTCACCCACGGGGCGCCCTCCGAGCTCACCATGTGGATGAGGAACACCTACATCCCCCTCGACATGGTCTTCATCCGCGCCGACGGCACCGTGCACCGCATCGAGGCGAGGACCGAGCCGCTCTCCGAGCGCATCATCACCTCGGGCGGGCCGGTCATCGCCGTGCTCGAGCTTGCGGGCGGCGCGGCAGAGAGGCTCGGCTTGAAGCCCGGCGACAAGGTGCGCCATCCCGTGTTCGAGGCAGGAAGGCGCTAGGCGATCGCGGCGCCGGCGCCCGCCCTTGACCGGACGGATTGCGCACGGCAAGAGAAGTCACCTGTCGGGGCATAGCTCAGCCTGGTAGAGCACCTGCTTTGGGAGCAGGGGGTCGCGAGTTCGAATCCCGCTGCCCCGACCAATCATGGCGCGAAATCCGGTTTCGACACCTCAGCTGACGCGAGGAGTGCGCTCAATCGAGGGCGACTATTGACCCAAGTCGGAAATTGCAGCCACGGTTCAGATTTTCTGCTCAGCCGCTCAATCTGTCCGGTAGGGTACTGACGGGGGACACGCACAAAGACTGAAGGAGGCTTCAATGCCGGACAGCATGTATAAGGTGATCGAATTGATCGGAAGCAGCACGGTGTCCTGGGAACAGGCTGCTAAATCGGTAGTCGAGGAAGCAAGCAAGCATCTGCGCGACCTGCGAGTGGCCGAGGTTGTCGAACAGGATCTTGCAATTGAAAACGGCAAGGTCATCGCCTACCGCACTAAGGTGAAAGTCTCCTTCAAATATCAAGGAACGACCTAACCCCTGCAAGCTGGCTCATAGGCTATCCCATTCGGCGCTTCAGGAAGCCGGAAGATGCGGGCTACTTTCGTCCAAAGACAATTTCGACGCGGCGGTTCTTCTGCCTGCCTTCAGGGTCGTCGGAGCCGTCAGGGTTGACGTTGGGCGCCACGGGTTTGGTCGCGCCAAAGCCTTGGATCGCGAACTTCATGCCTGCTAGACCTTCGCGATTGACGAGCCATTTCTGCACTGAGGCCGAACGGCGCTCGGAGAGCTTCTTGTTATAATCGGGCTTCCCCTTGCTATCTGTGTGACCCTCTATCCGCACAGTTCCCTTGGCACGTTTACGGATAACGTCGGCGGCCTGCTTCAATGCCGCCGCGGCGTTTGGGCGAATATCGGCTTTGTCGAAATCGAATAGGATATCGGCCGGCAGCTCAATGCGTGTTTCGGTGGCTGTCTCCTTGACTTCCAGCTCCAGCACTTGTGCAGCCAAGCCCTCAGACTTGCCACCTAAATTCTCGACCTTGAACACAAGCGCCTCGATCGGGAAAACAAGATCGAGAGTTCGCCGGTGATTTGCTCCTGAGCGTACGCGCTCCAGGCACACGCCGCGCCAACCGCGATCGCCGCAATGAGGCGCCACATCGCCACACCTTCCTACCGGTCGGTGATTGGGACAGACTCGATCGGCTCGAAACCGGAAACGACCACGGTAATCTTTTGGACCTCCGCGGGCGGGGCCGGGAACTTCGCCCATAGATTCACGGGTTCATCCTTGGCCACTTCGCCCTTGATTTCGGTGCACAGGCATTTGCCGCTGGCATCCTTGACGGTGAGATACTTCTTCTTGTTGGCCGCGTCGATCAGATGCACCTTGTCAGGCAGATAACCGTCCAAGATTTGGTAAATTCCTTCGGGCGCCTCGTTGTCGCTGCTCATCTGGAATCGCAGTGTGACCGTGCCGCCCTCGTCGCGCTTGACGTCCTTGATGACGATCTTAAAGCCCGACCTCTCGCCTTCTCCCACCAACTCCTCGGCTAGTCCAAATCCGGGATACATAACCATGACCGTCGCGGCGATGGTAGACATGATGCGATAACGCATGGGCGCCTCCCGCGCATTTAGACTGCTCTGTTTGGCATTAGAATAATACGCCGGGATGCGGCTTGCGAGCGCTAGATCGATCAGCAGTCGGTTAATGTCGGCTCGAAGGTCCCCGCTGGATTGGCAGAGGTCGGCTCCTGTTTCAAACCGGTAGTCAGCGCGAGCCCAAGGAATGTCTCCTGTTGGGGTTTAGGCGGACGATGAGCGGACATCGTGGAGACGCCTCCTTCTGACCCCGATTGTATGGTCCGGCCGGAAGCGTCCGGTACTGACAACCGGCGGCATGGGGGTTCCCTTTGGGAGGGGGTCGCGAGTTCGAATCCCGCTGCCCCGACCAATCATAGTGCGAAATCCGGTCTCGAGACCTCAGCTGGACGCGAGGTGTGCGCTCAATCGACGGCGACTTGACCCAACTCAGACGCCGACGCACATCTGACCCCGATACGATCACGCACCAAATTCGCGCGAAAGACTTTCCGCTGCTACCCTTGAAGTCAATCTGGGAACCGAGGACGCCAAAGCTCGACGAGCCGCGCTGACGCAAGCTCTTCCGTTCGTTGCGACGCACCCCGTCGTCAGCAACTGGGGAGAGACCGACCGTGCTGCTCATATCAGGTGATGGGCGGGTCATGACCCATTTCAGAGTGCCCGCGCCTCTTGCAGACGGCGCCTTCCCCTTGGCGCTGCGCGACCATAGCAAACTGAATTGAATTGATGGCAGAACGGTTCAAGCGGCAGTCTGGATGGGTGGCTCAGAGGTTGATGGCACAGTCAGCGTGGGCTTACCTCAAATCACTCGAGCCCCATGAGGCGCTGGTTGCTGACATACATGTCGCGAGCCAGCCTGATGCAGAGTGACGGCGAGAGCCGGTCGGCCCACCAGAAGAGCTTTCCACCGACGGGCCAGACGATGACTGGCTTGTTCCTGGCGACGTCGTGAAGCGCTCGCGAGGCGAAGGCATCGGCTGCCATCGGACGCATACGCTTCCACATCTGCTGCATCTGCTCCGATTTCACGTTGTCGAGTACCTTGCCGAATTTGCCGCCACCATCGAGCAGCGGCGTCTGCACCACTCCAGGGCACAACGCGCTGATGCGCACCTTATGCCGCGCCGCTTCGACGCGCAGCGATTTGCAAAGCCCGACGATGGCATGCTTGGTTGCCGAGTAAGCGGTGCAGCCTGGATCGGGCGTGAGGCCAGCGACCGAGGCCGTGTTTATAATGTGCCCGGACTTCTGCCCGATCATGATGTCATAGGCCGCCTTCGTCCCGTGAACGGTGCCGCGCAGGTTGACGTCGATCAGCCGGTTCCAGTCGTCTAGAGAGAAGGCGTTGGCGTCGCCCATCATCCAGATCCCGGCGTTGTTGAAGACAAAATCCAACCGTCCGGTCTTAGCGGCGACGCGCTCATAAAGTGTTTTCGTGGCCGGATAGTCGGTGATGTCGAGCGCCTCGGCCTGAGCCTTCCCCGCCCGCCGCCCTGATGGCTGCCGCCACCTCTTGGGCGAGCTCGGCTTGGCGATCGACAATCGTCACAGAGGCGCCGAGTGCGGCGAGCCGCTCGGCAAGCGCGCGGCCAATGCCCGAGGCTGCGCCCGTCACGAGAGCGTTTGCGCCGCGATAAACCGTGTCCGTCGCTGCCATGAAGTGCTCCTTCCTATGGTAGGCGCCAGGTCATCTGGTGAACCAGACCGTCCGTGAACCTGTCCCGTAGGGCACATTCCTCGAGCGAACTTGTTCCGTGAGAAACACAAATGCAGCCAACTGCGCCAATTCTTTTCTCCATCATAGCGAATTATCGCGTTTGTTGCGGTCGGAACACCGGCACCAGCGGCTTCCCCCCACTGTGGTCCCAGGAGATCACTTGGGAGAAAGTCATGTCCGCCGAAATCACCCCATTCGTCCCGAACGCCCCGGCCGCTAAGCCGGCCGCGAAGGACAACACCTACCGGATCAAAGGCGGCAAGGTCGGCGTGCTTCTCATTCACGGCCTTTGTGGCACCCCCGCGGAGATGCGCTTCGTCGCCATGGGCCTCGGGCGCGCCGGCTACACGGTGCACTGCCCCCAGCTCGCCGGACACGGCGGCAGTCGCCAGGACATCGTCAAGACTGGCTGGCAGGACTGGTACAAAGAGCGCCTGAAGCGGCCCTCGAGGACATCCGCAAGGAATGCGACACGGTGATCGTCGGCGGCCTTTGCCTCGGCAGCATCCTCGGTCTTCACCTTGCCGCGAACCACCCCGACAAGGTCGACGGCATCGCGCTCTTCTCGCCGACGCTCTGGATCAACGGCTGGGCGATGCCCTGGTATACCAAGCTCTTCTCGCTCGTCCGCCACCGCTGGATGGCGAACCTGATGCAGTTCCCGGATGCTGAGTCGCGCATCAAGTGCCCACGGGTTCGCGAGTTTGTGCGCACGGCGCTCGCGGCCTCGGACGGCTCGGAGGTCGGCACCGCAGGCACGCCGGCAGCCATGGTTCTCGAGCACCGCTGGATGGTCAAGGCTGCCATGAAGATCCTTGGTCGGGTGCATCAGCCAACGCTGATTGGCCGTCTCCGCGACGAATCACCGATGCCTTCACCTCAACAACGACACCAACCTCCAGGGCCGAGATCCCCGGCGCGGTCGACATGCTCGTACTCGAGGACAGCTACCACATGATCACGCTAGACAAGGAGCGCCACGTGGTGGTCGAGAAGACCCGTTGGTTCATCGAGCGCGTAATCGAGTTGGTGAAGACCACGGCCGCCCATGTCGCCGGCAGCGCGCTGCCGCAGGCGGCCTAAGCGACCCGAACCCGCGGCCGGCACGGCCGCCCCAAGTTTGTTATCCCGTTGTGGCAGTCGTCCACCTCGATGTATGGAGTAACGGTCGCCCAATCCCGGCAGCCGTCGAACATCCCCGGAGCCGTGCCCGATGACCTCCCGCGCTCCTGGACCCGTCGAGAGCTATTGGCAGGCTGGCCGGCCTGCGCGAGCGCCGGCGGCCGCGGTTTCAGCGGACATCAGAACCGACGTCGCGATCATCGGCGGGGGTTACACCGGTTCTTGACCGCCTTCCATCTCAAAACGGCCGAGCCCGGTCTCGACGTTGCGATCCTCGAGGCGGAGACCTGCGGCTTCGGCGCCAGCGGCCGCAATGCTGGCTTTGTCATGACGCTCTTCGGGGCGTCCGTCTCGATGATGAAAACATTTCACGGGAAAGCGCGCGTTCGCGAGGCGCACTTCTTCATGGAGCGCGCGATCGCCGCACTCGAGGAGATGATCGGCAAGCATGCGATCGCTTGCGACTGGGACGAGTGGAGCGGGTTCCTCAAGGTCGCGACCGCGCCGGCCTATGTCTCGCGCATTAAGGACGAGATCGAGCTCTTCCAATCGTTGGGAATTCACGGCTTCGAATGGCTCGATCGCGCCGAGCTGATCTCCCGCGTCCAGTCCGCGACGTTTGTTGGCGCGTGCCTCGAGCCCGGCTGCGGGCTCATCAATCCGATGAAGTGGCTCGAATGCCCTGCGGGTGCTTGCGTGTGGCACCGGGGCGCGCCTTTTCGAAGGCACCCGCGTCGCCGAGGTGCGCCGCGAGAGGGGCCGCTATCTGCTCGCCACGCCGGGCGGCACGGTGTCGGCGGAGAAGGTCGTCTATGCCACCAACGGCTACACCCACCTTCTGCCCGGCATGCGATCGAAGCAGCTTCCGGCCTTCGCCTACATCTTAGCGACCCGCCCCCTCACCGCGGATGAGCGCGCGGCGATCGGCTGGGGCGGGCGCGAAGGCATCGAGGACGGCCGCAACTTCATGCATTTCTATCGCCTCACCGCAGACAACCGCGTCCTCGTCGGCGGCGGCCCGGGGCTGGTGCCGTTCGCGGGTAACATGGATCATGACTCCTCGCCCAAGGCATGGAACCACCTCGAGCGCTTCATTGGCGAGACGTTTCCGCCGCTGCGCGGGATCGGCGTCGACTTTCGCTGGGGCGGGGCGTTTTCCGTCACAGCTGAATCTCACGCCTCATCTCGGGGTCCTCGACGGCGGCGGCGCGGCTTATTCGATCGGCTGCACCGGTCACGGCGTGGCCCTGACGCACATGAACGGGCGCATCTTGCGCGATCTCATTCTATCGAGGAAGACGGATCTCACCGATCTCTGGTTCGTCAACCGCCGCAACTGACCGATACCGCCGGAGCCGCTCCGCTCTATCGCCGCGAAGGCTGTCACGACCGCAATGTCCCTGGACGACTGGTGGTGCGATCGCGGAAGCTTCCGCCAATGAGCGGGTTGCCTGAATGCCTCAGAATCCGTTCCTGGCGCCACTGAGCCAAACCGAATTTCCCCTCGAGCCGTACCGGCAGCAATTGGCCGGCTCGTCGAACTCGCGACCTACCCGGTCAAGGTATAAATCGCGCGATCAACGTCTGTTAGTGGCCCGTCTCGCCCGTACGTTGCGACGCACCAAGTCGTCAGCTATTGGGGTGAGACCGGCCGTGCCGCGGATGTGAGCTGCACGGGGAAAGTTGACCCCTTGCGGAAATTTGCGAAAAAGTTCCACAGTGCTCAGCGGGGCCAGGGGCGCTAGTGACATCCAGTCGGACCGAATTACATCAGAAAGCAAAGAAGCTAGGGGTCGACTTGTATGTTGGGCTAATCACCGCCTTCGACCCCGCCATCCTTTGGCACTCTAAGCGAGTTTCAAGAACGGCGATGATGTCATGACGGCTTTTGAAGCTTCATCGCAAGCCGATTGGGGCTTCCTCGCCCGATGGTTGTTATGCGCAGCTGCGATCCTGTGGCAGAGCCCGCCGGTCCTCGCTCAGGAACTCGAGATCCGCCGATGGAATCATCTGCCGATCGACCGAAACTACGTCACCGTCAATTACGGGCGCACCGATGGCGATATTGCCTTCGATCCTGTTCTGCGGATCGAAGGTGCTGTTGTTGAGTTGGACACCTGGGTACTTGGCTATATCCGGACTTTCGATCTGCTTGACAGAACAGCGCGCATTGAGATCCGCCAACCTTGGCAGTCCGGAACTTGGAGCGGAGTCATTGACGGAACGCCGACGTCCGTTGATCGGGACGGCTTGGCAGACACGTTCGTGAGATTTGCGGTCAATCTGGTCGGGGCGCCGCCGTTGACCGGAAAGGATTTTACCCAATACCGTTCTGCAGCGGACATCGAAACAATTATCGGAGCGGCACTCGGGGTGCAAATTCCTACTGGTGATTACTTGGAAGACAAGCTCATCAATCTCGGAGCCAATCGGTTTGCGTTCCGGCCGCAGATCGGCATCCATCAGCAGTATTACAATTGGTCGTTCGAAGTGACTGGGACGGCCGCTTTTTATACGGACAACACGTCGTTCTTTAATGGAAACCAGCTAGAACAGGATCCCTATTACTCGATCGATGGGAGCCTCGAATACTCATTCAAATCTGGCGTCTGGGCCTCGCTCGCTGCTGGGGTCGGTATCGGCGTCCAATCAACTCTGAACGGCGTGGAGAAGGACGACCGCAGGGAAGACTTCGGATGGTCCGTGAGCGCTGGCTTTCCCCTCACACGCACACTTGGGTTCAAGGCGACCTACCTTGAAACTGATCATTGGGCGGACGTGGGAACAGACTCGAAGACCGTTAGCTTAGGACTAGTAGGAACTTGGTAGAGAGGCTTCGCATTTATCCATCTGGCCCTCAAGCGTCGGTGGAGAAGAGCTACCGACTTCGTCCGCTGATCGGGGTTGAGCCGCCGTGTCGCGGACGCGGCGCGTTCTTCTCACCCTGACCCGTTGCGGACGTCAGCGTCGGGCCCACTCATCTGCGGCCCAAGCCGAAGGGCATGTACTCGCGAACCTACGACCGCCTGGCGCGCTCCAGGCCTGACATGAGATCGTCGTCGGGGCTCATGGTGTCGTATTGCGGGAGGTTGCCGCAAATAGTCTCCCATTCGACTTTCGACCCCACGTAGACGTGACATTCCTTTCCGGCCGGATGCCCTGGATGCACGCCTCCGTCGAGAGTGGCCGGGTGGAAATACATCAGCCGCGGCTCGCTGTCCTCATAGACGAAGAGGTGGCAGCCGCAGGTCTTGCAGAAATGATTTTCCGAAAGTGGGCGAGGTCCGATACTTGCCCAGGTTTCCGCTGCCCACAATCTCTATATAGCTCCGGTCAATGACAGCGCCCGTTGCGAAAAGGTGACCGTGCAGCTTTCGGCAACGTGAGCAGTGGCAGTGCACGACACTCAGCGCAGGCGCGCGTTGGGTGTAGCGCACAGCCCCGCAATGGCATCCCCCATTATCGGAAATGTGGTCATGGTTCATTCTCCACATGAAGCGCATGATGACCCGGGCAGCTCAGCTCGTGCCGCAGTTCGGAAACGGCATTCCAGCTTATCGATAGAGGGGTCCAGCTTCAATTGGCTCCGTCGAGGTGGCCGAAACCGGAAGTCGGCG
>CAVUEM010000011.1:0-58229 GCA_963740475.1 uncultured Alphaproteobacteria bacterium | reverse complement strand
ACCACGGCATCCTCGGCGAGAACCCCCGGCGGCTTGCGCAAGGCTACGGCTCACGACCCCAAACGCAATTATCAGTCGCGACTTACAGAAATGTATAATGGCGGACAGAATGCGTTGAGCTTCTGGCGATACGTCCAACGGTCATCACGTTCGGGAAACGCACAGGAGACATTCGTATGCTTTCCAGGATTATCGGTGCTGCGGCTCTGACTGGCTTCTTGCTGGCTGTGTCCGCTCCGGTCACGTTCGCAGCTACGGCAAAGACCAAAGAGGAGTGCGCGAAGCTCAAGGACCATACGTGGAATGACGCAACGAGCAAGTGCGAGAAGACCAAGAAGTAAGGACTTCTTCTAGCCTTCCGCACGCAGGAACCTCTTCCTGAGAGCCTGTCGACCGCTCGCCCCCCGTGCGGCCGACGGGTGTCCCCCCAACTCGGCACCTACGTTTTGGTCGTGGGTGCCGCTTTTTACTCCGCAATCCGCGCGCCCAAAATGACGCAAGACTGCGCGCCCTCATTCAGGGCGGCGAAGCTCTACGAGAAAACAAACCAGCGGGGCGAGGGTCGAGGTTGCGCCAGAAGCTGGTTCAGTCCTGGGCAGCGCTTTGACCCCGGTCAAAGTAAAGCGGCTGCCAAACAGGCGAATACCCAACGTTGGTCTTTACATGGAGGAGTCCCATGAAGCGACTATTGATCACCTGTGCTCTCGGGCTAGGCTTGCTGGGCGCGTTCGCGCCGACATTCGAGCCGACGCCCGCTTCGGCATATTATTACCGCCATCACTACTACCCTTACCGGTACCACGGCCACTATTACCGTTATCGCCACGCTGGCCACTATTACCGTTATCGCTACGCTGGCCACTATTACAATCATCGCCGCTACTATCATCACCGTTATCGCTTTTGGTGAGAAGCGGCCCGGAGGCCTCCGTGTGTCCGAGCTGGTCGGCCTCAAGTGGGGCGACGTGATCGCCCGCGAGAAGCAAGTCCAGCTCTCAGTCTTCGGCAAGGGCGGTCTCGTGCGCCAGATGCTGCGCACTCCTGGCTGTTTTTTGCCGCGCTGCTGGGCCGAGCAGACGGCGCAGGCATGGCAGCACGCAGTTTTGCGCTGGCGACTGCTTGGAGCGTCTTTTGGGAACTACTGAATGAGCTTTAGCAGGACTTGGCCCGCCGGCGAGTTGAGCTCCTTGAGGTCCAATGTCCCATCATTGTCCGGGTTGGCGGCCTTGAACTTCAGTTCGATGACTGCGTCGTACTCCTTCTGATCGAGCGTGCCGTCATTGTCCGGGTCGGCCGCCTTCAGACCTGCGGCGTCAAGCCGACCGGTAAGCTCTTTAGCGTCAAGAGCTCCGTCATTGTCGGGGTTCAACTGTTTGAAGACCTTGGCTCCCCCCGCCTTCGCCTCGGCGAGGTCGACAGTGCCATCATTGTCGGGATCGAGAGCTTTGAGCGCTGCCGAGCTATCAGCCATGGCGACCGAGACAGACAACAGGCTGAAGGCGCCAGCCGCCGCCATTGCTCGAGTGAATCTCGTCATAATGACCTCCATCATGTCTGCCGCTGAGCGGTTCGCAGGCTTATAAGGGTGTCGGCAGGGTCTGGGAAGTATGCCATTGAAAGTCGGGAAAAATTCCCGGTGCCTCGGATAAGCCGTTCGTGGCACCACTGAACGCAGAGAAGATTGCGAGGTGAGTGACTAAACGTGACTACCGCTGGCGGTTCTGGATCGAGAAGCGGATGAGGTCGGCGGTGCGCGCGAGACCGAGTTTTCCTTGAGCCTCGTGCACGAGTTCGCGACCGTCTTGTAGGCGACACCGAGCGCCTCCGCGATGTCAGTAAGGCTCTTGCCCTCGCCGAGCAGCCAGAGGATTTCGATCTCGCGGGTTGTCAAAAGCTGGATCGGGTCATCGCCGGAAAAGACACCGGTCGCCAACACCGCAGCAATGTCCCGTTCGATGTAGCGGCGCCCCTCCGCGACGTGCTTCACCGCCGCCACGAGCTCGTCAGCACCCGCACCCTTGCTCACGTAGCCGCGCGCGCCAAGCTTGAGGGCACGAGCCGCGTAAATCGGCTCCGCGTGCATGCTGAAGACGATCACGCGCGCTTTGCTGTCCTCGAGTAAAAAGCGGCGCAATAGTTCGAACGCGCCAGAATCCTTGAGATTGAGGTCGAGCAGGACCTGGTCGGGACGCTCCTTGCGGTAGAGAGCGAGCGCCTCCTGCCCTGTCGCGGCTTCATAGAGGATCGTGCCCTCGACGCCCGACAGGAGTTGGCGCACACCCTCGCGGACGACGGAATGATCATCGACGAGCAATATCTTCTGCGTTTTCATGCGCTGGCCGCCCCTTCGTACGCCGCCGGCAGCCACGCCTCGACGAGGGCACCCCGGACACCGCCGGCCTCCCTAACCTCGAGCTCTCCCCCGAGAAGCGCCACGCGCTCGCGCATACCCCGGATGCCGAAACCGCCTCTCGTCCCGTTGCGCGCGAGCCCGCTGCCGTCGTCGCGGACGGTATTGGCAATGCGTCCGCCCTCCTCCTCGGCGACGCGGATCGAGACTGTCTTCGGCCGGCCGTGGCGCACCGCGTTGCTGAGGCTTTCCTCGAAGTGGCCCCCTAGATCTCCCGTTATACGGCTCGCCTAGCTTTCCGCCGGCACGTCGACCTCGAAGCGGATGTTGGGATGGCGCCGAGCCAGAACGCGACGAGGCTGTTCACGGCATGGGCGACGCCGAGATCGGTGAGCGCGGCCGGGCGCACGCGCGCCAGGATGTCCTTCACGTGCTTCTGCATGTGGCCGACCGAATACGGATTCGCTTGACGCGCAGGCGAACCTCCTCGGTCCGGCCCGCGTCGATGAGCTGCTGCACCGTCGTCGCATCGACTCGACGGCAAGAGGAAGGGACCAATCTCGTCGTGGAGGTCGCGCGCGATCTCGCCGCGCTCCTCCTCCTGCACGGTTGCGAGCTGCTCCTGTAAGCTCGCGGTTCTGCTCCTCCATCTGAGCCAGGCGCTCGACCATCCTGTTGGAGCCCTTAGAGCACGGGCTGGGTTCGACCGGGCCGCTCTCGCTGACGTGGGGCAGGGGACCGGAAGTGCCGATCTCGGCGAAGGCGCGCGAGAGGTCCTCGAGCGGGCGCAGCGCCCGCCCGAGCGTCGCATAGACGAGGGCGAGGATGAGCGAGCAGAAGAGCGCGAGGATCGTCAGCGTGTTGGTGACCTCGCCCCAGACCTCGCCGACCTCGTTCCTCGAATCCGTCTCAAGCACAAAGCGTCCGAGACCCTCGAACTGCGGCGGGAGCGGCACGTCGAGCGAGCGCGGCTCTCCCTTGAGGAGGCGGTAGAACCAGTCGGGCGCCGGCTCGGACGGCTCGGCGAGCGTCGAGGAAAGGATCGCCTTGTCGCCCTCCATGACGCGGCCGCGCACATGCCGGTCGCCGTCGAAATCGGCGACGAGGAGGCTGAGGCGGCGGCGCGCGTTCGCCTCCTCCTCCACGTCGTCGACGGCATTGAGCGCCACGCGACACGCCAACGGTGATCGCGGCCTGCATCTCCGTTTCCACCTTCGAGCGCGCGTGCAAATAGGTAAGCACGCTGCCGGCGAGCAGCGTGAGCATCATCACGCCGGTGATGAAGATGATGAGCGGTACGATCTCAGTGTCACGGGACCGACTCCGACGATAACGTTATAACGTGTTGAAGGTCTACACGACGGTCGCCGAGTGCGAAAGTTCATCAGGCCGCTGGCGTGCGGTTTCACCTTCCCGACGCTGGCGGTCCTCTTCTCGCGCTTATACGGCGCTATCCGCGCCACCTGACTGCGGCTCCTATTGGCCGTTCAAATCCTTGCATTTCCGGGTCCATATATGTTACCTTTTCTCAAGATATGGTAATATACTCTGGCTGAAACGCCAGAACGGACGGGCCACAATGAGCCGGAAGAAGACAACGCCTGCGCTGGCCTATTTGCGCACCTCCAGCGCCGCCAACGTCGGCCCCGATAAGGACAGCGACCGGCGCCAGCGGGACGCCATCCGAGCCTTCGCCGCGCGCGCCGGGTTCGAGGTCGTGGGCGAGTTCTATGACGCCGCCGTCAGCGGTGCCGACCCCATCGATGTTCGACCTGGCTTCCGGGACATGCTGACCCACATCGCCAGCAATGGGGTGCGCACCATCATCGTCGAGACGGCGAACCGCTTCGCCCGTGATCTCATCGTGCAGGAGACCGGGCACCGGATGTTGCGCGGCCTCGGCATCGAGTTGATCGCCGCCGACAGTCCCGACTCCTTCGTCGACGACACGCCCACGGCCATCATGGTGCGCCAAATCCTCGGCGCGGTGGCGCAGTTCGAGAAGGCGGCCCTCGTCGCCAAGCTCAAAGGGGCGCGGGCTCGCGTCAAGGCCGAGAAGGGGAAATGCGAGGGGCGCAAGTCCCACGCCGAGAAGCGTCCCGAAGTCGTGGCCGAGGCCAGGCGGCTGCGGAGAGCCAGTCCCACGACCGGCGAGCGTCGCAGCCTGCAAAGGATCAGTCGCGAGTTGGCGGCTAAGGGCTACTTCAACGAGCGCGGCCGTCCGTTCAATCCCAAGAGCGTGCGCGCCATGCTCGAACGGAAGTGAGGCCGTGGATGGCACTTGCCTGTCGAACGCCCGGCGACGGCGAGAACGCCAAGCTCCTTCAGGGCACAGGCTCCAAGCCCAAGTCGCCAACGCTAACTTTTTCGCTGCCCTGAGGCGGGGTAAACACAAACGTACCTGATGGGAATGGCGGACTCGGTTGCTTCCAATTGAATTCGTTGGTCTGCGAACCGAGGATATCTGAGCTGCCGGTCTCAAATTTGCACGGGAGAGGGATTTGGCTCTTTTGGAGCCAAACTTTCCACGTATTCGTGAACGCGTCAGTGGCTTCGACGACGGTGAAGCGATCGCATTGCGTCCCGCTAATTGTCTCCGAGCCAGTGGCGCTGACTTGAAGATCTTTCCCACCCGCGGCGACGTCATCGACGACGTCCATAAATCTAAGCACCTGGGATTCCATGCCCATAAGGCCAGTCACCATTTTAAGTCCTTCAGAGGGCCGAGTTGGTGCTGCCAATTGTGCAAATTTTTTCTCCTTTGGAACATAGATTGTCATTACCTGACCATCAGAGACGATCACATAGGAGTTGCGTTCAACTACGGACTCAATCCGAAACAAATTCGGGCGTTGAATGAGAAACTGAAGCGATCCTCGCAAGGGCGTGTCGCTCTGAGCAACGAAGGATGTCCTGAAGTCGAGCGGGCTGGTGTCGAGATATTGATGTAGCCGCCCAAAGACAACAGCAGGTTCTGCCTGAGCCGAGGTCGAAGGCGGTGTCTCCGCTTGTGCCAGACAAGACGCGGCGGACATCCAAGCGAACAGGAAATGGAAAGACATCTTGCGGAGCATCGAGCGACCTCCAATCGGGGGAAAGCGATTTCATGCAGTATCAACTTCGGGTCGCTCAGTCTTAGACACTAAGGGCCTAGGTTAACGTCCAACACGCCGTCAGACAAGGAAGCCGCGGAACACGCGCACGCCCTCCTCCATAATGGACGGGCCCAATGAGCCGGAAGCAGCGCGGCCAACGTCGGCCCCGATAAGGACAGCGACCGGCGTCAGCGGGACGCCATCCGAGCCTTCGCCGCGCGCGCCGGTTTCGAGGTCGTGGGCGAGTTCTACGACGCCGCCGTCAGCGGGGCCGACCCCATCGATGTGCGACCCGGCTTCCGGGACATGCTGACCCACATCGCCAGCAATGGGGCGCGCACCATCATCGTCGAGACGGCGAACCGCTTCGCCCGTGATCTCATCGTACAGGAGACCGGGCACCGCATGTTGCGCGACCTCGGCATCGAGCTGATCGCCGCCGACAGTCCCGACTCCTTCGTCGACGACACGCCCACGGCCATCATGGTGCGCCAGATTCTCGGGGCGGTGGCGCAGTTCGAGAAAGCCGCCCTTGTTGCCAAGCTCAAAGGGGCACGGGCTCGCGTCAAGGCCGAGAGGGGCAAGTGTGAGGGCCGCAAGTCCCACGCCGAGAAGCGCCCCGAAGTCGTGGCCGAGGCCAGGCGTTTGCGAAGAGCCAGTCCCACGACCGGCGAGCGGCGCAGCTTGCAGAGGATCAGTCGCGAGTTGGCGGCTAAGGGCTACGTCAATGAGCGGGGCCAGCCGTTCAATCCCAAGAGCGTGCGCGCCATGCTCGAGCGGAAGTGAGGCCGTGGGGTCGCCCGAGCGACGTCCGAGTTATCAGCCTGAATGGCGACCGTGCACTCAGACGTGTCGTGCACCGTGCTTGCGGGCCGGTGCGTAAGGACTATGCCTCGGGGTCAGCGCTGGTCGATGTTCCTTTGGCAGCAAAGCGAAGCGTCGGCGCGACGCACACCTTCTGCAATTGGCTATTGCTGCGCATTCGAGTTGAAAGATATCTGCTGCAAACTGCGTGCGCGCGATACCCTTCACAGCCGTCACGGCGGACACGACGAGGGTAAGCATCAGAGCGTTATCTTGGGACATGGGCCCCCCCGGTTCCAGCGCCCTTCAACTATGATTTCGGTGCGCCTAGCACCCGATGTCAAAACGTACCCGCTTGCCCCTTATTCCGTTTCTTTTCGCGCCCGCGCGCGAGGCGCGTTCTAGACGCAAATAGTGAGGCCCCCGCCTTGGAACTCCGGGTGGGGCTTTTGAATTAACTTAACGCTTCCAACTTTCGCCCCCCGATTGTTGGAAGCTGGGGCGCTAATTGGGCGTGGCGGCTGGTCGATCGCCGGCGAGTGACCGGCGACGCCGTATCGTCAGCTTATGGAGAGGCGTCCCAAACGGCCCCGCTCGGATGCCTCACGTCTGGGCGGGGCTTCTAAGCACGAGTTGCATGTAAATTTTGGACGCCATAAACACAGCGCGCGCGACGGCCCCCAGAATTAACCATGAAGGCTAACCATACTGGCAGCCCCTAAGGTGTTGGCCGATACCATCGGGCGAGGCTTCCAACCCGCATGTTGGAAGTGCTCGGGGGCGCCGGTTGCGGTAGCCGAAATCCCTACACCACCCGCAGCGGCGCCCCTGCCAGCAGGACGCGCCGAACGCCTCTGGACCGCAGCCCAAAGCACCATTGCTGCTCCCTGGGGGCTGACCTAAACTGCGACGCGCGGGGGCCTCCCACCAGTTGACCCGCCTTGTCTGTCTGTCGGGAGGCGGGCGCCGGGTGCGGGACAAGACCCTCATCACGTCCGGCGCCTACCACCACAAAGCACAATGGTGGCCCCTAGGGTGTCGGCTTATACTGTTGGCGCGAGAGACTTCCCCCACCAGCACCCCCCCCCGCATGATGGAAGGAAGCTCTCTTGGGCGCCGGCCCGGTGACAGTCCAGCGTTCTCCTAAGAGACCCGCTCGCCGGCGCCCTTCCGCAAAAGAATTGCCCCGCCCGTATTACTCCAGGCGGGGCTTTTAGTTGTCATCAAGTCGTCTGGGGATTTGAGAGGCCTGCGCCGGGAACCTCAACGCCAGCGGTAGTCGCGATCGCGCGGATATTGGTAATCACGCCGAAAACCTCGGTCGTCATCCCTGTCGCGTCCTAGACGATGACGCCAGCGCCACCACCACCAAGGACGCTCCTGCCAGTCCCCATGCCAGCGCTGATACCTCCACCGGTATCCGTCCGCCTTCGTGACGAGACTTGGCTTCGTTTGAACTGTCACGTGGTCTATTTGCAGTGTTGCAGCTTGTGTCGGTGGGGCCCCTGTGACGACATACGCCGCACCAAGGATGCCCAGCATCGCTATCTTCGTCTTCACTCTAAGCTCCTATGGATGTTCGCATCCTCCCCGGAGCTTTCCGACCGAATGCCCAGAATGGCGAAGCATCCCGAACTGGAGCTGAACTGGTCGTTCAGACGAGGTTCATCGCAAGGCCATCCGGATTTGTGGCGCCGGCGCGACAAAAGCCCCGCTCGGATCTCTCCAAGCGGGCTTCCTGTCATTCGAGGCTGGCCGCGCGGATAACCAGGTGGTCACCCAGATGTCTTGGCGCGCTGCTGGTCGCAGGACTTGACGCGGATCAGATTGGGCATGTCCTTGAGCTTGTCGGCAGGTATGCAGGCCGGTAGTGCGGCCATCCGCGCACCATTGACAAACAACTCCGCCTGCTTGTCCGCATAGCCGCCTGCCTCGCTGAGATAACGTTCCGGAATCCAGTTGGGATCGAGCTTCGCGACGTTGGCGGCAGCTGCCTGCGCCTCACTCGCGCGGCCCAAATAGGCATGAGCCATGGCCAAGAAGGCGTAATCGAGGGCAAGGGGCTCCTTCACGAGCGATCTGTATTTCACCGCCTTGTCGTATTGCTCGCCAAAAAAGAACACGACACTGAGCCCCTGATTGTACCAGTCGGGGTAATGAGGGTTGAGCTTAAGCGCCCGATCGGCGAGTTCCACCGCCCGTTCTGATTGGCCGAACTGGGGCAGAGACCAAGCAATTGTGAGGAGCAGGTCTGCATCGGAGGGAGCAAGGGCCTCAGCCCTATCGAACTCGGCAAGAGCTTGTTGCGACTTCCCCTGAGACGCGTAGGCCCCGCCGAGAGCCAGGTGCGTTTTGCCATCGTCGGGATCGAGTTTCACTGCCTTCTCACCCGCCGCCACCATCTTTGCCCGCGCCTCCTCGACAGAGGGGGCCAAGCCGAGGTCAATTAGATACCATTCGACATCAGCCAGCCCGACGTAAGCGCGTGCCAACTGCGGGTCGAGTTCGAGGGCTTTGCGGAATAAACCTTCTGCCTCGGTCAAGGATTCCTTCGTCGCCCTGTGTTTCGCCTCCATGGCCAGCAAGTAGGTGTCGAAGGCTGTCAGGTTCGCGGGCGGCTTACGCCAGAGAAGACTGCGCTCGGCTTCAGCAACCGCCCCCTCGTAGCCAGTCAGCGTGGCGGCGATCCTCTGCGTAATCTCGTTCTGCACCGCGAACAGGTCATCGACAGGCCTGTCATAGCGCTCGGACCAAACGTGGCTGCCAGAGGCGGCTTCGATGAGCTGGGCGGTTACGCGAATCCGCTCGCCGAGCGACTGGATGCTGCCCTCAAGAACATATTTCACGTTGAGGTCGCGTCCGATTTGGCGGATGTCGATCGGCTTGCCCTTGTAGACCTCGGTGGAATTGCGAGCGATGACGATGAGGTAGGAGTGGGAGAGATCGGTAATGATGTCCTCGGTGAGCCCATCTGCGAGCCGCTCCCATTGGGGATCGTTCCCAATATTGTCGAAGGGCAAAACGGCAATCGACGGCTTATCGGGCAGCGACGGACCGGAGTTCTGGTCCTTCATTGTCCAGAAACCTGCCGCAATGATCAGCAGCAGAGCGGCGGCCGACATCGCAAGCTGCTTCCAGCCAATATTGGGAAGGGCAGAACGCCGCGAAATTGGCCGGGGCTCGGCGCGCACGCGGTAGACGCGCACCGGCTTCGAAATGTTCTTGACCTGCTGCTCGCCCAGAAAATCGAAGCCGTAGGTAAGCTTGCCTTCGACCGCGTCGTAGACGGTGGAGGAAATGCAGACGCCGCCGCCCTCGGCGAGGGCCTCCATGCGCGCGGCGATGTTGACGCCGTCTCCGTAAATCGTGCCGTCCGCCTCCTCGATCACATCGCCGAGGTTGACCCCGATGCGGAACTGCATGCGCCGGTCCGGTTCCAGATCAATGTTGTGCCCTTCGAGCGATTTCTGGATCTCGACCGCGGCCTGGACCGCCTCGACCGCACTCGGGAACTCGGCCAACAGCGCATCGCCGGGCGCGTTGACCACGCGGCCGCCGCGGCGCACCACCAGGCGGGCTATGATGTCGCGATAGGACTTGAGGGTTTCGACGGTGGCGGCCTCGTTGGCCGCCATCAGACGCGAATAGCCGACCACGTCCGCGCTCAGAATAGCGGCCAGCTTGCGTCGGCTGCTGGGATCGGTCATCGCCCCCTCCACAAGGGAAGCGGCCGCAAGGTTACGCTCCCCGGTGACCGCGAGCAATCGCAGGACGGCTTAGTTCTTGCGTGCTCCAAAATGCGGACAATCGCAACTGTCGCCTTGGGTCATAAGAGCCCCGTAAAAGACCGAGCAGTGATTTGGTGTTAAATGCCACAGCACCCGCGCGCATGTTCCTTCATGATCCACCCAACGCGCTCAGGGCGAAATGCCCCTCGCATTGATCCTTAACGCGTGAGCTGGCGAGCGGCGACGCTCGCAATGACGCCGCGCACCTAGTGGTGCGCGGCAGGTGAAGACATGCAAATCTAAGGAGATACGAAAATGCTGAAATCACTAGTCGCAGCCTCGGCGTTGGCTGTGTTAGCTGTCACCGGCTTCGGCGGGATGGCGCAAGCCTACGGTTGGAAATGTGCAACGATCATCTCGAAGGGGGGTTGCTCAGTGCTCGTACGCCAGCCGGATCAGCCGCTACCCAAGCCGTAAAATAACTAGCTGAACGCTAGACAGGTCCGCGGCTTCGCCGCGGGCCTGTTTTTCGTCTGACGCAGACTTTTCTGTCACCAAGATGCTGTCCGCTATAAAGGACCAACCCGGCACTACTCTAAATCATAGAACGCCTACGTAACCGGCGCATCGCTTCGATCCCCCGTTGATTGTCATAGGCGTCGTAACTCTCCGCCAGACGTTCATAGGTTCGCCAGTGCGGCGACGACCTCGCTCAGCCAAGCCGCCGTCCTTTCCGACCACTATCTGGATCGGTTCGACATCCTTCTCTATCGCAATGGCTCATCCGCCGCTGTCACAGCAACCTCGTCCCTAGCGGGGCGAGATTGGCATGACGCACGTCAAAGTGCTGCCTTGCCGGACGGATGCCATGTCCGAGGTGGGTCAGATGCAGAAGTTGTCACGACGTCCGCTCGTCGTTTTACCCTCAACTGCGGACAGAGCCGTGGGGAGACGTTGACTACCGGTAAGGGACGCAGACCGCCTGGCGTCAAGGTTTGAGAACCTTGATTGCTCGTCTCTCTAGTGCAGCCGCGCGACAATCTCCGCGCCGAGCAAGGCTCGACAATACGGAAGCAGCACGGTTTCGGCGATCAGCATCCACACTGCTGGCCGTGATGCCAAGTGTTGCGCACACCCTTCCATAGGTGACGCTCAGCGTGTTCATGTCTTCGGATGTGAATTGGGAAGCCAGCATGGCGATCCTCCCCTGGCTAACAGGCGGGAGCACCAGCATGGGCGTCTCTCGGCCACTGGCGCCTGCAAACGCGAGCCAGTGATGATGTTACGTTACCACGGGCCCGGCGCTGAGTCCTACCAATTCGAGCTATCCAAGCGACGACAGCGGCGAAGGCTCCGACGATGGTCCCCCAACCGAGCGGAGCCGGATCGCCGCTTCCAAGCTCAGCGACCGCCACTCTTAACCTTTCGCCGCTTGGTCGCCTTCTCCCGTCGGCGACAAGCTCCGGTGTTTCCTAGAGCGGCGCCGTACCACTCTTCACACAATGCGTGAACGGTAAAGTGTAGAGCGCTCGAGAAGCTCGGCTCCGCTTCAGACATCGATGAACTCGACCGCATGTTATGCGATAGATCATGGCAAATGAAGTACTAGAGACGGGCGCGGGCGCATTAGCCCGCACGCCCGGTGCGGTGTTCGCGCACCGCCCGGTAGTTGCACGCTTCACATGGTCGTCATTGTAAGCGGTGGGACGCCGCGTCTCCAGGAACGCCCGCCGAGGGAATTCAGCTCAGTTGCGGAGTGTGAAGAGTATGTCGCTGAGTTCAGACGCACATCTCGACGCGGCGTGGAGATTTTCCACAACTGCAAACGCTACACTAAATTGGCGCCGGCGCCCCAGTGACCACCTACGGGTCCGAACGCACAAGTACCCCAAGCGCGCCCGCCCTTAGAATTGGATGGTGATAGACATTGACCTTTACGCGCGCGTCCGGGAGTTGTCGCCTCGGTGGCGAGGTGCCCCGTGTTGCCCGGCCAATGCGGGGGCCGCCGGCGCCGGGACTAGGCTTGCCTCCCTCAGCAAACTGTCGTTGCAGAAGCGCAGCTCAATGAGATCGGGCGCACCAAAGCTCCCGCGTCGGAGAAGGCTTGATGGGGGCGCTGGGGGAACAGTCCTGCTGAGCGCCATCGCGGCCTCTCCAAATAGAAAGGCTCGCCTCTTGGCGGCTTTGATTTTTGGGACTAGCTTAGAAGCTACGCTGATCGGCATGCCGGACAATCACCCGGCTGTTTCGAAGCGTCGAGGCTGGCCTCATAACCTCTACCCCTTAAGCGAGGCCAGCCTTCTGTGGTTCACCGACACAAAGCCCGCCTACTTGGCGGGCTTTTTCGTCTTCCCTCTTCTCCACCGACTTAACTGGAGGACCAAATCGCTTTGTCGTCTGACCCCTTTAGCGATAATGACTCCCATGAACAAACTCTTTGAGGGCAAGGTCGCCGTCGTCACCGGCGGCAGTTCGGGTATCGGCCGGACCACAGCTATCGCGTTCGCCGCGGAGGGCGCTCGCGTGGCGATCGGAGCGCGGCGCGCGGCCGAGAGCGAGGAAACCATCCGCCAGATCCAGGCTCAGGGCGGCGAAGCGATCTCCGTCGCGACCGATGTGACTCGCGCCGATCAAGTCCAGAAGTTGATGGACACGGCCATGAGCCGCTGGCAGCGCCTCGATTTTGCATTCAACAATGCCGGGATCGGAGGTACGTCCTTCATTCCCACTCCCGACTATGCGGAACAGGTCTGGGACGACGTCATCAACGTCAATCTGAAGGGCGTGTTCCTCTCGATGAAGTACGAAATCCCGCACATGCTCGCGTCCGGCGGCGGCGCGATCGTGAATATGTCGTCTGTGGCGGGACTCATTGGAGGACCCATCGGCATCGCTTATTACGCGAGTAAACATGGAGTCATCGGCGCGACCAAAGCGGCCGCGATGGAATACGCCAAGCAGGGAATTCGCGTGAATGCGGTATGCCCTGCCGTGATTCCTACAGATCTGTCCGCGGGAGTGTTCGACGGCGACAACGAGGCGCGCGCTCTGGCTCTCCATCCCATGGGACGCTTCGGAACTACGCAGGAGGTCGCCGATGCGGTTGTGTTCCTGTGTTCGAATAAGGCGTCGTATATTACCGGACACGCCCTTCCGGTAGACGCGGGCCTACTCGCCCGGTGACAACCTTAAGCAGTTAGGGCATCCAGGCTTACATTTCCGCCCGATAGCAGCAGCACCACGTGCTTGCCGGCCACTGCGCGTCAGCAAGATCTGTCTGCCGCGGAATTTTCGGTAAGGTTCCGCTGACGCTTTCACCTGCGCCGTCTTCAAAGACCAGCTGGTGCTGGGTAGGCCGGTTTGGCCCCGCACAGCGGCGTGTTGCCCTCGTGGGGAGGCTATTCCGATTTGTCGCTCCTAGTGCACTCGCCGTCGTGATCCGTGCGCGCCGCTGCTGCTAAGCGTTCGCAATCGTTCGTGTAGGTCACCCCGTCGCAGCCGCAAACCGGCTTGTATTCCTTCGTGCATGCTTCCGGTCGAATGATGCAGGTCCCCTGAGGCATATCCTCTTTGCACGATGCTCCCGGTGTGTCGCAGACAAACCCCTCGGTGCAATTGAGTCCGTCCGCCCCACCACAGGCTTGATCTGAGCCGGATTGCGCCGTCGCATGGTTCGAAATGAGGACGGCGCCAATGATCATGGAAGTAGAAACCCAGCCTTTCGTGAAGCGTGCATGCTTCATAGTAAGCCCTTTCGCTTCTTGCTTCTGACCTCAACGGCCGCGAGAAGCAGGCATGGTGACGATTAGGCGACGCAGATGTACCTTGCCGCACGGCTGCGGCGGGGACAAGGTTGAGAAGTACAGTTGTTCGGAAGAGCCGAGCCGGGAAAGCGGGAGTTGCTGGAGGCTGTATGAGCCCAGCGGAAGAACCCTGGCGGCGCGTACATCTCGCGCACATCGCCTCGCGCAACGTTACGCTTTGGCTCCACTGTAGGAAATGCGGCCATGACGTGTACCCCGAACCTCTCGCCTTCGGCGCCGAGCATGGATTGCCGGAAACAACGCCGCTCCACCTCATCGAGTTGCGCCTTGTCTGCATGGGCTGCGGCGCTCGCGATGCACACTGCTGGCCGAGCCCGTTCCAGCGCGGAGTCCTCTGAAGATCATTTCGACAAAGAACGACGCAAAACGACGGCGTTCGATTGGAAGCGCGTCGCGTTTTGCCGTGAGCGCCTTGCCTATGGTAATTTGGAACAGCAACAGGTCTCGCGTTCCGACATCAGACGAAGAGGGAAGCGGTGCTGCGAGCGTTGTGGAGACGGTCAGAGCCAGGGGCTGAACCGCTGCCCGAACCGGTGGCGATGACCGGTGCCGTTGATCCCTACCAACAATCGGTGACTTCAACCGGCGCCTTCGATCCCAGTTTCCAACCTGGTGCGAGAACCGCTGCCCGCAAACGGCGCCGCAAACCGGTGGAGGTGAAGAGCCTCTATCCGCGCGCGACGGAGCGCGAGCCGCTGCGCCTGACGCACGCGCGCGCCCTGCTCACCCTGATCCAACAAGAGTGCCCCCAGCTTATTGGCCAGTTCGTCTGGCAATCCGAACTCGAGACGACCTACGCCGAACTTTGTGAGATGCGGGGATGGCAGCCATTCCACTGGACGGGGATCGGGCGCCAGCTTGCCAATCTGACGGACCGGATCATCAAGAAGCCCGACAGCAAAGCGCGCCGCGCCTACAGGATCCCACGATTGATTAGGGGGTGAGGCGGCCTCGCGTCTATCGGAGTATGGGCATGAGTATGGGCAGAGACGAGAGCTGTTAGAAAAACCAAACTAATTCAATGGTATGTGGCGGACTCCCTCTCCGCCACATATCCATCTTAAGCGTTTGATATATAAAAATTTTCCGTAACTTGCAATCGTCGATACCCGAGGAAATGCCCTAGGGCTCATCATCGGTGCGCGTTGAAGCTCTACCGTGCCATACGGTATGGTGTGCCAAAGACGGCGGCAACATAGGTGAGCTGAGGATGCGATGGCGGATCAGATCGACTTTGACGCTCCGGCAACCCTGGTCACCACGCCGCCGATAAACAGCGCAGGTATCTTCACAGGGGCCATTCGCATCGAGGGCACTCTTGGTGAGATGATTGCGCGATGGGCCTCGCTTCCGCAAGACGAGCAAATTAGTTCTGCGATCCAGTTCGGGGACGAAACCCTGGGCGGCGAAACAATCCGCGCCTTGATGCAGCGGTCTGACTATCCGGGAAGCAATGACAATATTTCAAAGTCCTAGGGTGTATCGGCCCTTCCTCACCGATTGCTTACGCTCGCAGCAAATTCCGCCGACCTTAGGACTGCCGGCAAGGGCGAAAATTCGCGGGGCGCGCGTTGGTCGAGTTCTCGGTGGAATTGCTCCGCTATTCGACGGGCAACCTCCGGTGTGCGGTCAGCTTTAGCTGCCGTCAGAGGATGAAATCGACCGCCGTCAGCACCTTGTGGCTGGTGAGCTCGATTTGGAAGTTGGCGAGGCCGTTGCCGTCGGTGTCGCCCTCGACGATTGTATTCCCTCCGGCAAATCTATAGTGGAGCTCGCCCTTGACGCCCGTGAACGCGCCCGTGCCGATGAATGTGAACGCCTGATTGCCGGCACCCGTCACGGCATCGATGGTCGAGAGGTCGATGTCGTCGACGAAGGGCTTGAAGTCCTTGATGACGTCGCGGGTGAGGAAGTTCTTTCCCGTCTCGCCGACGGCATTGAAGTCGAAGATGTCCCTGTGCGCGCCGCCCGTCAGCACGTCGCGCCCGAAACCGCCCGTCAGCTTGTCGAAGCCCGCGTTCCCGAAAAGCTTGTCCCTCCCGAGCCCACCGATCAGCGTGTCGTTGCCGAAGCCGCCGAGGAGGGTGTCGTTGCCGATGCCGCCGCGGAGCGTGTCTCGGCCGCCTTGCCCCTTGAGGGTATCGTTGCCGGCTAGTCCCTTTAGAACGTCGGCTAGGCCGCCGCCGAAGAACGTATTGGCCGCCGAATCCCCCGTCACCATCTCGGGATTGATGTCCGAGACGGAGATGGCGAGGGTCTTGTCGAGCGTCGACCCGCCGCTGTCCGTGACGCGAACCTGAATGGTGTGCGAGCTAGCCTGCTCGAAATCGAGCAACAGACCATTTGCGACTTGGATCTGATTGCCCACGACCGCGAAGCGGCCGCCGGCGTTGTCGAGGAGCGTATATGTCGCTGTATCGCCGCTATCAGGGTCGGCGGTCGAGAGCGTGCCCACGACTGTACCGTTGGAGCGGAACTCCGGCACCGAATTGCCGGCCAATGTTATGTTGGTCGGCGCCGAGTTCGGGACCGGCGGAGGCGCCTCGTTCACGTCGCGGATGGCGATGCTGAACGGGGTGTCGGCGAAGGAGCTGTCCGCCGAGGTGGCCCGCACCACGATGTCGATGCTTGGCCCGGTCACCTCGCGGTCGATGGCCGCCGCCACCGTCACGATGCCCGTCACGCTGTCGATCTGGAACAGCCCACTGGGGTTCGAGGTCAGCGTATAGGTGACGGTGTTGTTGCTCGCATCGTTGTCCGAGGCCAATGCCGTCAAGCCGACGAGAGTCCCGAGGGCCACGTTCTCGGCGACCGTGTTGTCAGTCGGATCGTCGTCGACCGGCGCCGTCACGTCGAAGTCGTCAACGTCGCCGATGGCGATGCTGAACGGGGTGTCGTCAAAGGAGCTGTCCGCCGAGGTGGCCCGTACCACGATGCCGACGCTGGCCCCCGTCGCTTCGCGGTCGATCGGCGCGCCCGTGGTCGTCACGACGCCGCTGCTCGGGTCGATCGTGAACAGACCTCCGCCATTGTCCTGCAGCGAGTAGGTCACGACGTTGGTGGTGGCATCCGCGTCGGACGCCGATACGTCGATGCCGACCGCAGTGCCGGCCCCGACGTTCTCGTTCACCGCATCGGCCGCCGCGTCGTTGTCGACCGGCGCCGTCACGTTGAACTCGTCGACGTCGCTGACGGTGATCGCGACCGTGGTCACGTCGGTGCCGAGCCCGTCGCTTTCGCTCGCCGTTACCTCGAGCGAGTAGCTCGTATCCGTCTCCGCATTGAGCGATTTGCCCGCCACCAGGCTGATCTCGCCCGTGATCGCATTGATTTCGAAAAGCGGGTCGCCAGGCGCGCCGGGGTTGCCGCCCGTGATGGCGAAGCTGACCGTGCCGGTCAGATCGGCTTCCGTGGCTTGAACCGTCGCAATCACGGCGCTGTCGCTGATGTTCTCGCCCACCGTGGCGGGATACGAGGCCTGCGTGAACACCGGGTTGTTGTCATCGACATCGTTGAGGTTGACCGTGATCGTCTGCGTGTCATATCCGCCGTGCGAGTTGGCGACCTTGACGACCACTTGATAGCCGGGCGTGACTCCCGACGCAGGCGGGTTCTCGTAGTTTGGCGCCGCTCCGCCGAGTTCGCCGGTTGCGACGTTGAAGGTTAGCGCGCCGGTCGCCGCGTCAATGGCGAACAGCGCCGCGTCTTCGCCGCCGATGATGCTGAAGGTCTTGGAATCTCCGAGGTCGGCGTCGGTTGCCGTGACGGTCGTGACTGCCGTCTGGTTCTCGTCCACCAATATGGTGGCCGTAGAGCCGGCGTCATCGAAAGTGATGGTCGGATCGTCGTTGAAGTCGACGAGCAGGGTGACGTAACTCGGTTGCCTTCCAGGCGTACCGGCGTCGACGTCGGTGGACCTGAAGTTGGTGGTGTTGACGCCATCTGTCAGGTCGTTGACGCCGACGAAGATGCTGTTCTCGGTGACGATCAGGTTTCCGGCCGCGATCGGAATTGTGAACCCGGCCTGATCGATGATCGTGACGCCGAGGATGGGGGCCAGCGTCCCGTTCGTGTCCGTGATCCGAACGCCGTTGTATTTTCTATTCTCTTCCGTCGCGAAATCTACGGTTGCGCCGGGAAATGCGGTCTCGTCGAGGGGGTATTCGATACGGATCGTATCCGCGCCGAGATCGACTCTCGCCAGTCCGTAAGGGCCGTTACCGATGCCAGGGTCTGGGATGTTCGGCACATCAACGACGCCGGGCGCGGCGTTGGCCATGAAGGGCTTGCTGGAACCTGGGAGCGTGGGTTCAAGGGTGTTCGGCGTTCCGCCGAAGATGTATTCGGCGAGCAACGTCCGGCCGTCGAAGCTGGCGGGTGGAGGCGGCGGCTCGTCCACGTCGCTGACGTTGACCGTGATGGTCTGTTGGTCAGTCCCTCCGAACCCGTCGGAGGCTTGCACGATGACCTGATAACCGGGCGTAGCTCCAGCCGCAGGCGCGTTCTCGAAGTCGGGCGCATTGACGAAAGAAAGCGCGCCAGACGCGGGGTTGATCGTGAACAGACTCGCGTTCTCGCCGCCCGCGATGGAATAAGTCACCGTCTGGCCGGCGTCCGTGTCCGTCGCCGTCACGGTCGTGACCGCCGTCGTGTTCTCCGGGATTGTCACGCTGGCCGTGTCGCCGCCGCCATTCGAATTGATGATGGGATTATCGTTCGGGCCGTCGAAATCGTCGAACGTCACGTCCACCCAATAGTTGGACGAGCCAAACGTGATGTTCGGAAATATTCCGGCCGAACCGTACTTGAAGACTCCGTTGCCGTTCAGGCCTTCGTTGGGGACCGTGTTTTCCGGCGCGCTGATGACTCCGAAGGGATCGGAGAACGCGTTGTCATCCACACCGTCGAATGTGACTTCGTTGGCTGGCGCGAAGAAGCCGTTGTTGGAGAAATAGTCGCCGCTCGAATGGTGGGAGACGACATAAGTCTCTCCTGCGTTAATCGCGACTGGAATGGCAAGCGTGGCGATTTGCCAGCCGGCCGCGCCCGTATCAGCCGTAAACGTTGCAGTTTCGAGCAGCGTGCCGTCGGCACTCCATAAGCTGCCGACGCGTACGCCTATGTCGGCGGTGTCGGTCGCGGAGCGGTAATATTTGAGTTCAGTGATCGAGCCCGCCCGGTCGACGGTGAACCTCATGCCGACCTCGACCTCCTGGCTGTCGTTGAAGTTGCCGCCGGTGACGGTCGCGGCGTCGAACAGGCTGAATGTGTCTGGTTCCATGGCTTCACTCACTGTGACGGTCTCTTGCGCTGGCGTGATGTTCGAAATGTTCAGGCTGTCGTCGATGGCGCGCGCCTTGATCGAGTAGTTGCCTTCCGTCGTCGGACGCCACGTGTAGGACCAATTCGTCGTCCCTTGGGCGACCCGCCACGTGACGCCATCGTCGACCGAGACCTCGACGACAGCCACCTGGCCACCGACGTCGGCCGCGGTGCCGGAGATCGTCACAGTCTGGAGGGCGTGGACGCTGTCGGGGATGTTGATCGTCGTGGTCGCGGCGGTCGTGTCCGTCGAAGCGATCGCTCGCACCAGCCCCTGCGAGGCGAGAATGGCGTCCGTCACCCCGGGCTGAATGCCCATGTCGGCGAACATGTTGACTGTGAACTGCTGGAGGGCGGTGTCCTCGATGTTGCCGCCGTAGGGCGAGGAATCGTGCTCGTCGCTGAGCGCCCAGCTCCAGAACACCGTTCCGGCGCCGAACACGAGGGCGCCGCTCTCGGCGCGGTAGAGCGAGAGATTGTGGGTCGCCGTTCCCGGCTGCACCTGGTTGCCCTGATCCACCAGTATATTGGGCCACGCAATGGTCGTGTTGGAGAGCTTGATGAGCCCCGCCGGGCGGAATTCATCCGTGGGCGAGGTGTTCCATTCATAGCCGAGGATACCCTCAGCCATGTCGAGCTGGCCGGTCGCGGCAACCGTGGTATCGCGCCAGACACGCAGGCCCGCGAGGGCCGCCGGCACATCCAGAGCGCCGCCGAAGTTGTTGCCGTCGGGGCCGAAGAGCTGGCCGGTCAACGTGTTCTCGGGCCGCGCCGCGCAATTGCAATTAGGCACGACGCCCGAGAGATAGTCTTCGCGCGAGCCGCCCGCGATGAGGTTCCCCTGGTCGTCGACGGAGTCGACGAAACGCGTGTCCCGCCACGTGCCCGTCCACTCGTTCGCCGGGTCGATGTTGGCGTAATCTTCGGGTCCCGCGTTCGGGTCGCCGTTGGCCCAGGTCTCCTTGTAGCAGACGAGGGTGCGGTAGTCCGTGTTTGAGCCGTCGATGCTCGCCTCATAACGGGTCTTCCAGTAGACCTCGTTGCCGCTCCAGAACAGCAGGTGCACGCCCGCGTCGCGCGCATCCTCGACGTTGCAGCGCTGCTCGCCCGACCAGTACTCGTCGTGACCGACCGAAATGAAGGCCTGGTGGCTAGTCAGGGCGTCGACGCCCAGCCGGTCCGTATCGACGCCCGAGATGTAGGAGACGTCGTAGCCGTTCTTTTCGAGCCAGTAGATCGCCGCGTAGTCCGCACCGAACAGATAGTCCTGCGCGCCCGCCGCGGCGCCGCCGCCGTCGCGCGTGAGGAAGGGGCGGTTGTAACTGACGGCGTAGGCGCGGTCCTGGGCGAAGCCGCCCGGATTGGGCAAGGGGTCGTGGGGAACGCCGCCGCCGTAGAAATTGCCGCCAACCTCTCCGTTATTTCCGGCCCACCCGTTGTAGGCGTGCCAAGTCGTGTCGGAGGTCTGGAGGACGATGTCGCTGTTCCCATCGTCGTCCCGGACGATGAACGGGATTTGGTTCGTGGCGCCGTCGATCGGGTCTCCATTCCCGTCGAGTCGCACGAGTTTGGCGAGATAGACCCCCGAGACGGCGTCGGCGGGCGTGGCCCACGTCGCCGAGACGCTCCAGTTTCCGGCGTCGACCACGCCTCGCGCGTCGGTGATGGGATCGGGCTGGGCTTGACCCGACGTCTCGATCGTGTGGACCAGCCGGGCGCCGTCACCGTCATAATAGCCGAGACGATAGATCTCGATGTGATACGGGACATTCTCGCCGGGAGCAGCGTTGACATTGATCTTAAAGTCGACCGTGGTGCCGTGATTGACGCTGATATCGGTGGCGAAGCCTTCGATCTGGTCCGAACTATCGGCGTCCCAGATCTCGCGCGGCGTTCCGTCCTTGAGGTTCTCGGTTACAATCGAGTTGGTCATCACTTACGCCCCGCTACTCACACTCAACTGAAAAACATGGGATGGATGCCTCTAGTCCGTAGGCGCCGCTGCCCTTATTGTTGTTGGATCTGCCGCACCACTGGGAGCTGCTGGACCAGCGCTGGCCGGAGCTCCCGCGGCGCGCGGCTTCGCGCTTGGCGAGGCCTCGCGGTGCCAATCGGGGAATGGATCAGGAAGTTTCGACCATGCGTTCCTGTCGGCAGCATTCGTAATCGGCAGTTTCAGCAGACACGCATTGAGCTCGGCCGTGATCGCGGCCCTGTCCATTTCCCGGGTGCCGATAAACACGAGCTCCTGACGCCGATCGCCCCAGACCTTGTGCCAGCCCTGGGAGATGCGGGCGACGAGATCTCTATCCTTAGGCCAGCTCTTCCTCGGGATCGCATCCCACCAGCGGCCGATCGGCTGATGGCGGATGAGGGCGCCTGCCTGCGACAGCTCGCCGATCCACTGCGGCCGCGTCGCGAGCCAGAAGAACCCCTTGGCCCGCACCACGCCGGCCCATGGTTTATTGAAGAAGGCGTGAAGTTTCTGCGGCTCGAACGGTCCCCGCGCCTGATAGACGAAGCTCGAGATGCCGTACTCGTCCGTCTCAGGCTTGTGATAGCTCCGGTTGACCTCCTTGAACCATGCGGGGTGGCGATGGGCGGCCGCGAAGCTGAAGCGCCCCGTGTCGAGCACGTCCCGCAATTTGACGTCGGAGTTCGTGGTTTCGATGATATGCGCTCGGCAATTGTGAGACCGGACGATGCCGCGCGCGGCGGCGATCTCGTCCGGCGTGGCCAGGTCAATCTTGTTCAGCACGACGACATTGGCGAACTCGAGCTGATCGACCAGCAGAGAGACGATCGAGCGCTCGTCCTTTTCGTCCGCGGCCTCGCCGCGATCCTTGAGAAGGTCCCGGGACGAATAGTTAGCAATCAAGTTCGCCGCGTCGACCACGGTCACCATGGTGTCGAGCCGGGCAACATCCGATAGGCAGTTGCCGTTCTCGTCACGGAACTCGAACGTGCTGGCGACGGGCAAGGGTTCGGCGATGCCCGTCGACTCGATCAGGAGGTAGTCGAAGCGGCGCTCCTCCGCGAGCCGCCGCACCTCCTTCAAGAGGTCGTCGCGCAGGGTGCAGCAGATGCAGCCGTTGGTCATCTCGACCAGGGTTTCATCCGTGCGCGACAGGTTTGCCGCACCTCTCTCGACGAGCGCGGCGTCGATATTCACCTCGCTCATGTCGTTGACGATGACCGCGACCTTGAGTCCTTCGCGGTTACAGAGAACGTGATTGAGAAGGGTGGTTTTTCCGGCTCCCAGAAACCCCGAAAGAACGCAGACGGGGAGACGCGTGTCTTTCGGAGCCGTGACTTCGACGTACGGATTGAGCTCCAAATCCCTTGCATCCCCCATGACGCGACACCCCCAAAGTGCTCGACGCGCGGTCGCTGCGGTCATGGAGGCTCGCGCGGCCGGCTCGAGATCGGACTCAGTAGGAAGGTTATGTCCCGTGGCGCATCATTTGCGGCGCGACTGGGGCTCAGGATCAGCTACAAACTAGCACAGCAGCTGGCTTTGATCCACGTCAGTGATCGGAATGAGGATTTTCGAGGCTTGCCATGAGCTTGATTTGATTGTGGCCTCGCTTCGCCTTTGACGAGGGATAAATCTGGCACGGTTTGAAGTCTGCTACGGAAACGGACTGTTTTTCAAAAGTCCGGCGGCTTGACCGAGCTCGGGCCAAGATCGAGCGAAAACGCAACGAACGAGCCGACCGCGACCAGTTAGTTAGCTAGGCAGCCGCCGCATAGTAGTTCTTGAGCCCGCCCAACACCCTTTGCTTGTCGAACTCGGCGCCCATGTCGAGCATGGCGTCGGCGAAGCGGCTGGCGATCTCCGTGATCTGCTCCGTCGAGAGCTGGTTCAGGATGCCGATCCTGACCTGAACCGGCTCCGAGAGCGTCGGCCAGATGCCGAAGCCCTGCGCCCGGCTCTTGGCGACGAGTTCCTTCTCCTTGCCCGCAAGCTTGCCCGGCAGATTGAGCACCACCAGGCTCGTCATGTTGGAGGTCACCTCGCAGCCCATGGCCTGCACCGCCTGGCGCAATGCCTGCTCGTGGTAGGCGTAGTCGGCCGCCTTGCGCGCCCGTCCATAGGTCAGGAGGATGCGCAGCGCCTCGTGGAACGCCGCTACCGCGTAGCAGGAGTGCGTGCGGTGGTAGGTGGGCGTTTCGACGTCCTTGCCGTCGATGATCCCCCAGTGGCGCCCCTCGAGAATCGGGTGGTGGACGTAGGTATAGCAGCCACGCTTCTTGACCACATCGATCGCCGCGTCGGTGAAGCTCACCGGCGCGTAGGTGAGGGGCAGGCTCAGCACGCCCTTCTGCGGGCACGAAGCCCAGGCGACGACGCCGCGGTAATTGTCGATGTCGTAGTCGGCGACGCCGAGGCTCGACACGACGTCGACGATACCCATCGCCCCGTGCTTCGAGCAGGCATCGCTGAAGCCCTTCAGATCGTTGATGCGCCCGCTGCCGGTCTCCCAATGGGCCATGAAGGCCCACATCGGTTTGTGCTCGGCGAGTGCCTTGTCAATGATGTCGCCAGTGACCGACTGACCGTGCGGCACCTCAACTATGACGACACTTTGCGGTTTTGGGTTGAGCGGATTGGCGGCCAGCTCCTCGCGCGTCGATGCCTTCATGCGGATGGTGAGACCATCGATGCCGCTAAACGTTCCATTGGTGAAGGCCACGACCGTGTCGCCGGGCAGGATCATGCTCAACACGCAATCGAGGCCGCTAAAGCCCGTGCCGCCGACGCCGTAGGTATAGGTATTCTTGGTGCCGAACGCCGCGCGCAGCATCTCCTTGGCCTCGATCATGCCGCGCAGGACATCCTTTTGCATGTGGTCGGCCACGCCGGTCTTGGCGAAGCGGTCGAGCACGCGCGGGTCCGTGTTCCCGGGACCGGGGCCGGCGGCAAGAGTTTGGGGAATTTCTAGGCTCGGATAGATCTTCATTTTGCCTCTCCGAATTTTGCTTGGCCTGAGAGGGCGGACACGACCGTATCAATCGGGCAGTGATCGCGACCAGCTTGGCCGACTGAAGGCCAACGTAGGGCAGACCCGCTGCCGGCGGCAAGAAATCTTCTCTCAAACCGGGCTCCGCTGCGAGGCCCGCGCGAGCGTGCCGCCGCGTCACACCGGAACTCGCGCGTGTTTCGATGAGACAACTGCAGTGCACAATGCCTAGAGTGGTGCCTGTCCCAACACCCTCGCGCGCGGCCCGGTCGCGAAGGCCTCTGGCGCCAACTTGAGCCGTCCGTGTCGCCGAGCAAAGTCGGGGAAGCTGATGGCGGTCGAAGCCAATTCGATCTCAGTTGGCCGGTGCTATCTGACCTACAAGAGAGAGGTGCGGAAAGTCTTGGAGATCGAAGGGGAGAGAGTAACGTACGTTGCTCGGGGAAGGCTGGCTTTTCCGGCTTGGGACCGGGAGTTGTGGCGGGTCACCACGACGGACACCTTTGCCAGAGACGTCGAGCGTGAAGTCCCTTGCGACTGCCTCACTCCTTAGATCGACAACCGGCGGCAGCTACGGATCAGGGGCAGGCGTCAGCGGCAATCCTGCTTGCGACCGCTTAACCCTTGATAGCGGATATCCGCACAAGGCAGGATCGCCTGGTTCCGATCATCTCTTCGCGGTGGGGCGTGGCATGTGGCGCCGATGCCGAGCCGCTCTACAAGCGCACAATTTCCATCTTCGAAAAGGCGCTCGGCCCCATCACGTCCCTCGAGCCGCAGAGACTGCGCGGGCGCTGATGCCCTAGCAGGATCTCCAAATGCGCTTGGCCACGCTCGTGCGCATGAGCCTGTAGCCGCGGCTGGGAAATCCGCCGTTCCTTTTCACCCAGCTCGCAATGTCAGCGGAGTGAGAGGGGTTGAAGCGCTTGACGAGGCGGGCAGGACCGCCCGCGACAGGCACTTGCAACACATAGCCTTTGTGAAAACCGAATCTGGCGTTGCCGGTCACGCAGACTCGCGCGCGTGCCTGGTCTGCCAAGATGGCGCAAGCGGAGAGACACGGGCCGTCGATGACCACGCGCCTGCCGGTCCTCTTTATCTCACTCGCGGCAGCCTTGAACGCACCGATCTCGCCACCTGGATTGTAGCTTACGACGCAGGGATCTCCCGTGCATCCGAGCACTTCCGAAATGATGTCTGCTCGGGCATGTTGGGGCGTTGCCCAAATCACCAGGATGCCAAGGACGGTCCAGCGATACTTCATGAATTCCCTCCTCGCTTTGCGCGTCAATTGTGTGTGCGCGTCAATTGCCTAGAGGCGCATGCTAAAATCCCTTTGTGGCAAGTGCGAGGATAATACGGCGCCGGCGCAATGCAAGGCGCCCCGGACGCAGGCGTGGGCTCCATCGGAGTTGGCGCTAACGCGCTGCATGCTAAATTGAAATCGTAATTGAACGCCCGCTGAGCGCAACGCTGGCGACTTGGGGCCGGCGTCTTATCGCTCGTCAGCGCGCGGTCGCCGCTGTCTCCCCTTCGACCTTTGATTTCGCGTCCGGCTGAGGAGCGGCAACGGTCTTCGTCGTCGATTGTGGCTGCACGGACTTGGTTGCCTTTCCTTCGCAGTGCTCGAACGGGTGGGAAACCCTGGACCACACTTCAGAGGCTCCGAAGATAGGCAGGACGACGTAGCCCGTGACCTTCACCTGCGTCGGGCTCAAGACCTCGGCGTAGCCGCTGAAGCTTTGCCCCAAATCGGAAACGTAGACAGTTCCGTCACCCCAGGTGCCGTCCGGCTGTCTCTTGAAGCCCGTGACAACCTCCAGCCCGCACACCGGCCTCTTCTGGAGTTTCGGGTCCGAGTTCCTATAGTCGAGCAATAGACGGCCATCCGGCCCCAGCGGCTTTCTGAGCCACGCAACCTTCCCGCAACGCGCGTCACCGCACCGTCCTATTTCCAGAATGACCTCGCCGTCGGAGTCCATCCAGAAGCCGTCGAGGTTCTCTCCCGCTATGGCTTTTGCTTGGAAGACGACAGCAAGAACAGCCACGGCGGCGACGACGTGCCCTGCAATTCCTCCCAGTCTTTCTTGCATCACAATCTCTCTATCTGCACGGGCCTGTGGCACATCGCGGGTTCTCAGTCGAGCCGACGGCGGCCGGCAAGGAAACAAAAGAGAACCTTCAATGAGTTGGTTAAGACTCTCCTAGCCGCCATGACAGTGATCCGAGGCGACAGCGATTGAGCTGCCATCGAGCTCGTGCCTCGCTCTAGTACCAGATACCGGCTGAAATCTGACCGACGGTGCATCCTCCACGGGTGGCGCCGCGAAACGAAGGCGCGGCTGGCAAGTCGTTGACATTGCCTGCCGATCCTATAACTCCCTGACCGCCAGCATGACCTACCCCGCTAACATGAGCGATCGCACATGAAACTGGTGCGCTTTGGTGTCAAGGGCTCCGAAAAGCCCGGCCTTGTCGATAGGGACGGCAAGGTCCGCGACCTCGCCGGCCACGTCGCCGACCTCGCCGGCGATGCGCTTGCCCCCAAGAGCCTCGCCAAGATCGCGACGATCGATCCTGCGTCTCTGCCGCTCGCGGCCGACGGCGTGCGGCTCGGGGCCCCGGTCGCCGGAACCCGCACGTTCATCGCCATCGGCCTCAACTACGCCGACCACGCCCGGGAAACGGGGCAGGAGATCCCCGCCGAGCCGATCCTCTTCAACAAGGCGGCCTCGTGCATCTCGGGGCCCTACGACGACGTGATGTACCCCAAGAACTCCGACCGCATGGACTGGGAGTGCGAGATCGCCTTCGTCGTCGGCAAACGCGCGCGCTACGTTGCCGAGGCGGACGCTCTCGCCCACATCGCCGGCTATATGATCTGCAACGATGTCTCGGAGCGCCGTTTTCAGACGAAGCGCAATGGCCAATGGGTCAAGGGCAAGTCGGCCGAGACGTTCGGGCCGCTTGGGCCCTGGCTCGTCACGACCGACGAGATTGCCGATCCTCACAACCTCACGATGCGGCTCGCCGTCAACGGCGAGGTAAAGCAAAAAGGCTCGACGAGCACGATGATCTTCTCGATCCCAAAGCTCCTCGCCTACGTGACGGAGTTCATGGTGCTCGAAGCAGGCGACATCGTCACGACCGGCACGCCGCCGGGCGTCGGCTCGGCCATGAAGCCGCCGCAGTATCTCGTGGCGGGCGACGTGATGGAGCTTACGATCGAGGGGCTCGGGCACCAGCGCCAGACCGTCGTGCCGTTTCGCGAGTAGCTACTTCTTGTAGGCGCGCAGGCTGAGCCGCGGCTGGCGAAAGGACGTGGCCGGGTCGACGAGCATGCCCGGCCGGAGCGCCTGTCGGCCGAGCAGCATGCGGTGGGTCAAGCTCTCGCGGTTCGTAAGCCCGATCTCGATCGTCCAGTCGCGGCTGCCGATGCAAATGCGGGTCGCGATGATGAAGCGGGCTTCCGTTCCCCCGCTCGAGCTCGTGACGACGCGCCGGTCGATGATGGGCGCCTCGCACGCGACCTCGAGGCGCGGGCGCTCGGGGGCCGGCTGCACGAGGAAGCGAACCAAGGGCGCGGACGCCGGCCCGAATGGCTCGATGGCATGGGCGTGGAGCGCCGAGGTCTTGGCCCCCGTATCGACCTTGGCCTTGATGGCGACGAGGCCGAGATCGGGTAGCGCGACCCACTCCTTGCGCCCGAGAATGAATGGGACCGAAACCTGATCCATGCCTTGCCTCGACGGGGCCTGCTCCTCTCCGGAGACCAGTGGAAGGCCCTGGGCCCCAATGGTACCATGGGGTTCGCCAAATCAACGGTTCACCACGCCGGGTGGTTTGTGGGCACGGGGCCCCCTTGAACCGTCCGGCGAGTTGACCGAGCGACCGTCCTTTCTTATTTGACGCCAATGGCCAAGCTTCCGATCATCACGCTGCCCGATCCCCTCCTGCGCAAGGTCTCGACGCCGGTCGAGCGCGTGGACGCCGAGCTCCTGAAGCTTGCCGACGACATGCTCGAGACCATGTATGCCGCGCCGGGCGTGGGCCTCGCCGCGGTCCAGGTGGGCGTGCCGAAGCGGCTCCTTGTCCTCGACGTCACCGACGACGAAGAGGAGGGCGCCGAGAAGCACCCGCTGACGATCATCAACCCGGAGATTTTCGCCCTGGGCGAGGGCGTGCGCGCCCACGAGGAGGGCTGCCTGTCGATCCCCGATTTCCGGCTCGACATCGAGCGGCCGGCCAAGATCACCGTCGGCTATCTCGATCGCGCCGGGAAGCGCCAGGAGCTCGAGGCGGAAGGCCTTCTGGCCACCGCGCTCCAGCACGAGATCGATCACCTGAACGGCAAGCTCATCATCGACTTCCTGTCTCGCCTGCAACGCCAGATCGTGGTCCGCAAGTTCAAGAAGCAGGTCCGCAGCGAGGCGCCCGCCTGATGGGGCTCTGCTGGACGGCGGCTCCGGGCAGGCCGTAATCTCTTTGTTCTTTCCGAACTGACGCGAGGCTACGGCTCGGATGGCGCTGAAGATCGTCTTCATGGGCACGCCCGAGTTTTCCGTGCCGACGCTCGAGGCCATCGCCCGCGCAGGGCATCGGATTCTCGCCGTCTACTCGCAGCCGCCGCGTCCCGCGGGCCGCGGCATGGCGGAGCGCAAGTCTCCGGTCCACGCGGCAGCCGAGGCACTTGGCATTCCCGTTTCCACGCCGAGGAGCCTCAAGGCCGAGGCCGATCAGAGGGCGTTCGCCGCGGTCGGCGCCGACGCGGCCGTCGTCGTCGCCTACGGTCTCCTTCTGCCCGCCCCAGTGCTCGCGGCGCCGCGCCTCGGCTGCTTAAACCTGCACGCCTCGAAGCTGCCGCGCTGGCGCGGAGCCGCGCCCATCCAGCGCGCGATCATGGCCGGCGACACCGAGACGGCGGTCATGGTCATGCGCATGGAGGAAGGCCTCGACATGGGACCCGTGTGCCTCTCGGAGACGGTGGCGATCGGTCCCGATACGACGGCGGGCGAGCTTCATGACACGCTCAAGGAGCGTGGCGCCGACTTGATGGTGCGTGCACTCGCGCTCCTCGAGGAGGGGCGCCTCGCCGCCAATCCACAATCCTCCGAGGGCGTCACCTATGCAGCGAAGATTGGCAAGGGGGAGGGGCGCATCGACTTCGGCGTTCCGGCGGCTTCGGTGCACAATTTGATCAGGGGTCTTTCGCCCCATCCAGGAGCCTGGCTCGAGATGCCGGTCGGCAATGAAGCGCGCGAGCGCGTCAAGGTCCTGCGGTCGGCGCTCGCCGCGGGTCGGGGCACGCCGGGCGAGACGCTAGACGATCAGCTCACCATCGCCTGCGCGGAGGGCGCCGTCCGCCTCGTCGAGGTGCAGCGGGCCGGCAAGCGCGCCATGAGCGCGGCCGAGTTCCTGCGCGGCGTGCCGGTCCCGAAAGGCACGCACCTCGCGGGCTCCTGACCCCCGCACCCGTTAATGGTTAGCGGCGGAAGCGGAGCGTGACCGAGGGCGGTATAGACTATGCAATTCCCAGGTCGGTGCGTGAGGAGGGCCAAATGCGGCGTAGTCTTTGGATCATATGTGCGGCAGCGGGCAACTTCGTCGTGACGGCGACGTCCGCGAGCGCCCAGAGTGCCTATACGACCCGCATCGAGACGCGCGCCGTATACGGCGCAACGGTGACGATCGAGGAGGGCGTGCGCGTCTTCCGGCCTCTGCCGTCCGAGCAGCATGTCATTGTCAATCCCGGCGGAAAGACGCCGCTTTCCCTCGGCTACTACACTTACGACGACACCCGATGGGATCCGCGTTTCGCTCCCGGTACCTACGCTGTACCGGTCCCCTATCGCTGAGGCTCCACGGCCGTCTTGAGGCGGGGCATCCCAGCGGGTAGGGATGGCGCGAGCCGCGCCGTCTCCGGGACCCATTCTCCCAATGCCTCGCTATCGCATCACCATCGAGTACGACGGAACGCCGTTCGTCGGCTGGCAGGCCCAGGCCAATGGCGAATCCGTGCAAAGGGCGCTGACGCGGGCGATCGAGAGCTTTTCCGGCGAGACTGTCGTGGTGAAAGGGGCGGGGCGCACCGATGCCGGCGTCCATGCGCTGGGCCAGGTCGCCCACTTCGATCTCGCGAAGACGTGGGAGCCGTTCCGGGTCCGCGAGGCGGTGAACTTTCACCTGAAGCCCGCGCCCATCGTCGTGCTCATCTGTGAGGAGGCGGTCGCCGATTTCGACGCGCGCTTCAGCGCCACCGCCCGCCACTATCTCTATCGCATCCTCGCGCGCCGGGCCGCGCCCGCTCTCGACCGCAATCGCGTCTGGTGGCTGCCCGTCGACCTCGATGCGGCAGCGATGTCGGAGGCTGCACAAGTGCTGGTCGGGCGCCACGACTTCACGACCTTCCGCGCCGCGCAGTGCCAGGCGAAGTCGCCGGTGCGCACGCTCGATCGCCTCGAGGTTACGGCGTCGGGCGAGGAGATCCGCATCGAAGCCTCCGCGCGCTCGTTCCTGCACAATCAGGTGCGCTCCATGGTTGGCAGCCTAAAGCTCGTCGGCGAGGGGAAATGGTCGCCGGCCAACCTCGAGCGGGCGCTCGGGGCGCGCGACCGCTCGGCCTGCGGGCCGGTCGCCGCGGCGGCGGGGCTCTATCTCGTCCGCGTCGACTACGGCCAGGCGCGCGACGCGGCTGACGAGGTGGCGGGCGACGACGATTAGCCGAGATCGGCTGGGGCTTTACCAGGCATCGAGCATGAAGCGAACATATCGGTTGTAAAGCTCGGCCGGAAGAAGCGCGCGCCCGAGGAGCATCAACCGGCCGTTTGGCTTGTAGCGCATGCGCCAGTTGGGGCGCTCGGTCGCCGCGCGATAGATGCTTTCGGCAACGACCTCGGGTCCGGGAGCGTCGACGCACCTCGCCTTGATGTTGGCGAAGACGCGCTCCTCCCAGAGTCCGTAATCGCGGACGCGCGGGTTCGCCGGGACGTCGAGCGAGCGGCCGAAGAACTCCGATTTGATCGCGCCCGGCTCGATGATCTTCACCTGGATGCCGTGCTGGGCCACCTCGAAGGCGAGCGCTTCGGAGAAGCCTTCCACGGCCCATTTCGACGTGCAGTAGAGCGTGTAGAGCGGCAGCGAGAGCCGCCCGGCCACCGATGCCACGTTGATGATCCGCCCCGCCTTCTGCTGGCGCATCACCGGGAGCACAGCGCGCGTCACATTCATGACGCCGAGAATGTTGGTGTCGATCTGGCGGCGCACCTGCTCTTCGCCCATCTCCTCGAAGAGACCGATCAGCCCGTAGCCGGCATTGTTGACCAGCGCATCGATGCGCCCGAACGCGCCGCGAATCTCGGCGACCGCGGACGCGACCGAGCGCGCGTCGGTCACGTCCAGCCGGAAGGTTTTGATACGGTCATGCAGCGCGCCCGCGAGCTCGCTCGTCTCGGGCTTGCGCATGGTCGCTGCGACGGTCCAACCGCGCTCGGCGAAGGTGCGAGCGGTCGCGAGCCCGATGCCGCTCGAGGCGCCGGTGATGAGAACGGTTTCTTGGGTCATCGTGCCTCCAGCTGCCCCAGGGTCATCGCCGCCGCCGGGACGACGACCCGTGCACGGACCGGGGCCGGGATCAAGAGGCGGGGATATGTGTACCGTGGGACGTTAGGCGCCGGTCAGTTCTGCTTCGCTGCCTTCGCCTCCGTTCCCTTTGCCTCATGGCCACCATTCAACTCACCGGCGAAGCCTACAATTTTCTCTTCCAGCTTCACCTCACGCTTCTTTCTCGTCCTGCGAGGCTTCGCCGTTTCTGTGTCGACCCTGCACGCCGGCCAAGCCGGAATCGCCAGCAGCGGGGTCTCGGGGATTTGCGGGAATACGAGATCTCTCTGCAGCTTCTGAAGCTCGCTTTCCTTCTTCGCTGCTTCGGCCGCTTGTTCCTCGGTCTGACCCTCCTCCTTCGGAGCGGGCAGGAACCGCACTTCGATCGTCATGCCTCGCTCGACTCGCGCTATCAGGCCCTTCAGCGAAAATCGCAGAGCATTGGCCACTTCGGCAAGCCGACCGAGCGGCTTCTTCTTCAGTATGCGCTCAACAACCTCCTCGATAGCCTGTTCCAGCTTCTTATCCGCCCGCGACTCCAGCTCCTTCAACGTGCCCGCTGGCATTTCGATTTCTCTCAGTCGCGCTTTCATCTCCAAAATTTCTAGGTACTTCGCGTAGGCATCCATAAGCCATTTCACGGCTCCGGCGATTGCCGCGACCACATCCACCGCCGCCGCAAGCAAGATCACTGGGTCAGTTGTGGAAAGCTGCGCGAGATCTCCTTCCTTCTTCTCACCCGTCACCGCCTCCGAAAACGTAAACACCGTGAAGTCGATAAATGTCAGCTCATGCGCCAACCCGCCCAGCTTGTTCTTAAACAGAGTGCGCGGGATCTTGAAGCCGATCTCCGCATCACCCGGCGACAGCGTGTACTCCTTAAACTTAAGCGCTTTGAGGTTGTTGCCCGCTCCCTTCAGGTTGTCGAGGTATTGATTTCGCGTCGCGATCAAGTCGTCGACGTAGCTCTTTGCTACCCCCGGTGTTATTCCGCTCGAGCGTAGCTGCTCGCCAATAGCGTCTCCCATGGACGTAAGAAAAAATGGATTGCCGCCTGATTCCGCCAAAAATTCGAGAACCGGCTGAGTCAGTTCTTGAGACATCTCTTGGAGGGACTTCCGGAGCTCATCTACAGCAGCCAACGTGTTCGTCTGGTGTTGAACGTCCTGCGGAGCGTTGATGATGTCCTGCATCCGCGCCGCGACCGTGCCCATTCTCTTCTGAATTCTGAAGCGACTCTCCAAGTCCACTAGCAGCCGTGCGAATTCCATCATGCGGCCGACGTTCATCGAAGCCTCCGTCCTAAGGAACCCCTTGACAGCTGACTACTCCGATTCGCCTCGATAGAGTCCGCACCCACCAGTGAATTGTTGATGGCGCGTCGCCTGCGCGACGGCACTCTCCTCCCATTGGGTCGGACTAGGTTGCCGCCCGTTTTCCACAATTCCAGCAATTCTAGGCCATGTGGAAAAGGATCAAGGCGAACGCCTGAACATCCTTCTCCCCGTCCTTTCCTAAACGGAACGGGTACCGCTACGCCCCGCCCCGCTCAGTCGATCATCGACATGAACTCTTGGCGCGTCATCGCGCTGTCGCGGAAGATGCCGAGCATGCGGCTCGTCATAAGATCGGTGCCGGGTTTCATGACGCCGCGTGTCGTCATGCACTGGTGCTCGGCCTTGATGATCACGGCGACGCCCTGAGGCTGCAGCACCTTGTCGATAGTGTTGGCGATTTGCGCGGTCATCTTCTCCTGGATTTGCAGGCGCTTCGCATAAGCGTCGACGACGCGGGCAAGCTTCGAGATGCCGACCACGCGGCCATTGGGCACGTAGCCCACCCACGCGCGGCCGATGATCGGGGCCATGTGGTGCTCGCAGTGGCTTTCGAAGCGGATGCCGCGCAGCACGATCATCTCGTCGTAGCCCTCGATCTCCTCGAAGGTCTTCTTGAGGATCGCCTCGGGGTCCTCGTCGTAGCCCCGGAAGAACTCCTCGTAAGCCTTGACCACGCGTTCAGGCGTCTCATGAAGGCCGTCGCGGTCCGGATCGTCGCCGGCCCAGCGGATGAGCGTGCGGACGGCGGCTTCTGCCTCTGCCTGTGAGGGGCGCGTGACGGCGTCGAGAGGGGGCTTCACCAACTTGCTCTTCATGGACACTTGCTTGGCTCCTGGACGCGAGGTGCCGGACATCACTCTAACGCATGCCCCGGAGCTAAGGGTCGGCCGGTGCGGGGCATCATTGTGACGCAGGACTCGCAGGTCATTTTGCGGACTGGCGCCTTTTGAGCCATTGGGTAGCACATCGCCCTGGGCCGGCGGCACCCCATTTTCATAGGCTGCTTACTGGGCCGTAAGCTCTTGCGCGCCCGTGGTCATCGGTTTGTCCAACGCGCGTTCTAGGCCGATTGAATGTCTAAGGCGCCTATGCTTAATGAGGCGCTCGGCGAACTCGGGACCGATCGTTTGTTCTCAGGCGAGCTACCAGATCTGCGCACAACCTGGATGCAGCGCCGGGAGGTGCTGATCGGACTTCTCACCGGGGTCGCCGCGACGACCGTGCTCGTCAGCTCCCGACTCACGCCTGTGTTTCTGGTGGTGATCATCGGGCTGTGGCTCTGGGTGAGATGGCGCGAAGCCGACCGGGCCGCTCTCGTTCCCCCCAACGACAGCCTGGCGGTAAGCCTCGCCGCGCTTCTGCTCTATGCGCTTGCCAGCACGCTGTGGGCTGCTCATCCGGGTGCCGGCATCGGCAAGGTGCTGCTGCTCGGCGCCGTCGCGGCCGCGAGCGTTGCGACGGCCCGTCTCATCGCCGGTGCGGACCGGGCGGCGATCCTCTGTGCGAGCGAGGGCCTGTGGCTCGGACTTCTCGTCGGCCTCGTCTATTTTCTCGCGGAGGGCCTCACCGGCCAGGCCGTCAAGATCTGGATCATCAACGCACTCAAGGTGAGCCCGGAGCTGCTGCAGCCGGCGCGATCCTACCATTGGGCCAACGGCAAGCTCGTCGGCATCGACCTCGCGTCCTTCACCCGCAGCACCACGCCGATCTCGCTCCTGATCTGGCCGGCTCTGATGGCTGCGCTCGGCGCAATCAAGTTCCCCTGGAACCGGCGCATTGCGGTGCTCCTTTTTGTGCTCGGGTTTGCAGCGGTGTTCTTCTCGCCCCAGGAATCCTCCAAGGTGGCGATCGTCTTCGGCACCGCGGCCTTCGGGCTCGCCTGGATCTCGCGCGTATGGGCTTATAGGATCGTCGCCGGCGCCTGGGTTCTTGCCTGTCTTGCCGTCGTGCCGGTGGTAATGTGGGTGCACGCGCTCGATCTCGATAGGGCGCCCTGGCTCCAGCGGTCGGCCCAGCACCGCATCATCATCTGGAATTTCACCGCCGAGGAGGTGCTGAAAGCCCCCGTCTTCGGCATCGGCGCCTACATGACGTACGTCATGGGACCCGAGATGACGGCGGAAAGCACGATACCCCTCGATCCCACTGATCAATGGGAGCGCAAATTCTCACGCCATGCGCACAATGCCTATCTTCAGACCTGGTTCGAGCTCGGCGCTGTTGGCGCGCTCCTTCTCATGGGGGTGGGACTCAGTATCCTCGGCCGCATACGCCGGCTTCCGTCCCCCGTCGTGCCCTACGGCCTCGCGGTCTTCAGCACCGCAGCGACCTTGCTCGGCTTGAGCTATGGCATCTGGCAGACCTGGTACATCGCGCTGTTTGGGCTTGCGGCGATCTTGTTCGCGGTCGGCGCCAGCGCCTATGCCTCGAGCGGCGGCGTTGCCGTGGCGGCCGGAGGGCGCCTCGCCCCCCGTCCCGTTTGACGCATCGGCGGATCCCGCTTGGCACTCGCGCTCAGGCCCGCTGGCGATCCTAGGGCTCGGTCTGCGGCTACGAAAACTCGGCTGGATCAAGTCCATAATAGAGAACTGGGGCCGATGATGTCGCCGGGCGAGTTCGACTGGCGACAAATTTTGCCATGATTCAGCCAAAGCTTTCGCAATATCGTGGAATCGCGGTCGGGGAAGCCCGGGGGGCTCGCTTGTATCCTGCACGCCAGTTTGCTGCCGCCGTCCCAGCGTTGCTGCTGAGCGCGGGCGCATTGTGCGTCTCGGTCGGACACGCCGAGGCCCAAGGCGCCGGCACCTGCGAGGACGCGGCCGGGATCTCGCTCCTCTCCTCGCCGATCGCGCCATGGAAGGGCGCGCCTTTGCGCGTCGTTTTCGCCGCCGAGAAGCCGCTCGAGGGCGAGCTGTCGCTGATCGCGCCCGACGGAGCCGTCGCGGCCACGTCGCGGGAGCGGCACGGCGGGCCGCCCTATTTCTGGTTCGCCGAGGTCGCCTCGCCGGCCGCGGGAACGTGGCACGCGAAGCTCGCGCGCGATGGCGCGCCGGCGGAGTGCAGCGCGATCACGCGCGAAATCGCCGTGCAACGCCAAGAGCCGCCGCGCCCAGGCGCGGCGGGAAAGAGCGTCTGGCCCGTGCGCGAGACCTGGACCCGCGCGACTGAAAACTTGTATTCGGCATGGATCGAGAAGCTCTTCGACGCGCCGCTCGATGCGGCGCCGTCGTGGCCGGCGCTGCACGAGGTGCTGCGCGACAAGTCGCGCAATGTCCTCTTCAACCATCTGGGGCTGCGCGAGGACGAGAAGGGCCTCATCATTCGCCCCGACTGCGCCGACCTTCCCTACTTCCTGCGCGCCTACTTCGCGTTCAAGATGGGGCTGCCGTTCGGGTACACGAAGTGCTCGCGCGGCGGCGGCGGCGGCCCGCCGCGGTGCCCTCAATGGTGGAACATTCAGAACGAGGAGCCGCCCCCGATCCCGCCCGAGCAAAAAGCCCCGCCCGGCGGCGACCTGTTCGGCCTATTCGGTGCGCCCGTCGGGGCTCCGGCGCCCAAGTTGCCCCCGAGGCCGAAAGGGCTCGTGCCGGGCTTCGGATATTATGTGGGGACGACGGTTGCCAACGGCGTCCATTCCGGCAACGGGCGAACTGCGGCGGACGACGACAACACCGATTATTACCCCGTACCCCTCACGTGGGAGACCCTGCGGCCGGGGACGGTGTATGCCGATCCCTACGGGCACGTTCTGGTGATCGCCAAGCGCGTGCCGCAGTCGGCCGACGCGGCGGGCGTCTTCCTCGCCGTCGACGGGCAGCCTGACGGGACAGTCGCGCGCAAGCGGTTCTGGCGCGGCAATTTCCTGTTCGCGCAGGATCGAGCGCTCGGCAGCCCCGGGTTCAAGCGCTTCCGGCCGATCGTGCGCGAGAAGAGCGTCCTGCGGCGCCTGACCAACGACGAAATCGCGAAAAATTCCGAGTACGCCGATTATTCGCTGGATCAGTCGAAACTTGCGGTCGAAGACTTCTACGATCGCATGGATGACGTGCTGTCGCCGGCGCCGCTCGATCCCATGCGCGCGCTGAAGGAGGCGATCACGGCGCTCGAGGAGCAGGTGGGCGCCCGCGTGCTGTCAGTCGAGAACGGGCGAAAGTACCACGTCGGCGGGGGCGGAGAGGTGGACATGCCGGACGGCGCGTCGATCTTTGAGACGACCGGCGCCTGGGAGGATTTCGCGACGCCGTCGCGCGATCTGCGTCTCCTGATCGCGATCGACGTGGTGCGCGGCTTTCCCGATCGCGTCGCGCGGCGCCCCGAACGGTACGCGATGCCGAAGGAGAAGAGCGTCGCAGACGTGAAGACGGAATTGGAGAGCCTGCTCGCGTCCGAGCTGTCGGCGCTTAAGTTTTCGTATACACGCAGCGACGGCTCCCAATGGACGCTCGCGCTCAAAGACGTGCTCGACCGCACGGCGTCGCTCGAGATGGCCTACAACCTCAACGACTGCGTCGAGCTCAGATGGGGCGCGCCGGACACGAGCGAGGAAGCCTCGACGTGCAAGCGGCGGGCGTCGGGGGCACAACGTCAGAAGATGACGGAATACCGCGCGTGGTTCAGCGAGCGGCGCCGGCCGCCGCGCGGCTAGCCTGTTGCTCTCGCGACGAGCGCCGCGGCGCGCCGGCCGGTCATTGTTTTCGGATACAAGCAGCTCGACCGGCGCTTGTCTCGATCCTGCGTCCGGTCCAGCGCCGATAGAGCCATTCGACGACAAACGAGGCTGCCGCAATGAGAACGAGCGCGGCGATGGCGAGAGGCTGCTGCTGATATGTGTAGACGCCGAGAATGGCGAACATCACGAGGCACGTGAGCAGCGACAGCCATACGATCGTGGCATTTGCGCCGGTCTCTCTCAGAACCAGGAGATGGCCCGCGTTCACCGCGGCATAGATGAGGAGGAAGGCGGCGCTTCCCATCATGGCGATGCCCGAAAGGTCGAAGCACAGCATCACCAGCACGACGAGCCCCGCGGTGAGCAATAGGCCGCCGGTCGCCTGTTTCCATTCGGTCCGCGACAGACCGGCCGGCAGCTCGCCATCGCGGGCGATCATGTAGCAAACATTCGCCGAGCCGAACAGCGTGGCATTGATCGCGGATGCGGTCGAGAACAGCGCCGCGATTGCGATCAACCGGAAGCCGAACTCGCCCAGGAAGGGCTTCGCGGCTTCCGCCAGCGCGTAGTCCCTCGCGCGCTCGATCTCGGCATTCGACAGATTGCCGGTCACCGTCAGCGACACAGCGAGATAGAGCGCGATCACGAGGATCACGGCCGTATAAAGCGCGCGCGGCAGCATCTCTCGAGGATTGCGCATGTCGCCGGCCGCGTTGGTGACGAGGCCGAAGCCCTCGTAGCCGATGAAAAGCACGCCCGCGCCGAACAGGACCGATTGAGCCCCCGGCCATAGCGCGGGGGAGAGGTTCTCCGGCTTGATGAACCACAATCCTGTCGCCGCAAACAAGACAAGTATCGCCACCTTGATGGCGACGATGATCGTCTCTCCCTGCCCCATAATCTTGGCCCCGAACGCGTTCACGACCGCGAGCAGCAGCACAGAGCTCACCGCTAGCGACTTGAGGAGGAGTGCCGAGGGGGTAGCCGTGATGAAGGTCGCGGCGTAGCTGCCGAACGCTGTCGCATAGAGTGCCAGCGAGATGATGTAGCCGGCCCACATGAACAGGTTGAGACCGCCCGCGAGCACGCCGTCACCAAATGATTTCACGAGAAAGTGCACGGCGCCACCTGCGGAGGGGAAGGTCGCGCCGAGCCTGGCATAGGAATAGGTGGAGAGTAGCGCCACCACGCCGCCAATCGCAAAAGCGAGCCACATGGCGTTGCCGGCCGCCTCGGCGACCACGCCGAGAATCGAGAAGATTCCGGCGCCGACCATGCCGCCGATGCCGATCGACACCGCAGCAAGCATGCCGATTTGGCCGGAGCCGGATTGACCAGCGGAAGAGGGTCTCGAGGAACCTGGGGCCATGGCTATTGGCGGCGGAGGAGATGGCCGTGCTCAACCGCATCCGGCGCGCGCCAGGGGGGCAGCAAAGCCGTGAACCTCACCCGCATTGCCGAGCGATCTCCAAATCTAACAGTCACACCCGTTCCCTGGGCGGGGTTCAAGGGTAAGCTAGCGAGCCGATCGCAGCCAAGGGCGAGCGCTCACGAGTATTCTCGGCGTCCAGTCAGCCCCTCCGCCCCTCGCATGGTCGGAACCTGACTATCATGCGGTGGGCGCGCGACGGCTGCAATATGGATGTCTATTGCCGGCAAAAGCTGTCGATCCGCAAGGTTGGTATCGTGGGCGAAGTCGAGCCGAATATGTATCTGCCGAGGGTTCGAGCGGGCTGTTTCGACCGACGACGCTCAGGTCGCAAGTCAATGCCAACCCGAATACGGGCTCGCGGGGGGTGACGCCGGTGTGGATTGAACACACGACCCCTCCCTTACCAAAAAGTGTGGGCCGCTCGGGTCTCGCGCCCGAAATGGCGTGACTTTCACCCCTGGTGATAAACTCTAGTGTTATGACTTTGAAAGTTTGCAAGTTCGCAACAATTCCAGACAGTTATAAAATAATGACGCTTTGTGTTAACCATGATTTTGCAACAACGCCATTGTTGGATAATGCCTTTTCTATATAATATGTTGCGGACGGGGAACTCACGTCCTCTTTTACTCAGGAGTTCACCCCATGAAGCATTCTTTGACCTTTCTTGCTGCCGTTCTGTTGATCGGAGCGCCATTATCTTCCGCGTCCGCGGACGACCAACCCTCGACGAAGGGTCCGCCCCAGACCATGGGCGACGAGGGTAAGCTTCCAGCCACCGACACAATGAGCGGCGCTGTTCCTGAGATGGGGGCAACGGGCGCCTCCGAGGGCGCGTCGTCGGGCACCGGATCCACGTCCCCTAAAGGGCCGCCTCAGACTATGAGCGACGAGGGCAAGCTACCAGCCACCAGCACCATGAGCGGAGCGGTTCCAAAAATGACGGCCCCGGACGCCGCCAAGTAGTAGGATCGGTCCTTCGCCGGTTTGAAAGCTCGCGAGGTCTCAACTCGCGTCTCTATGGATCACACTCGGCTGGCGCCTGCGCTATGAGTAGCGTGCCGGACCGACCCAACACCGCCGTGCAAATTCGTGCGAGCGGCGCACGGGCAGTGTTAAGGTTCTCGACCGGGGGGCGCGATGCCGATCACAAATTCCGATTTTCGCAAGAACCTTGGTCGAGACCCTCTCCTGATCGACCTCGCCCTGCAAGGTGGCGGATCCCATGGCGCGTTCACGTGGGGTGTTCTCGACCGGCTCCTCGAGGAGATCTCGGCTACGGATCGACGCCATATCCGGTACGTCGGCCGGCGCCATGAATGCAGCGGTTCTCGCCGACGGCTGGACCGAGGGCGGAGCGCCTGGGGCGCGCGCTGCACTCGATGCCTACTGGGGGCGGGTCGCCAAAGCGGCGACGTTGAGCCCGCTGCAACGCTCGCCACTCGACCGGATGCTCGGGCGCTGGACCCTCGATTATCTCGCCCGTCTTCATCACATTCGACCTCATGTCGCGCATATTCTCGCCCTACGACCTCAATCCGGGGGGCCACAATCCACTGACCGCCATTCTCGATGAGAGCATCGATTTCGAGCGGTTGGCCAGATCGCCGATCAAGCTGTTCGTCACGGCAACCAATGTTCACACCGGCCGCGGCCGCATCTTCCGCAACGCGGAGCTGACCCCCGACGTCCTCTTGGCCTCCGCCTGCCTGCCGACGATGTTCCAGGCGATCGAGATCGACGGCGAGCCTTATTGGGACGGCGGTTTCGCAGGCAACCCGACCATTACCCCGCTCGTGCGCGAGAGCGACGCCCAGGATTCGATCCTCGTACAGATCAATCCGCGCGAGCGTCCCGGCACGCCGCGAACTGCGAGCGAGATCCTCAATCGCCTGAACGAGGTCTCATTCAATGCTGCGCTGATGAAGGAGCTGCGCATGATCGCGCTGATGCGTCAGGTGGCCGACCCCGGGTCGGGAGAAGGCGCGCGTTGGGCGGGAATGCGCACGCATCGCATCATGAGCGAGATGTTGATCGACCTCGGCGCTTCCTCGAAGTTGAACGCCGAGTGGGAGTTCCTGACGATGCTTCGCGAGGAGGGACGGCGGGCGGCCAGCGCGTTCCTCGACGAGCATGGAGACGACATCGGTCACCGCTCGACCGCCGATCTCGACGTGCTGCTGGAGGAATGCTGAGCGATGGGCCTTTTGGGCATCCTGGTCGCTCTCGGAGTGCTGATCTGGTTCGCCTATCGCGGCTGGAGCATTCTTCTTGCTGGCGCCCGCGGCGGCCATTATCGCGGCCGCCTTCGCGCGCGAGCCGCTGCTCGCCCACTGGACGCAGACATTCATGGGAAGCGCCGCGCAGTTCCTGGCGCAGTTCTTTCCGCTTGTTCCTGCTCGGCGCGCTGTTCGGCAAGCTCATGGACGACAGCGGCTCCGTCAGAGCCATCGCCGCGCTTCATGACCGAGCGCCTCGGGCCGCGCCACGCCATCCTCGCCGTCGTGCTTGCAGGCGCGATGGTCACCTATGGCGGGGTCAGCCTCTTCGTCGCCTTCTTCGTGCTGGCGCCGATGGCGCAGGAGCTGTTCCGGGCGGCCGACATTCCGCGCCGCTTGATGCCGGCAGCCATCGCTCTTGGCACCTCGACATTCACGATGTCGGCATTGCCCGGAACGCCCGCGATCCAGAACGCCATCCCGATGCCGTTCTTCGGCACGACGCCATTTGCCGCCCCCGGCCTCGGCATCATCGCCTCGGCCATCATGCTGGCATTCGGCATGTGGTGGCTCCGTCGCGCCGAAGCGTCGGCTCGACGCGCGGGAGAGGGGTTCGGCGACGGCGCGACCGGCGCTGCCGATGTGGTCGCCGAAGATCAGATCATTCGAGAGCGGGCCACGACGGCCCGCGAGTTCGATCCGGCCGAGCTCCGTCATGGCCAGCTCAGCGCGAGCGCTGCCGCCCATCGAGCTGGCCGCGCTGCCCCTCGTGGTGGTCGTGGGCGTCAATCTACTCATGGCGCTGTTCGTTCTGCCCCGGCTCGACTTTTCGTTCCTGGCCGAAGAGCGTTGGGGCGCGACCTCGCTTTCGGCCGTGGGCGGCGTGTGGGCCGTCGCCGTTGCGCTCGCGACGGCGATCCTGATTCTCGTCCTCATCAATCGCCGACGTCTGCCGGCGCTGCGCGAGAGCATGGACGCGGGTGCGAACGCCTCGGTTCTTCCGGCGCTCAGTGTCGCAAGTCTCGTGGGCTTCGGCGCGGTCGTCGCGATGCTTCCCGCGTTCGCAATGGTGCGCGACTGGGTGCTGTCGATCGGCGGAGGGCCGCTCGTCTCGCTCGCCGTCGCGACCAACGTGCTCGCTGCGCTGACCGGCTCGGCCTCGGGCGGTCTCACCATCGCTCTCGATGCGCTCGGCGACACCTACATGCGCCTCGCCGCCGAACAGGGCATCGATCCTGCGCTCCTGCATCGCGTGGCTGTGATCGGCTCGGGTACGCTCGACAGCCTGCCCCATAACGGCGCGGTCGTGACGCTGCTCGCCGTCTGCGGCTCGACGCATCGCGAGAGCTATCGTGATATCGTCATGGTTGCCATCGTCGGCGCGATCATCGCGCTTGTGGCCGTCGATCGCGCTGGGCTCGGCATTCGGATCGTTCTGAGACTGTTGCTCGTTCGAGGAGGGGGCCATGATCAGTCCCGCGCCTGACGCCGCCGACATCAGGCGCGCTGCGGTGTGGCGGGGTGCTGTTTTTCTCGTCCTCTGGCTCGCTCTTTCTCTCGGTCGTCCTGCCGATCTTCCGGCCGGCGTCGGTGCAGCGGCCGCTGCGACGTGGGCGAGCATGCGACTTATTGGCGCCGGGGCGGTCGCGCTTTTCGCCGCTTGCGCTTTTGACCTTCGCCCTGCGCTTTTTCAGCCAGTCGGTGCTTGCCGGCATCGATGTCGCTTGGCGTGCGCTCGATCCGCGTCTGCCGCTGCGCCTGGGCTTCGTCGTCTATCCGACGCGGCTAGCGCATGGTGCAGCGCGGAGCACATTCTGCACGGTGGCGAGCTTGCTGCCCGGGACGCTGCCGGCGGCATCGGACGACAGCGGCGCCCTCGTCATCCATTGCCTCGACGTCGACCAGCCGGTGGTGGGCAGTTTAGCTGTCGATGAGAATCTGCTCACGCGTGCCTTGGGGAGAGGGCGAGGCGATGAGCTAGCTTCCTGATCGGCGTCGCCGGCTTCGTCCTCGCGATGCTGGCCCTCGGCCTGGTTCGGATTCTGCGCGGGCCGGCGGCGGCGGATCGCATGATGTCGGCGCAGCTGCTCGGCACCGGCGGCATCGCAGCGTTGCTGCTGCTTTCCGCGGCGACCGAAGTTCCGGCGATTGCTCGATGTCGCGTTGATCGCTCGCGCTGCTTGCCGCCTTCGCCTCGGTCGCGTTCGTGACGACCGCATCCGCCTGCGAAATTAACAACCCCGGAGGCAGCAGACGAGATGAGTTTCGCGCGTGACGTCTTCACCCTGCTCGCGGTCACGGCCGGTGCCTTCTTCTTCCTCGCCGGCACGGTCGGATTGCTCCGCTTCCCCGATACGCTCACGCGCCTGCACGCTCTGACGAAAGCCGACAATCTCGGACTAGGTCTCGTGGTGCTTGGTCTGCTGCCATGGGCCGATGGTCCGCTCGGTGCCCTCAAGCTCATTTGCATCTGGCTGCTGGTTCAGTTCGCCGGCGCGACGGTCGCCCAGCTCATCGCAGGCGTGGCGCGCCGCGAGGAGCCACGAAGTATGACGGCGATGCTGGCCTTCGATGTCGGTTTGGCGGCGTTGGTGCTGGCGGTGGCCGTCTGGACGACTCGCCGCGCGCGAAACCTTCGCCGCGGTCGTCGGTTTCGTCGCGTATGGGCTGCTGTTGGCGCTTGGCCTGGGTGCGCCTCGCGGCCGTCGACGTCGCCCTGACGGAGGCCGCAATCGGCAGCGGCGTGACCGGGGTGCTCCTGCTTCGCGCTGCCGCCCGATTGACGCGCAACCGAGGCGACCGTCGCACCGCCCGGCAAGGGTCTCTCGCCTCGTTGCGGCGGTCGCTTTGCGCGGCGGTCTCGGCGGGACTGGCAGTCATCGTCGTCTCGCTACCCGAACCCGCGCCGACGCTCGCCCCAGAAGCGGCGGCGAACCTGCCGGCCACCGGGCTCGGCAATCCGGTCACCGCCGTGCTGCTCGCCTACCGCGCCATCGACACCTTCCTCGAGAAGGTCGTGCTGCTGCTCGCGCTCGTTGGCGTGTGGTCGCTTGCGGCGGATCGCGATTGGGGCGGCGCTCCGGCACATGGCGCCCCCTGCGGAGCGTGACGACGCGCTGAGCTTCCTCGCGCAGGTGCTGCCGCCGGTCGGGATCGTCGTGGCCGTCTACTATTCTGTGGAACGGGGCCGATCATCCCGGCGGGGCCTTTCAAGGCGAGTGCGATCCTGGCGGCCATGTGGATGCTGACCATGATCGCGGGGCTGCAAATGTGCCCCGCATCGACGACGTCCGCGGCTTCGGCTGGCGCTGGTCGCCGGCGCGGCGCGTGTTCCTCGCGGTCGGTCTCGCGGGCTTTGTCGTCGCCGACGCCTTCCTCGCCTATCCGGCGGGCTACGCCAAAGCCGCTGATCATCGTCATCGAGGTGGTGATGACGCTCTCCGTCGCCGCGACGCTCGTGCTGCTGGTGGCGGGCCCGCCGCAGCGGGGAGAAGAGCGATGAATGCGCGCGACGCTTTTCGGACTCTGCGGAGCCGCGCTGGTGGGGATCGGGCTTGTACGGCCTCATCGTTCATCCGCGAGCTGCTGCGCAAAGATCCTCGCCTTCAATCTTCTCGGCGGCGGCGTGTTCCTCCTCTTCGGCGTCGTCGCCCGGAGGGGCGCGGCGGCCGGCTTCGACGGCGATCCCGTGCCGCAGGCGCTGGTCATCACCGGCCTTGTCGTCGCCTTCTCCGCCACGGCGCTTGGCCGTTGCGCTGATGCTCCGGCTCTTCCAGGTATCGGGCCGGGCATCGCTCGCCTCCGAGCCCTCGATCGAGGCGCGGGCCGAGGGAGCCGACCCCTGATGCTCGACGCCGCATCCTTGGCTGGCGCAACGCAGATGCGGGACGTTTCTTCTCCTGGTGCTGGCGATCGTCCTGCCGGTCGCCGGCGTGTCTGCTTTCGGTGGTGCTCGGCGGACGCCACGCGGAGCGCATCGCTCTCATTCTCATCCCGGCCGGTCTCGGCGTCGCCGCTCGCGATTCTCGCCGGCGTCGCTCGCTCGGGCGAGGCGCTGACCTACGTCCTCGGCGGCTGGGCGCCGCCGCTCGGCGTGACGCTGCGCGCAGACGGCTTTCGGCCGCGATGCTGGTCACCACGGCGCTCGTGATCGGCTGCCACGGTGCTGTTCGCGCGCGCCGACTTCCCGACGCCGCAGGGCGAGTCCGAGGCCCGCGCACCGCTAGTCGTTCTGGACGCTTCTGCTCGCGGTCTGGGCCGCGCTGAATGCCGTCTTCCTCGGCACCGATCTGTTCAATCTCTATGTCGCGCTCGAGCTCCTGACCTTCGGCGCAGTGCCGCTCGTGTGTCTCGATGGCCGTGCGGAAACGCATCGCCGCCGCGCTGCGCTACCTGCTCTTCGCGCTCGCCGGCTCGGTGCTCTATCTGCTCGGCACGGTCGCTGCTCTACGGAGCCTACGGCACGCTGGACATCGGCCTTGTTGTCCGAACAGAGTACGTGCCGAGTCCGCCTCCTGGCATCGCGGCCGCACTGATGACGGCGGGCCTGTTGGCCAAGACCGCCCTCTTCCCGCTGCATCTGTGGCTGCCGCCCGCCCATGCCGGAGCGCCGGCCGCAGCGAGCGCCGTGCTCTCGGCGCTCGTGGTCAAGGGCATCCTTCTTCCTGATCGTCCGGATCTGGTTCGACGCGATGCCCGGAGTCTGCGACGACATGGCCGCGCAATTGATCGCGGCGCTCGGCGCCGGCGCGATCCTGTTCGGCAGCGTACTTGCGCTTGCGCCAAGCGCGGCTCAAGATCCTGATCGCCTACTCGACGGTGGCGCAGATCGGCTATCTGTTCCTGATGTTTCCGCTCCTCATCGGCGCCGCCGCGTCCGAGCCCTGGGGCAACGTCGCCTGGACCGGCGGCTGGCTGCAGCTTTTCTCCCACGCCTTCGCCAAGGCCGCCATGTTCATGGCGGCGGGCCTGATCGCCGAGGCGCTCGGCCATGACCGCATCGCCGAGCTCGGCGGCATCGGGCGCGCGCTTCCGATGACCGTGATCGCCTTCGGCCTCGGCGGGCTCTCGCTGATGGGTGTGCCGCCGAGCGGCGGCTTCGTGGCGAAATGGCTGATGCTGACAGCCGCGGCCATGGAAGGGCAATGGTGGTGGGCGCTCGTGATCCTGGTCGGCGGGCTGCTCGCCGGCGCCTACGTGATCCGGGTCGCTGGCCCGAGCGATGGCGGACGCGAACGGCGCCTCACCCTTCGCGCAACCGTGTCGCGGAGCCGCGAGGCGGTGCCGCTGGCGCTCGCAATCTGCGCGCTGCTGCTCGGCCTCGTGCCGCTGCGAGCCGTCGACGCTGCTGCAGATCGGCCGCCCTGAAGCAATGGGAAGCTGACGCCATGACCGGTGCCGAAGCGCTGCTCGCCGCCACACTGGCCGTGCCGCTCGCCATGCTGCTGGCGTGCCTGTCGCCGCGCATGAGGGCGCGCATGCCGGCATCTCTTGGCGCTGGCGCCGGTTCCTGCGCTCATGGCAGCCGCTGCTCGCGGCCGGCGAAGCGTCTCTGGTCCTGCCCCGATGCGCTCTTCGGCGCCACGCTCGCGCTCGATGTGCCCGGCGCGATGCTTCTCGGAGTCGCGGCGCTGCTCTGGATCTGCGCCGGCGCCTATGCCGCGACTTATCTGCGCGACAAGGGAAACGGCGCGAGCTTCGCCGCGTGGTGGCTGCTCGCGCTCACCGGCAACCTCGGCGTCTTCATGGCCGCCGACATCGCGAGCTTCTATTTGTTCTTCGCCATGGGCAGCCTTGCGGCCTATGGCCTGATCGTGCACGACGGCACGGCGCGCGCTCGCCGCGCCGGTGCCGTGTACGTGGCCTCGCATTGCTGGGCGAGGCCTGCGTTGCTGATGGGCCTGGTGCTGCTGGCCGCCGGTCCTACGGACGCCCTGCTGATCCGCGACGCCGTGGCTGCTCTTCCGGCTTCGCCGTGGCGCGACTCCGACGCTGGCGCTGCTCATTGTTGGCTTCGGGCTGAAGATCGGACTCGTGCCGCTGCACGTCTGGATGCCGCTCGCCTATTCAGCGGCGCCCATTCCGGCGGCGGCCGTGCTCAGCGGCGCCGCCGTCAAAGCCGGCGTCATCGGGCTCATCCGCTTCATGCCGTTCGAGGCTGCGCTGCCGGACTGGGGCGGGGTGCTCGTTGCAGCGGGGCTGCTCTCGGCCTTCTACGGCGTCGCGATCGGGATCACTCAGTCCAATCCGAAGACGGTGCTCGCCTATTCGAGCGTGAGCCAGATGGGACTGATCGCCGCCGTCATCGGCATGGGGCTGGCCACCGGCGACGGCGGCGCGGCAACGGCAGCGAGCTTCTACGCAGCCCATCACGTCCTGGTCAAGGGCGCGCTGTTTCTCGCCATGGGCGTCGTCACTGCCGCGAGCGCGCGCCGTCTTTGGCCGGTGCTGCTGCCGGCAGCCATATTGGCGCTCGGTCTCGCCGGTCTGCCCTTTACCGGCGGCGCGTTGGCGAAGCTCTCGGTGAAGACGCAGCTCGGCGAGGGCTTCGTTGGCGTTCTCGCGGCGCTGTCGGCAGCCGGAACGACGCTCTTGATGCTCCATTTTCTGCAACGTCTCGTGGCGACCGCATCGCACCTCGCGGAGAAGCCATCGTCAGTCGGTCTTACCCTGCCGTGGCTGGCGATGGCCTTTGCGTCCGTTGCCATTCCTTGGGTGCTGTTCCCGGTGGTAGTGCACGCCGGCTATTCCGAATTGTTCTCCCCTGCCGCGATTTGGGCCGCGCTCTGGCCCGTTCTTCTCGGAGCCGCCCTCGCGATGGGATTGCGCCGCTGGCAAAGCCAGCTGCCCCGCGTGCCGGAGGGCGACGTGGTGGTTGTGCTGGAGCAAGCCGCGCACGCCGCCGTCGAGAGAAGCGCAGTGCTGGAGCGAGCGGATAGCGCGCTGCGACTTTGGCCGGTTGCAGGCACATCTCTGCTGGCGCTGACCGTCATCCTTGCCGCGGTGATGGTCAGCGCGCATTGAATGGCACAATCGCATGAACGCGCTCATTATACGCAATGTCGAAGAGAAATCTTTTCGTTGCCGCCGCGTTGAAGGCTCTGAACGACCTCGATAGAGTGAATTTCTTTGCAAAGCGTGCCGTCATGTTGTCTCGCCGCATTGGCCAAGCGATGAGTTTCGTCCGCTGCTTGCGGACTGCATTATCCGTCGCAATCCCGCTCACGATGCTCGCTGCTTGTGAGAAGGCGCCCGATAGCGAGGCGCCCGCAGCTCGTCCCGTTCGCACCGTCACTGTGGAGAAGCGCGAAGCGGGAAGCTCGCTCGTGCTCACGGGCCGAGTCGAATCTGCGGACACGGCCGCCCTCGGCTTTCGCATCTCCGGCCGGATGATCGAGAGACCGGTGAGCGTCGGAGACCGGGTCAAGGCCGGTCAGTTGGTGGCGCGGCTCGAGCCGCAGAACGAGATGAATGCCTTGCGCTCGGCGCAGGCCGATCTCGCCGCCGCTCAAGCGCGATTGACCGAGGCGCGCAATCGCTTCGAGCGCCAGGAAATCTTGTTGGAACAGGGCTGGACGACGCGCGCGCAATACGACCAAGCGGAGAAGGCGCGCCAGACTGCCATGGCCCAGGTCGATGCCGCCGAGGCGCAATTGAAGTCGGCGCATGATCTCGTCGGGTTCACGGAGCTCGAGGCGGATGCCCCAGGCATTGTAACAGCAGTCGGAGCGGAGCCCGGCGAGGTCATACAGGCCGGCCAGATGATCGTACGGCTTGCGCGCCAGGACGGACGGGATGCAGTGTTCGACGTCCCCGCCCAAGCATTGAGGTCCGTGCCCGGCGACGCGGCCATCTCGGTCCATCTCACGGACGATGCCACCGTCAAGACGTCAGGGCGCGTGCGCGAGGTAGCACCCCAGGCCGATCCCGTAACACGCACTTTCCAGGTCAAGGTCGGTCTAGACGATCCGCCCGAGACCATGCGGCTCGGCGCAACCGTGACCGGCACCGTGGAGAGAGACGCCCAGCCGGTCATCGAGATTCCGGCCAGTGCCTTGACGAAGGCCGATCGCCAGCCGGCCGTGTGGATCGTCGATCCGTCGAGCCTAACCGTCTCGTTGCGAAACGTGGACGTCGCCCGCTTCGATCCGGCGACCGTCACAGTCTCTCAGGGGCTCGACACCGGCGAGATCATCGTCACGGCGGGCGTACAGGCTCTTCATCCGGGACAGAAGATTCGCGTGTTGGGATCGGAGCCATAATGCGCTTCAATCTTTCAGAATGGGCGCTCAAGCATCGTTCCCTCGTCGCCTATCTGATGATCGTCGCAGTGGCTGCGGGACTTCTCTCCTACTACAGGCTTGGTCGGAACGAAGACCCGTCCTTCATCATCAAGACGATGGTCGTCCAGGCCGCGTGGCCCGGCGCAACGATCGAGGACACGCTGAAGCAAGTGACGGAGCGGCTCGAGCGGACGCTGCAGGAGACGCCGAAGCTCGATTTCCTGCGCAGCTACACCAGCGCCGGCGTCACGACGATCTTCGTCAATCTCAAGGGCAGCGCCACGGCGAGAGAGGTCCCCGACATCTGGTACCACGTGCGCAAGAGCATCGGCGACATGCGCCATACCTTGCCGGCGGGCATCGTCGGGCCGGGCTTCAACGACGAGTTCGGCGACACGTTCGGCATCATTTACGGCTTCACCGCCGATGGCTTCACCTTCCGTGAGCTTCGCGACTATGTGGAGGACGTCCGCTCCAAGCTGCTCCATGTCCCCGACGTCTCCAAGATCGAGATATTGGGCGCACAGGACGAGAGGATCTTTGTCGAATTCTCCATGAAGGAGCTGGCCACCCTCGGCATTGATCGGTCGGCCCTGGTCCGCGCCCTGCAGGCGCAGAATGTCGTGCGCCCCGGCGGGACGATCGAAACCGGTGACGAGACGCTGTCGCTCCGGGTATCCGGCTCATTCCGGTCCGAGCAGGACATATCGAACGTCAATTTCGCGGTCGGCGGGCGCATGCTTCGCTTGAGCGACATCGCGCAAATCCGGCGCGCCTATGCCGATCCCCCTCAGCCGATGTTTCGCGTCAATGGGGAGCCCGCGATCGGCCTCGCGATCTCTATGCGCGAGGGCGGGGATATCCTCGCCTTGGGCAAGAACATCAAGCGCGCCATGGCGGAGGCGACGGCGGACCTGCCAATCGGGATCGAGCCGAAGCTCGTCGCGGATCAGGCGGTAACCGTCGAGAGCGCCATCGCCGAGTTCATGACGTCGCTGTGGCAGGCCGTCGCCATCATCCTGGCCGTGAGCTTCATCAGCCTCGGCGTGCGCCCCGGCCTGATCATCGCCCTCTCCATTCCCTTGACGCTCGCCATCGTGTTCTCGGTCATGGAGCTGGCCAACATCGACATGCAGCGCATCTCGCTCGGCGCGCTCATCATTGCTCTCGCCTTGCTCGTCGACGATGCGATGACCACCACCGATGCCACGCTCACTCGCCTGGCGCAGGGCGACGACAAGGTCGAGGCCGCGACGTTCGCGTTTCGGACCTACGCGCTCTCGATGCTCGCGGGCACGCTGGTCACGATCGCCGGCTTCGTTCCGGTCGGCTTCGCTCAGAGCTCGGCCGGCGAGTATACGTTCTCGCTCTTTGCCGTCGTCAGCATTGCGCTCATCGTCTCGTGGTTCGTGGCGGTCGTATTCGCGCCGCTCTTAGGCGTCATGATTCTGAAGCCTCCAAAGACGGAGAAATCCCCCCGCCCTAGCAAGGTCGTCGAAACCTATCACCGCCTCCTGACCCAAGCCGTGGACGCGAAGTGGGTGACGATCGCGCTGACCTTGGCTCTCTTCGTCGGGTCGTTGCTTGCAATCCCGCTGATCCCCAGTCAGTTTTTCCCCTCTTCGGATCGCCCCGAGCTCCTCGTCGATCTGAGGTTGCCGCAGAATGCGTCGATCTACGCGAGCGAGGACATGGCGAAACGCTTCGACGCGGTTCTCAAGGATGATCCCGACGTCGCGCGCTGGAGCACCTACGTGGGCCGCGGCGCCATCCGCTTCTATCTGCCGCTCGATGTTCAGCTTCCCAATGATTTCTTCGCCCAGGCGGTGATCGTCGCCAAAGACGTGGCGGCGCGCGAACGGCTACGGGCGAAGCTCGAGAAGGTGCTCGCCAATGACTTTCCGAGCGTCGTCGCGCGCATCTCGCCGCTCGAGCTCGGCCCGCCGGTCGGCTGGCCCGTGCAATACCGCGTCAGCGGACCCGACATTGCAAAAGTGCGCGAGATCGCCTTCGAGCTCGCTCAGGTCGTAGCCGCAGATCCCCAAACCGAGAAGGTCAATTTCGACTGGATCGAGCCGGCGCGGGAAGTGCGCATCCTCGTCAATCAGGATGAGGCGCGCCAGCTCGGGGTGAGCTCGGAATCGCTGGCGGCGGTGCTGAATACGGTGATATCGGGCGCCGCGATCACGCAAGTTCGAGACGACATCTATCTCATCGACGTCGTGGCGCGGGCGACGGATGAGCAGCGGGTCTCTCTTTCGACGCTACGCACCATTCAGGTCCCGATCCCGAACGGGAGCACCGTTCCGCTCAGCCAGTTTGCGACGTTCGAATATTCGCAAGACCAGCCCGTCGTTTGGCGGCGCGACCGGATCCCCACGCTCACGGTGCAGGCCAACGTCAAGTCGGGAGCCCTTCCCGAGACGGTCGTCAACGCGCTCTCTCCGAAGGTCGAGACTTTGCGCAAGAGCTTGCCGACGCCTTACGCCATTGCCGTCGGCGGTACGGTGGAGGAGAGCCAAAAATCACAGGCCTCGGTTCTTGCGGTCGTGCCGGTAATGCTGCTCATCATGCTCACCGTCCTGATGTTCGAGCTGCAGAGCTTTCAACGCTTGGCGCTCGTCCTCACCGTGGGACCCCTCGGCCTGATCGGCGTGGTCGCGGCCTTGCTCGTTTCCGGCCGGCCGCTGGGGTTCGTCGCGATCCTCGGCATCCTGGCTCTGCTCGGCATGATCACGAAGAATGCCGTCATTCTTATCGGACAGATCGAATCCGAGAGGGCTCAAGGAAAGGATGTCCGGCAAGCCGCCGTCGACGCGAGCAGAACTCGTTTCCGCCCGATCATGTTGACGGCCGTGTCGACTGTCCTCGGCATGATCCCGATCGCCCCGACGGTGTTCTGGGGGCCGATGGCGTTCGCAATCATGGGAGGGCTGCTGGTTGCGACAATTCTTACGCTCGTGTTCCTGCCGACGCTTTACGTGGCGTGGTTCGAAGGCCGGAAGCCTGCCTCCGGCGTCAAGGCAATCGTCTCCGCACAGGCGTAGCGGACACGGCGTTCTCCGGGTCGCGATCCTAGGTTGGAATGGCAACCGCCCACTGTCCGAGGTGCGTACGAATGAGACCGATCGTTGATCCTCGACACGGCGATATCGAAGACGATGCATCGAGCCCAAAGAGCCACTCGCTACTCTCGCTCGCCGGCAGCCTCCTCGCCGAGATAAGTCTGCCCAAGCTGATTGCCGCCTGGTTCATCTTGATAGTCATACCGGCCGTCCTCCTCGGGGTCGCGCCGCTCGTTGCCTCGGCGTGGATCGGCAAGGTGGCGGGCAAGATCACGTCGCCGCTTTTGGGGATCGTCCCCATCGCAGTGCTGCTTTTGGCCGCCGCGCTCGCATGGTTGTTCGGGCGAAAGCTCTTCAATCTGGCAGAGAGCAGCTTCTGGTCCTTGAACGCGCTTGCGGTCGAGCCCGCCTATGCGATGTGCCGCGAGGCGCTGCGCCATCTGGCGGACCGGATATTGCCCGAGGGCGCCGAGGTGGCCCGGCGCGAGCGTTTGCGTTCCGCGACCGCGGCGGTCTCGGGCCTCCTTATCAGCGGATCGGCCCTGTTGGTTCTGATGCTTGCCTGGCCGTCATCGCGCTGGATCGGTGGCGTCGGCGACCTGCTTGCGCCGCGGGAACTGGCTTGGGTCGCCCTCGCCAATACGGTCGTGCTCGTCAGCGCCTACCTCGCCGTGGCCGCGCTCGTCTGGGCGGCGGCCGATATGACGATGGCTCCGCCCAGGGACCTGCAACGATTTGCAGAGCCCACGCCCGGCGCCCGCACGTGGCGCATCGCTCACCTATCGGATCTCCATGTCGTCGGCGAGCGCTACGGATTTCGCATCGAGAGCGGCAGAGCGGGGCCGAGCGGCAACGCCCGTCTGCGCCGGCTTCTGGCCATCCTAGAAGAGCTCCACGCGTCCGCTCCGCTCGACGCGGTCCTGATCTCGGGGGATGCAACGGACGCGGGGCGTGCTGCCGAGTGGGCCGAATTCCTCGATGCCGTGGCCGCCCATCCCACCATTGCTGAGCGCGTGCTGATCATCCCCGGCAATCACGACGTCAACATCGTGGATCGAGCCAACCCGGCACGTCTCGACCTCTCCATCGGTCCGAACGGCCGCTTGCGCAAAATCCGCGCGCTATCCGCGATCAATACCCTCCAGGGGTCGCGCGTCCGTGTCGTGGATCACGCGAGAGATCGCATAGGCGAGAGCCTCGCCGATGCGCTCGAGCCGCACGCAGCCGAGCTCTCGAAATTCGCAGACACGGGACGGCCGCTCTTCTCCACGACGGTGTCGGACATATGGAATGACGTCTTCCCGATGGTTCTGCCGCCCGATCGCGAGGACGGGCTCGGGATCATCCTCCTCAACACCAATGCCGACGCTCACTTCTCCTTCACCAATGCACTCGGGATGATTTCAGCGGAGCAGGCTTGGGCCATCGACATCGTCTGCGGGCGATATCCGCACGCCTACTGGCTGATCGCGCTCCACCACCATGCGATCGAATATCCGCGCGCGGCGAAGGTCCTCTCGGAGCGCATCGGGACGGCCCTGATCAACGGCAATTGGTTCCTGCGACGCCTGCAGCCGAAGGCGGAGCGGGTCGTCCTGATGCACGGGCATCGGCACATCGACTGGATCGGCGAATGCGGCGGGCTCGTCATCGTGTCGGCGCCGTCGCCGGTGATGGAGGCGACGAACGATCTCGACACCTATTTCTACGTTCACACGCTAGAGGCCGGCCAAGACAAGCGCCTGCGGCTGCTGAAGCCTCAACGCATCTCGGTGCCGGGAAATCCTGGGAGCGGCGATTGACTTCGTGGGGAACGGAGGCGATGAACGCGTTAATTCGGCCACGAGCTGGATTGACCGAAGAGGTCCGAATGCTTTGACGCGTTCACGCCCCTAGATGCTCGCCCACTAATGAGCACGATTCCACTAATGAGCACGATTCAAAGAGGAATCATTTCTGAGGATCAATGGTGCTGCCGGTGTGGATTGAACACACGACCTCTCCCTTACCAAGGGAGTGCTCTACCACTGAGCTACGGCAGCAGGCGTTGAGCCCCGTGGTTTAGCCGATTGCCTCCCGGCCGACAATGGGCCGGCTCGCCTTTCAGACCATACTCCGCCTATACTGTAACCATGACCGACGGCCCAGACGTGCGCTTGAATCGGCGCGCGCTCGTCGTCGGCGCCACCCTCGCGGGCGCTTCGCAGCTGATGGGAGGCGCGGCCCACGCGGAAGTGCCGGGGAGCAGCATGACCCTCACGGCAGCCGAGATTCGCAATCTCCTCGATCTGACGCCCAACGCGACGTGCGGCTACGTCCGCGTCACCTTCGTGAGCAAGCACGAGGCCGCGGCGCGTGCGCTGTCCGCTCCCTACGAGGCGGCGCGGCCGATCGGCTCGGCGCTCTGCTTCATGGTCACGCCGGACGAGCCGGTGAAGCTGCACCGCATCCGCAACGACCAGCTCTACCACTATTATCTCGGCGACCCGCTCGAGGTGCTCATGATGAAGGTCGACGGCACGGCGGAGCACGTCGTCGTCGGCCCCGATCTCGGCGCTGGGCAGCGCGTGCAGCTGCTCATCCCCGGCGGCACGTTTCATACCGCGCGCGTGATCGGAGGCCGCAATTGGTTCCTCGGGGCCAGCACCGAATGGCCAGGCGTGATCCCGGCCGACGTCGAGCTCGGCGACGCGGAAGCGCTGGCCGCGAAGTATCCCTCCGTCGCGGCGGATATCAGGACGTTTCCGCTGCCGGTGAAGTAGCAAGTTCGGGGAACTGGCGCGCCGTGGCTCGACCTATGTGATTGCAGGTTCTCGACAGCCATTTCTCTTCCTCAAACTGGTTGACTGACCAAAATGTGTGCTCCCCCATTTGGTCGCAGGGCTGAGGCCGGCGTTGACAAGCTGACTTCGAATTGGTCCATATGCGGACTGGGATATTAGCGCAATGGTGAATTCCTCCATTCTCTCCAAACGTTGTTGGGTCCCGAGTGGGAACCGATTTCGGTTGATTGCGGGCATGTGAGGGTTTCATACTGGCGAGACAGCGTCAGCCAGAATTGAGATCCACCCCTAGGAAGTTTGCGTATATCAAGTCCATGTCTCTGCTTGGCGCAATCGGAGAGGTAACTCTCCTTCCGTATCATCGGGCTAAACTTGCGGCGTTCCTGCGCTCGCTCGAGAGCGCACGCGACGTGCAGCGAGAGAGGATGCTGCAGCGGATCCGCCACTCGACCGATACCCAATTCGGCCGCGACCACGATTTCGCAGCGATCCGCAACCTGGAGGACTTTCGTCGCGCGGTTCCGATCTCGTCCTACGAGAGAATTTCGCCTTACATCACCAAGGCGATACGCGGCGAGACAGACGCACTGCTGCCCCCATCCGAGAAGATTCTGGCGCTGGCCTGCACGACCGGATCGGCCGGTATGCCCAAGGTCGTTCTTGTAACCCGCACGTGGCTGCGGGAATACCGGAAGGCATGGGAGCTATGGGGCGTCAAGGCCGTGATCGACCACATGAAGATCGTGCGAACGCGGTGGCTCCAATTAACCGGTCCCGCAAATGTGTCTCGGGCTGAGAATGGGATGCCGATTGGCATGGTCAGCGCGGTGACTCTGCGTCTCCGAAACCCTCTCTTGAAACTTTTCGGAACCTTCCATATAACGCCGGCCGAGACAGGGGATATCGCCAATGCGTTCGATCGCAATTACACGATCCTGCGTCTCTCGATGGGATCGAAGGTCGGCTTCATTTTGACAATCACACCGGCCAATCTCATACGCCTTGCCGAGATCGGCAACGAGAACCGCCAAGAGCTGATCCGGGATTTGCACGACGGGACGCTGCGCCGCGACATCGCTCTCGATTCGGAGTTTCGTGCGCGCATCAACCGGCGCATACGCGTGCGCCAGCCCAAACGCGCCCGCGAGCTCGAGAAGATTGTCGAACGTACCGGTACCCTCTATCCCAAGGACTACTGGCCCCTCGAAATCATCAGCTGCTGGCTCGGCGGGACCGTCGGGTATCAGTCGTCGCGCCTCGCAGAATACTACGGCAGCGTATCGGCAAGAGACCTTGGTTTCGTCTCAACTGAGGGCCGGCATACCATTACCCTCGGCGACCAGTCGACCGACGGTGTCTTGTTTCCTCACGGCGCCTATTACGAATTTGCCCGTGCTGGCGACGACAGCGGCCCGGATCGGCGCACGCTCGAGGCACACGAGCTGGAGATTGGCTGCGACTATTCACCCATCATTTCGACCTCGAACGGGCTTTTCCGCTACGACTTGACCGACGTGGTCCGTTGCAAGGGGTTTCTCGGCCAGTCCCCCATTTTGGAGTTCCTGCACAAGACCGCACAGTACTCGGACATGGAGGGCGAGAAGATCAGTGGTCATCAGATCGCCCAGGCGGCCGAGAGCACGTTCCGCCATCTCGATTTGCCGCCCGAGCTCGTCAGCGCGCTGCCGACGCGTGAGGATCAGCGGCCCTCCTACTACGGCATTCTCAGCGACTCTGAAGCTCTCCGCGACGACTCCATGGCCCGGCGGTTCCTCGCCGCATTCGATCAGGCGCTCGCCGCGATGAACATCATGTACCGCGCGAAGCGCGGCGACGCCTCGATCGGGGCACCGCGGCTATTGCGGCTGTCGCGCGGGTCGTGGTCGCGGCACACCGAAATTGCGGGCCGCCAGAGAGGTACCGGCGACACGCAATACAAGCATCCGGTCCTTCTCGCTCAGGGGACCTGGCCGGAAGGAATTGATCTCTTGGATATCGTAGCTATTGACGAGCCGTATTCGGTCACGCTGGCGCGCCTGCACGACCCAGCCGGCATACAAGCGCGTGCCGCAGAGCTCCCTCGCCAGCACCCGCTCTGAGCCCAACGTGCGCGCGGACCAAGCTCGGCTGCATGTAATATTTTCCATGTAATATATAACGAAATGTAATATCCGCGAATGATGAAAAACCTTGAAGAGTCAGCGCGCAAAGCTATAAGGCAGATACGAATTGTTCTTACGGGAACGGGCCGGGGGCGAGGCCATTATAGCATTAGAGAGGGACAAGGCTCGGTCGGCGCAAGGCAGCATGTGATCACGAGATACGAGACGCGAACGAAGAGGAAGTCATGATTGGGCTGCAGATCCTGACCCGCTACGTCTACGTGCCGTTTATGCTCCTCGGCTTTGAATGGCGCGGCTTACTACATCGTCGCCCATGGCCACTCCTACATCTGGCTGGTACCGCTCCTCGCCGCTGCCTTCGCGGCCTCCCACATCGCCGAGCGCCTTTATCCCTGCTACGAGGAATGGAACCAGTCGCACGGCGATGTCGGCACCAATACTTTGCACCTCTTCGTGTACGAGGGCAGCAACATCGTCGGCGTGTTGCTCATTCCGCTCATAAGCTGGCTGTTTCACCTGAAGCCCGGCCCTAGCCATGTCCCTCGGGGGGAGGGGCAATGCTTTCGGGAGGGATGTCCGAAAGCTTGGCTAGCCGCAATATCTATGCGGCTACAGAAACTATAAGTCTACACC
>CAVUEM010000010.1:0-4956 GCA_963740475.1 uncultured Alphaproteobacteria bacterium | reverse complement strand
CCCCCCGCCGAATGCCGGATCGGGCGGCGGAAGTTGCTTACCGCTGATAGTGGTGGTGGCGCTCGGCGAACCGGGGTTTCTTGAGCGCTGGCCCGAGCACCAGCAAGAAGGGCCAGCGTGAGGGCCGAAACTCCCAATAAATGCGATTTCATGACTTTCTCGCTCCAACCGCAACGGAGCTGGACGCCTGCCCCACGCAGCGCGTGCGTCCTTGCCGACGACTCCGACACTGGCGCGGATTTGACTTCGAGCACGCATTTCTTGAAGTTGGAACCGCCTATGAAATCGCGAGATGATCCTCTTGGGCTCGACTTGAAGTGAGGTCCGGTAAGGACGGACCCTCACGCCGCTCGGCGTGAGGGTCACTAAAGCGTCAGAGCGTCCATCGCGATGCCGCGAAGCGCTCGTTACCGCGCTGCGTCAGTATTTGTATGAGCCGGCCCCAACCAATAGGTCACCGGTCCTCACGAAGTACGAGCTCTTATCGTGCTCCTGATTGTCTGCAGGACTCTTGAACTTATAGTCGACCCAACCGTTCTTATCGATCGCGACGACCTCCTTGATGAAGAGTTTGCCGTTGGAATCTGGCGTGTTGAGGTCGTTCTTGCCGATCAATTCGGGTCGCGCGCCGCTGGCCTTCCAAGTCCCGGACTTGTCTATGACGAACACATAGAGGTCGCCGTCGCGCCAGTTGCCACCTGCGTTGAATGCCGCAAGTGCCTTGCCGGGACCTTCTTCTTCCAGGAAAGCGGCCGCCTTCGTCGCCATCGCCTGGGCCTCTGCCTTCGTGGCGTGTTTTATTTCAGCGAGCAAGGCGCCGCCTCCGACCATCATGGCGAATAAAGTCAACGTTAGCTTGAGTAGGAGTTTCGGGCTTTTCATTTCATCCTCCTTTCCTCCTCGCCAGCCGATTGCAGGAGCGGGAATGCAGGCTCTGCGCGAGCCAATGGCTGCCGAGCTCAGCGCCTTAGCCGGCTGAGCGGGAGGTCGATGATTTTGCGATCACTGTGACACGACCACTTCTCCCTGCTGCTCGTTGGCAACGAAGCGGCGCCCATGACCAAATAGACTTTCGGCGGGCTCGCGAGAAAAAGGTCGTCGCCTTCCCGCCTCGCTACCTGCCTCGACAAAGCCTCGCTCCTTGAGCTGGAGCGCACGTCGAGAGGGCGGCGGAACGACAGCGCATTTTACTCTTCAATAGTGGATCGAGTCAAAACCCAGCATCCACGGCGAGATTAACTATGTCGCCTTCCGGCGATGGGCGGCAATTTACTCACTTCAATTCAATTTCATTCATTTGCAGAGCGGGGGCTTGCACGATGGGACCGCTATCAATTCCAAGCCTCGACCGCGGCTCCGCACAACTTGGAGGAACCGCCCTCACCCCCGCGCCGCGCGGCGACGCCGTCGATGAAGGCCGCGACGGCCGCCTCGAACGTCGCATCGGCGTCGAGCGTCTTGAAGGCCGGGATGAGGGCACGCGTCGCCGGATAGCCGAGCGGATCGAGCGCGCCGAGCTCGGCGGCGTCCTTGCCGCTGATCGGGTGCAGGAGGCCCTCCGCCTCGGCCAGCGCATAGCGGAGGATGAAGGCGTAGAACGCGAGCCCGAGCCCGGCTGCCTCCGCGTCTGGAAGCCCGGCGAGCCTCAGCGCGCGGTAGACGACCTCGCTCGACCTGTGGTCGGCCGGCCCCGTCGCGTGGAAGCGGAAATGCAGATGGAAGACGCGCGGGTGGCGCTGCGCGAGGTTGCGGTAGGCGTCGGCGACGGCGCACATATCGCGTTTCCAGTCGGCGGGAGCGGTAGCTCGACCGAGCCCAGCGCCCCGTTGGCGACATGGCGCAGAAAGGGCGCTGGTCTCGGGGGAGAAGCCAAGCGCCCTAGCCAATTCCTAAGAGACTCCTAAGCACCGAACGGAACAAGAAACAGCAGCTCGAAACGGTCATTAGCGTGTCAAAAAAGTGTAATCGAGGGAGTCGAAAACCCTTCAATCGGCGCACCAAAACTTGATCTGTGATCGTACCAAAGTAGGGGGTTGGCATATTCTACGCCGTAGCCTATAAGGGCTGCGCCGTAGCCATGAGGCGCTTCCACATTCTCGCTTAGCGCCGTCGATGGACGAGACGCATTGAGCCGCAGAGCATCAAGCGCTGCCGCATCACGGATGGCTTTGCCTCCGGGGCCGGTTACGGGAGAGGCTCGGATTAGAAGGCTCATTATCAGCCCAAGCTGACAAACCACTGCTTCGACGCATGCTGGGAGGTACGTCATGGAGCCCGAATTTCACGCCACATTGGTCGCAGGTCTTTGCCCGCTCGAGGTGATGAAGCGGGCGGGGCGCCCGAAGCCGCTCCTTCGCTCAGGGCGCTTCTTCGGAGACGATGTCTCGAGGAACTACCGCGACTATTCGGTAAGGATGCCCTTGGCAGGCCGATCGTGGAGCGCTCTTCGACATCGTAGCGCGCGACGCACGACGATGGTTTTAGCCCTCGATGATCGCAAGCTTGCGGAGATGGGGCTTACGCGTGATGCCGTGTACGCCAAAGTCCAGTGGTGAGGGTATCGTTAGATCTTGGGAGTGAGCCTTGAGCAAGCCCCTAGGTATCCGACGCGCGTCGTCGGCCGAGGTCGCGTCATCGGCACCGCAGCCTGTGGGCTCAGCGGTACTCGATTGGGTCCATCTCTCCACGCGTGCAGCTCCGAAGCGCGACCGCTTCGAGGTCTTTCGCGAGAATTTCAGCCAATACCTTTACCGGGCCGAGATCGAGAACCGCGCCGAGGGGGCGTTCGAAGGCGACATCGAGCTCTTGAGAGCCGGGAACGTCGGCGTCTCGAGGATCGTCGCGGGGTCCTCCACTTACGCGCGCACGCGCCGTCACGTTTCCGATTCCGATGATGCGCTGACCCTTTTCGTTGGGATCAGCCAAGGTCCGGCCATCGAGCAGGCCGGAACCTCTCACAAGCTCCGCCCCAACAGCGGCTTCCTGTATCACGGAGCCGTCCCGGGCGCGGGCGAGTCCCCTGCGCCGTTCAACATGTGGGGCATCAAGGTGGCTAGGGACCGCCTGACGAGTAGCTTGGCCCTCGGAGGCGCCCTCAAGCCGACCTCGGTTCCCGCCGAGCTTCCGGCGATGCAGCTCATTACACAATACCTCAACTCCTTCGCGACCGTTGCTGCCAGTCCCGATCCCGATGTGCGCGAGGCGTTCGGCACTCATCTCGTAGACCTCGTGATGCTGATCGTCGGCGCTGACCGCAACTCGCTCGAGCTCATCAAGGGTCGAGGGCTTAAGGCCGCGAGAACCGAGGCTATACTAAGGGCGATCGCGCGCCATTTCGCGGCCCCCAATCTCACCGCCGAGAAGATTGGGATCGATCTCGGCATCACGGGGCGTCAGGTGCACCGCCTGCTCGAGGAGACGACCAAGACGTTTTGCGAGCACCTTCTCGAACGACGCCTCATCGAAGCGCATAAGCTGCTAGCGGATCCTGCCTGCAGCAGTCTCAACGTGGCCGAGATAGCTCGCCGGGCCGGAATCACCGACCGTACATATTTTCATCGGGTCTTCCGCATCCGGTTCGGCGGGACGCCCATGGACGTGCGCGCAGCCGCTGCGCGAGAGAATGCTAGGCGCTTTTGCACGGCCTTACCCAAGGTGTGATCGGCAGAGAATTTACCACGGGCGGAAAGCGACACCCGGCACGCAACAGAAGGTCGCGTGACAGCCTCATTTTCTCCCACGAAAGATCGCCCCGCACGCCGTCGCCGCGCCTGTTGCCAGCAGCGACATCAGAGTGATCGCGCGCGACTCACGATCGGGCCCTTGAGGGCTGTAGAAGCCCGCTCGGACGCCTAGCCGGGAAGCAACGCAGCAACCGATTAGGGTCAGAAGCGGTAGTCGAAGCGACACCCGACGCGCGTGGCCTTGTTCCCGGTAACGATCAGGCGGCTGCAATTCAACAGACTTAGTTGCGCTGACGTTCGGCCGCTTTGTGGTGTGCTGCTTAGACGGCTCCCTCGCTATCACGGGATACGGCAGGCGTAGTTGGTGGTTATGCATTGGAGACTGGGAAAATGAGCAAAGCACCATTTGGGTCGGTCTTAAGCAGTCTGACCGCCGAAGCGTTCCTTTCCAAGGGCGATCCGGCAAGCGCACGCGAGCACCTCCGAGAGATCCGGAGGCGCGGGGGCGATCACTCTGCCGACTATACGAGGCTCGCCGAGGCCATCGTCGCGATGGCTCGATTGCGTTCAACTGGCAAGGAACAGTGAGGAAGCCATGAAGATCGGATATCTCAGCGCGGTGGTCTCGCTAACCACGGACGGTACCACTGCCCCGAGGGACTCCCGCGACTATACGGTAAGGACTTCCTTGGCGCGGCGATTTTGGAACGCTCTTCGGCTTTATAGCGCGCGGCGCGCGAGTGCGTCGATGCTTTATGCCCTCGATGATCGCACGCTCGAGGACATTGGCCTCACTCGTACTGCGATCGACTTGGCCGTGTTCGCCAAGGTTCGGTTGTGACGGTATCCTTAGATCCTAGGAGTGAAACTTGAGCAAACCTATTGCTATCCGCCGCGCGTTGTCGGCCGATTACGGCCGCCTGTTCGCCATCCAGAGTGCCACGCTACGCAAGTTTGCTGCGGATTACTACGACAAGACAATCATCGATGTGATCGTTGGGAACGCCAGTCCGATGCTCGACGAGATGATTGCGCGCGACCGTTGCTTCGTCGCGGAATGCGGCGGCGTGCTCGTTGGCTGGGGAGGCTGGACTGCCCGGGCCTCGGCGCGCGCCTGGCTGAACTCCAACCTTCGCGTCCCGCCGCCCCACGCCGAGGTGAGGGCACTTTATGTCGATCCGGCTTGGGTCGGACGGGGCTTTGGGCTGCGTCTGTTGACGGCGATCGAAGGTGACATGGCGGCCGCCGGTCACCGTCACGCCGATCTCATCGC
>CAVUEM010000009.1:0-36107 GCA_963740475.1 uncultured Alphaproteobacteria bacterium | reverse complement strand
CGGCAAAGCCCGAAAATAGGCGTTTTAGCATAGCGTTGAAGGGCAGAAGCTCACAGGCTTTCTGTCCCAGCCCATACCAGACCATAACGAGAACTGACGCAGAGAACTACCACAAAAACCACCACACAAAGGTACGGACCGTGACCGTCGATACACCGTCAGCCGGGCACGCCGCAACTCGTCGTAATGGGGGAAACGTTCGAGATCGATCCGGGGGCGATCCAGCGAGTGCGCTGAGTTGGGGGAGTGATTAAGTGGCGAATTGGTCAGTTTCGGGTTAGGAGCGGTCATCATGACGATGCCCACGGGTCGTCCGCTTAACCCTCGCTAGCAGACATGACTTGAGGCTCACGTTGACGACCGCTTCGGGCCAGAAGCAGACTCTTCGCAAAGTCGACCCTGCCATAGGCTGAAGCTTGGCTACGCGCAGGGACGGACGGTGTTGCGCACATCCCGCGAGTCAATTTGATGTGACAGTACGCCCGTCGCGTTCATCACCCGCGACGAAGATTAACCCGTACGCCCTTGATGCCAGCACCTTTCGTGCCAACGGAGACCGATACCGATTGGCTCGATGACGAAATGCTCATTGCAAGACTACCTGTGAGACTTCCGCTGAACTGAACATGCAGATTGCCGGGAGAAGTGGAGCCAGACGCATTACCCGTGGCATTGTACGTGCGCTCTTCCCAACTCCCGGCAACCTTGTCGCCGCTACCGAGGCATGGCGGGCCCGATATCTCCAGCCAGCGTGCTCGTAGCCTTGATCATATAGCGCCATTGGTATTCCTCTGAGGATGATTCACGGCCTATCTCCGCTCGTGTTTAGCGAAGGAAGCAAGGGGCCTCTTATCGCTGGAAGTCGGTTATTGCCGCCGGACGTTCCGCGAGCAATCCTCTAACGGTTGCTATCAGCACCGAAACGCCTTCAGGTTTGTTCACATGCACGCCATGGCTGCTTGCTCCGCCACGAGGTCCGTAGCCGCTATAGGTAACAAACGGGATATTGCGTTCTATCAGACGCTCGCAAACTGTGGAGGTATCACCGTCGCTCAATGCATGATCCAAGATCGCAGCGGACAAGGCTTGATCTTCGACACCATGCAGGGCATCAGCGAGAGTCCGGGCCATGAGGACTGTTGCTCCTGCGTCCTCGAACGCTTGCGCGATATCGATTGCAATAAGCGGTTCATCCTCAGCGAGGAGGATAATGCGCCCCCTGAGCGAGGCTTCCATGACACCCTTCTGCGCGGCTAAGCGCGATGTTGCTGAAGGATAGAAGCCCATGCCGTCAAGCACAGCCAGACTCGGAAAGTACCTAGATCCACCGCATAGGCTTCGCCATCGCGACATGGGCGCCAAATGCATGGCTTCCCAATGGGAACCAATCGGTCTCGGCGCGCTTCACTAGACTGCGTACGTTGTCACAAGACTGCGTGCGATTTCCCAAGGAGAAAAACCATGAAACGTTTCGTACTGACGTCTCTGGCGCTCGTGCTCAGCACCGGGTTGGCGATGGCTGAAACTGGCAAGAAACTCAGCCAGGCAGAGTGCGACAGCCTGTGGAGCCAGGCCAATCCGACCGGCGCTGCCACGATTACCGAAGCTCAAGCCCAGCCCTACGTCTCCGATTTCAAGGCGGCCAATCCCGACAACGATGGCACGCTCGATGCGAAAGAGTTCCGCACGGCGTGCTCTAAGGGTTTGGTCGGCGGGACGGCGAGCAGCGGCGCAAGCTCGGGCTCCTCTGGCTCGATGTCGAAGGATAAGTAAGCCGCAAAAACGAGGCCGTTCGCCCTTTCCGGGCGGAGCAACAGGAGCGCTCTGGACGTGTGCCAGAGCGCTCTCTTTTTTACACGTCCGTTTATGGTTCCGGCGGGACCGCTGCGTTCAGCCCGCTACGGGGCGTCTCAGCTCGAAACGCAATTCGCCGTTTGCCTCCACGCCGGAACGTGTCCACCCGCAGCGCTCATAGAAACAAACAGCACGGGTGTTCGGCGCGGTCGTGAGCCAGACGACGTCGGCGCCATTATCCCATAGCCACTCGCTCGCCGTCTTGAGCAGGCGCCTACCAAGGCCACAGTTTTCGTAGCCTGGCAGGACGAAAAGCGCGAAAACAGATTGGCTTGATTTGTGAGCGATGGAGAAAGCTACGATTTGACCGCGTCGTTCAACTATCCAACCCTTCGCGCCCTGTTTGAACGAAGCCGCAAGGCTCGCGCGTGTGATGCCCATTGATTCAAGCCGCTGAGTACTGATCAGGTTCTCGGTGACCGACGTACGAACGCGGATAATGCCGGCAACGTCATCGCCGGACGCCTCACGCAGCGCAATGTCATCCATTCCCGTGGCCTTATCTAGCAAGCGGATGCAACGCGATACAGGCGCGTTCAAGAAAAAGCTGTGAGTGGGTGCGTCCGGGAAGTTCAACAAACGAAAGGTCAGTGAGAGATCGCGAAGGCGACGACGGGCACGCCCGTGACCGGCTGGAAAGGCGCAACGGTGAAAACGGCGGAGGGCCATACCCTCCCCGTGCGGGCCAAGAAGGCCAAGCGACCGCTTGGTCGAGGACACGGGCGAGGTAGTCGAGCGTGGTGGCGTAAAGATGGCGATGGTGGGGTCAGTCGCAGCGCGTCGCGCCGTAGTCATCGCGTGGGCTGGGTCTCGCGTTCGCATCCTATGTGGCGAGCCGGGACGATGGATCACCTCAAGGCGGCTTCGGCTTTCCGGAGATGGTCCATCGCCGCCCTTTCAATCCTGGCGATGTTAGACTCTTTTGCGGCCTCATAACTCGTCAGGGCGGCGTCCTTCTGGGGCCCTGTCGGCGCCCGTTCCCATGCGGCCTTCAACGCCTTCATGTGTTCTAAGCGGGTTTTCATTGTCCACTCCTTTTGGCTGGGCATTCGATCAACGGTGATCGCCCATGGCTACCTCTTCGGCACTCACGCCAGACTGACGATTGGAGCTGCCGCCTGGTGGCAGGCGAAAGCAAGCATCTGCCTCGCGCTTCGCCGGATTTGTGACAACGCAGTGCCGTGTGAGCAAAGGATACGTCCCCAGCCATGCTCAAATCCGGATTCACATGTCGGGGCGTACGGATGGGAGTGAACTGGGTCTAGCGTCGGACTCACCTTCCGGACGATTGCTTGACCCAATAACAAGCAGGGAAGCCGCAAAGTAGAGGGTGAAGAACACCGCAAGCACGGGCGATAACGGTAACGGCAACCGACCGCCCGCTGGTGGACAGTGGCGCGAGCGCCTCGCTCTCGCGCTCAAGGTCAAGCGCCAGTTTAGCGTGCACAAACTTGCGGTTTGGGCTGGCATGTGGAGTACGTCGATCGCTCTGCGCGCCAGGCGCCATGGGGCGCAGAGTGCCGCACCCCATTGCGTTGGACGCTTTATTTCTGAACCGCCGGAAGTTCCTTCGCCTGCTCCGCTGTCAAGGCAAGCACAACGCGGTCACCTTCCAACTTAAACTGCGCGGGCGTTAAGCTGACGCGGGTCTCACCGAGGCCCAAGAAGCCCCCGATGTCCGCGTGCATCCCGATGACCTTGTTGTCGGCGTCACGCTCGAAGGCCGCGACCTCGCCGATCTCTTCCCCGTCGCTGCTGTAGACCGGCTTATTGATCCAGACCATGCCCTCTTGCGTGGTAAGCGCAAGGCTGGTTCCCTGTTCTGCCGGGGCCAATGTCGCGCCAGCATTGGACTTAGAGTCCGACTGCCCGGACATGGCATCGTCCGGCCGCATTGACGGTGTGGCCTCGCCCATCGCTTTCGTCGATGGAAGAGGCTTGTCTGCGTTCGGCCCCGCCTCCTTGATGGCTTCGGCATCTTGCTTCATCTGGGGGACCGCGTCGGTCATGGTGCTCGTCGGCCCCGCGCCGGGTTCGATCTTAGTCTTGGTATCCTCAGCGATGGCCGGAAGCGCCACAGCGGCGGCAAGAAGGGTCGCAACTGATAGGGTGCGGATCATGATAAAAGCTCCAAAAAATGGCTCTTGAGAGAAACATCTACGCACAGGGCCGCGACGCCGCCTAGGTTCGGAAAATGCCTACGGTCAAGCCTTATTGAGCCTCGACGGAGAGCGATCCTTCCGCGCGGCTGGCATCCTGCTTCTGGGCCATGGCCAGGTCCAAGGGATCGATCGTGACGACTTGCTTCATGCGGGTATTGCTACCCAACGACGGTAGAACGATCGTAGTTGCAATCCGCCGATAGGCCGCGAACGAGTGTCGAGCTGCTCCTCCTCCGTCTCGATTAGGTAGGTGCCGTGGTCGTAGGAGCGCACTGCCGGTAGCAGTCGCTCCGGAACGATTCGACCGCTGCGTGGTTTTCAAGGATGGACACATCCTTGAAAAGGATTGGGGAGCGCCTCCGGCAGATATTTGGAGACCCGCTCAGGCGCCCGGCTGGCTGGAACATAATCGACGCTTTTACGCGTCTTGAGGAGCGTGAAGAGGCGTTGCTGGATGCCGATCGCGACGAATACGACGCTCGCGAAGCGATACTGAAGCTGTTGTCGGACGCGGAAGTCGCCAAAGTCAGCACCGCAGAGGCGTCGGTCCTTTCAGAAGGACAAGAATTCGTAGACCTCGAACATCCGGAACGAGGCGCTCAACGCACCCAAGCCACGACGACTAGCAAGATAGGGCAGGTCCTCCCCCGCACCGCCGTCAGCGACGAAACTTGGCGGAAGGTGCTTTCTCAACTGGAAAGCCTCTGATGTGGAGAGCATGACCGCCTTTTGGCTCAGCCCGCCTCGGCGGGTCGTGAGCCCTGTGTTTCAACCCCCGCGAAAGTTCCCGGCCCTGATTGCGGGTGAACCGTAAACTCCAAGAGGAGACCGCCATGACCAATCAGCCCGACAAAGAGATCGAGCTCCCTTGATCAGAAGCGGTGTCGTCAGTGCAGAGGAAGGTTGGAGCTCGTCTCACTTAAACAGCAGATAGAGTCGCCTCAGGCCGCCGGCGACGATGCACACTGACGTGCCGAGCGCGAGAAGGCGGTATTCTAGTTTTATTTCAGGTCCCTGTTTGTAGACTTGGCAGAGAAAGGTGATCATGGCTGATATCGTCATCGTCAATCCGCGTTTCGATATCTCCTTCTGGGGTTTGGAAAAATGCATGGGAATGCTGGGCAAGAGCGCAAACCTGCCGCTTGCTTGCCTGCCGTTGCTGGCTGCGCTTGTTCCTAAGCACCATGACGTGACGGTGATTGACGAGAACGTCGAAGACATCGATTTCGAGCGCCTCGGCCGCGCCGACATGGTGTGTCTCACGGGCATGAGCATTCAAGGGCAGCGGTTGCGCGAAATTCTCGAAGAAGTCCGCGCCCGCGGCGTACTCACGGTCGTCGGCGGCGCGATGGCTACGGTCGAGCCAGAAGAACTGGAGGGCTTAGCAGATGTCATCTTCATCGGCGAAGCTGACACGACCTGGCCCCAATTCTTGAGCGAATGGGAAGAGGATCGCCATGGCGAGCGCTACGTTCAAGCGGAAAAAACCGATCTAACGACGTTGCCGCTGCCCCGCATCGATCTTTTGAAGTCACGTCGCTATATGTTCGGCAGCATGCAGATTTCGCGAGGCTGCCCATTTACTTGCGAGTTCTGCGACATCATCGTCACGTTCGGTCGCAAGCCCCGGCTCAAGACGAGCGAACAGGTGCTGGCGGAGCTCGACGCTTATCATCGGAGCGGGCTCAAGATCGTCTTTGTCGTCGACGACAATCTGATCGGCAACAAGAAGGCGATAAAGTTGATCCTCCGCGACATCATCCAGTGGCAGCAGGAGCGCGCATATCCGCTGACGTTATTTACGGAGGCGTCGCTGGACCTCGCTGAAGATGACGAGCTGATGGAACTCATGGGACGGGCTGGCTTTCAGAGCGTCTTCATTGGCATTGAAAGCCCGAACGAGGAGTCGCTCAAAGAAACCAAGAAGCTTCAGAACGTCCGCCCTCGGGCTGGGACCCTTCTCGATCGCGTGCACCACATCCAGGCCCAAGGGCTCGACGTATGGTGTGGGATGATCGTCGGCTTCGATCACGATGATCCCTCCGTCTTCGACGTCGTTCCAGGCTTCCTCGCCAATGCCCGCATCGCCAACGCCCTTATCGGTTTGCTCCACGCCATCCCGACCACCCCGCTTTATGATCGGCTAAAGGCGGAAGGCCGTTTGAACAACAACGACGATGGCGCCCGGTTCGGCACCAACGTTGTCCCGCTTGGCATGTCGCGCGAGGAGCTGCGGAGGGGCTTTGTTGAAGTGACGCGGGAGGCCTATGCGGCCGATGCTTATTTTGGTCGGGTTGACGCGCTCTTCGTGGATGGCGGTTTCAAATTCGCAGTCCACCAACTCCCCTTCTGGCGGGAAAATCGATGGGCCTGGACGAAAAGAGTTGCGGGAAATTACTTCAAATTCCTCGTCCTCGCATGGCGTCTTATGCGAAGCGTTGAGGATGAGGACCTGCGGGTGACATACCGTCGCCAACTCCTGCGCGTCATACGGAAGCGCCCATTCGAGCCGCATATACTGTTCGTTTATGCCATCAAGACGGCAATGCACTATCACTATGCGTCGATTACTCACGAGCTGACAGCTTCCGGTGACGGACCTTTGCCGGAAGCGGTCCGTTCCTTCTCACGATCTACCCGCCGCGCGGCTGCATGAGGTTGCCGCGCACGATCGCCTTTGGTGGGTCCCGCAAACTCGCGCTTAGAGGAGATTTTGGACGGCGAGCGGACGCGGCGGCGATAATGGCGGCATTGGCGCGAGATGAAACGAAGTCGTCGCGACGTCCGCTCGTCGTTCCCTTAGCCCCCAATAGCGGACTAATCCCGGCATCGACCCTGACTTCTGATAAGGGTCAAATTTCCCCGTGCAGCTCACGTCCGCGGCACGGCCGGTCTCACCCCACTAGCTGACGACTTGGTGCGTCGCAACGAACGAGAGAGATGGGCCACAAGCAGTCATTCTGAGACCTTGATTACTCGGCACCAACCGCAACAGGAGCAATCGCCTTCGTTCACTTGACAGGCTGTGCCTCTGGGAACCTCCAGCTCCCATCGACGATCCATGCCAAGGGGCGCCTTCGGGCCCATGTCAAAACACTGCAAAGTGCTGACGCGGCCAACAACAGACGCTGCGCTTACGAAACAGCCGTCTTTAGGGCGTTTACCGAAAAGGAGCGTTTGCGGAATGTTAGTGGGAATGGCCGGGCGTTACACCGGCAGTTATCTTGACCGATCAAACGGCTGGCGCGCCCCCGCGATCCTGGCTGACATCGGCCAAGCTTCACTCGGTAGACGCATTCCCACTTTCAGATATGACCTCGCAGGCTGCGTGACAAATATTTCCTCGCCGAGGCGCTAGCCCATCGGAGCTGCTGGTGGCACTCGTCAGGTTCCGACAAGGTTCCGACAAGTGCGGGTTTCAACGGGGCCGCTGTCGCGATAAGGAAGGAACTGATTGGTCTCGTTGCCGTTAGACTCGATGGCAGATACCGTGATCCAGCATGCTGGAGCAGCAAAGTGCGAAGTCTGGAGTTGTGATGCGACCCTCTAAGAGTAAGAGACCAGCTGGGAACAAGAAATCCGTCCGGCGCAAGAGCCGCGCTCAAGCCGCGAAAGCGGTCGCCCTTAATCGCCTGAGAGACCCTGTAAAACGGCTCGCGGTGGAGCATGACGAGGACGTTACTCGGCGCCCGAAGCGAGATAAACGCGCCTCGGCGCCACGAAGCGAAATGCCCCCGACGCAGGGTGGCAGCCCAATCCCCCCTGCTCGAGGCGTCCTAGAGCATCTAGGACCCGCGCAGGCAAAGGATGCTTCATCCAACGAAGTTGAACGGCAGACGCCCATCAACTCGGCCAGCGACGGGAATGTCGTCGAAGTCAATGTTCGCAAGCCAGACACAGTTGCTTGCCACCCTGCTGAGGTGGCCTGTGCGACTTCTCCTGCAACAACAGGTCCTGCTGGCCCAGTTGGCTTTTAATCATCACTATCCGCAGAAAGCGACGACTGAAGGCCAGGCATAAGATCCGAGAACCCGTCGCTGCACCTGGCAAGGCATACCCCCGCTAGCGGCACCAATTAGGTCTGCAATGAGCGGCGGGTCTCGTTAGCTCGTGCCTTTATACTTGCAGGAGACTTTGAGCTTCGTGCGGTAGGCCACGACCTTGCTGTTTTCAATCACGAGATCCTGTTCGGCGACCTCCGCCACCCGCAGGTCGCGGAGATACCTGTCGGCCTCCTCGACCACCGCTTTGACAGCCTTCGGCTAGTCCCCCCCTGTGGCGCTGCATGCAGAGGATCAGGCAGAGGATCAGGGTCTCAAATTCACCTGACGAGGCGTTAGCCTCGCCTTGGCCGTCGTCTCTGGTCCTTATTAGTATTCTTGTCTGCCTGTTCAACCGGAGCCACCGATGGCCGAGACCAGATCAACTCCCACCCTGCATGAGTTTGACGCCGCGGAAATCGGCGCACTGGCCCATCTTTATCGCGGCGAGGTGTACCGCAGCACAATCTGGCGGACGCGGCTTGACAATACGACGAACTGGGCTGTCGTGGCATTGGGCATTGCCGTCTCGGTCACGTTCTCCAGCCCTGAAGCCTCGCCGTTACCACTAGTGCTTACTGGAATCCTCATCGTTGTGTTTCTAGTCTTCGAGGCGCGTCGCTACCGCTACTTCAATGTTTGGCGCGCCCGGGCGCGGTGGATGGAAACATATTTCTATGCCCCGATGCTGCGCGGAGAGGGGGTAAGTGCTGGCAGCGGCTGGCCTCTGGTCCTGGCGAACGACTATTGTGAGCCGCACTACCACATCAGCCTGTTGCGCGCCATTGGACGGCGATTGCGCCGCAACTACATTTGGATCTTGGGTATTCAGGCGCTTGCCTATCTTGGAAAAATAGCAATTCACCCGGTACCCATTACAAGCTTTGCTGAGCTCTTTCAGCGCGCTGGCGTAGGCCCGATCCCCGGCGAGTGGATGCTTGTCGGTGGTCTGCTCTTCAACGGCGGTTGGATCCTATTCGCGCTCGTCACGCTCTACCTCGACCGCAGCAGGCGCGCGCCAGGATCTCCCCGCGTCGCGATGGGTTAGATGAAAACGCAGGATTTTGACGGGTATCGGACCGGAGCCCTTGTAGTAGATCAATCGAGAACGTTCGGCGGCCAATACGCATTTGGCTGACTAACGCTGAGGGCCAAAACCAGCCGTGGGCTTCGTGCATCCAGGCTTTCGTAAACTCGGTGGTCGTGTTCAAGCGTGAGACGCGGCAGCTTCACCCCGGAGAGCCGTCGTAGCTTCGACCCGACTGTATGTCGGCGACGGGCCACTACCAGTCACTGGCACCCGCCCTGGAGTTCGTCAGCATTTACCTGCAGCGGACTTCCTGGAGGCTCGCTCAAGGTCCCGCTACTGTCTTAACTCACCAGTCCCGCCTTCGATATCACTCGCGGCCCAATAAGAATTGGCGCATAGACGGCCACGAACAGCGCGAAGGCAAGCACCCAGGCCAATCCCGCCGCCATTAGAATCTCCGTGTAGTGGTCGTGGGCAAGTAGGACGCCGAAAGAGCGCAACATAGCTGCAAGGGTAACCAGCCCGTAAGCCCACACGATCGGTGTCGGGGCGACCAGCGGACGCCCTGTGTGGCCGAGTGAAGCCCTGGTCATGACAGCCATGACCATCGTACCGACGGCTCCGGTGCCGAACGCATGGGCGGCGGCGGCGCTTGGTATGTGGGTCGAGAACGCCGAGGCGGCGGACATTGCCAATCCCGCGACGAGCCAAGCATAACCGAGATGCAGAATTCCTATGATGGGCGCGCGCCAAGCGGCATAGCCGCGCCAGAGCACCAGTCGAGCGCCGTTCGCGAGCGCCGCGGCGAGCGCTACGCCACCGATGAGCGTCGCCGGAGTGGAAACGATCGGCAGGACCGCGAACAGCGCGACGGAGCCGATGGCGAGGGCGTCAAGCGCGGCGTAGCGGCGCGGCATGGCGCCGATCGGCGCGTTGAGGTGCAGCCAATTGTGCGTGAACGCGGGCACGATGCGACCGCCGACGATGGCGATCATGAGCACGAGGAGCATCAGCGCAAAGCGAATACCGGCCATCGCATCAAAAGAGACAAACTCGCCGGCACTGAGATGATAGGACACATTACCGCCCGTCAGCGCCGTCAGAAGAGCGAGGAACACGAGATTGCGTGGCGCGGGCTTGACGAGAAGCTGCCGCGCGGCAAGGACTCCGAGGAGCGGCACGAACGCAAGGTCGATCGCTGCCACCGCGCCTCCGGGGAGCATCCCTGTCGCGTTCATGGCGATGCGGCCCGCAAGCCAGACGGCAAACAGCAGCATGATCGGCCGACCCGAAAGCGGCAGCGCTCCCGTCCAGTTCGGAACGGCCGTTAACAAGAAGCCCGCGACAGCTGCGATGGCGAAGCCGAACACCATCTCGTGCGCGTGCCAAGCAAAGGGCGAACCTCGAGATGTCACCCACCCCGGCTCCTGCGTCCAGATCCAGGCCATCCACATCGCCACGGCGAGAACGGCGTACGCCGCAGCCCCCAGAAAGAATGGGCGAAAGCCATAGGAGAATAGGGCCGATGAGCGCGCACGCGCCGTTGCGGCATAATCTGCGGATATCAACATTCCTCTCCCGTGGACTTCAAGCCGGCGCCCGCCATCAGCCACGCTCGATCGTGTTCTCCTTAATCTTCCCGGCGGACGTGACGTAGACCTGCGTTTCGTGCGTTCTTGCAAGGGCTCGTCTCAGCGCCCCTTGGTCCATGAGAGAGAATGCGGTGGAGAGCGCGTCAGCTGCGGCGGCGCTGGTAGTGACGACGGTGATGCTTCTCTCCGGATCGGCACAGAGCCCGGTTGCCGGATTGAAGAGATGATTGCACCGCCCGGCCTCATCGAATTTGAATCCGTCGGCTCCTGACGTCGCAATTGCTTTGTTGACGAGGTCGACGGTCCCGTGCGGCGGCGCTTCAGCGGCCGGACCCCGCAACGCCACGTGCCATGGTCTGCCGTCCGGATGGACGCCGAGAGTCCGGATCTCGCCCATGTCCACGAGGCAGCTGTCGATGCCGGCCTCGCGCAGTAGATCGACAACCCGGTCGGTGATGTAGCCTTGAGCCACTCCGTTGAGCGTGAGTGCCATGCCGCGGCGTTCAAAAACGACCCGGTCGCGGCCGAACCGCACGTTCTGCCAGCCGACCAACCGCAGGGCTTCCTCTAATTTCCCTGGAGCGGGCCCATCCGCGCTCGCGCCCTCAGTCGCGAAGTGCTCGGCGTAGCACTGCCAGAGCGGCTGCACCGTCGGATCGAACACACCGCCGGTCAAATGACAGTAGCGGTCGCAATGGCTCAGAAGGTCTGCAAGCTCCGCGGGCGGCCCAGCGAGGACGCCGCGCCGATTCAACTCGCAAAGAACCGAGTCCGGCCAGTAGAGGCTGAAGATCGTCTCGAGCCGCCGTGCTTCGGACACGACGCGCGCGAGGAGACCTTCGCCAGCAGTCCGGTCGGAATGATGAATGCGGATCGTCGCGACACTGCCGAGCGAAAGGCCGCGCCACTCCGAAAGGTGGGCGGTTATCAAACGATTCGGCGCGCCGAAGGGCACGAGCCCGACGCCGGCCGCCGCCGCGCTGATGGCAACGAACTTTCGCCTGCTGATGCCAGATGCCATCGGCGTATCCTAAGGCAAGCCGCTCGTCCCGGCACCGGGCTGCGGGTGAGCCTCTCCCCCATCGCTCGTGTAAGCCGGTTCCGAACTCAGGACGTAGTCGCGCGGGACGCCCGCAAACGCGACGACCTTGCCACCGTGCTCGCCGGCGAACTTATCGGCCGCCGCGCGATCCGAGAACGGAATGGTCTCGGCGGCCCCCATACCGCCTTGCCTGATGCTGCCGATGACAAAGAACGCCTGATGCGCGTCGATCCAGTTGGTCGCCCCCGGATCGTCCCAACTCGGCGCCTTCGCCATGTCGGAGACGTAGATGGCCCGAACGTCCTTGGCTTCCTCGCCCAGCATTGTGAAGGAGAAGACGTCGCGCGCCGATGAGAACCACACCGGCTCGCTGCTGCTCGCGAGAATGATCTGCCCTTTGGGCCCGGCATGCTCCATCAGGGTCATGCCGCAGTAATGGCCGACCGCGTCAGCCGTGAGCTTATGCGGCTTGGGGACCGATGCCGACCGCTCATCGCCGCACGCCGAGAGTGCGAGCAGTGAAAAGAGCGCGGCGAGAGACGAAACGAGCTTCACATTTCTCTCCGGGAAAAAGCGAAGGTCGCCAGCGCCAGCGGCACAAGTGTCCAAGCGCCAAGCGCGGCCAGGAGCGCTGTCGGACTGAGCGTGATCGTATCGGCGAGCCCGGACATGCCGGAGAACGTGCTGACGTTCGCCGCTCCGGCCAGGTTAAACACGCGATAAACGTCCGTCGGATTGAGCAGCAGGAGGTTATTGAGGACCCCAGCCGAGATTAGCCTGCCCTGGTCGACGACGAGTATCCCCAACAGCGCCATGTCGAAGATGACGACGAGCAGGAGCCAGATTCCTATGGCGATGCCTGCCGCGGTCGCGCGCTCGCGCACAAGAGAGCTGACAAGATAGCCGATGGCGATAAAGACGGCGCCGAGCAGGATCGAGGTCGCAATCATCCTGCCGAACGCCCGCCAGCTTTCGCCGTCAATGAAGGCTCCCGTGGCCGCGAGCGCGAGGGCCGCCGCGCCGTAACCGAGGACGGTCGCGAAGGCGAGAATGGCCAGGTGGCCGACGAACTTGCCGAATACGACCTGCCTGCGGCTCACCGGATAGCTGAGCAGCAGCAACATCGTCCCCCGCTCCATCTCGCCTACGATGGCGTCATGAGAGATCAGGAGGGCGACGAGCGGCAGAAGGAAGATGGTGAGGCTCGACAGGCTTACGATGACGACGTCGAGCGCCCGCACCCCGACATTTCCGGTCGGCGCGCTGCCAAGGAACGTCAACGTGAGCGCGAGCGCCGCGAGCAGGATCGTCGTCGCGAGAACCCATCTGTTGCGCAGTCCCTCCTGGATCTCCTTGCCCGCGATCAAGAGAATATTCCTCATTCCGTTCTCTCCCGCATGCGCAGGAAGTGCACATAAAGCTCGTCGAGCGTCGGGGGGACGATGGCGACGTCCTCGGCCGGGCTGCCTGCGCCGGTCGCGCGTCGGATGAGCTCGATCTTCTCGTTCGGGTTGGCGTCGAATTCGATCACGTGACCGTTGACCTCGCGCCAGTTGGCGACCGGGCCGACGAGGGCCGAGAGCCTGTCGGCCTGCCCAGGAGCGACCGTAAGGCGGACCTTTGTCGGCAGCTCGGCGATGCGCCGCAACTCGTCGAGGGTTCCGTTCGCCACGACGCGCCCCTGGTTCATGATGACGACGCGCTCCGTGCGCTCCTCGAGCTCGGTGAGCGCGTGCGACGACAGCACGACGGTTGCGCCCCTATTCCGCAGCTCCTGCACGATCTCGTAGAACTCGAGGCGTAGAGCGGGATCGAGGCCGGTGGTCGGCTCGTCAAGAAGCAGGAGTTTCGGCTCGCCGATCAACGCCTGGGCCAGGCCGAGCCGCTGGCGCATGCCCTTCGAATAGGTGCCGATGCGCCGCGCCGAGGCCGCGGCAAGCCCGACGCGGTCAAGTAGCTCGAGCGTCTTGGCTACCGGCTCGTCCTTGAGGCGCGCGTAGAAGGACAGCACCTCGCGGCCGGTCAGCGCGGCGTTGAACGAGACACTCTCCGGCAGATAGCCGAGCCGGCGCCGGGCGGCGAACTCGCCCGCGGCCGGATCCTCGCCGAGGACGCGGATCGTTCCCGCCGTTGGATGGGCGAGGCCGAGCATGAGCTTCAGGAGCGTTGTCTTGCCAGCGCCATTATGGCCCACGAGTGCGACCGTCTCACCGGGCTCGAGCGCGAGCGAGACGTCGCGTACGGCCTCGATGGCGCCGTAGCGCTTGGTGGCGCGCTCGGTCTCGACGATCGCCGTCACGGCTTGGCTCCCTCCTGCTTCGCGCGGCGCGGCGGCGCCATCAAGGGACGGCTGTCGACGACCCCGCCCGGCAAGAGAGCCGGGAACTGCGCCTGGGCCCAGCGAATGATCTGCACCGCGGGGCTGTTGATCAGCACCTTGGCCTGGGGGGCGGTCCAGAGCACCTTGTCGATGATGTCGTTCGGCCGGTAGGCCGTGTCGCCGATGCCGTCGCCGTCGAGATCGAAGGCCGGGTTGTCGCTCCAGAAGTTGCCGCGACCGTCCTTCGACCAGTCGAGATAGCGGCTGCCGACGTACTTCACCTGGTTGCGGTTGTTGACGAACGCATTGGCGGCGATCTCATTGCCCTCGGAACCGGCGGTGAAATGCACGCCGATCTCGCAGCCCTCGAACCAGTTGTCACGGAACCTGTTCTTGTTGGCGTTATAGATGAAGACGCATTTCTCGGGTCCGTTGCGGGCGCCGCTGGCGAGCGTCGGGGGCGGTTCGTCGGCCGAGGGCAGGCCGTGCTCGCGCGCGTCCTTCTCGTGCATGCCGGCGCGCGCCCAGCGTTCGGCCGGCTGCAGCCGTCCGAAAACGGTGTTGCGAGTGATCTGGGAGCCGTTGGCGAAGTTGAACAGGAATCCGCGGTCGCGGTCGCCGTCCGACACGTTGCCGCGGACCGTCAGCCGATGCGAAAACATCACGGCGTAGCCGATGGCATTCCCCACCGAGACATTGTCTGTGACCTCGCCGTCGTTAGTGTACATGTAGTGGATGGCAAAGCGTAGGTCGCGAAAGCGATTGCCGCTGTACACGTTCTTACGGCTGGCAATGGAGAAAATCCCGTCGCGGCCGAAACGGAAATCGTTGTTCTCGACCCTGGCCCCCGGCGCGTTCCATACCGATACGCCATTGCCGGTCTCGTTGACGCGCCCTTTCTCGATGCCCACAATGATGTTGCCGCGCGCGACCGAGTCCGGGGCACCATGCAGGTAGATGCCGTAGAGGTTGCCCTCAACGCGGTTACCCTCCACCACAGCGCCGGTTGCAGTCTGCTCCACGAATATGCCAGCGTCCATGGTCTCGAGGTCGCGTCCCGAGCCTCGCACAATGATGCCGCGCACGACGGCGCCAGGGCTCGCGACGGTGATGACGCTGCCACGACCGGGGCCGATCAAGACGGCTCCCGCCGCGCCTTCGAGGGTTGCGTTTTTCTCGATACGGACCGGGCCCCGGTGCTCGCCGCTCTCGAGCACGACGACGTCGCCGCTAGCAGCCCGGTCGAGCACGGCCTGCACGTCCTCGCCGGGCGCCACCACCAAGCGCTCGGCGAAGGCGGGTCCGGCGAGGGCGGCAGTCAAAGCTGCCGTCCAAACCGCCCGTGGTCTGACGCGGCCCGGGCGCATTGCGTCATACATTCCGCGGCTCGACCAGCATGCGCCCCTGCATCTCCATGTGCATGGCGTGGCAGAACCACGTGCAATAGTACCAGTAGACGCCGGCCTTATTGGCTGTGAAGGTGACGGACGAGGTCTGCTGCGGCCCGATCTCCATATTGACACCGTAGTTGACGATGCAGAAGCCGTGCGTCAGGTCCTCCACGTCGTCGATGTTGGTGACGCAGACCGTCACCTCATCCCCCTGCTTGACGGTGAAGCTCTCGAGGCCGAACGCGGGCGCCGTCGACGTCATGTAGACGCGCACCTTGTCGCCGTCGCGGATCACCTTGTCGTCCGCCTCGAGCTTGATCCCATCGGCCTTGGCCTGCTTCACGGTGTCAGCGAAGAAAGGATCGTCCCGCTTCCACACGTGCAGCGGGTTGATCTTCGAGCGGTGCACGATGGTGGCGTCGTGTGGCTCGGCGAAGGTCGGGCCGTCGTGGACGATCACCATCTCGTCGCCAGAGATGTCGATCAGCTGATCGTTCTCGGGCTTAAGCGGACCGACGTTGAGGAACCGGTCCTTGGAGAACTTGTTGAGGGAGATGAGCCATTTCCCGTCCGCCTCCTTGGTCTGGCCCATGGAGCTGTGGTTGTGGCCAGGCTGGTAGTGGACGTCGAGCTTCTGCAGAATTGGGTTTACCTTCTCGCCTTTGAAGGCACGTTTGGCGAGGTCGATGTTCCATTTCACGACTTGGCTGTCGAGGAACAGTGTCGTGTAGGCGTTGCCTTTGCCGTCGTAGGCCGTGTGCAGCGGGCCGAGCCCCAACTCCGGCTCCGCTACCACCACGTCGCGTGGCTTGATCTTGTCATCGAACAGATCGTCGAGCTTGCGCGCATCGAACACAGTCGCGGTGGGCGAAAGCTTGCCGCCGGCGACGAAATGGATGCCATCCGGTGCTGTGTTCATGCCGTGCGGGCTATTCCCGACAGGCACGTAACGTGTATAGGGCGAGCCGTGTCGGCCGTCGAGCACGGGCACGCCGCTGATCTCCTGGAATTCACCTTTCTTGACCGCCTCCTCGATGCGCTTGAGATTGAAGATGACAACCCAGTCCTGCTCCTTGGCCATCATCTCGGCCAAGTTGACGCCCTCCTCCGAATTGTAGCAGGTGGACCAGGCATACTTGCCTTGGTAGTCGGCATCGACGTTGTCGAGGTTGCCGTCAACGCGGATCTGCCAGGCGACTTTCATGGTGTCACCATCGACCGCACTGAACAGCGACATGTACTGTTTGGGATCGTCGAGGATCTTGCCGTCGTTGGGTACCGGCACGCGATCCTCTCCGTTGCAGAAGACGTAGCCGGTCTTCGGATATTTCTGCACGCGCAGCCCGTGGACCGTCGACTGGTTCGGAAGCTGAATGATCTTGTCGCACTTCATGATGTCGAGCCGTATGCGCGCGACCCGCGTGTTCGCCTTGTCGTTGGCGAAAAGATAGCGTCCGTCGTAAGTCCCATCGGTGAACGAGGGGTGCGGGTGGTGCAGGTCGCCGTTCATGAACGTGCCGCCGCGGGTCTTAAGGAACTCGCGCGTCTCGGGCGTGAGCCCTTCGGTCAGCACCTTAAGGCTCTCGTTGGTCTGCCCCCATCCCGTGGCGCTGCAACGGTTGAACACCGGCACGCGCATCAACTCACGCATCGAGGGCAGGCCGAGAATGCGCACCTCGCCGCACTGCCCGCTCGACGAGAAGACATAGTATTCGTCGAGCTCACCAGGTGCGACCTCGGACTCGCCGCGTGTGGGCTTGCGCTTCCTGGACGGGGTGCCGTTTGCGCTGCGGCGTCTGTGCCCCGTCCGAGCTGCGCAACCCCGAGACCGCCCGCCACACCAGTCACGCCGGCGGCGGCTATGACTGTCGTCCTGCCGAGCATATCGCGCCGGCTTAGACCCTTGGTTTCGTCATTGCTTTTCATCGGAACCTCCTTTGCGCCCGACCGGCGCGTTCTTCTTTCAACCAGTCCAACCTATCGTACGATCTTTCCGAGATAGCTTATGAGCGGTATTGCCGCCGCCGCCGCAGGACCTCTCATCGACGGCGACGAGAGGAGATCGCGCTTCTCCCGCTTGAGACGCTACTGGATCATGTGCGGGCATCGCTGATCGTCCCGATACAGCTTCTGACAATGCATGCAGTAGATGCATTCGTTGACGTTGATGTGCCCCTCGGGGTGAATCGATTGCACCGGGCACTCGTTGGCGCAGCGCTGACACGGCGAACCGCATTCGGGCCACCGCCGCAACCATTCGAACATCCGCAGGCGCCCCGGGATCGCCAAGGCGGCGCCGAGCGGGCACAGGTAGCGGCAGAAGAAGCGTTCGACGAAGAGCCCGGCCGTCAGCAGCGCCAGGGCAAACACGACGAATGGCCACTCGCGCATGAACTTCAAGACGATCGCGGTCTTGAACGGCTCGATCTCGGCGAGCTGCTCGGCGGCGCCGATCGAGTAGAGGGACATGCCAAACAAGAACAGAAAGATGACGTACTTGATCGGCCACAGGCGCTCGTGCAGATTCCAGGCGACACGAAGCTGGGGCACACCCATCCACTTGGCAGCGGAGTTGGTCAGCTCCTGCAACGCCCCGAAAGGGCAGAGCCAACCGCAGAACGGTCCGCGTCCCCAGAACAGAAGCGAGATCGCAACCGACGACCAAAGTATGAAGATCAGTGGCGCCGTCAGAAAGTATTCCCAGCTGAAGCCGGTCACGAGGGCATTCGTGAACGTCAGCACGTTGACGACGGAGAGTTGAGCGTTCGCGTACCAGCCGAGCCAGACCAGCGTGAAGAGGAGAAAGCCGCGCCGGACCCAGGTGTAGACGACAGGCCGCCTGACGAGCGCGTTCTGGAAGAAGAAAATGCCCGTCAGCACGATGATGGCCACCACGGTGATCGCGACCGACACCGCATTACGCCGCCACATCTGCTTCCACAAAGGTTCCTCGCCGGGTACACCCGCGGCGTCGGGATGGGAAGGCAGTGCCCGGGCTTGCGCAGTCTTGGAGCTGACAGGCTCGGGTGCTGCGACGGGGGCCGGCTCCCGTTTGATGTACCGCTCGGGCAGCGTGTAATTGAGATTGAACTGGAGAAACGCCTTCTCGCGCGCGCCGGTCGCGCGCTGCACCAAAAGCTCAAGCTCCCAGGGCTCGGTCGGATCGAGGCTGAGGTCGTCTGGGACCGTAAAGAGGCCGATCTCCGGCAACGCGGGCGCGCCCGCGGCCTCGATCGCGCCAAGGCGCTCGTGATTGCGGTCTCGAAACCGTGTGCCGGAGCCCTCCTGCTCGATCTCGACACGGTCGAAGATGCCGCCGCGGACGTAGCCCGAACCTTTGAAGGAATACCTGCCCTCGCCGGCGATCAGTATCGCCTGCTGCCCGGGCTTCAGTTGGCTGCGCAGGCGCTCGTAGCCGGCTACTCCAAGAAGACTTCTGCCGATCGAGGGAACGCTCGCGAGCGCCACGTAGAGATCGATGAAGGTGTCGTCCGGATTTCCGATCTCGGGGCGCTCGGCCGCCTCCTTGTTGCCGGACCCCTCGAACGCCTGATTGATCTCGGCCAGTGTGAGCTTAAGCCGGCGCACCGACCCGTCGCCGAGCAGGCTTTTCCAATCGTGGACCTCGGCCGCAGCCATGTCGACAGTCTTGGTGTCCGGCGAGTGCGCGGCACTCTGTCCACCATATTCACCGCCCGAAATCCGGCCGCTCTTCACGAGGCGAACCGCGGAGCGAACCACGCTGTCGGCCATGACGAGAACGGTAACTGTGGCTCCGCTCACGATATCCACCTGCGGAGGGCGCTCCTTGCCGGAAGCGATCGGGCCTATCTTCGTTCCGATGAGCTTATTGAGAGCCTCCACAACCCGCCGCTCCGGAACGCCCACGAGAACGATCGGCTCCTTGTGCTCGACGAGCTTGAACCCCGTGATCCCGTCCTGCGTGTCGATGCCGACGAGCATGTGCACGGGCTTGCCGGAATAGCCAACGGAGCCAGTGAAATCGGAATTCAGGTAGATATAGCCCAGAAGGCTTTCGCCTGCGTAGACGGGGAGGATAGGAGGATCTCCCTGCGGGTCCCCGACCCTCGACGCCTGCGGAAAAAACTCTTGAGGAATTGCCCTCGCTGCAAACTCTGCGAGCCTCGACTGGCCGGTTGCGACAACGGTCGAGGCAATGAGGGCAACGGCGGCCAGAACCGCGCGGCTGTAAAGGCCTGATCTCGCGGACAAGCGGCACCTCTTATGTCATCGTTGGACTATGACCATTGCCCACCTTTCACGGATTGATCCGGCGCAATGTCTGGCGCGACTTGTTTGACCAATCTTCCAGAAGGAGACGTGGATGGCCTCTTTGAAATCAGAACCCGCGGGCAGGGTTCGGACCATGAGCGAGTTCTTCGCTTTGGCGCGCTCAATGGAAGCCAATGCCGCAGCCCGTTATACTGAGACCGCACGACTGCTCCGTCAACAGGGCGCGGGTGCCTTGGCCGACATCTTCGATCGCCTGGCCGAAACCGAGATGGGCCATGTGCGGCAGGTTGAGGAATGGGCGGATCGCCGAGGTGAAACCTTGCCCAGCGAGGCTCCTTGGCCCATTCCCGACACGTTTGATGCGCCACCCGGCGAGGTCGCGGGGTCCAAGCTCATGACACCCTATAGGGCGCTTGCGTCCGCAGTCCGTCACGAAGAACGTGCGTTTGCGTTCTGGTCCTACGTTGCGGCCCATGCGGACAAGGCCGAGGTGAAGGACGCGGCGGAAAGCATGGCGCTCGAAGAGCTGGACCACGTATCCCTTTTGCGCAGAGAGCGACGAAAAGCGTTCCATGCCGAGCGAGAGGAAAGCGGTTCGCGAGAGGCAACAATCACTCTTGGCTCAATCGCGGCTACCGAGCGGCAACTTGCGGAACTCATCGAGCTTCGCCCTCAATGCACGGCAGGCGGGGACGTGTCCGCACGCACTCTCGCGGCCGCCTCACGAGAGGCAGCTGCAAAGCTCGAGGTCCTGGAAGCGAAATGCCATCCCCAAGTGGCGGCAGCAAGCCCGCCCGCCCCCCGCAGCGAGGACATCGCCGCGATCTCGGAATACCTTGCGGAGGTCTACCTCCGCCTCGCGGAAACGTCGCCAGAGGCGGCCGTCGTCGGCGTCGCTCAAGAGCTGGCCAAGAACGCAATCAACCGGCTGGGCACTCTCGACCGCTCTCAGTGAAGAGAGAAAGGTCGCCCCTTGCCGCTAACGTTTCGCACGCGCGCGTCCCGAGCAAGTTGATCCAGCGCAAAGATGGCCGCGGCAGGACCGCTTCCTATGCCATGTACCCTCGGGAAATGCCAAAAATACTACCAACCAAAGAGGCGGCGGCATGACATTTCGAATTAGCTTCGTCGAAGCGCTGGGGCGCGCCCGACTCTGGCCATGGCACAGCGCACAAGAGGCTGCGGCGCTCGACGCGGGGCTGTCCCCTGCGAGGGCCTCGGACGCGAGCTCTCGCCCACCTATCCTGCTCGAATGGCGCCTGACGGCGCTGCAGTTGAACCCCAAGGACATCGAGCGTCATTCGCCCGACGTGCTGGCTGAAATGCGCAAAACCTGCGCGCTATGCGGGGAAAAGCGACGTTGCATGGATGACATGATGGAATGCCTCAATCCGCCGGGATGGGAAAGCTATTGCCCCAACTCCGGCACGATACGTACGTTCCTCTAGCTGTCGGTACGCAAACCTGCGGCGTCGGCGCGGCCGCCCTCCGCGATACATGAAAGCGCCTGTGAATCACACAAAACGATGCGCTGGTGATCGCTGCTGACCAGCCGTCTCTGTTCCCAGTTGCTGAGGACACGGCTCGCGGAGTGAAGCGTCGTGCCGGTAAGCTGCGCCACGTCCTGGCGCCGAAGCGGAAATTCGATCTCGATGCCTTGATCGACTGGGCGACCCGCCTGCTCCGCGAGCCGGAGCAAGGCGCGTGCAATTCTCTGCTCGACCTCCTCAGTCGTAAGCTCGATCACGCGCGTGTGTGCGTCCTGCAGGCGGGTACCCACAGTGCGAAGCGCATTCGCTGCGAGTTCGGGGTATTTGGCGGCGAGCGTTCGCCAGTTCGCCGACGGCCAGGATAGAAGAACGGCGTCCACCACTGCAACTGCGCTCGCGGGATAATGATCCAACCCGATCGCGGCCGCGACCCCAAACATCTCGCCCGGCGACACATACCGGACGACAATCTCCTCGCCGTCTGCCGTTGTCTTCGTTGCACGAACATAGCCCTGCAGCAAAACAAAGAAGGAACGTGCAGTCTCACCCTGAGCGAAAACGTGACCGTTCTTCGGTAAGCGGATGGTCCGTGACGCTGCCAGGAGACTCCTCGAGGTCCGCCGCACCAAAACCGGCGAACAGCGGGAAACTAGAAACCGACGAGAGTTCGATAGGGGCCCCGAAACAAGCGGGCATGACCGCAGTCGCTGGCCGAAGCAGACGATCCTATTAGCCCCCGAATTCGACCGGTTCGGGTCAGGAGCAGTCCTCGCGGCGATGCTCGCTCGACGTCCGCTTAGGTCCGAACAGCGGACAAATGGCCGTGTCCTCGAGCTGACCACCGGTCAGCGCCACTAGCGGAAATCCACCCGGCGGCCGAGAGTGTTCCGCGCGCAGGCGAGTGGGGCACAGTCTCGCTCCTTTCTTGGTTGCGCGGCCGTAGCGCTCCGTCTTAGGCATTTCACGGATAACTTGGATTTCGACGGTGAACTGGATGGAACTCGCTGACTCAATCAACCAGTTCCATGTTGGAACGCATTGGAACCAGCGGAACCCGAGGGCCTGTCCTTAGGACGTCAAGCATCGCTGGTCGTAGCTCTCGATTGCAGGGGGAGCTTGCAGTGCAGTACAGCGCCCAAGGCAGGCAACTTGCGGATAAGACTGATCGCGCGCCAACCTCACGCCGTCTTGCAGTAACGCCACGCTGTCGTCTTAGGCGTGCCCTGGAAGATGCGCTGAAGCTCAGGGATTTGAGGTTTCCTGCCGTGGAGCGAACGGAACTCGCGAACCCAAGCGATCACTTCCACGCTGGAACGTAATGGAACCGGCGGAACCCGAGGAATTGCTCGTTGGGCGCCGTTGTCATTGGTCCCAGCTCTTAATTGCGCGGGAGGCTGCAGCGCGATCCAGGTGCCAAAGCAGGCGACGATCTCAATAGCGAAGCCCAGAATGGCCACGATCGCGTAGGTCACGACAGTCTCGTCCCAACCCAATACCTTGGACAGTGCCTCGACCTGCGGGTCAGCCGAGTTGGGCGGATCTATTCCTGCAAGCTTCGATCTCGCCTCCGCGAGCTTTGGCTCGAGTTCCGTTCGGCGAGCGGCCCTTCCACGCTCTTGATAGAGCGCTAGGATCGGATCGCAGAGCTTCTTCGTGTCATCCCTCGTAATCTCCTGGCACTCTTTTGACCGTCGCCACACACCCATATCGATTGGGTGCTTCGCGATAAGGGCGTTGATCTCGGCAACGGGCCTCGTCGGTCCGAGGCGGTGCAGTTCTTCTTCCACCTCGCTTAACGACTTCTTAGCGTCGTTGTAGAGGCCGATTGCTCCGCCACGGCTAGCGGCCCAATCGGAGCGACATTTCATCAGCACACCGTCAATCGCGATCATTGAGCCAACAAACAGCACGAGGAAGCAAACGCCCGCGGCCGACCGACGGAGAAAATCGCGCTCGGGTGTGCCGGCGACTTGCATCATCAAGGGCTTCGCGGAATCGAGTGCGAAGGCTGTTGCTCCAAAGAAGACAACCCAAGGGGCGAGCTCGAGCCCTTTGATATCGATTGAAGAATTGGGGGCCTGAGCTGCGTAGTACGTGGCAGAGAGGGCTGCACTACTGAATGTCACAGCCTGCAGCGCAACCGTGCGGTGACTAAATCTCATGGACTCTCTCAATGGTTCGAATTCGCGTACGCGAGAGCACTAGAGCCCCACTAACTCGAGTTGGTGGAGGATCTTATTATACGCCTATTAGGCGTAAACCGAGAGTACAAATTGAGAAGTTGGGTCTAAATTTTACGCTTGAGGGCGTATAGAATTATGCTCCGCAGCAAGCTTGCTTCACCCGCGATGACGCCAGAAGCTTACAGACAAGCCCTGGAAGGGCTGGGCTACACGCAGGAAGGATTTGCGATAACGGTCGGAGCGGCACCGCGAACAGGCCAAAAGTGGGCCTTGGGCGAGGCCCGAATTCCCGGGTCTGTAATTTTACTGCTGAAACTGCTGCAGATGCGCCCTGAACTGAAGGCCGTCGTCGATACGCTGACCCCTCCAACTCGGAGGTCCAGAAGTCAGACCAAATTCGCCGAAGCGAAGACCTAACCAGTAACGGGACTTCAACGTATTCCAACCGGGGACAGGCCATCGATAGTTGTAGCGACCTCCCTCAACGCCGGGTGTTCTCAAATAGTAGACGAGCCGGCTACTTGGCCGAAACTCTGGCGGGGCTTCAACAAAGTCCATTTTGAGCACCGGCTCTCGTGAGTGAGGCAACCGGATGCAAAAAGTCTAGCGTGCTAAAAAGCCCGATGCAAAATCGTGACGGGGAGTTACCACAAAAACTACCACAAAGGACAATAAGATACGCGCAAACGCCTGAAAAATAAGGGGTGCCGCAGCCCAGCGCAGCAGTTCCACAATCTAGCGCTCTAACCATCTGAGCTAAGGCGGCATCGCGAGGGGTGGACGCGCCGTTGGCGCGCCGCCCTAAAACACAGTCGCGGGCTCTATCGTCAAGAAAATAATCCCAAGGCGGCCCGCCGCCAAGACCGCGCTGCTCGGGGGACATGGAGGTTTCGACAGGCGCGATGGCTCGGTGCCGGCTGGCCGCTTACGGCTTCGCCTTCTGGGCTGCGTCCGCCATCATGCGGCCGAGCTCCTGCGCCTGCTTGGCATACTCCTGCATCTGCCGTTGCGCATAGCGAGACTGGATCTCGAGATAGTCCTTGAGATCGCGGGCGCGCGCCAGGTCGGCGGCAAACTTAAAGCTCGCGTCGATGTTCTCTTCCGCGTAGCGCATCGCCTTCGACTGGATGTCGAGCGCCCCCGCCGTGATCGCGCCTTGCTGCTTGCTAACCATGTCCTGGGCCTTGCGCGCCATGTCCATGAACTGGGAATAGGCGGCGCGCGCCTGCTCGACATTTCGCTCCGCGAGCTCCCGAACCGCCTCGGGAATCTCCAATTGGGGCTTGTCGTACATGGCCGTTTCCCTCTGCCAGCGCTCTTGGATGCCGGGCCTTCAAGGGGCTCAGCGGCACGGGCGAGACTACAGCTATTGTCGCGCGAGGAACAGCCTCGGTTTGATCAAAGCTGTGCCGGGGGGAGGAAACTCTCGCCCCCGTTCATGGACGCGCCGAGCCATTCGAGCTAACAGTCGAGAGCGCATCAAGTTTTGTGATGACCGCCAACGCCATGTTGCTTTGCGATATCCATCTATCGCCGCGTGCCGGCGCCGCGCTCGAGGCCGCACGCGCGCCCGCCTGGATCATCGAGCCCGAGGGCGCGCGTGTCGTCGCAGCTAACGGCGCCGGGCTAGAGCTGCTCGCACTGACCCGCGACGGCGCGAACGCCGCGCTCGACGGCGCGATGCCAGCCGTTGCGCGCCTGCGCGCTCTGCTTTCTGGACCGGACGCGCTGCGGGGCTCCGCGGCGACAAGCCAGAAGCTCGTGTTCTGGCGCCCCGCCGGGGCGCTTCGCCTCTCCTGCTCCGTCGCGGTCGCGGACGGCACGCCGCCCTCGCTCCTTCTCGTCACCGCCGAGACGAACGACGAGGGCGACGGCGACGTGCAAGCGCCATCGACCAAGCCGCAAACCGACGATGCCGCTACTCTCAAGGAGATCGCCCGGCGCATTCGCGCGGGCCGCAAGGAGGCCGGACCGGCAGCGCCGGCTCCGCCGCCGCCGGACGTGACCGAGCCGAGCGGCGAAGACTTGCGGAGCGACGTCGGAAAGAACGCGGCGCAGACGGCGACGCCGTCCCCATCGTCCAGCGGCGACCCTCTTCTTATCTCCAAGCTCGCCCACGAGCTCAAGACCCCGCTCGCTGCCATTGCCGCGGCGGCCGAGGTGATGCGCGATGAGAGAATTCGGCGCGCTCGAGAATAGGCGCTACCAAGGCTACGCCGCCGACATCACCGCGAGCGCCCGACACGCCCTCTCCGTTATCGACCGCGTGCTCGGCGAGGATTCGCAGCCCGACGGCCCAGACGCTCTCGCGTTCAGCGAGATCGATGTGGCCGGCCTCGTCGAGGGTCTCGGGTCATCGCTGAAAGCGCTCACCAAAGAGGCCGGCGTGAAGCTCTCGGTAAGGCTCGGCGCGCGCGACGCGACGATTACGGCTGATGCCACGAGCGTGCGCCAAATCGTCCTTAACCTCGTCACCAATGCCATCAAGTTCACCGGTGCCGGCGGACGCGTCGGGATCTCGACGCACCGCGCCCGCGACAGCGCGCTCGTCATCTCCGTGCGTGACAGCGGTCCCGGCATGTCGCAAAGCGAGATCGCGCGCGCGCTCGAGGCGACGACGGCCGGCGCGCCCACACGGCGGCCAAAGGGAGGACTGGGATTGGGCCTTCCTCTCGTGCGCGCGCTGGCCGAAGCCAATGGCGCGCGCTTCTCGCTCGAAAGCACGCTCGGAAAGGGCACTGTTGCGCGCGTCGCGTTCGCCAAGAATTGCGTGGCCGCCAAGTAGCGATCGCGCATGCTTTAGAGGGCTTCTAATCTTGCTCCAATCGTCGCACGTTTCTTGACGGTCAGGCCACGCACTGGTCTAGTGCGCAGGCGCCATCAATCGCGCAATTTGGACCGAGGTCGCGTGCGATCGCCCGTCGACCGCGCACCGATACCGGGGCCTTGAACCCCGATTATTGGAGGACGCTATGGCTCTCCCGACCCGCGCACACCTGCGGGCCTCTCTCTCCGCTCTCAGCCTTCTCCTCGCACCCTCCATTCTTCCTCTGCCGGCAGCGGCGGAGGAGGTCGTCAACGTCTACTCCTATCGCGAGCCCTCCCTCGTGGAGCCTCTGCTCAAGAGCTTTTCGGAAAAGTCGGGAGTAAAAACGAACCTGATCTACTCGAAGGAAGGGCTCATTGAGCGCATGGTCGCAGAAGGTAAGAACAGCCCTGCCGACGTGATCCTCACCAACGAGTTCGGTCTCCTGGTGCAGGCGAAGGCTGCCGGCGTCACGCAGGCCCTGCAATCGAAAGCGCTCGAGACGGCGATTCCGGCCGAGCTTCGCGATCCGCAAGACCACTGGTTCGGGCTCACGCGCCGCGCGCGTGTCGTCTATGCCTCGAAGGAGCGCGTTGCGCAGGATGCCATCACCTACGAGGAGCTTGCCGATCCCAAGTGGAAGGGGCGCATCTGCATCCGCTCCGGGCAGCACACCTATAACGTCGCGCTCGTCGCCTCGATGATCGCGCACGACGGCGAGGAGAAGGCCGAAGCCTGGCTCACGGGGCTCAGAGACAATCTCGCGCGGAAGCCCGCGGGCGGAGACCGCGAGGCGGTGCGCGACGTGAAGGCCGGGCTTTGCGACCTCGCGATCGGCAATACCTATTACATGGCGGCGATGCTCTCGAACCCCGAGCAGAAGGAGTGGGCGGAAGCGGTGCGAATGATCTTTCCCAATGCCGGCGACCGGGGCACTCACGTCAATATCTCGGGTGCTGCCCTCGCTGCGAACGCGCCTAACAAGGCCAATGGCGTAAAGCTCATCGAGTATCTCGCAACTCCTGAGGCACAGGAACTCTATGCGAGCAAGATCGGCGAGTATCCGGTCATCGCCGGCGTCGAGCCTTCCGACCTCGTCAAGAGCTGGGGCGAGCTCAAGGCCGATCCGTTGCCGCTCGAGACCATCGCCGGACTTCGAAAGAAGGCGTCCGAGCTCGTCGACAAGGTCCGCTTCGATGCCGGTCCGAGTTCCTGACCCAGGCGAAGGCCAACGGTCGCGTGGCTTCGACAGGGGCCCCTAAAGGTCCACCCCGATGACCGGCACCGCATCCAACTCGCCGCTTCGCACGGGGCTCGGCGAGATCTTGCGCCGTGTTACTGACGTGCCTCGGGCAGTGTCCGACTGGCGTGGGCGCCGGCGCTCGTCGCCGGCCTGGACTGCCGTAGTTGCGGTAATCGTTGCCCTCGTCACCCTCCCCGTCGTTTCGGTGGTAGTTCTGGCCTTGAGCCCCGGCGAGAACGTCTGGCCGCACCTGGCCGCGACGGTGCTGCCGCCGGCGATGCTGAATACGGCGTTGCTGGCTCTTGGAACGGGAGCGCTAACGCTCTCTATCGGCACCGCGGCAGCGTGGCTCGTCACGATGTACCGCTTTCCCGGGCGCGAGGTCGTCGACCGGCTCTTGGTCGTTCCGCTCGCCATGCCGACCTATATCGTCGCCTATTGCCACGCCGAGGTGTTCGACTATGCGGGGCCCGTCCAGTCGCTCCTGAGGTCGGTCTTCGGCTGGACAAGCGCGCGCGACTACTGGTTTCCCAACGTGCGCTCACTTGGCGGCGCCGTCCTCGTCTTCTCCTCCGTCCTTTACCCTTATGTCTACCTCGCGGCGCGCGCGAGTTTCGTCCAGCAATCGGTCTGCGCGCTCGAGGTCGCGCGCACGCTCGGCCGCACGCCGATGGGCGCGCTGTTCGCGGTTGCGCTGCCTCTGGCGCGCCCGGCTCTTGCCGCCGGCGCCGCGCTCGTCGTCATGGAGGCGCTCGCCGATCTCGGCGCCGTGCAGTACCTCGGCGTCGAGACGCTGACCGCCAGCATCTACGCGACCTGGCTCCAGCGCTCGAGCCTCGGCGGCGCCGCGCAGCTCGCGGCCGTCATGCTGCTAGTCATTGCGCTTCTGTTCGCGGTCGAGCGTTTTGCCCGCGGCGGCGGAAAAGTCCACCACACGACGGGACGCTATCGCGCGATCCCCTTCCAGGACATCGAGGGATGGCGAGGATATGCGGCGGCCGGCGCGTGCGCGCTGCCGTTTCTTGCCGGCTTTGCCGTGCCCTTTGGCGTCCTCGCCGGCGACGCTGTCGGCCACGTCTCGTCGGCCCTTGCCGGCGGGTTCGGGTCCGCGGTCGGAAACAGCCTCATGCTCTCGCTCATCTCGGCCGCAGCGGCGACGATGATCGCGCTCCTTCTCGGCTACGCGCGGCGCGTAGCGGGGAACGGCTTCATCCGCCCGGCCGTGCGCCTCGCCGGGCTCGGCTACGCGATCCCGGGGACCGTGCTCGCTCTCGGCGTCCTCATTCCGCTGGCGGCATTCGACAATAGCGTCGACGCGTTTGCCAAGGATTTGCTCGGGATCTCGACGGGCCTCGTACTATCGGGATCGCTGTTCGCGCTCACCTTCGCCTATGTCGCGCGCTTTCTCGCGGTCGCTCTCGGGGGCATCGACGCGGGGCTCGACAGAATTTCACCCAATCTCGACGCCGCCGCCCGCGCGCTCGGCGAGACCGCCCTTTCGACGCTCTGGCGCGTCCACTTGCCGATGTTGCTCCCCGCGCCGGCGCGGCGGGTCTCCTCGTCTTCGTCGACTCGATGAAGGAGCTGCCGGCAACGCTCCTCCTGCGCCCCTTCAATTTCGAGACGCTCGCCACGCACGTCTATGAATTTGCGACGCTCGAGCAGGTCGAGAATGGGGCGCTCGGCGCGCTCACCATCGTAATCGTTGGGCTGGTTCCGGTTCTCCTCTTGCACAGTGCCATTGCCACGGGCCGCGCCGGAGGCGCGCAAAAGTCGAATGCGCCGGAGGGACGCAAAGCTGACGTTAGCCGACGACGCGCGAAGCTGACGTCGACCTTGCCCCAGGCTGGAGGGCTTCGCGGCGCAAACCTCGCTTTTGGAAGAAGCCTGATATACCATTGATTCGAATTGATAATTATTGATGCCTCTGCACCTCTGCGGGTCGAATTGTTGTTGCGCGCAGATGCGCCGTTTACTAAGAAAGATGCCGGGACAACAAAAAAGCCAATTTGGGGCGCTCGCAGGAGACCGCTCCCCTACCTTTGGTCGCAATAGCTCGAGGCATCAGCGCACATGACTGGCGATAGGGAGAGGCGCCGTCCATCCCTCGTGGCTTTTGCCGCGCTTGCGCTGGTCGCGATCCTGCTCACAGCTCCCATGCTCTTCAACGGCGCACGGGCGCTCCGGCCCTGCAAGGGGGCAACGTGCGCGCCGAGTTGCGCAATAGCTTCACGATCACCGAGCCGTTGACCCTTCTCGCCACACCCGGCCTGGTCCTCGAGGCGGGGACCCTATCACTCAATTCGGCTCAAGCCGGCAAGGCGCAGAGCGGCGAAGCACTGTTCGCAGTTCTCTCGCGGGGTGGGGCCAATCTCGTTCTCGACGGGGCGAAACTGCGCCTGCGCGCGAGCTTCAGCGAATTGAACGGCGCCGGCACATCGCCCGGCGCCGAAGCTCTCGCACCGATGGCGGCAGCGGTCGCGGCGCTGAAGTTCAATACACTATCGATCAGAGATGCCACCATCACGTTCGATGCTCCGGGCGGGGGCGAGGAGACACTGACCGGCGTCAACGCCGAGGTGACCTACGCGCGCAAGGCTTCCGTCCAAGCAAACGGCTCGTTCCGCCTGCGCGGAGAGGAGCACTCCTTCACTGGCTTCCTGCCGCGCCGCCACACTACAAGACGGACGGAACCGTGCCGGTTCGAGTTCGCGTCAAGGGTCATTGGTCGAGCTTAGTTTCGACGGCCGCTATGCGGTGGGAGAGCGGTCGCAGCTCTCGGCGCAAAATGCCGAGATCAAACTTACCGCGTAAGGGAAGTGGCGCGTTGGCTTGGCGCCAATTGGCCGTCGGGTCCCGGCCTCGGGGAGTTCACGGCCAAGGGACTGCTGACCTGGGGTGACGATACAATATCGTTCGAGGATGCCCAATTTACCCTCGACGGCAATGCGTCCACCGGCGGGCTCTCGCTGAAATTCGCGCCCAAACGTCCGTCGCTGGAGGGGACACTTGCCTTCGACAGCTTGAATATCGGCCCCTATTTCCCCGAGCGCGACGAGAGCCCGGGAGCTCGTCAAGATGGAGGACTTTCCTTCGCTCGTGCGCTCGCTGGTGCGCTTTCCAGCGAGAGCCTCCCCGTCCCTCATCCGCGAGGTTGACGCCGACTTGCGCATCTCCGCGGGCTCTCCTCGGCGGCCCGGCGCTCGGACGCTGCGCCGCGACGGTCTCGATCAACGACGGCAAGCTCTTCGCCGACCTCGCTGAGGTCGAGTTCGAGCTTGGAGGAAGCGGCGACGCGCAGCTCACGGTGGACATGACCCGCGACGAGCCGCGCTACGCGCTGCGCGGCAAGTTTGCCGATCTGGACATGGCGCGGGCGACGGAGACTCTCACCTCGGCCATGCGCTCCTCGAAGGAACCGGAACGCTCAACATCGAGGTGACCGGGACGGGAGGAACGGAGGAAGCCGTGCTGTCCTCGCTCGACGGACGGGTCGAGCTTCAAATGCCGCAAGGCGCGCGGCTCGGGGTGGGGATCGATGCCCAGCCCGGACGGCAAGCGCAAACCCGCTCGAAGGAGGATGGAGACGCAGCGAGCCAGGAGACCAGGCTCGACACTCTCAGCGCACGCTTCATTGCCTCCGATGGCGTTTTGACGACCGAGACGCTGCGCGCCGGGACCGGCGACAAGGTGATCACCGGCAGCGGCAACGTCAACGTCGCCGGGCGGACGCTCGACCTCACGGTCCTCGTCACGGGAGCCCCCTCAGGCGACGTTGCGACGCCGGCGAGCGAGCCCTCGCCCTTGGCGAGCTTCCGCGTTACCGGCCACTGGGATGCGCCTAGCATCCGGGCCGCGACGCCGGCCAACAAGGCCGAGCTGTCCGGCCCAAGACCCTGCGGCGGGCCCGATCCCGATCTCGCTGCCGGGCTCGGGCGCGCGCGACTAACGAGCGCCGTTCCAACAATCCAATCGTGGCAGGATCACTAGAGCACGATCGTCTGACGTGGAATTGCTTCCGCGATCCATGTCAGGCGTGAATCGCGCTCTACACTTTCAAATCAGATCGCGATTCACGTTCTTGATGGACGCGAAGCGTCTCCATTAAGAACGATCGCAATCTTGCTGGCCTCGCCCGGCCTCACCAGGTGCGTTTCGGTCCGAGGTCGATGTGGAATAGGCCGCCGCCGTAGTGCTTGAAGCCGCCGATCGACCCGCTGCTCCGCAGAAATGCGGAAATCGCCCTGACGTTGCCATGGACGCGGAAATCGACGGCGTTGCCGGTGAGATGGTGCGATCTGCGAGCCCCGCCAACCCGCGCGTTGTGCGCCCGGCTGCGGCACGTCGAGTTCACGGTAACCGGCGCCATCGACCCAACCCGCTCGACAACGTAGGCGAGCGCGCCGTTGAGGCAGTTGAGGGATGCAACCCAGCGCACGCCGCCTCCCGTAAGGCTCGTTTCGGGGGGCATCGGTACGGAGAGGCCCGCCCTCGAGCGCGGCGAAGCGCTGAGGCTTCTCGGCCTTCGATGCCTTCGTCGCGTAGCCGCTCGACCGCACGGCAGCAGAAAAGCTCTTGGGACTTCGAATTCCCGGCCTCACCTTCGCGTGCCGCTTACTCTTGGCCGGTCGCCCCACGTAACCGCTTTCGCCGTAGCCAACCCAAGGCTGCGCGGCGGATTGGGAGAGTTCGGACTTGCTGAGCCAGCCCGTCGACTTCGCCTCGGCCGCTTGGGAAGGAGGGCGCCCCCCGGCGGCGGCCAATGCCGCAATGCACAGAGACGATTGCCGGCACCGAGATTTGGAAAGCATTGGGCGAGCCCGGCCGCGCCCGGCTCCCATCATGACTTCACGCATGACTTGTCACTCCCGTCCCCTGGCGACCGCAGCGACAATTGCTCTGCCGATCAATGCCGTACGACCGCGCGTTTACCAACCCCGCTGGTCACGGAGCGCAGACCTACACAGGAGCGGAGGCAGGGCAGCGACGTGGTTCAATCATGGTTAATACGCAAGTAACCGTCGTTGTGCGGTGCACACTTCATCGAGACATGCGCCTTCGGCATTTCGACTGGCAAAGTTCTCCGGCGCGCGGCCAGCTTGGGAGCAAAAGGCCGAAGTCGTAGGTAAGTCTTCGCGTGCGCCGTCCCGGCGGCGAGCCCGCCTCAATACTCGTCGCAAGCCGAGCTGCCGAATAGCGCGCGAGATTAACGGAAGGGCCTCAGAGGAGCCGGGCGAGGCGCTCGAAGGCCCGGCTCCGAGCCTCGGCGCTCATGTGGAGCCCGGCCTTGGTCCGCCGCCAGAGCACGTCGTCCGGCTCGCGGGCCCATTCGTGCACCTTGAGGTAGGCGACTTCGCGCTCGGTCAAGTAGCCGCCGATTTCGGCCCCGAAGATCGGCCGGCGACCTGGCGTCGCCGAGCAGTCGGTCGGCGCGCGTGCCGTAGAGGCGCGCAAGTCGCGCGAGGACCTTTTGCTGGATCTGCGGCCGCCGCCGAGCGAGATCGAGAATATAGGCCTCGAGGCCGCCGCCCGCCGTGCCGCCGAGGTCGCCCCCTGGTAGCGGGGCCGTTGCCGTCCAAGGGCCCGCCATCGGCGGGAGATGGGGCGCGAGCTTGAGAAGGGCCGCCTCGGCCAGGCGGCGATAGGTCGTGATCTTGCCGCCGATGACATTGAGCAGCGCGGGGGACTCCCCTCAGGCGTCACGACCTCGAGGCGATAGTCGCGCGAGATCGCCGACGGATCGCCCTCCCCGTCGTCGCCGAGCGGCCGCACGCCCGCGTACGACCAGACGACCTCGCGCGTCAATGCCGCCTTGAAAAACCGTCCTGCGAGATCGAGGAGGTAGCCCTCTTCGTCGGCGTCGATGGCAACGGTAGCTGGGTCGCCTGCGAATGCCACGTCGGTCGTGCCGATCAAGGTGAAGCGCTCCTCGAAGGGGAGCGCGAACACAACACGCCCGTCGGCGCTCTGCAGAAGATAGGCATCCTCGGCTCCGGCGATGCGCGGCACGACGATGTGGCTACCCTTGACCAGTGACAGCCGTGTCGTGCCCGGAGCGCGACGGCGCGTGCGCGCGAATCGGTGACGCGCTGCCGAAGGACCTGCCGCGTTGACGAGCGCGCGCGCCTCGACTTCCCGCGCGCCCCCGCTGCCCGAGAGCGTGAGATGCCACGTCCGCTCGCCTGCGCGCGCCGCCGTGACGCGCGTTCGCGTCAGGATCTCGGCTCCTTTCTCGGCGGCCGCAACCGCATTGAGGACGACGAGGCGCGCGTCGTCGACCCAGCAGTCCCAATACGCGAAGCCCTGCGAGAGCTCCCTCCTGAGCGGGCGGCCCGCGGGATCGTGCGTGAGATCGACGACCGACGACGGCGGGATGCACCGGCGCTTTGCCAGGTGATCGTAGAGGACGAGCCCAGCGTGGATGAGCGCCTTGGGGCGCATGCCCGGCACATGCGGGAGCACGAAGCGCAGCGGCCGGATGATATGCGGCGCCTTGGCGAGAAGCACCTCGCGCTCGAGGAGCGCCTCGCGCACGAGCCGGAACTCGTAATGCTCGAGATAGCGCAGGCCGCCGTGAATGAGCTTGGAGCTCGCCGAGGAGGTTCCGCTCGGCGAGGTCGCCCATCTCCGCGAGCAGCACCTTCAACCCGCGCCCGGCGGCGTCGGCGGCTATCCCGCAGCCATTGATGCCGCCGCCGACGATGGCGAGATCGTACACGTCCTCCGCCATGGCTCGATTGTCCAAACCCTCTCGCGCCTCGGAGCGTACGCGCAAGGCGTTAGGAGCGGGTTGATGGCGCGAGAGCACGATAGTCTGAAACGGGAATTGCTCCCGCGATCTAGCCGCGATAGTGCGCGAACTGGCCTTGGGGCTTGAAGCGCTCGAGGTAGCCCGGCACGATGGCGCTCGATCACTTTCGGAAGCGTCGACGCCGAGATCCGCCAGCGTCCGCCCTTCGACCCTCGCCGCATCAACTGACAACATTGTCGGTCTGCAAGCATTCGCACCTGATCGACAGTGAGCGGACGCAAGGCTGCCGGCAGCGGCTTCGTCAGCACGGCCTGCAGCTTGGCAAGGAAGAAGGGTACCGGCAGCAGGCAGCGGCGCCGGCCGGAATAGGCGAGCGTGAGCTGCATCAACTCGCGAAAGGCGAACGTCTGGGGGCCGCCCAGCTCATAGGTCGTGCCGGGCCTGGCCTGCCCCTCGACAGCATTGGCGATGGCCGCCGCGACATCGCCGGCATAGACCGGCTCGAAGCGCGTGCGCCCACCGCCGATCAGCGGCAGGACCGGTGCGATCCGCGCCAGGGCCGCGAACCGATTGAAGAACTGATCCTCGGGCCCGAAGACGATCGAGGGCCGGAGGATGGCGGCCGCAGGAAAGGCCGCGAGCACGGCGGCCTCGGCTTCCGCCTTGGTCCGGGCGTAAACGGATTTCGAGTATGGGTTGGCGCCGATCGCGGAGACATGGACGAGTGCCGTGGGCTCCGCAATCGCGGGCCGCCCTGGCGACATGCCCCGCTCCTTCGGTATGCAGCGCCTGATAGGTCTGGCGGCCCGAGGGCACCAAAACCGAAACCAGGTTCACGACCGCATCGGCGCCCTCGACCGCGCGGCGGACAGAAGCCTCGTCCCGGATGTTCGCCTGCACAGCATGGATCTGGCCGACGCCCCCCATGGGTTGCAGATGCCCGGCGAGATCGGGCCGCCGGCTTGCCGCCCGGACTTGCCAGCCGCGCCCGGCGAGCGCGCGGACCACATGGCGCCCGATGAACCCGCCGCCGCCGAGCACCGTCACAAGGCCGCCACCGTCACTTCCAGCAGACATCGTTCCGATCCTACTCGCCACATCGATCCACCGAGAGTTACACGCCGTCCGATGCCCTCTCAAGGCCGCGCCTCTCAATTGACAAGACCGCAGGGTCGCACTAGGTCAAGCGCGTCGAGCCGAAAGGCCCGAAGCCCAGATGGCGGAATTGGTAGACGCACTAGTTTCAGGTACTAGCGCCGCGAGGCGTGGAGGTTCGAGTCCTCTTTGGGCACCAATCCCCGCCGGCTCCGCGGGTCCCTCGCGAGAGCCTCGAGGCCGGCCGCGATGAGCTCAAGCTGCACCAGGACGACCTGCCCGCCGGCCTCGCCTTCACCGACTCCGTCGCCATCGACACCGAGACGCTCGGCCTCGATCCGCACCGCGACCGGCTTTGCCTCGTCCAGCTCTCAGCGGGCGACGGCCATGCGCACCTCGTCCAGATCCGAAGGCCCCCCGGCAGCACCGCGTTTGAAGGCGCTGCTCGTTGACGAAAGCGTGCTGAAGATCTTCCATTTCGGCCGTTTCGATCTGGCGGCGTTGCGCATCATCTGGCGTCATGCCGCGGCCAGTCTACTGCACGAAGATCGCCTCGAAGCTCACCCGGACGTATACGGACCGGCATGGCCTCAAGGACCTTTGCAAGGAGCTGCTGGGCATCGAGCTGTCGAAACAGCAGCAGAGCTCCGACTGGGGCGCGTTGTCGCTGACCGCAGCAGCAGGCGCACGCCGCGGCCGACGTGCTCCACCTCCACGCCATCAAGGACAAGCTCGACCTCATGCTCGACCGCGAAGGGCGCCGCGACTTCGCCGAGGCGGCGTTCGGCTTCCTGCCGATCCGAGTGCATCTCGATCTCGCGGGGTTCGCCGAGGACGACATCTTCTCCCATTGA
>CAVUEM010000008.1:0-12012 GCA_963740475.1 uncultured Alphaproteobacteria bacterium | reverse complement strand
ATACGGTCGACAAAATCCGCGGCGGGCTCCTGCCCCAAGTCACCCTCGACGCCAGCTATTCCAACCGCTTCGACGAGTTGAAGAACATCGACGAGAGCGAGGTGGGGCGAGTTACCGGCAACCTCACCGTGCCGATCTACGAGGGTGGCTTCGATCTATGCGCAAGTGCGTCAAGCCAAGCAGTTCCATGTGGAAAGCCTGCAGAGATCGAGCAGTTGAGTAGCGAGACGGAGGCGGACATCGTAGGGCATGGTCGCAACTGCTCGGCGCCCGTGCCCGCGTCCAAGTCCCATGTGGTCCGGTCGAGGCGAACCAGACTGCCCTCACGGGCGTGCGCGAGGAGGAGCGGGTGGGTCAGCGCACCGTCCTCGACGTGCTCGACGCCGAGCGCGATCTCGTGAACGCGGAGGTGCGACTCGCGTACCGCGGCGCAATGTCGTCGTTGCGCTATTCGTTGCTGCGGCGATCGGCAGGCTCGACGTGCTGAACCTCGACGTATCATCGACGGTCTACGATCCCGAGGCCCACTACGACGAGGTCCGGCGCAAGTGGATCGGGCTGACGACGATCACCCATGAGGATGGTCGCCAGAGCGGCTGGATGCCTCGCAAACTCAACCACGAGCCTGCCAAGTAACAGCTCCGGCGCGCCACCGAACGTGGTCGAATTATTGGAGGACCGCAGCCAACCCGGCCGTCTGCAACTGGAATTGGGGCGAAGCTTCAACGCACATCGCGTGGATGATCGGGGGCGAGTTGACGTTGTCGGGGGCGTTTAGCCTTACGTCCGCGCCCTGACGGACCGCTTCGACGGCCCTTAAGCAATCGGCGGCACGCATGTCGCCAAGCTGCTGCATGGGTAGCCGTTGGCGAAGAAGGCAGAAGAACGAGAAGTCTTCATGTTGGTTCACGCACTACGAACGAATGAGCAGATCGTTTGACCAATGGGCTCAGCTCTCGGCTCACGAGGGACCTTAAAGCCTTTTCGGTACTGGTTGCATAAATCCTGGGGACAGGGCGCGCGCTTTCTCTTGTAACTGTATCGCAGATGCAACTCAGGGCCGCCAACGTTGGCGTGAGGGCACGAGATCGCTGCGCGTTTCCGGGCATCGCGCGCGGGCCAGAAGGCGTGATTGTGGCCTCCGCCGTCGGCGCCCAGCCCAGGACCGGGCTCATGGCCGAACGGGCTACCCAATCAAGTTCCGAATTTGTGCAGTCCAGTGAGTGCGAACTGAACACCCATCGCCAGAACGATCAAACCCATAAAGCGCGACATGGTATCCTGTGCGAATCCGCCTCTGCCCGCATGTCCGGCCACTCGCGTAACGAGCAACATGACCAGCCAAGTCACGAGAGCCGCCACGGCGACGGCCACCAAGGCAGTGACCGGAAGCGCCAACCCTGCATGGGCGGCAGAGAGCGTAATGACCCCTGTGATCGTCCCCGGGCTTGCGGCGAAAAGGATCAATGGCGTCAGCGACGCATCTGAATTCGAGGGTGCGTCGCGCGACGTCGCCGAGGCCCCCTGACCGCTGAGCATGGAAAAGCCCATCCATGCCAGCACACCGCCGCCTGCCACCATGAAGGCATCCAGAGATACGCCGAAGAGGTGCAGCAACTGAGTTCCGATGAGTGCGGACAGCGACAGAATCACGGCCACGGCCAACGCTGCCTTTGAGGCATCTCCCACCTGTGCATCGCGTGGGCGATGGGCCTCGATGCGGGCGAACATCGCGCCACAGACCAGCGGGTTCACGAGCGACAGCACCGTGACAATGGCCTGGAGGTGCTCTTTCATTCCCCGTTGCACCCTCGTCGTCTAGTGAACCGCCTCGCCGGCCGCGGCGGCCCGCGCATCGGATCGAATGCGCTCGACCATCGAAGCGAGGCCGTTCGAGCGCTGCGGCGTCAGGTGCTCGTTGAGGCCGAGGGCGCGAAAGTCGGCGGTCGGATCGATCGAGAGGATCTCCTCGCTGGTCTTGCCCTCGTAGAGGGCGAAGAGAATGGCAATCAATCCACGCACGATATGCGCGTCGCTGTCGCCTTCGAAATGAAGCACCTGGGTCTTGCCGTCCGCGCCCGGCCTATTGCTGCTCACGAGCCAGACCTGGCTTGCGCACCCGCGCACCTTTGTCGCGTCCGTCCGGAGCTCGGGCGCAAGCGGGGAGAGCATGCGGCCCAGCTCGATAATGTAACGGTACCGATCCTCCCAATCGTCGAGGACGGAAAAATCGGAGCGTATTTGCGCAAAGTTCATCAGCGACTTCGTCCCGCCGGAGGCGCGACCCGCCTCTCTCACTAGAGAGATAAGCGTCGCTCCCGGCGAGGCGCAAGGGCAGATAGGCCTCAACGTGCGGGAGACAACCCCGGCGCTTCGTCAGGCGCCCTGGCGGACGCTCATGCCGCGCCATTCGGGACGAAGATCTTCCGGCCTCAGCGTGCCGCGGTCGGTCGATCTTTCGAGGGCGCGCGAGCCGTAGGACGCAGGCTCGACGCTTGCTGCGCCCTCTGCACCGGCGGAATAGTGCTGGGCCACGTCATAGACAAGCTGGCCCGCGAATTCGGCCTTCCTCAGGAACGTGGCCCACAGCGATGAGGCGGTGTCGCAGGTCTGCGCCGTTGCGATCGCAGAACGTCGCCGTCCAGTACGCCGCGGCGGCGGCGTTCTGGTAGAGCCGCTTCTGCTGGGCCTCGTCCGACGGCATCACGGCAATGCCGAGGGAGAGCACCATCGCTACTTTGAAGAGGGACATAACTGCTCCGAACGCACTTCGCGCCGATCGAGGGCGCACCACTCACCGTGGCAGGACGATACCCTAGAGGCGCGAAGGAAGAGCGGAGACGCGGGCGTGCATTTTATGCGTGATTTAAGCGAGTTATCTGCAAATTTGCCGCGAATTTTATCGATTTTGCGCCGGGCTCCTCGGGGCGGTCTTTCGCGGGTTAACACCCTCTTAACGGCGACTTTCGATAATCGGGGCCGATCATACCTGCGCGTGTGGAAGAAGGTCGCCTCGATCATGACGCCGTACTGGGTTCGCCCGGGGATTGCCGCGTTCGTCCTTCTCTCGGGGGGGCTCGCGGCTAACCTCCTCTATCTTCAGCCGGCGGCACGCACCGTCGCCGGCGCGGGCGGGCAAGGCCCGATACCGGCGTGGTCGCTGCAACTTACGACCGGGAGCACCGGCCCGGCCCGTCCCCAAACGCGGGAGGGCGGCGGCGATCGTGCCGAGCTGACGCGGGCCGTTCAGCGCGAGCTTCGGGCGAAAGGCTATGAGGCGGGGGCCGTCGACGGCATGGCGGGGCTCGTGACGCGGGCCGCGATCATGGCCTATGAAGCCGACCGGGGTTTGCCGCTGACGGGAGAGCCGGACGAGACGCTCCTCAAGCGTCTCGTTCTCGGAGCGGAAGGCGAGGCGCCTCCGCCGGCCGGCGGCGTGTCGGGCGATCCGGGGCCAGAAGCCGAGATCGTAATCAAAGCCGTGCAGCGGGGGCTCGAGAGCATCGGGCTCAAGCCCGGAGCGATCGACGGTCGGCTCAACGCCAACACGGTCAAGGCCATTCGCGCCTTCGAGGCCGCCCAGAAGATGCCGGAGAGCGGCCGCATCTCGGGGGCGCTTGTCGCGCGATTGGCGCGCGTCGCCGGACAGGGCACACTCACCCAGACCTGGTGAGCCCGACCAGGATACCCGGGATAGGCATGCGCCTCAGAGCCGACATTTGGGTCAAAGCCTATCTACGGCGCTGCGCGGGGGTCGGCCTGCCGGCCGTCGTGGTGCGCCACGGCGACAACGACGCGGGCGCGATCTTCATTCGCGTCAACCGCCTCGACGGGACGTCGCTCTTGTTCGGTCCGGCGCCGGCTGGCCTTTCCGGGGCCGAGGAGGATCGGCTCTGGCAGCCCTGCCTCTCACCGTCGGGCGCTGCCGACGCGGCGGTCGAGGCCTATCTGAGCCGGGAAAGCGCGTTCGATCCCGACCTTTGGATCGTCGAGATCGAGACGCGCGAGGGCGCCCATGGTCTCGATGGCTGGCTCCTCGAGCCCGAGCGGTAAGGCTTCGCTGTCGCGCATGCGCCACACCAGCTTCGCGCGTTAACTCTTCGTTAACCGACGCAGCCTTCAAATCACGCAAAAGAGAAAAGCAAGTTCGAGTTCCGGGAGCACGCGCGCGGGCGATGGCGCAGTCCAAGGGGAAGCCGCTATGGCGACGATACTCGAATTCCCGGCCCGAGTTGCTCGGGTGCAGAGCCCGACCAGCGAGGCCGCGCGCCAGAGCTGCGCGGATATCGTGATCTTTCCCGGCATACGCTATGAGCGGGAGACGGAGCCGGCGCCGAAACGGAGCCGCAGGGCCCGTCACCGCGACCTCCTAGAGCTCGAGGACTGACAGAAAGTTTCAGGTCTTGCGGAAGGCACACTGTGCCCGCCTCAGTTCCGCGAGATTGCGCGCCTCGTAGGCCGCGCCCTGGCTGGGCGCCCTTATGATCGCCAAGCCCGTCTCGGCGCCAACCGTCAATGTCTTGTTCGCCACCTCGTACCCCGAGCGCGCCTCGGGCGTGAGGCCCATGAAGCGGTCCTCGGACGGGACCAGCATCAGCGAGACGTCGGTCGCCGGCCCTGGGCGCGCTACCGTCGAGAAGAAGTTCTCTCCCTCGGCCGTGTAGAGCGCGAGCATCCACCCCGGCCCGGGCAGCCTCGCGGTGATCGCGACGGCGCCGTCGGTTGTGTCGAACCGGCAGAGGGCGTAGCGCGCGTCGGGCGCCAGGAACGGCAGCGGCTGGGACGAGGGCGTGACGGGCGGTAGGATCTGCATGCGGTTGAGCGGCAGGTCCTGGGCGATCTGATCGTAGGCCGGCGAGATCACGAGGCTCGGCGCGGCAAGCGTGGCCACGATGTGGAGTATGCCGACAGCGAAAAACGCCAGCGCGACGAGGTGCCAGTTGGTATTTCTGAGCTTTGCCAGCACGCGCATCAGCAGCTCCGTCTGCGGATAACGGGAAGGCGCTCCTCGATCTCGCCCTCCTTGGCGACGGCGCGCACGCCGAGATCGAGGACGCTGAAGGAAAGGGCGAGTCGACCCGCTCCCCCCGTCGGCAGCCAATTGCCGGCTCTCGCGTCGCGAGCGAGCGAGGCCGTGAACGATCCGTCCGGATTGAGGGCGATCGTGTCGCTCGTGTACGTGTAGCGCTGGGCGGCGTTGGGAATGAGCCGGCCCTTGGAGTTGAAGACGCTCAAGCTCCACCAATGGGTGGGTATGTCTCGACCCTCGATCGCGTAGTCGCAGGACGAATGAAGGGCGCGCCCGTCGCTGTCGGTGCGGGCGATGTAGGTCTGCGCGAACTCGGCGCTCAAGGGGAGCACGCCGATGCGCGCGTAGTGGGCCCGCGTATAGGGATCGGCGTCGGGACGCGCGGCCGCCGTCCAGGTGGTCCAGGGTCCGACCGTCGCTGTCGTGAGCCGAGAGCCCGATTCGACCATGTACCAGCTCGAGCCAAGTCCGCCGATCAGCACGATGCCGATGAAGAGCGACCAGTCCGCAGCGAGGCCCATCGCGGCGGCGGCGCGCTTTTTCAACCGGTGGACAAGAAAGCTCATCCTCGGAATGCCTCAAGGGACAAGGCGGCGCGGCCCCTCGCCTGATCCCGGCGGGGTAGCGGTCGTCGAGACACGGGAGCCGCGTGCGCCGTCGTCGGGCGTGGGCGCGCGATCGGCCCTCTTCTCCGGCTTTGCCGATTTCGTGCCGTCGCTGTTGGGGGCAGCCGGGACGGGGGCGGCGGGCTCGGCGATGCCGGCCGCCTTGCGCAAGGCGGTGGCGAGGCGTTTCAGCGACTCCTTGGTCGGGTCGGGCATGAGGCTCGAGGAATGCTGATTGGCCTCCGGCTGTCCCGTCGATCTCCGCCGCCAGCGCCGGGTTGTTGGCCCTCATCTCGGCGAGACGCTGCTGCTCGGCGATCTGCACCGGGTGCGGCGCAAGGCCGGGTATGGTCGGTATGTTCATGTCGGTATGGGCGACCGCCATGATCGAGTGCCACAGCGGCGCCGCCATATGGCCGCCGGTGTTGCCGGAGGACATCGGACGGTTGTCGTCGTTGCCGAGCCAGACGACGCCGACGTACTTGCCGGTGAAGCCGACGAACCACACGTCATTGGGCCCCGTGCTGGTCCCGGTCTTGCCGACGACGTTGGTGAAATCGAGGGCCGCCTGGCCGCCGGTGCCCTCGGTCACAACCTTCTGCAGCATGAAGTTCATCTTCTCGGCCACTTCGCGCTTGACGAGCTGCGGGGGCTCGGGCTCGTCGCGCTCGCGCGAGTAGATGAGGTCGCCCTTCGACGTCACGATGTCGAGGATCGCGTACGGCCTCGCACTCTTGCCCCCGTTGGCGAAGGTCGCGAGCCCGCCCGCGTGCTCGATCGGCGGGATGCCGTAGTCGCCGAGAGCCATCGAGCAGCTCTTGCGGATGCCGCGGACGCCGAGCCGCTGCGTCATCTCGATCACTTTCTCACGGCCTACCGCGAACGACAGCTCGGCCGCGACCGTGTTGTAGGACTTGGCGAGCGCGAGCCACAGCGGCATGCGCGCCCCGCTCCCCCCTCCGCCGCCATAGTTAGACGGATGCCACCGCCCGCACGAGCGGGACGCATCCCGCACCGTCGTGTTCGGGTTATACCCGTTCTCGAGCGCGGTCGCGTAGACGTAGACCTTGAACGAGGAGCCAGGCTGGCGCTTGGCGTGCGTCGCGCGGTTGAACTGGTTCTCGCCGTAGTCCGGCCCGCCGACGAGGGCACGCACGGCCCCGTCCGTTTCGAGCACCACGGTCGCCCCGGAGTTATAGCGCAGGCTCCGCCCCTCCTTCCTGATGTTGGACGCCATGATCTCGTCCGCCTGCTTCTGCAGGTTGAGGTCGACCGTCGTGCGCGCCGTCAGCACGTACTGGTTCTTGCCCTCGGCGATGCGCTGCACCTCCTCGAACGCCCAGTCGAGGAACCAGTCGGGGCTCGTCGTATTGATGTGCTCGACGGTCTTGGCGGGGTGGAGGCGCGCCTCGTGCACCTGCGCCGGCGTGTAGAAGCCGGCTTCCACCAGGTTCTGCAGCACCTCGTTGGTGCGTGCGCGCGACGCCGGCAGGTTGATGTGGGGGGCGAACTTCGTCGGCGCCTTGTAGAGGCCTGCCAGCAGCGCCGCCTCGGCGAGGTTTACCTCGCGCACGGACTTGCCGAAATAATACTGCGAGGCCGCCTCCACGCCGAAGGCGCCGCCGCCCATGTAGGCGCGGTCGAGATAGAGCTTCAGGATTTCGCGCTTGGTGAAGCGCGTCTCGAGCAGGAAGGCTAAGAACACCTCCTTGATCTTGCGGTCGAGCGAGCGCTCGGAGGAGAGGAAGAGGTTCTTGGCGAGCTGCTGGCTGATCGAGGAGCCGCCCTGGACGACCTCGTTGGCGCGGAGATTCTCGACGAGGGCGCGCAGCGTGCCCATGACGTCGATGCCGAAGTGCTCGAAGAAGCGCCGGTCCTCCGTGGCGAGGGTGGCCTTGATGATGGAATCGGGGATCTCGTCGAGGGGCACCGCGTCGTTGTGGAGGATGCCGCGCTGGCCGATCTCGTTGCCGGACGCGTCGAGGAACTTGACGCTGTAGCGCCCGGTGAGGAAGCGCCCCTCGTCGAACTCGAGGAAGGCGGGCAGCGCCAGCGCGTAGAGGACGAGGACGCCGCCGAGGGCGAGCGAGAAGCACTCGGAGACCCCCTCGTTGGCGAGGCGGCGCCAGCCGGTGATGCGAAAGCGCGCGAAGAAGCTCGATCCTGCGTCCCAGGTGTCGCGGATGCGCGCAAGCGTGTCGTTGACCGAGGCATCGATGAACGAATCGATGCCGAGCCAGTTGATGAGCCGGTCGCGCCTGCCCTGCTTGAACAGCCAATCGCTCACGTGCCTGCTACCTCGGGTCTCGCTCTATGTCTCGGCTAAGTCTCTGTCTGCGCACGGCTTTAGCCGCGGCGCCGGTACCGCGGACGCACGCCCAGGCCCGCGCCGCGTCCCCGGCGCGAGGCGGACCTGAAATCGAACACCAGATTGCGGCAAATTACCAGTTCCGCCAGAGCCGTGGGAGGGGGAAAGGAGGTGAGCCAAGAGACGACAATGCCCACCGATGAGAACGGGCGGTCCACTCGCCCACCGAATAGAAGACGCGCACCCCGGAGCGGTCCGGTCGCACCGCCTAGATAGGCGGATCCTGGGGGAGATGGGAGCAAGTTCAAGGCGTCCCACCATCGCGAGGAAGTCGAACTTTCCAAGCCGTCCGAAGCTCCTCACTTGCATGGATTGATAAAGGCGATCGAAGTTGGCGTGTGGGTCATTACCACCTTCGGTCACGCGGGCGATGAGGCCGTATCCGCGTTCGCCGCGCGAAGCTAGACGTCTAATGGCCGGGCGATCTCGCGGCGATCGCCGCACGACCCCCGGCGAACAGAGACAGGGGCTACATGAATCTTCCGACGCTTTCGAAATTCGTCTACTGGGGCGGTGTTTACAATCTGGGACTTGCTGCCGGGATGGCGGTGCCGGCGATCCATCTCTCTCTCGGCATCAACATTGCGGATATCGTCCTCGGACAACTCATCGCCGGCTTTCTCCTGTTCACGGCCGTGATTCAGATGTTCGGCGCACGCGATCTGCCGACATACGGCTGGGCCATCTTTTGGGAGGGCATCTTACGTTGGATCGCGGCTGCGCTGCTCATCCCTTATGGGTTCTTCGGGCATCTGGGAACGATGGCCGGTGTACTCGGCCTAGGCGATTTCCTGATCGGGCTCGTTTATCTGTTTGTGCTTCCGGGCGTGATCGGGAAGCGGCCGACCGAGCTCCTGGCGGGCAAATAGGGCAAAGCCCTCGACAAGTAGAGCCGGGCGCTGCGGTCCGGCGGAACAGCCCGCGTCGCGCAGCAAATCGCGCAGCGGCTTGTCGAACTGCGGCGCCATTCAGACCGCGGCCGGCTCGGCTTCGCGCAGCGCCGTGATCTGGAGAAACAGCGACGCCGGAACGACACCGGCGTGATTGTCGGGCAGCAGGTCGAGCGCCATGGCGGAGATCTTCGCCAAGAGTTCGTCGAGCGTGGCGGCGTCGGCGGCGGCCGGAATGTCGTCGCAATGCCCGCTCCAGACCGAGGCTTCATCGTCCCAGGCTGCGGCAATGGTGAAAATTACCGGTCTCGACATATCCACTCCGCTGGATGCCGCAAGCCGCGAGTGCGTGCGCATTTGCCCGGCCTATAGCACGCATCTCATCTCACTTGTCCCTTGATCGTTGCCAGCAGCCGATCAAATGCCGGGTTCTCGGGCTCGAGGTCTCGCAGCAACTCGGCGCGCCGCAGCGCCGACGAAAGCCGGCCCGCCCGCAGCTCATAGGACGCAAGCGCGTAGAGGATCTCGCGATCGTAAGGGTGGCGGGTGAGCGCGGCCTCGAGGGCCGCCAACCCCTCGGCGGGCTTGCCGGAGTCGTAGAGGGCCACTCCGGCCACGTAAGAGAACCGCGCCTCCTCGGGGGCCAACTTTGCGGCCTCGCTCAATTTGCCAAGGGCCTCCTCCTTTCGCTTCTGGCGCACCAGCGACAGCCCGAGCGCGTGCACGAGCGCGGCGGAATTGGGAGCTGCCTCGAGGGCATCCCTCAGCGTCTCTTCTGCAGCGCTCTCCTCTCCGCGCGTCCGGCGCAGCTCGGCTAGGGCGACGGGAGCCGGGACGAAGGTCCGGTCGATCGCGATGGCCTTCAAGAGCTCGGCCTCGGCCTCGCCGACTTGGCCACGCGCCCTATAGAGCGCCGCCAGATTGACCAGCGACTCCGGCCGTTCGCCGTTGAACCTCTGCGCCGCAACATATTCATCGAGCGCAATTTGGAAGCGCTCGCGGTCGCCGGGGCTCAGATGTTGCTCGGTCTCGCCGGCCAGCGCCCGGGCGGCCTCCATTCGCACGACGCGGACCTCGTCGGCGAGCAGCGGCGGCAGCAGCGCGAGGCGCACGCGCGGGTCGGCGTCGGCGAGTGCGGCGACAGCGGCGGCGCGCACGCTCGGATCGGCATCCTTCGACCCTTGCGCGACGATCCCGAGCGACGTTGGAGTGGGGAAACGCCCGAGGCGAGCAACCGCGCTGGCGCGCGCGATCGCCGATTGCGCCGCATCCTCGGCGACCTGCTTGAGCTTCGCCTGCGCGCCCGGAGCACCGCGGTCGGCAAGGTCGAAGGCTTCGGCGAAGCCCTGGTAGCCGCGTTTGGGGGACGGGTGCCACGCCTTGATCGCGTCGCTGGCCCAGGCGGCAGTCTTGTCGCTGTGGCACTGATTGCAGGCGTTGGGAGTGCCGAGGAAATACGTCTGATCGGGGCGCGGAATGCGCATCGAGTGGTCGTGGCGGGGATCGACGACCATGTAAGTCGTCGTCGGCATATGGCAGGCGGCGCACGCGGCGCCCTTGGAGCCGGCCCCATGATGGTGATGTGACGCCGTATCGAACGTTTCCGGCGCGTGACACTGTGCACAGACGGCATTGCCGGGCGCGCGGAGCTTCTGGGTGTGCGGGTCGTGGCAATCCGAGCAGGTCACGCCGGCGGCGTGCATGCGGCTCTCGAGGAACGAGGCGTAGGTGTAAACCTCATCGTGCTGTTGCCCGTCGACGTGGAACAGCCCCGGCTCGAGGAGTGAGGGGCGGAAGGCATCGAAAAGCCGTCCTGTCTGAGCGGCATCGGAGAACTGCTGGCGCCTAGCGTGGCAGGTGGCGCACGTTTCGATCTCCTTGCTCGTTTTGCGAGGCTCGGACCGAGCAGCGGTCCCGCTCGCACCCATGTGCCAGGTGATGCCTTTGCGCTCATCAAAGCTTGTCGCGAACCCCTTGCCCGGACCGTCGAAGCGCTGCCAGTCGCCCGTCTTCGACGCCCAGGCCATATGGTTCGAGGCGGGCCCATGGCAGGCTTCGCAGCCGACGCTGATCTCCGTCCATGTCGTTTGGAAGCTATCGGCGGTTGGGTCGTAGTTCTTTTTGAGATTAGTGGAATGACAGAATGCGCACTGGTAATTCCAATTCTGGTCGATTCCGGTCCAGTGCAGCGGATCATCGGGCGTCAATTTACGATCAGGATAGAGATGAAACCAGCGCTGGCCACCTTCATCCTGCGCGCGCGCGTCCCAGGCAATGCCGAGTGCCTGCAGCCGGCCTTTCGGAAATTCGATCAGGTATTGCTGCAACGGCGAAACGCCGAACGTGTAGCGAATTTCGAAATCTGCGAGCTTGCCGTCCGGACCTTCGGTATTGACCCAGAATTTGTCGCCCTTCTTGAAGAAGGTCGAGGTCACGCCTTCGTGGCTGAACGTGCCGCCGTCGAAATGGCCGAGCACCGTCGTGTCGTTGGCCTCCTGCATCGCGACCGCATGCTGCGAAGCTTGCCAGTCGGCATGTTCGCGCTGATGGCACTGAGCGCAGGCAGCAGAGCCGACAAAGCCGACCGTTGCGATGGGGGCCGATGTTGCATCGCTTTTGCCGGCCTGCGCGATGACACGATGGCGCGAGAAACACGTTCCGACGGTGAGGAATATCAGTCCATAGACGACCGTAAGCTTGAGCATCGTCGTAAGGGCCGAGCGATTGGGAGCGATCTGCTTCAGCCCCATATTGCAGCCTCACTAGCCTCAATTGGGTCCATGGGTGAGGCTTATCAGTGCGTCAGTCAACGTGCACGTCTCCTTGGCGCCCCGTCGCGCGTGCTGCATGACCATTGTGTGAAATTCGGGCGCGTCGGGATAAGCCACCGAACCTATTCCGCGACGAAGAAAGTGCAACGTTGCAACAGTGGGTGCAAAACCCTCTGAGGGCTGACATGATGTAGTAACTGTTAGACGGAGGGGGGGTGACCTCATCAGGGAGATTGCCCCATGCATGCTTACACTTACGTAAGGAAGCTTATGGTCGTTTTGATCATAGGCATTGCGTCGCTCGCGATACCGCAACTTGCACTTGCCCAGGCGAGCAAGCCCAATATCC
>CAVUEM010000007.1:0-42908 GCA_963740475.1 uncultured Alphaproteobacteria bacterium | reverse complement strand
ACGCTGAGCGCGCCCGCGTCGCGGCGGGGTCGGGGGCGTTGGAGCCCTTCTCGCTGCGCGGTGGAATTTCCGCGAGCCAGCCCAATGCGCGCGCCTTGCCCTTCAACGTCGAAATGATCGCGGCAACGGGATCGGGGTCGCGGCCGCTTGTCATCTGGCGTAGCGCGCGGAGCGCGGCGAGGTTCTGCTCCCAGAACGCATAGACCGCGTCGAGCGTGCGCAGGCGGGCGATGGCCTTGAGCGCCGCCGCGACAAAGGTATCCGGATCATTGAAGCGCTGATCGCGGCCGACTTCGGTTCTGAGCTCGAGCCCCGCTGGCTCGGTTTCGCCTGGCGAGGCTGCGGTCAAGGCCTGCTTGGCGCGTCGCGTAACGTGGGCGAGGTCCTTGTCGTAGAGCGCGAGCCCGAAGGGATTGCCGAACGTCGCCAGCGCGCGCTTGGTGGCGTCCGTCTCGGCCGCCTTGAGCCCAATTTCATGGGCGGCTTCGGCAAACGCGGGCGCCCGAAGCCGGTGCCAATGCCCTCGCGCATGATGACCTTCGCCACCGGCCCGGACGGTCACGCGCACCTTGGTGGGTAAAAGCGCTGCGACTGGCCAGCCTGCCGCTCCGACCACACGCACCTGGGCGAGAGGGTCCTACGGTCCCAGCCGTCGTAGCCAAAAATCCGGTTGGCCTCGGCGATGACGTGCCAACCCTCGAGGTAGCTGAGCGTGGCGCCCTGGCTCGACCGCGTCTTGACGTGCCGGTATTTGAGCTTGGCTGTCAAAGACCGGCGCTGTTTGGTGTTAACGCCATTACTTCGTTCTCACGCTGAGTTGGAGACTGGGCGCAGCAAGGGCCACCCCATCGATGTGCACGCCGCTCTTCAGTGCGGCGAGCAGGGTTTGGCGGTCGAGCTTGGCCGGCTGTGGCTTCCAGTAGGCGCCGGGATGCTTTCCTCGGCGACGATCTCGAGCGCGGGGGCCGCTCGTCGGAGCGACGCGGTGAAGTCGGGTACGACGAGGCTTCTTGATCTCCGGCCTCCGTCATCGCCCCGCACAAGGTGACGCTTGCGCGTTGCTGCGCGGCCTTCGAGCCGCTCGACGCGCGCCCTCATCTCGGAAAGACGGGTGGAGAGGCCCGAGGCAAGGCCTCGTCGTCGAGGGCCGAGCGGATCAGCTCGGCTAGCATCTCCCTGAGATCAGTCATTCCCTCCAGCGTATCGCCAAAGTCTCCTCGTCGATGTCAGGAATCTCAGCGAGCAGGCGATCGCGCAACGCCAAATGGTTCGCCGTTTCTCGACGGATAATCATCCGCTCACAACAGGCGCTACGCATGACAGCCTCATGAGCGTCTGTCATGATTCCTATAGCATCATAAAAAAGGCTGATAGTCAAGTCCGACTTTGGGACCATGGGTGATGCTTCACCCCTCCCAAATCCGAGCAGCAAGGGCGCTTCTGCACATTAGCCAATCGACTTTGGCGAAGGTCACGGGTGTCGGGTTGGCCACCATAAAAAGATTGGAGACCGCGCCAGATGCGCTTCGCGGCAATGTGAGGACCTTTCATCTAATTCAGGGCGCACTGGAGGAAATGGGGATTATCTTCATCAACCAAGACGAGAAGCACGGCCCTGGCGTGCGGCTAAAGAAGAAGCCCCCCTAACTCGCTGGCTGCATTATTTGTACGACCTCGAGTGAACTACGGTGGCGCCTTAACTCAAGTTTTGGCAAAACGAAGCCAATTTCGCGTGACTTATCCGTGGCCAGCTCGGGAGGCCGACCGGCTAACAACTGCGTGGTCGCCGATGGCCGCGGGGGATTGTATGACTGATGGGGTCCGGCTGCTTCATGTCCGAGACCGTCGCCAGCTCGTGCGCCATGCTGAGAGCGAAGCTCAACGCCCGCACGCCGACTGAGCTCGTGCGCATTGCGCTCCTGCTCGGCCTCTGCTGAGGACACTGAATTACCATCGAAATATCAATAACTTCTGCCTCGATTGACGGCGCCCTCAAAAGGCGGCAATTGTTGGCGAGGAATGAGCAAATTCGGGGTTGGATGACCGATGACGCGCGCTCTCTTTGCCAGTCTCTTGAGTGGTCTTGCTCTCTCCGCCTGCTCCTCCGGCAGCGGTATGGTCCCGACCACGCTCTTCGGCGGCTCGACGCCCCCGCCGCCCGCGACCGCGTCCATCCCCTACCGCCGATCCGACCACGCGGGCGTTCGGCGTCGCCGCTGTTTCCGCGCGCGCGAAGAAGTGCGGATATAATTTCAATCCGCAAACGCTCAAGGCGAACTATCTCGCGCGTCGGAGACCGGCCCATGGCGGCGTGACGCCTGCCGATCTGCCGCAGATAGAAAAGATCTACGACACCGCCTACAACGGAGTGACCAAGGCCATCGCCGACCAGTCCGACTACTGCACGTCCGACCGGACCAAGGAGATCAAGATCCACCCTCAACCGTCATCTCGCGGGCGACTTCACCGTCATTGCCCCGAAGACGGCGTCGGTCGCCGACGAAGGCCTCTTGTCGGGGTTGTGGGGTGGCGGCGGCTCTTCCAGCGAAGGCATGAAGGTCACGCTGCCGACCGACAACAGCAACTATTGACGCCCGTCGGCGCACGCTTCGTCATTTCAGCCAACCTCCGCGATTTCGGCGCGCAGAGCTGGAAGCCAGCGCAGAAACTCGTCGAAGACGCACTATGGTGCCTGCGGCAGCTCCACGCTGGGTTTCCTCGCGCGCTCGCGCCTCTGGCTATCGCTCGGCCGGAATGACGTAGCCTTGCTGCAATCAATCTCGCTCAGCGGACGCCGAGCTTCTTCTGCAGGCTCGAAGACGATGTCGTGTATTGGAACAGGAGCTTCTTGTCGGGATAGACGTACTTGTACGCCTGCTGCGCCATGAGCGCCGCCTCGTGGAACCCGGACAGGATCAGCTTGAGCTTCCCCGGATACCAATTGATGTCGCCGATGGCGAAGATGCCCTTCTCGCTCGTCTCGAATTTCGCCGTGTCGACCGGGATCAGGTTCTCATGCAGATTGAGACCCCAATCGGCGACGGGCCCGAGCTTCATGGTGAGACCGAAGAACGGCAGCATGGCCGTGCAGGGGAGGCGCTCCTCGCCGTCCTTAGTTTTGACCGTCACCGCCTCGAGCTGGCCGCCGCTTCCCGCAAGCGCGGTGACCTGACCGATCAGCAGCCTGATCTTTCCGGCCCCGACAAGCGCACGCATCTTCTCGACCGAGTGGGGAGCGCCGCGGAACTCGTCGCGCCGGTGGAGCAGCGTGGAACTTCTTGGCGACCGGCTCGAGGTTGAGTGTCCAGTCGAGCGCCAAGTCGCCGCCGCCGACGACGAGGATGTCCTTGCCGCGGAGGTCCTCGATGCGGCGCACGGAATAGTGCACGGATGTGCCCTCGTAGGCTTCGATGCCCTCGAGCGGCGGACGCTTGGGGGTGAACGAGCCGCCGCCCGCCGCGATCACCACCACTTTCGTCAAGAATAACTTGTCGCGATCCGTCGTCAGGCGGAAGCGGCCGTCCGCGGTGCGCGCCAGCGTGTCGACGCGCTCGCCGAGATGAAACGTCGCCCCGAACGGCTTGATCTGCTCCATCAGCCGGTCGGTGAGCTCCTGGCCGGTGACGACGGCGAGGCCCGGGACGTCGTAGATCGGTTTCTCAGGATAGAGCTCGGCGCACTGACCGCCGGCCTTGGGCAGGATGTCGATTAGGTGCGACTTGATGTCGACGAGGCCGAGCTCGAACACGGCGAAGAGGCCGACGGGGCCTGCGCCGATGATCACCGCGTCGGTCTCGATCGGGCCGCCGCCCCCGCCGCCCGAGACGGCGATATCGTGTGCGGACATGAGGCGCGCACTCCCTAGAACTGTTTGCCGGGCACGCGGACCACGAGACCGTCGTGCTCTGCGACCACCTTGATCTGGCAGCTCAAGCGGCTCTCGGGCCGCACGTCGAAGGCGAAGTCCAGCATATCCTCTTCCATCTCGGAGGGCTTGCCGGTCTTTTCCTGCCAGGCCGCGTCGACGTAGACGTGGCAGGTCGCGCAGGCGCACGCCCCGCCGCACTCCGCCTCGACGCCGGGCACGTCGTTCATCTTGGCCGCCTCCATCACGGTTACGCCCGGCTCGGCGTCGACGGTCTGGCTCACGCCGTCGGGCTGGATAAACGTGATCTTGACCATGCGGAGAAGGTCTCCCGGCGTTCTCGGTGTTGGCGCGGCCCTGCCAAGGCACAAGCGGCGGCGGCAGACTTAGACGCCGCGGCGGGCGAATTCAAGCATGCGCGCTGTCTCAGGCGCCGGGGCGCCCGAAACGGAGCCGGGCCTCCCGGGTTGCAGGAACAGCCCGGCTCGATCAATCTGGCCCAATGTGCGGACGCATTACGCAAAAAAGCCCTCCGAACCAGCTCGGGCTCAGCATTGTTGCCCTGATCGAGCCCTTGCACGTGCCGCCGCGCTACAATGGCAGCCCCGGCCAGGACCACTGGGTCATCCGCCAGAACACGGAGACGGGCGAGCGCAGCCTCGACCACCTCCTCTGGGGGCTCATTCCCTATTGGGTCAAGGAGCCGGCCGGGGGCAGAAAGCCGATCAACGCCAAAGCCGAGACGGTCGCCTCGCTGCCGTCGTTTCGCGACGCCTATAAACGCCGGCGCTGCCTCGTCCCCGTCGATAGCTTCTTCGAGTGGCGGCGGACGGAGGGTGCCGGCGCCAAGCTGCCGTTCGCCATCGGCATGAAAGACGAGGCGCCCTTTGCGCTCGCCGGCATCTGGGAGAACTGGAAGGCGCCGGGGAGCGAGACCTGGGTGCGGACGTTCGCCGTCATCACGACGACCGCGAACGAGCTCTTGAGCTCCATCCATGACCGCATGCCGGTCATCATCCCGGCCGAGTCCTACGACCATTGGCTCAGCACGCTCGATCCCGATCCGCGCGGCCTGCTCGCGCCGTTTCCGTCGGGACCGATGAAGATCTGGCCGATCTCTACACGCGTGAACAAGCCCGTGAACGACGACGCGGCGATCCTCGAGCCGGTCGAGGCCAGATAGCACCTAAGGGGTGACCGGAGGCAGGGCAGCGGCCACGTAGGCTTCGACCTCGCGCGCGGCGGCCTCGAGGCCCTCGATCGCCGCGGCCCGTGTCTCGCGGCCCGCGCCGGCGGCGAGCTTCTCCGCATCGCTCGCAAGGGCAGCGACCCGCCACGCGCCCACGGCGGCGGCGGATCCCTTGAGCGTGTGGGAGGAGACGAACCAGTCCCTGTCGGTGGCGGCCCCTCGCAGCGCCGCCAGCGTCACCGGAAGGTGAGCGACGAAAAGGTCCAGGATCTCGCGCTCGAGACGCTCGTCCCCCCGCGTGTAGCGGGCGAGATGGGCGCGGTCGACGGGGGCCGAGTCGGGCCCCTCCGCGGGCTTTGAATGGGCTTCGTCTGTTGGCATCTGATCTTGCTCGTGCCGGCGAACGGACGGCGCCGGCGCGGTCCAGTTTGCCCGCTTAGTCATAAACAGCCGTAAACCGCGCTCGATGAACACCGCACATTCCCCATAACTCTATGGAACATCGCGGAAAACAGGCGTTTCCATCTTTATTTGGCCCAAAACGGCGACTAGGCATGATTGTGTAGGGATCCGCATCGAGTCGGGGGATGGGGCCGATGGCCGTTGGCAACTCGCATCCCGCGAGAGATGACGTTTGAGCCTGACCGGGTGATTGCAGTATCACTCGGCTGGGACATTCGATCGATCCGCTCTCTGCGGACGGCACGGACGGGTGGATGGCTCAAGACACGAAAAAGGCTGTCGGGTCGACGCCCGACGCTGCGCCGGGGAGCGCGGCAGGGCAACCGTCGCAGCCGGGGGCTCCGAAGTCTGCGCCCCCGCCCCCAGCCGCTCCCTCCTCACCTCAAACGAGCAAGCCTTCCGGGCCCGAGAGCGCCAAGCCGATGCCCAAGGCCGGCTTCCTCGGCAAGGACCTGGCTTCGACCTCCCAACCCGCGGGCACACCGACCCTGCCGTTTCCGGTGAAGGACAAGGATACGGCTGTTCCCCCGTCTCCTGCCGCCAAGCTCAGCTTCCCGCCGCCGAGGGAGCTGCCCCCAAAGAGAGGCCCATCGCCGCTCATGCCTCCTTCCGCCCCGGGACGCATCGAGCCGCTCTTTGGCACGCCCACTTCGCCCGCGCGCGCCACGCTGCCCCCGCCGATCCCCCTGAGCAACGGACCGGCCGCCCCAGCCGAGCTGGCGAAGCCGCGCGAGCCGGACGAGCCTCCGGCGCGGCGCGTCGCTCGCCGCCGGCCGGCCGGGCCCGTGCGCGGCAAGATCGCCGCCAACGACGACGCTCCGTCGATCGGCGGCCTCATCTTCGCCCTCGATCAGAAGCCCGCCACCACGCCCTTTAAGTATGCCGGCATCGCGAGCGCGGTCTGGGCCGTCGTCAGCGTCGGCTTCGCGTGGGCCATCCTGAGCAGCGAGATCGAAAGGGGTGCAGGCCTAGGCGAGCTTCTCGGCCATCCGACGATCCTGCTCACCGCCGCCGCCGTCGTCGTCCCGGTGGCAATCCTGTGGTTCCTCGCGCTTCTCGCCTGGCGCTCGGAGGAGCTTAGACTGCGCTCCTCCACCATGACCGAGGTCGCCATGCGCCTCGCCGAGCCCGACCGCATGGCGGAGCAGTCCGTCGCCTCGCTCGGCCAGGCCGTACGCCGCCAAGTCGCCTTCATGAACGAGGCCATCTCGCGCGCGCTCGGCCGCGCCGGCGAGCTCGAGGCGCTCGTCCACAACGAGGTGTCCGCGCTCGAGCGCTCCTACGAGGACAACGAGCGCAAGATCCGCGGCCTTATCAAGGAGCTCAGCGGCGAGCGCAGCGCGCTTCTCGGGACGAGCGAGCGCGTCACCGAGACCTTGAAAACGCTCGGCACCGATATCCCGCAGCTGATCGACAAGCTCTCGGGCCAGCAGATCAAGCTCGCCCAGATCATCAAGGGGGCCGGCGACAACCTCACGGCTCTCGAGTCGGCCGTGGGCCAGAGCAGCGATCGGCTCGAAGTCCACGCTCGGCTCGCGGACGGACCAGCTTCAATCCTTGCTCGAGCACTTCACAACCGGCCTTTCGACGGCGCTCGGCGCACGCACGCAGCATCTCCAGGACTCGATCGCGGAGTACGTGCGCACACTCGACTCGTCGCTGACCTCCCGCACCGAAGGGCTGCAGGCCGTGTTCGAGGAATATGCGAGGGCCCTCGACACGTCGCTCACCAATCGCGCCCAGGCGCTCGACATTCAGCTCGTCGAGCGTACGAAGGCCCTCGATGCCGCCTTCGGCCAGCGGCTCAAGACGTTCGACGAGTCGATCATGCGCTCGACGATGGCGATCGACGCCGCCGTCGGCGAGAAGGCGCGCGCGCTCACCTCGGCCCTCGACCTGCACGCCAAGACTTTCGGCGAGACGATCTCGCGTCAGGCGATCGATCTCGACGAGGCGCTGATGCAGGGCGTCAACTCCGTGCGGCGCACGAGCGAGAACATCACGCGCCAGTCGCTCAAGGCCATCGAGGGCCTCGCCGGCCAGTCCGAGATGCTGCGCAGCGTCTCCGAGAACCTGCTAACGCAAATTCAAGGCGTGACAGGCCGCTTCGAAACTCAGGGTCATGCCATCATCAAGGCGGCGGGCGCGCTCGAGAATGCCAACTTCAAGATCGACAACACGCTGCAGAACCGGCACACCGAGCTCACTCACACCATCGACCGCCTGTCCGGCAAGGCCGACGAATTCGGTCGCGTCGTCGGAGGCTACTCGACGTCGATCGAGGGCACGCTCACGGAGGCCGAGAAAAGGGCCCGCGAATTCGCCGAGCAGTTGCGCCGCGGAACCGAGCAGGCAAAGCAGACCGCACTCGCCGAGCTCGAGCGGTTCAAGGTCGAGACCGACGCCGGCGGCGAGCGCACGCTCGACGAGCTGAGGCGGCGCTTCTCGTCGATCTCGACTACGGTCAACGAGCAGCTCAACACCTTGACCAGTCGTTTCGATCAGGCCTCCGACGACGTCCGCCAGCGCGCCGCCCGCGCCGCAGCCGACATCGCCGCCGAACAGGCTCGTCTTCGCGAGCAGATGGACCTGCTCCCTGTCGCCACCCGTGAGAACGCCGAGGCGATGCGCCGCGCGCTCCAGGATCAGCTGCGCGCACTCGACCAGCTCTCGAACCTCACGACCCGCACCTCGCAGCGCGATGTCTCCGCGCCTCTTCCCGCGGCCACGTTGACCGGCGCCTATGCCCACGAGGCGCGCGCGACCGACATGGCGATGGGGCGCGCCTTGAGCACGCTCTCTCCGTCGATCACCTCCGAGCTCGCCAACCGGCCACAATCACGGGGGCAACCGCCGCCGCACACGGTGCCGGCCGCCGTCGCCTCGCCTCGCCCCGGCCCGGGCGCAAGCGAAGGCCGCGAGGGCTGGACCCTGGGAGACCTTCTGGCGCGCGCCTCGCGCGACGAGGACGGGCCCCACTCAGGGGCGAGCCAACCTCCGGCACTTCCGTTCCAAGCCAACGTCGAGGTCATCGCCCGCGCGCTCGATCCCGCCACCACGGCCGCCATCTGGTCGCGCATCAATTCCGGCCAGCGCGGCATCATGGTGCGCTCCATCTATTCGCCCGAGGGGCGCGCCGTCTTCGACGAGATGAGCATGCGCTTGCGCAGCGATCCCGAGCTCGGGCGCACGATCGACCGCTATCTCGGCGAGTTCGAGCACATCCGCCGCGAGACGGAGCACCGCGACCCGACGGGGCGGCTCTCTCAAAGCCATCTCGTGTCGGATATGGGGCGCGTCTACCTCTTCCTCGCCCACGTGAGCGGCCGCCTCTCATGACGGCGCCGACCGGCGGCCGGGTCTTGGCGCGTGCCGTCACCGTCGAGCGATGGCCGCTCAAGTCTCCGTTCATCATCGCCCGCGGCGCCAAGACGGAAGCCGAGGTGGTCGTCGTCAGCTTGAGCGACGGGGCGGTCACGGGTCGCGGCGAGTGCGTGCCCTATGCGCGTTACGGCGACACGGTCGCGGGTGTCGTCGCCGCCATCGAGGGTGCGCCGCTGGTCGACGATCGCCTCCATCTCTGCGCCGCGATGCCGGCTGGCGCCGCCCGCAACGCCCTCGACTGCGCCTTGTGGGACCTCGAGGCCAAGCGCACCCGCCGTCCCGCCGCTGCGCTTGCCGGGGCACCCGCTCTCTCTCCACTAGAGACCTGCTACACGCTGAGCCTCGGCTCGCCCGAGGCGATGGCTGCCGCCGCGCGCGCAGTGCCGCACCTCGGCCTCCTCAAGCTCAAGCTCGGCGGCGCCGGCGACCCCGAGCGCATGGCCGCCGTTCGCCGGGCACGCCCCAATGCCCGCCTCGTCGCCGACGCTAACGAATCGTGGACGGCCGGCGCGCTCCACGCCTTTCTCGAGGCGGCCCACGCGGCGGCCATCGAGCTCATCGAGCAGCCGCTGCCCGCCGGGGACGACGCGCCGCTCGCAAGCCTCTCCCATGTCGTCCCCGTGTGCGCCGACGAGAGCGCTCACGTCACGGCGGACATCGAAGGCCTCACCGGCCGCTACGATGCCGTCAACATCAAGCTCGACAAGGCGGGGGGGCTCACGGAGGCGCTCGCCATGGCGGCGCGCGCGCGCGCTCATGGTCTCAGGATCATGGCCGGCTCGATGGTCGCGACCTCGCTTGCGGTCGCGCCCGCTTTCATCCTCGCGCAGCAGGCGGATTGGGTCGACCTCGACGGGCCGCTTCTCCTCGCGCGCGACCGCCCCCACGGGCTCGTCATCGAGAACGGGTGGATGATGCCGCCTGTTCCCGATCTCTGGGGCTGACCGGTCAGCGAACCTCCTCGCCTGCTCGCGACCAGAGCGGACCGCCGTCCCAGCGGCGAATGACGACGACAGAGGCGGCGAGCCCGACGGCGCCCAGCGCCGCCATGGCGAGGTACGCCCGTCCGCCGAATACGGCGTAGAGAGACCCCGACGCCATCGTCGCGGCGCCCATCATCACGCCGGCGGCGACCGTGGCATAGAGCGCCTGCGCCGTCCCCGCAGCCTCCGTCGGAACTGCGCGCGCAATGAAATGGATGGCGCCGAGATGGGAGGCGCCGTAGGTCGCCGCGTGCAGGACCTGAAGCGGGGCAAGAGCGGCGAGCGGTAATTCGAACGCCATCGCGCCCCAGCGCACGATGGCGGCCGCTCCCCCGCCAACCAGTAGACCCGCTGCGCCGACGCGGCGCACGACGGCTCCGGAATAGGCGAAGAGAACCACCTCCGAGAGGACCGCAATCGCCCACAGCACGCCGACCCAACTCGTCGACAGCCCCTGTGCTCGCCAGTTGAGCGCGCCGAACGCGTAGAACATGGCGTGCGCAGCCTGGATCGAGCCCGCCGCGACAAGAAAGAGGAGAAAGAGCGGATGGGCGACGAGGCGGCGCGCGGCGGCAACGGCAAGCTTCGGGTGCGGCCTGCTCGCCGTGTCCTGCTCCGGCGTCGGCGGGGGAAGGTAATGGCCGGCCGCGACCGTCGCGATCGCGCCGACGACGATCAGCCAGATGGCGACGCCGGCTCCGAGGCTGTCGACGAGCGTGCCGCCGAGGAGCCCGACGGCGATGAACGTCAGAGAGCCCCAGAGACGCATGCGCCCGTAGTCGAGACCGTAGGCGATGACGCCGCCGACGGCGATCGTCTCGGTCAACGGCAACATCGTGTTGATCGTGATGGCGAAGGGAACGGCGACAAGAAAAAGCAACCAGAAGCCCGTGACGCCGCTCAGGACGAGCACCAAGGCGAGCGCCGTCCAGGAGAGAGCGATGACCATGATGCGATGGTTGCCGAGGCGATCGGCCGCGAGCGCGACGGACGGCGTGACGAGCAGGCGCAGGAAGTAGGGCGTCGCCGTCACGACGGCGATCTCGCGCGCCGAGAGACCTTGCCAGTCGAGCCAGACCGGCAGATAGGGGACATGCACGCCGTACATAACGAACAGCGCGCCGTAGAAGAGCGCAAGGCGCACCGCGAAAGCGGTGCGACCGGTCGCGATCCGAGCCCATCCGAAGCCGTCCACGGTTGCCCGCGCTCCACCCAAGTCGGCGACCGCAGAAAGAGCACGGGCCAGACGTTCTCACAAGCGACAGGAGCCGGCCGTCGCTCGCTTTGCCTTGGACAAGTGAGGGCTCGTTTGAGATCGTAGCGTGCTTCGGGCCCGCGCGAGCGGACCACCCCAGATCCAGGACCAGATGGACAGGCTCATGAAAACGGACACGCCGCGCCCCATCCGCCTCAAGGACTACCGTCCGCCGTCCCACCTCATCGATCACGTCGACCTCGACGTGCATCTGGACCCGGCGCGCACCCGCGTCCACGCCCGCCTCAAGATGCGCCCCAACCCCGACCCGGACGCGCCGCGCGGGCCTCTGCGCCTCGACGGCGAGCACCTCGAGCTCGCCGGCCTCGCCCTCGACGGGCGTGAGCTCGGGCGGGAACGCTTCAAGCGCTCGGACACCGGCCTCGCCATCACCGATCCGCCCCAGCGCCCCTTCCTGCTCGACATCACCACCTACGTCGGCCCGGAGGACAACAAGGCCCTGCAAGGCCTCTATCGCTCGCGCGGCATCTACTGCACGCAATGCGAGGCGCAGGGGTTCCGCCGAATTACCTACTTCATCGACCGCCCCGACGTGCTCTCCACGTACACGTGCCGGCTCGAGGCCGACATCGCCGAAGCCCCGGTTCTCTTGGCGAACGGCAATCCGGTCGAGCGCGGGACGCTCGACGGCGGCAAGCGCCATTATGCCGTGTGGCGCGACCCGTTCCCGAAGCCCTGCTATCTGTTCGCGCTCGTCGGCGGCGACCTCTCGTCGATCGCCTCCTCGTTCAAGACGCAATCGGGGCGCGCCGTCGATCTCAGGATCTACGTCGAGCACGGGGCGGAAGCGCGCGCGGCGTGGGCTATGGACTGTCTCAAGCGCGCCATGCGGTGGGACGAAGTGCGCTTCGGTCGCGAGTACGACCTCGACGTGTTCAACATCGTCGCCGTGTCCCACTTCAACATGGGCGCGATGGAAAACAAGGGACTGAACATCTTCAACGACCGCCTCGTCCTGGCCTCGCCGGAGACGGCGACCGACACGCTCTTCGAGGCGATCGAGAGCGTCATCGCGCACGAGTACTTCCACAACTGGACCGGCAACCGCATCACCTGCCGCGACTGGTTTCAGCTCTGCCTCAAGGAGGGCCTCACCGTCTTCCGCGATCAGGAGTTCTCCGGCGACGAGCGCTCGATGACCGTCCAGCGCATCCTCGACGTGCGCCAGCTCAAGGCCCAGCAGTTCGCCGAGGACGCGGGCCCGCTCGCCCATCCGGTGCGCCCCGACAGCTATATCGAGATCAACAACTTCTACACCTCGACGGTCTACGAGAAGGGCGCCGAGGTCGTGCGCATGATTCAGACGATCCTCGGGCGCGACGGATTCCGCCGCGGCATGGACCTCTATTTCAAGCGCCACGACGGCCAGGCGGCGACGATCGAGGACTTCGTCCGCTGCTTCGAGGACGCAACGGAGCGCGATCTCACCCAGTTCAAGCTCTGGTACTCGCAGTCCGGCACGCCCGAGCTCGTCTGCTCGCTCAAGTACGACAAGACGAGGAAGACCGCCGAGCTCAAGGTCGACCAGGTTCTCCCGCCGACGCCGGGCCAGCCGAAGAAGAAGCCGTTCCACATTCCCGTGAGACTGGCGCTCCTCGGCGCCAACGGAGCGGAGATCGCGCTCAAGCGCGCGGATGGGGAAGCCATCCCCGACGGTTTGCTCGACGTGACGAAGCGCTCGGAGACGATCCGCTTCGTCGACGTGCCCTCACGCCCCACTCCGTCGCTGCTGCGCGGCTTCTCGGCGCCGGTCAACCTCACGGTCAACCTCAGCGACGGCGATCTCGAGTTTCTCATCGCCAACGACCGCGACCTCTTCAATCGCTGGCAGGCCTCGAATACCTTCGCGACCCGCACTCTGGTCGAGATCGTGAAGGGACTGCGCCAGGGAAAGCGCCCGACCCGTGGTCTCGCCTACGCCCGTGCGCTCGGCGCCGCGCTAAACGATTCCGGCCTCGAGCCCGCCTATCGGGCGGAGTTGCTCAGGCTGCCGAGCCAATCGGACGTCGCGCGCGAGATCGCCCGCAACGTCGACCCGAACCTCATCTTTCGCGCGCACCGCCAGCTGAGCAGCCTCATGGGCGAGACACTCGGCGCGCGGCTCGAGGACCTCTACGACGAGATGAAGCCGGAGCGGACGTTCGCGCCAGACGCCGCGGGCGCCGGGCGCCGCGCACTGCGCAACGCGGCGCTGACCCTGCTTGCGGCTCGGGGGCGTCCCGCCGACAGGGCCCGCCTCACCCAGCAATTTCTGAAGGCGCCTAGCATGACGGAGGAGGCGCACGCGCTCTTCCTGCTCGCCGCGCAAGAGACGCCCGACCGGGAAAAGGCGCTCAAGCGCTTCTACGACCGCTGGCGCCACGACCATCTCGTCATCGATACTTGGTTCGCGGCGCAGGCACAGTCTCCGCTTCCCTCGACCCTCAAGACCGTCAAGGCGCTGACCGGCGATCCGCTTTTCTCGCGCACCTCCCCGAACAAGGTGCGCGCCCTGATCGGCCACTTTGCGATGCAGAATCCGGTGCAGTTCAACCGCCCCGACGGCGCCGGCTACGAATTCGTCGCGGGGGAAGTGCTGGCGATCAACGCGTTCAACCCGCAAATCGCCGCCCGCATGCTCGGCGCCTTCAGGAGCTGGCGGGCGCTGGAGGCGGGCCGCCGCGGCCACGCACGGCGCGCGCTCCAGCGAGTTGCAAAGACACCCGGGTTGTCGCGCGACGTCTACGAGATCGTGACCAAGATGCTCGAAAGCTAGCCTCGGAATAATTTTCTTGACCTCGATTATTCTCCCTCGACAGGGGCGGCGCGAATCAGTGAACTAAAGGCGTGACGCGGACTGAGTTCGATCGCGTATCACGCTGGGCAGACTACCACAAATTTGGCGGGAGATTGGGATGGCGGGGGCTACGTCCGCCGATCCGCGGGGAGCTCGTGGGCGCGAGCTGGTCCCAGCGGTGAGGCTTCGCCTTGCGAGCGTATTGGGCTGGCTCGCCGCACGCGGGCTCCTCCCTCGCACGCCTCCTCCTCCGGCCGTTGCCGCCGGCCAGGAGCCCGTCGACGAGCCCCTAACGCCTCCCGCCGAGCCCGCTCCGGCGCCTGTCGGCGCAAGGGCTGCCGTCGAGAAGCAATCGCGCTGCCTCGTCGAGCTGGCGAGCACGGTCAGCCGGGCGCGCCGCGCCCGCGCCGACGACACGAAGGGCGAGGAGTGGGCCGACCTCATGGCGCGCGTGAGCCACGATCTAAGGACGCCGCTCAACGCGGTCATCGGCTTCTCCGACGTCATGAACGCGGAGCTGCTCGGCCCCGTCGGCAATCCGCGTTACCGCGAGTACGCCCGCCACATCCGCGACTGCGGCCGGGAGCTCTTGAAGTCGGCGGAAGACACCTTGACGTTCACCGCGCTTCTCGCCCAGCCGCACGTCTACGGACAGCGGACGCCGATCGAGCTCGCGGACCTCGCGTACGACGCCTGGGCTTTCTATGCGGAGGAAGCCGACAGTCGCGGCGTGCGCTTCGAGCTCATCGCCCGCGACGCGCTCGAGGTGCTGGGCGAGCGCCGACCATTGCGGCAAGCGCTGATCAATCTCTTCGCCGAGGCCTTGGCGCGCATCGGCGACGGCGGCCTCATCGCCCTCGTCGCCCGCGCCGACTGCGATCTCGTCGAGCTCGAGATCACCGTCGACGGGGTCCCGAATGAGCCGGCGACCGGGCACCATTCGCTCGCGGTCTGCCTGGCGCGCGCCCTTCTCGAGTTGCAGGGCGCTTCCCTCGTCGAGTTCGCCGACCGCACGTCGGCCTGGCGGGCGGCAACCGTGCTCTCGTGCGCCGCCCAGCCCGACTTCTTCGAGCTGGCCCGCCGCGGGGCGCCCAGCTCCTGCGTGCTGGCGCTTTAAGGTGAAGGCTTGTCCTCGGGCGGGCCGTCATCCTTGTCGTCACGGAAGCGGAAGTGACGGCCTCTCTTCTTGATCCACCACTCGCCCAACGCCCGGCGCTCGTCGGGGGTGAGCTGCTCGGCCGTATTGAGGAAGATCGCGACGCCCGCATCCTTCAGCCTGCCTTCGGCGGCCCCGATCGCGTCGAAGGCGGCCTTGACCTTGTCCTTGTCGTAGGGCTCCGCGACGAGCACGGCAGCCGCGTTCTCGCGCGCCTTGCGCATCTCGAGCCACAGCGGCTTCAAGGCTGCCCGATCGCGCTGAACGCTCTTGCGGATGGCGCTGCGCCGGTCCGCGGGCAGGTTGCGCGCGAAGCCGAGGAGCCCGAAATCCTCGCCCCGCCCGCCGAAGTGCCAGTGTCCGCGACGGGGCCCCATGACGAAGGCCCCGGCGAGCGCGCCGATCACCAGGAGGTTCAAGGCCAGCGACACGATGAGAAGCAATTTCAGCCGGCTCGGACCCGCCGGCCCCCCGGCGCCCGTATCCGTCAAAGGCGTTCCTCCTCGACGAGTTCGGTCTCGTCGGCGCCGAGTGCGAGCTGCGTTGCATCGGCGTCGGCCTCGTCGGAGGCCACGGCGGTGAACGGCTCAATCGCCCTGTCGAGCAGACCCGCCGACCCGGCGAACGCGCCGACGACGAGGGAGGCGGCCATGAGCCCGGCGGCAATCGCGCCCATGCCGTCGCCGCCGCGGCCGAGGGAGAAGGCCCGCGCACGAGGTGCGGACAGGGTCTCGACTCTCGCCGCCCGGCGGGGCGCGCGGTGCAAGTTCGATACGCCGTGCCCCCCCTCGCCCGCCTGCGCTGAGATCCGCGCGGCCACCGCGGCGACCCGCTCCGCGGTCGGCTGAGGCGCCAAGTCGAGAAGACGGTCGAGGGCCTCGGCCTCGTCGAGCAGGCGCTTTGCGGCGCCGTTCGAAGCAAGGACGCTCGCGAACCTGAGCCGTGCCGGCGCCGGCCAGCGCGTGCGGTCGGAGCCGTGGCTCGCCAAGAGCTGCTCGAGCGCGTCCAGATCGTCGGCGCGAATAGTCTTGTCTTGCGTCATCTTTGTTCTTCCAGTTTCGTGTCTTCCAAGAAGCGAAATCGCATCAGCTCTCGTCCGTCAAAAGCGCGCGCCACTCGTTCGCAAGCCTGGCCTTGAGGCTGCGCCGCGCGCGCGCCAAGAGCGACTCGACGGCCTCATCGCTTATACCCATGATGTCGCCGACCTCGACCTGACTTAGCCCTTCATAGTGAAAGAGCGTGAGCGCTAACCGCTGGCGCTCGGGGAGCGCCTTCAAGGCCGCGTCGACGCGGGCCGCGAGGTCTTGGCCCTCGAGACTCTCGACCTGGACCGGGGCCGACGGAATCTCGGGGACCTCGTCGACCACCACCGTACGCCGGCCGCTGCGCACGCGGTCGATGCAGAGGTTCGAGGCGACGCGGCGCAGCCACGGCCGGAGCCCGTGCGCCCCGAGATCGAGCTCGCCGCCCGACCGCCATAGCCTCAGAAGCGTCTCTTGTGCGACGTCCTCGGCTTCCGCGTCGTCGCGGAGCATCCGACGCGCGAGTGCGAGCACGGAGCCAAGATGGCGATCGACGAGCTGCCGAAACGCTTGCGCGTCCTCGCGGGCAATGCCGGCCAGCAGCGCTCGGTCCTCCGCCTTGTCCGGAGCGGGTCGGCCACGCGCTTCAGAACCGGGCCTGATCGTGTTCAACGGCACGGGCTGCCTCTGGATGGCGTGAGACAGTCCAATGTGCCTCTTTTCGCCCGCGCCCGCCACCATTGTGTCACCCCGCTGAACGCGCTCCTTGGACGATTGATCGCGCCGTCGCGGGCCAGATCCCGCCCTATGAGCCCTGACAACGGACAAGTGGCGCGATTTCCGTCTCTTGGCCTCGGGCGCGCCTATTGGATCAATCGCTCAAAGGTTTGATATACCTCAGAAAGTTTCTGCCTGAGCTGGACTTCCAAGGCCCCGAAGCTCGGCGCGTCGCCAGCCCGTGCCAAGAGCTCCTTCAGGCCCTCAGGCGCCGTTGCCGGATCGAAGTCCTCCTCGAGGCAGAGCCGCAGCACTTGCGTGAGGTCGTGGAGGAGCCTCGTCGCGCCGATTAGCAGCTCCGCATCCCCCTGCGACAAGAGTCCGGCATCGCCGAGTTTCTGGAAGGCCGCGGCCGTGCTCTGATCGAGCACACCGGGGTGCGTCGCGGCGTATACGAGTTGCAGATACTGGGCGATGAACTCGAGATCGACCAGGCCGCCGCGGGCTTGTTTCAGGTGCCAGATGTTCTCGGTCGCCTTTTCCGCCCAGATGCGCCCGCGCATCTCGTGCACGTCAGCCGCGATCTTCGCCCGATCGCGGGGTATGACGAGCGTCGTGCGGATCGCCTCCTCGACGGCGGCCTTGAGCGCGAGCGAGCCCGTCACCACTCGCGCGCGCGTCAACGCCATATGCTCCCACGTCCACGCTTCGTTCGCCTGATAGTCGACAAAGCCCGTGAGTTGCGTCGCCACCGGACCCTTCTCGCCCGAGGGCCTGAGGCGCAGGTCAACCTCGTAGAGATTGCCCTCCGCCGTGGGCGCCGAAAGGGCGGCGATAAGCCGCTGGGTGAAGCGCGTGTAGTAGGCGACCGGCGACAGCGGCTTTGGCCCATCCGACTGCGCGATTGCGGGGTCGAAATCGTAGACGACGATGAAATCGAGGTCGGATGCGGCCGTCATCTCGCGCCCGCCGAGCTTGCCCATGGCGACGACGGCGGCCCCGCCTTTGGCCACGAGGCCGTGCGTGCGCCGAAGCTCGCTCTCGACCGCCGTCTGTAGCGCCGCGACGAGACGCTCGGCGAGGCGCGCGTAGGCGCCGCCAGCCTGACTCGCATTGATCGTGCCGGAGAGCACGCGGATACCGATGAGAAACGCCTGCTCGCTGCCGACCACACGGGTGCGGTCGAGCACGTCCTGGAAATCGCGCGCGGCTGCCATCTCTGCCGCAATAAGGCCGTCGAGTTCGCTCGAGTTCGGGCAGAGCGCCGAACGTGCGCGGATCGAGCACCGCGTCGAGCAGGCGGCGGCGCCGCGAGAGAATGCGCGCCAAGCGCGGGGCCGTGCCCATGATGTCGGCGACGAGACGCAACAGCCCCGGATTGGCCTTGAGCAGCGAGAAGAGCTGCACGCCCGACGGCAGCTCGGCCAGAAACGCATCGAAGCGGGAGAACGCGCGGTCGGGATCGGCCGTATCGGCGAGCGCCGCGACGAGGAGCGGCTGCACCTCCGTCAAGAGCTCGCGGGCGCGCGGCGAGCGCACGGCGGGATAGCGGCCGTGATGCCAGCCGCGAATGGTCGCCAGCACCTGCGACGGCTGCGAATAGCCCATCTTTCCGAGCGCGGCGACCGTACCGGGATCGTCGTCCCGGCCCGCGAAAACCATGTTTGCGCCCGCCGCCGTCAGCTCCGGCACATCCTCGAACAGGCGCGCATAGTACCCCTGGACCTTTCTCAGTGTGCCGACGAGCTCGCACGCGAAGTCGTCGAGCCCGCCATAGCCCGCGAAGCGCGCGAAGGCCTCGAGCTCGCCCGCGTCCTCCGGCAGCTCATGGGTCTGCTGGTCGGCGACCATCTGCAGCCGGTGCTCGATGCCTCTCAGATAGAGATAGGCCGCCTCGAGCTCGTAGCACACGTCGACCTTGATCCAGCCGCGCGCCGCAAGCCTGGTGAGGGCCGAGAGCGTTTCGCGCACGCGAAGGTCGGGCTGGCGCCCGCCGGCAATGAGCTGCTGGGTCTGCGCGAAGAACTCGATCTCGCGGATGCCGCCGGGGCCGAGCTTGATGTTGTGCCCGGCGACGCCGATTCCCGCGAGACCGCGGAACGCATGAATCTGCCGCTTCATCGCGTGGATGTCGGCGATCGCGGCAAAGTCGAGGTATTTCCTCCAGATGAAGGGCTGCAGCTCCGCGAGGAACGCCTGACCGGCCTCGATATCGCCGGCGGCGGGGCGCGCCTTGATCAGGGCCGCGCGCTCCCAGTTCTGGCCGAAGCTCTCGTAGTAGAGGGCCGCGGCGTCGGTCGAGAGCGCGATCTGCGTCGCCCCGGCATCGGGGCGGAGCCGCAAGTCGGTACGAAAGACGTAGCCGTCGGCCGTGCGCTCCTGGATCAGCCGCACGAGATCGCGCGTGAGGCGCACGAAAAAATCCTGCGGCTCGATCGACGGCTTCGGCGTCGCCTTCTCGGGGTCGAAAAAGACGATGAGGTCGATGTCGCTCGAGTAGTTGAGCTCGCCCGCTCCGTACTTCCCCATGGCGAGCACGATTAGGCCCGACGTCGCCTCCGGAGCTCCGTCCGCATGCGCCAGCCAATCGCCCTTACGCACGGCTTCGGCGAACAGGAAACGGAGCGCGCCCTTGAGCGCGGCATCGGCGGCGCCGGTCAGGGTCCCCGTCACCTCGGGGACGGACCAGATCCCTCCGAGGTCGGCGAGCGCGGTCAAGAGCGCGATCTCGGATTTGAAGATGCGAAGCGCCCGCATCGCCTCCGGAGCCGTAGTGGCCGCGGCGAGATCGTCATCGAGGCGGGACGCGAGGGCGAGCGCGTGCACCTCTGGGGCGGACGTAAGGCATCGCTCCAGGCGCCCCATGTCGCGCTCGATGAGCCCCTTGAGATACGGCGATCCGGCGAGCGTGCCCGCCAGTAGATTTCGCACGCGATCCCCTTGGAGCAGCCGGGCGAGGCCGCTTCTGCCCGGGTCGCCGCCGGCACTCTCGACGATCCCGGCGAGCAGAGATCCGGCCGCCAGGCCCGAAGGCAGCCGCGGCGCGTCCACGATACGCGCAAAAAGCGGCTCGCCTGGCCCCAGCCCGGTCGACATGACCTCGCGTCCTATATCGCCGAGACGCTGCGCCCGCTGTCGCGCCCGCCTAGATCGCGATCGCTCTTGAGGGAGACGCTTCGCGTCCATCAAGAACGTGAATCGCAATCCAAATTCAAAGTATAGAGCACAATTCACGCCTGACATGGATCGCGAGAAGCGATTCCATGTCAGCCGATCGTGCTCTAGGCGAGCGGCAGAGCGACGACGGCGCGCAGCCCCGGCGCGTTATCCTCGAGCCGTACCCTACCTCGGTGCAGACGCGCAACCGCCGCGACGAGGCTCAAGCCGAGCCCCGTCCCGGGTCTCGTTCGGCTCGCCTCGAGTTCGCACGAAGCGCTTCAAGGCGCGCTCCCGGTCGCAGGCCGGAATCCCCGACCCTTGGTCGGCGACCGACAGCTCCGCAAAGTCGCCCTGCCTTGCAACCCGCACGTTGATCGTGCGCAATCCGTCCCCCGTCGCGCGCGCCCCGTACTTGATCGCGTTGTCGACCAGATTGGCGACCGCCTGGGAGACGAGCTGCCGATTGGCCTCGATGAATAGACCGCTGTCGGCTACGATATCGATCTCGAGCCCCGCTTCCTCGGCGACCGGCTGGTAGAGCTCGGCGACATCGGCCACGAGCTCGCCGACGTCGAAGCGCTCGGCGCTTTCCTCGATGGCGCCGGCCTCGAGGCGGGCTATGAGCAGCAGTGCATTGAACGTCTTGATCAGCTCGTCGGCCTCCTCGATCGTCTGCTCGAGGCCCTCCTTGTAGGCGTCGACGCCGCGGCCGTCGCGCAGCGCCGCTTCCGCGCGGTTGCGCAGCCGGTTGAGCGGTGTCTTGAGATCGTGGGCGATATTGTCCGAGACCTCGCGCAGCCCGTTCATGAGCTGCTCGATGCGCTCGAGCATGGCATTGAGGCTTCCCGCGAGATCATCGAGCTCGCCACCGGTGCCGCGCACCGGCACGCGCCGCCCGAGGTCGCCGGCCATGATCGACCGGCTGGTCGCGGTGATATCCTCGATCCGCTTCAAGACCGAGCGGCTGACCCCGAGCCCGGCCAGGAGGCCGGTCAGCGCGAGGAGCCCGAATCCGGCGAGGAAGATCGTCTTGACGCGAGCCGCGTAGCCCCGCTGGTCCTCGATGTCGCGGCCGACCACGAGCTTCGCGCCGCCCTCGAGATCGGCCTGGATCGCAACCGCGAGACGCTCGCTGTCCCCTTGCGAGTCCGCGCCCGCGTCGTAGCGAAAGACGCCGCCCTGCGGACTTTGGAGGAGCTCAGGGGGCAGGCGATTGAGATTGCCGGCGAGCTTCTCGCCCGCGGGTCCGAGGAGAATGTAGAGCGCGCGCCCGTCGGGGCGGCTCTTCGCCTGCACCTTGGCGCCAAGGGCGGCAAGGTCGCCCGACCTCGATTGGGCGACGAGCTCGGCCGTCTCCTCGCGCAGCCCCGACACCACGTGCTCGGTCAGAAGTGCATTCGTCTGCCAGAAGAGCGTGAAGACGATGATCGCCGCTGCGATGAGAAACGCTGCGACGCTCGTCGCGGCGAGACGGAAGGCGGTTGTCGTCAACGCGCGGGGAACGAGATCAGCCAGCGCCGTCACGGATCATGTATCCTGCCCCCCGCACCGTGTGCAGCAGGGGCTTCTCGAAGCTCTTATCGATCTTGGCCCTTAGCCGCGAGACATGCACGTCGATGACGTTCGTCTGCGGGTCGAAGTGATAGTCCCACACGTTCTCGAGCAGCATGGTGCGCGTCACCACCTGGCCGCGATGCTTCATGAGATACTCGAGCAGGCGGTACTCGCGTGGCTGGAGCTGGATCGCCTCGCCGCCGCGCGTCACGCGATGGGCGAGCCGATCGAGCACGAGGTCGCCGACCACGTAGCGCGTCTCCTGCTCCTCGGGAACGGCGCGCCGGGAGAGCGCCTCGATGCGCGCCAAGAGCTCGGTATAAGCGTAAGGCTTGGTCAGGTAGTCGTCGCCGCCGGCGCGCAGCCCCTTCACCCGATCGTCGACGTCGCCGAGGGCGGAGAGGATCAAGACCGGCGTGCGGACGCCGTCGCCGCGCAGCGTCTTCACGACCGAAAGTCCGTCGAGGCGCGGCAGCATGCGATCGACGATGAGCACGTCGTAGTCGCCATCCTGCGCCATCGAAAGGCCGGCCTCACCGTCGCCGGCGAGGTCGGCCGAATGGCCGCTTTCCTTGAGCGATTTCTGCAGGAAGCTCGCCGTCTCCCGGTCGTCTTCTATGACAAGAACGCGCATCGATCATCGTCCCAAGATCGGCAAGCAGCTTTCTGCGCCCCGCAACCTCACACTCTAGAGCACGATCGTCTGACATGAAATCGCTTCGACGATCCATGTCAGACGTGAATCGTGCTCTACACTCTGAGTTTAGATAGCGATTCACGTTCTTGATGGACGCGAAGCGTCTCCATCAAGAACGATCGCGATCTAGCCCGGATACATTGAGGCGGCCCACCCCTTTTGAGAAGTGCGCCGCCTCGACTTTCTTCTTCGCGTTGGTTATCGCCTTGGTTATCAGCCCTTCTTGAGCTGGACCGGGACGATACGCTTCTGGTCGGCCGACTTGATGTGGAGCATCACCGCCTTGCGGCCGAGGTCGTTGGCCTTCTTGACGCCCGCCACCACGTCGTCGGGGTTCGCGACCTGCTCGCCCGCGATCTCGAGGATCACGTCGCCGGCCTTGATCCCCTTCTCGGCAGCATCCGAGTTCGGGTCGACCTCCATCACCGAGACGCCCTCCTTGCCGGGCTTCGCCGGACCGAGCGTCAGACCAAGCTGGTCGAGCTCGGTATTGCCGTGCTCTTCCTGCACGCCGCCGCCCCCATCGCCGCCGCGCTCGAGCTTGGCGATCTCCTCGGAGGAGCCCGGGAATTTGCCGAGCTTGACCTTGAGGCTCTCCTCCTTGTTGCCGCGCCAAACCTTCACGTCGACGGTGGTGTCGGGCGAGAACGCAGCGATCTTGCGGGCGAGATCGCGGCTGTCGTTGATCTTCTCGCTATTCACGGAGAGGATCGTGTCCTGAACCTTGAGGCCGGCGCCGGCCGCGGGGCCGCTCGCCGTCACTTCCGAGACGAGGGCTCCCTTGGCCTCGTTGAGGCCGAGAGCGGAGGCCGTGTCGTCGTCGACGTTCTGGATCTTGACGCCGAGCCAGCCGCGGCTCACCGAGCCGCTCTTCTTCAGCTGCTCGATGACCTCGACCGCCGTGCGCGCCGGGACCGCAAAGGCGATGCCGACGTTGCCGCCTGACGGGCTGAAGATCGCGGTGTTGACGCCCATCACCTCGCCGTCGAGGTTGAAGGTCGGGCCGCCGGAGTTGCCCTTGTTCACCGCAGCGTCGATCTGCATGAAGTCATAGGGCCCCGAGCCGATGTCGCGCGCGAGCGCGGAGACGATGCCGGCGGTGACCGTGCCGCCGAGGCCGAAGGGATTGCCGACGGCGAGCGCCCAGTCGCCGACGCGGGTGTTCTTCTCCGAGAACTTCACGAACGGAAACTGCTTCGTTGACTTGATCTTGATGAGCGCGAGGTCGGTGCGCGGATCGGTGCCGATCAGCTCGGCGTCGAGCTTCTCCTGGTCATCGAAGCTCACCTGGATCTTCGTCGCTCCGTCGACGACGTGATTGTTGGTGACCGCGAAGCCGTCGGCTGAGATCAGGAACCCCGAGCCCTGCGCCTGGCTCGGCCGCTCCTGCTGCGGCATGCCCTTGAACTCCTTGGGCAGGTTCTTGAAGAACTCATAGAACGGGCTGTCCTCGGGAATGTCGGGGAAGCCCTCCGGCAGACGGTTGCCGCCGCCCTCCTTCGACGCCACTTTGGCGCCCCCGCCATTGACGACGGAGATGGAGACGACGGCAGGCTTAACCTTCTCGATGATGTCGGCAAAGGAGAGGGGCGCGCGCCCGAACGGCGTCTCGACGGTGCCCTGCTCGGGTTTCAACTGGGCGAGAACCGGTCCGATGCCCGCGCCCGCCACGGCTGCGAGCAGTCCGGCCGCGGCCATGGCGGCGAGGACCCCCTTTGTCACGCGGCGGCGAGCGGCGAGGGCTGGCCCGGAACTTGCTGGTCCGGGGACGTGCGGAACGTTCGGCATGCGAAAAGATCTCCTCGAAGAGATGGCCAAGAATTCCAGGACAAAAAATCCCTATAGCGGCTGGCCTTACAGTTGCCTTTCGACTGCCTTAAGAGTTGGTAATGAAGGGCCGGCGGGCAAGCGCCGGGAGACCGGAACCATGACGCCAAGTGCTTGCAGGGGGGCTCAAGTCCGCTGGTTGGGCCCGGTCTGCTCATTGTTCACCGTAATTCTCGCGATGCTCGCCCTCGCGCCGCCGGCCGCGGCCTTTTCGGGCCTTCCTGCGGCTTCGCGCCTAGCCTCGCCTTCCGCGGTCGAACGAGTAGCGGTCTTCGGCGCCGACGATCGGGTCGCCCTCCCGCCGTCGCACAAGCGGCTCGGCGCCTCGATCGGCCTCCTCTACGAGGGCCGCTCGCAATCGGTGTGCACGGCCTTCTGCGTCGGCAACTCGATCATCGCCACCGCCGCCCACTGCCTCTACCGCACGAGCGGCGAGCGCGCCCCCCCGCTTGCCGGCTTCACGTTCCGCCTTCCCGCCCTCGGCCTCAAATCATCAGCCTCGATCGCCGGCGCGCGGACCGGAGCCGCGGCCCAGAACGTCATGGCGGGCTCGATGCGCCTCAGCGTCCTGCCTCCCATCGATGCCTCGAACGATTGGGGGCTCGTGCGCCTCGCCGAGCCCCTCTGCAAGGGAGCGTCGCTGACCGTGAGCCGGCGCCCCGCAAGCGAGCTGGTGAAGCTGTCCGCGGCCCAGCGTGTCTACCACGTCGCGTTTCATCGCGACTTCCCCAACTGGCAGCTCGCCTATGCGGCGCCCTGCGCCATTCGCCGGCAATTCGGCATGGCGGACTGGGACGCCATCTCGCGTGATTTCTCGAATGCGGAGGAGGTCGTCCTCCACACCTGCGATACGGGCGGCGCCTCGTCGGGCTCGCCCCTCCTCATCGACGGGCCCAAGGGGCCAGAGGTCGTCGGCATTAACGTCGGGACTTACGTCCAATCGCGCGTGCTAATGCAGAACGGCGAGGTCATTCATCGCTACAAGGCCGACACCGTCGCCAATACTGGGGTCGCTGCGGCGACGCTCGCCGACAGCCTCGAGGCGTTCGCCGGCGCCGAGATCGTTGCTTCGCGCGCGCGCCTGCGCGAGCTGCAGGCTCTGCTGGCGGCATGGGGGTACTACGCCGGACCCAGGGACGGCGTCTATGGCGCCTCGATGCGCGAGGCGATCCGGGCCTTCGAGCGGTCGCAGGGGCGGCCGGAGACGGGGCTCGCGACGGAAACTCTTGCGCGGCGCCTTTCCGCCTTGCGCGCCGAGCAGGCCGGGGAGCAGCTCTCCCATCACGCGCCGTCCGGCACCACGGGGACCCTCGGCCTCGAGCGGACGTCGAGCGGGCGCACGAGCGGGCTTCCTCTCGCTCCCTGACACACCGAGACGATTCACAAAAGAAAACGTCATCCCGCGGTCATGGCGGAGCCACGCTCCGCATGGACGGTCGGGACCCACGCAAGGCCCAGCAGACTCTCTTGGTGAAAGGATGTTGGGCGCGGCCACGCCTCGCCTATACCCCCAGCGCACCTTTGTGGATCCGCCGGGATGACGTTGAAGGGGGCAATCGCCGCGGGTGAATTCTCCAGGGATTGATATTTCAGTGATCATGACGTGGGGTCGCCGTCGTGCCGCTCCACGCGATCGAGCGCGCGGGCGAGCTTCGCTTCCTCCTCCTTCGTCAGAGAGGCGATCGTCCCGCGACCGCGGTCGCGTTGGCGCCACACCAGTAGACCCGCCGCGACGAGAAGGACGAGAGGCGTCAACCAAAGGATGAGCGTTGCCGGCTCGAGCGGCGGGCGCAGCAGCACGAACTCGCCATAGCGCGCGACGATGAAATCTTGCACTTCCCCGTCGCTGTCGCCGGCCGTCAGCCGCTCGCGGACGAGAAGGCGCAGATCACGCGCGAGCGGGGCGTCAGAGTCGTCGATCGACTGGTTCTGGCAGACGAGGCATCGGAGCCCCGAGGAGATCGCGCGCGCCCGCGCTTCGAGGGCCGGATCGGACAGCAGCTCATCGGGCAGCACCGCGTACGCCGGCGCGAGGGGACCGAGCAGGCCAGCGCCAAGGAGCATGAGCCCCGCCCAGCGTGCGATTGCTGGCCTTTTGCGAGCCATCTCCCCTCTCACTCCGCCGGCGCCGGCAGGGACCGCCGGCGCGCACGCGTCGGCGCGCCCACTCTCAGCCTGCGGTCGGAGAGCGACACGGCGCCGCCGAGAAACATGATCAGCGCGCCGAGCCAGATGAAGCGCACGAGCGGGTGGAAGTAGAGGCGCACCGCCATGCCGCCGTCTTGCTGCGGATCGCCGAGCACGGCGTAGAGATCGCCGCGCCACGAGGCATGAATGCCGGCTTCCGTCGTCGGCTGAGGGGGCGCGTCGTAGAGGCGCTTCGCGGGCGCGAGCTCGGTGACGGGAGCCCCGCCCCGCGTCACGTCGAAAAGGCCGGTCTGCTCGGTGTAGTTCGGTCCCTTGTGCGGCGCCGCCCCGCGGAAGACGAGCCTATAGCCGGCGATCTCGGTCGCCTCGCCGGGCTTCATGACGAGGATGCGCTCGCTGCGGTAGGCGCTCGTCGCGACGATGCCGACGACGGTGAGGCCGATCCCCAAATGCGCGAGGCACGAGCCAATCGCCGAGCGCGGCAGGTTGCCGAGGCGCCTCACGACGTCGCGCGCCGGCACCTCGCCGATGCGCGCGCGAAAGAGGATCTCCGAGACCGCCCCGCCCATCACCCACACGCCGAGCGCGATGCCGAACGGCGCGAGCCACGGCCCTGGCCACCACGCCGCAAGGGCAATTGCCAGCGCGAGGAGCGCCGCAACCAGCGCGACGACGAGCCTTTGGGCGGCGGCGAACGCGTCGGCACGCTTCCAAGCCAAGAACGGCCCGAATGGCATCGCGAGGAGGAGCGGCACCATCAGCGGCCCGAACGTCATGTTGAAGTAGGGCGCGCCCACCGAGATCTTGTCGCCGGTCACCGCTTCGAGCGCGAGCGGATAGAGCGTGCCGACGAGCACCGTGCCGCAGGCGGTGGTGAGCAGGATGTTGTTCAAGACGAGGCTCCCTTCGCGCGAGATTGGCGCGAAGAGGCCGCCTTGGGAGAGGTCGCGCGCGCGGTAGGCGAAGAGCGCGAGCCCGCCGCCCGTAAACAGCGTCATGATCGCGAGCACGAAGACACCGCGGCCGGGGTCGACGGCGAAGGCGTGCACGGAGGTGAGCACGCCCGAGCGCACGAGAAACGTCCCCATGAGGCTCAAGGAGAAGGTCAAGATCGCGAGCAGCACGGTCCAGACCTTCAGCGCCTCGCGCTTCTCCATCACGAGCGCCGAGTGGAGCAGAGCCGTCCCCGCGAGCCACGGCATGAAGGAAGCGTTCTCGACCGGGTCCCAGAACCAGAAGCCGCCCCAGCCGAGCTCGTAGTAGGCCCACCATGAGCCCATGGCGATGCCGATCGTGAGGCACATCCAGGCGGCGAGCGTCCACGGCCGCACCCAGCGCGCCCAGGCGGCATCGATGCGCCCCTCCATCAGAGCCGCGATCGCGAACGAGAACGCCATCGAGAAGCCGACGTAGCCCGTGTAGAGGAAGGGGGGATGAAACGCGAGAGCCGGGTCCTGCAGGATGGGATTGAGGCCGCGGCCGTCGAGCGGCGCTTGGTCGAGGCGCAGGAAGGGATTGGAAGTGGCCAGGATGAAGAGAATGAAGGCGAACGCGATCGAGGCCTGGACTGCGAGCACGCGCGCCTTCAGCGTCGCCGGAAGATTGCGGCCGTAGACGGCAACGGCGGCGCCGAACAGCGCGAGGATCAGCACCCACAAGAGCATCGAGCCCTCGTGGTTGCCCCACACGCCCGAGATCCGGTAGAGGAGCGGCTTCGTCGAGTGCGAGTTCTCGGCCACGTTGGCGACGGAAAAGTCGGAGCCGACGTAGGCGTAGGCGAGAGCGAGGAACGAAAGCGCGATGAGCGCGAGCTGGCTCACCGCGGCGGGCTCGGCGAACTCCATGAGACGCGGGTCGCGAACGTGTGCGCCGTAGGCCGGGACGGCCATCTGCGCGGCGGCGACGGCAAGCGCCAGAATGAGTGCGAAATGTCCGAGCTCGACGATCACGTCAGTTTCGTCTCCGGCCGCAGATCAACGAATGCCGTTCTCACAATGTCATCCTCGGGCTTGTCCCGAGGATCCATGTCTCGTCTGGCTCCGGAGCGAGTGGACGGATGGATGGCCGGGACAAGCCCGACCATGACATCATGCTTGGTTGAGGTGCAATTCATGTTCCCATTCACTTGCCTGCGCTGTCGTGCGTGGCGCCTTTGCCGAGCTTGACGCCCTTCTCCTGGAGCGCCTTGGCCACCTCGGGCGGCATATAGGTCTCGTCGTGCTTGGCGAGAACCGTATCGGCAGCGAATACGCCTTCGGGCGTAAGCGTGCCTTCGGTCACGACCCCCTGGCCTTCGCGGAAGAGGTCGGGGAGCACGCCATCGTACACCACGGCGACGGTCTTCAAGGTATCGGTCACGGAGAACTCGACGTGCGTGCCCTCCCCGCGCTTGACCGAGCCGTCGGCGACGAGCCCGCCCAATCGGAAGCGCGTCCCCGGCACAACCGGGGCCTCGGCGATGTCGCTCGGCGTGTGGAAGAAGACGATCGACTGGCGGAAGGCGACCATCATCAGGATCGCGGCGAGAGAGAGAATGGCGACGCCGAGCCCGATCAGGATGCCTCGTCTCTGTTTGCGCGTCATGCTCTCGCCGGCTCGACCTTCGATTGACTCACGACCCGAGCCCGAGGCTCTTTGCCAGCTCGTCGAGCGCGGCGAGAGAGCGGCTATCGCCCTCGAAGGTGCGCCGAGCCTCGCCGAGAGCCGACGTGGCCTCCTTGTCGCGGCCCAAGACCTTATAGGCGCGTACGAGCTTCAGCCAGCCGCCGAGGTCCTTTCCGTCGCGCTTTAAGCGCTCGGCGAGCCCGGCGACCATACTGTCGATCGTCCTGGCGCGCTCCTCCGGGCTCATCTCCTCCATGCGCGCCATCGCCTCGGCGGACGGGCTCGCGCCCGGCTCCGACCTCGGCGCCGGGGGCGGCACCGGCCGGCCGGCGATCCTGGCTTCGAGCGCGGCAATCTGTTCAGATACCGCATTTCGCCAGGGCGCGTCGGCGGGAGCGTTCTTCAGAATGTCGCGGTACCGTTCCGCGGCGCCGGCGAGGTCGCCGTCCTGCTCCTTGGCGAGCGCGAGCCAGATCGCCGCCTCGGGGCGGCCGGGCTCGAGCGCGAGAATGCGCTCGGCGGCGCGGCGCACGTCCTCGCCGACGACTCCGTTGCTCTTGAGCAGACTCGCCTCGCCGAAGCCGGCGAGACGGCGCACGCTCTCCCCCAGAATGCGGTTCGCCTGACTATAGGCGTGCACGGCGTCGCCGTAGCGGCCGAGGCGCAGGTAGACGGGGGCGATCACGTCCCAGCCCTTTCCGTCCTCGGGCTCGGCGCGCAGGCGCGCTTCGACGCGCGCGATGAGCTCGGCGACGGAAGCCTCGCCCGGGTTGCCTTGGCGCGCGGCCATGGGCTGGCCGGGAAGCCGGGGTGAGCCGATGCTGACATAGATCGCGACGGACAGGAGGGGGATCGCGACCGCGACCCCGTAAAGGAGACGCGCCGAAATGTTTGCGGAGCTACCGGCGCCACCCTGTGCGGCTGAAGGCTCGCGCACCTCGACGCTCTTGATCAGACGGCGCGCGACCTCGGCGCGCGCGGCTGACGCCTCATCTTTCGTGAAGAGGCCCCGCTGGCGCTCGGCCTCGATCGCTTGGAGCTGATCGCGGTAGATCGCGGTGTCGCGACCCGCGACCTCGACCGGCGGCTCAGCGGCGCGCCGCAGCGGGGCGATGAGCGCGGCGACGACGGCGGCCGTCAGAACTCCAAAGCCGATCCAGAGAAGCATGGTATACCCACGATACCGACCCTCCGCTTGCAATAGGAAAGCCCGACGCGCGTGACAAGTCGCGTTTCGGAATGAGGCTTCAATAGGGCTAATGCGCGCGGCCTCGCGTGAGGGCCGGACGCGGGGCCGAGGCTCAGGTCACGTTGCTCCAGGTGCCGTCGGGATTGCGGCACGCCGTGCCGCGCAGCGCCTGGGATTGTCCGTCGATGTAGATCTTGTGGGTGTAGTCACGGCAGTCGACGCTGCCGCGCTTATAGGGCCGGCTCGGGATGACCTCCCCGTAGCGGCCATTGTCGGGATTGCGCCACTGGCGCGACACGCCCGACTGTCCGCGCTCGAGAGCGTCGAACTCGGCCTGCTGGGCCAGCATGCGGTCCTGCTGGTCGAGGGAGCGGCCGATCTCGCTGCCGACGATACCGCCGATCACGGCGCCGATCGCGGTTGCCGCGATGTTGCCCGAGCCCTTGCCGAACTGATTGCCGAGAATGCCGCCCGCGACCGCGCCCACCGCAAGGCCGGTATCGGCCTTGTTGGGCCCGTCGGGCCCGCAAGCCGCGAGGCCTAGAACGATTGAGATGAGAGCAGAGCTGCGCATTAAGCGCATGTAGAATCCCTCGCGGTTGTGTGACGTCCCCCTGTGTCCCGAACACTCGCGAACAGTCGGCAGAGTGGGAAACGTATTGCTTCTCTATAGTCCCCTGGCAACATACGCTTTGTACCCTTTCTACTTGGAATTGGGCGAAAGTTCGGCGTTTTTGCCAGCCTGTTGTGCCTGCGGCGCGCCCCTCTTGCATTCCGGCCACAGGCCTCAAACGGCAGGCAAATCAAGGCGCACCGAGAGCCCCCCCTTATCCGATTCGCCGAGCTCCAGGCTGCCCCGGTACGATTGGACGAGGTCGCTGACAATAGAGAGGCCGAGGCCCGAGCCGGGCTTGCTCTCGTCGAGTTGCTGCCCGCGCTTGCCGATGCGCGCCCGCTCCTCCGGCGACAGCCCCTCCCCATCGTCCTCGACCGTGATGATCACGCGCCGGTCGACACGGCGGCCCTCCTCGCCGTGCGCCGCAACGGAGAGAGAGACCGTCTTCGCCGCCCACTTGCAGGCGTTGTCGAGCAGATTGCCGAGCATCTCCTCGAGGTCCTGTCGCTCCCCCTGGAACCGCAGGCCCTGGGGGCAGGCGACCTGGATCTCGACCCCCTTGTCGCGATGAATGCGCTCGAGGGCTCGCACCAGGCGCTCGACGAGAGGGGCGATGGGGGTGGCGCGGCCGATGACGCCGACTCGCGCCGCGACTCGGGCGCGGTCGAGATAATGATTGACCTGGTCGCGCATGATTGCGGCCTGCTCCGCGACTTTCGTGCCGATCGTCCCCTTGTCCTCGCGCGCTTCGTTGGTGATCACGGCGAGCGGCGTTTTGAGGGCGTGGGCGAGGTTCCCCACCTGGGTGCGGGCGCGGTCGATGATGTCCTGGTTTGACTGGATCAGCGCATTGAGCTCGGCCTGCAGCGGCTCGATCTCGGCCGGGAGCTCGCCCTGAAGCTCGGAGGCTTCGCCCGAGCGGATGGAGGCGAGCCCCTGCTCGATCCTGTGCAAGGGGAGCAGCCCGAACCGCACCTGAAACAGGGTCACCGCAACGAGGCCCAGGCCGGCGAGGGTGAGTGCGATCGTGAGGCGGGTGAGAAAGTTCGCGACGCGGCTCTCGAGCCAGTCGAGCGGCCCGGCAACGATGATTGAGTAGCGCGGGGCCCCGGCGACGTGGTTGACGGTATCAACCACCTCGACCATGCGGATCGGCTCGCCGACCGGGCCGGTCGCGTTCATCCAGCGCGCGCCGTTCCGGTCGGGCTCGACGCCGTCCTCGATCGGCGAGGCAAGAGTGGCGGTTGCAAGCGAGGCGGAGACGAGCGGCTTTGCCTCTGGCGAATCGAGCGGCTTGATCTGCCAGTACCAGCCCGAGTGCGTCTCCTCGAATAGCGGCTCGTAGCGGTTGTTGGGAGGAACCGGGTCGGGCCCCCGCGAGTCCATGCTGTCGACGGCGATGGCATTGACGAGCTTCTCGAGCTGCCCGTCGAAGGTTGCGTGCACGTCGTCGCGATAGAGGCGGTAGATGATGATCCCGGCGATGGGCAGGACGAGGAGCGTCCACACGGCCGAGGTCGCGAAGAGGCGGAAGGCGAGCGAGTTAAGCCTCATTAGAGGGGCTGTTTATCCGGTAGCCGAGCCCGCGCACGGTCTCGATCAGGTCGGCAGGGATCTTCTTTCTGAGCCGCCCGATGAACACCTCGATCGTGTTGCTGTCGCGATCGAAGTCCTGCTCGTAGAGATGCTCGACGAGCTCGGTGCGCGACACGACGCGCCCGCCGTGATGCATGAGGTAGGCGAGCAGGCGGTACTCGTGCGAGGTGAGCCTCACCTGCTGGCCGTCGCACGTCACGCGCGACGTCTTCGTGTCGAGGCGCACGGGGCCGCATTCGATCTCGCTCGTCGCGTGGCCCGAGGCGCGGCGCACCTGCGCGCGCACGCGCGCCAAGAGCTCCTCCATGTGGAAGGGCTTGGCGACATAGTCGTCGGCACCGGCGTCCATGCCCGAGACCTTGTCGCTCCAGCGGTCGCGCGCGGTCAAGATGATGACCGGCATGTTGCGCTTGGCACGCCGCCACTGCTCGAGGACGGAGATGCCGTCCATCTTGGGGAGCCCGATGTCGAGGATGACGATGTCGTAGGGCTCGGTGTCGCCGAGGAAGCAGCCCTCCTCGCCGTCGAAGGCCGTGTCGACCGCGTACCCCGCGCCCGAGAGCGCGGAGACGAGCTGCCGGTTCAGGTCCTTATCGTCCTCGACGACGAGAATGCGCACGCCAGTCTCTCAAGGTTGTAGTTCGCCACCGATGCCGCAGGCTCACTATAGTGACCACTAGGGGACAATCCTAGCGTTGGAAAAAGGCGTGCGGGCATTGACGGTCACGGTCTTCAATTGCCCGCCTGGCGTGCGCACGACGAGACGGTAGGCGTAGCTGCCCTTCTCGCCGCAGAGCATCGCTTTCACGATGTTGCCGCCGAGACTGGAAGGAGCCTGCGCTGAGAGGCGCTCGATGGTGACGAGCCCCTCCTGCTTGACGATCGGGGCTGCGACCGACCAGTCGCCGATGCAGCCGCCCTCGCCGGCTCGAGCGCCGCTCAAAGCGATGCCGAGCGCGGCGAAGAGGATGGCAAGTCTAGCGGCGATTTTCGGCATGGGTTGCATGGGCTGGAGGAGTCATACCCCTTAACGGGCAGCGCCTGAATACCCCATGAACACCAGTCGTCCCGGCGCAGCGTTGCTTCGGCCACGTCAACAGAATGGCAACATGCCAGAATATCATGGGCGCGAACGCCGGGGATAATTTCGCGCGCCGACGGCCATGTTTATCAGCACAACCGCACCTGGCCGCGCATGAGCCCGTTCCAGGGCACAGTGCAGAACCCGCTCTACGGCTGGATTCCACGACATCGCTCCGAGCATTAGCGACCGAACTCGAGGGAGAGACAGCCGACAGCGCCACACTCGTTGGTGAGTCCGCTCTGCCATTCCCAGAAATCGACGGTCTGGATGCGCAGCGTTTCCGAGCACCGCAAGCCACACGCGATCCAGTTTCCGCCGGGAAGCCTCACCTCGAGCCCGAGGCGCGTGCGGCGGACCGCACCCGTCACAGTTCCATTGCCGAATTGGCTTTCGGCGATCACGCTCGCCGGGGTGGAAGGGACGAACGATCGGCGCTCCGCGGCCGCATCAGAGGCAACCGCGATACCGATCGAGAGTGCCACGAGCAGGAGAGCGAAGGGCGCGAAATACTTATTCATCGTGCTATCCCGAGCCGAAGCCTGAGGAATACAGCCCCGCGAGCTACTTGCGCCGCCTGCTTATGCCGGCCGCCGTGATCATTGCGATCTACGGGGCGAAGTTCCTGGTCAGCGAACAGGTCAATGTGATCGGCGCTTTCGCCGAGATGGTGGAGTTCACGCTTGCGATTGCCTTCTATGTAAGCGCGGCGTGGGCCGCATGGTTCGCCATCTTCGTCGTTATGGAATGGATCATCCAGTCTCCGACGATCCCAGATCAGAGCCTGGACGCCAATCTGCTACGTCTCCTGGCCCGCATCGTCGGGATACTCTCCGTCGCGAGCATCGCCGCCTACGGCGCGCAACAGTTGGGTCTGCCGGTTCTCGGGGTACTTGCCGGATTGGGCGTGGGTGGCCTTGCGGTGGCGCTGGCGGCCCAAAGCAGCATCGAGAACCTGATCGGCGGGCTCAATCTTTACGCAGACCGACCGATCCGCGTCGGTGACTTTTGCGATTACGCAGGCATCAAGGGGAACGTGGAGCATATTGGATTGAGGTCGACACGGATTCGGGGTCTCGACCGCACGGTCACCTCGGTGCCCAACTCCATACTGGCCAAAATTCACGTGACAAACTACGCGCTGCGCGACCAAATGTTGTTCCAGCACGTTCTGGATTTGCGCTACGAGACGACCACAGGGCAGCTGCGTGCGCTTTGCACCGGCATTCGCACCTTCCTTTCCTCCCACCACAAAGTAAGGCAGGACATCGCCCTGCCGCGTGTGCACGTCGTCGGCTTTGGCGACTGGTCTATCAAGATCGAGGTCTATGCCTACGTCGATGCAACGGAGCTGCCGAAGTTTCTCGCCATCCAGGAAGAGCTGGCCGTCGCGATAATCGACTTTGTGCGCAAGTCGGGTGCGGAGTTCGCATTCCCTTCCCAGACGACCTATCTGGCACAGGATACGGTAGCGAAGACCACTTCCCGGTTCCCGAATTTAGGTGGGAGCGAGCGAGTTTAGTTGATCCTGAGACTGGCGCGCCTTGGCAAGCTCAGCTTTAGGCCCTGAACGGACGAGCCCGCGGTAGAACGTGGAGTCCGCTAACGTCAGATTGACTGACTACGCTCTCTAAAACTCGTTCCGCGGTAGCGGCTCCGTAGCTCCGCCAGGAACGACGGCGGGGCGCGATGCAGCCTAGTGAGGATCTATCAGCCCGGCCGCCAAGTCTGCGCTGCGCGCGCGACTTAGATCGGCAATGAAATCTTCCAACTCCTTCTCAGTCATCCCTCGTACGTCGAACCATTGGCCGAAGTGCTCGATGACGACGCACTCATTGAGCGAGGAGGTTTTGTGCTCCATGATGTACCGCGCTTCGGGCTCGGTAATACGTGTGGCTTTGTGATATCGCATGCGGTCCCGAGTACGGCTGAGCTACGATCGCTGGCGCACAGGCGCTAAGCTGCGAGATTACACTAATCCATGCTTCGTTGCAGCGCTGGCAATGAGACCGCTTCTTCTCGAAGCTGGATCATGGCCTTTGAGAGTCGACCCCGCGGATCGCTTCCTGAGGCGACCCGATTTACCTTGTGATTTCTGGCGAACACGCCCACGCTCTATGGTCGAACAGGGCACCAGATGTCATCCAATTATACCGCTAAACACTGTTGGTTGTGCGCTCACGCGATTTGGTTTCTACCGATTTGGACCTGGACGATCGTTCTTCTAACCGGCATTTCTTTATTCGGATTACTGCGGCCGGACGCGATCACCGGATGGCTGTCGCTCATGAGCCTCATCCTGCTCTTGATCGGCGTTTGCATTGCCGTTTTCGTCGATGAAAACAATCGAGATCGCGCCGGCGCGTCTGCGCAGCTCGTGACTGCGTCGCCAACACCTGCTGCGCAGCCCCGGCCGGTTCGGAAGTCTCCATGACCAGGGCCATCAGGTATCGCCTTCAGTCGAGCGTGGTTGGATAACTTAGCGACGGCCTCAAATAACGCGTGATGCGCCCGTCGATTTCATGGACGACCATGTCGCCGTGGCCCCTGAACGCGACGGCTCGCGCAAAGGCCATGGCGTGATCGCGCAGGCGATAGCTCGCGATGGGCGCTGAGGCCCCAACCTGCGTGACAAGCCAAGACTCCCTCGTCCCGCACCCGACGTGGATGTCGTTCTCAGTGGACGTGCACAGTCGCTTGCCCATGTTGATGTTCACTTCAGTCATCCTTTCGGCGGTAGGGTCGCACCGTCTAGTCGGAAGCGGCCTCGGCACAGGCGAAACCCGGATCGGGCGAGACAAATCTCGCCTTCCTCGGCGATACGCGCGAACGCCTCCGTAATCGTCTTGACGCGGTAGGCACACTCGCCCGAACTATGGCGCAGCAGCTGCAAGATCTTGAAGTCTCGCGACAGCATCGGAGCGTCCTGGCGCGGCAGGGAGCTGAAGCCGACGATTTGGCCAACTCTGAATTTATGATTGTTCATCTGGTGACTCTGCGTCTCTGCTCAGCGCCTGAGCCAAATCCGTTGGATCGATTTCCACGAGTTGTCTCGACAGGTTGGTGGGTCCAGGCAAATTGATCGTCGTGGAACTGCGCCTGTAAGCGATGAACGACAATCCTGCGATCTGTTCCTCGACCGTTTCGACCTCATAGGACCCTGCCGGCTGCAGGCCATCGATACCGTCTATCCTAAAGGCATGAACAAACTCAACCGACGTGCGATGTGAGCGCTTTTCCATCAAGATCCCCGATTTGCTCGGTCCGCGCCGCAAATTGAATGCGCCTTCGAGAGCGGATAGTTGTCGCGAGCGTACAAGTTGCGGATACCGACGCCGTCGAAAATCCTATCGTCCACCTCGAGGTAGGTACCCTCGAGGAGCTCGGGCGCGAGCTCCTCGATCGCGAACCGGATGGCCTCTGCCGAAGTGTCGAACCGGCGGGACGGGAAGCGCTGGCGCTTTGAGAGCCGGTTCCTCTCCGAGCTTGGGAACAGCTCCCCCGGCACGGCGTAGTCGAAAGCTGTCATGTCGTGCGACCTTCTTTGAGTGACCACGGGCATGATTGGATCTAGGGCGCGGGGGCTGAAGTGAGCTAACGGGGAAGTCGCCCCCAGCCGAAACTGAGGGCGACCCGTCGGCAGCTCACGCGAACGACTAGTTAAAGCTGCCGACCTTTGGCGAAGGCATCGACGTCGCGCTGTGCCTGTGCCTTCTCGAGCGAGTATTTGGACTGAACCTTTGCGATGAGGTCGTCCTTGTCCTTCAGCGCCTTGACTTCGTCGAGGCTGAACTTGCTCCACTTCTGCTGGATCTCGCCTCTCATGCCCGCCGGAGCGGTGGTGGCGCCGGCGGCGGCTGGCTGAACGTTATTGGTCATGGTAAACCTCCAAAGAAAATTCTTCTTCTAAATAATCTGGATAATTATCATCCAAATTATGAATTGACTTGACGCCGCAATAGGGGCCAAATTAAGTCCTAATAAAATATTTTCATAATTAATTGGGGCGCAGAAAACAAAACGATTTGCGCAAAGAGCGTATTTATACTTGCCGGAGATTTCGAAAGTTATCCGCCGATTGCTGGCTGTTGCTTAGATTCATTTGAGGATTGCCTCTGTGTTGCTGACTAGCAGGTCTGGGCTCAAGTCGCTAACTTCAGGGGCCGCTCTTAGCGCGGCACGCAGCCGTCGCGTTGCTTCAGATAGGGCCGGTCGCAGTCCCAGCCGCTTCCCGAGTCATCCATATGGCCGTGCGCGGGGATGCTGAAGGCGATGCAGGACGAGCCGTCTCGTCGGAAACCCCGGTCGCAGGCCCAGCCCTCGCCGGAGAAATCCAGGTAGCCATTCGACGGTACATCTATGGGCGCGCATGAATCTGCGCCCTGCCCGACCGGGTGCTGGCATTGCTCGCTTCCATCGAGCCCTTCGCGCGAGCTCGGCTGGGAACTGCTGGCAATCGCACACTTGCGATGCACGGCGCGATAGCCTCGGTCGCATTCCCAACCCAGACCATAGGCCGACTCCACCAGGAAGGCGTTCTCGGGAACCTCGATGGCCGCGCAGGCCGCGCCGGCCACCCTAAAGCCGCGCTCGCACTCCCATCCACGGCCGCTCGCCGTATCGGACAGAAACGCGTTCGCGGGGACGGGGACGGCACTGCAGGCCTCCCCCTCGACGCGATATCCGCGGTTGCAATTCCACCCCAGCCCGAAGGCGGACTCGGCGAGGTAGGCGTGCGCGGGCACTTTGATCTGTACGCACACCTTTCCGTCCTGGCGGAAGCCTCTGTCGCATTCCCAACCGTCGCCGCTGGAGCTTCTCGCGGCGAATGCGTGAGCCGGTATCGCCACGAGCACGCAATCCTCGCCGACAGAGCGGTAACCGCGATCGCATTCCCATCCCCGCCCAAACGTCGAATCGACCAAATACCCATTTGCAGGGACCTTGATGGGTGTGCAGACCTCGCCGTCCCGGCGATACCCTCGATCGCAATCCCAGGCCCGCCCGTAGCTGAGCTCCGACAGGTGGGCATTCGACGGGACTTTGACCTCCGCGCACGCCTCGCCGTCGATGCGATAGCCTCGGTCGCATTCCCAACCCGTCCCGTAGGACAGCTTGTGAGCGTTGGCGGGGACTTCGGCGACAACGCCTTGCGAGTGTGCCGCGCCGGGAGTCATGACGAGCAACGACAGGCACGCAGCGCCGAACGCGAGCGCCGCTGCCAGGCGAGCGTGGGGGATCATAGATTTCTCCATCGGACGAGGTGATGCATCTTGCATGACGCGTCGGCCGATGACGGGTCACGAGCTCAGCGAGTTCGCGCACTCAATGCATACGCTGCACGCTCTTGACGCACTGCAAAACGACACTGAACCAGTTTCGTGCGGAAAGATAGGTGCAAGTGCGCGGCGGCGGCGCGCGGCCGTTTACCCTGATCTCCTGTCGGAGCCGGCCGACCGCACCCGTTCACTCGGGAGAAATCGTGCAAGCGCCATAAACTCGACTTGGTCACCCAATGCGCGCACAGTCGCTCATCATCGGCCTAATTCCCAGGCGCCGGTGGCAGAGAGACAGCTTGGCGCTCCCGCCTGATCAGAAGGAGCGAGCCATGTCTCCATTCATGGGTAACCCGATCGGTTTTGATCCAGCGACGCTTGCGTTGCTCGATGCTGCGCTCACAGGCATGTACGCCGACTTCGAGCGGGCGAAGGTCAAGCCTCCCACGGCCGCGCCCGTGGTCAGTAAGATCGACGTCCCGCAGACCGACCCTCGGACTGCCCCACCGAGAGTTGCGACGCCGATCGTCGTGCCGAAGCGATCGCCGAAGAAAGCCGCAGGCCGCCTCCGCTTCAACGAAGCGCGTGGTTGGCATCTGCGCTAGCGGACCCAACTTCGCTTCACCAAGCGCGCTGAAGCTCTATCTCGACCGCGCCTACATGGGCGGCGGCGCCTTCGGCGTGGAGGCGGCCTCGCAGTATTACTTTTCGGCAAGTCCGTGCGCGAGGTGAACCTCGCCGAGGGCTAAATTGGCCGGCAATCTCGAGCAGCTCGGCAATATCTAAGGCTCGAACGCGAAGATGCGCTTCCAGTCCTTTTTCATGCTGATGACGACCCAGCCATCCTCCTTCGCCTCGTCGTACAAATCCTGGGTGTAGGCGCCGACCTTCGTGTCGGGAGGACCCTGGGCCGGCCCATAGGCGTATTCGCGCTCGGCGTCGTCGTGAAGCACGAGCACCTTCAGCCGTCCCAACCCGCCAGTGAGGTTTGGGAAAAGCGGCCAAAATATCCGATGAAATCAAGCCGTCGGGTGATCTTGGTTGAGTTTATCCGTGCTGTTAACGGTCCCTACCTCGCGTCTGTCTTGTGGGAAGTTCGGAACAATGCGAATTTTCACCCCAGTTACAGAGTAATCCGGGGAACCAAAAATTAGAAAATGGAAGGAGACGTCTATGACAACAATTTTGGCATTCGCGTTCTTTATCGCGAGCGCTTCGCTTGCTGCTGCCGCTCCATTGAACGAAGCTGACTGCGAAGCAGTATGGAAGCTGGTCGATGTCGACAAGAAAGGATCAATTGACGCCGAACAGGCGAAGGCCTATGTCGCGAATTTCGCGCAGGTCGATGTGGATAAGAACGGCTCGATCAACTACGGCGAGTTCAAGGAAGGCTGCAAGGCGGGCTTGGTGAAGAAGTAATCCAGCCAATTGCTTTAAGCGCCGGAGCAAAAATCCCTCAGGCGCAGTTCCACCTCTTGTGTGAGTCGACGCTCGGAGCGAAGCCCAAAGCTAGCCGACGATGAGCGTCCGGATCATCAGCTCGGGATCGACCGAGGGCCGGCCGATGTCGCTGTAGTAGGACTCCAGCTCCTTGTACAAGTCGGCAAGCGCAGCGGCGTCACGGGCGTGAAGGGACTGTGGTGCCGGCTTGCGTCGCGGCGCTTGCATCCTGCATCGCCTTACGCAGACCGATGGGATCGGCGAGGTTAGGAAGCCTGATGTCGCCCACTCCGGTGCCGTGAACGGTGAGCCTTCCGAAATCGAAGAGCCGCCCCAAGACGTCCTGGCTCAATTTGACCTCTTCAAGCGACCTCACTTGAAGTTCTGACGTGCTGCGACGGATAAGCCCTCGCTTGTAGATCACGCGTTGGTTCGTAACGCCAATCTCGCTTGTCCAGATCGGAGCCATGATCGACAAGAATAGGATGATGCCAGCAAGGGGCGCGATCCAGAGCAGCAAGCCGTAACCCCAGAGATGCGAGGCTATGGCGATACCGCAGGAGAGGATAAGTGAGCCCCAGGCCGCCGCGGGATACAGCCACGGGAAGTGCGCCCGGTATAGGACGCTTTCAGTTTGGCCGAGACTGTCGTCGATGTAGCCCATGCGACGGTTAGCTTTCAGAGTCGCCTCAGGCTGAAGTTCCGCTGCCTTGACTATACTAGAACCTAAAAGCTGCGTGGTCTATGGATCACTATGTTCGCTTCACCGGCTTGACGAGAGAACTCTGGTCTGCGCGCCGCGATGTAAGCAGTCGACCTCTCGTCTTGTCGGGGCGCAGCTCGTGCCTACGGCTCGAACGCGAAGATGCGCTTCCAGTCGTTCTTCATGCTGATGACGACCCAGCCATCCTTCTTCGCCTCGTCGTACAGATCCTGGGTGAAGGTGCCGACTTTCGTGTCGGGCAGACCCTCGGCGGGTCCATAAGCGTATTCGCGCTCGGCGTCGTCGTGAAGCACGAGCATTTTCAGCCGCACGCCATCGCCGGCCCCGGTGTACTCCAGCATTTGCTGGTCGCCGGTGGAGTTGCCGAACGCGGCGACGGGGCGGCGCCCGATCATGAGGTGAATGCCCTCGGGTTTGCCGGCGTCGTTGTCGTTGAGAAGGAGCTTTGGCTCCTTGGTCAGGATCGGCTTGCCGTCCTTGTCATAGCTGTACTTGGTGCCGCCGGCGGTGCCGACCACCTGCTCGGGTGGAATGCCGTAGACCCGCTCGGAATAAACACGCACGAAATCCTGACCGCCGCCGGTGACGATGTAGGTCTTGAAGCCGTTGGCGCGCAGATAGCTCAGCACTTCCTGCATCGGCTGGTAGGTGAGCTCGGTATAGGGCCGCTTCCAGCGACCGTCCTTGGCAGATGCGATCCACTTCTCCGCTTCCGCTCTGAAGTCGTCGACCGTCATGCCCGTCAGCGTGGCGAAGAGAATCTTCTCCAGCTCCTTCGTCGGGAGCTTCGCCATCGCCTCCCGGTCGCCGGACAGCACGGTCTTGAAGGGCTCGACATCGGCGAGCTCCGGCTTGGCCTTGACCAGGGCAGGCACCCGATCCAGGCAGTACACGACCTGGCTGTACATCGGATGCTCGACCCACAATGTCCCGTCTTGGTCGAAGGTCGCGATCCGCGCCTCGGGCGGCACGAACTTGGGGCTCGAGGGATCGGTTGTGGCTTTTACGAAGTCGATGATTGCCTGCTTTGCGGCGCCGTCGTTCCATGAGGTCAGCGTGTCAGTCGCTGAGGGCGCCTCGGCAAGCGTGGAGACGGGAACGAGCGGCGCGAACAGGACCGCAAAGCGTAGCGAATGCTGCAAGCAAGTAACGGCGGTTGATGGTGAAACAAGGTTTCATGTCGTCTCCGTCGAGCGACGCAGTGTCTACAGCGCAGTCGCTCGTGGAAAATCTGCCGCGCTGTCTGTCAGTCAAAGGGACAGCGCGGCCCTGCGTCTCAGCGATCTAGTCGCCCGCGTGACTGGCGTTGGCTTTCTTGACCTGCTCCATGATTCCACTGAGGTTGTAGGTCTCGGGCGGCTGCAGTGGCGGGAACTTTTCGAATGTCATGAGGTGCTTCATCCACAACTGCTGACCAATGGGCAGCATGTTCCAATCGTACTGAAAGGCGGTCACAGGTCCGCCGAGCGAACCGCCCAAGCCCATGGCCGTCTTCTGGTCGATGCCGACAGCCTGTTCGAAGGGATCACGCTTGATGTTTTGGACCAAGGTGAAATGGAACGGGACCAGCGGCATGATCCAGCCAGCCGGCCCGGGCTGCGACATGGTGTAGTACATCTTCCAGTTCTTGTAGCGCACCGCGGATGGCGTCGACCCTGAATAATAGAAGAAGAAGTCGCGTGCCGACTTGTCGGATTTGCCTTCGAGATAGTCCCGCTGATTGACGCCGTCGAGTGTCGTCTTGACGATCCCGGGATACTGGCCCGCCTCGATCTGCTGCTTCAGCCCGTCGCCCTTGGGGCCGCCAGCGATGTCCACCAGGGTTGGCACCCAGTCGAGCGCAGCGAACAGCTGATTCTGCACCGTGCCGGGCTTGATGACGCCTGGCCAGCGCACGACCATCGGCGCGCGGTAGCCGCCCTCCCAGGCCTCGCCCTTCTGCCCTTTGAACGGGGTGACGCCGCCGTCTGGAAATGAAATCGCCTCGGCGCCATTGTCGGTGGTGAAGACCACGATTGTGTTGTCGAGCTGGCCCATGTCCTCCAGCTTCTTGAGGACGAGGCCAATATTGTCGTCCATCTGCTTCATGCCGGCTTCATTGACGCCCCAGTCCTTTCCACCCCGCTCGCCCACCATGGCGTCATATTTCGGCGGCAACACCGTCACA
>CAVUEM010000006.1:0-33907 GCA_963740475.1 uncultured Alphaproteobacteria bacterium | reverse complement strand
TTGGCCTGCCCTGCTGAAACGATACCAAGCTGAGTGAGCGAATTAGTCGTGCTGGACGGCATCAGGTCAGTCGGTACGGCTGTTGCCCTTTAACCGACGTCCTGGACTTAGCTCCCGCCAAGCTTCGCCAACCACGTCTTGCGGTCATTGACCACGAACCGCTCGATCTTGCCGGATTTCAGCGTCACGGCCAGCCCGTTCGGGATCACGCCGAATGTCCGCACGGCCGCGACGCTCGCGATCTCGCTGCGGGGAATTCGCAGCTCGCTGCGTTGCAGGTTGACGACGTGGGGGACGAATATGAGGTGCGTGCTCGTCAGTGCCAGCCGACCGCCGCGGCCTTCGAAATTCAGGAAATGATTGGCGAACCCGGAGTGGACCAGCATCTCGCCGGGCGCGAGGGGAATGTCCTCGGCCTTGGGCACGATGGGCGAGCGCATGAAGAGCCCCATGATCAAGCCGAACAGGCTTCCGCTGAGGAGCATCGCGATAAGGGTGGCGACGACATCACTCCCAGTCTGGGGCGGCAGCCAGCCCGTGTCCCAGGCCATGAAGAGTCCGAAGAAGATGCCGAAGAAAATGCCGGCGTAGAGGGCATTTCGCCAGGACTGCACGCGTTCGCTCATGGGGACCTCCACGGGTGTGCTATCGGTGACCGTCCTAATCTGCAGAGCTAGGCAACGTTGGGTCGCGATGACCGCCGGCTACCTTCTCAAGCTCGGCCTCGCGGGCGCCGTCGGCGGCGCGGCGTTTGTTACGCTCGTGCTCTTTGTTGGGTTCAAGTTCAACTACAAAGGAATTCGGTCCGCCTACGCCCGCATTGCAGGACGGACGGTTCTATAGAGCCTGGGCGCTCTTCGGCGCGGCGGTCGATGTGTCCCTCATGGTCGCCATGCCGCTACCCGGATGTCGGGCGCGACGCGCAAGCCTCCCTGCTGTATGCTTTCGCCGCGCGCGAGGCTTTTTGAGGCGAGGTGACGATGGCTATAGATTCGATGTGGTTCATGGTCGCCGCTTACGCGGCCGGCGCCATCGTTATCGCCGTGCTGCTCGCGAAGTATTTCAGAAAGTGACCGTCACCATCGCGGGCCGAATATTGCCGCCAGTCGCGGCGGAGTAGGAAAGCTCGGTCTCGCACGAGATCGGAGCTCAGACATGCGGCGCGCCTTGATTATACCGCGCAGATCATGGCGTGGATGATGGACACTTACTCAATGAACGTCGGTTCGACCACCACCATGCTCTTGGCAAAGTGAATGCCGATGCAGCCCGAGCTCGTAGTCAAGCTTCTCCTGCTGATCGCAGTCGCAAACGGAACGCCGGTCATAGCGAAGAAACTGTTGGGAGATGCTCTCGCCTACCCGTTGGATGCGGGAAGGACCTTCCTCGACGGCCGCCCCTTCTTTGGTTCGTCGAAAACGATCCGAGGCATCGTGTCTTCCATCATTGCCACTTTGCTCTGCGCACCAGTTTTGGGTCTGACGTTGACGACCGGCTTAATCGTCGGGACTGCTGCCATGGCTGGCGATCTCATCTCGAGCTTCATGAAGCGTAGAATGGGATACGCTTCCAGCAGCAGGGCTTTGGGCCTGGATCAGATACCGGAATCACTGCTCCCAGCCCTCGTCTGCAACAGCCTCTTGGGGCTCACTGTTGCGGATATCATCTTGGTCGTGGCGCTATTCACATGTGGCGAGATTGTGCTGTCGCGCCTCCTGTTCAGAATGCATATTCGTGACCAGCCCTACTAGGCCGTCAGCGTAGCCTTTCCAGGTAGTGCAGCGTGATCTCGGGCGGGCAATTGAACCGCACAGGCACGACGGACGATCCCGCGCCGACTGACGTGTATCCGTGCATTGCATGGTGCTTCCAGGGCCCCGCTCCCAATCGCCTCGGCAGAGCCGAATCGAAGGTAATGGGAATGCCGCCGGGCAAGCAGATTTGCCCGCCATGGGTGTGGCCGCTCAAGAGCAGGTTGAAGCCGGCATGGGCAGCCTGACGGTAGATCTCGGGAGTATGCGAAAGCAAGATGGAGAACTCATCGATGAGGAATGTGCGCGGCAGCCTTCTCGATGTTGTCGGCTCGGTAGAAGTGAGCATCATCGATGCCTGCGATGTGAATCGCGCTGACCGCCACGCTCGATCGCGTCTGCTTCGTTCATGAGCATTCTGATGCCCATTTTTCCAGGTCGGGCAGCATGCGAACTGAGTCGTGGTTCCCGAGCACGCCGTACACCGGGCCGCGGATTTGCGCGCGGAGCTGGCGATAGTAGCCAGCGCTGCCTGGAACGGCCCAAACGTTTCCCGCGATAGTCTCCGGTGAGCACGCAAATTCGTAGCTAAGGGTTGCGACCAAATCTGCCACCCGCTGCATGGCGCGCAGGCTCATGTCGCAATGCAGATCGCTCAGATGCAGGATCGAAAAGCCATCAAATGTGTCAGGGAGCTCGCCGGCCTTCACGTGGTTGCGCCGAACTCCACACGCTCGGCATTCCTGCGGCCGCGCCAGAACAGGCCGGTCATCTTCAGCGTGTATTCGATGGCGAGCGCTGAAGAGAGCAGAATTTTCGATGTGGAAGAAGTTCAGCCCCTGCCCGAACACCTGGGCTTCGTGATCCTTCTCTATCCCGAGGCGCTGCTGAGCGTGCAGGCGTCCAAGGCGTTGCTCAAGGAAACGCAGTTCGACATTTTCTGCCTCAAATCGCCCCGTTGTGCGCCGTGGTTCTGCCGACATCTTTATCACAGCTTGTCCGTGCAGCTATGCATTCTGGATTGGCCTCTCGCGAGCTGTATGGGGACTGACATGGGCGCGATTGGAGACCTGGACTGCCGCACCAGAAGTTTCACAACATGGTGGAAATCGCTGCGCTCCAACCGCACCAAGTAGCGGCGTCACTACTCGTTCAGCTTTTTGCCGTACCCTTTTGTGCCCTCTTCGGCTCGTCGCGGGAGAAGCGATGAATATAGGGTCGCCCCCGCCGGGCAGTTTGCTTTAGATCAACGTCGCTCGAGAGCCAAGTCAGGGTCAGACTCGCCCATTGACGCAAACCGTGCTGTCCTTCCTGGACATCCCGCCTGCCGATCAAACTCGGAGATGTTCGGATAAGTGCGTGACGAACCCGCGAGAGCTTGGGTTCGGGGTCAGGAGAGCACGTCATCCAGTCGCTGGCGGTCTCTAGTGCCGACGCTATTTTCGGTCGTCGCGTGCAGAAACTCATTGGTTGGTCGCGCTCCCACCTTCCCCGACGAGTACGAACGGCGCCCAGACGGCTGGGTGGGCGTTATCGTTCTGAGACGGTCGTCCATGAGGGCGATCATCGCCCGCTGAGAGCAACCGCGCGCCCGTATCTTTGCTCTGGTCGATTTCGTTAAACGCCTGCGTCGTCAGGCGAACGGCAGCATCTGAATACACCGGCCAATGCGACACGAGCAGTGCACGGGCGCCGGCATAGAAGAAGGCGCGTGCCAATCCAGAAAGAGCTTCAGCACCCAGCGTGTCGGCCGAGGCCGTGTTGCACGCCGATAGCACAACCCAGTCCGCGTCGAGCTTGAGCCCAGCGACCTCCGACGCCGTCAGGAGGCCGTCATCGTCTTTGTCGACGGATTCCTTCGGTGGTGTCAGCACAACGGCCGGCTCGCCCTGCCGACTGGCGAGAAGCTCAACATCCCCGGCAAGCAAACCATGCGTTGCGAAGTGCACGACGCGATAGCTCGCCAGTGCGCCGCTCGCGCTCAAAGCCTTGATGTCGGCCTCCGTCGCCGACGCAGTCGAGCCGGATCTCACTGGCTGGAACGCCAAGGCGCTCGGCAACACAGCGGATCTCGTAGGCCGTATCGGGCAAAGGACACAGACTACGGACGTTCGCCAGCACCGCCTCGGTCGCAACGCCCTTGGCGAACATCTCACTCAAGTCAGGGCTCCGCCGCCCCGAACGCCCACGCACCGTGGCACGAACGGCACGTTCTCCAGACGACACCACCTGTGGACGCTCGAGGTTCGCAACCTCGATGCTCGGACACTTATCCGGAGCACTTAACTTCCTTGCAGGTCCCATCCCCGTCGAGCACCGGATTGCCGTAGCCGAGATAAGCCTTAGTACCCTGACTGGCCTTGGCGTTCTCGCGTAGCGCCTTGAGGCTTGCTACCGAGGGCAGCACGCTCATGGCATGGTCCCGCCCAAGCCAGGCGACACCACGATAGCCCTCGAAATTCTTGGGCAGGGCTGTCTCAGGCTTTTTCGTCACCAGCACGTGGAATGGCAGGCTCGTCAGCGGCCCCGATGGCACGATCAAGAGCTGCTTTTCCCTGATCAGATCTTCGACCTGTCCAAACAGCGCCTGATAAAGCTCATGCGCAATCCCGAGATGAAACGGCAGTGGGTCCGTATTCGAAGGTTGGCCGATGCCGAGGAGAGCGCCGCAGCGCGCGGCCTCGCTCAGACCCGACCATTCCTCCTCGTCGAGCCCGCACCGCAACGCTTGAACCTTCTCCGTCAATGCCTTCGTCCCCAGATCGGTACGCACCCAGCGACTGTCCCTCTTGGTCACAGCCCAGATGAAGGTTTCCTGAGGGCTTGGCTTCCACTCGGGAGTGTCGAGGAACAGTACCAGAGCCTCGTCCTCGCGAAGCTGGGCCTGAATTTCTTCGATCGATAGCGATTCTGGGTTCACAAGCGAGGCATAATCGGGAAAATCCCTTTTCAGTATCGCGTCGATCTCGAGGAGCCGCCCATCGATTGTCCTGAGCCGCGTCTCTAGTGCGGCCTCAACGTTCGGCTTCCGCCGATCGGGGGGGCGCGGAGTGCGCGTCGGTTAAGAGCTTATCTTTGCCCCGCCATTCAATCACCAGATCCTGGCGTTCGCGAACCAGGCGTCCGAGCGTACTTTCTCCTTTTGCATTGCGTGCGGCCATCTGCGCCAGCGATTGACCTGCCATTGAGCTTTGAGCCCACTGCGTGACTTGAAACATGGCAGTCGAGAGTGCCGGCGCCCGCGTTGGCGCAACCTGCACGAGCCTGAAAGCCGTCTTCACGAAGCCCGAAAAAGCGATTCGCTCTCGCGCGGCTTCGCTCTTGGAGTTGCTTGTCAGTGCCTGTCCGAGTCTTTCTTCGCCAAGTCGTGTACGCCGCACGGTCAAGTTCGTGCCACGCTGGAAAAAGTCGTAAGCTCCATTCCAGTCGCGTTGGGCGAATTTGAGCGCGGCAAGATTGTAGAAGCTACTGGCGACATTCGCATGGTCGGGGCCAACCACCTTTTCCCAAATTGTGTGAGCACAATTCAACAGCGGCTCAGCTTCGGCATAACGTCCTTGTGCGCCATAAATCTCAGCGAGGTTGTTGATCGCTTCTGCCACATCGGGGTGGCTCTGGCCCAAGGCTTTTTCCCGGATAGCCAATGCGCGCCTCATGAACGGCTCTGCCTCGGCGTAACGGCGTTGACTGAAATAAAGCGCCCCGAGGTTGTTGACAGTTTGGCCGACATCGGAGTGGTCGGGGCCGAGTGCTTTTTCGCGGATGGTAAGAGCACGCCGATAGATTGGCTCAGCTTCATCGTAAAGGCCCTGACCCTCGTAGACGCGCCCAAGGTTGTTGAGGACAGTGCCGACGCTGGGGTGGTCGGGGCCGAGCGCCTTTTCCAAAATCGCGATCGTGCGTTTGTAGAGCGGCTCGGCCTCAACGTAGCGGCCTTGGCTAAAATAGAGCGCCCCCAGGTTGTTGAGACTGTTGGCGAGATCAGGGTGCTCAAGTCCCAGAGCTTTTTCGAGGATCTTCAGCGAGCGCTTGAAGAGTGGTTCGGCCTCGGCAGCGCGGCCTTCGGCGTAATAGAGGGCGGCCAGATTGACCAGGTTTTGCGCAACAGCCAGATGGTCAGGGCCGAGGGCCTTCTCCAGGATGGCGACAGAGCGCTTGTAGAGAGGCTCGGCTTCCGCGAAGCGGGCCTGCAAGTGATAAACGTAGGCGAGGTTATTGAGATTATTCGCGACAGTCGGATGGACCGGGCCAAGCGCCTCTTCGGTGATGGAAAGGGAGCGCTTGGCCAGCGGCTCGGCTTCGGCATATCGGCCTTGCGCATCATAAAGTAGTGCGAGGTTGCTGAGGGACGAGGCAACATTGAGGTGGTTGGGACCCAACGCCTTTTCGGAAATACTGAGCGCGCGCTTGTAGAGCACCTCAGCTTCGCCGGTATGGCCCTGGGTGCGGTAGAGTTCCGCGAGGTTGTTGAGGCCGATGGCGACATCGGGATGATCGGCGCCGAGTTTTTTTTCGGTAGATCGCAAGAGCACGTAGGGCGAGCGGGATCGCCTCTGCGTACTTCCCCTCCGCATACAGCTTACGCACTTGAGTATTCAACGCCGACAGCTCATCGGTCTGCTGCGCGATTGCCGGGAGTAAACCCAACATGGCCAACGCCACCACCACAAGCCGCAATAGATGCAACATCAATATCTCCACATGACAGAGAACTGTGCCGCACCGCCGGTCGCGTCAGCGCGCTGCCGGTGCCGGTACGATGGTGACGGTCAATTGAGCCGCGCCCTCGCCTTTCTTTCGGCGCAGCGAGATTGTCCAAGGTCCAGTTGACGGCTGCTCTATCTGACAGAATGCAAACTGTCCGATGCCGCTTGTTCGCATGCAGCATTAGCGGTGTCCGAACCTTCGAAAAGTAAGAGATCAAAATCGTTCTTACCCTTCCCGTCGTCTTCACCGTTCATGGCAACCCGCAAGGAGCCGGTGCCGGGTGGGACTTGAAGCGCAAAGTTTGCCTCGGGTCTTTCGGGTCCCAAGCAACACAAGGGCGCTCTTCAAATTCTTTGGGACATCGATGTTGGTTGCGCCGCATGTTTCCGCTTTGCCGTCGACGCTTTTTGCCAGCCAGTCCCGCCATTGGAAGACATCGGTATTGTAGCTGTGGTCCCCTTTGACACAGTCGCGATCGAGGCCGCCGGACACCACGCCCACAACGCGTTGGACGCTTCGCTGTCCCTCCTTGTCCAGCATGAAAACGCCGCCTCCTGAGTCCGCGTTACAGGTGTTGGAGTCTTGGGTACGGCGACATTGATATCGGCGTCAAAGTCCCAACACAGGAGCTTCTTGTCGGCGTAACGGTCCTGGCAGGATCCGAATTTCACGCTGCCTTCGCGCTTGACGCCGTAGTCTTGCTTCTTGCCGCCAGTGCGCCCGTAGCCAACGATGGTCCCGATGCTGCCGTTGATCGGCGAGGCAGCGGTGTTGAGCGAGATCGGCGCAATACCATCCACACTCTTGGCAAGAGCTAAGCATGGCAAGGTCGGCGTACGGAAACCTATAGTCATCCTTGAGCCACGTGACATTTGTTACCTCGAAGAAGCCAAGGATCGGGAAGTAGACGAGGTACCGCTTGGGGCTGGGATCGCCAGCGACGCAATGGGCGGCGGTGAGAACTTTGTCGCAAGCAACGAGCGTCGCCCGTGCACCATGCCGTCGCAGTGGTGGGGTCACTTCCCCTGAGGACCGCGGCGACGGCCGAATGGCGAATCGTCTGAATGCCGTTGACGATGCGGCGCGCTCCGCGCTCGCGACGGTTCCGCAATTGGCGGCCCTGCGATGAAGACGCCGGTTGATCGAGCGCCTCGAGGGTCTTGCGAGCGTCGACGCCCTTTTGCGGATCATCCTTGACGATCTGCTCGAGCTCCTGGCGCAGCGCGCTCTCCTCGCTTTCTTGTGGCGATTGCAGAGGATCCGCTGCCGCCCCGATAACAATCAAGGAGCCGACCACCGTTGTGATGATTGAATGGGCGGCTATCGCAACAAAATACAGGCCCACACTGCGCAAGCATGGCTTGTTCATTGGAATCCCTCCCGACACTCACGCGTTCTTTTTCCGGCGTAACTTTCTCCTCGCTTTCTGCTTCAGCTCAATCGACGCACGATTATCTCGCTCCCTCGCCCACGAGTACGAACGGCGCCCAGACGGCTGGGTGGGCACTATCATTCTGAGAAGTATCGTCCATGAGGGCGATCATGGCCCGCTGTAGAGCAACCGCGCGCCCCGTATCTCTTGCTCAGGTTGATCTCGTTAAACGCCTGCGTCGTCAGGCGGACGGCAGCATCTGAGTACACCGGCCAATGCGACACGAGCAGTGCACGGGCGCCGGCATAGAAGAAGGCGCGCGCCAATCCAGAAAGAGCTTCAGCACCCAGCGTGTCGGCCGAGGCCGTGTTGCACGCCGATAGCACAACCCAGTCCGCGTCGAGCTTGAGCCCAGCGACCTCCGACGCCGTCAGGAGGCCGTCATCGTCTTTGTCTAGGGGTACCTTCGGTGGTGTCAGTACAATAGCCGGTTCGCCCTGCCGACTGGCGAGAAGCTCGACATCCCCGGCAAGCAAACCATGCGTTGCGAAGTGCACGACGCGATAAGCGGCAAGTGCACCGCTCGCACTCAAAGCCTTGATGTCGGCCTCCGTCGCCGACGCATCGAGTCGGATCTCACTGGCCGGAACGCCGAGGCGCTCGGCAACACAGCGGATCTCGTAGGCCGTATCGGGCAGAGGACATAGGCTACGTACGTTCGCCAGCACCGCCTCGGCCGCAACGCCCCTGGCGAACATCTCACTTAAGTCAGGGCTCCGTCGCCCGGAACGCCCCCGCACCGTGGCACGAACAGCACGTTCTCCAGATGACACCACCTGTGGACGCTCGAGGTTCGCAACCTCAAGGCTCGGGCACTTGTCCGGAGCCTTGACTTCCTTGCAGGACCCATCCCCGTCGAGCACCGGATTGCCGTAGCCGAGATAAGCCTTGGTCCCCCGGCTGCCCTTGGCGTTCTCGCGTAGCGCCTTGAGGCTTGCCACCGAGGGCAGCACGCTCATGGCATGGACGCGCCCAAGCCAGGCGACACCACGATAACCCTCGAAGGTCTTGGGCAGGGCCGTCTCGGGCTTGTTTGTCACCAGCACGTGGAAGGGCAGGCTTGTCAGCGGCCCGGATGGCACGATCAAGAGCTGCTTGCCATCGATCAGCTCTTCGACCTGTCCGAACAGCGCCTGATAAAGCTCATGTGCGATACCGAGATGAAACGGCAGAGGGTCCGTATTTCGCAGGTTGGCCGATGCCAAGGAGAGCGCCGCAGCGCGCGGCCCCGCTCAGACCCGACCATTCCTCCTCGTCGAGCCCGCACCGCAACGCTTGAACCTTCTCCGTCAATGCCTTCGTCCCCAGATCGGTGCGCACCCAGCGACTGTCCCTCTTGGTCACAGCCCAGATGAAGGTTTCCTGAGGGCTTGGCTTCCACTCGGGAGTGTCGAGGAACAGTACCAGAGCCTCGTCCTCGCGAAGCTGGGACTGCACGTCGGCGAGGGAGAGAGGCTTCGGGCTGCGAGAGCAGCGTACTCGGGAAAGTCCTGAGCCAACTGTTTATCGATCTCGCCGATGCGCACGTCGATGCCCGCCAGGCGATCCCCCAAAATTCTCTCGGCTGCGGTATCGCGCTTGTCGGGCACCAGGCTCTTCGCGGCAATCAGCAATTTGTCCTTACCCCGCCACTCGCCAACGAGGTCCTGGTCGCTCCCGGACTAATCCTGCAAGGGCCGGATCGCCCTTGGCGCTCCTTGCTGCCATCTGCTCGAGCGATTGCGCCGCCTCCGAGCCCTGGCCCCCTTGCGCCGTCTCGAACATCTCGTGCGCAAGCTTGGCCCTCCCGGCGTTTCCTTCTGGAGCGAGACGGTGACTAGCTTTGACAAGATCCCAGAACTGCCAGCTCGATTGCACCGCTTCATTCTTTCCATTTCCCGTCAGGACAGGCCCAACAGCCTCGGTGCCGCGCTCGACGCGGCGTATGAGGACGCCGGTACTTCGCCGCCAGAAGTCAGCGGCGCGTGCCCAGTCGCTCTGCACGAAATAGAGCGCAGCCAGATTGTTGAGCGAGTGTCCAACATCGGGGTGGTCGGGACCGAGCGCATTCTCCCAAATTAGAAGGCTGCGCTTGTACAAGGGCTCCGCGTCATCATATCGGCCCTGGCTTTCGTACAGCCCGGCCAAGTTGTTGAGCGACCGTCCGACATCGGGGTGGCCGGGACCGAGCGCATTCTCCCAGATCACGAGACTACGCTTGTACAGCGGCTCAGCATCATCGTACCGGCGCTGGCTTTGGTAGAGACCGGCCAAGTTGTCAAGCGTCGTGCCGACCGCGGGGTGGTTGGGACCCAATGCCTTCTCTCGGAGGGTGAGCGCGCGCTTGTACAGCGGCTCGGCGTCAGCGTAACGACCCTGGCTTTTGTACAATTCAGCCAAGTTATTGAGCGACATGCCGACATAAGGATGGTCGGGCCCCAAAGCGTGCTCTCGGATGGCGAGGGAGCGCTTGTACAGCGGCTCCGCGTCAGCGTACCGACCTTGGGCGTCGTATAGTTCAGCCAGTTTGTTGAGGGTCACGGCGACGTCGGGATGGTCGCGACCCAACGCCTTTTCCTGAATGGTCAGCGAGCGCTTGTAAAGGGCTTCGGCATCGGGGTACCGCCCCCCGTTGAAGTATAGCACGGCCAGGTTTGTAAGGATCCCTGCGACGTCCGGGTGATCACGGCCGACCGTCTTTTCGCGGATCGCGAGGGATCGCTTGTAGAGCGGCTCGGCCTCGGTGTAACGGCCCTGGGCGTCGTACAGCACCGCCAGGTTGTTGAGCGCTTGTCCAACATCGGGGTGATCCGAGCCGAGTGCCTTTTCGCGGATGGTGAGAGAGCGTTCGTACAGCGGCTCGGCTTCAGCGAACCGTCCTTGATCGTAGTACAGCACGGCGAGGTTATTGAGGTCTCCGGCGACGCCGGGGTGGTCACGGCCGAGCGCCCCTTCGCGAATGGCGAGGGCGCGTTTGTACAGCGGCTCGGCCTCGGTGTAACGGCCCTGGCTCCGGTACAATTCGGCCAGGTTGTTGATGTCCGTCGCGACGTTGGGGTGAGCGGGGCCGAGCGCCTTTTCGTCTATAGCGAAGGCACGCTTGTACAGCGAACTCGGCGTCAGCGTATTGGCCCTGATAATAATACAGCACGGCCAAAGTGTTGAGCGTTACGGCGAGGTCGGCATGGTCGGAGCCCAACGCCTTTTCGCGGATGGCGAGGACGCGTTGTGCAAGCGGAATTGCTTCAGAATATTTTCCTTCGCGATAAAGCCTGCCTACCTCCGCGTTGAGGGCATCGACGCCGTCACCCTGCTGCGCTATCGCGGGTAGCGCGAGGACAAACCCCCACCCCACCAGCATCCCCACCACGAGCCTCGTGAGACGCGCCATTGCACGCCCCTTCCGAAATCCTACAAACTAGCCAATTTAATCATGCGCCCAGCGAGTGCAGACGGCAAGCCGGGCCTTGGGGACGGTCGAATTATTCGTCGAGTGGGCAAGAGGCGCAGCGCGGGTGACGGCCTCAAGGAGAAAGGTAGACCAATCATGGGCACGCGGAAGGAGAGGCACTTGAAAGACAGATATTGGATGTGGGTACGATTACGCCTCCTGACCCATCGCTCAACGCTAACTCAAGTGGCGGTGATGGTACCGTCCACAAGTCCTGACGCTGTAATGAGCTGGCGCGTGTAGCTGGTCGTAGGGGCGGAAAACAGAGTGTCCGTCTCCGACTGCTCGACAATTCGGCCGTCCTTGATAACGGCAATCCGATGGGCCATGGCGCGGATGACCGCGAGATCGTGGCTAATGAACAGGTAGCTCGTGCCGAATTTCCTCTGCAGGTGGGTCAGAAGCGCCAGGACCTGTCGCTGCACTGTTGCATCAAGGGCTGAGGTCGGCTCGTCGAGGACCAGCACCTCGGGCTCGACGATCATGGCCCGCGCGATCGCGATGCGCTGGCGCTGGCCGCCCGAGAACTCGTGCGGATAGCGTCCGAGAAGCCCCGGGATCTCGGCGTCTGTCAGGCCGACCTCGGCCAGCAACGCGGTGATGCGATCGAGCCGTTCCTGCTCCTCGAGCTCCGGCATGTGCTGCTCAAGGCCCTCGCCGACGATCTGCTCGATCGTGCGACGCGGGCTCAGCGAGGAAAACGGGTCCTGGAACACCACCTGTATGTGCTTTCTCACCGCCGACAGGACCTTGCGCGGCGCATTGTCGATGCGCATGCCCTCGAGCATCACCTCGCCGGAGGTGAGCGGCTGCAAGGGCGAGCAGGGCCATGGCCAAGCATCGTCTTGCCCGATCCCGATTCGCCGACGATGCCAAGCGTTTCGCCGCGCCTCACCTCGAGGCTGACATCGGCAACGGCGGTAAATGGCTTCGCGCCGAAGAGCGTTCCACGCGTGTCGAACTCGACGCGGACGTCGCTCGCCTCGGAGAATCAGTTCGGTACCGTCCGCTATCGTCCACAGTATCGCGCACCGGTCGGCTATCGACCAGCCGCTGCGTGTAGGGATGCACGGGACGCGACAGAACCTGCTCGGTGTCGCCGCTCTCGACCAGAACGCCGCGCTCCATAACGCCGACACGCGAGGTGAAGCGCCGCGCCAGATTGAGATCGTGCGTGATGAACAGCACCGCCATCTCGTACTCGCGCTGCAGGTCGTCAAGCAGCTCGAGCACCTGGGCCTGAATCGTCACGTCGAGGGCAGTCGTCGGCTCGTCGGCGATGAGCAGCGTGGGCCGGCAGGCCAGGGCCATGGCGATCATGGCGCGCTGGCGCTGGCCGCCGGACAGCTGGTGAGGAAATGCTCGTCGCTCGTCGCTCGGGCTCGCTGATACCGGTCTTGCGCAAGAGCTCGACGGCGCGCGCAGATGCGGCCTTGCGGCTCATCGCCTCGTGCGTCGTCAGAACCTCGGCGACCTGATCGCCGATGGTGTAGAGCGGATCGAGCGAGGTCATCGGCTCCTGGAAGATCATGGCTATCCGGCCGCCCCGCAGCTCACGCACCTCGTCGCTCGCTCATCTGCAGCACATCCTCGCCTTCGAAGCGGATGGCGCCCTCGTAGTCGCGGACCGTCGAGAAGCCTACAGCACCGACAGCGCGGTGACTGACTTCCCAGAGCCCGAACTCCCCGACCAGGCCGACCTTCTCACCTGGCTGGATCTCGAGGGAGAGATCGTCCACGACCCGCTGCGCCCCGAAGGCGACCGAGAGGTGCTCAATCGAAAGTAGTGGCGCAGCGACCGGCATTGGTGCGAATCATGATTTGCGGGTGTCGTAGGCGTCGCGCAGCGCGTCGCCGACGAACGTGAGGAGCAGCGAGTGTGCCGACGAGTAGCGACCATCGTCGGGATCGACAGCCACCAGGCATCGAGGTTGTTCTTGCCCTGGCGCAGAAGGTCGCCGAGCGAAGGCACAGAGCCCGGAACGCCGAGCCCGAGAAAGTCGAGCGAGGTGAGCGCGAGGAGCCCCTCGCTCAGCCGGAACGGCAGGAAGGTGATAACCGGCGTCAGCGAGTTGGGCAGGATGTGGCGCCACATGATGCGACTGCTCGACAGACCCATGGCCCGCGCACCTTTGACGAACTCGAGGCCGCGGTTGCGGAGAAACTCCGCCCGGACATAGTCGGCGAGCGAGATCCAGCCGAAAAGCGCGAATATTGCCATCAGGAGCGGAATCGGTCGGCAAAGATCGCCGACAGGATGATCAGCAGGTATAGCGACGGCAAGCGCGTTCCAGATCTCGGTGAAGCGCTGCAGGCCAAGATCGGTCCAGCCGCCGAAGTAGCCCTGCACGGCACCGATCAGGATCCCGACCGAAAGTGGCAACGAGCGTCACTCCGAACGCAAATAGCGATGCCGATGCTGAAAGCCATAGAGGAGCCGCGCGAAGACATCGCGGCCGCGATCGTCGGTTCCGAGCCAGTTCTCGGCCGAGGGCGGTGCCGGGATGCGCGACCTTGGAGGCGAAATTGATCGTATCGCCGGAATAGCGATCTGAGCGTGAAGAGTGCCCAGTTGCCGGGCTCGGCGAACTTGCCCTCAATGAACGGATCGAGCCAGTCTGTCGGAGTCGGAAAGTCGCCGCCGAATTCCGTCTCCGGCGGATTGGAGAGGATCGGCATATAGAGCTTGCCCTGATAGCTCGCGAGCAAGGGATGCTCGTTCGAGATGAGCGGGGCAGCAAGGCTAAAGGCGATCAGCACCAGCACGATGCGGAACGAGGCATAGCCGATGCGATTGCGCTTGAAGCGTCCCCAGGCACGCGCGGCCGGGGATCGCGATACCGTGACGGCGGTAGCCGGCGCGGCCCGTTCTGCCAACCGATCGGTCTCGGGCGCCCGCCGACGGACTAAGGCGAGAAGCCGGAACACGTCTTCATCGCGCGACCTTCCCGAACTGAATCCTCGGATCGACGACCACGTAGAGAAGGTCGGCTAAGAGCTTGATCGCGAGACCGATAAGGCAGAACAGGTAGACTGAGCCCAGCACCACGGGGAAGTCGCGGCGCACGATCGACTCATAGGAGAGAAGACCCAGCCCATCGAGCGAGAACAGCGTCTCGATGAGCAGCGCGCCGCCGAAGAACGCGGCGACCAGCGCCGACGGCAAGCCGGTAATGATCGGGCAGAAGCGAGTTGCGCAACACGTGCTTGTAGAGAACCTTGCGCTCGGAGAGGCCCTTGGCGCGCGCGACGAGGACGTACTGCTTGCGGAATTCCTCCAAGAACGTGTTCTTGGTCAGCATCGTCAGCGTTGCGAAATTGCCGATCGTCAGGCAGATCAGCGGCAATGTGAGGTGCCAGAAGTAGTCGCCGATGCGCGCCGGCCACGAGAGCTCCTGCCAGTTGTCGGAGGTGAGGCCGCGCAGCGGGAACCAGTCGAGGAAACGTTCCGCCGCAGAAGAGCACGATGAGGAACACGCCGAGCACGAAGCCCGGAAGCGCAAAGCCGACGAGCACGACGAGCGACGACAGCGCATCGAACCGGGAGCCTTCGCGCACCGCCTTGGCCACGCCCAGCGGAATCGAGAGCAGATAGGAGACAAGAAATGACCAGACGCCGAGGCTGACGGAGACCGGCAGCTTCTCCTTGATCAGCTCCCAGACATCCTTGTTGCCCTGGAAGCTGGTGCCGAACTCGAAGCGCGCGAAGTTGCCGACCGTCGCGAGGTAGCGCTCGAGCGGTGGCTTGTCGAAGCCGTAGAGCTTCTTGATGGCCTCGATCTGCTTGGGATCGAGTTCGCGGCCGTGTCCAGATTGCACCTGGCGCTCGCGGATCTGCGAAATGGCCTGCTCGACCGGTCCGCCCGGGACGCATCTGCACCAGAACGAACGTCACCGTGAGCACGCCGAGCAGCGTCGGCAGCATGAGGAGGAGCCGGGTCGCGATGTAGCGGATCATGGCGTGGCCTCGCTGTTCGCGCCATTTTCGGCTGTCCCACCACGTGAGAATGGGCCAGGGCCTCGCGTTGTTGGTATCGGCCAGCAGTGTGAAATAGCGCGGCGGATGCTGCGGAATGCCGAAGCGGTCCCACCAGGCGCTGTTGAAGGCCGGACGCCGCGACCATGGAATGAAATAACGCTGCTGCATCAGCACGCGATCGAAGGCCTGCGTCGCGTCGAGAAATTCTTCCTTGGTGGCCGCGTCGGTTCCATGGCGCCGATCGCGGCATCGAGCGCCGGATCCTTGATGCCGCCGTAGTTGGCCGACGCCTTCAATGTCGGCCTGACTACTCGCATAGTAGCTGTAGAGAATTGCCGGCGACGGCATTAGGAACTCGCCGATGTTGAGCTGCGTGATGTCGAAATCGAATGCTTCGAGGCGCTTCACGAACACGGCGAAATCCACCTGCCGAAGATCGAACGGATGCCGAGCTTCGTGAGATTGGGCTGCCAGGGCTCAACAGAGGCCGCGATGTCGGCGTCATTGTTCAGTATTTCGATCTCGAACGGCTTGCCCTCGGCGTTGTGCAGAACATTGCCCGGCCCGAGCTTCCAGCCCGCCTCGGCAAGCAGGTCGCGCGCGCGCTTGAGGTTCTCGCGCAGTGCCGTCGGGCTCGTATCGGTGCGAGGGTTCTCGTACGGAGGGCCGAAGACCGCGGCGGGCAGCCGCTGGCGGAAGGGCTCGAGGATAGTCAGCTCGCCCGGAGACGGGCAGACCTGTGGCTGCGTACTCCGAGTTGCTGAAGGCGCTGTCGACGCGCGCGAACATAGTTGAAGTTCTGCGCGTTGAGCCACTCGAAGTCGAACGACAGCTGCAGCGCCTCGCGCACCCGGATGTCCTGGAAGATCGGTCGGCGCAGATTGAAGACTAAGGCGCGCGGGTAGGTGCCCTGGCCGGTCGGCAACGCCTTCGCGATGATCTTGCCTGGGCCGAACTTCGAGCCCTTGAACTGGCGGCCCCAGCGCCTCAGGTTGGTTTCCCAGAAGAGGTCGATCTCGTGCGCCTTGAAGGCCTCGAACTGCACGGCGTTGTCGGCGTAGTAGCGATAGACGATCCTCTCGAAATTGAAGAAGCCTCGCCGCACGCCCTCGTTGCGGCCCCAATAGTTCTTGTCGAGCACGAGATCGAGTCGGCGTCCGGCTTGGGTCTGCGGCGACGACGTAGGCCCCGGTCGTGATCGGTATGTCGTTGATGACCTCGTCGAAGGGCTTGGCCTTGCCGTCGCCGCTCATGCCCCACTTCGGGGAAAAGACGGTGAGCGACGTGCCGAGCGTGTAGATTGCATCGCGGCTCTTTGTAGCGAGCTCGAACCGCACTGTGTCGCGCGTCGACGACGGCCGCGCTCTTGGCGACGGAAAGCAGCAGCCCCGAATAAGAGGGAGATGCCTTGTCGCTGGTCAGCATATCGAAGGAGTACTTGACGTCCGCGGCCGTGACGGGATCGCCGTTGTTGAAGTGGGCGCGCGGATTGACGCGGAACGCCACCGACGAGAGGTCGGGGGCAGGCTTGATCGCCTCGGCAACGAGGCCGTACATGACGCCGGCCTCGTCCTGGCTCGGATCGCAGAGCGTCTCGAAGGAGAAGAACTCTACGCCGAATGGCGCGACTGGTCTTGAGCAGATAGGGATTGAGGCCGTTAAAACTCGAGGCGCGGTCGGGATTGCCGAGATTGAGCGTGCCGCGCTTGGGGGCGTCCGGATTGACGTAGTCGTAGTGCGCGAAGCCAGTGGGGTATTTCGGCTCGCCGAAGATCGCAAATGCATGCGACCAAGTGCCCGGTTCAAGGGCCCCGGCGCCAACCAGGGTTGTCGACGAGGCGGTGAGCAAGCTCGCCGCGGCGACGAGAACGACAAGACGCATTCTTGGGGGCTCGCGCGCGCGGAGCTTAAACAGCTTACGCATGAAATGGCCCCCTGCCCCCGCAGCCTCGACTGTTGCCGCAACCACAACGATGCGCTGCTACACCGCAACAACAAGGAAAATCGTGGCTGGCAATCGTCTGCCGTTCGACTTCGTCCGTCAAGAGGTCGCTTCCACACGGCATGATCTCCGATGCGGAGTTGAATGATTTCACGAAGTTCCAGCGAACCCCGATCCGCTTGGTCATACAAAAGCAAAGGTCCAGCACAATCCTACGATAGGATCGGCCGTTACTTCGAACTTTTGGGGGTATCGCATGCGCGCGCTCATTGGCCTTATTGTGGGGGCTCTTGCTTTGGGCATTTGCCTGACTTCGGAGCTGGAGGCGAAGGAGGCTGGCTGGTTTGGCGCTACAGTCAAAACGGTCACTCCCTCGACAAGACTTCCCAAGGGACTGTCGCTTGCGTCGGGTCTAATCATTATCTCGACTGCGCCTGACGGACCGGCTGCCAAAGCCGGTCTGCGGCCAGGCGACGTCATCGTGAGCATTGACGGCAAGCCGACAACGAGCGCGGAAGCTTTTCTGAAATTCACCGAGGATCAGGGAGCCGGGACCACGCTCACGGTATTGCGCGCCCGCGCAGGCGAGGGGCAGTCGACCGTAACGGTCGTCCTCGCATCGAAGGTGGCGGCGGCGCCTGCGCCTTCCAAGGAGGAGAAGGCCGCGAAGAAGTCGAAGTTGCCCGAGCCGGCAAGGGAGAGAGAAGCCGAGAAGACCGAGGCGCTGCGCCGGATGGAAGAGATGAAGGCGCAAGAAGCTCAGCGTGCCCAGGAAGCGCAGGGGGCAAAGCGGGAAAAGGATGGAGCGGGCGCCAAGGGTGGCGAAGGCACCAAGGATGGCGAGGGGGCCAAGGATGGCGAGGGGGCCAAGGATGGCGGAGGCGCCGAGGAAGAGACGGAAAGGTCGCGGTCGTTGGGATCTCCGGCTCCGGAGGTGACCGATGACGGGAAGGCAGCAGTCGGCGATTCGCGGGGGATTATCGAAAACGCGCCGCGCGACCTCGGGCAGCGGCACGACGAGCCCCGACCTGCCCTATACGACGGTCAAGGTCTTCTATGCGACCGATCGCAAGGAGGGCGACGGGAAAAAGCCTGCATCATCCTATGGCGGCGATCGCGGCACCATCACCTACGGGACCTGCGACGTCACCGTGCCCAAGGACCATCGCGTCGGCGAGATCGAAAGCCCCTCGTTCATCAGGCTCGAGTTCAGCGAGAATCCGGCCAAGCATGTCATTCTCGCCAACGTCGAGAAGCAGAGTGCGACCGACTTCTACAGGGATGTCGGGACCAAGGTCGCCGCGAGCAAAGGCAAGAGCGCGTTTATCTTCGTCCACGGCTACAACGTGACGTTCGAGGACGCGGCCCGGCGCACGGCTCAGATGAGCTACGACCTGAAGTTCGACGGCGCCCCGGTCTTCTTCAGCTGGCCCTCGCAGGGAACCTACCTCGGCTATACGGTCGACGAGTCGAACATCGAGTACGCCCGTTCGGATCTCAAGAAATTCATCATAGAGTTCGGTCGCACCTCAAGCGCGGAGCAGATCTATCTCGTCGCCCACAGCATGGGAAATCGTGCGCTCACGACGGCGGTGACAGACGTGTATCGAGAGGCTCCTGACGTGAAAGCACGGATCAAGGAAGTGATACTGGCGGCGCCCGACATCGATGCCGACGTCTTCAAGAGAGATATCGCCCCCGCGCTGATCGGCGACGGGCAGCAGGTGACCCTCTACGCCTCCTCGAAGGATTGGGCGCTCAAGGCCTCGAAGAAGTTTCACGGCTACGTGAGGGCCGGCGACACGGGTCCGTCGCTTACCATCGTACCCGGAGTGACCACCGTCGATTCTTCTGAGGTCGATACCGATTTTCTCGGCCATTCCTATTTTGCCGATTCGACGTCGATCATTGCGGATATCTACGACATCATCTCGGGGCTCCTGAAGCCGGAGGACCGCACGAGGCTCGTGGCCGTCAACGGAGCACAAGGCAGCTATTGGAAGATTACGAAGGCCGCGCCGTAACCATTAGAGGGGGAGCTGCGATGTGCGCTTGGCCCTGAGCACTCTTACTTAGCTCGGGGTTTACTACTGGCGGCAGCTCGGCAATGCGCTCTAGGCCTTTTATCTATGCCCAATGGTCTGCCGGCGTCGGGGTGAGAGATGATCGCGAACGTGCGCCGGCGCGCGATTTGACGAGCTAGCTCCCTGTTGCGGCCAGCAGTTCACCTCCCCGCCGCTCGGTTAGGCCGCGGGTTCCTCCATCCAAGTCTCATCGTCCATTTTCTTACTCTTTCGGCTATCGAGGGCGCTCCATAGCACCGTTCGAGAGCGATTTTCACCCGGGGGCGAGCGAATGAGGCCTACGCCAGCTCGGCCAGAAGGCACTTCAGGATGCCGTTGTCGAAACGCCCATCCAGCGCTGCGTGCGCGGGGCCGAGCTTGCCGCTGTCCAGCGTGCCCAAGCGCTCGAATACGCCCAAAATCTCGTCGATCTCCGCGTCGTCGAGCGGCAGCACGGTGCGCGCTTCGAGAAGTCCGGCTTCGATCGCCTCCGCGAAATGGCCGTAGACGATGGAGGTCTCGATCCGGCGCTCGGCAGCGATCCTCTCGGCATCGAGCCCCTGGAGATGCAGCGCGAGCGTCTGGTTGACGGTTGCCGAGAGGCGGTTCTCGAGCAGCGGATGCGCCTTGAAGCTGGCGATCGTCTCGAGAAATGCCGCGCCGTAGCGCTTGATCTTGCTGGCGCCGAGCCCCGTGATGTCGTGAAGGGCGGCCTCGGTCGCCGGGCGCTTGCTCGCGAGCTCGGCCAGCGTCTTGTCGTGGCAGATGACGTAAGGCGGCAGCTTTGCATCCGTCGCGAGCCGCAAGCGCAGCGCCTTCAAGGCCGAATAGAGCGTCTGATCGGCGGGCGCGACGAGGCTCGAGACTTTCGCCTCGCGCTTGGCCCGAGCGCCCTTCTCGCGCCGCGGCGCAATCCGCATCAGGAAGCGCTCGTCGCCGCGCAAGAGCGGGCGCGCCTTGTCGGTCAGCACGAGCGTGCCATACCCCTCCTGATCGCCCGTCAGATAGCCGGCGGCGACGAGCTGGCGGAAGAGCGCGCGCCAGGCGGCGGCGTCCGTGTCCTTGCCGATGCCGAACACGGAGAGCCGGTCGTGGCCGTTGCGGATCGCGCGCTCGTCCGCTTTGCCCTGGAGCACGTCGACGAGATAGCCGACGCCGAAGCGCTGCCCGGTGCGGTAGACGGCGGAGAGCGCCTTCTGGGCCAGCACCGTGCCGTCCGAGGTCGCGGGCGGGTTCAGGCAGTTGTCGCAGTTGCCGCACGGCTCGGGCCGGCTCTCGCCGAAATAGGCGAGCAGCGCCTGGCGGCGGCAGCCCGCCATCTCGCAAAGGCCGATGAGCGCATCGAGCTTCTGGCGCTGCGTCTGCTTGAAGGCTTCGGCGCCCTCGCCCTGCGCGATCCACTGGCGGAGCTGGATCACGTCCTGCAGGCCGTAGGCGAGCCACGCATTCGCCGGCTCGCCGTCGCGGCCCGCGCGCCCGGTTTCCTGATAGTAGGCCTCGATCGACTTCGGCAGATTGAGGTGGGCGACGAAGCGCACGTCCGGCTTGTCGATGCCCATGCCGAAGGCAATCGTCGCGACGATGATGACGCCGTCGTCCTTGAGGAACTTCTCCTGCGCGGCGCGGCGGATCTGGGGCTCGAGACCGGCATGGTAGGCGAGCGCCGTGCGCCCCTTCCCGGCAAGCCACGCCGCCGTCTCCTCGACCGACTTTCTGGAGAGGCAATAGACGATGCCGGCGTCCTTCGGATGCTCGCGTCTCGATGAATTGCCAGAGGCTCTCCCGCGCGCCCGATCGACCCCATCTCGGCAATCGTGTAGCGGATGTTCGGACGGTCGAAGCTGGCGACGAAGCGGCGCGCTGCCTCGAGCCTCAGCTCGGTGACGATCTCCTCGCGCGTCCTCTCGTCGGCGGTCGCGGTCAGCGCGATGCGCGGCACCGAAGGGAAAGCGCTCGGCCAGCACCTTGAGCTGGCGGTACTCGGGGCGGAAGTCGTGCCCCCACTGCGAGACGCAGTGCGCCTCGTCGATGGCGAACAGCGCCAGAGTGGCACCGGCTCAAGGAGCGACAGCGTGCGCTCCTGCAGGAGCCGCTCGGGCGCGACGTAGAGGAGATCGAGATCGCCGCGGCGAGGCGCGCCTCGACGCCGTCCTGCTCGCGCCGGTCAAGCGTCGAATTGAGGAACGCGGCCCTGACGCCGGCTTCCTTCAGGGCGTCGACCTGATCCTGCATCAGCGCGATCAGCGGCGAGACGACGATGCCGGTGCCGGCGCGCACGAGCGCCGGAATCTGGTAGCAAAGCGACTTGCCGCCGCCCGTCGGCATGAGCGCGAGCGCGTCCGAGCCGGACAGCAGCGTCTCGATGATCGCCGCCTGGTGGAGCCGGAAGCTCTTGTAGCCGAACACCTCCTCGAGCAGTCGCTGTGCAACGCTCGAGAGAGTGAGAAGGGCCGGCGGGCTCGCGCATGGCAGTCGCGGTCATGAGGGCGAGGATCCTGGCGCCGGAAACTCGGCGATCCTAGTCCGATTCTCGCTCCTGCCGTGCTGATGACGGCCGGCTTTCCCCACGCGCGAAGAATGTCACGACCTGCCGCCTTTTTCATTGTCACCGGAATGCGTGCAGCGCTGCCCCCGAGAGCGGTCGTACCTTCGACCCGAATGTACGTCGGCGACGGGCCAGATCCAGAGGGGGCTAGGTACCTGCAGGGTCCGCCACAGTCTACCGGCGGGGTGCGGGAGAATCCGGTGTGGGTGGCGCATTGCCTGGCTCGCTCTGCTGTTTCGGCGCGTTCCCCGCCACGTCCCTCGCCTTGTCCAGCACTTCCTCCGTCGCCTGCTTCGCCTTATCCAATACTTCCCTCGTGGCCACGCTGAGCCTGTCGAGAATCCTGACACCTTCGGTGGCTTTGTCCAGCGCACCCTTGCCGGCTCCCTTCGCCGTCTCGAGAGCTGAGCCTACCCCCTGCTTTGCCCTGTCGATTGCCTCGATAATCGATTGCTTTGCCTCATCAATAGCTTGGCTCGCAGCTTCCTTGACTTTCTCGATGGCGTCGTTGGTCGCTTGATCAACGGGTTGCTCATTTGGCTTGTCCGGTAAAACCGACTTCATGGGGACACCCTTTCATAAAAACTAGAAATGCTGACACGAGAATGTGCTTTCAAGTTACTTTGTTTCTGAATCCTTATTCAACATCGCAAATGCTTCGTGCACCGTCGTCATAAATTGTGCGGGGAAGATGATGGTCGAATTCTTTTCGGTTGCGATCTCTGCCATGGTTTGAAGGGTACGAAGCTGAAGTGCCACGGGATGCTGTGTGATGATATCGGCCGCTTGGCCGAGCTTCACCGCGGCTTGGTACTCCCCTTCCGCTGCAACAATCTTCGCTCGGCGTTCGCGCTCGGCCTCGGCTTCCTTTGCCATCGCGCGCTGCATGTTGTCCGGGAGGACAATGTCTTTGATCTCAACCGCCGTCACCTGCGTGCCCCACGGCTCGGTGTGCTTGTCGATTACGTTCTTGATCTGCTCATTGATGGCCGCGGTATCCGAAAGAAGCTGATCGAGGCTAAATCGTCCAACAACGTTGCGCACAGTGGTCTGGCTGATCTGATTGATCGCGTTGAAGACGTTCTCAATCACGATCACCGATTTTTCCGGATCGGAAATGTGATAGTAAGCGACGGCCGCGATATCGATCGAGACGTTGTCCTTCGTGATAATTTTTTGCGACGGGATTTGCATCGTGACCGTGCGCAAGGATACGCGTACCATCTCTTGGACGGGAACGAGGATGATCGTGAGCCCCGGCCCGCGCACTCCCACGAATTTTCCGAGAAGAAATACGACGCCTCGCTCGTACTGCCGAAGCACGCGAAGCGCGACGAACAGATAGACGATTGCCGCTACGCCGAATAAAAGAAAAACTAGCGATGCCATGCAGCACTCTCACATATATCACAATGTGTCCTCTAACAGCTTGATGGCGCACGTCAGCGACGGCGAGTTAACATTACGCTGTTCGGCTGCACGCGCGAAATTCTGCGTACCCGTTCTTCTCGGCCTTGCGATGCTGCAGCGCTGTTGCAAGCGCTAGCGCAGGTGCCAGCCACGGGCAACGTCGAAGCGAAGGTTCTACGTTCGTCACGACCATAACTGCGACCAGAAGCAAGCGGCTTCCAGCAGCCTTACGCGCGGTGGCCGCCCTCAGCACATTCTCCAGCGGAAGCAGGCTTCAGCCTCTGGGCTGCATGCCCTGGAGCGCCTCTGCCATCAGCCGGCCGAGTTCCTGCGCCTGGTGGGAATAGGACTGCATCTGGACTTGTGCGTAGCGGTTTTGCAGAGACAGGACCTCCTGAATGTCCTTCGCATTTGCGAGGTCGCTTGCCAATGCGAATCCGGCCTCTGCGTTCTGCTTGGCGAAGCGGATGGCGCGATCCTGAACGACCTTGAACCCCGATGTCATTTCGTTTGACGCCAGTCCGCTGCTCCACATGCCCACGGCTTGTGTCATGGCATCCATAAACTGACCAAACGCGACACGGGCTTGCTCGACATTCTTCTCAGCTAGGTCACGCATCTGCTGAGGGAGCTCGAAGGGATTTTGGGTCATGGGCTACTCCTGGTCTGGACCGCCCGTCTTCGCAACAGCGCGGATCGGGGCGGACGAACTGAAAGTCGCGCATATCACAACAAGGCGGACAGGTCTCCCAGCCGATCCCCGCTCCCTCAGCTTGGCGGAAGTTCTCGGCAACCTCATCGAGAATGCCGCCCGGCACGCCCGTTCACGAGTCCGCATCGGTGCGCGTCAGGATGGCCAGGTTTTCATCGAGGACGACGGCCCGCGCGTCACGGGAACATGGGACTCATTTGAGTGCGATCTTGCGCGGTTTGACGCGCTCGGCCTTGGGTAGAGTCAGTGTCAGGACGCCCTCTTTCATCTCGGCCGTGATCTTGTCCGCATCGACAATACCAGGAGGTAGGTTGAAGCTCCGCTGATAGTGCCCGATATTGTACTCGGTATAGACGGGCTGCAGCTTCTCGTATTTCGAGAAGTCGATGCGCCCCGAAACGCGCAAGACGTCATCCTCGAAGCCGATGTCGAGATGCCCCTTGTCGACGCCCGGCATCTCCATGACCACAACCAGCGCCTGATCGGTCTCATAGATGTCCGTGTTCGGCATGTAGAGCCGCGCCGGGATCGTGGACTCGCCCTTCTTTTGAAGTTCGCGCTTCTCCTGCAATTTCAGCTCTTGGCCCGTTGCCATGATCGCAGCTCCGCTTTCACTCGTCGATGTCCAGTTCAAGATCCCCCTCAGATCACCTTGATCGCCTTCGGCTTGTCGCTCTCTGCCCTCGGCAAGAAGATGGCGAGAACGCCGTCACGGAACTCGGCCACGATCCGGTCCGAGTCGAACTCGACAGGCACCGTGATGGCACGATCAAACGTGCCAGCGATCCGCTCGCGCCTGTGCGCGCTGGCATTGGCCCCATAGTCGACGGATTTCTTGCCCGCAATCCGAATGGTGTTCGCCTGGGCTTCCAGAGTGAGATCGTCCCTGCTTACACCAGGCAACTCGATAATGGCGACGAAGTCGTGCCCCTGCTGAAATAGGTTGATCGGAGGAAACGCACCGACACCAGCCGTCATGTCCTCAAGCCAGCCGCTCTCAAGCCGCTGATCGAGCGCCGCTTGCAGGCTCAGCAGGGCATCGAATGGATCCGCATACACTATAGCCATGGTGGTCTCCGATGGTTCGGTTGACCACGCGCAGCGCCTCGCCCCCGGGCCGCGCTTGGAGCAGCCGCTGTGCGGGCCACATTGGCTATTTAATTTCACGCAACTCGAAGGCGCACGTTGACCTGGGTCAAGGGAAGGGTACGGACGTCTCCCTCGTTCGGGCGGGCGACGGCGCGTCTTGCGATGGTCGCGGCGGGGGATCGTGGCAAGACTTAGGGCCATGTGTGGACATCGGGTAATCGCGGCCGAGGGCGAGCGCTGATCTGCCGATAGTGCCGCGATCCGGGCGCTGCCGCCCGGTGATTCGCACATCGGAGGCAACTCGATGACCCACTATGTCGGATTGGACGTGTCACAGACGATGACGGCGATCTGCGTCGTTGACGAAAGCGGTCGCAGGTTTTGGCGAGGGCAGTGCCGTTCATTGCCGGATGAGATCGAAAGTACCGTGCGCCGGCAAGCCGGCATCGATCTACGCGTGGGCATAGAAACCGGCCCCATGACGCCGTGGCTCGTGCACGAGTTGCGCAACAAGGGTCTCGACGTCGTATGCCTCGATGCGCGGCACGCTCGTGCTGCCCTCAAGATGCGGATAAACAAGACCGATCAGAACGACGCCGAGGGCCTTGCGCAGATCATGCGCACGGGATGGTATCGTCTCGTGCACGTGAAGTCATTCGAGGCCCATCGTGCTCGAGCGCTGCTTGCTGCCCGATCCCAGCTCGTTGGCATGACCACGCGCTTGTCAAACCACATCCGGGGAGTGCTCAAGACCTTCGGCCTCCTGCCCGGTACGATGCGCGGTCTTCCGTTCGATCGCCGCGTCGAGGTCATGCTCGACAAACGGGCCGATCTCGCGCCGATCGTGCGCCCAATGCTGGTCGCCTGGCGGCAGTTGCGCGAGCAAATAGCACTTCTCGACAAAGCGATTCACGCGATTGTCCGACAGAGCACGACGTGCCGGCTTCTAATGAGTGTACCGGGCATAGGCGCTTTGTCGGTGCTCGCCTACGTCAGTACTGTCGAGGATCCAAAGCGGTTCACCCGATCGCGATCGGTTGGGGCGCATCTCGGGTTGACGCCGAGGCAATATCAATCCGGAGAGATTGATCGTAGTGGGAGGATATCGCGCTGTGGCGATAGCCTGGCTCGAACGCTCATGTACGAGGCGGCTGTCGTCATCCTGACTCGGGTCAAGCGAGGTTCTCGCCTCAAGGACTGGGCGCTCGCGATTGCCAAGAGATCCGGGCCGGGCAAGGCGCGAACCGCGCTGGCCCGCAAGCTGGCGGTCATTCTGCACAGCGTGTGGCGGTCCGGAACGCCATTCCGCTGGAGCGACTCGATTGTTGCCGCTTAATCCTTCATTGAGGTTCGTTCGCCACTTCGGTCGAACGTGACGCGTTGCCCCCGGGGCGAAGGTGCAGGCAACTGCGACGGAAGCCGTTGGGCCGCGGATCCAAGCGCGAGCCCGTTGTGGACATTGCAGCGTCTGCGCTTCGGACCGGATGTTGCGGCGGCGCTTGCCGACCGCGAAGAGAACCATGACCTTGGGCGGCACACCGTCGATCCGGCTCTTGACAAGGGAAGTGCGATTAGAGAACGGCTCCGGGTTGTCAAGGGATTGATCACGTCGCAGCGCTGGTCGGAGCAGCCATGTGTTCGGCCTATCAGTGCGGCTCACAGGGCCGCTGGCCATAATGCCCTCCGCGGATCAGGTCCCGGTCATAAGCACGCATTCGGCGATGCTGTGGCCCTAGTGGGTTGTCCTGATCACCGGATCGACCGGTTCTGCATTACGTGCTGTCAGCCCTTTCCAACCGTTTCATCACGCCGTTGCCGGCGCGATCTTGCCCGTCGTCGCTTCGCCTATCGGGCAAGCGCGACGGGTTCCCTATAGCTTTCGCCCTTGGCCATCATGGCCCAGGCCATGCGCGCCTGAGATTGGAGACGCAAAGCGTAGGGTCGAGTTTCCGCAGCTCATCCATTCTGCTTCGGGCTTCCTTCTGTCGGCCGGCCAGCGCTCCAGTCGCAGCGATGATCCCGACGACCATGAGAAAGCTTGGCAAGGTCCTGTACGCCTTCTCCGCCCATGCGGATGCAGCCTCAACGCGGCCAGCGAAGAGATGCGCCATCGCAATGCCAGCCTGCATCCTATAGAGCTCGGGGTCGACAGGACTCAAACGCATGGCGCGCTCGAAATGATCGTTGGCGCTATCAGATTCGAGAGACCGTGCGGACAAAGGCCTTCGCCATGCCGCTCACCAACCCCCGCTTTTCCCCCTGGGTCCTCGGACCATCTGTCCGATAGGTGCCGACGGGGGACAACGCCATTCGCTTACTTTATAGCGATGGCATCAAACGCTATTGAGCTGGGAGTTTCGTGCTCATGATTGGCGTGATCACGCCATTCACATGATATTTGTGGCACAGTAGACAGTCTTGACGCGCCATGCTGCTGGTGTGACAGGTCTGGCAGAGATCCTTTTTCACCGCACCGAAATTGGACACGAAATTTTGCGGATTGCCCTGCTCGTAGCTCTTCAGATAGGGGCGGCCTTTTTCAAGGTTATGGCAGGTCAGACAACCGCGATTCTCCAGGATGCCGACGCATTCTCCAGGATGCCGAAATGCGGCTCATGGATGAAATTCGTGAAGCGTCCCTGTTTGCTCTCGACCGAAGGCGGGGAGAAATTGACGACCCGCCCTTTGCCCTGGATATCGTCGACGCTGTGGCATTTCGTGCATGACCCCTGAGCGTCCTTGCCAGTGAGAAAATCGAAGACCGCCGCCACCGGGCTCGTATCACCTTTCGGCGCTTGGGGACCGGTCAGAAAGAGCCAAGAGTAGATGAATTTGTCCTTATGGCCTGTGGGACGGTAGAAAATCGCGTAATCCTGCCGGTACCAGCCGCCATATTCAGCCCAGCTCTCCGGATCCACGTCGCTTTCGATGCTGATCACGGGCGCAGCCCTTGTTTGAGGCTCAGCCGCCGCGGCATCTGAGCCCGCCGGGGCGCCGGCTGGCGCAGTTGCGTCCGCCTTGGAGGTGGCATCCGCAGATGCGGCGTCATCGGGCTTTGTGTTCGCAGTATCGGTTTTTCCGGCCGCTTGGCCTGCTTTCTCGGCGTCCTTGCTACGAGCTTTGATCGCGCGAAGCTCTTCCTCCGTGGGGAAGAGCAGATCGTCGGATTGGTCCGTCGCCTTGCCCTGAGGCTGTTCGTTGGCGGAGGGCGTTTCCTTGCCGCCATCGGCCTTGGCTTTCGCGGGATCGGCTTTTCCGGCCGCTCCTTCAGGCTGGGCTGCTTTCTCGGCGTCCTTGGTACGAGCTTCGCTCGCGCGAGGCTGTTCGTCGGCGGAGGGCGTTTCCTTGCCGCCATCGGGCTTGGCTTTCGCGGTATCGGATTTTCCGGCCGCTCCTTCTGGCCGGGCTGCTTTCTCGGCGTCCTTGGTACGATCTTCGATCGCGCGAGACGTGCCGCTCGGCAAGGACCAGCGCCGTGTGATCGGCCCTGTATCGGTTTCTCCGGCCGCTTCTTCAGGCGGGGCTGCATTCTCAACGACCTTGATCCCAGCTCTCATCGGCGGGGGCAGCTCGTCGGCGGAGCGCGTTTCCTTGCCGCCATCGGGCGGGGCGCTCGAGGTATCGGTTTGTCCGGCCGCTCCTTCAGACTTGACTGTTTCAGCCTCATCCTCCGGTCCCTTGGACAGCAGACACTGACCAAAAATGCTCGCGATACAAGTTGCGAACCGAGTTTTGCTTTGCCGGCTGCTTCGCTACCGACGGCTTCTGGGCTGAGACTGGGGCTTGCCTTACGCGCATCCGAACCAGACAGCTTCTCGGGAGATTTCGATCCGTCCAATTTAGATTCCGTAAGCGCCGAGCTCGATCTTTCTGCTGAGAGCGTTTCCTTGCCACCGTCGGGCTTGGCGTTCGCAGCATCGGTTTCTCCGGCCGCTCCTTCAGGCTCGGCTGTTTTGGCCTTGGCTGCGTCAAGACGGCCATGAGGATCGATACGCGCATCCCAACCCGACAGCGCCTCGGAAGACGCCGATCCGGCCAAATTCGGTTCCGTAATCGTCGTGCTCCAGCCGTCTTTTTCCTGATCACTCGTGACCGGGCGATTGGCCATTTCCGCGGCGAGATTGGGTAACCACTGCTGATGCGCACTGATGACCACATCGCGCGGGATGCTCGCGGTCAGATCGGCAACGAGATTCGCACTCAGCTTCGCCCCGCCGCCAATATTGAGGTCGCCCAGCACGTCCGACGCTTTTCCCTTGATCAGCGCATAGAACAGCCCCTTGATCTCCCAGACCAGATTCGTCACCGCCTTGATCTGGTCGTCGCTTGCATTGGTCAGATCCTGGAGGTTCAGGCTGTCCACGGTCTTGACCAGAGCACGGCCCCGCTCATTCCGGCTGATCATCACCTTCATGAACGGTGTGAGCGCGGCTTCGGACGCGTCCGGCCATTCGCCGATCGAGGCGTTCTTCTTCTTCAGCGTTTGCAGGTCGAGGCCGGGCAGGGTCAGGAAGGCAATGCCTTTTGGGCCGCTGACCCGCTCCTTGCCGATGATCTGGTCGAGATGGCAGACGGTGCAGGTCTGCTCGAACGGCGCCACGGCCATGACCCGCTTGTCGTCGCGGCTGTTGTGACAGGTCGAGCAGGTATCGGGAATGCGCTCTTGCCGGATCCTTCTTCGCCACTTCCGGGTAGTGCTTGCCGAAATGGCCGGCATGGTCGTAGATGATCCGTGTCCGCCGCTTGAACGGATAGTTCTCGAATTTCGGGTGATGGCCGTCGAAGCTGTCGAACTTCACCACGTGGCAGGAGCGGCATTGCTCGTTGGAAATCTTGTTCAGATTGAAATTGACGCCCTGATGCTCCTGGTGGCAGGTCGCGCAATAGAGACCGCGTGCGACCACGTCATGGGTCGGGAAGGCGATGCTCTGCGCGCGGGCCGATTGCGGCGCGGGCGACCCCGCAGCGATTTTCGTCAGCCGCTTGGTGCTCTGCTTCAGCACTTCGGCCGAAGCGCCGTGCGCGTTGAAGGCCGTGTCCGGCATTTTGTGGCAGGTGAGACAGGCCTTGCTGTCGGCGAGCGGATCGCCGGCGACGAGGCCGTGAATCCAGCTCAATTTGCCGCTGCCGCTCTTGGTGTGGCAGGCGCTGCAATTCTCGATCGCGCCGTGAGCGCTCGTCAGCGGCCCCGGCATCAGGAACTGCGTGCCCTTGGAGAGAAAGAAGGCCGAGCCCAGGCAGACGACGGTCACGAGCGCCAGCAGCACCGCGAGACGGTCGCGCCGGGAGCCGGGGGGCGCCTGCCTCTCGGCCTTCGGCGGCCGAACCGATCTGGTCCGTCCCGGTCGCCACATCACCAGGCCCCCGATGAAAAGGCATAGACGACGAGGACGTGCAGCACCGTCAGCACGATCAGCGCATAGGTGACGGGCACATGCACGAACAGCCAGCCCCTGGTGAGCCCGAGATAGACACGCGCGAAATCGAGCCGGTCCTTCTCGACCACCAGGTTCTTGATGGCGGCAAGCTTCTCCTGGCTCTGCTGGTCGACATAGCGTGACAGGTTGTCGATCTCGTCGGTCAGCCGCTTGAGCGGGCGCTGCGAGCCGATGAGATGGGCGGTGAAATTGCGCTGCCCCTGGAAAAAGTCCCGCAGGTGGTTGGTGTAGAGGTCCATGATCCAGGCGTCATGGGGCAGCCCCGGTAAGGCGGGCAGCCCCGGTAAGGCGATCTGAGCGGCGGCCGGTTCGGTCTCGGCGACGGCGGCGTGGACATCCCGCGCCAGCTCGGCGCGAAGGGCGGGGATGCGATCATAGCTGACGCTCTCGTCGATCCGGCGCTTGGCCTTCAGCGACCAGGCGAGATAGGTGCCGAAAATGCCGCTCAGCGTCACCAGCACGAAGCCCGTCCACAGCGCCCATTCGAAGCCGGTGTCCGGCAGAGAGAAATCCGAATGCGAGATGAAGGCGGCGATCAGCAGATAGCCGACAAAAATATGGATCTTCCGCCAGCGCATGGCGGATTTCGGCGACAGGCTGGCCGTCTTGATGGCGATGTGGAAATAGAGCTGCAAGCCCATGCCGCCGGCCAGCACCCAGCCATCGAGATAGCGCGGGTCGCGGAGCCCGTTGCCATAGATCCAGACGAGCCAGAACAGGCCGCCGGAAATGGCCGCGATCAGAAGGCCCTGGACTGTCTGGCTGATGAGATATCCCGCCGAGCCCGGACCGCGTCCGCCGATCGAGGCAGACGTGCGCCGCCCCGCCGATCTCACGGCAGCCCCCCGAAATCACCCATCGCGGTGGTTGTTTCCCCATCAGGCCCATTCAGGTTTGCCAGCCGGCTGGGATCAATTGGCCGCGCTGGTGCCGTGCTTGCCTTCTCGCCGTGCCCTTGAACTTGTCCGGTCCGGGAATCAGGCTGTCGAGCCCGGCCATCGTGCTGCCGTCATACTTCTCGGTGATGCTCGCGAGCAGCTTGGAGACGCCGTCGGCAGCAGCCGTCAGAGAGCGTTCATTGTTCAGCTTCAGCCCGGCCGAATGGGCAAATTCGACCATCTTTGCGATTTCCGGCACGTTCGGCGCCGCTTTCGCCGCGGCGGCGAGCTGCTTGCGCGCCCGGTCGACGCGCTTGGCCATCTCGAAGGCATAGGCCTTTCTCACCGTCGCCTTTCCGACCGCGCGCAATGCAGTCTCAAGCTCGACGCCGAGGCCGACGAGATAGAGCATCCGCTTGCGCGCCGCGCTGGCCGGCACGTTTTCCTTGCCCTTGGAATACCAGGTGTTGTGCCGCACCTCGCCCTGCGACCAGGACACCAGCTCGAAGGCGCTGCCGGCCTTATGGCCGCCTTTGTTCACGAGATCCTCTTGCGGCACGACATGGCAGCTGTAGCAGTTCTTCGCCAGCTGGTAGAGCGAGCGCGGCCTGATCATCCCCTTGGAATCGGCGAGCTTCCAGCGCGCCTCCTCCTCGGCCTTGGTCTCGGTCTTCTCTGTCTTGCCGCTGAACCCGCTGTGGACCTTGATCCAATCCTGCCCGGCGCTGTGGCAGGATTCGCAGGAGATGCCCGCGACCGGCTCCTCCTTGTTGTCCTTCTGCTGCACCGTGAAATGGCAATTCAGGCACAAGCTCTCCGACTTGATGCGCCGCACCCCCATTTTTTCCGCGATTTCGTTCGCCTCGGTGTTGCGCGGCATTTCACGGAAGGTCTTGAAATGATGCGTGCCCTTCCAGGCCTCGGCCTCCTGCTTGTGACATTCGGCACAGGCATTCGGACCGACGGTCTTGGCCGGATCGGACGCAACTGCGCCGTCCGCGGCAAAGCCGAAGATCATCAGCAAGCCGCAGAGACAAAGCACGGAAGACCGGAGAGGGGCCCTGGGCCCGAACCCGATCGACCGAAGGCTATGCGCTCTGAGGACGATAATGACTTCTCACCCTTGCTTCAGCCATCCTATACGCCTGCATCGGCTGTTCCCGCCGGTTGCGGGGGCGATCGAGAGCGAGCTGGCCCATCTGCCGGCTCGTGGGCACAGCGAGCCACCCCATCGCGCGGGTCAGAACGCTTTCCTCGACCGTGTCGTCGGTGGTCGGCAGGAACGGATCCGCATAGCAGACCGCGCCGATGTGCGCCGCGATCGATTTGATCGAATTGACCATCCCCGGCGCGCCGCAGGCGTAGAGCACATCGGTCGGCAGCAGGTGCGGCAGATAGTCGGTCGGCCGGCCCGGCTTCACCGCTGTGGTCAAGGTCTGCGGCGTGCTGCAGACAGGCACGACGAGGACATTGGGGAAGCGGGCCAGCCGCGCGAGAGCCGGGCCCATATAGAGCGACTCGATGGTGCGGCCGCCAGCGATGATCATCATCCTGCGCTCCGGGTTCTCGCGCAGCGCAGCGACGGCGATCGACCAGATCGGCGCAAAGCCGGTGTTGGTGGCGACGAGAATCAGCCGGCTGTCCAGATTGGGCCGGAAATGCGCCGAGCCATAGGGCCCGGTCAGCTTCACCCGATGGCCCGGCTTGATGCGCTTGCCGAGCGATGAGGTGACACGCCCATCCTTCATGCGCCGGACATGGAACCAGACCGAGCGGCTGTTCGGATTGCCGCGCAAGGGATGGGTGATGCTGAAGGGACGGCTCGGATAGCCGCTGAAGCGCACCTGCGCATATTGCCCCGCATGATAGGGCAGCGCGCGGTCCGTCCTGATGCCGACTTCCATCACCTCGGGCGACAGGGGGCGCAATGAGCTCAGCACGCCTTCGACGGTGCGAACACCCGACGGCTGGCCCCTCTCGATCACCGCATCGCCGACGATCCGGCACTGACAGGCATGAACGATGCCCGGCTCGGAGCCTTCGCCGCCCTGCACTTCGCCGGATACCAGCCGCACGCAGCAGGTGCCGCAGTGGCCGGCGCGGCAGTCATAGGGCAGGTCGATGCCGTTGCTCAGAGCAGCGTCCAGCAGCAACTCGCCGCGGCGCGCCAGAAAGCTATTGCCATTGATAGTAATTTGGTGACTTCTTGCCATTGTCTGATCCCGGAAGGCTTCAAGTTCCCCATCTACGGCTGGTGCGGGTGACCCGCCGTCGCTGCGCTTCCTGGGATGCTCAGCAAACCAAGCGTTCTGGATCTGAAACACCCACCCTCATCGTTCGGCAGTAGAAACGCCGATTTTTTCCATCGCCCGTCACTTTGCTACCCCCTGTTGAAGTCGACGCCGAACACGGACACAATGCGAAAATCTCAATTCCAAAGCGCTGATTTTCCTACACGTCTAATCTTACGTGATTGGTGCGCCTTGATTATCGGCAATGGTCTATCCTCCCATCATGGTCAGACGATGACC
>CAVUEM010000005.1:0-29389 GCA_963740475.1 uncultured Alphaproteobacteria bacterium | reverse complement strand
CAGGTGGGGCCCGCATCTTTGATTCGCCCGTAATCCGAATCCCCGTCGATGGGGGCCCCGGCCCGTTCATAGCTGAGCTCGCCGTTGGTTCCGCCTTCGGCGGGGATCTTTTCCGGGCCGATCCGGGTGCTCAATTCCAGCGAGCCCTGCCGACCGTCGTCGATCGCGGGGTTGTCCCGGAAGCGGAGCCTTCCTTCCCGAAGACCGAGAAGCTGTCCTCGGTCTCCGAGCGAGCCGATGGGCTCCGAGGCCGGATCCTGCTGCAGCGCTAGAAACGTGGCCGGGCCATCCAGGCGGCGAACGCGTTCGACCCCTGTGTCTGCGGGACAGTCGTGGTAGTCGGTCCGCGCGAAGAGGGCGAACAGGGTGCTCTCGGTTTCGCCGACGATCCATCTGGTCCTCTGATGGCGGTGCTCCGAAAAACGCCGCGTGCTGCTTATGGGGAGTGTGTGCCCAATTTAGGATTGGCGCCTCAAATCCGACGTCCGAGAGGAAGCCCTTGTGTGAGAAGGGATAGGCCTGTGCGAACGCGTAGAGGAGGGGCGGGCTGGCTGCTCGCTCCTCACCGCGGCGCCAAGCAAGCAGCGCGGGCCGTTCGATGTGGTTGGGGTTGAGGGTCTGAAGAGTGGGTGTGAGGTGGGCTGCCCGGGCAGTCCGGCGGAGAGAGCGTCTCTGACTCGGCGGGGAAGCGAAAAGGCCGGGCGGGCGGGCGCGCACGCGGGCGGGGTGTCTGCGAAGCACGGCTGCTGTGCTCTCGGGCAGTGTTGGGGGTGTTGTGACGCTGTCCGCCGGGGCCGTTGTTGCCCGTGCGCGCGAGACCACGAGTGCTGCTAGGAAAAGTGCGGCGCGACGAACCGGCGGCCTCGCGCGCCAGTCGATACCGCCTGATCTTCCGGTGGAGATAGCCTGGGTCCATGCCCAGGCGCCGCGATGCCTCGTGACGTTCGACTGGAACTGCTTCGACGTGGCGAGGATCGTGTCGCGCTCGGCCTTTCTCGAGCGGCCTTGATCTCGCTCGGGGGGCCTTCGGCCGCGTCGCCTGGCAACGTGTCGTCGACCTTCGCCCGTCGACCGTCTCCCCATCGGTCATGATCAGGATCCGCTCGATCAGGTTCGGAGCTCGCGGATATTCCGGCCATCCATAGGACGAAAGGCGCTCGATCGCCCCCTTGGTGAACGCGCGCGGTGGACGGCCATGCTCGGCGGCGAGCCGGGCGCCGAAATGGGCCACCAGAGAGGAATGTCCTCGACGGGCGCCGCCGGAGAGGGGCGAGGCTGGATCGGCACCACGTTGAGCGGTAGACAAAATCCTCGCGGAAGCGGCCTGCTGGGGGATTCGCCGCCAGGCCCTGTTGTGGCCGCGACGATCCGGTACCACCGAAATCGTCCGCGTGGCTCCGAGGCGCTCGATCTCCCCCGTCGCGATGGCGCGGAGGAATTTCGCCTGGTCCGAGGGCTCATGTCGCCGACTTCGTCAAGAAAGAGCGTGCCGCCGTCCGCGGCCTCGAGTTGGCCGCGCTTCGATCTGAATCGCGCCGGTGAACGCACCCTTCTCGTATCCGAAGAGTCCGCTCTCCACCAGATCCCTGGGGAGCGCGGCGCAATTCACCTCACGAATGGCCCGTGCGCGCGGGCGCTTCCCTTGTGGATCGCACGCGCGACCAGCTCCTTGCCCGCCCCGCTCTCGCCGGTGATGAGAACCTTCGTGTCGGTCCGCGCCACCTTGGCGATCTCGGCCCGGACCGTATCCAGCAGGCCGCCCGCTCTGTTCCAATCATCTCGTCGGCCGCGTCGGCGATCGCGCGGAGCTGCGGGTTTTCGCGCCGGAGTGCCCGGACCTCCAGGGGCGTCGACCTCACATGGAGCCGATCCGGTCCAAACGGCTTCTCGACCAAATTGGTGGTGCCGAACCGGACCGCTTTGACCGCGTACTCGATCGATCCATGGCCTGATATTACCACGACGGCAAGAGTTCCCACCGGCGGCCTGGCCGATTCCAGACGCCGAGGCCGTCCTTGCTGGCAAGCTTGAGATCGGTGAGCAGAAAGGCTTCGCCGCCGCCAGGGTGAGGATGTGCTCGGCCTCCTGGCACTGGCGGCGGTCAAGGGATCCAGCCGTTCCAGGCCGCCGCGGTCCGAAGCACACCGAAGGCTGGTCGTCCACGATCAGCCCCTGAATCTGGCCCCGCTGCCAGCGCTCACGCCGACGCCTCTGCGGCGCCGAAGTGGGAATCGTCTAGCCACGGATGCGTTCCGACGTGGAGCCTCGATCCGACTCCGAACTCTGCGCCTGTTCCACGATCCGCTGGACGAGCGTGAGGCCGAGGCCGCTCCTGGTTCGACTGGTGGCGAAACCGGGTGCGTTGCTGGCTCCAGCGTGGCCGCGTCGATGCCGGTTCCGTCGTCCAGATTCCAGCGTGACCAGGCTCCATCCGTGGCGGCGCCGGTGGGGACCGGAGCGTGACGATGCCCTGATCGCCCATCATCTCGACCGCGTCGATCAGGTCGACGAGGACATGCTCGATCCGGCCTGCATCGGCCGAGGCGAGAGGAACGGGACGCTCCACGGTGGACGCGGAATCGATCGGGCTGGAGCCGCCCGAGAAGCTGGCCGCGCCGGCCAGTTCGGCGAGATCGGACGCCCGAGCGCGGCTCCGGGAGCTGTGCGACTGCGACAACGCGGTCGCGAACTCCCGAAGCGAGTGAACCTCGCCGCAGGATCGCTTCGGCAGTTCGGCGACGACCTCCGCGCGCGCAGCTTCGGGTCGCCTGCGCTCGTCCGAGACGCTGGAGCGCGAACTGGATCGGCGTGAGCGGATTTTCACTCGTGCGCCACCGCGCGCGCGACCGCGCGACGCGGCGAGGCGCTCCGCGTGCAGGAGCGCGCGGCGCGAGCCTGGAGTTCCTCGACCATCCGATCGAACGATGTGGCGAGGAACTTCAACCTCGCTGGTCCCTGATGCCGGCCGCCCATGGGTCAGAGCATCCTGCTGGTCCGCGGCGATCCGGCGAACAGCGCCGACCATGGCTGGAACCGCGCGCGACGAGGTAGGCCAGGCCGAAGCGACGATGCCTTGAGCACCAGTACTTCACATCGCGTCAAATCCAGCCATTCGAAGGGAGAGCGACGCGGAGACGCCGAGCCGAGCCGGTACATCAGCAGGTTCTTGCAGCGCCACGATCTCGCGGAAATTTCCGGTCGAGCTGGTAGCCGGCAAGAATGACACGCCGCTGTCGAGCGATGCGACGCCGCTCACCTGCCGCGGCGCGTCGTCCGGAGACGTGGCCGCCGTGCTCTCGCGCCTCGAGGATCGGGGGCTCGCTCGGGCTGGGGGAGGGTGATCGTGGGCCCAAGCGCGCCCGAAGATCCGCTCGCGGTCTCCCGTGCCGTCCCGATGTCGATAGAGTGCTACGTAGTCGAGTCCCCTGCTTCGCGCTTCGTCGCTAAGTGCCGTTCCAGGTCGGCGCTTCGCTCCGGCGCCAGGAGCCGCACCGTGGCGTTGGGTCGAGCGCCATCACCTCGGCGTGCTGGCGGGCATCGCTCGCCAGGCGCTCGATTCCGCCGCGATCACCTCGAGCGGATTGGCTAAGCCGCCCTCGCTCTTGGCGCCTTGAGCGCGGCCAAGGCTCCGCGCGAGGTACTGCGTGACGAAAAACGTGAGCCCGATCGATGGGACAAGCGCGACCAGGAAGAGAGGGCGAGGAAGGCCCCCGCAGCGTGCCGAACATTCGAGGTCCGCGCGCCGCGGCGCTAACGGAGCCCGCCTTCCGCCTCGCCAGCCAGCTGGCCGCAGGCCGCGCCGATCTCCACGCCCTGGCTGTAGCGAACCGTGACGGCGGCGACGCGCGGCGCCAGGTAGTCGACGAAGCGCTGGATCCGCTCGGCGGAGGGCCTCTTGAACTTGCCCGGACCGATCGGATTGTATGGGATGAGATTGATGCGGCAGGGAAGCTGGCCCACCAGCCGGACGAGTTTGGTCGCGTCACGCATGGTGTCGTTGATCCCTTCGATCAGGATGTACTCGAACGTGACCCGCTGCCCGACGCGTCTCGATGTGGTGGCGCACCGCCCGCATGAGCGGCTCGAGCGGGAACCGACGGTTCACCGGCATCAGCTTCGAGCGAAGCTCGTCGGTGGCCGCATGCAGCGAGATGGCCAGCCTGTAGCGCCGCCGCTCGTCGGCCATGCGCAGGATTTGGGGCACGAGGCCGACGGTGGAAATGGTGATCCGCTTCGACGGGACGGCCATTCCCTTGGCGTCGGTGAGCAACTCCAGGGCCCGCATCGACCGCATCGTAGTTCTCCAGCGGCTCGCCCATTCCCATCATTACGACGTTGTACTCACCTGGCTCCGGGGGAAGTTCCCGGCGGAGGTGAAGGACCTGGTCCAAAATCTTCGCCCGTCGTTAGATTCCGTCCCCGGCCCATCTTCCCGGTGCGCAGAAGCGGCAGGCGAAGCCGCACCCGTGCTGCGAGGAGAGGCAGAAGCGTGACTCGCCGGAGAGCGTAGACCTTAGACCCACTCGACGACGCCACCGTCCGGAAGCGCCAGGGCCAGCTTCCGCGTCCGCCGGTCCGGGGTTCCGCGGCGACCCCGCTCGTCCAACGACCCGATCCGGAACCCTCGGGCCAGGTCAGGCCGAAGTCGCTGGGGAAGGTTGGTCATGGCCCAAAAGTCAGACCCGCCTCGCGAAGACCCACTCCGCGACCTGGCGTCCCCTAAATGCCTTCTCTCCCATGGCAATGAGGGCGCGCCCCGAATTCGTCCTCGTCCATCCCAAGAAGGTCCGGACGGGGATCGGGCACGTGGGAAGCGCGGCCATTTTGTGGTGTGATAACGGTTTCCGTCTTTACAAGCATGACTCCATATGGTACGTTCGTTGGGAGTGTCGAGTCAACCTTAGGGGGGACCTACGCCGCCATCCGCGCCTTTTCCGGGGGCAGTGCCGTTCTAACCTCCACGGAGTCCACAGTTCGGATCGGTGCCGTCGATATCGGCACCAACTCGGTCCGGCTCCTCGTCGCGGACGTCGACGAGCGGGAACGCCTCCGCACCGCCCATCGCATGGGGGAGATTTCGCGCCTCGGTGAGGGCCTTGACCGGACCGGCGTCATCGACCCTGCCGCGGCCGCCCGCACTCTCGAATGCCTCGAGCGGTTCGTCCACGAAGCCGAATACAGCGGCGCCAGCCGCATTCGCGTCGCCGGCACCAATGCCTTCCGCGCGGCCACCAATGGCCGTGAAGTCGCGGAAAGCTTCGCGGAGCGAATCGGGTACCCGTCGAAATCCTCACCGGTGAAGAAGAAGCCCAACTCGTATTTCTTGCTGTCTTGAGTGGGCTGGGTCCCGGTCGGGCCCCTCCGTGGTCGTCGACATTGGTGGCGGGAGCACCGAGATCATCAGCGGGGAGGGGGAGACCGGAACCCAAGTAATCAGCTTGGAGCTGGGCTGCGTCCGGTTGACCGAACGCCTCGTGCAGAGCGACCCGCCTTCCGAGGCCGAACTAGAGGCCGTCCGTCGCCACGTCCTCGATGTTCTCGCCGAAAAGCTTCGCTCATTTGATTTGAACGGGGTGGAGCGGGCGATCGGGGTCGGGGGCACGGTCACGGCTTTTGGCGCGCTCGACCTGGGACTCGCCAAATACGATCCCTCGCGGATCGAGAATCACCACCTGACTCGCGAGCGCATTTCCAATATTGGCAAACAATTGTGCTCGATCCCCCTCTCCCAGAGGCGGGATCTAGCCGGCGTCAGCCGGGGCCGTGCCGACATCATCCCGGCCGGGGCCATCATCCTCTGCGAATTCGTGGACCGCTTCGCGGTGAACGGCGTCTACGTCTCTACGAGGGGGCTTCGTTACGGGTTGGTTTTGAGCGAAGCCAGAAAGTCGTCCCGCCCAGCCGACGCAGCCGCCCGCGCCTAGTTTCGGGGCTGGAAGCGACAAATCCCTTGACGAATGCGCGTTAGCAAGCTATTCTAGTTAGTTAGAGGCAGTGTTCGTCGACGGGCGCCTGCTCCCACACGGGGGTATCCCTCTCGGATCCCGGCCACGCAGCCGCTCCGAAGACGCCTATTGACGGACTGCCGGATACCACCACGCGAAGCGACTGAAGCGCCGGGTGTCGCTTCGTCAAGGAGCAAAGGAATGAGGGTCACGGTTCCACGCCGCTTCATTGGTCTGGGCATCCTCGTCGCCTTTCTCTGCCTGACTCCGGCCATTTCCTCGCCCGTTTTTGCCAAGCCCATCTCCTGGGAAGACAAGAACGATCCAAATCCGCCTGCTCCCAAAGGGGACGGAGATGGAACTGTCGTGAAGGTCACGGGGTAGCTCGCTTGCCCCCGCGGTGATCCGCACGTCGGCGACGACTGGTGTTCGGACGTCGGTCAGCAGCATGGCGAAGAGCGCCCTTCTGATGTTGCGACTGGGCTACGGCTTGCGCTGGTACCTGTAACAGGGCATCCAGCACATGTAACGCGCGACATGGTCCCGGACCATGCCGCATGCCGTGGTATCGCAGCAGTAGAGGGCCGGTATGGACGGATTTGTCCCGAAAGATCGATCGGACATTCCGCACCGAACCGTTGGGGCTCCCGGTCCCCGTGCGTCGTTCGACGCGGGCGCGTACGGCGAGCACAAGGCTCAGGAGCTTGGCGATCTCTATTTTGCGGCGGACAACTACGTCGTCGCGTTGGAGTACTACCGCCGGGCTCTGGACGCGGGTCCGAAAGCTGACAGCGCGCAAGATCGGGAGAATCTTCTCCGGATCGGGACGCAGATCGTCGAATGCCTCCGGCATCGCGGCGATCTGGCCGATGCGGTCGATTCCCTCCACGATCTTCATCGCCGTCTCCGCCCGCACGTAACGCGGGAGCAAGCGGGGCGGCTCTCGGCGAGCCTTGCCCTTCTTCTCTTCGAGCGTGGCCGCTATCGTCCGGCGCAGCGCGCCGCGACGCTCGCCTATAGGCTCCTCCGCGACACGACCCTGAACCTGGACATCGGGCGCACCGAGATGATCTTCGGGGTCATCGCGCTCCGGACCGGGGATTGGAACGCGGCGCGCGAATACTTCGAAAGCGCCATCGCGACCTACCGGCGCGCCGGCTACGACGCGGGGATGGCTTCCGCGTACAACAGCCTCGGCCTCCTTCACAAGAATCACTGCCGCTTCAAGGAAGCCGCGCGGTTCCTGGAGCAGGCGCTCCGGATTGGCGAGCGCTCCGGTCTCTTCCACGATTCCGCCACCTACGTCCATAACCTCGGCATCGTCCACGAGAAGATGGGCGATTGGGACGTCGCCGAGGATCACTACCGCCGCGGGCTTCAAATGAACACCGAGGTCGGCAATCCGGTCGGCAAAGCGCGGGCCCTCTTCTGCCTCGGAAACCTGCGCCGCAAGCGCCGCGATTTTTCCACAGCCGAAAATCTCCTCCGTCAAGCATTGGCCCTCGCGGTCGAGCGGGGCTTCCCTCGCGAGACGGTTCTCTCGCGGGAGGGGCTGGGCGATCTGTACGCCGACCGCGACATGCTCCAAGAGGCGCGCGCTGAGTACGAAACGGCGCTCGCCATGACCGATCAGTTCGCCCCCGACTCGGATCTCACCGTCGAGCTCGTCCGGCGGCTGGGCGATGCCCAGCTCCGCATGGGAGAGATCGACGCGGCGCGGCGGAGCGGCGAGCGCGCGCTCGCGGTGGCCCGGCGCTTGGGAGATCGGATCGAGGAGGCTTGCTCGCTCCGTCTCCTTGGTCTTACGGCCGCCGAGGCTGGAGAGTTCCCGCTAGCGCAGGAGCGGCTCGGGGAATCGAGCCGGATCCTCCTCGCGATCGGGAAGCGGTACGAGCTGGCTCGCCTCAACATGGGCGCCGGGCTCGCGTGGCGTCGTCGGGCCCGAAAGGGGAAGTCGCGCGCCATCCTCGACGAATCGGTCGGGTTCCTCCGCCGCGCCGTCGCGGCCTATGAGAGCCTGGCGCTGCCGGCCCTGACCGCGCGCGCCCTCCTCGAGCTCTCGCGGAGCGAATTGATGCGCGGCCTCGTCGATGAGGCGGTGCTCCACTTGGATCACGCCACTTCAATTCTCTCGCGCCGAAGAAGATCCCGCCCTCGCGCATGAGATCGAGGAGTTCCGGGCCGAGATCGAGCAGGGATTGATCGAAGGGACGTCCGCCCAGAGCAACGAATTCGCGGCCTTCGAGGAAGTTCGGAGCGTGCTCCGAGGCGGAGACGCGGAAGTGGCCGTCCAGGAAGTGCTCTCGGTGACCGCGCGCCGTGTTTCAGCCGCGCGTGGGTGCGTGGCGGCTCCGGCCGCCCACGGCGGGATTGAGGTCGTCGCCTCCATCGGGATGTCATTCCGCGTCGCGCAGGATCTCCTGAGCGAGCTGGAGCGCCGGATCGGCGCGGCCAGGCTGGCTTCCGCGCCGGTCGGTGACAAGCCGCGCGGGTGCCGATATTCGCTTCCGCGAGATGCCGGGCATGGCCCATATCGGCCCGAAGACCAGCATCGCGATCATGCCGCTCTCCCTTCCGTCCGGCCTTCCCGGGTACCTCTATCTGGACCGACCGGAAGAGGGAACGCAGGGGCCGTTCAAGCAGCGCGAGATCAACCTGATCGCGGTGCTCGCGAACCAGTCGCGGTGGCCATCCTCGAGCTTCAGCGGCAGCGGTTGTGGAGGAGAACACCGCGCTCCGAGGCCGTCTCCTCGGCAACGCCAACGATCATCGCATCGTGACCAGAAGCCCCGAGCTGCTCGAGATTCTTTCGCTCCTGGAGCGGGTCGGGCCGAGCGACGCGACGATCCTGATCGAGGGCGAGACGGGAAGCGGAAAGGGGCTCCTCGCGCGGGCCGTCCATGCGTCCAGCACCCGCGCCACCAAGCCGCTGATCCAGGTTAATTGCGCGGCATTACCCGAACAGCCTCTCGAGAGCGAGCTCTTCGGCCACGTGCAGGGCGCGTTCACGGGCGCGATGCGCGACAAGGTCGGCCTCTTCGACGAGGCGACGGCGGAACGCTGTTCCTCGACGAGGTCGACAAGACCACGATCACGATCCAAGGCAAGCTTCTCCACGTGCTCGACAACCGCGAATCCGGCCGGTCGGCGGGAACAAGTCGACCAAGGTGGACGTCCGGGTCGTCTGCGCGACCAACGTCAACTTGAAGGCGAAGATCGCGCGCGGCGAGTTCCTGGAGGATCTCTACTACCGTCTCAACGACATCGCTTCCGGTCCCGCCCCTTCGTGAGCGGCCGGAGGATGTTCCGCCCCTTGTCGAGCACTACAGCAGGCGATTCGCCGGCGAGATGGGGAAGGACATTCGCGGCGTGGAGAAGGATCTGGTCGCGGTCCTGGCGGGTCTCCCGTGGCGCGGCAACGTGCGCGAGCTGGAGAAGGTCATGAAGCGTCTCGTGGTCATGGCCAACGACGGAGATACGCTCTCCATGGAGCTACTGCCACGCGACCTCTTGAAGCCCGAAGCCGAGAACGGCGATTCCCCGTGCACGCTCAGGGCGGAGGTGGCCAAGGTCGAGCGGCGGCTCATCTCTCAGGCGCTCGAGAAGCACAGCTGGAACAAGCTCCAGGCCGCGAAGGAGCTATCGCTCTCCTACCCGACCCTGCTTCAGAAGATTAAGATCTTCCGCCTGGATAGAAGGCTTCTACCCCGTCAAAGGGCTTAAAAGTTGTTATTAAGTTTGTTAATAGCATTAAGCCCATCCCACCAAGCTACTTAGACCACCCTCCCGAAACCCCTATCAAGGATCCATCTAAATTGACCCCTTCCTGTGCCCTCAGACATCATGGGGACCGGGTCTTGCTCGACACTGTAACTGATTGACTCACAAATAGGTTACAGGCCCATTACGACTCATTTCTCGACAGATCAATTCATGGCATGCGCGATGCAATGGGATTGTCTTCGGAGGGGGGGACCTCCAAAGAGCCCGCAGGCCTCGCCAGCGTTAGACCATGGGTTAGTCGCCAATTCGAGCACCGGCCTCGGAAAACGTGATGTAACCTGAAGAGAGCTGGCAAGGCCGGGGCTCAATTTATTTGCCTCGAACACCCCGGAATTCCCTTCGTACGCCCTGCACTCCAGCCACGCGTCCGCTAGAACCGTTGCCTCGCTAAAGCGCTCTCCTCGCTAAAACACTCTCTTCGCTAGAACGCTTTCTTAGCTTCAAGCGCTTGCCTCTCCAGCAGGGCGGCGAGCTCATGCCTGCGTCCACCGCGACACTCTTCCCTGAGACTCTGTCCCCGATGTCGTTCTTCCTGCTCGCGGCGAGCATCAGGAAACCGCCTCTGCAATCCGCGGCCTTCTCCTGGGCGCTGTAGCGCACCAGTCACACTGTCCCGAATCAGGCTCCCCTGCGGCCTCCAGATCGCCCTCCGTACAACAACGCTAAACATCACTCCTCCAATGCCTTACAGCCGATCTCAGACCGGCCCCAACGCTGGCACACGGATTGCGATTCAGGGCTGTGGCGGCGAGGTGATCGCCCAGCCGCGACAGATCGAACTCGAACGGACGAACATGAAGGAGGTGGGCTGCGTGATTCGGAACTGGGTTAGAGTGCTCGCCGTCGCGAGCCTGCTCGGGGCGGCGGGATGCCATGACGAATCCACAATCGTCTCGCCGGATGCGGTGCCCTATCGCGTTGAGGGGGTCCGGAGCGTGACGGGGGACGGACTGGTGACCGTCAGCTGGCGGGCGAACCAGGAAAGCGATATCGATCATTACGACGTCTACCGAAACTTCGCGCCGACCGGAACGTTCACGCTGATCGGCACGACGGCCGATATCCGGTTCGAGCCCAGACGGAGTCGGCCCGCGCTTCATCGCCCGATTTGTAGTAGATGCCGCCGAGCGTAGCCATTGCGTTGATGTCTGACGGCTGACGGTCAAGACGGCGGATGCTGACGGCAATAGCCGCATCATAATTTTTCAACTGCTCATAACATCGGCGGAGACCGTCGAAGTAAAGGTAATTTGACGAATCGGAGTTTACCGAGGTCTTCATAAAGGCGGCATGCTCGGTCAAACTCCGCCGCCTGTTCAAAACTCTGCGCTAAACGAAACTTGTTCAGCGCTTCCTGAGTTTGAGCCACCGAGGCTGAGAAAGCGAGAAGTATGAAAACAAAAATGGAAATGTTTTTTTCATTGCCAAATGTGAACGACGGATGCAAATGAAACAAGCTTACAAGCCTTCAAATCTACGCAAGGTTTTGGGATCGTTGCGCCGACTTCAGCGTGTTCAACATGAGCATGGCTATCGTCATCGGACCAACGCCGCCGGGAACAGGAGTAATCGCGCTCGCAACTTCTTTAACGCCATCAAAATCAACATCGCCGACGATGCGATAACCGGTTTTCGTGGTCGGATCATCAACCCGATTGATGCCCGACGTCGATGACGACAACTCCCGGCTTCACCATTGACGAGGTGATCGCATGGGCTTTTCCAATTGCTGCGATAAGGATATCCGCCTGGCGAGTGTAATAACTGAGATCGGGCGCTGCGGTGTGCGCGATAGTGACAATCGCGTTGCACCACTCTCTTTTCTGCATCAAGTATGTTCGCGATCGGCTTTCCCACGATGTTGCTGCGGCCCGACGACAACAACATGCTTTGCCGGACGGATTGATGTTGCTGCGTTTCAACAATTCCCAAATGCCAGCAGGTGTGCACGGGATAAAACGTCTCAGCGCCGATCATCATTCTTCCGATACTGATGGGATGGAATCCATCCACATCCTTCTCCGGCGAGATAGCTTCGATTATTTTTTGTTCGTTGATGTGTTTCGGAAGTGGGAGCTGTACGAGGATGCCGTGAATTTTCGGATCGCGGTTGAAGGCATCGATCATCGAAAGCAGCCTTAGCTTCCGAAATCGATGATTCGACTTTTTCCGTAACAGAATAAAATCCCAACTCCTCGCACGCTTTTCCTTTGCTTCTGACGTACGACTGAGATCCCGGATCATCCCCAACAAGAATGAACGCGAGACCGGGAACAATTCCCTTCTTCGCCTTGAGTTGCAGCGCCGCTTCCTTCACCTCGCGCCGAATCTCTTCGGATATTTTCTTTCCGTCGATGATCAATGCTGACATGTAGACCGCTTGAGTTCAGATGTTCTGTTTGAAACGTGAGATGTTAGACGTGAGATAGTGAGATGAAAGGTATAGACTCGAATCATCAGAATAGGTCACTCCCTTACGTCTAATTGACATCTTACGTTCTTCCACTTCCTCAAAACTTCGGAAATATTATTTGTTCGATTTTAACAGCTTTTCCCGTTTCGACTTCGACTTCAATGACAACTGCGCAGAGATGCACATCGTTTGTTGCGGTTTCGTATTTGTGGGGAGTTTGCTTCAGGAATCGCTGCACCGCTTGTTCCTTCTTCATGCCGATCACCGAATCATACGGTCCCGACATTCCCACGTCGGTGATGTATGCAGTGCTTCGGGGAAGAATTTTCGCATCGGCGGTCGGAGTGTGGGTGTGTGTCCCGATCAATGCGCTCACGCGGCCATCGATGTACCAGCCCATGGCAATCTTCTCAGCGGTCGCTTCTGCATGAAAATCAATGACGGAAATTTTCGTTTGCTCATTGATCTTTGCCAACGCCCAATCGACTGCCTTGAACGGGTCATCCAGCGGCTGCATGTAGGTTCGCCCTTGGACATTGATGACACCGACTTTTCGCTTTTCCCTCCAGCTCGTAAACGACGAATCCATTTCCGCCATTGTCGCGTGGATAGTTCAACGGGCGAAGGATGTTTCTGTTCCCTCCCAGCACTTTGCGCGAATCCCACCGATCCCAGACGTGGTTGCCTGTCGTAATCACGTGGACGCCGAGGGCGAAGACTTTTTTCGCATCTTCTTCAGAGAGCCCTTTGCCGTCGGTCAGGTTTTCGCCGTTTGCGATGCAGAAATCGACGTGATGCTTTTCAAGAAGGCTCTTCAGGATCGTCGTCGTCATTTCCAGCCCCGGTTGGCCGACGATGTCGCCGACAAAGAGAATATTCAAATGGGTTGGCAAAATTCTATCCCTCGTGTCAAAAGAAGAACAACTGATACACGAGAAATATAGCGGAAAATGGGGTGAAATAAAAGGAATTTCTCACGCGGAGTGGGGTGCACTGCCCGCAACTCACCTCCGCGTGAGAATTTGTTCTGAGGAAGAACCGACCTCTTACGGGGTTTCTTTCATCTTTTTTGATGCGAGGAGATAGAAGACGATCAACCCCATTCCACCCATAATGAGTATCAAGCTCGGAAAGATTGCCTCATCAATGTGGAACCATTCGCGCAAGACCAGACCGAGGAAGACTCCACACACCCACGAACATTGAGAGCAAACCCCATTTCAGGCTCGAGAGCGGATTTGTCGCGTAAGCCTGATGCTTATAGAGTTCCATGTAATCAGAGGGATTTAAGCCTTTGTCGATGATTGCTCTTCCGTTCCCGGTGCCGTGAGGCCTCCGATCAGAATGGTGTCTCCGTTGTCCTCCCGGCCATAGGCCGCATGGACGAACAGCCCGCTGACCAGATGCTCGGCGTAGCCGCCGATCTGGACGTAGCTCGAATCCTTGACGTCGAAGCCAGCAAATGGCGGCGTCGGCGGCTGCGTATTCTCGGTGGTGTTCACCGAGTAGGCGGCGCCGGCTGCGAGCTTGAATCCGCTCACCTCGCCGCCATAGCGGAGCGCGACCTCCCAATCTTCGTCCTCGCCCCAGGAGGCCGATGCCGTGAAGCCCGCGAACGACGGCGTGTCGTAGCGCACGCCGTTCATGACGAGGCCGTCGCAGTCTCCGCCCAGCGGCACCGCCTGGGAGTAGCAGAAGCCGAGGTCGCCCCAGGTCACGCTCGTGAGAACGCCGTTGCTCCTCAAGAAGAAGCCCGCGCCGTCGAAGAGCACGTAGCTGGCGATGATCTGGGTGCCCGAAAGATCGGTGAACATGGCCGCGCTCTTGCCTGCGAGCGCCTGCTTGCCGACCGTAACCTTTCCAAAGTCGTTGCCAGCGAGCGACCAGGACGACACCTGATCATTGAGCCCGCTGTTGACGAATTGGCGATGCTGATTGGCGCCGAACGAATTGTCGTGGAGATCCTGGATGCGCAGGAGGTAGCTCGCCGTCCAACCGGGCGCGATCGTCGCCTCGCCGGAGAACCTGACATTGGTCGCCTGCGTGGGACCGGTGCCAAGGACGTAGGTATTGCTCTCGACGCCGTCGTCCCAAAACATGATCTGCTCGGCGACAAAGCCCGAGATCGAGAGGCTGACCTTACGGTTGCCCTTGCGCACGGCGGTCGCCTCGAGCTCGGCGACCCGCTCCTCGAGATCTGAGCAGCACGAGGGGCCGAGATCGGCGGCTTCGGCCGGGAGCGCCAACACCGCGGCCGTCGCACCCGAGACCACGAGCGCGCGCACGAGTTGCCGGCACCAGGCTCCGCTCATCGGTGAGGGTGTCCCGTCTAGCCCTTGAAAGCCCGTAGGAACCGAATCGCACGTGTCCCCACGTGCCAAGCGGACTCAACACGCTGCCGCTAACCGCACCGAAGTTTGGGCGAATCGAATGACCTTCAGCATAGCGAAAATGACGGGGGATTGCAGGGCCCCTCAGGGGGCCTTGGGCGAAAGCGGCGGCGATAGCGGCCCGCACGCACCAAGGCTAAGCCCGCGATCGGAGAAGCAAAAAGGGCCGGACATCGTCCGGCCCCTGGTGCTGTCCGAGGCGCGGGCCTCTCAATCCCAATCGTAGCGGCACGCATCGTACCGGCGCCACCAATAGCTGCTTCCGGTGACGATCGCCCGCTCCTTCAGCCAATAGCAGCCGCCTCCAGAGTAGGAATAGGCGTAGTAGGGATAAGCGACATACGGCAACGCATAAAAGCGCCGGTGATGGCGGAAATGCTTGCCGTGATTGAACGCGAACCCGGGATGGTGGCGGAAGTGCTTCCCAGGACCGAAGTTCGGCCCATGGCGGAAAGCAAGCCCGCCTGGGCGATGCCCACCGTGCCTCATGGCGAAGCCGCCGTGACGCATCCCCCCGCCGATGTGCGGCCCGGCGTGCATCCTGCCGATGTGCGACCCGGCCCGCATCCCGCCGACGCGCATGCCGCCAATGTGCGGCCCGGCCCGCATCCCGCCGACGTGAATGCCGCCGGCGCGGTGGCCCACGAGTGTTACTTGAGACGGACTCGCCGTCGCTTTGAGCCCCGCGAGTGCATGAGCGCGCGTCTCAAGCGGAGGCGAGAACAACAACGCGGCAGCGGCCGCGCCCAAAATCGAGAGTTTTTTCATCATTTGATCGTCTCCTGATGTGGTCGATCCCCGGCCCGGATCGAGCGACGACTCGTTTCGGCATGCCGACCGCGTCCTAATCGCGGCGGCCATGACGAACCGCCCGTTCTCCACGTGGAGCAGTGTAAACGCCAGAATGGGATGTCTGGTTCAGTATAAATGGCGACGCCATGACCTTGATCAAGGGCGCGGCTGGCACCGTTCACTGCGGCAGCGGCACACCGGCCGCGGCGAACGCCACCTCCTGGCGCAGCGCCACGTCCTCGAGGCGAAAGCCCTCGATCAACTCATTGAACAGGCGATGCCAGTTCTGGCGCGCATCGAGATGCAGGAACACGCCTCCGAGACCAATCGCGGCGCGGTCCATGAACACGAACTCGCGCGGCACGGTGACCGGGCCCCTCTCGCGCAGGATCTTGTGCACGGCAAACGCTTCCTTGCGTCCGTAGTCGCCGGGGCTCGTGCCGTCGGCGATCGTGCGCTCGCGGTCGTCGAGCAGCGGCCCGTAGATGAAGTGCGCCCAGATGTTCATCGCATCGATCAGCTCGGCCGAGAGGCCGCGGAAACCCCACGTCTCGTAGGCGTGAACGACGAGGTCGCGTTTGCCCGTCGCGAGACCGGTGTAGAGGTCGATCACACCCTGCACGAAGGGCACGCGGAAGGTGCGGATGCAGCCGTAGTCGAGGAGATTGATGCCGGCCGGGCCACCCCCGTCGGCGAAGACCGTGTAATTGCCGAGGTGGGGATCGCCGTGGATGACGCCGTAGTGGCTGAATGGATACCACCAGGCGCGAAACATGGCGCGAGCGATCCTGTTGCGGCTCTCGAGCGGGTCGCCCTTGTGCGCGAGCAGTCTCTTGCCGTCGAGCCACGTCATGGTGAGAAGGCGCTTGGTCGAGAGCTCGGCCACCACGTGGGGGACGCGGATCGCCGGATCGTCGGCGAACATCAGGGAATAGAGGCGGGTGTGGCGCGCCTCGAGATCATAATCGAGCTCCTCGCGCAGGCGGGCCGCGATCTCCGTCATGATCTCGCGCGTGTCGATTGCCGGATCGATGCGCGCATAGACGCCGAAGACGAAGCGGAGCTGATTGAGATCGGCTTCGACCGCCGACTGCATGTCCGGATATTGCAACTTGACAGCGAGATCGCGACCGTCGAGGCCGGTCGCGCGATGCACCTGGCCAAGGGAGGCCGACGCCGCCGCATCGAGCGAGAAGGAGGCAAAGCGCTCGACCCAGCCTGGCCCGAGCTCGGCCGACATGCGCCTGCGCACGAAAGCGGGGCCCATGGGCGGGGCGGCCGACTGAAGCTGGCCGAGCTCGCGCACATACTCCGCCGGGAGCGCCTCGGGGATCGTCGAGAGAAGCTGGGCGACCTTCATGAGCGGGCCCTTGAGGCCGCCCAAGGCGTGCGCGAGCGCGCGCGCCGTCGCCGCGCGATCCGCCTCGAGCCCGAGCAGGCGCTGGCCCGCGACCTTGCCGGCGACCCGGCCCATTTCGGTGCCGACCTTCACGTAGCGCGCCGCCCGCGCCGTGAACCGGTTCTCCTCGTCCGCCATGCCGTCGTCCTGACGCTACTGAACAAGTTCGCGCGAGCGCGTTGTGATAGTCTAAGGCGACCGCCTTGCCCACTCCCGAGAAAAAGCTGCCCGACCGAGCCAACAATGCGCCCCATCGTCTCGCTTACGTCCCTGCTGGCCGCCGCGCTCCTCGCCGCTGCCCCGCTCGAGGCTCAAGAGAGCGGCGAGGTCTGGAAAAGCCCCACGTGCGAGTGCTGCTCGAAATGGGTCGCGCATATGGCGAGCCACGGCTTCACGCTGACTCCGAAAGACGTGCTCGCTCACGAGCTCACGAGACTGAAGGTCCATGTGGGGCTCAAGCCCGAGCATTTCTCATGCCACACCGCCTTCATCGGCGACTATGTCATCGAAGGCCATGTTCCGGCCGATGACGTGAAACGTCTGCTTCGGGAAAAGCCCGACGCCATCGGATTGAGCGTTCCCGGCATGCCCGTCGGCTCGCCTGGCATGGAAGTGGGCGACGAGCGGCAATATTACGAGGTCCTGCTGATCAAGAAGGACGGCACGAGAGAGGTCTTCGCCAAGCACTGAGGCGCATCAGACCGCCACCTGCGTGCCGACCTCGACGACGCGGTCGGTTGGAATCTGGAAGTACGTCGTCGCGTCCTCGGCAGTTCGCGCCAGCCAGATGAAGAGGCTCTCCTGCCAGCGCGGCATCTCCGACTTGGACGTGCGGCGGAGCGACCGGCGCGACAGGAAGAACGACGTGCCTCCGAGGTCGACGTTGAGGTCCTTGCGCCGGCAGCTCTCGAAGATCTTCGGGATGCTCGGCGATTCCATGAACCCGTAGTAGGCGATGACCTTGATGAAGGTCTCGTTGCTGCGATCGACCTCCACGCGCTCGTGGCGTGGCACGCGCGGCACGTCCTCGGTGCGGATCGAAAGGACAATGTTGCGCTCATGAAGCACGCGGTTGTGCTTCAGGTTGTGCATGAGCGAGGTCGGTGCAGCGTTGACGTCGGCGGAGAGGAAGACCGCAGTCCCCGACACCCGGGCGGGCGGCTTGACCTCGAGCTTGCGCACGAGCCAATCGAGATCGGCCTCGTTGCGGCGCGTGATCTTCGAGAGGATGGCGTAGCCCCGGACCCACGTGAACATGACGAGGCCCAGCGCGGCCGCTATGACGAGGGGCACCCAAGCTCCTTCGAACAACTTCAGGACGTTGGCGGTGAAGAAAGTCTGCTCGATCAAGAGGAGCGGGATCAAGAGGAGGGCCGTGCGCCAGAGCGGCCAGCCCCAGAGATTCCAAATGACGAAGAACGCCATCAGCGTGTCGATCACCATGGCTGCCGTCACGGAAACCCCGTATGCAGCGGCGAGCCCCGACGACGACTTGAACACGAGCACCATGATCACCACACCGATCAAGAGCAGATAGTTCACCCGCGGCAGGTAGATCTGGCCGGCCATGCTCTCCGAGGTGTGCTTGACGGCGAAGCGCGGGAGCAAACCGAGTTGGATCGCCTGGCGAGCGAGAGAGTAGGCCCCCGTAATCACCGCTTGGCTCGCTATGACGGTCGCAGCGGTCGCCAAAATGACCATGGGGACGAGGGCCCATTCCGGATAGAGCAGATAGAAGGGATTGGCGATCGCGCCCGGGTCGTTCAAGACAAGCGCGCCCTGGCCAAAATAGTTGATGGTGAGGGCCGGGAAAACGAAGCCGATCCACGCCGCCTGGATCGGACGGCGGCCGAAGTGGCCGAGATCCGCATAAAGAGCCTCGGCGCCCGTCACGGCGAGGAATACGAGGCCGAGAACCGTCAGTCCGAGCAGGCCGTTGCCCAGAAGGAACCTTATCCCATACCAGGGGCTGAGCGCGGCCAGCACGGAGGGGTTCTCGAGCACTTCCGCCGCTCCGCCGAGGGCGAGAACCAGGAACCAGACGACGGTGACAGGGCCGAAGAACTGGGCAACCGCCGCCGTGCCGTGGGACTGCACGGCGAACAGCCCTATCAGAACCACAAGCGAAAGCGGCAGCACCCAATTGTGGAACAAGGGGGAGACCAGCGTCAAACCTTCGACCGCCGAGAGCACGGAGATCGCCGGAGTGATCACCGCGTCGCCGTAGAAGAACGACGCTCCGGCAATGCCGAGCCCCATGATGAGCGGGGCGCTGCGCGTAGCCACCGACTGGCCGAGCGCCATCAGGGCGAACATGCCGCCTTCGCCCTTGTTGTCGGCCCTGAGGAGGACGAGCACGTACTTGATCGTGACGATCAGCATGAGCGCCCAAAAGATCAGCGACAGCACCCCGAGAACGGCTTCGCGGCCGGCAAAGCTGTCCCCACGCGCGGCGGTCACCGCCTCGCGAAAGGCGTAAAGAGGGCTCGTGCCGATGTCGCCGTAGACGACGCCGATCGAGCCGATCACCAAGGTCCAAAATTGCCGGCCGCCGAGAGTTTCCAGTCCACCGCTTTCAGCGGCCGTGTCGGCAGCCTTGCTTTGAGCCACGTTGGTCGCCTCCCGGGCGTCCGCCGCCATGCAGCAAGGGGGGCTTATACGCCGCCGCCCAGCAAGGCGGAAGGCTGGAATTTGCGCTTACTCGCCGCAGCTGCTCTTGACAGTGTCGCGGCCTTAACCGGTAGCTCCACTCCCTTTAGCTATACGCGGCGATGACGCGAGACTTAACCCACCTTCTCCATCGCCTCGAGCTCGTCGATCATGCCCTCGATGACGCGGAGCCCCTTCCCCCAGAACGCGGGATCGCCCGCATCGAGCCCGAATGGAGCGAGCAGCTCGGAGTGGTGCTTCGAGCCCCCCGCCTTCAGCATCTCGAAATACTTGGCGACGAAGCCGGGGTGGGCCTCCTGGTAGAGCCCATAGAGCGAGTTCACTAGGCAATCGCCGAAGGCATAGGCATAGACGTAGAACGGCGAGTTGATGAAGTGGGGAATGTAAGTCCAGTAGACCTCGTAGCCGGGCTTGAGATCGATCGCGGGGCCTAGGCTCTCGCTTTGCACCTCGAGCCAGAACTGGTTCAACGTATCGCTGGTCAGCTCGCCTTGCCGGCGCGCCTCGTGGACCTTGCGCTCGAAGGTGTAGAACGCGATCTGGCGCACGACCGTGTTCAGCATGTCCTCGACCTTGCCGGCGATCATCGCCTTCTTCTCGCGCGCCTCGCGCGTTTCCGCGAGAAGGGCCTTGAAGGTCAGCATCTCGCCGAAAACGGAGGCGGTCTCGGCGAGCGTCAATGGGGTCGGCGCGAGGAGCGGCCCCTGGGCACGGGCGAGCATCTGGTGCACACCGTGGCCGAGCTCGTGGGCGAGGGTCATCACGTCGCGGGGCTTGCCCTGATAGTTCATGAGCACGTAGGGGTGCACGGAGGGCACGGTCGCCGCCGAGAACGCGCCCTGCGCCTTGCCCTCGCGCACCGGCGCGTCGATCCAGCCGCGGTCGAAGAACTCCTTGGCGATCGCCGCCATGTCGGGAGCAAAGGCGCCGTAGGCCTTGAGCACCATGCTCTCGGCCGCCGGCCACGAGAAGACCCGCTCGGGCTTCTCCGGTAGCGGCGCGTTGCGGTCCCAATGGGAGAGCCGATCCATGCCGAGCCAGCGCGCCTTCATCGCATAGTAGCGGTGAGAGAGGCGCGGGTAGGCCGCACGCACGGCGCTGACGAGAGCCTCGACCACGGGCGCCTCGACCCGGTTCGCGAGGTGGCGGCTCGCCGCAACGTCGGGAAAACCGCGCCAGCGGTCGGAGATCTCCTTGTCCTTGGCGAGCGTGTTGGTGATGAGCGTGAAGAGGCGCAGGTTGTCCTTGAAGACGGTGCTGAGCGCCTCGGCCGCCGCGCGCCGGCGCGGCTCGGCGGGATCGGAGAGAAGATTGAGCGTCGCCTCGAGCCCGAGCGGCGCCGGCTCTCCCGCGACAGGGAATTTCAGCGCGGACATGGTCTCATTGAAGAGCCGGCTGAAGGCGCCGCGCGAGGTCTGCCCCTTCTCGTGAAAGACTTTCTCGATCCGCTCCTCGAGCTGGTAGGGCTTCTCCTTCCGCAAATCGTCGAACCAGGGCTTGTAGCGCGCGAGGTCCGGATGGGCGAGCGCGGTCGCGAGCGCCGCGTCTTCGATCTGGTTGATCTCGAGCTCGAAGAAGATGAGATCGGTCGAGATCTGCGTGAGCTTGTCGGACACGTCTCCGAAGAATTTCGCACGGGCGGGATCGGCCTGGTTCGCCGCATAAAGGAGGGACGCATACGAGCCGAGCTTGCCCATGAGATCGGAAAGCTGCTCGTAGGCGCGGACGGCTTTGGCGAGCTTCGCCCCGTCGGCCCGCGATCGCGACGAGCTTGCCTTGATAGGTGTCTCTTATGCGCCTCGCCTCCTCCCTCGCCCTCTCGATGTCGCGCGCGACCTCGGGCGCATCGGGCGCCGCATAGAGATCGGCAAGGTTCCACTCCGGCAGCGCGCCGAGATCGGCCGCCTCGCTCCCGTGCGCCTTGGCCTCCGCAGGGGCGAGAGCTATCGGGACGCAGAATGGCGAGGCGTTGGCGAACGTCATGAAGGGCTCCGCATGGTTCGGCTGGGGTTTCCGCCCGTCTATGTGAAGGGCCGCTCTCTAAAGTTCAAGTAAGAGACAGCGCGGCTGAGGCCCCGGCTCCCCGTACAAAAAAGGCGCAATCACGCCGGTACCGAAACGCCTTCTTTACCGTTGTCGGGCAATCTCGCCCCATCAAGTAAGTCGCCGGTGACGAGCTGTCCGATACCGGGGCGCCTCGATTCCGCCGGACGCCCGTACAAGTCGCGAGTTCGAGTCTCGAGTGCCCAATGGCAAAACGTGTACTTATCGTCGACGACGATCCTGCCCAGCGCCGCATTCTCGAAGAGACCATCAAGCGGCTCGGCTTTGACACAAAATCCGTGAATTGCGGCGAGCAGGCGCTCGACCATGCTCGACGGTCCCGAGCGCGGCTCGATCTCGCTCGTGCTGCTCGATCTCGTCATGCCTGGCGTCGACGGCATGGCCGTGCTCGAGCACTTGAAGGACAAGCCCGCGATGCCGCCCATCATCGTGCAGACCGCACACGGCTCGGTCGAGGCGGCGGTGAGCGCCATGCGCCTCGGCGCGGTCGATTTCGTCATCAAGCCCGCCACGCCCGAGCGCCTCGAGGTCTCGATCAAGAGCGCCATCAAGATCGAGGCGCTCGCCGGCGAGATCTCACGCATCAAGAAGAAGGTGGACGGTACGCTCACCTTCGATGACCTCATAATTCGCGCCGACGCCATGGGGCGCGTCATCGCGCTCGGCAAACGCGCGGCCGTGTCGCAGATCCCTGTCCTGATCGAAGGCGAGAGTGGGGTGGGCAAGGAGCTCATCGCGCGCGCTATCCAAGGCGAGAGTGATCGCGCCGGCAAGCCCTTCATCACCGTCAACTGCGGCGCAATCCCTGAAAACCTTATCGAGAGCACGCTGTTCGGCCACGAAAGGGGCTCGTTCACGGGCGCGGTCGACAGGCGCGTCGGCAAGTTTCAGGAGGCCGACGGGGGGACGCTCTTTCTCGACGAGGTGGGCGAGCTGCCCCTCGACGCGCAAGTCAAGCTCCTGCGCGCGCTGCAGGAAGGCGAGATCGACCCAGTGGGATCGAAGCGCCCCGTCAAGGTCGACTTCCGCCTCATCTCGGCGACCAACCGCGACATGATCCAGCTCGTCAAGGACGGCAAGTTCCGCGAGGACCTCTACTACCGCTTGAACGTCTTCCCGATCTGGATTCCTCCGCTGCGCGAGCGCATCGACGAGATCCCGCGAGCTCACCCAGCATTTCCTGGCGCGCTTCGCCGCCGAGGAGAGGAAGCGGGTCAACGGGATTACAGACGACGCGCTCCGCCTGCTCAAGGCCTACGCATGGCCCGGCAACGTGCGCCAGCTCGAGAACGCGGTCTTCCGCGCGGTCGTGCTCGCCGACGGGCCCGAGCTCACCGTCGCCGAGTTTCCCGCAGATCGCGGCCCAGGTCGACGGCTTCGAGGCGACGATCCCCGCCGCCCCGTTCGTTCTTCAAAAGCCGCCCGCCTACACCGGGCCGGCCGTCCTCGGCGCGGAGGACACGATCCCGAGAACGATCGAGGTGCGGCCCAGCGAGCGGCCACTCCTCGCTCGGCATTCCCGCCGTGACGGAAGCCGGCGAGATCCGCCCCCTCGAGGACATCGAGGCCGACATGATCCGTCTCGCGCTCGGCCGCTACCGCGGCCACATGACCGAGGTCGCCAAGCGCCTCAAGATCGGCCGCTCGACGCTCTATCGGAAAATGCAGGAATACGGTCTTGAGCCACGCGTCAACTAGCTCGGCCTCACCCTAGGCCGCCTGATGCCCTCTCGATCGTGGGGCTCGGCCGCAAGGCCGGGCCCATTTCTTTTGGCCGCGGGGCCGCCCCTCCTCCGGATCCCTGCAATTGCGCAACACTCAGTCTACAACTGATTGTCACATTTGGATGGGCTGACGCCCGGACTTTCCAAGGCGACCCTCCTCGGCTAGCGTTCCGGCCTCGGACTTGGAGGGGAGTAACCCGATGTCGATCCGGCGCGCCGCCGCTCTCGCGATTGCTCTGGCCAGCGCGTCTCTCGCGGTCGCAGCGCAAGAGGCCCCGCGCGATGCCGCTGCCGCCGCGCCGCCGTCAGCAACCGCGGGGCAGACTTCACCGCCCTCAACGCCTGCGGAGCAATCGGCGCCGCCAGCCGCAACCACGCAGCAGACTTCACCGCCCTCAACACCCACCGAGCAATCGGCGCCGCCGGCCGCAAGCACGGAGCAAACCTCACCGCCGTCGAGGCCCGCGCAGCAGTCGGCGCCGCCTGCCCCAAGCCCCGAGCAAACGGCTGCGCCCGCCGCTCCGCCCCAGGACCAGCCGATCGGCGCCGAGGTGCGCCAGCGCCTCGCCATGGACAAGAACGACGACAACGCCGAGGATCGCGCCGCGCTCGCCGCCTTCTACGAAGGCCGCAAGGACGAGCCGCTCTGGGTCGGACCAGCGGGTTTCACCGCCAAGGCGGACGCCGTGATCGGGGAGATCAAGCGCGCGAACGATTGGGGGCTCGACGTGCGCGACTACGACCTCTCCTCATTGCCGGGCGCGGGCAGCGCCATCTCACCCGCGACCAGCTCGCCGAGGCCGAGGCCGCACTCTCTCTCGCCGTGCTCAATACGCGCGTGACGCGCGCGGCGGACGCATTCGGGGACCCCGCCAAGCAGCTCACCTCCTATCTCGACCGTCTGCCGCAGGTCCGCGATCCCAAGACCGTGCTCGAGGAGCTCGCAGGGAGCAGCGAGCCCGACGCCGTTCTGAGAGGCCTCCATCCCAAGCACCCGCAGTTCGAAAAGCTCAGGCAGAAATACCTCGAGCTAGAGAAGGGCGCGGTGGCCGCCGCCGAGATCGTTCGAGTTCCCGCGGGCCCAGCGCTCACGCCGGGCCAGAAGCATGCGAGCGTCGCGTTGCTGCGCCAGCGCCTCCTACCGGACGCGACAGCCCCAGCCGACGAAACCCTTTACGACGAGGCACTCGCGGCCGCCGTCAAGGTCTTCCAGCAGAAGGCCGGCCTCAGACCCGACGGCATCGTGGGCGCGGGAACGCGCGCCGCACTCAATGACGTCGAGGTCCCGACCTCCTCCACGTTCCGCGCCAACATGGAACAGTGGCGCTGGATGCCCGACGACCTCGGCGCGCTCTATATTTGGGTCAACATTCCCGAGTTCACGCTTCGCGTCGTCAAGGACGGCAAGGTCATCCACGAGGAGCGGGTCATCACCGGACTTCCCGACAAGCAGACGCCGGTGTTCTCCGACGAGATGGAGCTCGTCACCGTGCACCCGCGCTGGAACGTTCCCAATTCGATCAAGGTTCGCGACAACGTGGTCTATAAGGTCCGGTTTCGGGCCGATGCTGTCCTAGGTGGCGCGACTGGCGACGATGATGAATTCTGCTGAAAAATTATTTAAGACGCAAACAACACTCATTTTAGCATGGAATTTAAGACGGGGAAACCTGTCCCCATTTGGACCAATACAAATCTTCAATGCAGCAATTGCTCGCTGATAACGGTGAAATGCACCTTTTCCAACAATTAACTCACAATGCGTCAAGCTCCTCAATTCAACATACTCTCTTATAATTTCGCCCTTCCAACACAATAACCCGTCGACTTCTGCAGCAACTCGTTCAAACATGTCTGCAAAAGGTGCCGCAGCTTTCGTGTCGCCTTTCATACGAGAGCATGCAAGCGCAGCGTAACCAGAAATCATCGCCTTTAAATAACACAATTCGTTCTTGGTCCATGATGACCGAGCTTCCAATATTGCGTTCAACATAGTAACCAAGGCGCTGTAGAATCGTTGATCTTTCGCCTTATCTCCGTATTCCAACATATTCTGTGCCAGACAATTGGTCATGTCCAACAGTTCGCCGTTGTCTAGATACTTGGCAACCCGTTCGACGAATTCAAACGCTCCCAACGGATCGCTTTTGTCAAAGCTATAGAGCTCAGCGAGGCCCTCCAGCGTCGGATAACTAAAGACGGCCGCAGCTAGCTAGCCGTTGGTACTGTGTATCGTCGTTAGCCGCCAAAACCAACCGCAGCGCCTCGCGAGTAATCACATCATAGTCCGCGTCATGTTCAGCCTCTTCCGCGCCCATAAACGCAAATTCCTGCCGCCTAATCTGAACACGCTCCACTGCACCTTCTGCCGCACTTGTCGCTACTCCGGCCCCCTCAAAAATCGTAATTGCCTGATCAAGCAGCGCGCGGGCTTCGCTAAGTGTGGCTTGGTCTGGATTGCTCCAATTTCTTTTTCGAAGCGGTATAGCGACGCTAAGGGCGGCGTCCGCAAATCGAACGGGGTATCTCAATCGGTCCACAGCAGAAAGGCGTACACGCGCCTCCGCTTCAAGCTGGTCGCGCTCTTCGGAAGATGGCGTCTGACGGACAATTTCCCCGGATAGCCGCCAATATTCAGTGACGAATTCGTCGCGCCATTTTTCAGAAATGGCCGGCGCATCGACACTTGTAAGCCTCTTTAGTTTGTCAGCAAGCGCCCGCAACTCGTCGAGGCTGACCAGTTCTGGCTCAGAAAGAGTAATTTGGGTTAACCGTGCCGCTTCAAAGCCGACCGCATTGGCGAGGGCCACATCAAAATCCTGCACTCGCTGGTCGAAATCGATCCTGCGCACCTCGATAACACCCGTCTTGAGGTCCCTGCCGACTATTCGAATCATTCCAACCGAGTCACCTTTAACGCGTTTGCCCCAAATCAAAATGTCGCCGTTAGTTCTTTCGAGCCAACGCTTGGCGGTTTCAACTGCGCGGTCATGGGCTTTCGTTCCACCGTCGCTTGGTAGCGCCAACGGGAATTCCATGACATGAAGGGGCCTTTTGCTCGAATCCGGCCAGCCTGCGAAGACGCGAAATGCAGTTTCAAGGCGGGCATCAATCTCGTTTCCAATTGCGTCTGCCGTGTCATTTGCGATTGGACAGCGGACAATAGTAAACGCATTGCTGCTTGCTTTGCGGATGGTCGCGGCTCGCCATCTACGTTGAACTGCGCGCCATAAAGTTCGACTTACAAGAAATCCCAGGAAGGCAATAATCCCAGCAACTATCAAAGCAGCAATTACTTGAATTGCTACGTGCTCAAGGAGTTTGGCCGAGTTTGGATCAACGTTTTTTTCGAGCCAATCAGAGATTGAATCTTCGATCGCCTTGATAAACCCTTCCTTGATCGCCCCCCAAAATCCTTCGCTCGCCATTTCAAAAGCCTCTCAGGGTAGGCTAAAGCCAGGGATGGCCTGTGGGCCAGCGCAAAAAGAACCTTGGAAAATACAACTGCTAGAAATTGAAATTGTAAGTTGTGACGAAGTCAAGAGGCTTATATACAGCCGCGCGTAACTGATCGAATGATGATTGAGTCCGGAATTGGCACAGAGCGTCGTTGGTCAGTCGTCTGCTTTCGGCGAGTTGCGGATGTGGGACGAGCACATCCGTTGGCGTAGGTGTGCAACTCTGCTTAGGCCGGTCCGCGCCGGGAAATCCCCGCCATCTGGAGGGGGCCCCGACCACTCGCGAGAGACCATGGCCGGGCCTACCTTTTTCCACGACCGGCTGTCCATCCGAACGCGGCCGGGCACTACTGCATCCCCCATACTATTCGGAGTCGATCAAGGCCGTAACCGCCGCACGCTTCCATCGGGACTAAGATAATAACCGCGCCGACGTAGGGCCTCGTCGAAATACTGGTCGGGCGATTTCTCATGTTCGCGCGCGTAATTTGCAGCGACCCGCGCCGCAAGCAATTGCAATTCAGAAACCCGACAGGCGATCTTCGCTCGGATCAGTTCCTCACGGATTTCGGCAGGAACATGATCTTGTGCCGTGCGTTGTCGCGATGTCATGCTGCGTCACCCTCCATTTCACGCCGGGCGCGATGCGGACCGGGAGGAATAGCCACGCAGGAGAATCACCGCCTTGATCCAGCCGACCATGTCGGCAAGCTGATTGATACCAAACCTGAGCCGCAAAATTTCATCCGCCATACGCCTTGAATCGCCTTCGAACTCTCGAACGACGGCGTCGCGGCGTTGCTGCTCCGCAAGCTCACACTCGCGCCAATGCTCGGCCCATCGCTCGGCCCTCGTTGGCTGCTTCTTCTTCACCTCGACGTCTCCGCCGGCTCCGGGGTGCCCAGCATGACGCGGACCAGCGGCGCGGCTCGGAATTCGCCGGCCTTGTCCTCGCCAGCCCTATCCTCGGTGACGATACTGCCGCCATGTACTTGCCGGTCGTACTCCTCGAACAGCGGCCGCAACTCGATCGGCGGGCCGAAGTGACTGCCCCGCAGAACCGGAACCGCGAGGAAACGCTGACGATCGATCTGCCAGCCGGTGATCCCGGGGCCAGGTTCGCCTTGCGGTCCAGGCGAACCAGTCTCGCCCTGCGGACCGGGCGGACCTTTCTCGCCTTTCGACCCGCGGGTGCTCATGATCTGCCAATCAGGGCCGGGACATTCAGACGGGCCACTACGCTCGCGATAAACGTGCCGCCGTCTTTCGCGCAGCGCTCAGCGCGTCATAGGTTCGGTCGGGGTCCCAAGTGCCGCACACCTTCGGCACCATTCCGCCCTGCTCCAGAATCGCGATGCGCAGAGCGGTGCGCATCTCCGCCCTCAACTCCTCGCGCAAATCGGCGATCATTTCGGCGAGAACCGCTCCCGTCGCCTCGGATTGGACCGCGTGCGCCTCTTTCAATCAGTGATCGGAAATACCGGTCCCAGTCTTGCGCCGCCGCCGCCGCCGCCCGCTCGCGGTTTCGCTCCGCCTCCTCGCGCGCGGCCGCCCGTCGCTCTGCCGCCTCGTCCGCTTCGCGTCGCCACCGTTTGGCATCGGGGGAGTCTTCAGTTTGCATGGTCATCGCGGTCACCGTCTCATCGCTGCTGCCCCGGCGAGCCAGGCATCAACAGTGATCAGTATGTCACATCTCGCCAGCAGGCGGATGCGCACGCTTCGGATATTCCTTGATGAGGTGCGCGATTGCCGCCCTCAGTTGCTTGCGCTCTTTGTGCGACCCCCGGAAGGCGAAGTAGCGGGCGCGACGGAGCACTGCGGTCGCATCAAAGCCGAGCTTCGCCAACGCGCGAGCGCCGCGCGACCTCCCGCCCGCATCACGCCAACATAATCAAAGCCGGCCGCTTCGGTAGATAGTGCCAATCTCTCCCCGCATCGCCATCGACGCACGCGGTGACCACGCGAAAGCGCTCGGGCAAGAGGTCCATCGATCGGCGGATCAGCTTGCTCGCCGCATGTTCATGCGCCCAATGCGCGCAAGCGCCACGCAACAGGCCAAATGGCAAAGGGCGAGATCGGGCCGAAAGCCATACCCGCCCGGCCGCCGGTGCATCCGCGGTCGGCACGGGCCTGGGAATCGCTACGGTAGGCAACCCGCCTGCCGCTGGCGTCTTCGATGCGAAACGCCTGCTCACACCCGCGTCATCGCTGGGCTGTCCGGGTTCTTAACCTTGATCCACGTCCGCAATCCCGAGGTCCCACGCTCTCTGTCTCGGATCGTGATTAAAGGAATTTCGGACGTCTGCCGCAACCCCGGTGTAATCGTCCATTAAGCGTGCTCCATTGATCCCAACAATATCGAGGTAATTGAATACATCACTGGCAAGTGAGTATGGAATTGTCCGTCGTCAGAGATTTTGAGACATTGAGCGGCGCAAATTAAGAGAGGCTCTGGCTCGTTCTCATTGATGATGTTACGCGGCTTGCTGTTGATGCTGCAAGCGACGCAAGGCGATGGTCTGGCGTTTGATCCTTTCTCTCTGCAGCAGGATTGTTTGGCCGCGTCCGAAGTAGACGTCGGCCGGGGTTAGATTACCGATGCTTTCGTGGTAGCGGCGGTTGTTATAGTCGTCCACAAAGGCCTCGATCTGTGCTTCCAGGTCGCCCGGCAGGTAATAATTCTCCAGCAGGATGCGGTTTTTCAGCGTCTGGTGCCAGCGCTCGATCTTGCCTTGGGTCATCGGGTGGTAT
>CAVUEM010000004.1:0-24888 GCA_963740475.1 uncultured Alphaproteobacteria bacterium | reverse complement strand
TTGACGAGCTTGGCGCCGCGCAGCCGCGCGATCGGTGCGGCGATCACCGACAACATCGGCGGGTCGGTCTTGGCGATCACAATGTCGCCGGCGCGCGCCAGGCCCCACAGCCGCCATGCGGCCGCAACATAGAAGGTGAGATAGTCGATCGCGCGGCCGGCAAGGTTGTGGCGCCCGAAGCGCGATGTCCAGACCCGAACCACCTCGACGCCATGCACCGTCTCGCGCGGGATCAACCGCTCATCGGGGGCGTCATAGCGCTGGCGCGAGGTAATGACCGCAACCGGCCGTCCCTGCTCTGCCAGCGCGAAGGCGAGGTCGGAGAGCATCTGGCTGGTCGCCGAGTGGTCGGGGTGAAAGTAACGGTTGAGGAAGATGAGACGGCGGGACACCGCGCTCGACTTGGGGTCGGTCACCGTCTTATCTCTCGATCAATGCACGATCGTCGTATGGTGCGTCGGCAGGGCACTTCAGCCCAAGTCTGAACCAGCGCCCATAGCAGGATTAGCTTCGCTTTGCAGGTTTAACTTTGGCGCTTTACCGGTGAGCAGCCTGGCCGTCACTGGCGCGCGACCGTGCAACCGAGGGCATGGCCCTCGGATCCCAGCGACCGACAGATTTTGATTGCTTCGGCTTCTGTCCCGGCCGGAAGGGCCACGACGCGGTACCACGTGTTGCCGTCGGAGCCGACGTAAGTTCGCAACTCGCCTTGCTTGTCCGCCAACACTTCGCCATGGCGTTTCTTCAGGTCCTCGAAGACCTGCAAGGCCGCTGGTCCGTCTCGCAACTCGAACAGCATGGGCGCGAAGCGTGGCGCAGCCGCTGGAACCCTCGCCGGTGCCGGAGCGGTCGCCGCGACCCACGTTTGTGGCCGCTCGGCCTTGCCGGCATCCCGCCGGGGTTGCGGCGCTAATGGGGTGGGCTGATCCTCGCGTTGAGCAGCGCCCGCCTTTGATTGCTGCACGACGTCGGCACCGCCTGGTGCACGCACAGTCAGCGGCGCGTCGGCATCTGACGTTTCCGCGATAGACGGGCGTGCCGCGCGCGCGGGATCGCCGGGAGCGGTCATAGGCACCGCTTCGAGGCCCATGCGTGCGGGCGCGCGGGCCGCGCGCCCAGCTGCGGGTGCGCCGACGGCCGCAGCCGGGCGAGGCAGCTCGGTCCATACGGCGACGTTGGTTGCTTCTCTATCCGCGTGCGTCGCTCCAAGCGCGTCGGCACTGCGTGTCGACGGGGCAGAATATGCGCTGCTCGTTGATGGGCTCATCGCCTGCGCATCGGACGCAGGGCGTGGCGTGCTGATCATCGACGGATCGACTTCTGCCCCCAGAAGGGGCGCGCCCATGGGGCTCGCCCCCGGACTTGTCTCAGCCGCGCCCATGGTCCCCCCGACGTGGCCGGCGTTTGCCTCGTGATCTCTCCCAGGACCCGCCCCGAGGGACGCAGTCTCACTCGCACCCGGGCTCGCGGGGCGCCCGCTCGTGGAACGCCTTCGCATTGAATGCTGTCTCGCCGTCGGCGTGGGTCGTGACGGCGCCGCTCCGTATCTCTTGCGGGACTGCGGCACCGGATTGACCAATGGTTTGCGACCCAGACCAGCTGAGCCAAAAGATCAGAGTGGCGGCAACGGTCACCACGGCACCCAATTGGGCCACCGTGGGCCTGCCGACGGGATGTCGGCGACGCGGCCATCAAACCACTGAGACCGGCCCGCGGCTCTGACGCGTGCTTATTCAGCCACGGATAGACGGGCCGATGGGATGTCCCCGTCGCGGGGCGTGGGAGCCCTTGCGACGCACCCTGACCCAATGCAAAGTGGCCGGCGTAGGCTGGCTCCAGGCGCGAGAGGTCGAAGAGCTCGTCGACGATGGAGATCTGAATTGACAGTAGCTCGTGCGCGGCCCGCAAACTACTCTCATGCAGTTCGAGGGGAAGGCCACGGGCACTCTTCAACAGCGCCTCAAGCGAGCGGGCGACGTCCTCCGACAGCTGCCACAGCTGATCGTGGCGCGCCAAGGATGCGCCGGGAGTGACGCCGGTCGAGCATGGCAAGCCCGCGGATAACGCATCGTGGCTGTCTCCTGGACAACTCCCCCTCAGCCCTGAGAGACCCTACGGCAACAAAGATTAGGACGATGAGGCCCGCCAACCATCCGACAGAATAAAAATACAAGGAAATCTTGTCGACTTGCGTGTCGGCGTGTCGCGCGGACACAATATGAGGAAAACGCAATGCTGGTCTTCAGCATAAGCAAGCGACCATAACCACATGAAACAACGACGATCATCAGGTCCGTACCTCGGACGCAGCCGACGCCGCGGGTCATCCCTCAGCGTAAGCCAGCCGCAGATGATATTGGGTTCGTTTTGCCAACTCACCCGCTTCAAGCGGGCGGGAGCGCACCTCAACCCTACGGCGAAATTGGGTTCGTTTTGCCAAGCCGCGCTCGAGGTCGGCGGCGCGCTTGTCCAACGTGAGCCGGACGCCTTCGCACCGAAACCGGTCGAGCAGCGCGGGAATACGAAATCGGTCCCCCCAGCGCCCAAGGACATTCGCCGCATTACGGCAACGGCTTTTTCAGGCGCACGCCCGGACCGTGCTTCTCATCTTGGTCGATGAACACAATTCCAGCCGCCTCGAGGGCCCGCTGGATCGTCCAGTGTGAGCCGAACCCGCAATTCATTGGTAGCTGCCCCAATTCGCTTCACTGTAGCGACCCCGACCGTTGCGCGTTGAGCGAGCTCAGTTTAGTTCATGTCAAGGAGACCACGTGCGGCCCGTATTTGAGATGGCTCGATCATAAACAAAGACGTCCTTGACTTCACCTCACAGCGTTGTGATACCTTCAGTCTCGCGTAAGAGGTTTTCTAGGCTCACGCAGATGACGATTGGTACGTCGAGTGTTCAAACTGAAGTCTGCCGGTATCCGCGTTCCGCGCTCGCCTTCTGGCCGAATTGCCCGACCTCGACGAGGACACCCTTGCCGACACGCTCGAGGGAATCACCGATCTCCGCGAGATGCTAGCCGAGCTCGTCCGCTCGGCACTAGGCGATGAAGCCCTCGCCGGCGCGCTCTCCACACGTCTTTCCGACATGAAGGCCCGCCTCGAGCGGCTGGAAACCCGCGCCAGGCGCAAGCGCCAGCTCGTGCTCGAGGCGATGACGCAAGCCGAGATGAAGCGGCTCGAGGAGGCCGACTTCACCGCCTCGCTGCGCCAGGGCGCGCCGGCGCTCGAGGTCGTGGCCGAGGACAAGATCCCCGTCGCCTACTGGAAGCCGCAGCCAGCGAAGCTCGACCGCCAGGGCCTGCTCGCGGCGCTCAAGAACGGCGTCGACATCGACGGCGTGGCTTTGGCCACACCAACCCTGCAACTCAGCGTGAGGACCAAGTGATGGCGTTCACCGAACAACAGTGTCAGGCGCTCAAGGCCAAGCTCAGATATCGCCATGTGAAGACGAGAGCCAACAACGGGGCGACGATTGCCTATGTCGAAGGCTGGCATGTCATTGCCGAGGCCAACCGCATCTTTGGCTATGACGCGTGGGATCGTACGACCCTGTCGCCACACTGCATCTGGAGCGAGGTCCTGCGTGGCCAACTCATCTGCTGTTACACGACCAAGGTCCGCATCACCGTTCGCGCCGGCGACACGGTGACGGTGCGCGAAGGGATCGGCACCGGGGTGGGCCGCTCGTCCTCTCCGGAAGCTCGCGCACGAGATGGGCCTCAAGGCGGCCGAGACCGACGCCACCAAGCGGGCTCTCGCCACCTTCGGCAATCCCATTGGGCTCGCGCTCTACGACAAGGATCAAAGCCAGGTCACGCGCCGGTCGAAGCGGCAGCTGCTCTCTAAATCCTCGATACCCCCGTCGGAGCCGAGCTCACAGGACTTGGTTCTTCGCCTAAGCGACGGTCGCGAAGATCACTTCTCCGACACCGACGACTTTGTGGAGGCGGTGCGAAGCGCCATCGCTGCGGTCTCGACGCTTGACGCCCTCTACGCGTTCTGGGAGGCCAACCTCGCGAGCCTTCGGGCGTTGCGGCGACTGACGAAGGACCAACCCGATGAGCCGGTGGCGGGTATTGTGTTCGCCCTGAAGAACAAGGCTCGTGAATTTGGACAGGCGTCCGAGATCCGACCAGGCCGGAGAATGGCGGCGATGGTGTCGACCAAAAGCCCACCCCACCCCTGCACCTGGCTTTCCCCAAGGAGCGCCGTCTTCGCGACAAAGCGCATCTCGAGTTTGTCGCTTCGCAACCGTGTCTCATCTGCGGGCGACGGCCCTCGCACGCCCACCATCTGCGCTTTGCCCAACCCCGTGCCATGGGTCTCAAGGTGTCGGACGAGTTCACCGTACCGCTGTGCAATGGGCACCATAACTCTGTTCACAAGACCGGAGATGAGCGCGCCTGGTGGGCACGGCACGGTGTGCTCGAGCCCCTGAAGGTTGCGGACAAACTTTGGGCGGCGTCTCATGCCTTGGAGACACAGACTTCGCAATCAGGCTCGGGCAACGACGGTGATAATTCGGCAATTTCCGAGGGAAAGGAGACAAGTGCTGCAACGTAACACTCCGCGCTGCCATCCTCGCGCTCGTTCTGGCTCACCAAATAGCCTGCGCGCGATACGGCGGGTTGGCGCGCGTGCGCGTCACAGGGCGTTATCGGGCGTGCGCGATAACAACGGCAGGTAGTTTCACCCGACCTTCACTCTGTCTTGACCCTATCTTGCGCGGGTCGGAGGCGTAAAACGGGATACTCTATTGAAAAGTAAGCCATTTTTATTGAAAAGTAAGCCATTTTTCCGCGCGCCGGGTCGATAGGTTATAGAGGCATGAGAATAGCGTCATGTGACGCGGGGCACGGATCCACCGGGGGGATTGCAACCATCAGTTGTACCTCGAGCACCATCCGCGGCTCATCGCTGAACTGAGGTGAAGAAGCTAATTCTTCCCGCCCAGGGTGTGAACGTGGCCTCCTTTCTGCGACATCGGCGTCTCTGCCTTTGTTATCATCTATCCCCACTAGGTACTTTCCAACTCTGGAGTTCACAGTTCCGCTGGCCCACCTTGGCCTCAACGAGCCCGTGTCCGGCTAACTGCAGGCTGTTGGCTCGGTATCCCCGGTGCAAACGCAAGGGAGGGTAGCCCATGACCCTGTTCACCGGTTACGACCAGCCCACAGCTCAGTTGCTTTATGGAGCGTTTAATTCAGCGTGGTTTCAACTCGAACTCGCGGGAGACCCGTCATGGGATCGCGTTTCGATCGCCGACCGGCTAATCCGAGGTCTAGTGGACGCCGAGGCCAAGGGCGAGCGTGACCCGGAGCAACTTAAGCGCGCGGCCTTAGCAATGCTGGCTGCCTAGTAAAGCTACATGCCTTGGTCAATCGCTCTCGCTGTAGGTGTCCGTCGTCAGGGATTTCTGGACAGTTGAGTGTCTGATCTAAGGGAGTGTTCGGCCCATCTGGTTGCGTCGACGCTTCTTAACGGAACAAGTTCAACAATTCGCTCGGAACCGTTCTGGCGGGAACAGCGATCAGAAATGTTATACCAGAACTTCTGACGGCCTCCCGTTCATCGGTAATTGTCAGTGCTCCGACCTCAGCGGGTAGTGGGCGGCGCGCGGGTTCGGCTCAAGCCCGGTTATGACGTGAGGCCAGCATGTCGTGCAGCACGGCTTCCATCGCGGTTGGCGTCAGGCCCAGATCGGCAAAACTCAGAGCGCCCTCACCGACCACATTGTCACGCTTCATGAGTGTGACGACATCCGTAGTGAGCGGAGGATTTGGCAGCAGCATCAGAAGCCGCGCCAAGGCGTCCCAGGCGACAAAGGGCAGCGGAACAAGAATGCGCGCTCGGCCGGTTTCCTTGAGCACCAGGTCGATGATCGCTTTGTAGCGGTAAATCTGCGGACCGCCGAGTTCATAGACCTTGCCTTGCGATGAGCGAGTTGTCAGCGCCCGCAGGACTGCTTCAGCAACGTCGCCGACATAGACCGGCTGCAGCCTCGTCTCCCCGTCCCCGAACAGAGCCAACACGGGAGACAGCCGCACAACGGCGACCAAGGTGTTCAAGAATTTGTCGTACGGTCCAAATAGCACGCTGGGCCGCAGGACAGTCGCGGCGGGGAAAGCGGCCTTGACTAAGAGCTCGCCTTCGGCGCGAGAGCGGACATATTTCGATTGCGAGATGAGATCGGCGCCAATTCCTGACATGTGGACCAGAGCTTTGACGCCAGCGCGACTCGCCTGCCGTGCCACATGCATCGCGCCGAGCTCGTGAACTGCCCTGAACGTTTCCGAACGCTTTTCTGAGTAGAGGCCGACAGCGTTGACAGCAGCGTCACAGCCTTCGAGAGCGGACGCAACGGAGGTTTCGTCGCGCACATCGGCGTAGAGCTGTACGAGTTGCCGGTCTTGCTCGGCAGCGACCCTGAATGCGCCTGGATGACGAGCCACGACGCGAACCGTTGCGCCCGCGCCTATCAATTGCTCCACCATTGCGCGGCCGAGATACCCGGTGCCTCCAAAGACAGTGACGCAGCTCATGTTCATGGCGACCGCCGTCGATCCCATCCTCTTGTGAGGGCTGCCCTAGGCCCACAGCTCAATATAAGAGCCACACGCGATATGTATTTCACCGCGTTCCACGGAGAGAGCCATGGCGCCCTGCACCCTCGGATTGAACGACGCTGTATCGCGTTAACATCGGTCTGCGGGAGCCCGACGTCCTCAGATCTATGCGCGAGGACACGATCCAACTGCCAGGCGCGCATATGGCTCGGGGTCCCGGCGCGCGCCCTGAGGGGCTGAAACCAAGACGAGTACCCTGGTTTGCCATTACCGCAGCCCCCCGGCGCGACGGAGGCCGAGACCGTCACGCTCACCGGCCACCCAACGCGACGCGCGGAGAGACGCCGCGACCCTGTCGTGCCTTTAGCGACCCAAGTTGCATCTGCGATGCAGGCTCGACGGAAAACACCGTTGTCCTCGGCATTCACACGCCCCTGCCACCCATTCCTCCGGGTACTCGGCGACCTCCGTCTGCTGGCTTCCCTGTCTTGTTCGAACGCGCGTTGCCGATGTTCTGGTTGCCGTTGGTCTCCCCGAAACAGATACGGGCCGGCCGCGTGGGCGGTTGCGGCGTCGAGACCCTTGGCGCGCGCTCGTGCCCGCCTTGGGCTCCGAGCACTCTGGGTCGCGCAGGTGCTGATGCTAGTCGGAGACGCTGCAAATCGCCGCGCTGTGCGAGCTCACAGAATGAAGTCGCTCGAAGTCAGGAGTACGAGCCCCTTTAGCTGGATTTGGAACTCGCTTGCCGCGTCCTTATCCCCAGACGCTAAGCCACGTGATCGCCAACCTTCTCGCAACCGCTGCGAGGAGCATCGCCCCCGCCCACGCGGCATCATCGCCCCGCACGCAGGCCTCATCTACTCTGGCGCAGTCGCCGCAGAAGCCTTCGCAAGCGTTCGCACTCTCAAGGGTCTGATCCGGCGCGCGGCGGTCATCGGTCCCTCCCATTTTGTATCGTTTTGCGGCATTGCCGCTCCCTCCCACATGGCGTTCAAGACGGTGCTGGGTGAGATGCCGGTCGATACTGCGACGATTGCAGCCCTGGGCGACGACGGCCTCCTCGTCATCGACGACGCCCCTCATGCGCCCGACCATGCCATAGAAGTCGAGCTTCCATTCCTGCAATCGCTGTTTGGCAATCTGCCCATCGTGCCGCTGCTGTTCGGCGATACACCCCCCGAAGCCGTCGCCGAGGTGATAGCTCGGCTGTGGACCGGTGACACTCTGCTGGTCATAAGCTCCGATTTGTCGCATTACGAGCGCTACGAGGCGGCCCGAAGGCACGACAGCCGCACCGCGGCCGCCATTGAAGCCTACAATGATACGGCTATCGGGCCCACCGACGCCTGCGGGCATCTGGCCATCCTCGGTGCCCTGATGGTGGCCAAGCAGCGCGGGTTTGCCGTCGAGCGGCGTGCCTTGCGCAACTCCGGCGATGCCGCTGGCGACAAGCGAAGCGTTGTCGGCTATGGCGCTTGGGCGTTTCTCGGAGGGCCCTAAGCAAGACCCGGAAGTGGTGGTCGTCTGCGCGCCATGATGGTCGCACCTGAGGTTCAACCCCTTTCGAGAGGTACAGAAGGCTAGGAGCATTCGAGCGAATTTCGTTCTTGGTGCGAACCTCATTGCGCTATGCGATCTCAGCCTCGGGCGATCTCCTTACCCGAGGGGCGGCAAGCGAGCGTGGCCCAGATACATGATTTGCACTGAAGGCAGCCTGCCGAATGTGAAGTCGAGACGTCGGTTTATCCCGCGGGGGCCAAGCCCGACGAACTGTCCCGCGTCAAATCCTCGCGCGGTCAACTTCGATTGCAGCTCCGAGGGGCGAATGAATTTGGCCGGATCATGTGTACCGCGAGGCAATAGCCCTAATATCGTTTCCCCCAGATGAACTATGACGAGCGTCGCGAGTGCAGTTCGGTTTATTGTGTCAAACAGAAACACTCCGCCGGGTAGCAAAACGCGCCGGATTTCATCAAGCACCCGGTCCAAGTCTTCAACATGTTCGAGAACGTCCACGCAAATGACGATATCGACGGCATGATCGGCAACGGGGATGCTCTCGCCGCAGCCCACCACATAGTCTATTTTAAGCCCCTCCCTTTCCGCATGGTCACGTGCCGTTCGGATAGCGCCCTCAGAGGGATCGACGCCAATGACCCGCGCGCCCCTTCTGGCAAGGGCTTCGGACATGAAGCCACCGCCACATCCGAGATCAAGGACGATCTTCTCCTGCCAATTATTGACGATACCGTCAAAATGCTGGAGCCGTGCGGGGACCAAGTTGTGCAGCAGGCGCAGAAATCGCTGTGAGCCGTCCCACCAATTGGGCGCATAGGTGCTGTAGATTGTAAGATCATTCCGCATCCGGCATCTCCGGCCCCGAAACAGGAGAGGTATGGGCCCGCCGCCGCCACGGGAGCCAGTAGGGAACGCGCTGGCAGTAGGCGTCGAAATCCGGGCCGTAGATGCGTCGGAAGCGGGCTTCCTTGAAGAGGGGTCCGATGAGACAATAAACAGTGAGCGTGGTGGAAACGATCAGCTGATCGGGCGTCCAGGTAGGTACGGTCCACAACGTCAGAGTAAATGCGACATAGATGGGTTGCCGTGATAGACGGAATAGCCCGGTCTCGGGCATCTTCGGGTATACAGGTTTCTTGTTGCGGAGTAATGCCCACCATCCCAGTAGACCGCTCTGAAGCGAAAGCCCCGCGTCGGCCATCGCCTTGCCGAGCAGTAACCAGGCTGACGCGTAGAGGGCCGACATGAGAGCAAGGTTCGTGCCTTCGGCTTGCCACCAGATCACTCCGGTCGGAGACCACAAGGCGAAGAGCGCGAAGATCTGCAAGGATGCGATGGTGACGTAGGTGGTCGTCGCGAGCGCGACGCCCGTACCCCTGGGCGCCAGCCGGGCGAGCACGCCCCTGCCGGTATCTGTGAGCAAAAACGAATGCATTATGGGGAATTGACCCAGCAAGGCGGCGTTGGCCATCCAGCTCCATGGCGACTCGAGCCTGCCGAACGACAGGCTCATGCCGAAGAACATCATCACCACCATCGTCGCCACGCCCACTGCAAAGCACGTGTGGCACAAGGCGCCAAAGAAGAGCGCAGTGGCTTTTCGGAGCGGGGGGGAAAGAGCGGCCTCATGCGTCTTGTTTCCGGCAGGGTTGTCACGCGAACTCATCCGACGAGCACTGGCGTCTTGCCGATGTAGGAACTGTCGGCAACCTGCTGGATCAGGAAATCGGCCACATCCCGGCGCGAGATGAGGCCGCCCCGCCAGAGTTCGACGTCCGTCAAGACCTGGTATCGACCGGTTGCCGGGCCATTGGTCAGGATTGCAGGCCGCACGATGGTCCAGTCAAGGCCACTCGCCCTGATGATCTGCTCTTGCAGGGTCTTGTCGTTGTAAATGCGTTGCAGGATCAGCGGGAATAGGAGCCGAGCGTGGAGGAACCCGGCAGAGCCACGGCTGTCTCCCGCCTCAAGGCCGGTCACAGCGATGAGTCGTCTCATACCGAGCGCCCGCATGCCTTCCACGAGCACGCGCGTTGCCCCTGAGAACAGCGTCGTTCCCTTGAGCACCGTCTCAAGCGTGACAGGGACACCGAGCACTTGAACAACTGCGTCGGCGCCAGCAAGGGCGCGTGCGATCGTCGGCGGATGAAGGGCGTCCCCGGAGATCTTCTCGAGTTCGAGGACTCTCAATCGGAATTGCATGCGCCGATCTCGCGAGCGCCACCACCGCGTGTCCCGCGGCAAGCGCCGCGTTCACGGTCTCGAGGCCAATGCCGCGGCTTGCCCCTACGACGAGGACGGTGGGCATGCAGGTAGCCAACCCATTTACAAATTGCCGGTTCTCGGCAAGTGCTGATCAGTCAAACATCCGAGCAGATAACCAGATCGGGCATGGACGAGTCACCCCTAAACGGCGCCTCCGATTGCATAGGGGAGCCCGGGTTTAGGTTCTCGGCGCAGGCCCCGTCGATGGCGTCGATTCGGCGATCGAGCTCTTCGATCACGCATTGCGCGAATTTCCCGAGGTGCAGGTAGAAAACCATGAGGACGGTCACAAACTCTAGCGCGGTTGGATTGTGGCGTGCGGTGTCAATAAACGTTCCCCAGAAATGCCGGCGCAGGTCGGCTCTATGGACCATCATCTGCCACATGAGCCGGACGAGAATACCCGCTTTGTGCAGTGCCAACTTCGGCTCGAACTTGATCCGATGGCGCGGCCGCTTCAGTGCGCGACCGACCACCCGAACGCGCTCGAAATAGGCCCCCGGCTCATAGATCGCTTTGAGGACAGACATATAGTCATTGAGGATATCGCGGCGCGGCCGCAGCGTGATGAAGTTGAGACCCGCGGTGCATTGGTCGGCCAGCTGCAAATCAAGTGGCAAAAGGCGCCTTTCGTTTTCGAGCCGACGTGTCAACTGCGTATTGGGCAGGGCGGTGAGCAGGCCGATCATGCAAACCGGAATGCTGGTGGCCTCGATGCAACCGATCATCCCGTCGGCTATGCTTCCTTCCTCCGTGTCGAAGCCGACGATGAAGCCGGCAATCACGAACATCCCGGCCCCATAAATCTTGTGAACGCTCTCAGCCAGGCTGCGTCGCGTGTTCTGTTTCTTCTGGGCGGCGATGAGTGTTGCCGTGTCAGGACTTTCGATTCCTACGAAAATGGCAAAGAAGTTCGCCTCCTTCATCATGTCAAGGAGCTGCGGATCATCGGCGAGATTCATCGAGGCTTCAGTTGAGAATTGAAAGGGATAGCCGAGTTCCTTCTGCCACCTTTCGAGCGCCGGAAGGAAGCGCTTCAATGCCTTTTTGTTTCCGATCAGGTTGTCGTCGACGAAATCGACGTGCCCGCGATAGCCCGCGTCGTAGAGTGTCTGCAGCTCAGACAGCATCTGCTCGTTCGTCTTCGATCGGGGAACTCGGCCGTAGAGTTCGATGATGTCGCAGAATTCACAGTTGAACGGACAGCCGCGGCTAAATTGCACGCCGACGTAGGTGTAATGCTTGAAGTTGATCAGGTCGAAGCGAGGAATTGGGCTCTTCGTCACGTCAACCTGGAACTTCTCGCCGCGAAAGATGCCGCGGCGAGAGCCAACGCTCCAGGCGTCGACGAACTCATGAATAATCCCCTCGGCTTCGCCCAGAACGAGGAAATCCGCATGGGCATAGGCGTCCGGGCTAGACATCGCGTCAGGCCCGCCGACGACGACTGGCTTGTCATGGGTTCTGCACAGATCGATCAAGCGCAGCGTGTCCGCGCGTTGCGGTAGCATGCCGCCGGTCATGACCATATCGGCCCACTCGAGGTCGGCTGGCTTTAGATCCTCAGCATTGCAGTTGACGAGCCTGACCTTCCAGTTCTCTGGCAGAAGGGCGGCGAGGGTCATCATGCCGAGCGGCGGAGCAGAGCATCTCGCGCCGTAAATTTCGCAGACCGCTTGCAGGCTCCAGAATGAGCCTTGGTTGAAGCGCGGAAATACCATTAGGACGTTGGGCATCGGGATTGATGTCTGCATCGGTGGCCCTCCGTAGAGACGCGGCTCGTAAGCAGATGTTGCGCGCTAGCGAAGTTACGGCGGCTGCCTGCCAACAGCAGCAATAGGTAAGCGGTCGGTGATACCCGTTGTCTAGTGTCATGAGCGGTGTCGAGCCGAGGCGGGGGCGCGCCATTTCAGTCCGCCTTCGGCAAGACGTCGGGGGTCGCCTTGCTCCCGGACACGCGCCTCCTGGCGCCTGAGCGCGCGTGCGCGATAAGGGCGCTCCTGCAGCTTGACCCTGGTTTTATTGTGCGACAGCGCGGCACGTCGGCTCACGCACCATCTCTCCGACGCCATCAGCTCAATTTGTCCGATAGGTACTGACGGGGCACTCGGCGCGCCAGTCAGCCGTCATGCCTGACTATTTCTTCAGTTTGCTGCGGTACCTACTGTGGTACTTACGAGCAATTTCGCCAGAATCCGCCAGCGCATCAATGCAACGGCTCGAAATATTACCGCCAGCGGCGCGCATACATGCCCTCAGCTGAGGACTATCCACCTTATAGGACGGGCAGAACTTGTAAAAATCCGACTTGCAGGCGGACTTGACGCGCGCACTGTAGGCGACGGCTCCATCGGCCGTCATCAGAGCTACCAAGCCAACAAGGACGACGCCCGATGCTTTGAGGTCCATTTTTTCTTCAGCGCAGTCATGGTTGATGCCCTACCATTTTGTAGAGCTTGTCGCCCGCTTCAAGGCGGACCAGGACTTTTTCGGCGCCGAACAGGCAAGATTAGGGACCGCTGGCGACGGCTAAGCGATGCCTACGATGGGGCAGCCGACCGAAATCCTCAAGCACCCACGTGTGGTGGCCGGGTTCGAGATTGGTCAGAGTGTGATCGGGCCGGAGTCGGTTGGGTTATTCGGGTTGAGCCAATTACGCCGGATCGCTTCTTCGGATTGGGCATTGTCAACTCCTCTTACGTGCCACCGCGCCGCTGCTCGCGGTGTCACCGCCGACCCACGTGTGATGGGTCCGTGAAGCTGCATAAAGCGTGAAGCTGCATAAAGTCGGCCCAGGGCTCACGGCCTGGCCCGCGCCTTGGACTTGCTCGCCGGCCTACGTGGCTGAAGCTGCACGTCCGGCGATGCGATGGGATCACTGACGAAAACCACTCCAGCCTTCTCAAGGGAGGAGCCCATTATCGCGCACGCGCGATAAGTTTTACCTGAGTTTCACTTTTTCTTGCGTGCCCCGGCGGCAGAAAACCGGGGAGTCCCTTGAAACGTAAGGCATTTTCTTGCCTCCCAGTTAAGTTGTAGAGGCGGCGTCAAAAAGCGCAGGCTCCTCCCGTTCGGCGGCCAAACAGGGAAGACCGGGGACGCGCCGGAGCCGCGGGCCGCCGGGACGGACGCAGAGCCCCTCACACTGGCCCCGCCCTCCGGGACGCGCGAAGCCTAGAACGCGGGGCTGTCGTGACGGACAGCGGACAGGGGCGGCAAAGTGATCGCGATGAAGTGGGCGAGAAAAAGGGCGCTTGGTCCTCGGGGGAGAAGACCGAGCGCCCAGCCAAATCCCTCGGGGGGAGGGGTATGCTTTCGGGAGGGAATGCCGAAAGCCTGGCTAACCGCTATATCTCAGCGGCCACAGCCATCGTAAGCTCTACGGCGTAGAAAATGCAATGAGGGAATGGGCGACGAAGCGCTCAAGGCAGATGCCACTTTCAGCCGCTCATATTCCAACACATTGATTTGTGACGTTTTCTTTGAGTCTAAACATCGTTCAGTTAAGATCCCTGGAGGGAAAGACGTAAGCTACTGCCCCTGCACGCTTACGGGCTGCAGCACCACGGAATCTTTTGAGCCTCCGACGAGCGCATTGGCACCCGCTCCCACGCCCACTGACGCGTTAGCTGAGAGGCCCGCATATTTTCCCGCAAGCGCCCCTGGCGATAGGTCCGTCGTCGAGCCGAGAACGGTCCAGACCATGACGCTTTTCCCTTTGACGCCGATGTCGAGCCCAACCGTCGTTGCACTGTAAGATTGCGTGGCTCCTTTGGCCGTTTGAAATGTGCACGAAAGAGTTTCCTTCGAGCCAATAATAAGTCCCACAGTGCCCTTTCCCTTGTTGTGTGCCGGAACTATAGACCCGTGGCCGCTCAGGACCGCAAAAATGCCCTGCGCTTAATTGAGCGGGCGAACATTCCAATCGGGATCGATGTCAGGCTTCTTCTTCCTTTTTGCAGGTCGAGCCTTCGGAGCATCTGACCGGGAAGCAGTGGCGGTTGAGGGTTCAGGCAGGGCTGAGGTGGTAACGGGAGGCGTAACGGGAGATACCTGCGGCGATACCAACTCCAAAGTCGGAGAGGAGCTGGCGGTCGCGGAGGTGGGCGTCGTGCTCCCCATAGAAGGGGCAACCGCGGGCTCATCTGCGACATTGTTTATCGCGCTCTGCTTATCATAGACCCAATACGTTCCTTCCGATGTGGTCACCGGCTTGAGCGCAATCGATCTCTTGTGCGGAGGATGCGTTCCCAATTCGAGGACGAGCCTCATGTCGTTGAAAATGGCAGGGCTGGTTGCGTAGATATCGTGATTGAGGCCGAGGAAGCTCGAACCGGCGGCCGTAACGTCGATCGTTTCAACACCCGGGAAGACTGATGGAGTTGCGCCGGCTTTTTTGCCCGAGATCCAGCCCGAAAGACCCAGCGCACGATCCGTAGCTGAGGCATAGAGTGTGGTAGCGTTCCCCAATCCACTGATCGCGGCCATGACTTGACGGAACCTGCCGCTCGCCACATCGGGTGAATTCAATACGATCTCAGCGAAATTTAGTTTCGAGGATGATCCGCTCTTCAGCTTGAGCTTATCGAGGGCATCGAGCAGCACACCATTTCCCATGCTGTGCGCGATCAGATGAACTTTCGTCGCCTTCGTTTCAGCAACGACCTTCTCGAGGAACGCCATGAGGTGATCCGCGGCGATCTTCGCACTGTCGGCATTCACGTATAAATAGCTCAACAAGCCGCCACCGCCTGGCCAGCTGAACAGGAACGGCGTCCCGTCGAAGTTCAGATCGTAGGCGATCTGCGCGGTGCGTCGCACGGCATTCTCGAAGGAAACGTTGAAACCGTGAACAAAGACGAAGGCCTCCCGCTTGAACACATTCGCATCACGGAGTTGCTTACGCGCCTTCTCTATCACCTGATGCGCGTCGGGTACCACCGCGATGTCACGGATCGCAAGTCGCGTAACTTCGGTAGTCTCCAAATTCAAAGTGCCCCCGACGTCGTTGGTTGGCGAGGGCGCGACGCCCAACCTCGCTCGGGTGGGTAGAGCATCCGGCTTTGCAAGCACCACTCTGGCGATACCGTACGTCAACGTGACGTCGGAGCTGTCGTTACTAAACCCAACTGTTCTGGCCTCAGTATTCTGCTTGCGATCCGTCGCGAAATAGACCTGGATCTCACGGATGGTCGCCTTGCGGATCGCCAGCGCCCGACGAAAAACCCGCTCCGCATCCTTAAGTTTTCCTTGTTGGCGGTAGAGATCGCCGAGCTGCGATAGGGAATTCGCGACGAGCGCATGATCGCGACCGAAGTTACTTTCCTTGACCATAAGGGCCTTCTTCAGAAGGGTCTCTGCCTCGTCGAGCTTCCCTTGCGCCTTTAGGAGGCCGCCGAGATTCTCCCAGGATACGGCCACACCCGCATAGTTTGCGCCGCGCGCAGCCTCGATGATGGCGATGGCACGCCGATATAGCGCCTCCGCCTCACTCAGCCGACCTTCGCCTTCATAGACCTTGGCCAACGTATCGAGTGCACGCCCAAAATCTTCGTCCTTCTGACCGAGGGCCTTATCGATGAGAGTAATAGAACGGGCAACGAGGGGCTCGGCCTCACTGTAGCGCCCCTGCTGCTGGTACAGCCAAGCGAGATTGTTGAGCGCACGGCCGACGCTTGCAGGATCTCGATCAATCGCCGTCTCGCTGATAGCAAGTGACCGTTTCAAGAGTGGCTCAGCCGCCTCAAGCCGCCCATCGCTCTGATACAGCTGCCCAGAGCACCAAGGTCGCTCGCAATATTTGGATCATCTGACGGTAGATCTCGCTGGTGTATTGCGAGAGCACGCTCACCGAGGCTTCAGCTTCGGAGAAACGCCCCTGCCCCTGATAGAGCCGTGCTAAAATACTTATGGCATCCGCATAGGCCGAGCTCTCCTCTCCAAAACGCTCCTTGATCGATTGGAAGAGTCCGCCGGCAAGGGGGAGCGCCGCATCATATTTTCCAGCCTCGTAGAGGCCAACGATTGTCCTATACTTAGCCAACAGCTCTGTATCACCTGCCCAACTCTCACCCAATTCCGGAGTTGTCGCCATCGTCGAGGACGGCGGAATTGGTACCGGCATCGACGGAGGCGCGGTAACCGATGGCATGGGCGTCGGCGGGGGAGAAAGTGATGGGCTGGGCATCGTGGGAACCGATACCCCGGCAGGCGGCATCGTGGGAGGTACGGGAGCAAGGCGAGGAAGTGAAGGACTAGGCGCTGACTGCGCTGCGGCTTGGACCGGTGCAATGACCGGTGCAATGAGCGCAGACGCCAGAACCACGGCCAGCCGCATAGAGTTCGACATCAATGCCCCTCTTGCATAACGTCCATAGATCCTCACCTCAGACGCGAGGCGTTGATCAGCTCACTTTCACGCGCTTCCGACGTAAAACGGTAAAGGAGCAAGATGTGGTCAACCTCATGCGCTGAAAGCAATAGCAGTGAGGTCAATCAGTTCAGGTCGTTGGGGAATAGACTTAAATAAGTGTGGGAAAGGCAAATGGGCTACAGAAGACTGGGCGCAGAAGCCTTGAGCGACGTGAGCACGGAGATCACCGTCTCGCTGAGTGACCTCGGCGCCAGTCCGAGAACAAACGGCGAGTTCGAGGTCGAGAGCTAATGGTCGATCGGCGGCCGGATCGGCTATCTGGCAACTCCGAGCACGCTACTGTTTCTTTCCGCCGGCTATACGCAGGTGGATATCAGCGACCTGACGTTCACGGCCTCTGTCCCAGGGCTGGGCTCGGGCAATGGGGGGTTTGGCGCGCGTGCGCGATAAGGGTGGGTTGGCGCGCAAGCGCGATAAGGGGGCAGGTAGTTTCACCCTACCTTCAATTGTTGGGCGGGACACTCACGCACGTTTCGGCTCTGATTTCCCTTAAACTCTCATCTCGATCAATGGGTTAGAGCCAGGTCTTCACGCCAGGGACAGAGGCCATGTCCTGTCACTAGTGAAGGCAAGCCGGCTCGACAATTGATGCGGGGCATGGCCGGGGAAGATTTCCCTGCTTCCCGGAACGGAGTCGTCCGTCGGGCATTTAGCCCGGCTGCATTGAGGCGGGTGCTGATGGGCGCTCCCGCATTAGCAATCCCGCGAGCCAACATCCTGAGCGGTCGGAGCTTGGATCGCCATGGTCGGTGGTCCTGAGCTTCGCCGTCGGCAACCCGCGCGCTCGAGCGCACTTCACTTAACTCAGTGTCCACGGGACCGAGCACAGCCCTTGGTCCGAGGCTCGCGATCTGCCGTGGTTTTCCTCGCCGGCGGTCGCCTCCCAAGCAGGCGCAGCCACTGCTTGGGACGCTCAGGAAAAATGGGCGGCGCCTGCTAAAATGGACCGAGCTGATTTGGGCGACCCAATTGGGGCGGAGAATGAAAAGAAAACTCATTCGCGTGTGCATAGTGGCCGGTTGCATTGGACTGGGATACCTCGCCGCTAGGCTCGGCATAGACAGCGGCACCATTCTGGCCTCTGGGCTGATTGTCGGCGCAATTTATTGGCTGGCCGCGCGGGTCGAGGACTTGGCTCGCGAAAACGGTCGGCTAAAGGATAACATCGATCAGCTCGAGCGCGCGGGTCGGGAGATGCGCATGAAAATCGACCACGGGGAGCGAGAGGCCATAGGATCGAAGTCGCGCTTGGATCTCTTCACCGGAACGCCCGAGCGGATGCAAAACTGGGAAGAGTTCGTGGCAGCGATGAGCGCGCGGGCGGCGGCGCCGCGGGCCGCGGGACGCCCAATCAATGCCGCTCAAGCACCGTCCCTGCCGGTCGTTAGATCCAAAATGCTGCCTCCTCCGGGCAAAAGGGACCTGGCAGCCGCCCGGCGTTGAGGCGGGTTTCTTAGGACGCCGAGTTCGGGGTCAAGGTGAATAGCGGAAGAGCCATTCATCGTCGGCGTATCGGACGCTTTCGGCGGGGCGGGCGGGATCCTTTACAGCGTGTTGGCCCATCACGGTCGTTCTCGACGGCATGCGCTCGCGTCAGCTGTCAAGGGCCAAGCGGACTCTCAATCGATCTCTCGCGAATTCTCGCCTACGTTCGCCAATCCAGCTCCGTCAGGCTTTGATGGCGGAGTCGTGTGGACGCAAGGGGGTACTCAACGAGCTTGAAGGGTCCGCTGAGCCTCTTCCTAGGCGATGGAGTGTCTTTTCCCACCACTCACGTGTTCGGGCCGTTCTCGCGTAGCAAAGCGCGCATACCGCCGGCCAAGCTGATCGCCGCCCAAATCAGTTCTTGGCCAACGGTGCCCAGGTCGCCGACGTCAAACTGGTGCGCGGCGCCTACCAGCACTAAGCTGGCCCCAAGTCCGTTGACCATGTAGAAGAAGGGTTTGTCCGCGCTTACTTTGCCAAAGCTCACCGCCGCATACATCCCGACACAACATGCTGCACCGACAATGCCGGAAAACGACACTAGCGTGTTCATGGGCGGCTCCCGATAACTATTGGGAGCGATATTGAACCTCTAAACTGCCTTGCGCTGTTACGGGCGTTACAGACAAGCTCGTCATCGTCCGCGTCCAAGTAGCATCGAGCTCCGCTCTTGGAGGCTGAGCGGACGATGAGCAGACATGCCGTCGATGTCTGCTCCTAACCTATATTGTTGCAAAACGATTTTGGCAGCTCGACCTGGGGACTCAGTTGGAACTGGATCCCTTGCGAACCTAGCAGGCTGATTATTTCTCCGACGTCGGCACCGCCCATATTGCCAACAACCCGCCGGCCCGCGGTTGTCCACATGAGGGCTAAGCCGACGACGGGCGTACGTCGCGGCGGCTACATCTCCCGACCCTGCACTGCCGAACCTGAGCTCGAGCAGATCGTCGGCTTCCGTGCTGGCGGACCGTGACGCTGACGACGAGGCGGCGGATCACGACGCTGAAGTTGGCGGTGCGATTTAGAAAGCGCAACTTTTTCCACTGGGATTTCGTGATCTGGTTCGACCAATGAGCGCTAACCCCTTGCTGTAACCCGGCCGCGTGGTCAATTGGGGCGTGACACCAGGCCCTTTGAAGCGGTTTGAAACATGCAAGCTGTGACGCAGGAAATTCCGTCGCTCAATGATGCGATTGCATTTGCGGTCCGCGAACTGCGCGAGTTCATTTCGGGTAAGCGGTCCAACAGGCACTCCGGGTACGACGTGGATGCTCCTACACTTGTCAATCGTTGGGCGTCGATGGCAGCTCGACAAGATAGCGTCAGAGCAGATCGAGTTCGCATCGACGCCGGTCCGATCTTTTCTGACGCATTAGCAGAGCTATGCGGCCGCGGGCTTCTCAAGCCTAGCGTCCCTTCTGCCAATGAGCAGTCGGTTGGTTTCGATGGCGGCTTCTGCCTAACGTCGTTCGGGCGGACCTGGCTTTCTGGCGAAGGCGCCAAACTTGACGTTCTCGAACCAGGTCTGCAAAACTTCTGCCACGATCAAATCACACGAACAAATTTAATTGCCAAACCCACTGACGTTGTATTGCAGCCAAATTTCGTGAGACCGCTAGACAAAGACAACAACCCGGCTGCGCCAGACAGACACTTCCTTTTATCGGCATTTGCGGTTTCAGTAACGATCGCCTTTTTATTTCATGCGACACCAGATATGCCTTTGGGTACGACTCCGGACGAGGCGAAGAAAGCGTTTTTCGTCCTTCATGGGACGCAAGACTTTTACCATCCGATCCTACTCCTTCAGACGGTTCGAGTTCTCAACAGTATTTTCAATTACGCAGACATCAACAGCATCGCGGCGCTAGGAAGAGCGGTCGTTGCGGCATTCGGCGGGCTGTACGTTTTTTCGACGATCTTACTCGCTCGCCTCAGCATGGGCGCGGTGCCTTCCATATTGGCCGGTATACTCGCGGCCGCGGCGCCGCTCACGGCAGTGCATGCGCAGAACTTCAAGGAGGATATTGTTGTTGCACCGATGCTAGTACTAAGCATCATCACTCTGCTTCGATTAAGTGCGCTCCCCACCAGCGCAAGGGCAGTACTATTTGGTATTTTCGCCGGCCTGGCCTTGTCGGCCAAATACATCGGTGCGATTGTGATCCTTCTGCCGGTTTTGCTCTTAATGTTTTCGCCAAAACCGTTGACGAAGGGCTATTTCCTAGTGTTCTTGTTCTTCGTTCAGGTTGGTCTTGCTAGGGCTGCATGATCAGCCACGGCAACTACCGCTCCATGCTCGACATGACTCAGAGCGTCTCCGTCGTGGCGCCGAACGAGATCACCTACCTCTTCCTGCCGCTGGCCCACTCGTTCGCCCTGCTCCTGCAGCTCGGCAGCTTCGACATCGGTGCGTCGATCGCCTACTGGGAGCGGGACCCGCTCAAGATCATCCCCAACCTGAGCGAGGTCCGGCCTCACTACTTACCCTTGCCGTTCTTCCCGCGGATCTTCGAGAAGATCTACATGGCCGCCACGTCCGCCGCCGACAAGGAGGGTGGCATCAAGAAGCGGATCTTCTGGTGGCGATCGGGGTCGGCAAGCGGGTGCGGGAGATGGAGCGCCGCGGCGGACCAGATCCTGCTCGCTCGTCAGTTCAAGTTCGCCGACGAGCGGGTGCTGTCGAAGATTCGCGGGCCTGTTCGGCGGCCGGGTTCGGCAGTGCGTCAGCGGGGCCGCCCCCATCAACACCGACATCCTCAGGTTCTTCGACGCCGCCGGCGTCCTGGTGCTCGAGGGCTACGGGATGACGGAGACGTCCACGGCGGCGACTATCTCGACCCCGAGGACTTCAAGTTCGGCACCGTCGGCCGCCCGTTCCCCGGGTGCCGGGCGCGCAAGATCGCCGACGACGGCGAGGTTCTGATCAAGGGCCCCAACATCTTCAAGGGCTACTACAAAAACGACGAGGCGACCGAGGAGACGGTGGTCGACGATTGGCTCCACTCGGGGACTTCGGCGAGCTCGACCGCGACGGCTACCTCTCGATCACCGGCCGAAAGAAGGAGATCATCATCACCGCCGGCGGCGAGAACGTCGCCCCGAGCGAACCTCGAGGCCGCGATGAACGCAACCCCCGCTCGTCGGCGAAGCGTCGTGATCGGCGACCGCCGCCCTACCTCTCGCGCTGGTCACGCTCGATCCCGAGGCCGCCGTCGCCTACGCGGCCGACAACGGCCTGCCCGACGACCCCGTCGCCCTCGCATCCGACCCGAACGTGAAGGCCTCGATCATGTCCCACGTCGACCAGATCAACGCCAAGTTCGCTCGCGTGGAGCAGGTCAAGAAGATCGAGATCCTCCCCGACGACCTCTCCCAGGAGACGGGAGAGCTGACCCCGACGATGAAGGTCAAGCGGAACGTGGTGGCCGAGAAGTTCGCCGAGAACATCAACGCGCTCTACGAGTAGACAACTCCGGGTGAATCCTCCGCTGCGCGTCCGCTCTGCTCGGCCTGCACCGAAGTTGATTTGGCCGCTCGGCAGGGGCGTCAGTCGGCTGGCGGGGCGAGCAAGGGCTGAGAGGGGTCAACCCCGCGAGTCGGCTGGCAGAAGACACCCTATGCGGTGTGAAAGCTGCCGCCGGTGGCCAACTCCAGACGTATGGCGTCTGGAATCTGCTCATCCGACCCGTCAGTGGCAGCTAACGAATAGTCGATGGTCTCCCGCCATCAGATAGGAGGTCGGTAAGGCCGGCCCTCCCCTCACAGCCCAACCAACTCTCGCGTGTCGGCGAGGATCACCAACCGTATGCGTCGATAGGGGTCGAGCGGTGGAGGTGCCGCCGACACTCAGCGCGAGCGAAGCGAGTGCGGAGGCGGGGCCTCTGCCGCTCGGCCCCCCTCGTGGGACTGTCTCCTTCAGCAACGCGCCCGTCGTCTGCTCGAAGACGCGGCGCCAGAGCAGGGTGTGGATTCCCGCTCGCGCTCGACCTGATCGAGCACGTGCTCGATCCGGCCGGCGGAGATCTCGATGCCGTGGCGCTCGGCGATCTCGCGGTAGCGCTCGTAGTCGCGGGCGAGACGGAGGGTCACCGACTCGAAACCGTGCTTGGCGATCTGCAGGCGGGCCTTGTAGTCCATGATCGAGGTGGGAAGCATCGGTCTCGTCGCCGAGGTCGGGCTGGATCAGGATGATGTCGACGCCCGGGTAGCGGACCGACCACTCCTCGACCGCGCGATGGCGACGGTCGTGGGCGATCATCCGCATGGCCTGGTTGGCGAGGGCGACGAACGCCATATCGGAGACGCGGCGAACGCGACTGCCGAAGACGGTCGGGACGCGCTTGCTGAAATCGTTGACGAACGGGACGATCGGGTTGACCACGACGATGAACTTGGCGCCCTTCTCGACCGCGATGTCGATGTTCGTGGTCGAGAGGATGCCGCCGTCCATCATTTCCCGGCCCTTGATCTCGACCGGTTCGTAGACGAGCGGCAGGGCGGTCGAGGCGGCCACCGCGCGGGAGATCGGCACGTCGCTCCACTTGCCGTCGCCGAGCACGACCCGCTCGGTTGTGTCGATCTCGGTCGCGCACCAGGATGAGCTCGTTCTGAAGCATCCGGAAGTCGTCGGTGCGGTCGGGATCGGCGAGCATCTCGGCGACGTACTCCTGGATCCCGTCGCCGGTGTAGAGGCCCTTGGGCAGGCCCACCGCCAATCCCGAGGCGACGTCCATGACCGAGGTCTCCGTTAGCGTCCTGGCGAGGTCGCGGGCCACCCCGACCAGCCGCAAAGGCATCTTCACGCCGGCGCTGACGAAGCCCCGGTAGTTGGGCCGCAAGAGCATCCCGAGGTCCATGTCCCGCAGCGGTGAGGGCAGATGCTTGTTCAGCACACCCGCGTCGCATCTCCTCCGGGGTGAGTGCCGCTTGCGACCGCACTGCCGACGAATCGAGCCGGCGCTGGTTCCCACATCGACGTTGAAGTCGTTGACCGTGCGGTTGACCGCGAGGAGGTCGAATGCGCGCAGCGCTCCGATCTCGTAGACGGCGCCCGTGAAACCACCGCCACCCAGAACGAGTGCGGTCTTTGATCTGCGTCGCCGGCGTTCGCGCGACTTCTTGGCGCGATTCGCCGGATCGAGCTGGACTACCTCGCTCATCGGCACGATCGATTATGACACCGCAACCAGCGCCAGGGTGGTTTTCCTCTGTCTACACTCTCGCGGCTATGCACTCCCGCGCAACAGCAGCCGGGGCGCTGACGGTCGCAATCGCGCTCTTCGTCGCCCTCCTGACCGCAACCACGGCGCCCGCGCAGGGACGCCTCGGGGAGGTCGGGCAGCCGGCGACCGGCCCCGACCTGCCCTTCCGGACGGCCCCGATTCCCGAACGCCTCCGCCGGGGCGGCCCGATCGATCGCGGCAAGCTGCAGAGCAAGCTCGAGCGCCTCGCCCGGGAGGCGCCGGGGGCGAGCGGGTACTACGTCTACGACCTGGAGGCCGACGGCAACCGGGTGCTCTTCGATCGCTCGGCCGGGCATTCGCCGACTTCGCGTCGAACGAGAAGCTGTTCGCCACCCTCCACCGCGATGCACCAGCTGGCCCGAAATCCACCAGTGCGACCAAGGTCAAGGCAAGCGGAGGGGTGGGCCGCAAGGGCAAGCTCGGCGGCGATCTCTACCTGGTCGGCGGCGGAGACCCGACCTTCGGCTCCAGCGCTGTCACCGACCTGGCCAAGCAGGTGCGCAGGGCGGGAATCCGGAAGGTGAGCGGGACCGTGATCGGGGACGACAGCGTGTTCGACCGGCGGCGCGGGGTCCCCGACACCAACTACGCCCCAGGCGTCGACATCGCGCCGCTCAGCGGCCTCACCTACGGTGGATCGACCTACGACGGCGATCCGGCCAAGGAAGCCGCTCGCGCGTTCCGAGACGGCCTGCGCTCGGCCGGCGTCAAGGTCGGCGGCAAGGTCAAGGTGGACAGGATCCCTCGGCGCTCCGGGACGAGGACGCCATCACCTCCCACGACTCGCCGAAGATCAAGGCGATCATCAGGGCGACGAACGAGGACTGGATCAACTTCTACGCCGAGATGCTGCTGAAGCGGCTCTGGGCCGAGCCCGGGCGCAAGGGGACCACGAACGGCGGGGTCAAGGCCGTCGAGCGCTTCGCCAAGGAGCTCGGGTCGAAGGTCCAGGCTCGCGACGGCTCCGGGCTCACCGACGACAACCGCTCGTCCCCGCGCGACATCGTGCGGCTGCTCGCCGCCGCCCAGCGCGACGACGAGCTCGCCAAGCCGCTGTTCAAGTCCCTTGCGATCGCCGGCAAGGACGGCACCCTCGTCAACCGGATGCTGGGAGGCTCGCCGGCAGCGGGGCGCTGCCGCGGCAAGACTGGGGACGATCGACGGGTATCAGAACCTCTCCGGCTACTGCAGGTCAAACGGCGGCCTGATCGCCTTCTCCCTGCTGATGAACGGCGTCACGAGCTACGACTACGCGCGCAGCATCCAGGACAAGATGGTCGTCCCAGATCGCCCGCTACCGCTGACCCAGGAGCTCGCGCAGGGCGGCCTCGTCGAGAACCGACACCCCGAGCTCCTCCGCCTT
>CAVUEM010000003.1:0-19190 GCA_963740475.1 uncultured Alphaproteobacteria bacterium | reverse complement strand
CCGCACTGACGACGAGAGCCAGCCCCGAGCCCAAGGGCATCAACTACAAGATGAGCCCGGCGAATATGGGCGTCATCACGGCCGCCCATATCGACTGCTGCGTCTTGGCAAACAACCACGTGCTCGATTGGGCACGCCCCGGCCTGCTCGAAGGGCTCGTCGCGCTCGAGCAGGCCGGCATCCTGTACGCAGGGGCCGGCCGCGACGACATTGCCGCCGCGGCGCCTGCCGTCCTACGCGTCCCCGAAGCCCGTGTGTTCGTCTTCGCCTTCGCCTCGCCGAGGCGCTGGCGTGCCCCTTGGCTGGCGCGCCGGCGATGGGCTGCCCGGGGTCAATGTCGTCCCCCAGCTATCGAAGGCCGCCGACCGCATCGGCGAGAAGATACGCGGCATCGCCAAGGCGGGGGACATCGTGATGGCGTCGATCCACTGGGGCAGCAACTGGGGCTTCTAGATCGCCGGCTACCCAGTTGCCCATCGGCTGGTGGAGGCGTGTGATGTGGACATCGTGGTGCACCGACATTCCTTGCACCACGTCAAGGGCATCGAGGTGTATCGCGGCAAGCTCATTCTCTACGGCTGTGGCGACTTCATCGACGACTACGAAGGGATATCAGGGTGATGAGGAATTCCGGGATGATCGTGCTCATGTACTTTCCGAAGGTCCGCATCGAGGATGGCACGCTCATTAGCCTGAGATGGCGCCGATGGAGATCTCAAAATGCGGGCTCAATTGCGCCTCGCGCGCCGATGACAATGGCTCGCGGGTGATGCTCGAGCGAGAAAGCAAGGCGCTGAATACCCCATGTTCGCCGCGCCGATCATGTATTATGGCTCGAATGGCAATGACCGCGCGACCTCATCGAGATCAGTGGCCGGCCGCCGCAGGCCTATAGATTGTGCCTGTTCTGCGTGCCACCGCAGCGTCGCCCCTCAATTCGCCGCGGAGTCTGACGCTCATCGACAACCGTTCACAGCGCTGAGGACATCGAGATCCTGCCCCGCGGGCTTCCGCGGAGCGCTGGCGCTGCCCAAAGGCGCAAAGGGCATTGTCATCTTTGCGCACGGGAAAGCGTCGGTCGAGCCGGCTGAGCCCGCGCAACCAGCACGTGGCCCGCGCCTTGAACGAGGCTGGATTCGGGCACCTTGCTGTTCGACCTCCTGCTGCCGGAGGAAGCGGAGGACCGGCATAACGTCTTCGACATCCCCCTGCTTGCGGGCCGGCTCGAGGAGGCTATCGACTGGGCTCGTGAGGACGTAACGCTCGCCCGCCTCGCAATCGGACTGTTCGGCGAGCACCGGGGCAGCCGCCCGCCTTGACGGCCGCCGCGTGCCGGCCCGCTGAGGTGTCGGCTGTCGTCTCCCGCGGAGGAAGACCCGATCTCGCCGGCAGCGCGCTGGCGCGCGTGAAGGCCCCGACGCTGCTCATCGTCGGCGAGCGCATCATGTCGTCATCGAGCTCAACCAGCAGGCCCTCGACATGCTCGAGCCGCGAGAAGCGGCTTGAGATCGTTCCCCGGGCGTCACACCTTTTCGAGGAGCTAGGCGACTCTCGATGGCGGTCGTCGCGCTGGCGACCCGACTGGTTCGTCCCGGTTCGAGGTAAAGGCTCTAAGACATGAGGCACAGGATCTTCACCGACCGAAGACAAGCCGGCCGGCTCTGGCGCAAAAAGTCGCAAAGAAGGCTATTCCGACCCCGTAGTGCTCGGCCTGCCGCGCGGCGGCGTCCCGGTGGCAGCGGAGGTCGCCGCAGCGCTCAAGGCGCCGCTCGATGTCGTCCTGGTGCGCAAGATCGGCGCGCCGTTTCAGCGCGAGCTGGCCATGGGCGCGGTCGTCGATGGCGACGCCCCCGAGATCGTGCGCAACGAGGACGTGATCCGCGGGTCTGGCGTCACCGAGAGCGAGTTCGAGGAGGAGGCAAAGGAGCAGCTCAAGATCATCGATGCACGTCGCGCGTTATGGGTGGCAGGGCGTGCACGCGCGCCCATCAAGGACAGGACGGTCATCATCGTCGATGACGGAATCGCCACGGGAGCAACGATACGGGCATCACTGCATGCGTTGAAAAGGCGCGGACCGAAGCGTACCGTCGTGGCGACGCCGGTTGCCCCGCCGGAAGTCGTGAGATCTCTGGAGCAAGAGGCCGACGACGTAATCTGCCTGGAGATGCCCGAGGCTATGGGAGCAATCGGCTTCTTCTACTTGAATTTCTCGCAGGTGAGCGACGCCGAGGTGACGAGCATCCTGGAGCGCGCGTCGGCGGGCGCTGTTCCGGAGCAGCGCGCAAGCTAGCTGCCGATATCACGTTTTCACTAAAGACATTCGGAGTGACGATGAAGGTGAAGCTGAACATCAAGAGGAAGGGCACCACTCTCTACGAGGGCGTGCACGAGATCATCGATCAAGACAGCTTTGCTGCAGCCTTTGCCGATGTCTGGCGGGAGATGCACCGGAGGCGACTCGAGGCGACAACGAGCGTCGGCGAGCTCATGGAGGTTATCAACGACGATGTCGTCGAGGAGCTGAGTTGCGCCGAGATCCAGCTCGAGAAGGTTGGGTAATGGGCCTCGTGAGCTAAGCGCATCTCGACGCGCGTGCGCTCGGCGCCTGACCTCGAGAATGCCTGCAGCGTCCTCCTCGTTCTCAGCGCATCTTGGACTTGAGCTTGATCGTCCTGCCGTCGACCACGAAAGAGCCGTACCCGTGGTGATGGATGGTCCTGGGATGGTCCTGCTTCGGATCGATCCAGGCCTCCAGCGCCCGGAGAATGAAGATATTGTACTTGTCCACCAGCTGGGTATCGGCCACCGCGCATTCGAGATTGGCGAAACACTCGCGGATCAGCGGCGGCGCCACCTTGGAAGCGCGCAAAGGCGTCAGTCCGAACCTCTCGAACTTCATCGACATTCCGGCCGGAGCAGTTGCCAACCTGCACGACCTTGGATGCCAGTCCCGCCGCCGGCACAGCAATGACACATTGCCCGGTGGCGCGGAGGGCCGCGAAACTGTGGTTGGCGCTGCCGACGACGCAGGCAATGAGCGGCGGCTCGAAGTCGACCATCATATGCCAGGACATGGTCATGACATTCGGCTGGCCACCCTGCACCGTCACCAGCAAGACCACGGGACCCGGCTCAAGCAGCTGATAGACTTTCGACAGCGCAAGTCTCGCAAAGGGCTTTGGCGGGAGTGTTCGCCGTGACGCACTCGGTCTTGATCTCGCGGCGCTTGCTTGTCGCATCGTTCGGCAGACTTAGTCTTTCAATCAAACGTGGCCGGCGCGCTTGGTCTCCGGACGGCAGAAAAGCCCATCGCACGCGCGGTGGGCAGCGCAAATGAACGAGCCGCACGTCGTGGTGCGGCTCGGACAAGACAGCAGACGTTGATCAGCCCCCCTTGACGGCGATCGTCTTCTCGGCGGCCTGCGCCTCGGGGGTCTTCGGTAGCGTTATCGTCAGCACGCCCTTCTTGAAGCTTGCTTCGATCTTGCCGGTGTCGACGCCCTGCGGGATCTGGAAGCGGCGCTCGAAGGAGCCATAGCGGCGCTCGGCAAGATAGTAGTTCTTGCGCTTCTCCTCCTTGTCCTCGGACTTCTCGCCCTTGATGGTCAGCGTGCCGTTGGCTACCTTCACCTCGATGTTCTTCTCGTCCATGCCTGGCAGCTCGGCGGTGACCTCGTAGGCCTTGTCCTTCTCGACGACGTCGACGGCCGGGATCTGGCCCCAAGTCAATTCCCGGCGCCAAATCGGATCGAGGTCGAGTGCGGCCCTGCGCAGTGGCGCGCGCCAGTCGAATTCATCGAACAGCCGTTCGACTTCGTTTCTGAGGCTTTCGAACGGGCGCCAGTCCCGCGATGCGGACGGACGCTCGGGTGTCTTCTCTTCGGTTTTGATGGGCAGCTTGGTTGCAGCTTCAGCCATGACAAAATCCTCCAACCAGAAGGACTTAGCAAACGCCAGGAAATATGACCACGCATTGATGCGTATCAAGAGCTCGGGGAAGCGGGCTTGGGAAATTGACGCGCCTCAATGTCCGGTATTTTCCCCGACCGACTATTGGGTTGATTGAGATCCCACCAAGAGGAGTAAGCTGGATGAAGATCCGAGAAGTGATGCACAAAGGCGTCGAGGTCATGGCCCCCGATGCGCCAGTCGCGAAATTGGCAGAGAAGATGCGCGACAAGGATATCGGCGCCATTCCGATCGGGAGCAGCTCCCAGATCGTCGGCATGGTCACGGACCGCGACATCACCATTCGCGCCGTGGCCAACGGCAAGGACATGTCCAAGCTCACCGCCCAAGACGTGATGACGAAGGGCGCTATGCTGCCACGACACGGAGAGCGTTCGTGACGTGTTGCGGACGATGGAGGAGCGGCAGATCCGACGCATTCCCGTTTTCGATGAAGGGGAGCACCTGGTCGGCATCGTCAGCCTCGGCGACATCTCGGAGGCCTTGCCCGGCAAGACACGCGAGGTCATGAAGGCGGTTTCGGCCCATCACGCCTGAACGCCAAATAGGTTGCAGGCACGCGGCTGACGTCGCTCGTCACATTCCGAGATCGGGTGATCCCGCGCGCTCCGGCTTGGTTTCGGGGACCTCGGTCATGGTTGCTTCCGTGAGGAGGAGGACGCTCGCGACCGAGACGGCGTTCTCGAGCGCCACGCGAACGACCTTGGTCGGGTCGATGATGCCTGCGGCCACCAGATCTACGTACTCGTTGCGGGCGGCATCGAAACCGAGATTGCCGCTGCCCTCGAGCATGCGGGCGACGACGACTCCGCCGTCCACCGCGGAGTTCTCCGCGATCTGCCGGGCGGGCGCGACGAGGGCCCGCTTCAAGATCTGCACGCCCGTGCGCTCATCACCCTCGCAAGTCATTTCTTCCTTGGAGACGGCGGCGATGCACCTCAACAAGGCCAAGCCACCACCCGGAACGATTTCCTCGGCGACCGCCGCGCGCGTGGCACTGATGGCATCATCCAGCGCCTCCTTGCGCGATTTCATCTCGGATTCCGATGGCGCTCCGACGCGGATGACGGCAACCCCGCCGGCGAGCTTGGCGAGCCGTTCCTGCAGCTTCTCGCGGTCGTAGTTGGAGGTCGTCTCCTCGATCTGCGCCTTGATCTGCTTCACGCGCGCATCGATGTCGGTCTTGGCTCCGGCGCCGTCGACGATCGTGGTGTTGTCCTTGTCGATCGTCACCTTCCTGGCGCGGCCCAGCATGCCGAGCGTGACGTTCTCGAGCTTGATGCCGAGGTCCTCGGAGATCGTTTGGCCGCCGGTCAGGACAGCGATGTCCTCGAGCATCGCCTTGCGGCGGTCGCCGAAGCCCGGAGCCTTGACGGCGGCGGCCTTGAGGCCGCCGCGCAGCTTGTTGACGACCAGCGTGGCGAGGGCTTCGCCCTCGACGTCCTCGGCGATGATGAGCAGCGGCTTGCCTGACTGAACGACCGCCTCGAGAACGGGGAGCATCGCCTGCAGGCCGGAAAGCTTCTTCTCGTGGATGAGAATGTAGGGGTCATCCAGCTCGGCAATCATCTTCTCGGCGTTGGTGATGAAGTAGGGCGAGAGGTAGCCGCGGTCGAACTGCATGCCTTCGACGATGTCGATGGCGGTTTCCGTGGTCTTCGACTCCTCAACCGTGATGACGCCCTCATTGCCGACCTTCTCCATGGCGTCCGCAATGAGCTCGCCGATCCCCACGTCGTTGTGGGCCGAGATCGTGCCGACCTGAGCCTTCTCTTTCCGCGACTGCACGGGGCGCGACAGCGTCTTCAACGATGCGACGGCAGCTTTGGCGGCGCGATCAAGACCGCGTTTGATGTCGATCGCGCTCGCTCCTGCAACGACATTGCGCACGCCATCGGCAAGCATGGCATAAGCGAGAATCGTCGACGTGCTCGTGCCGTCGCCAACGCTCTCACTTGTCTTCTCGGCCGCTTGGCGCAACATGCGCGCACCAAGGTTCTCCTCCGGATCGCGCAGATCGAACTCTTTGGCAATCGTCACGCCGTCATTGCAGACGAGAGGTGCACCCCATTTCCTCTCGATCAGGACGGATTTGGATCGCGGGCCAATTGTGACGCGAATTGCGTCCGCGAGTTGTGCGGCGCCGTGCAGCACCTTCTCCCGTGCCTCTGATCGGAATAGGACCTGCTTGTGTGTCATAGAGCTGACCTCTCTCGGCGCGAGAATGCTCTGGCGGCGTTTGCCGGCTTTGACCTTTCTCAATTGCAGGTGCTAGTTGGCGCTCGAAAGTACCAATGCTTATGCGATTGGCCTCCGATACCGATCCGAGGAATTCCGCTCTGCCGCCAGCAGTGAGAAATCACCTTCCCGAGCACGCCCAGGATATCTATCGCGCAGCTTTCAATCACGCTTTCAACACGCATGAAGATGCGCCCACCTGAATGGCCATGCGGCCGGCAGGCGTGCTCAAGATCACAGCCGCAAAGAAGCCCGAGGCCGTCAAAGCCGAGAAGAAGATCGAGATCAAGAAACTCTGACGCCGATGCGCAAGCCACGGCACGCCGGTCGCGCCGTGGCGACACGCGACGCGTCAGTCTCGCAGATAGAGTTCCGCGATCTCGCGCTCGAACCGACGCTCCACTGCCTGGCGCTTAGTCTTCAGCGTCGGCGTCTCGAGGCCTGCCTCGATTGTCAACGGCTCAAGCGTCAGAAACACAGCCCGCACCTGCGCGTAGTCGGGCATATCGCGCAGTCGATTGGCGATGCGCCGCAAGAGATGATTCCTCACGACGGACATGTTTGGATCGTGCGCGCTCCACTTGTGGCGGAGAGCGAGGTCGGCCCAGCATTCGCGGTCAAGGATGAGGATTGCGGCGAGACAGGGACGACGTTCTCCAACGACCACAGCCTGCCGGAACAAGGGGTCTTTGAGGATCTCGGCTTCTATTGTTGCTGGATAGACCTTCTCGCCGGTTGTTAGAACAACAACGTCCTTCAGCCGACCGAGGATGAAGATGCGACCATCTCGAATTTCGGCGAGATCGCCCGTGTGAAGCCACCCCTCGTTGTCAATTGCCTTGGGCTGTGGTCGCCTCGTCTCGCCAGTAGCCGTGCATGACGGAAGGCGTACGGACGAGCAGCTCGCCGAGTGCCCCGATAATGAGATCGACGCCAGGGAGTGCACGTCCGGCAGAACCCGGCACGTTGTCTTCGGGCCGCCGCGGCTGTCACCACCGGTCCCGCCTCCGTTAGACCATAACCTTCCGTCAGCGGGACACCGAGGCCGATGAGAAACTGTGCCACATCTGGGTCAAGGGGTGCGCCGCCGCTTACCGCGGCCCTGAGGCGCCCGCCGAGGGCGCGGCGCACGCGCGTCGCGACAAGCTGATCGAGAGCTTTCCAGAGAAGGGCACTAACCGGGTTCGGGGCAGCTGCCAATCCTCGTAGACCGGAACATCTGCGCCAACCGAGACTGGCCGTCGTATCGAGCAGCCATCGCTCAAGCGGGTTGTGCGCAGCTTGTGCTCGAATGCTGGCCGCCAACCGCTCATAGAGGTGTGGCACGGACAAGAACACGGTCGGACGAATGGCGGCGATGTCATCTTTCAGTAGATCTATCGAACGCGCATAGGCGACTACGCTGCCTCCCATCATGGCAAGGTAGTATCCGACGGTGCGTTCGAATGCGTGCGCCAAGGGCAGATGCGAAAGGAAAACATCGTCGGCGCGTGGGGTGATCACCTTGCCTGCGGCCTCTGCGTTCCAAAGGAGCGCGAAGTGGGAGAGCATGACGCCTTTCGGGCGGCCCGTTGTGCCGGATGTGTAGATGAGCGTGGCAAGCGCCTGTGGGTCTCTTGGGTTAATCTCGAAATCGCCTGCTTCGGCCGGCACCACATCGCGCACTGATAGTGCTCCCCTGGGTCCATGGGGCCGAGTCTGCGCCTTGCTCCTTAATCCAAATGTGCTCCAGAGCCTCAAGCCTTGAAGTGTGGACTCCGAACTCTTCCCATCGACCCCACGTGGGAAATAGCGCAAATCGCGCCTCCGAATTTGCCAAGACGTCCGCCATGTTCGCGGCGCTGTCGTGAGCATAAAGCGGCACGACGACGAGTCCGAGGCTCATGGCTGCCATATCGAACGCAACCCAGTCGATGCCGTTTGGCAGGAGCAGCGCCACCCGCTCGCCCGCTTCGAGTCCGGTCTCGGCGAGCGCCGCACGGAACCTAGCGGCGCGGCGCCCCATGTCGCGCCAGGTGTACGTGACCCAATCCTTCCGAACGACGTCGTACTCAAGGTAGGCGATCACGTCAGGTGTTCGCCGTATGCGCTCGAGCAACAAGCCAGGCAACGTGCTCGCGTCAGCGGCGGTGACGAAGTCGCCCATGGCTGAGTCTCAATCAGAAGGTGGCCACCGATGCCTCAAGAATGTGTTGACCGCAGCTGCGTGACCGTGCCCCTGAAAATGGCTGGTCCATTGCTACCGCATTGGCCTTGACGGCTGTCAATGCCGCCCGATCGATGACATTCTTAGTCTCGACGCGCTCTCGCAACGGCGGACAGGCAGGAGCCACCGCGGGGGTGGGAGAGAAATCTGATGTCTGCCGAGAAAACAGATGCGGAAGCATCCCTCCGCACTCCCCACGAGAGCAAGGTGGCGCAGGAGCTGCTTGCCATCGTGCGCAACCTCACTGTCGAGCTGCACCCGCATTTGAGGCGCACCCTTGTCGTCGACTTGAGTAGTGATCTTGACCGAGATCTCGGTCTCGACAGCCTGGCGCGGTCGGAGCTGTTCCTGAGGCTCGACCGCGCGTTCAAGGTGCGGCTGCCGGACGAGCTCTTTGGCGAGGTGAGGACGCCGGAAGACCTGCTTCGTGCGGTCCTCGCGGCTCGCCCTGCCGGGCGAGCGGCTGAGCTCAAGGCCGCCCCGCCGTCTACGCTGCCGACCGTCACCGAGCCGATCAAGGCCGCAACGCTTCTCGAGGCGTTCGAGCAGCACCTGCAGCTCCATGGGCAGCGACCCCATGTCCTTCTCTGGCACGGGGAGGGCACGGAGGAGACCATCTCTTATGCGGACCTCGAGATCGCGGCGCGCCGCATCGCGCGGGGACTTTTCGATCGCGGTCACGAGGTTGGAGATCGTGTCGTTATCATGCTGCCGACCGAGGCCGGCTTCTTCCAAGCGTTTCTCGGCGTGCTGATGGCCGGCGGCATTCCGGTGCCAATCTATCCTCCCTTCCGGCGCACGCAGATCGAGGATCACCTGCGCCGGCAAGCCGGGATCCTGCGCAATGCGGCAGCTGCGACGCTCATTACGAGCCCCGAGATCCGCCCCCTCGGTCGGCTTCTCTACGGTCTCACGGAAAGCCTTAAACGGGTTGAAACCGTAACAGAGCTGCTTGCCTCCGATCCGGCCTCCGGACCGCAGCCTGCAGCAGGCGAGACGACGGCACTCATTCAGTACACCTCGGGCAGCACGGGAGACCCGAAGGGCGTCGTGTTGACCCATGCCAATCTGCTGGCGAACATTCGTGCAATGGGAGAGGCGATTGAGGCAAGCTCGTCCGACGTCTTCGTCAGCTGGTTGCCCCTCTATCACGATATGGGCTTGATCGGCGCATGGCTCGCCTGTCTCTACTACGGCGCGCCGACCTTCATCATGCCGCCGCTCGCCTTTCTCGCCGACCCGGCGCGCTGGCTGAGGTCGATCCATAGCCATCGCGCAACCCTCTCGGCCGCGCCTAATTTTGCCTTCGAGCTTTGTCTCAAGAGCATACGGGATGAGGATATCGCCGGTCTCGACCTCTCCTCGCTGCGCATGGTCGTCAATGGCGCCGAGCAGGTCAATCCCAGCACGATCACGCGTTTTACCGAGCGGTTCCGATCCTACGGCTTCAGTCCGCACGTCATGGCTCCGGTCTACGGGCTTGCGGAAAATGCAGTCGGTCTTGCCTTCCCGCCGGTCGGACGCCTACCGATCATCGATCGCATCGACCGTGCCGAGCTGGCCCGCGACGGTGTGGCGAAACCTGCCGCGGACGACGCCCATGCTCTTGAATTTGTCGCTTGCGGACGCCCGCTCCCCGGGCACGAGGTTCGCGTCGTCGATGAGCTTGGCAGAGAGTTGCCCGAACGGCGCGAAGGGCGTCTCGAGTTCAGAGGGCCTTCGGCCACGAGCGGATATTTTCGCAACGAAGAGAAGACGCGTCAGCTCTTTCGCCGCGGGTGGCTCGACAGTGGTGACCGCGCCTACATCGCCGGCGGCGACATATTTATTACCGGCCGCGTCAAGGACATCATCATACGCGCCGGCCGCAACGTCTACCCGCAGGAGCTCGAAGAGGCCGTTGGGGCTCTCGAAGGCGTACGGAAAGGCTGCGTTGCCGCGATTGCGAGCCGCGACGAGCGCACCGGGACCGAGCGCCTTATCGTTATCGCGGAGACGCGCTTGAGAGATCCGGCGAAGATCGACGCTTTGCGAGGCCGAATTACGGAGGCGTCTGCCGCACTCTTGGAACTCCCAGCGGACGAGGTCGTGCTCGTGCCCCCGCGCACCGTGCCCAAGACGTCGAGCGGCAAACTTCGCAGATCGGCGGCGCGAGCCCTCTATGAGCAAGGTCAGCTGTTCGCCGGGACTCGCCCGACATGGTGGCAGGTGGCGCGGCTCGGTTTGAGCGGAGTCCGATATCGCGCGCGACGCATCGTCGGTTATCTCTTCGAGCATGCCTACGCTCTCTACTGGTGGAGCGCTCTCATTCTGATCGCCGTGCCGACTTGGCTGTTAGCCATGCTCGCGCCGCGCCGCAGTTGGCGTCATGCCCTGATCCGCCGGGCCGCTCAGGGCTTCTTCTGGCTCACCGCAACCCCGCTCAATGTGGTCGAAGAGGCGCCGATTCCCGAGCGGCGCGCGGTTCTCGTCGCCAACCACTCGAGCTACCTCGACGCCGCGGTGCTTTCGGCGGCGATTCCCGGTCCGTTGTCATTCGTGGCCAAGGCCGAGCTCGAGCGGCAGCTCGTCGCGGGTCCGCTCCTGAAACGCATCGGCACTCTCTTCGCCCGCCGTACGGAGGCGGCCGGAGGCGTCGAGGACACAAAGGCGCAAGTCCTCGCAGCCAATGCCGGCGAGCGGGTCGTCTACTTCCCGGAAGGGACACTGACGAGAATGCCGGGGCTGCTTCAATTCCATCTGGGAGCATTCGTCGTCGCGACCGAAGCGGAAGCGCCCGTCGTTCCCATAACAATCACCGGCACGCGCTCCATCCTGCGGGGCGGCCAATGGTTTCCTCGGCAGGGGTCAATTCGTGTGCATATTGGAAAACCCATTGTCCAAACAGGACGAGGATTTCAAACCGCGCTCGCGCTGCGAGACGCCGTCCGAGCGGCCATGCTCAAAGAAGGGCGCGAGCCGGATTTGTCGCGAGAGCGCGTGGCGCTTGAAACACCCGCCGCCGATTGACGATCGCCAGGCCCCTACATGCGAGACCCGCGCTGCCTACCCTCCACCTTAAGGAGGCGCTCGGGCATGGCAGCCGCGGGGCCGCTCGGCGTGCGTCAACGGTAGGCCGGTTCATCGCATCGATCGGATCCACGTCCAAATAGGCGCTTCACCGCCAAACTTCGCCGATCTTGCCTCGCCACGACTCCTTGCTAGCGCATAAGCCTTGTCCGGGCATTGCGATTGATCAATGGAATTGCCCGCCACCCGTGGCAATGCCGTCGACAATGGTCTCGATCAAATCGACGTTCTTTGAGGAGGCATGCATGGCGGACGAAGACGCTATCGCTCTCGAAATACCGATCAAGAAAGTCTGCTTCATTATCATCAAGGCCCGAGAGTTCGATGTGAAGGACGCCGTCACCGAGCCCGATCCTGGATCCAATCCGTCGGATGATAAGATGAGCGCTGTTCTCGAAGATCATGCGGACGATCCCGTCGTCGAGGAGCTCACGTCGTTGATCAATGACCTGACCGAGGATGAGCAGATCGACCTTGTCGCTCTGGCTTGGCTCGGCCGCGATGATTATACGGCCGACGACTGGCCGACCGTGCGCGAGGAGGCGGCGCGAGCTCATAACCAGAACACGGCGAATTATCTCCTCGGCACGCCGCTTCTCGGCGATTTTCTCGAAGAGGGTTTGGCGCTCTTGGGCCATTCGTGCGAGGCGTACGAGATCAATCGTCTGTGAATGCGTCCAATCCATGCATCCGCGCGTGGATCGCGACAGCCGCCGCGGCGATCGGTGCGCGCCAAATGATGGGTTGACCCGGATCAAGAGATGGTAACGGCCCCTATGCGATTGCTCTCGGGATGGCGAACCTTTCCCCACAAAAGGACTGTCCCATGCAAGTTCCGCTGCAGGTTTCTTTCGAGCACATTGCGCACGTCGACTATATCGAAGAGCACGCGCGCAAAGAGGCCGAGAAGCTCGAGCAGTTCTGCGATCGGATCACATCGGCGCGCATCGTCATTGGGAGGCCGCAGCATCGCCATCACAAAGGCGATACATATAGCGTTCGCCTCCACCTCACAATTCCTGGCGCGGCGGATATCGCTGTAAGCCGCGATCCGGCGGCGACAGGCCGGCACGAAGACATTCAGGTGACCATCAGAGACGCATTCGACGTGGCCCGCCGCCAGCTGCAAGATCTCGTCCGCAAGAGGGAGGGTCACGTCAAAACCCACGAGGAATCGCCGCATGGCGTCATCTTGTCGCTCGTGCCCGAGCGCGATTATGGATTCATTGCCTCGGCGGAAGGCCGCGAGATCTACTTTCACCGCAACAGTGTCGCCGATGGGAAATTCGACAGCCTCTCTGTCGGGCAGGAGGTTCGCTTCTCCGAGGCTGTCGGAGACAAGGGGCCACAAGCGACTATCGTGCAGCCCGTAGGCAAGCATCACCTCGGGTGACGGAGAACGCTTGCAATGCACATTCACGTTGATACGGCGGCCGATCCAAAAGGTGAGTTGGCGCCGCGCAGTCTGCGCTTCGACGGGCGTAACGTCGGCGTTGCAGATGTCGTCGACAACTGGTGGGGCGCCGGAGACCGGTATTTCAAGGTGAAGGATGCCTCCGACAACATCTACATCCTGCGCCACGACGAGCCACGCGGAACGTGGGAGCTCCTCATGTTCCTCAGCAAACGTGGGGCTGGCGTTGCGGGGCTGCTCGGCAAGGCGATAGCTCCGCGCCCGGCCCGCGCCGGTGACGGAAAGGTCTGATCGTCCCGCGGCCCTGCAGTCTCGGCACATTGCTGCTGCCGGCAGTTTCAGTCACCGATCCCTTCCCCCGAGGAATTCGGCGACCGCCCATGTAAAAAGTACCGTGATCATGACTGTGCCGAACACCGCCCAGCTAACCGAAACCAAACCGAGCAATGTCCTCAGCGGCGGCAGAAGCACGGTCAGTGCTTGCAGAGCCACGCCCAGACCGACGGTCAGATGAATCCAGACGTTTGGCAGAGGCACCACAGTGATCTGTCGGGAGGGATAGACAAACAGGAGCTGCAGCATGGACTCGTAAAGAAACAGGGAGGTGCGAGTCTCATCCAGCGAGAAGCCGAGCTGCGGCATCGCGCCGAGAACGGCAATGCCGCCGATGGCTTTCGACGTGCCGCTGATGATGACGAAACGCAGAGAGGCAGCATCGAGAAGCTTGGATCTCGGAGGCCGAGGCGGCTTCTTCATGACGCCTGGATTACGGTCAAACGCCAAGGCAAGCGCCGGCGGCCCATCGGCGACGACATTGATCCAAAGCAGCTGAACTGCGGTGAGTGGCAAGAGGAATGTGCCACCCCCCGGGTCCTTGAGGCCGAGAAGGAAGGCCATCGCCAGACCAGCCGTCATGAGTGCAATGAGGGCTAGGTCCGTGGAAAAGAAAAAGCGGATGAACTTCTGGATGTTCTCGTAGATGCTGCGGCCTTCCTCGATGGCCGCGACGATGGTGGCGAAGTTATCATCGAGCAGTACAACGTCGGCTACCTCCCGCGAGACGTCACTGCCGCGCTGTCCCATGGCAACACCAACGTCGGAACGCTTGAGCGCCGGAGCGTCATTGACGCCATCCCCCGTAACCGCGACGATCTCACCGTTGTCCTTGAGGGCTTCGACGAGTCGGAGCTTGTGCTCGGGCGCCACGCGCGCGAATACGTTGACGTGAGAAACGAGGTCGCGCACTTGGTCAGATGACATTTGCTCGAGCTCGCGTCCGGTCACGACGCGCTCCGTCGTGATGCCGATCGCCTCGCCAACGGCTTTGGCTGTTGCCGGGTGATCCCCTGTGAGCATCATCACGCGGATGCCGGCAGCTTTGGCCCGCCTAAGAGCCTCTGGAACCTCGGCGCGTGGCGGGTCCCACAGCATCACCAGTCCAAGGAACGTGACGTCCTCATCGTGCTCCTCCTCTCGCCAGGCAAGAGCCAGGACACGATAGCCTTCGCTGGCGTGCCGCAGTGCTTTCGCCTCCCAATCCTGCTTTTCCTGTCCTGACAGCGTGCTTCGCTCGATCAGGACCTCAGGCGCGCCCTTGAGGTAGCTGACCTGCTTGCGGCCCTCCTTGACGGTGACGCGCATGAACTTGGTCACGCTGTCGAAGGGTCGGCTCGAGAGCCTCGGCTTGCTGGCAGCCACATCTGCCGGATCGGTGCCATGGCTCGCCGCATAGTCGAAGCAACGCGACCTCGAGTGGATCGCCTGCTCCAGTAGCAATCTCGGCATCGTTCGCCAGTATCATGGCATGCAACGCACGCTCTGGATCGGGTGCATCGACGGCGCGCACGTGCATGCGGTTCTCGGTGAGCGTCCCGGTCTTGTCCGTCGCTATTACCGTAACGGAGCCCAGAGCCTCGACAGCGCTGAGGCGCCGGACGATCGCCTTCCGCTTCGCTAGACGCTCGACACCCATCGCCAGTGTCAGAGTCAGGACAGCCGGCAGACCCTCCGGAACAGCCGCCACCGCCAAGGCCACAGAAAAGAGGACCACCTGTCCGATGTGAGCGATTCCCTCGACAATCAATCCGCCAATGGTCAGAGCGAGACCAACCGTGAGGATGGCAATGGCCACTTGGTTGCCGAATTCGCCGAGCCGCCGCTCGAGCGGTGTTTGGCCTGCTTCGATTCCGCCGAGCATGGTGGCAAGTCGCCCCATTGTGCTGTGCGGGCCCGTGCGCGTCACCTCGATGTAGCCCTTGCTGCGGACAATGAGCGTGCCGCTGAACAGCTCAGATTGGATATCCTTGTCGACGGGCAGGGATTCGCCCGTCAGGATGGACTCATTGGCCATCACAGCGTGGCCCGCTGCCAACAGCCCGTCGGCCGGGACCCGGTCTCCGGCCTCGATGCGGGCGATATCTCCAGGAACGAGTTCGCTGGCTGGTATTTGCGCCAGTGTCCCCTCACGCATAACCCATACCGACGGCGTGGCGAGTGCCTTGAGGCGGGCCAGCGCCTCCTCAGCCTTGCCTTCCTGATATGCGCCAAGCCCTGCGTTGAGGATCAGAATGAGAGCGATGGCGATGGTTTCGTAGGGAACCGCCTTGGCTCCTTCGTGCAGCCAGAGGACAAGATCAAGGGCGAGGGCGAACAACAGAACGTAGATGAGCGCGCTCTTGAATTGTCGGATGATCCGCTGCCAAAGGCTGACCCCCTCACCTTCCGGCAGGGCATTCGGTCCGTACTCGACGAGACGTTGCGCGGCTTGTGTCTGCGAAAGGCCTTGTAGTTTTGGTTCAAGTTGCGTGACGGTCATTTCTGCATCATGAGATATCCGAGCGGCAGCCCTTTGATCTTGCTCAAGTCGTCAACCCAACAAGCGGCCGACCAGCATGGTGCGACGGGCGAGCGCAACTTCGCGCCTCGCTCGCTCCCACGAAAGTGAACCTCGTCATTCTTGACTCAGCCTACCGGTACCGGCAGCCCAACCGATCAATTGTAGCTGCTGACGAGATGCGTTCCATCAAACGGGCGAGACGGACCGCATCCGAAAGCAATATGCGTCTCAACCGGCCGTCACGCGCCGATGTGGAATGGCTCGCGGATACTCTGAGCCGCGTGGCCAAGTGTTCGGGACGACGCGTTCGCCTCGGCTCGGACAACGTGCTGAGGCTCGAGTGGAGATAGCTCAGCCGATATCAACCGCCGCAACGCGCGGAATAGCACGCTCCGCCAGACCCCGATGCGTCTCAGCGAGCGAGCCGCCAACGTCGATGGCGCGACACGCATCCTCGATCACCACTACGGCGAAGCCTTCGCGGTGGGCATCTTCGGCCGTGAAGCGAACACAGAAGTCCAAGGCCAGTCCCGCCAAGAACAGGCGTTGAAATCCGCGCTCTCTGAGATAGCCGGCGAGCCCTGTCGGCGTCTTGCGGTCGTTCTCGTAGAGCGCCGAGTAGGAGTCGATTGACATGTGAATCCCCTTGCGCAGGATCAGCGCTGCGTGAGGAATATCAACGCCCTCGTGAAAGGCCGCGCCGTGCGTGCCTTGGACACAGTGGTCAGGCCAGAGTTCCTGACGGCCGTAGGGCATCGCAATGATTTCGTAGGGCTGTTTCCCATGGGCGGAGGCAAACGACCTATGGCCAGGTGGATGCCAATCCTGCGTCAACACGACGTTTCTAAAGCGCTCGGCCACACGATTGACCACCGGCACCACCTCATGGCCGCGCTGCACCGGAAGGGCTCCACCCGGGCAAAAGTCATTCTGTAAGTCAACGACCAACAGAATGTCGTCATCGTCGATTGAGATGGTGTTCGTCATCGCCGTTGCGCCGTGCGTTATGCCAACCGCCTGTCGACCTCGGCCGCGAGGCTTACCAATGCCCCAGCCACCTCGACCGGGTAAGGGACGTCCGCCTCGAGGCGGCGCAGCGGCTCCGGAAGACGTGTCAGACTACGGGCGACGCGTGCCCTGATCCCGGCTAGCGTCTCGGTTGGATGCAATCGCTGTCCTCCCTTCATCACCAATTGAAGTAGGGGCTCGCCTCTCTGCGCGTCGCCCTCAACGGAGACAACATCGCCAGCCATCCTGCCGTCCGGGCCATAGGTTCGCCACACCTGCTTGCGCCCGGGCCATGTGGCTTTGCCGGGAGAACGCTTGCGACGCGCCAGACCGGCATATTCCTGTAGCTTGTAGGCGCAGTCGAATGCCGGCTGGTCGAAGGAGGTGGTGAGGCTGGTTCCAATCCCAAAGCCGTCGATCGGTGCGTTCGATCGGGCTGCGGCAATCAGATCGTCTTCGTCGAGGCCACCACTGGCAAAGATTGTCACGTGCCTGAGCCCGCCTTCGTCCAGGATCTGCCGGACGTTCTTCGAGAGTGCGATTAAGTCGCCGCTATCGAGGCGGAACTCCGGACACCTTAATTCCCGCGCGCTCAAGGCGGGGGGCGAGGTCAACAACTTTTCGCGCACCGGCCTCGGTATCGTAGGTGTCTATCAGGAACACAACCCCTTCCGGTCGTGAGCGGGCAAAGTTTTCGAACGCCGCGGACTCGTCATCATGCGCCTCGATGAAGGAATGCGCCATGGTGCCGAACAGCGGAATGCCAAAGAGCCTGCCCGCGAGCATTGTCGCCGTGCCAGCGAAACCTGCGATGTAGCTCGCGCGCGCGGCCATCAGCCCAGCCTCGGCACCGTGGGCGCGTCTCAGGCCGAAGTCGACTAGAAGCTTGTCGGGCGCAGCGAGCACCATACGTGCGGCCTTGGCGGCAATCAGACATTGGAAATGCAGGAGGTTGATGATGCGCGTCTCGACGAGCTGGGCCTCAGGCAACGGTGCCGTCACACGGACGATCGGCTCATTGGGGAAGAACAACGTCCCCTCGGGCATGGCATGGACATCGCCTGTGAAGCGAAAAGTGGCGAGATAGTCCAAGAGGTGCTTTTCGAACTGGCCGCTCCTCGTGAGCCAATCAATCTCCTCCGGGCGGAACTGCAGGCTCTCCAAGAATTCAAGGAGCTGCTCCAACCCCGCGGCAAGCAGGAAGCCGCGGCTGGGCGGCAGCTTACGCACAAAAAACTCGAAAACCGCGGTCTTGGTCTCGCCACGATCCAGATACGCCTGCATCATGTTTAGCTGATAGAGATCGGTGAGTAGTGGGCTCGCTGCAAGATCCATTCCGGCACCATTGGATTGTGCATGCCCCAGGCGCATCACGCCGCGCAAGTTGAAGCAAGGCTACGATTGGTCAAGGGAGTATTCGGCACGATTTACGGTCCTGATCTCTGCGCAAGAAGCCGTCCGCAGGCGGGCTTCCTTCTCGTCGCGGGCCCGTGCCGGCGACCCTTCTCTTGACGCCTATCAACGCGCCGCGTCGACGTTCGGGCCGACCCAGATCTGGGGCGGAGAAGTTCACCAAGCTCGTGCGTGATTTGGCGCCCGCATCCGCCACCGTTTCGCGCCGGTGGCTACACCTGAATTCGCCGGAGCAGATTAACGGGGTCTGGACTGGCTATGAGCCACCTCTCGTCGTCTTACGGTGCCCCGCCCCACAGCAAGTCCGCAGCTGGCAAAAAAGGCGGAGCCCGCCGGGGAGCGGGCTCCTCAGGGGGCCTGGCAGTCTGGGGAAACGGGGACGCCGAGCCTTTTGCCAATTTCAAGCGGCGAGCGACGAGCGCTGATCTTCGCGCCCTGCCTCGCCCGCAAGTGTCCGCACGACCGGAACACTCTGCATAGCGACTGTGCTGCCGAGCCTCACCCAGCTCCATAAACTCCTGCTGGTAGTCCCCGGCGGCCTTAACGAAGAATTCGGAGTAGACGCGCCAAGCCTCATCCGGCCTCTGACACGCCCCAAGAAGTCGTTGAATGAGCGCGAGGTCCTCTCTGGCGCGCCGATTGACGAAGCCGAACCATTCGCCGTTGAAAGCGGCGAGCGCCGAACCAGCCTTGAAGTTCCATGTGGCCACGGAACTGAGCATCGGCGGCCACATGTCCATCGACCAGTTGGTCCAGAACGGCATGACTGAGTCGCCTGATGCGCCAGCGTAGTATCGATCGGGAGACTTCTGGAGCATGATCCAGCTCTCCTAAACTGCGGCACGGTTACCCTTCAAGGAGAAGCGTTCTCGACAGCCGCCTTGAGATAAGACGTGACTTTAGTAGAATACTGGGGGCTAGCGTCCTTTGATCAATATCAATGAGCGCCGCCATTTGGCCGCGACTGCGCAAAGGCCCAAGGCACTCTTCGCGCGTGAGGACGGGTCCTAAGGACGGACCTCGATTTCATTGAT
>CAVUEM010000002.1:0-11062 GCA_963740475.1 uncultured Alphaproteobacteria bacterium | reverse complement strand
ATAAAATCAACGACTTAACAAAATACTCGCTTCTTGTTAGGCTCAGAATAGGCTCAGAGATTACACGGCGAGGACTCAGTGCTGGGTTCACCGTCGCCACCCCGAGCCGTTGGTGAAGGGTGGCTCCGAGAGGCAGGCGGGTGGCTGCTATCGCCGCAAGACGGCGGCGCTAATCGACGAAGAATTCGGTGCGGTAGGTATCGCGAGCGCCGATAACGTTGTCTCGGGCCTGCCCTCCTGAAACGATACCAAGCTGAGTGCTTCGAAAGCGATTTACATACATGAGGCGCAGGTGCTGATCGAGCGCGGGTGCCGGCAATAACGCCGCGCGGCCGCACTCCTCACTCGGCAATTGACCGCCGGCTCTAGAAGCCGCCACCATCAGGTGTTCCGTTCCGAATAGTCCAGATGCTGGCCAAGCACGGCTGGTTTCTAACGTAGATTCGGTATTGTGATTGGGGGGCATGCCGCCGCGCTTTAACCGTGACGAGAAATGATCGCTCGGATGAGTGTGTCGGCCTCGCAACGATCGACAATTGGCTTGCTAAATCTAAAAAGCCGAATGTGAGTTGTGTCCTAACCGCAACGAATACCACGATAAAATGCCTCTTTTGAGCCACAAACCGGCGCAACGATAATTGGAACAAGGAAGGACACTGCGGGGGCCTCGGTATCCGAGTTTTTTTCAATTCGCATTTCCGAATCCGTCGCAGCTCACTCCCCCAATCCTTACCAAAGCGGGGCTCTCAAGAATTTTGCGGATCAAATCGGCTCGGCCGATATGCGGATATCTAGGCTCGCCTTAAGCATTGTTCTGCTTGCGCTTCCGGCGACGTTCGCAGTCGCGGGCTCGACGCCGTTCAAATCTGCGCAAGAGGCTTTGAAGCAGGGAATCAGCGCCTACAAAGGCGGCGACTACGAGATCGCGATCCCCGCGCTCGAGTTTGCCGCGGCCCAGGACGAGTTCATGGCCGAGTACTATCTGGCGCGCATCTATGCCGACAACTCCGGCTCCCACACGGACCATGGCAAGGCCTACGAGCTGTTCCTGCACTTCGCCGACGAGCACCTCGACGCCGACCCGGACTGGGATCCGCGCGCGCCCTATGTCGGCAAGTCGCTGACGGCCCTTGCCGGCTACGTCCGCGTCGGGGTACCCAAGATCGGCTTGAAGCCCAACCCCGAGCGCGCGGTCCTCTATCTCTACAACGCCGCGACCATCTTCAACGACCAGGACGCGCAGTTCGAGCTGACCAAGCTCTGCGAGGGGCTTGAGACCAATGTTCCGCTGTGCAAGCACTGACTGTCGCTTTCCGCCAGAACGGGCACGCGGGTGCCCAGGCGTCTTCGCCGGACTCAATGCTGGACCGGACGTCTCACGGCTCAGGCCAGAAACGGTGCGACTTGCAGGCCAGCGCCACAGCAGCTGATCTTCAAGCCCTGCTGTGAGCCATCAGCAAGGCCAAAGCCTTCTCGATATCGGCTCGCCGCTCCCGATAAACCGCATCGCGCGCCTCGATCATCGCGGGCTCGCTGGACTCGGTGAGGGCTGCGTAGCTTGCCATCACCTCGTGGCGAATTGACTCGCGAATGCTCTCGACTTGCTTGCGCGCCCCGTCGTCGTCCCACCGACGCTTGTTCCGCAGCGCCTTCTCGTACTCTGCCATATAGTTCATCACATGCTCTCCTCGCCTAGGAGTAGCATTATAGCACCACACCAGGTCTCAGCTCCTGCCGAAGCTGTGGATTGTAAGAGCTCGGTAGCGCATCCCCAGGCGCTGCCGTCAGCGACGGCTCTTCAATAGAAGAGCCAAGGCGCCGTTGACATCTGCGGCCTCGAGCAGGCGGATCAGCTCTTCGGCAACCGCCGCGTCGTTCGCAGATTCCATGAGATCGTCGATGATCGGATTGCGGCGGGGTTCAAGAGGTTCGGGCACGGTGGGCTCCCTGAGTTGCTCGGGTGAGCTTCAGTGATTCTAGGCGCACATGTCGACATGCGTGCGCGAAGTACGCGTTCAAAAGCTCTAGCGCGTGACCCGGCCGTCCAGAAAACCGCGGGTCGGGAGTTGAAATCTCTCGGCCGGCACGGTTTGCTCGTCCCCATGAGCCCGCACGCCACGCCCCCGGCGACGATCGCCCCCCCGCCGCCGATCCTCGCCCACGCCCGCGACCTGCTCGCGGGCTACGACGTGCTGTTCTCGGATGTCTGGGGCGTCGTCCACGACGGGCACTGCGCCTTCGTCGCCGCCTGCGACGCGCTCGCCCGCTTTCGCGCCGGCGGCGGCACCGTCATCCTCGTCTCCAACGCGCCCGTCCCCGAAGCTAGCGTCGCTCGGATGCTCGAGCGTCGCGAGGTACCGCGGGGCGCCTGGGACGCGATCGTCTCGTCGGGGGCGATCGCGCTGGCCCACATCGCCGCCATGGGCTACACGCGCGCCACCTACATCGGCCCGCTTGACCGCGACGCCGCGTTTTTCGAGCAGTCGCCGGCAAAGGCCTCGGCGCTTATTCACGCGGAGGCCCTCGTCTGCACCGGGCTCAACGACGACAAGACCGAGACGGCGGAGAGCTACCGAGGCGTGCTCGAGGAGGCCCGCGCCTTTGGCTTGCCGTTCGTGTGCGCGAACCCTGACCTCGTCGTCGACGTGGGTGGACGGCTCTACCCCTGCGCTGGCGCGCTCGCTGATCTCTACGAGCACATGGGCGGCGCCGTGTTCTGGGCCGGAAAGCCGCACGCGATCGCCTACGACACCGCGCTCGCGGCCGCCGAGGCGTTGCGCGGCACCCCTGTGGCCCGCGACCGAATCCTCGTCATCGGCGATGCCCTGCGCACCGACCTCAAGGCGGCGGAGAACGCGGGGCTCGACGCTATGTTCATTGCCGCCGGCATTCACCGCGGCGACACCATGGACGGGGACGACCTGTCGCCGGCGAAGCTCGCCGAGCTCTTCACGCCCGGCGCGCCGCGCGCGATCGCCGCCATGACCGTCCTCAGGTGGTGAGTGCCGTGCTCTCCCTCTCTGCGGGGAGAGGTGCTCCACTAGAGCTTATGCGACATGCGCCGGCGCTTGGTCTCGAGATAGCGGGCGTTGTGGGCGCTCGGGCTAATGACGAGCGAAATCCGCTCGACGACCTCGATCCCCTCGTCTCGCAGCGCGGCGACCTTGGCCGGATTGTTGGTCATGAGCTTGATCTTGGGGAACCCGAGATCGCGCAGGATCTTGGCGGCGAGCGCATAGTCGCGCGCGTCGATTGGCGCGCCGAGCTCGATATTGGCATCGACCGTGTCGAGCCCCTCGTCCTGCAGCGCGTAGGCCCTGATCTTGTTGAAGAGGCCGATGCCGCGCCCCTCGTGATAGGGGAGATAGATCAGGATCCCATTGGCCGTCTTGGCAATCCGCTCGAGCGCCGCCTCGAGCTGGGCGCGGCAATCGCAGCGCAGCGAATGGAAGATGTCGCCCGTCACGCACCCCGAGTGGACGCGCACGGTTGGGATCGCGGCGGCGTCCGCGCCCTGTCCCCGATTGATCAGGGCCATGGCCTGCGTCGTCTCGTCCTGACCCTGGTAGGCGCGCGCCTCGAGCGACAAGCTCCTCGCCCCGAAACTCGATAGGCAAGATCGTCTGCGCCGACCAGTCGATGTCGAGCTTCCTCGAGCAGAGGACTTCCGTGGTCATGAGGTCTCCAGAACTAGCGGTATGACGCTAGGCGTGCTTTTTCCGGTTTCAGTCTATCCTACCGGCCGGCCGAGGAGGTTAACTTGCGGCGCCCGCGCCGGGCGCTGGTTGATCCGGCCCATTAACATGGCCCGTCCATGCCGCGGGGGCAAGCGTTGGACTAGGCTCGCGCGACCCCCTATACGTCGAGAATCACGAACGATGCGAGCCGCGTATCGATGCCGCTAGCCCTTATCGTCGCAAGTCTCCTGCTCCTCCTCCCGGCGTCCGCGGTCCTCGCCAATCCTTCGGAGCAAGACCCGGCGATCGAGGCGCGGATCGCTGTCCTACTTTCCCGCATGACGCTCGAGGAGAAGGTCGGCCAGCTCAACTTTCCCTCGCACGCCTTCCCGCGCGACGAGCAGGTCGCCGCGACGCGCGCCGGGCGGATCGGCGGCATGCTCAACGTGGTCCATCCCGACGACATCTCCGACTTTGCCCGCGCGGCGAAGACCTCGCGCCTCGAGATCCCCCTCCTCTTCGCCATCGATGCGATCTATGCCTTCCGCATCACCTTCCCTCCGCCGCTCGCCTGGGCTGCGACCTGGCGCCCGAATCTGGCCGAAGCCGCCGCCGAGATGGTGGCGCGCGAAGCCGCAGCTGTCGGGATCAATCTCACCTTCGCCCCCATGGTCGACGTCTCGCGCGATCCCCGCTGGGGGCGCGTCATCGAGGGCGCGGGCGAGGACGCCTTTCTCGGCGCGGCGTTCGCGGCGGCCCGTGTCCGGGGCTACCGCAAGGGCGGGCTTGCCACCGCCGCCAAGCATTTCGTCGGCTACGGCTCGCCCGAAGGCGGGCGCGACTATGCCGGCGCCGAGATCTCCGCTTCCGAGCTCGCCGACCGCTATCTGCCCCCGTTCATCGCCGCCATCGAGGCCGGCACGGAGACGATCATGGCCTCGTTCAATACCGTGAACGGCGTGCCGGTCACCGCCGACGCCAGCCTGCTCAACGGCCTCTTGAAGCGCGACCTCGGCTTCGACGGCATTCTCATGTCGGACTTCGTCGCCATCGGCGAGCTCGTGAACCACGGGGTCGCGGGCGACCTGCGCGAGGCGGCGCGCAAGGCGATCCTCGCCGGCATCGACCTCGACATGGAAGGGAAGGCCTTCGACAAGTTCCTCGTTGCCGAGGTGCGTGCAGGCCGCGTGCCGATGGCGGCGATCGACGCGGCGGTGACGCGCGTGCTGCGCGTCAAGCTCAGGATGGGGCTTTTCGAACGGGCCTCTCGAAAAAGCGCAGCTCTGCCTGCCCCTCCGCCGGAAGCCGACGTGCGGGCAGTCGCGCGCCGCGTCGCCCGCGAAAGCTTCGTTCTTTTGAAGAACGGCCCACAGGGGCTGCCGATCACGCGCAAGGCGAGGACGATCGCCCTTATCGGAGCGGCGGCGGTCTCGACCAACGACCACTCCTGGTACGGCCCCGCCGGATCGACGAAGCCCAAGACCGAGACGCTGCGCGAGGCGATGGCGCGCAAGCTTGGCACAGGGCAAGAGCTGCGCTTCGTGGAAGGGTTCGCGGATGCTTGCGGCCGCGCGTTCGCCGACAAGGACGCGGCGGTCAAAGCGGTTGCGGACGCCGACGCGGCCCTCCTCATCGTCTCGGAGGATTGCGAGGCCTCGGGCGAGGGCATGTCGCGGGCCCATCTCGACCTTTCCGGCGTCCAGCAAGAGATGCTCGAGGCGTTGGTCGCGACCGGCACGCCCGTCGTGCTGGTGATCGAGACGGGCCGGCCGCTCACCCTCGCCTATGCCGACGAGAACGCCGCCGCGATCCTCATCGCCTGGCATCCGGGGACGGAAGGGCGCACGGCGCTGGCCGAAGTTCTCCTCGGCGAATATGCGCCGTCCGGCAAGCTGCCGATGACGTTTCCCCGGTCGGTCGGCCAGATCCCGATCTCCTACAACCTGCTGCCGACCAGCCGCCCCGCGACCGGCAACCGCTTCACGACCGGTTATGCCGACGAGGAGCTGACCCCGCTTTATCCGTTCGGGCACGGGCTCTCCTACACGAGCTTTTCCTACGACAAGCTCGAGCTCGATCGCGGCACGATCGCGCGTTCAGGCGCACTCGAGGTGCGGGTCACGGTGAGGAACACCGGCGAGCGGAAAGGAAGCGAGGTCGTGCAGCTCTACACGCGCCAGCTCGTCGCCGCCCGCTCGCGCCCGGTGCGCGAGCTCAAAGGGTTTCAGAAATTCGAGCTCAGGCCCGGCGAGGAACGGCGCGTAACATTCCGGCTTGCGGGGAGGGATCTCGCCTACCATGACGAGAAGGGGCGCCCCGTGATCGAGCCGGGACGGTTTCGCGTATATGTTGGCGGGAGTTCGGCCGCGACCCTTTCGGCGACCTTCGAGGTGACGGCCGACTGAGCCTCGCGGTGCCTCGATTGGCGGGACGGGCCGCATTTGCTATCGCTCCGGCTAGGCCGGTAGCGGCTGCGTCAGGGGGAGCGGAGCGTGCGATCGCTCATCACAGTCGTGCTCGCGTTCGGCCTTTCCTCGGTGGGAACGTTCCTGTTCATCCGCTGGGTCGAGGCGCGCCGCATCGTCGCTGTCGAGAACCACCGCACGATGCACGCCGGCGCCGTTTCGACCGGCGGCGGCTGGCCGCTGCTCGGGGCGGTATTCTTTACGGCGGCGATGCTGTGGCCGATCGAAGGCGCGCTTTGGGTGCTCGCGGCGGGCGCCGGGCTTCTGGCCCTCGTCTCCTGGGCCGACGACGTCGCCACGGTCAGTCCCGCCGTGCGGCTTGCGGTTCATGTCTGCGCCGCCGCCGCCGCGGTCGCCGTATTGCCCGAGGGCGGCCTCGTCTTCCAGGGCGCGCTCCCCCTCGTTCTCGACCGCCTCGTCTGCGTCGTTGCGCTCGCCTGGTTCATGAACCTCTACAATTTCATGGACGGCATCGACGGCATCGCCGCCGTCGAGACGGTCACGATCGCGGCCGGCTATCTTGCCGTCACGGCGGGGGGCGGCACGCCGAGCCCGTTCGAGGGGCTCGCGCTCGCAATCGCCGGCGCCACGCTGGGATTTCTCGTGTGGAACTGGGCGCCGGCGCGCATCTTTCTCGGCGACGTCGGCAGCGTGCCGCTCGGCTTTCTCACGGGCGCACTCATGCTCGACCTCGCGGTCCGCACCTCGCTCGCGGCGGCCCTCATCCTGCCGCTATATTTCGCCGCCGACGCAACTCTCACTCTAGCCACACGCCTCGCACGCGGCGAGAAGCCGTGGGAGCCACATCGCGATCACGCCTATCAGCGCGCTGCGCGCGGGCTCTCCTCGCACGCCGCGGTTACCACGCGAGTCCTCATCGTCAATTCTCTCCTGGTGATTGTCGCCGTGCTCGCCCTTTCGGCCCCGGTCCCCGCATTTCTGCTGGCGGCGGTGCTCGTCGGCGCGCTCCTCGCCAATCTCGAGCGTTCAGCCTGGCGTACCTGATCAGGTCTCGCGTTTCGCCGTGATGACGTGGCTCTGCACGCCGCGGCCCGCGAGCTTCGGGCGCACGCTCGAGATGACGCCCGTGTTGACGCCTGCCCAGCCGATCTCACCCGAGAGGCGGCCGTACTCGATCTTGGCGCACCGGTTCATGACGACAGCGAGCCCCGCTGCCTCCGCCTCGGCCGCCGCCTGATCGTTGCGCACGCCGAGCTGCATCCAAATGACCTTGATCGAGAGCTTGTCCTTGAGCGCAATCGCCTCGCGCACGATGCCTGCCGCCGCCTCCGAATTGCGAAAGATGTCGACGACGTCGACGGGACCGGGAACGTCGGCAAGGCTCGCGTAAACCTTCTGGCCGAGGATTTCCTGGCTCGCATGGCCGGGATTCACGGGTATCACTTGGTAGCCCTTGGAGAGCAGGTACTTCATCGCAAAATAGCTCGGCCGACTCGTGTTCGCGGAAGCACCGACGAAGACGATCACGCGCGCGGAGCCGAGAATCCCGGCGATGTAGTCGTCGCTGTAGCTGTCGTGGTTCATGGGGCCATCGGGGGTAGCGTTACGCGTCCTTTTGCGTCCAAGGGAAAGTAGGGATTGAAGGCTACCTCCCACAGGTGGCCGTCGGGATCGGCAAAATACCCCGTGTATCCGCCCCAGAACGCCTTCTGCCCCTTTTTCACGAGCCTGGCCCCGGCGGCGACGGCTTCGGCGAGGACCTGGTCGACCTCTCGCTCGCCTGCGACGTTATGGGCCAGCGCCACGCCCGAGAACCCCGGCGCGCTATCGGCGACGTTTGCGTCCTCGGCCAGCGCGCTGCGCCCGAACAGCGCGAGGACGACGCCGCCCGCGTCGTAGAAGACGACTTCAGGATTGCTCGCGGAGGACGCGCGAAAGCCGAGCTTGTCATAGAAGGCGCGTGCTCGCGCGACGTCGCCGACCCCGAGCGTCACGAAGCTCACCCGCGGTTGCATGAGCTTAGCAGCCCTTCCACGACGGCGTGCGCTTCTCGATGAAGGCCGAGATGCCCTCCTCCGCGTCGGCCTGCATCATGTTCTCGACCATGACGTCGGCCGCGTAGTCGTAGGCCTCGGCAAGGGGCATCTCGAGCTGGCGATAGAAGGCCCTCTTGCCGATGGCGACCGTCGCCGGCGATTTCGCGGCGATCTGCCGTGCGAGCGCGACCGCCGTCTCGCGCGCCTTGCCCTCGGCGACCACACGGTTCACGAGACCGAAGTCGGCCGCCTCCCGGGGGCCGAGCATCTCGCCGAGCAGCAGCATCTCCATGGCGCGCTTGCGCGCGACGTTGCGCGAGAGCGCGACCATCGGCGTCGAGCAGAAGAGACCGATGTTGACGCCCGGCGTCGCGAATTTCGCCGCCGACGACGCGACGGCGAGGTCGCAGGTTGCGACCAGCTGGCAGCCGGCCGCCGTCGCCGTCCCCTCGACGGCGGCGATGACGGGCTTCGGCGAGGCAACGATCGCCTGCATCATGGCCGAGCAGGCGCGCATCGTCTCCGCGTAGAAGGCGCGCCCGCCGTCGCCGTCTCCGCGATGGGCAGTGAGCTCCTTCAGATCGTGCCCCGACGAAAACGCCGGGCCGTTTCCGGCGATCACGATCGCCGCCACCCGCTGCTCGGCCGCGGCCGCATCGATCGCCTGATGAAGCGCGCCGATCATCGCGCGCGACAGACTGTTGCGCGAGCCCGGCCGGTTCATCACGAGGGTCAGGACCGCCGGCTCGGAGCGCTCCACGAGCACGAGATCGCCGCCCTCGCCCGCCGGTGCCGGAAGATCGCTCGCCGCAATCGGCGCGTTGTGTGTCATCGTCACCTGCGCGTTGCTCTCACTCGGGGGTCTTGTCAGGGTCTTCTGGGGGTGCGCTCTCGCCACCTTCCTCGGGCATGAGCTTCTCGAGCTCGTCGATGTGCTTCTTCACGACCTCGATGTTCTCCTTGTACTTCAGCGGCTGGGCGGCGGCGATCTCCTGCGTCAGATCGTCGATGGCAAGCTTCTTGTCGTCCGCCGGAATCGAACTCGTCGGCTTTGATCTCCTCGAGCTCCTTCTTCATCTTCTCGATCGGATCGGTGTAGGCGCCGGTCGAGCGGTCGAGACCGTCGAGAATTATCGTGATGTTGGCGCCGACATCCTCGAACTCGGCGAAGCTCTTGAAGGCGTGCTTCTTGGCAATGGTCTCGAGCTCTTTCGTCAGCGCCTCGTCGGGCTTATCGCCTCCCTCGAGCAGGCGCGTTGAGAGGGGAGCGAAATCCTTCTGGGCCGCGATGAAGGCTGCGACCTGCTGATCGGTGAGCTGGATCTGATTGAGCTGTTGCGCAATCGCGGCCGGCTCAGCGCAGAAAGCGCCCAAGAGAGAGAAAGCGATTGCCACGAGTGGACGTGTAACAATGCGCATCAGGGAACCTCCTCGCCTGTGTTGGCTGCTTCGAGCCCGACGGTCTAAGAATCATAGAGCCGAAAACTGAGACCGATGTAAGAACGCAAGCCCGCCAACCGATCCGGCTTTTTTCGAGGTAGCCAAGAGCACGATCGTCTGACATGGAATCGCCTCTGCGATCCATGTCAGGCGTAAATCGTGCTCTACACTTTGAATTTAGCTCGCGATTCACGGTTTTGACGGACGCGAAGCGTCTCCATCAAGAACGATCGCGATCTAGGCTCTAGACCTGTCGCTAGACGGCGGCAAGACCTGGCGCGCCGCGGCTCTCGTCCTCTTGCCCGCTTTGTCGTTGATCCGTATGATGTGGTAATATGATACCTAGTGGAGGTTATATATTACCGCACTTATAAATAGCTGATTGCATGATATTATTACCGCATGGCTGCCGTTGACGAAGTTTCGATCTTTGGGTATCAGGCGGCTGCGGACTTGCTGTGAGACCGAGTACACCAATACGGTTGCCGGCGTCTCCTCGAGAGCGCCAAGCCAGAGCCAAGGAGCGGCCGACTATGAAAACCTACGTCGCCAAACCCGGCGAAGTGGAGAAGAAGTGGTTCGTGATCGACGCCGACGGCCTGGTTGTCGGCCGTCTCGCGGCCCTGATTGCCACCCGCCTCAAGGGTAAGCACAAAGCGATCTATACACCCCACGTCGACTGCGGCGATGCGATCATCGTCGTCAATGCCGAGAAGGCGGTCTTCACCGGCAAAAAACGCGACGACAAAGTCTACTACCGCCACACCGGCTACCCGGGCGGCATCAAGGAGACGACGCCCAAGCGCCTCTTCGAAGGCAAGTTCCCCGAGCGCGTCATCGAGCTCGCCGTCGAGCGCATGCTGAGGCGGGGCCCGCTCGGCAGAAAGCTCTTGCGCAATCTCAAGGTCTACAAGGGAACCGAGCATCCCCACGCCGCACAGACGCCGACCAAGCTCGACGTAGCTCAGCTCAACCGCAAGAACGCAAGGGGCTAACTCCCATGTCACACGATATCAAATCCCTCGGCGATCTGGGCGAGATTCAGGGAACGGCTCCCGCTCCCGGAGCGGCCCCCGTCTACGTGCAGAAGATCGACGCGCATGGGCGCGCCTATGCGACGGGCAAGCGCAAGGACGCGGTCGCCCGCGTCTGGCTCAAGCCGGGCCGCGGCCAGATCACCGTCAACGACAAGGACTTCAAGCAGTATTTCGCCCGCCCTGTCCTGCAGATGCTGCTCCAACAGCCGCTCAACGCGGCAAACCGCGCCACCCAGTTCGACATCAAGGCCACGGTCGCGGGCGGCGGCCTCTCGGGTCAGGCCGGCGCGGTGCGCCACGGCATCTCGAAGGCGCTCACCTACTACGAGCCCGAGCTCAGGGGCGTGCTGAAGAAAGGCGGGTTCCTGACCCGCGACAGCCGCACCGTGGAGCGCAAGAAGTACGGGCGCATGAAGGCGCGGCGCAGCTTCCAGTTCTCGAAGCGC
>CAVUEM010000001.1:0-4248 GCA_963740475.1 uncultured Alphaproteobacteria bacterium | reverse complement strand
CGAAAGGAATGGTACACCTTCCAGGCTTGCTTTGAGCTTACCCCTCGGGAGTTCTCTTGCCGATCACAGTGTCACCCTAGGGAGGTGCACGGTCGAGCAGGGTGTAGGCTCGCGCACTGTTACGCGCACCCCGCGACGCGGCCAAGCGCTTCAGCGAGATCTCCCCATCGCTTCCGCTCGAGCAAGGAACTGCCAATCGATAGGCTTCTACTTCGAGTGGCGGCGGCCAGCGACGCGGAGCGAGTGCCCTCAGCGAGGTGTGTCGGCGTACGTCATACCTTCCTCATCGCCGCCTCGAACTGTTCCTCGAGCCGCTTCCACGCCCGCTCGTAAGCTTCGAGCGAACCATCGAGCCCATCAGATGTCAGCACGGCGACATCGCCGCTGTTGTTGCACACGAACGTTCCATTGCCGATCAGCCGGGCGGCAAGATTGTAGGCCCCCCGCTCGCGGCCCGTCATGTCGTTGCTCTTGACCTTGCGATAGTCGAGGCCTGCCAGCGCACAGATCATCCGCTGGCTCTGCCGGTATTGCGCGTTCGGCGTCATGGCGCCGCCCCGTATGTGTTCAGCCGTCGATCCTGCTATGGCACTGCCTTGGAGCTCGGGCCCGGGACAGATGCTAGACAGGGTAGCGTCGACCACAATTGCGCGGCAGCTAGCAGTTCAGCTCTTCGGGTACCCAATCGGTGGTATCCCGATCACTTGCGCTCCGTATCGAGCTCGAGGGCCTGGCGCAGCCGGTCGCGAGTGAGCCCGGCGCTGCCGATGTGATCCACCTCTGTCCGAACAAACTCGCGCGACCAAAGGACGCAATATCTCGGATTTGCAGCGACCGCTGGAGCAGCGATTAGCAGCGCGGCAGCAAGGGTAAAGACGCGGAGAGCTATGGGTGCTGGGTGACGATGGTTTGAGAGAGGCGGCGTATCGAGGCGGGTGAGAGCCTGCCAGAACCTCCCCGAAACAAGACGCTATGGGGCCGGCGACGCGAGTGTAGTACTCTCGACGCTATCCGACTAACGGAAGGAGATGCTATGGGGCCGGCGGCGTGCCCTTCACCGGCAGCGGGCCGCGAGCGCGGTCATCGACAGCAGCGCACAGGCCAATCCGAAAGGCAGTGTTCTCATCTGCTTCCCCTTCTGAAGTTACATCGAGAACGACTTTCGGAGAATTTGCGCTACCTTCTCGTTGGCTGCTCGAACCGGATCGTCAGCGAAATGTGCATAGCGCTCTGTAGTCGCCGATTTTTGGTGGCCAAGAAGCTTGCCGATGAGGGGAAGCGCAAGCCCGCCAGACACAGCGACACTAGCAAAGCTGTGCCTCAAGTCGTGGATGCGTACGTCCTCAAGGCCGGCCAATTTGCGGATGCGGTGCCAAGGTTTGGTGAGATTGACGAGGTGGCTTCCACCGTTGTTGCCGACAATGACAAAGGGGTTGCCGTCGACATGTGGTAGGCCGCTCAGGACGTCACTGGCGAGCGAGTTGAGATAGATTTGCTTCTTTCCGGTCTTGCTGTCGGGAAGGTTGATCAAAGACCGGTCGAGGTCGACAAAGTCCCACCTCAGCGTGAGAATTTCGCTCAGGCGCGCGCCGGTGAACAACAGTAAGCGGATCGCCGCGACGACGAAGGGACTTTCCGAGCCAGAGTTCTCCGCATCCCTGAGCACCTGAGCCAGTCGTTCGAGTTCCTCCTGGCTCAGGTACCGCTCGACCTTGTTCTCCCGATATTTCTCGACATGCCGCACTGGGTTGGAGCCGTCGGGCCGCATCCCCCAGCGCTCGGCGAGATTGAACATCTTGGAGAGAAGAGAAAGGCAGCGATTCGCAACGCCCGTTCCGCCAGACACTATCGCGCCGCCACGATGGCCGGATCGCGGCCCCTTTCCGTTTCTCGGCGCAGACTTGCCCTCCCTCACGGCTCGTTTAAACGCATCAATGTCGGCCCGCGTGATTTCGGAGACCTGCTTCGATCCAAGGAGTGGGCGGATGTGGTTGTCGATGTTCCGCCTGTCCTCTGAGGCGCTCGACGCTTTCTTGTGCTGGGCGGCGTGCTCGCGAAGGTACCGATCCGCGAGGTCCACCATTGTCGGCCGTGCGCGGCCGTGGGTCCTCAGAGCCGACAGATCGGCGCCTTTGTGAATGGCGGCCAAGAGGCCCATCGCCTCCTTACGGGCCGTGTCGGGGGTCCATGGAGAGCCGTGCTCGCCGATTGTGAACCAGCGCTGCCGACCATTCACTCGCGTCTTCAGGACGTAGTTCTTCGCCTGCCGCTGGCAGCGAACACCGAAGCCGCGCACGTCACTGTCCCAGAGGACATCGTTCTGCCCCATCCGGCCGACGACGGTCTTGGTGAGTTTGACCCTGCTCTTCTCCGCCACTGCAGAACCTCAGATTTGCAATTAGCAACCACATAGCTACCATAACATCACGAATTGGTGGCGGTAAGAGAGTAGCCTTGGCGGTCGAAGATGAGGAAAATGGCGGCCCTTGGCAAGATCAGCAGACAGAAGTCGGCCATGAAAGCCAGACTACGAATTTGAGGGTCGGGAGTTCGAATCTCTCCGGGCGCGCCAATTGCAACACATTGATTTTGCTGCAATCGTCTTACCGACACCGGACGAGACTGAGAACACCGACACTCATTTGGCTAGCTTCTTGGCAGCTACAGAAAGTGAGGTCGGCTCGACGGCAATGTTGATATGCCTGTAAGTGATTCCGCCTTCGATCAGATCGCCGGGCGGTATGATTTGTCGTTTCGACACGACCACAAGATAGCGGTGGCTGGCTAACTCGACGCCCGCAAGAACCCCGCCCGAATAGATCGCAGCTTGTTCCTTGGCCTCCTTATAAGCCGCGGCGACATCGCCCTTGTCCAACTTCCATTCGGCAATCACCGTGCCTAGCGACACCGGAGCCCCTGCGAGGGCTAACGGCTCTTGGTAGACGCCGACCAATCCTTTTGACGGCATGCTTTCGCCCGGAGCTTCGTCCTTCAATCTGAAGCTACCCGCAATCGTGCTTGGATATCGAACCGTCGAACTGGTCGGTCGGACGCTTGGCGCAGAAACCAGGAAGGTGTGTGACGAACCAATGTGTCCTACGTTGCCGTAAGCGATCGCATTCGCTGGGTCAGTCAGCCGCCTCTGGGCAGCATCCTGCGGCCGCCACTGGCAGCGAACTTCCCGTGCCCGTGCCCGCCGCCCCTTAAACCTAGAAATCTATAGCTGTGGCAATGACATAGGAGTGACCAGTTTCATCTCCCCGGGCACAACGCTCGGCCGGCTCGAGCGGTTGACGGGCGTTTTCGAGCCGGGTGGCCTAGCTTAGCCCGACCGGCGATGGGCAAGGCCGAGCGCCAGACCGACCAGCGAGTACTGCACGGCGCCCGCCCCGAACTCGACCATGATCCATGTGGCAATGTCAGGCACCGCGTACTTCGCCGGCTCGGCGAGCGCGATGTAACTCACGAGGAAGGCGCCGAAGAGCCAGCTCAAGATGAGTGCGCCGACCATGCCGCGCTCGGGAAAGCGCGAGTTGACGTAGACACCGCTGAGGACCGCCCCTTGGATTAGCATCGACGCGAGCCCGAGCGCGAAGATCGGCTCGGCGCGTTGAAGGCAATGGTCTCGTAGTGGGCCTTGAACACCACGAAATGCGACAGCGCCTGCGTCGCGAACGTCGCTACCACGTAGCCCAGAACGGCAAATGCATGCCGGCTCATCGTTCCTCCCCGATATCACTTGCGTTTTGCAATTGATATCCACATCACTTGCGAAACGCAAGCGGTTGGCGCATTGCTCGCGATATGTCCGATCCCCCTCGCGAATTCCGGTCGCGCTGCCCGGTCAACATCGCCGTCGAGATCGTCGGCGACCGCTGGTCGCTGCTGATCGTCCGCGACCTGATGTTCAAGGGCCGCCACAGCTTCGGCACCCTGCTCGAAGGCGGCGAGGAAATCTCGACGAACATCCTTGCCGACCGGCTGCGCCGCCTTGAAGCGCACGGCATCATTGAGACGGCGTCGGTCGAAGGGGACAGCCGGCGCGAACATTACCGGCTTACGGCACGCGGCATCGATCTGGCGCCGATGCTGGTCGAAATGATGCTCTGGTCCTCGGCATACGAGAAGACCGATGCGCCGCCCGCGCAGCTCCGCGCCATGCGGAAGGATCGCGAAGAAATACGTCGCGGAGGTTGCCGAGCGCTGGCGCGCCTCGCGGGCGTACCAAGCCGATGATTGACCCGCCCT